>NZ_CP011340.1:2632500-3948750 GCF_001278075.1 Streptomyces pristinaespiralis | reverse complement strand
GCGGACAACGGCGGCAACGGTTCCGGCGGTTCGGGCGGCTCCAGCGGCCCCGGTGACTCGTCGGGCGGTGGCTCCGGCGGAGCGACGGACGGCGCGACCGGCGGCTCGGCGGACGGCGGCGCGGGCGGCACCGGTGGTGCAGCCGGCGGCGGTTCGGCCGGCCGCCCCGTACCGGCGGGCTCGACACTCCCCAACTGCGCGCCCGGCGCACTGAAGTTGACGCTGCGCAGCGCGAAGGTCGCCTACGAGCCGGGGGAGAAACCGTCGTTCCGGCTCGTCGTCTCCAACTCCTCAGCGACGACGTGCAAGGCCGACTTCGGCCCGAAGGCCGCCGTGTTCACCGTCACCGACGCAGAGGACGAGTCCGTGTGGTCCACCAAGGACTGCCCGAGCCCGGCCGGGAGCCGACTGCTCCAGGTCCCGGCGAACTCCACGATCACGCACACGGTGGAGTGGGACCGCAAGCGGAGCGCGCCGAACTGCGCGACCCCGCCGGCGGGCGCCGTGGGACCGGGCACCTACCTGGTGGAGGCGACGTTCCCGGGCGCGACGGTGCTGCCGGCCTCGTTCCGTCTCGACAAGGTCTGAGCCCGGGGCGCTCCGGGCTGCTCGGGCCGAACGACCCCGCACGTGCTGGCCGACGACCCCGCACGTGCCGGTCGAACGACCCTGCGCGTACCGGTCGAGGACCGATGCTCAGACGTTCCGGTCGAGGACCAAGAGCTCAGACGTGCCCGTCGGGGCCGAGGTCTCAGACGTGCCCGCCGAGGATCGGGGACTCAGACGTACCGCTCGAGGATCGAGGACTCCGCGAGCCGCGACAGGCCCTCCCGCACGCTGCGGGCCCGCGCCTCGCCGACGCCGTCCACCGCCTGGAGGTCGTCCACGCTCGCCGCGAGCAGCTTCTGGAGCCCGCCGAAGTGCTCGACGAGCCGCTCGATGATCGCGCCCGGCAGCCGCGGAACCTTCGCCAGCAGCCGGTAACCGCGCGGCGAGACCGCCGAGTCGAGCGTCTCCGGCGAACCGCTGTAGCCGAGCGCCCTCGCCACGGTGGGCAGTTCGAGCAGCTCGCCGTGGCTGAGCGCGTCGAGCTCCGCGAGCGCCTCCTCCACGGTGCGTGAGCGCTTGGCCGTCGGCTCGGGCACGTAGTCGCGCACGACCAGTTCGCGCTCCGGCTCGACGCCCGCGATCAACTCGTCGAGCTGAAGGGCCAGCAGACGGCCGTCGGTGCCCAGCTCGACCACGTACTCCGCGATCTCCGTCGCGATCCGGCGCACCATCTCAAGGCGCTGCGCGACCGCGGTGACGTCGCGGACCGTGACCAGGTCCTCGATCTCGAGGGCCGACAGGGTGCCCGCGACCTCGTCGAGGCGGAGCTTGTAGCGCTCGAGGGTGGCCAGTGCCTGGTTGGCGCGGGACAGGATCGCCGCCGACTCCTCCAGGACCCGGCGCTCGCCGTCCACGTACAGCGCGATCAGGCGCATCGACTGCGACACGGACACGACCGGGAAGCCGCACTGACGTGAGACCCGGTCCGCGGTGCGGTGCCGGGTGCCCGTCTCCTCCGTGGGGATCGAGGCGTCGGGGACCAGCTGCACACCGGCCCGGTGGATCTTGGAGATGTCCTTGTCGAGGATGAGCGCGCCGTCCAGCTTGCACAGCTCGCGCAACCTGGTGGCGGTGAATTCCACGTCCAGCACGAAACCGCCGGTGCACATCGACTCGACGGTCTTGTCCATGCCGAGAACGATCAGGCCTCCGGTGTTTCCCCGGAGGATGCGCTCCAGTCCGTCGCGCAGGGCGGTGCCCGGTGCGACGGCGCTCAGGGCGGCGCGGATCAGCGCTTCGTTGCCGGAGCCTCCGCCGGACTTTCCGGGTGCTGATGCCCCGTCCTTGGCTGCCACTGCACTCCTCCGGCTCGTACGGGTGGGCGAGACCAGGGCAAAGTCTACCGGCGAGCTTCCGCCTCCCGTGGGGCCTCCGCCCGCTCTCTGCGCGAGCCGCCGCCGGAGGCCCCCTGACGGCCCTTCGGCAGCACCCTCAGGGCGTCCCCCATGTTGGCCACTTCGGTGACCTTCATACCGGGCGGGACCTTGCCCGGATCGGAGGGGACGAGGGCGTGCGTGAAGCCCAGACGGTGGGCCTCAGCCAGCCTGCGCTGGACGCCCGTGACCCTCCTCACCTCGCCCGCGAGGCCGACCTCGCCGATCGCGACCAGGTTCTTCGGCAGGGGGACGTCGCTGGCAGCGGAGGCCAGCGCGAGCGCGATCGCCAGGTCCGCCGCCGGCTCCGAGAGTTTCACCCCGCCGACCGTGGCGCTGTAGATGTCGCGCTTGCCGAGGGCGGTGATCCGGCCGCGCTGCTCGAGCACCGCCAGCATCATCGACACGCGTGAGGTCTCCAGACCGGACGTGGTGCGCCGCGGGGACGGGATCTGGGAGTCGACGGTGAGCGCCTGCACCTCGGCGACCAGGGGGCGGCGCCCCTCCAGGGTCACCGTCAGGCAGGTGCCGGGGACCGGCTCGTCGCGGCGGGTGAGGAACAGTCCGGACGGGTCCGCGAGACCGGTGATGCCCTCGTCGTGCAGCTCGAAGCAGCCGACCTCGTCGGTCGCTCCGTAGCGGTTCTTCACGCCTCTGACCAGGCGCAGCCGGGCGTGCCGGTCGCCTTCGAAGGAGAGCACCACGTCCACCAGGTGCTCGAGCAGCCGGGGACCGGCGATGGCGCCGTCCTTGGTGACGTGGCCGACGAGCAGCGTCGACATGCCGCGCTCCTTGGAGGCGCGGATGAGCGCGCCGGCGACCTCCCTGACCTGGGCCATGCCGCCGGGGGCCCCGTCGATCTCGGGGGACGCCACGGTCTGGACCGAGTCCAGGACCAGCAGTGAGGGCTTGACCGCGTCCAGGTGGCCGAGCACGGCCGAGAGGTCGGTCTCGGCGGCGAGGTAGAGGTGGTCGTGCAGCGCCTTGATGCGGTCGGCGCGCAGCCGCACCTGGCTCGCGGACTCCTCGCCGGTGACGTAGAGCGTGCGGTGCTCGTCGCTCGCCGCCTTCGCGGCGACGTCGAGCAGCAGCGTCGACTTGCCGACGCCGGGTTCGCCCGCGAGGAGCACGACGGCGCCGGGCACCAGGCCTCCGCCGAGCACCCGGTCGAGCTCGTCGACGCCGGTGGAGCGGGCGGTCGCCTGCCGGCCGTCGACCTGGCCGATGGGCAGGGCGGCCGTGGACACACGGCCGGCGGCGGTGGTGCGGACGGCGGGTGCGCCGTACTCCTCGACCGTGCCCCACGCCTGGCATTCGGGGCAGCGGCCGAGCCACTTGACGGTCGTCCAGCCGCACTCGGTGCAGCGGTAGGACGGCCGGTCCTTCGCGGTCTTCGTACGGGCAGCCATGCGCACACCGTAACCGGGGCCACCGACAGCGCATTGACTCGACCGAAAGGGGGATGGCATTCGGCCCTGATTTCACTATCGCTGTCCCCCTTCGAGCGAACTGTTCACCCGTAGGGGTTAAAAGTGCTCAAGGGGTGCGAACAGGCCCCGGTCCTGCCCCTACGGTCACGGAGTGACGAGCAGCAGGCTGGAATCCCCTACCCACACCACCGGCGCACACCGGGCGCACCGACGCGCCCCCCGTATGTCGCCCGGGCGGCCGCCCGCACGTTACGAGCCGTACCTGGACGGCCTGTTCACCTACTGCCTGTCCGTGCTCTGCGACCACGACGCGGCCACGGAGGTCCTCGGTGACGTACTCGCCATCGCCGAACGCCAGCAGGGCCGCTGCCCCGGCGACACGGCCGAGCGGAAGGCCTGGTTGTACGCGCTCGCACGGTGGGCCTGCCTGCGCCGGCTGACCGAGCAGCGGCGCAGGCGCCAGGGCGCGCACACCGGGCGGCCCGCCGCCCCGGAGGAACGCGAGGCCTCGACGAGTCCGGGGACCGCGGAGCGCCGGCGCGCCGAACTCGCGCTGCTGGCCTGGCCGGAGGCCGCCGGCACCACACCCGAGCAGCGCGAGGCACTCGAACTCGCCGTCCGGCACGGGCTCTCCGCCGGCCAGGTCGCCTCCGTCCTCGGGACGGAGCCCGCCGCGACGCGCGATCTCCTCGCCGCCGCGGCCTGCGAGGTCGAGCGGACCCGCGCCGCGCTCGCCGTCGTGGAGACGGGCGACTGCCCCGCGGTCGGCCGTCTCACCGGCGACAACCGCGTGCTGCTCTCCGCGGCGCTGCGCCAGGAACTCGTACGGCACGTCGACGACTGTCCGCGCTGCCGGCGGGCCGCCGAGCGCGCAGGGGCGGGGGGACCCTGGCCAGGCTCCGCCGTCGCACCCGCCGCGCTGCCGCTGGTCGAGGCACCGCGGGCGGCCGCCTACATGGCGATGCTGCACGTGCCGAGGGCGCGGGCGGGCGGGCCCCGGTTCGGGCCCGGCGGCTTCCCGCTGGACCCGAAGGACCATGCCGCCCGGCGGGACCGGCTGCGCGCGCGGGCGGTGACGACGACCGTCGTGGCCACCGTCGTGGCTGCTCCGGTGCTCGCCCTGTGGGCGGCGTACCGGGGGGCGCCGCTGACGGGGGAGGCCCGCGGTCCCGCGGCCAGCGCGGACGAGCGGGCGGGCGGCTCGGCCGCCGACCCGTACGACCACTACGAGAACGCGGGCAACGCGAGCACGACGCCGGACCCGAGGTTCACCGCGAACCGCCGCTCGCCCGACGTCTCGGTCGAGGTCGTCAGCGCGGAAGGGGTCATGCCGCCGTCCGCCCCCGGCCGGGTGGGACCGGGGCGGATCACCGTCGAGGCGGAGCCGGCCGGTGACCACACCCGCATCACGCTCACGGCGTCCGGCGGATCGCCGGTCGGCTGGTCGGCGTGGACGGATGCGTCCTGGCTCCACCTGACCCGCTCGTCCGGCACGCTGGACCCCGGCGAAACGATCACCCTGTACGTGATCGTCGACCGTTCGCGGGAGCCGGCCGGGCCGTGGCGGGCACGGGTGGGCATCGATCCGTCCGGGGTGGTCGTCACGATCCGCGGCCACGGTGACGCGTCGAGGCCGCCGGTGCCGGCGGACCCGGACCCGACCACGCCGTCGAGCCCTCCGCCGTCGAGCCCGCCCCCCTCGTCGCCGGACCCGGACCCCACCCCGCCGTCGAGTCCGCCGCCCTCCGATCCGCCGTCGTCGCCCGCTCCGGACCCGACCCCCTCCAATCCCCCGACGGGGCCGCCCACGGAGCCGGCGACACCGCCGCCGGCGAACTGACGGCGCTGCGCCACCTCTGTCCGGAACGCGGCCACCCGGCCTGTGCCCCTGTGGCCGGGCGGCCACTTCCGGACCGCGCGTGCGCCGGGACTGCGCCGGGTCTCAGACGGCCGGGTCGGCCGGGTGGGGGGCCACCATGGGGAGCGCGGACGCCAGGCGGGCCTCGCACAGGCCGGCCAGGACGTCGTACGCCGCCTTGCCCATCAGCTCCGTCAGCTCCGGCCGGTAGGTCACGTACACCGGCTCGCCGGCGCCGTGGGCCGACGTCGCGGAGGTGCACCACCAGTGCAGGTCGTGCCCGCCGGGGCCCCAGCCGCGACGGTCGTACTCACCGATGGACACCTGAAGGACGCGGGTGTCGTCGGGCCGGTCGATCCATTCGTACGTGCGCCGCACCGGCAGCTGCCAGCACACGTCCGGCTTGGTCTCCAGCGGCTCGCGGCCCTCGCGCAGGGCCAGGATGTGCAACGAGCACCCCGCGCCGCCCGCGAAGCCCGGGCGGTTCTGGAAGATGCACGAGCCCTCCCAGCGCCGCGTCTGCCGTTCGCCGTCGTCGTCCTTCTGCACCCATCCCGTGCTCGTGCCGACGTCGTGGAACTGCCAGAGGTCCGGCGTGAGACGGGCCACGTGCTCCGCGACGCGCTTCTCGTCGTCCTCGTCGGAGAAATGCGCCCCCAGCGTGCAGCAGCCGTCGTCCGCGCGCCCCGCCTGGATTCCCTGGCAGCCGCTGCCGAACACGCAGCTCCAGCGCGAGGTCAGCCAGGTCAGGTCGCAGCGGAAGACCTGTTCGTCGTCGGCCGGGTCCGGGAACTCCACCCACGCGCGGGCGAAGTCCAGGCCCTTCTCGTCGGTCGCGGTCGTCTCCGGAGGGCTGGCTTTGCCCGGCTTCGCCTTTTTCGTCTTTGGCACGGGTCCAGCGTATGCGGGTGGCCGCAGTAGCGTTCCGTCCATGAGACTCGGAGTCCTCGACGTCGGTTCGAACACGGTGCATCTGCTGGCAGTGGATGCCCACCCCGGCGCACGGCCGCTGCCCGCCCACTCGCACAAGGCGGAACTGCGCCTCGCCGAGCTGCTCGACGAGGACGGGGCGATAGGCGACGACGGGGTCGACCGTCTCATCGACACGATCACGGGCGCCCTCCAGGCCGCCGAGGACAAGGGCTGCGAGGAGGTGCTCGCCTTCGCCACCTCCGCGGTGCGGGAGGCCACCAACGCGGACGCCGTGCTGGCCCGGGTGAAGGAGGAGACGGGTGTCGCCCTCACGGTGCTGAGCGGCGAGGAGGAGGCGCGGCTCACCTTCCTCGCCGCCCGCCGCTGGTTCGGGTGGTCGGCCGGGAAGCTGCTCGTCCTCGACATCGGCGGCGGTTCCCTCGAGATCGCGTACGGCATGGACGAGGAGCCCGACGCGGCCGTGTCCCTGCCGCTCGGCGCCGGCCGGCTCACCGCGGGCATGCTGCCCGGCGACCCGCCGGACACGCACGACGTGAAGGCGCTGCGCCGCCATGTGCGCGCGCAGATAGCCCGGGTCGTCGGCGAGTTCAGCCGCCTCGGCAAGCCGGACCACATAGTCGCGACCTCCAAGACCTTCAAGCAGCTCGCCCGGATAACCGGCGCGGCCCGCTCCGCCGAGGGCCTGTACGTGCAGAGGGAACTGAGTCGTAAATCACTGGAGGAGTGGGTCCCCAAGCTGGCGGCCATGACCGTCGAGCAGCGCGCCGGTCTGCCCGGTGTGTCGGAGGGGCGGGCCCGCCAGATCCTCGCGGGAGCCCTGGTGGCGGAGGGTGCGATGGACCTCTTCGGCGCGGACGAACTCGAGATCTGCCCGTGGGCGCTGCGCGAGGGTGTGATCCTCCGCCGCCTGGATCACCTCCCTGCCGACTAGTTCGGCCCCGTACCCTGTCCCCGTGGCAGAACCAGTCGTGCGTATCCCGGATGCGAAGGTTGTCCTGTCGACGGCTTCCGTCTATCCGGAGTCGACGGCGACAGCCTTCGAAGTCGCCGCGCGCCTCGGCTACGACGGGGTCGAGGTCATGGTGTGGACCGATCCCGTGAGCCAGGACATCGAGGCGCTCCGCCGGCTCTCCGACTACCACCGGATGCCGGTCCACGCGGTCCACGCGCCGTGTCTGCTGATCACCCAGCGGGTCTGGTCCACCGATCCGTGGGTGAAGCTCCAGCGGGCGAAGGCGGCCGCGGAGAAGCTCGGTGCGTCGACGGTCGTGGTGCATCCGCCGTTCCGCTGGCAGCGCCAGTACGCGCGCGACTTCGTCCGCGGGATCTGGCGGATGGCGGACGAGACGGACGTGCGGTTCGCGGTGGAGAACATGTACCCGTGGCGCTACCGGGACCGCGAGATGCTCGCCTACGCCCCCGACTGGGACGTCACCAAGGACGACTACCGCCACTTCACGATCGACCTCTCGCACACCGCGACCTCCCGCACCGACACCATGGCGATGGTCGACCGCATGGGCGACCGGTTGGGACATGTGCACTTGGCCGACGGCAGGGGTTCCGCGAAGGACGAGCACCTGGTGCCGGGCCGTGGCGACCAGCCCTGCGCCGAACTGCTGGAGCGGCTCGCGCGCACGGGCTTCGACGGCCATGTCGTCATCGAGGTCAACACCCGGCGCGCCATGTCCGCCGCCGAACGCGAGGCCGATCTCGCGGAGGCGCTGGCCTTCACCCGGCTGCACCTGGCATCGGCCACCCGCATCCCGTGACGGAGGAGAAGAGGCGGCGCGGCCGTCCCGCCCGCAAGGCGGCCGACGAGGGGCCCGGCGCGCGCGAACGCATCCTTCAGGCGGCCCGGGCCGAGTTCGCCGAGCGCGGGTACGACAGGACGACGATGCGCGGGATCGCCAGGGCGGCGGGGGTCGACGCGGCGCTCGTCCACCACTACTTCGGCACCAAGGACGACGTCTTCGCGGCCGCGATCGAGGTCTCCTTCGAACCGGCGATGGTCCTGCCGCAGATCCTCGGCCAGGGTGAGGCCGGGATCGGCGAGCGCCTGGCGCGCTACTTCATCGGCATCTGGGAGAACCCGGCGACCCGCGCGCCCCTGCTCGCGATCGTCCGTTCCGCGCTGACCCACGAGGCGGCGGCCAAGGTGCTGCGGGGCTTCGTCCTGCGGCGTCTGCTCGAGCGGGTGGCGGGGGAGCTGGACGTACCGGATCCGCGCTTCCGGGCCGAGCTCGCCGCCTCCCACATGGTGGGCATCGTGATCCTGCGGTACGTGATCCAGGTGGAGCCGCTGGCGTCCGTGGACCCGGAGGAGATCGTGCGGATGGTGGCGCCGTCGCTGCAGCGCTACCTGACCGAGGACGTCGACGGCCGGCCGACCGAGGACTGAGCCGGGCGTCCCGCATTCCGGACAACCTGTCCAGATCTTGGAGCGGCGGCGTACGCTCGAGGCAGGTACACCCGTCACGAGGAGCGAGCGACGATGCCCGAGCTGAGGTCCCGCACTGTCACCCACGGCCGCAACATGGCGGGCGCCCGCGCCCTTATGCGGGCGTCGGGCGTAGCGAGCGAGGACATCGGCAAGCCGATCGTCGCCGTCGCCAATTCCTTCACCGAGTTCGTCCCCGGACACACGCACCTGGCCCCGGTGGGCCGGATCGTGTCCGAGGCGATCAAGGCCGCGGGCGCGGTGCCCCGCGAATTCAACACGATCGCCGTCGACGACGGCATCGCCATGGGCCACGGCGGCATGCTCTACTCGCTGCCCTCCCGCGACCTGATCGCCGACTCGGTCGAGTACATGGTCGAGGCGCACTGCGCGGACGCCCTGATCTGCATCTCCAACTGCGACAAGATCACCCCGGGGATGCTCAACGCCGCGCTGCGGCTGAACATCCCGACCGTCTTCGTCTCCGGCGGCCCGATGGAGTCCGGCCGGGCGACGCTCGTCGACGGCACGGTCCGCACCCTCGACCTGGTCGACGCGATCTCCGACGCGGTCAACGACAAGATCTCGGACGAGGACATCCTCCGTATCGAGGAGAACGCCTGTCCGACCTGCGGCTCCTGTTCCGGCATGTTCACCGCCAACTCGATGAACTGCCTGACCGAGGCCATCGGCCTGTCCCTGCCGGGCAACGGCTCCGTCCTCGCCACCCACACCGCCCGCAAGGCGCTGTACGAGAACGCGGCGGCCACGGTCGTCGACATCACCAAGCGGTACTACGAGCAGGGCGACGAGTCCGTCCTGCCGCGCAACGTCGCCACCTTCGCGGCCTTCGAGAACGCCATGGCCCTCGACATCGCCATGGGCGGCTCGACGAACACGATCCTGCACCTGCTCGCCGCCGCCCAGGAGGCGGGCGTCGAGTTCGGCCTCGACGACATCGACGCCGTCTCCCGCCGGGTGCCCTGCCTGGCCAAGGTCGCGCCGAACGTCGCCAAGAACCGCACGTACTACATGGAGGACGTCCACCGCGCCGGCGGCATCCCCGCCCTGCTGGGCGAGCTGCACCGGGCCGGACTGCTGAACGAGGACGTGCACTCCGTGCACAGCCCTTCCCTCGCGGACTGGCTCAAGAGCTGGGACGTGCGCGGCGGTTCGCCGGCCGCGGAGGCCGTCGAGCTGTGGCACGCGGCGCCCGGCTGCGTCCGCTCCGCCACCGCCTTCTCGCAGTCCGAGCGCTGGGAGGCGCTGGACGACGACGCGGAGAACGGCTGCATCCGCTCCGCGGAGCACGCGTACTCCAAGGACGGCGGACTCGCCGTCCTGCGCGGCAACCTCGCCGTCGACGGTTGCGTCGTGAAGACCGCCGGCGTCGACGAGTCGATCTGGACCTTCGAGGGCCCGGCCGTCGTCTGCGAGTCGCAGGACGAGGCCGTCGAGAAGATCCTCAAGAAGGAGATCACCCACGGCGACGTGGTGGTCATCCGGTACGAGGGCCCCAAGGGCGGCCCCGGTATGCAGGAGATGCTCTACCCGACGTCCTTCCTCAAGGGCCGCGGCCTCGGCAAGACCTGCGCCCTGGTCACCGACGGCCGTTTCTCCGGCGGCACTTCGGGCCTGTCGATCGGCCACGCCTCCCCGGAGGCGGCCTCCGGCGGCACGATCGCGCTCGTCGAGGACGGCGACCGCATCCGCATCGACATCCCGGGCCGCACCATCGAACTCCTCGTCGACGAGGCCACGCTGGCCTCCCGGCGTGAGGCCCTGGGCGGCGTCTACGCCCCCAAGTCGCGGGAGCGCAAGGTGTCCGCCGCGCTGCGGGCCTACGCCGCGATGGCGACGAGCGCCGACAGGGGTGCCGTCAGGGACGTGTCCAAGCTGGGCTGATCCGCCGCCCGACTGCTCGTGGACCCGGTGCGCTCACCAGCGCGCCGGGTCCTTCGCGTCCACGGCGAAGACCGAACCGTCCGGGGCGCTGGCGTACACCTTCCCGTCCGCGGTGACGGGTGCGGGCAGCAGCGCTGAGAAGGTCGAACCGTCGTCGGCCATCCGCAGCCCCGTCTGGCCGGTGATCCTGCCGCGTCGCGCGTCGACGGCGAGCAGCCGCCCGTCCGCGGCCGACAGGTAGACCGCCCGTCCGTCGGTGACCGGGCGGGAAAGGTGCGCGACCCCGGTCTCCAGGCGCCACAGCTCGGGGCCGTCGGCACCCGCACCCGCCCGGGCCGTGTCCACCGCGAAGAGCGAGCCGCCGGACCCGGAGATGTAGACGGTCCGTCCCGCGACCGTCGCCTGCGCCTGGTCGACCGGGACGGTCAGGGGGATGCTGCGCACGGCACGGCCGTCGGTGACGGTGTCGATCGTGACGACCGCCCCGGTGAAGCCGTCGGTGCCGGCCGAGAGGAGATACAGGACGCCGCCGGAGAGCTGCACCGGAGTGAGGGAACCCGGCAGGCGTTCGGTCCACAGCGGCTCGCCGTTCAGCGGGCCGACGGCGCTGACGAGGGTCGAGGTCCCGTCGGCCGAGGGGGTGGCGGCGAGCGCCGGACCGTCGCCGCCCGGGTCGGACAGCCACTGGGTACCGGGCCCGCCGTGCCGCTTCTGCCAGCGCTGCTCGCCGGTCGTCGCGTCGATCGCCCGTACCGTCCCGGCGTCCGACACCAGCAGCACGGTGTCGCCGACGGCCCGGACGGTCGGATAGCCGGACGCGTCCAGCTCCCGGCGCACCTCGCCCGTTCGCGGGTCGAGCGCCTGGTAGCGCTCACCGTCGGGCGTCACCACATGCAGCAGCCCTCCGGCCGCCTGGGGCGCGAGGCCCTCGTCGCTCTGCTCGGCGCCGTCACCGGCCGCCCGTTCCTTCGCCGCCCAGACGGTGGAGCCGTCGGCCGGGTCGAGCCGGGTGGTCCCGACGCCGGGGGCGGCGCAGTACAGGGCGTCGCCGTCACCGGCCGTGCACACGGGGACGCCGGGGGCGGCGCCGTCCCGCGGCGGGACGGTCCACGGGCGGAAGCGCTGTTCGGCGGGCGCGGTGCGGGCGCCGCTCGGGGACCCGTTGTCCAGGGCGGCGACCACGGCGGTGCCGGCGACGGCCAGCACGGCGAGCGCGGCCGCGGCGACGGCCCGGCGCCTTCGGACACGGCGCGCGGGGGCGTCGGCCGGGGGTCCGGCCTGCCGCGCGCCCGGCTCCCGCGTCACCGCCGGGCCGGGGTTCTCGCCGGGAGCGGGATCGCGCTGCGCCGGTATGTAGGCCTGGGTGTCGTACGCGGAGGACGGCGAGGACGCCCGCAGCGCCACCATCAGCTCGTACGGCGTCGGCCGCGCCTGCGGGTCCTTCGCCAGACAGCGCGCCACCAGCGGTACGAGCTGCTCCGGCACACCCGCGAGGTCCGGCTCGTTGTGCACGACCTGGTACGCCACGATGTACGGGCTGTCGGAGTCGAACGGGCCGCGACCGGTCGCCGCGTGGACCAGCACCGCGCCCAGCGCGAACACATCCGCTTCCGGCCCGACCTCGCGAGGCCGCTGGAACTGCTCGGGCGCCATGAACGGCGGGGTGCCGATCAGCTTTCCGGTCTCGGTGCGCAGGTCGCTGTCGGTGGGACGCGAGATGCCGAAGTCGATGACTTTCGGCCCGTCCGCGGCCAGCAGCACGTTGCTGGGTTTGAGGTCGCGGTGCACCACGCCGGCCCGGTGGATGTCACGCAGCGCCTCGGCGAGCCCGGCGCCCGCCCTGACGAGCTCCGCAGCATTCAGCGGACCGTTCCGCTTCACCCGGTCGGCGAGGGTCGGGCCCTCGATGAAGAGGGTGGCCATCCAGGGCCGGTCCGCGTCGGGATCGGCGTCCACGACCGGCGCGGTGAAGGCACCGCTGACCCGGCGCGCGGCGGCGACCTCCTGGCGAAAACGCGCCCTGAACTCGGGGTCGGAGGCGTGCTCCGCGTGAATGACCTTGACCGCGAGCCGAAGACCCGAGGCGGAGGTGGCCAGATGGACGACGCCCATCCCCCCGTTGCCGAGCACCGCCTCGAGGCGGTACTGCCCTGCATATTCCGGATGCTCCGCTTCCGGGAACGGCCCGGTGCTGCGCAGCGGTGGCATCTCCCACCCCCGTCTGATGGTGCGCACGCGCGACGCACGGAGCCTAGTCGATGATGCGTGCGATCCAGCCATGGCTTGCTAGCCTGCGCGCGGCGCAACGCCACTCATCCACGTCAACGGGGGGAAGTCCGATGGCTCTTGAAGAGGCTCAGAACACAGCGGCCGGGAACGCGGCTCTCGAGGCGGCCGCGATGGAGGCCGAAACGGCCGGGACCATGACGGTGAAGCGCTACCCGGTGGCCCCCGGTGTGCGTCTCAACGTGCGCAGCGGGCCCGGGACCGACTACCGGCTGGTCAGGATCCTGCCGTACGGCGCCACCGTCCCGATCAACTGCCAGAAGGCCGGCGAGACCGTCACCGGCACGTACGGCACGAGCAACATCTGGGACAACATCGCCAACGGCGAGTTCGTGGCGGACGCGTACGTGCAGACCGGCAGCGACGGCTACGTCGCCCGGCGCTGCGCCTGACCCGCCGCCGGCGTACGGGGGATAATCGACCCCGTGAGCGAGCACAGCGAGAACACCACGGCGAGCGGCGGCGGCCCGGAGCCCGAGCCCATCCGTTTCTTCGGCACGACCTGGGTCGGCCACGACGGGGGGTACGGGCTGCGCCGGGCCGGTGTCGCCGCCGGCTCGCTGATCACCGCCTTCGCGGCCGCCCTGCTACTGCGCTTCGCCTATGAGGGCCTGGCCGTCGCCGAGGTCGGCAGCTTCGTGAACGTCCTCGTCGTCGTGATGTTCGCGGTGTGCAGCGCCATCGCGTTCCGCAAGACCTGGGAGAGCTTCTCCCGCCGCCCCGACGGCTCGCCGTCGGAGGATTCGCTGCGCGGTCTCAAGGCGATCGGCTTCATCGGCTCCCTCATCGCGTACGCCCTGCGCTGCTTCGGTGAGGCGCCGGGCGAGAAGCTGCGCCGCGCCGAGTACGAGGCGGCGCTGCGGCAGTACGAGAAGCGCCGGGGCACCCGCTCGGGCAATCCGGCCGCCCGTGGCACGAAGGCCCGCCCGAAACGACGCTGACGGCGACACCGCTGCGAACGCCCGGTCCCACCCTTCAGGGGTGAGGCCGGGCGTTCGCGCTTGACGGCTCCGAATCGCTTGACGGCCCCGCATCGGCGGGAGCACTATTCATCACATGATGAATTCCTCTGGAGTCGCCGTCCTCGCCCGCGGCCTCACCGTGGTACGAGGAGACCGCACCGTCCTGCGCGGCCTCGACTTCTCGGTCCTGTCCGGCCGCATCACCGGCCTCCTCGGGCCCTCCGGCTGCGGGAAGTCGACGCTGATGCGCGCGGTCGTCGGCACCCAGGCCAAGGTCGGCGGCATCCTCGAGATCCTCGGCCGCCCCGCCGGCGCCGCCGAGCTCCGCTCCCGCATCGGCTACGTCACCCAGGCCCCGTCCGTCTACGACGACCTCACCGTCCGGCAGAACCTCGACTACTTCGCCGCCGTCCTCCTCCCCGGCCGCCGCAACCGCGACGCCCGCCGTGAGTACGTCGCACGAGCCGTCGAGGACGTCGACCTCGCCTCGCACGCCGACTCGCTCGCCGGGCGGCTCTCCGGCGGCCAGCGCAGCCGCGTCTCGCTCGCCGTCGCCCTGCTGGGCACGCCGGAGGTGCTCGTCCTCGACGAACCGACCGTCGGCCTCGACCCCGTCCTCCGCCGCGACCTGTGGGACCTCTTCCACCGCCTCGCCGGCGAACGCGGAACGACGATCCTCGTCTCCTCCCACGTCATGGACGAGGCCGAACGCTGTCACCGCCTCCTCCTCATGCGCGAAGGGGAGATCCTCGCCGAGGACGCCCCGGACGACCTGCGCACCCGCACCCGCTCGGAAACCGTCGAACAGGCCTTCCTCCACCTCGTGGACGAGGCCGACGCCCTTCAGGAGAGCCACCGATGAGCTCCCACCCGCCCACCGCCGCGCCGGCCTTCGCGCCCTCCTTGTCCCGCACCCTCGCGACCGCCGCGCGGGTGCTGCGGCAGCTCCGCCACGACCCGCGCTCCATCGCCCTGATGCTGCTCGTGCCGTGCCTGATGCTCTTCCTGCTCCGGTTCGTGTTCGACGGCAGCCCCGGCACCTTCGACTCCATCGGCGCCTCGCTGCTCGGCATCTTCCCGCTGATCACGATGTTCCTGGTGACCTCCATCGCCACCCTGCGCGAACGCACCTCCGGCACCCTGGAACGTCTCCTCGCCATGCCGCTCGGCAAGGCCGACCTGATCGCCGGCTACGCACTCGCCTTCGGCCTGGTCGCAGTGATCCAGTCCCTGCTCGCCACCGGCCTCGCCCTGTGGGTTCTCGGCCTCGACATCGTCGGCTCGCCCTGGCTGCTGCTCCTCGTCGCGCTGCTCGACGCGCTGCTGGGCACGGCGCTCGGACTGTTCGTCTCGGCCTTCGCCGCCTCCGAGTTCCAGGCGGTCCAGTTCATGCCGGCCGTGATCTTTCCCCAACTGCTGCTGTGCGGCCTGTTCGCACCCCGCGACACGATGCAGCCCGTCCTCGAGGCGATCTCCGACGTGCTCCCCATGTCGTACGCCGTCGACGCCATGAGCGAGGTCCTGCGCCACCCCGACGTCACCGGCGACTTCGTGCGGGACGTCCTGGTCGTCGCGGTCTGCGCACTGGTCGTCCTCGCCCTCGGCGCCGCCACCCTGCGCCGCCGCACCGCCTGACCCCGCCACCGCGGCGCGCCGTACCGACACTCGGACGACCACGGCACGACCCCGTCCCCGGTGACAGGATGTCCGCACGTATCCCCACCGGCGAGGTGAACTCAAGCCATGACCCAGACAGTCGCAGTCCTCGGTACCGGCAAGATCGGTGAAGCACTGCTCAGCGGCATGATCCGTGCGGGCTGGCGCCCCGCGGACCTGCTGGTCACCACCCGCCGCGCCGACCGCGCCGACGAACTGCGCACCCGCTACGGCGTCGAGCCCGTCACCAACGCGGAAGCCGCCAAGCGCGCCGACACCCTGATCCTCGCCGTGAAGCCGCAGGACATGGGCAAGCTCCTCGACGAACTCGGCCCGCACATCACCGCGGACCGACTCGTCATCAGCGCGGCGGCCGGAATCACCACCGCCTTCATCGAGGAGCGCCTGGCGGCGGGCACGCCCGTGGTCCGGGTCATGCCCAACACCCCGGTGCTCGTGGACGAGGGCATGTCCGTGATCTCCGCCGGCAGTCACGCCACGGCCGACCACGTCGCCCACGCCGAGGAGATCTTCGGCGGTGTGGGCAAGACGCTGCGCGTCCCCGAGTCGCAGCAGGACGCGGCGACCGCCCTCTCCGGCTCGGGTCCCGCGTACTTCTATTTCCTCGTCGAGGCCATGACGGACGCGGGAATCCTCCTCGGCATTCCGCGCGCCCAGGCCCACGACCTGATCGTCCAGGCCGCCATCGGAGCGGCCGTGATGCTCAGGGACAGCGGCGAGCACCCCGTGAAACTGCGTGAGGCGGTCACGTCGCCGGCCGGCACCACCATCAGCGCCATCCGCGAACTGGAGAACCACGGCGTACGCGCGGCCCTGATCGCCGCACTCGAAGCCGCCCGCGACCGCAGCCGCGAACTGGCGTCCGGCAACGGCTGACCGGGCCCCGCCGCGGTTCTCCGCGTTCAGCGTTCCGCGCTCACCCGTTCCGTCATCCGGCCGGCAGCAGTCCGATCGCCCGGTAGGCGGCGTCCACCGTCGGACGGGCCATGCCCCTGGCCCGCTCCGCCCCCTTCCGCAGCACCTCGTCGACGTGTCCGGGATCGGCCGCGAGGTCGGCGTGCCGCTCCCTGATGGGCCGCAGCACCTCGAGCACCGCCTCGGCCGTGTCCTTCTTCAAGGCCCCGTACGACTCGTACGCACCGGCCAGCTCCTCGGGGCTCCCGCCCGAGCAGGCCGAGAGGATCTCGAGCAGGTTCGCGACCCCGGGCCGGTTCTCGGGGTCGAACTCGACGTCACGCCCGCTGTCGGTCACCGCCCGCATGATCTTCTTCCGCACCACGTCGGCCTCGTCGAGCAGATAGACGATGCCCGCGCCGGAGTCGTGCGACTTCCCCATCTTCGACGTGGGGTCCTGGAGATCCATGACCCGCGCGGCGACCGGCGGGGGCGTGGCCCGCGGGACGTTGAAGGTGTGCCCGTAGCGCTGGTTGAACCGCACCGCCAGATCACGGGTCAGCTCCACGTGCTGCGTCTGGTCGTCACCCACCGGCACCTCGTCGGTCTGGTAGGCCAGG
The DNA here is from genome assembly GCF_001278075.1 of Streptomyces pristinaespiralis. Classification (GTDB taxonomy): domain Bacteria; phylum Actinomycetota; class Actinomycetes; order Streptomycetales; family Streptomycetaceae; genus Streptomyces; species Streptomyces pristinaespiralis. The sequence goes on along the minus strand of NZ_CP011340.1, from coordinate 3,931,763 downwards.
ATGTCCGCCGCCATCAGCGCCGGATAGGTGAGCAGCGACAGCCGCACACTCTGTCCGGCCGCGCGGGCCCGCGCGCTCTTCTCCTTGTACTGGATCATGCGCCGGAGCTCGCCGTCGGTGGCCGTGCACTCGAGGATGTACGAAAGCCGGGCGTGCTCGTCCACATGGCTCTGCACGAAGACGGTGCACAGATCGGGGTCCAGGCCGGCGGCCAGCATCATGGTCGCGGCCTGGCGACTGAGTCTGCGCACGCGCGCGGGGTCGTGCTCCACCGTCAGCGCGTGCAGGTCGACCACGCTGAACAGCGCGTCCGCCTGGTGCTGGTCCACCTCGACCCACCTGCGCAGCGCGCCCAGGTAGTTCCCCAGGGTCAGATGCCCCGTGGGCTTGATCCCGCTGAAGATCCGCTTCATCCCGTTCTCCGTCTCCTGATCGAAGCCGCCGCGCTCAGCGGCCGGGCTCCCGGAGGGAGATACGCGAACGGCCGCCGAAGCGGCGGCCGTGGGTACATGCGAAAGCGCCGGCCGCCGTCAGGCGGCCCACCACTGGTGGAGGCACATGCGCGATGTCATGTGCCCAAGCCTACGCGCCCAGGGGGTCCTTGGGGGCGGGTTGACATCGGGTACCGGCATCCGTAGTGTTCTCCGAGTTGTCCGACGTGAGCACCGACCCCGGTCGGCCCCGGACAGCCATTCCGTAAGACCCACTTCGATGAACGGCATTCTGTGCCGTCCGTCTTTCGTGCGCCTTTACGAAATGAAGAATCCACGTTCGAAAGGACGCCGGCCCCGATTCGCTTCGGGGCGGGGGATTCCGCTAAAGTCTCACTCGTCGGAACGGCCCAACAGCCGTGAAGACAACTCCCGCTGACCGGGAATCAGGCCCGAAAGAGTCTGATAGAGTCGGAACCGCCGGAAGGCCGAAAGGCCGGAAAGCACACCGAGGAAATCGGATCGGAAAGATCTGATAGAGTCGGAAACGCAAGACCGAAGGGAAGCGCCCGGAGGAAAGCCCGACAGGGTGAGTACAAAGGAAGCGTCCGTTCCTTGAGAACTCAACAGTGTGCCAAAAATCAACGCCAGATATGTTGATACCCCGTCCATCTTCGGATGGTCGAGGTTCCTTTGAAAAAGTCCATCCCGCTTGCGGGGTGGCAATCACAGCGAGGACGCTGTGAACAATCGGTCTTATTCCGACCGGTTGTTCCGCTCTTCGGATGTGCACCCGATCACGGGTAAACATTCATGGAGAGTTTGATCCTGGCTCAGGACGAACGCTGGCGGCGTGCTTAACACATGCAAGTCGAACGATGAACCACTTCGGTGGGGATTAGTGGCGAACGGGTGAGTAACACGTGGGCAATCTGCCCTTCACTCTGGGACAAGCCCTGGAAACGGGGTCTAATACCGGATAACACTGCGGATCGCATGGTCTGCGGTTGAAAGCTCCGGCGGTGAAGGATGAGCCCGCGGCCTATCAGCTTGTTGGTGGGGTGATGGCCTACCAAGGCGACGACGGGTAGCCGGCCTGAGAGGGCGACCGGCCACACTGGGACTGAGACACGGCCCAGACTCCTACGGGAGGCAGCAGTGGGGAATATTGCACAATGGGCGAAAGCCTGATGCAGCGACGCCGCGTGAGGGATGACGGCCTTCGGGTTGTAAACCTCTTTCAGCAGGGAAGAAGCGAAAGTGACGGTACCTGCAGAAGAAGCGCCGGCTAACTACGTGCCAGCAGCCGCGGTAATACGTAGGGCGCAAGCGTTGTCCGGAATTATTGGGCGTAAAGAGCTCGTAGGCGGCTTGTCACGTCGGATGTGAAAGCCCGGGGCTTAACCCCGGGTCTGCATTCGATACGGGCAGGCTAGAGTGTGGTAGGGGAGATCGGAATTCCTGGTGTAGCGGTGAAATGCGCAGATATCAGGAGGAACACCGGTGGCGAAGGCGGATCTCTGGGCCATTACTGACGCTGAGGAGCGAAAGCGTGGGGAGCGAACAGGATTAGATACCCTGGTAGTCCACGCCGTAAACGTTGGGAACTAGGTGTTGGCGACATTCCACGTCGTCGGTGCCGCAGCTAACGCATTAAGTTCCCCGCCTGGGGAGTACGGCCGCAAGGCTAAAACTCAAAGGAATTGACGGGGGCCCGCACAAGCAGCGGAGCATGTGGCTTAATTCGACGCAACGCGAAGAACCTTACCAAGGCTTGACATATACCGGAAAGCATCAGAGATGGTGCCCCCCTTGTGGTCGGTATACAGGTGGTGCATGGCTGTCGTCAGCTCGTGTCGTGAGATGTTGGGTTAAGTCCCGCAACGAGCGCAACCCTTGTTCTGTGTTGCCAGCATGCCCTTCGGGGTGATGGGGACTCACAGGAGACTGCCGGGGTCAACTCGGAGGAAGGTGGGGACGACGTCAAGTCATCATGCCCCTTATGTCTTGGGCTGCACACGTGCTACAATGGCCGGTACAAAGAGCTGCGAAGCCGTGAGGCGGAGCGAATCTCAAAAAGCCGGTCTCAGTTCGGATTGGGGTCTGCAACTCGACCCCATGAAGTCGGAGTTGCTAGTAATCGCAGATCAGCATTGCTGCGGTGAATACGTTCCCGGGCCTTGTACACACCGCCCGTCACGTCACGAAAGTCGGTAACACCCGAAGCCGGTGGCCCAACCCCTTGTGGGAGGGAGCTGTCGAAGGTGGGACTGGCGATTGGGACGAAGTCGTAACAAGGTAGCCGTACCGGAAGGTGCGGCTGGATCACCTCCTTTCTAAGGAGCACATGGCCGACTGCGAGCGAATGACTCGCACGGTTGCTCATGGGTGGAACGTTGATTAATCGGCACTCTTGACCGTTTCTGGTCTGTCAGTACTGCTTCGGCGTGGAACACAGACTTCGGGACGGCGGGAGAGCCGGGCACACTGTTGGGTGTCTGAGGGTGCGAGCGTTGCTCGCCCTTCGGGATGCCGGCCCCAGTGAACTCGCCTGTAAAGGCGGGGTGATGGGTGGCTGGTCGTTGCTTGAGAACTACACAGTGGACGCGAGCATCTGTGGCCAAGTTTTTAAGGGCGCACGGTGGATGCCTTGGCACCAGGAACCGATGAAGGACGTGGGAGGCCACGATAGTCCCCGGGGAGCCGTCAACCAGGCTTTGATCCGGGGGTTTCCGAATGGGGAAACCCGGCAGTCGTCATGGGCTGTCACCCGCTGCTGAACACATAGGCAGTGTGGAGGGAACGAGGGGAAGTGAAACATCTCAGTACCCTCAGGAAGAGAAAACAACCGTGATTCCGGGAGTAGTGGCGAGCGAAACCGGATGAGGCCAAACCGTATGCGTGTGATACCCGGCAGGGGTTGCGCATACGGGGTTGTGGGATCTCTCTTTCATTGTCTGCCGGCAATGAGACGAGTCAGAAACCGTTGATGTAGGCGAAGGACATGCGAAAGGTCCGGCGTAGAGGGTAAGACCCCCGTAGCTGAAACATCAACGGCTCGTTTGAGAGACACCCAAGTAGCACGGGGCCCGAGAAATCCCGTGTGAATCTGGCGGGACCACCCGCTAAGCCTAAATATTCCCTGGTGACCGATAGCGGATAGTACCGTGAGGGAATGGTGAAAAGTACCGCGGGAGCGGAGTGAAATAGTACCTGAAACCGTGTGCCTACAAGCCGTGGGAGCGTCGCTGTATGTGCTTGCACATGCAGTCGTGACTGCGTGCCTTTTGAAGAATGAGCCTGCGAGTTAGCGGTGTGTAGCGAGGTTAACCCGTGTGGGGAAGCCGTAGCGAAAGCGAGTCCGAACAGGGCGATTGAGTTGCACGCTCTAGACCCGAAGCGGAGTGATCTAGCCATGGGCAGGTTGAAGCGGAGGTAAGACTTCGTGGAGGACCGAACCCACCAGGGTTGAAAACCTGGGGGATGACCTGTGGTTAGGGGTGAAAGGCCAATCAAACTCCGTGATAGCTGGTTCTCCCCGAAATGCATTTAGGTGCAGCGTCGTGTGTTTCTTGCCGGAGGTAGAGCACTGGATAGGCGATGGGCCCTACCGGGTTACTGACCTTAGCCAAACTCCGAATGCCGGTAAGTGAGAGCGCGGCAGTGAGACTGTGGGGGATAAGCTCCATGGTCGAGAGGGAAACAGCCCAGAGCATCGACTAAGGCCCCTAAGCGTACGCTAAGTGGGAAAGGATGTGGAGTCGCAGAGACAACCAGGAGGTTGGCTTAGAAGCAGCCACCCTTGAAAGAGTGCGTAATAGCTCACTGGTCAAGTGATTCCGCGCCGACAATGTAGCGGGGCTCAAGCGTACCGCCGAAGTCGTGTCATTCCAGCATGAGGGCCAACGCCCGCTGGGATGGGTAGGGGAGCGTCGTGTGCCGGGTGAAGCAGCCGCGGAAGCGAGTTGTGGACGGTTCACGAGTGAGAATGCAGGCATGAGTAGCGATACACACGTGAGAAACGTGTGCGCCGATTGACTAAGGGTTCCTGGGTCAAGCTGATCTGCCCAGGGTAAGTCGGGACCTAAGGCGAGGCCGACAGGCGTAGTCGATGGACAACCGGTTGATATTCCGGTACCCGCTTTGAAACGCCCAATATCGAATCAGGCGATGCTAAGTCCGTGAAGCCGCCGGCTGAGTCTTCGGACGAGGTCGGAGTGGTGGAGCCGACGAACCAGACTTGTAGTAGGTAAGCGATGGGGTGACGCAGGAAGGTAGTCCAGCCCGGGCGGTGGTTGTCCCGGGGTAAGGGTGTAGGCCGTGAGGTAGGCAAATCCGCCTCACATCAAGGCTGAGACCTGATGCCGAGCCGATTGTGGTGAAGTGGATGATCCTATGCTGTCGAGAAAAGCCTCTAGCGAGTTTCATGGCGGCCCGTACCCTAAACCGACTCAGGTGGTCAGGTAGAGAATACCGAGGCGTTCGGGTGAACTATGGTTAAGGAACTCGGCAAAATGCCCCCGTAACTTCGGGAGAAGGGGGGCCATCACTGGTGATCCGATTTACTCGGTGAGCTGGGGGTGGCCGCAGAGACCAGCGAGAAGCGACTGTTTACTAAAAACACAGGTCCGTGCGAAGCCGTAAGGCGATGTATACGGACTGACGCCTGCCCGGTGCTGGAACGTTAAGGGGACCGGTTAGTCACTCTTCGGGGTGGCGAAGCTGAGAACTTAAGCGCCAGTAAACGGCGGTGGTAACTATAACCATCCTAAGGTAGCGAAATTCCTTGTCGGGTAAGTTCCGACCTGCACGAATGGCGTAACGACTTCTCGACTGTCTCAACCATAGGCCCGGTGAAATTGCACTACGAGTAAAGATGCTCGTTTCGCGCAGCAGGACGGAAAGACCCCGGGACCTTTACTACAGTTTGATATTGGTGTTCGGTTCGGCTTGTGTAGGATAGGTGGGAGACTGTGAAGCTTGGACGCCAGTTCAGGTGGAGTCGTCGTTGAAATACCACTCTGGTCGTGCTGGATGTCTAACCTGGGTCCGTGATCCGGATCAGGGACAGTGTCTGATGGGTAGTTTAACTGGGGCGGTTGCCTCCCAAAGGGTAACGGAGGCGCCCAAAGGTTCCCTCAGCCTGGTTGGCAATCAGGTGTTGAGTGTAAGTGCACAAGGGAGCTTGACTGTGAGACCGACGGGTCGAGCAGGGACGAAAGTCGGGACTAGTGATCCGGCGGTGGCTTGTGGAAGCGCCGTCGCTCAACGGATAAAAGGTACCCCGGGGATAACAGGCTGATCTTCCCCAAGAGTCCATATCGACGGGATGGTTTGGCACCTCGATGTCGGCTCGTCGCATCCTGGGGCTGGAGTCGGTCCCAAGGGTTGGGCTGTTCGCCCATTAAAGCGGTACGCGAGCTGGGTTTAGAACGTCGTGAGACAGTTCGGTCCCTATCCGCTGTGCGCGTAGGAGTCTTGAGAAGGGCTGTCCCTAGTACGAGAGGACCGGGACGGACGAACCTCTGGTGTGCCAGTTGTCCTGCCAAGGGCATGGCTGGTTGGCTACGTTCGGAAAGGATAACCGCTGAAAGCATCTAAGCGGGAAGCCTGCTTCGAGATGAGGACTCCCACCTCCTTGAGAGGGTAAGGCTCCCAGTAGACGACTGGGTTGATAGGCCGGATATGGAAGCCCTGTAAAGGGTGGAGTTGACCGGTACTAATAGGCCGAGGGCTTGTCCTCAGTTGCTCGCGTCCACTGTGTTAGTTCTGAAGTAACGAACTCGCCCGACCCTGCCTTTTGGTGGGGTTGCCGGCTGGTAGTTCGGACATCTTCATAGAGTTTCGGTGGTCATTGCGTTAGGGAAACGCCCGGTTACATTCCGAACCCGGAAGCTAAGCCTTTCAGCGCCGATGGTACTGCAGGGGGGACCCTGTGGGAGAGTAGGACGCCGCCGAACAATCATTGTGGGAAAGCCCCGCACCTCTGGTGCGGGGCTTTCCTGCGTTCAGGGGTCTATTAGGGTCGGCCGCATGCGCTATGACCTCGTCATCTTCGACAACGACGGAGTGCTCGTCGACAGCGAGCCCCTGTCCAACACGATCCTCGCCGGCTATCTCACCGAGCTCGGGCACCCCACCACGTACGAGGAGTCCCTGCGGGACTTCATGGGCTCCGCCATGCACCGGGTGCACGACATCGTCCGTGAACGGACCGGGCAGGACCTGCCGGCTGACTTCGACGACACCTTCCACGCCCGCGTCTTCGCCGCGTTCGAGCGTGAGTTGACGGCCGTCGACGGGGTGACCGAAGTGCTGGAGAAGCTGCGTGCCGATGCCGTCCCCTACTGCGTCGCGTCGTCCGGCAGTCACGAGCGCATCAGGGTCGGCCACCGCAGGACCGGGCTGGACCGGTGGTTCCGGGACGGGACCGTCTTCAGCGCCCAGGACGTCGGCAGGGGCAAGCCGGCCCCTGATCTCTTCCTCCACGCCGCCGAGCGGATGGGGGTGGCGCCCGAGCGGTGCGTGGTCGTCGAGGACAGCCGGCTCGGCGTGCAGGCGGCGCTGTCGGCAGGGATGGACGTGTACGGGTTCACGGCCATGACACCCGCAGCCGAACTCGCCGGCGCGAACGGATACTTCGCCACGATGGCGGAGCTGCCCGCGCTGTTCGCGTGACGCTCCGCCGTTGCGACGCGGCACCTACGACTCTGCTCCTGTGACGCGTCTACCGCCCGGTAGGACCCGGGCATACGCTGTGCGGCCATGACAGAACCGCGGTTGCGACACGGGCGGGCCTCCCTCGCGTTCAGCTTCTTCTCGCAGGGTGTCGCCTTCGCCCTGCTCGTGACCCGAATACCCGCCATCCAGGAGCGGTACGGGATATCCGACGCCCTGCTGCCGCTGTTCCTCGCCGCGGTGCCCGTCCTCGCCGGGGTGGGCAGCGTGCTGACCGAGCGGATCGTGCGGCGGGCGCCCGTGAGTGCGGTCCTGCGCTGGGCCCAGCCGGTGGTGCTGCTCGCACTGCTCGGGGTGGCAGCGGGCGACGAGGTGTGGCAAGTCGCGCTCGCCCTCGGCGTGTTCGGGCTGTCGGTGGGGGCGCTCGACGCGTCGATGAACATGCTGGGCGTGGGGCTCCAGGCCGCGTACGGGCGCAGCATCATGCTCGGCTTCCATGCCGCGTACAGCCTCGGCGGGATCGTGGGCGCCTCGCTCGCCTGGGCGGGTGCGCACTGGGACCTGGCGCTCCTCGTCTCCTACCTTCCTGTGGTCGTGGTGCTGGTGCCTGCGGCGCTGGTGGGCAGCCGGTGGTACTACGGCGGGGAACGCCCAGCGGGCGACAAGGACGCCGTCGCGGGCGGCGACGACAGCGCGGCGGGGGACGGCGGCCGGGTGGCGTTCAGGATGCTGCTGCCGCTCGCGCTGGTGATGACCTTCGCGTACATCGGCGACTCGACCGTCGCCAACTGGAGCGCCAAGTACCTCCAGGACGTCCTCGGCAGCTCGGAGGAGCTGGCGACCGTCCCCTACAACGCCTACATGGTCACGACGCTGGTGGGCCGGGCCGTCGGGGACCTCGGGGTACGGCGCTTCGGCGCCGTGACCGTCGTCCGGTGCGGGGCGGTGCTGGCGGCGGCAGGGTTCGCGGTGGTCGCGGCCGCGCCGGGGCCGTGGACCGGCATGGCGGGCTTCACGGTGCTGGGGCTCGGCCTGTGCGTGATCGTCCCGCAGACCTTCGCGGCGGCGGGCCGGATGTTCGCGGGCCGAAGCGATGTGGCCGTGGCGCGGCTGAACGTCTTCAACTACGTCGGGTTCCTCGTCGGGTCGCCCTTGGTCGGGGGGCTGGGGGACGCGTGGAGCTACCGCGGGGCGATGCTCGTGCCGATGGCGCTCGTGCTGATGACGCTGGTGTACGCCGGATCGTTCGGTGACGGGAGCGCCCGATACGGTGTCGGGCATGAGCGGCCGCGGATTGCTGATGTGGGACGAGGCGGTAACCGGGTATGACTTCGGTTCCGGCCATCCGATGGATCCGGTGCGGCTCGCACTGACGATGGGGCTGGTGCGGGCCTACGGGCTGGACCGTGCGATGCGGGTGGTCTCCGCCAGGCCCGCCGGGGCGTCGACGCTCCGGCTCGTGCACCGGCAGGACTACGTGGACGCGGTACGGGCGGCGTCGGCCGACCCGAAGGCCGCGGACCAGTCGTACGGGCTGGGCACGGTCGACGACCCGGCGTTCGAGGGGATGCACGAGGCGTCGGCGCTGATCGCCGGGCAGTCCGTCGGCGCGGCTGAGGCCGTGTGGCGTGGAGAGGCCGCCCATGCGGTCAACTTCGCCGGCGGGCTGCACCACGCGATGCCGGGGGGCGCCTCCGGGTTCTGCATCTACAACGACGCGTCGCTGGCCATCGCGCGGCTGCTGGAGCTCGGCGCGGAGCGGGTGGCCTACGTCGACGTGGACGTCCACCACGGGGACGGCGTGCAGGCGGCCTTCTGGGACGACCCACGGGTCCTGACGGTGTCGCTGCACGAACATCCGCAGACGCTCTTCCCTCAGACCGGCCGGCCGGAGGAGACGGGTGCCGCCGGTGCCGCTGAGGGTTCCGCGGTGAACGTGGCGCTGCCGGCGGGCACGGGCGACCAGGGCTGGCTGCGGGCGTTCCACGCGGTGGTGCCCGAGCTGCTGGCCGACTTCCGGCCGCAGGTCCTGGTGACCCAGCACGGGGCGGACACGCACTTCGAGGACCCGCTGGCGCACCTGGCGGTGTCGCTCGACGCGCAGCGTGCCGTCCAGGAGGCGTGCCACACGCTGGCACACGAGCATGTGGAGGGCGGCCGCTGGGTCGCGCTCGGCGGCGGCGGTTACGCGGTGGTCGACGTGGTCCCCCGGTCGTGGACGCACCTGGTGGGGATCGCGGCGCACCAGCCGGTCGAGCCCGAGTCGGTGATTCCCTCGTCGTGGCGGGACGAGGTGTACGCGCGGACGCGGCAGTTGGCTCCGGCGCGGATGACGGACGGCCGGTGGCCGGTGGCCTGGCGTGGCTGGGAAGAGGGGTACGACCCCGCGGACCGGCTGGACCAGGCCGTGCTGGCGACCCGGCGGGCGGTGTTCCCGCTCCGGGGGCTGCTCGCCTGAGCCCGGTCGCCCCGGTCGCCCCGGTCGCCCCGGTCGCCCGCCGCGGTCGCTCGGCCGTATAGCGGGCATTGGGCCAACTGTGCGGGTTGTTCGGGGTTTTCGCGTGGTGGGCGCCCCTCTGCGTCAGCATCGGGAAGGTGTTGAGCACCCAGGCGCTGCGGGCGCATCTGCTGGCGTCCCGGCTGGCCGGTGATGTCGCCACCTCCCGCGAGACGAGTCTGCGGAGCTATCGCGCGTTCGTCGCCCGCGATCCGCGGGTCACCATCGGACTGGACCCCCAGTGGTCCTGGAGCGTGCGGGACGTCATCGCCCTCATGGCGGACAGATGCGGGGTCTCGGCCGATCCCGAGCAGGTGACGGGGGCGGACGTCATCGACCCGGAGCGGACCCTCGGCAGGCTCACCGCGTTCGCGGAGCGGCTGGGTGCGGTGGCCGCGCGGGGCGGGGCGGTGCTGTTCGGCACCGGACATCCGCACCGGCTGCTCGGGTTCTACGCCGATCTGGCAGACGCGCTGTCGGCGGCGGGGTGTTCCGTACTCACACCCGCGCAGGGGCGATGTGTCGACATAACGACCCGGTTCGGCGTACGCACGTACCGGCTGGAATACGTACGGGGAGTGGCGCGGCTCCGGGAGGCGGGCGCGGGCGGGCCGGGAGCCCACAGTCATTCCCCGTTGCCGGTCAGGGTCGCGCTGGGGGCCGCCGCGGACGCCGGCGGGCAGCTGCCCGACCTCGTCGTCGGGGACCACGGCTGGGTCTGCGGAGCAGGTCAACTGGGTATCGAGGCCATCGGACTGGCGGACACGGACGATCCGGCGCTGTTCGTCGGTGAGGCGGAGGGGCGGGTGTCCGTCGCCGTTCCGCTTGACGACGCCGTAAGGGCCGATCACTACCGCCCGTTGACGCGCTATGTGCTCAATCGGGCGTGTCTGTCACAGTAGGCGGCCGATGGCTGCTCCTCTTCCCCACTCGCATCACCCGCCCCTAGTCTGGGCAGTGAGCGCACAGCGACGAAGAGTCACCGGAGGGGAAGCCGGTGCGCGTCGGGTGCGGAAGGTACAGGTGGGTCATGGCTGCTGGCAGCGAGAGGCCTCTTAACGAGGTCAAGTTTCTTACCGTGGCGGAAGTCGCCTCGGTGATGCGGGTGTCGAAGATGACCGTGTACCGCTTGGTGCACAGCGGTCATCTGCCGGCGATCCGGGTGGGGAGGTCCTTCCGGGTACCGGAGCAAGCGGTTCACGAGTATCTCCGCGAATCCTTCGTGGGGGTGGAATCCGCGTAACGGAGGAGGGACGGATGCCCTCGGATTACGTCCCTCACTCGGCGGCAGGTAGGCTAGGCCGACGTAGGTCGTGTGGGCCCAGACGCCCCGCACCGAGTGAAGAGAAGTGAGCGAGGGTAGTCGTGGGCTCTGTTATCAAGAAGCGGCGTAAGCGGATGGCCAAGAAGAAGCACCGCAAGCTGCTCAAGCGCACCCGCGTTCAGCGTCGCAACAAGAAGTAAGCGGCAGCTGAACGTGTCTCTCGGCCCCTCCACCAGTCCGGTGGAGGGGCCGAGGTGCTGTCCGGGCACGGGACGGACACCGCGGGGAGCACGGGTGGAGCACCGGTGGACACGACGTGGCAAAAGTCCGTCGTGCGGTCATCACAGCGCAACAGTGACGCGCTACGGTGACGCCAGGAGCTAGGGAAGGCGCTGATCTTGGGCAAGGTCGTGCTCGTCACCGGAGTGGCCCGGCAGCTCGGTGGCCGCCTCGTACGGCGCATCCAGCAGGACCCCGAGGTGGACCGGGTGATCGGGGTCGACGCCGAGGGGCCCGGACGCCATCTGGGCGGCGCCGAGTTCGTGCGCGCCGACATCCGCCGCCCGGCCATCGCGAGGGTCCTCGCCGAACACGCCGTGGACACGGTGGTCCATATGGACGTCACCGGGACACCCCTGGGGGCCGGCGGCCGTACGGCCGTCAAGGAGACCAACGTCATCGGCACCATGCAACTGCTCGGCGCGTGCCAGAAGTCACCGACCGTCAAGCGGCTGGTGATCAAATCCAGTACGAGCGTGTACGGCTCCGCTCCTCGCGATCCGGCGGTCTTCACGGAGACCACCCCGCCCAAGTCGCTGCCGAGCGGTGGATTCGCCAAGGACGCGGTCGAGGTCGAGGGATACGTACGCGGCTTCGCCCGGCGACGGCCCGACGTGGCGGTGTGCGTGCTGCGCTTCGCCAACATCCTCGGACCGTGCGCGGACTCGCCGCTCGCCGAGTTCTTCTCGCTGCCGGTGATGCCGACCGTCTTCGGCTACGACCCCCGCCTGCAGTTCGTCCACGAGGACGACGTGATCGACGTGCTGCGGATCGCCCTCCACGAGCCGCGGCGGGGCACCCTCAACAGCGGCACCTTCAACATCGCGGGTGACGGTGTGCTGACGCTGTCGCAGTGCTCGCGGCGGCTGGGGCGGCCCACGATGCCGCTGCTGCTCCCGGCGGTCACCTGGGTCGGCTCGGCGCTGCGGACGGTCGGTTTCACCGACTTCTCGCCCGAGCAGATCCGGTTGCTCACGCACGGACGGGTGGTGAGCACCGTTCAGATGCGGGAGACACTGGGCTTCCTGCCGAAGTACACGACCGCGGAGACGTTCGCGGACTTCGCACGCAGCCGTGGCCCGGGGCTGCTGCCGCCCCAGGCGCTCGCCGAGGCGGTGGACCGGGTCGCGGCGGCCCTGTCGCTCGACGACGTGCCCCTCGAGGACGGCGGGCGAGCGGTCACCCAGACGACGCACAGCAGCGGACAGCCCGGATAAGGAGCGCAGCCGACGATGGCGGACGCCAAGGTCATCCCGTTCGACGACGACCGGTCGCGTGGCGGCGGCGCTCAGCGCCCGGCACGGCGGCGCCCCACGTCCGGCGGCCGGCGCAAGACGGAACCGGGGGCGGTGCGGGACGCCGCGCTGAGCCCGCTGCCGGTCCCGCAGGGCGGTGAGGGCGGTACGGGCCCCGACACCGGCCCGACGGTCCCCGCCGAGCCGGCCAGGAGCGCCGCCTCCGGGGCTTCCGGAGTGTCGGGCGACGCCGGTGGCGCCGGTGACTGTCCGGAGGACGGAAAGGCCGCAGGAGCCCCCGTGACGGCCGCCGACGGGACGCCGGGGACGGCGGGCGGCGGCTGGGACCGGAGGATCGCCGGCGGGCTGGCGTTCCTGCGGCGGCGCATCACGGGCGACTACGAGGTCGACGAGTTCGGCTACGACGCGGAGCTCACCGACCAGGTCCTGATGTCGATGCTGCGGCCGATGTACCAGAAGTACTTCCGTGTCGAGGTCAAGGGCATCGAGAACATCCCGTCGGAGGGCGGGGCGCTGGTGGTGGCCAACCACTCCGGCACCGTGCCGCTGGACGGGCTGATGCTCCAGGTCGCCGTGCACGACAACCATCCCGCGGGCCGCCATCTGCGGCTGCTCGCCGCGGACCTGGTGTTCATGCTGCCGGTGGTCAACGAGTTGGCCAGGAAGGCCGGTCACACCCTGGCGTGCGCGGAGGACGCGGAGAGGCTCCTCCAGCGCGGCGACGTCGTCGGTGTGATGCCGGAGGGCTTCAAGGGCATCGGCAAGCCGTTCGGCGAGCGCTACAAGCTTCAGCGTTTCGGCCGGGGAGGCTTCGTCTCCACCGCTTTGCGGGCGGGTGTACCGATCGTGCCGTGTTTGATCGTCGGGGCCGAGGAGATCTACCCGATGATCGGCAACGCGAAGACGCTGGCGCGGCTGCTGGGTCTGCCGTACTTCCCCGTCACGCCGACGTTCCCGTGGCTCGGACCGCTGGGGGCGGTGCCGCTGCCGACGAAGTGGACGATCCAGTTCGGCGAGCCGATCGCGACGGACGGGTACCCGCCGGAGGCGGCGGAGGACCCGATGCTGATGTTCAACCTGACGGACCAGGTGCGGGAGCAGATCCAGCACACGCTCTACAAGCTGCTGGTGCAGCGCCGCTCCGTCTTCTTCTAGCCGTCCTCCGCCGGCGTCGCCGGTGCCGCGGACACCGGTGAGGGGTGGGCCCGGCACGGGCCCACCCCTCAGCTGCGCGCGGTGCTCCCGCCGTTGTCAGCCGTCGTCCTCGGCCTCGAGACCGAGGCCCGGGAGGATGCCCGGCAGCAGCGGCGGGATGGTGATCTCCGGCTGCGTCGGCTCCGAGCCCCTGCCGGACGGGGACGGGCTCGCCGCGCCCTCCGGCGGGTCGAGAAGACCACCGGTGTTGCCGCCGAGCAGGCCGTCGTTCGGGGAACCCGACGTGGAACCGGACGGGCTGGGCGAGGTGTCCCCGCCCCCCTGCCCGTCGCCGTCGCCGGGCGAGCCGGGCGCCGTACGGTCCGGATCCGCGGTGCGACCCGAGTCCTGTGACGTGCTCGGGCCCTGGGAGCCGCGGTGCTTCTCCGGGGTGCGGGGCAGCATCGACTCGAGCGGGCCGACCTGTTCGTCTATGGCGTCGAAGGCGGAGTCGACGTCGTCGCCGACGTCGGTCAGCTGGGCGGGCAGCCGGTCGCGCAGTCCGTCCCACGTGCCGCGGTGCGAGCGGGAGAAGGAATTGAGCGCGGCCATCGGGGCGAGCGACCCGTCGCGCTCGTATGCGGCGCTGAGCAGACGGTGGCCTTCGGTGACGTCGTGCTTCATGCCGTTGAGCGTGCGGCGGACCTCGCTCAGGGACTCGTGGTCCAGGGCGCCGCCGCGGTCACGCTCCATCAGCCGGCGGGCCTCGCTCAGGCGGGTCGACGCCTGGTCGAGGTAGAGCTCACCGCGGTCGGAGTCACCGTCCGCGAGGCCGAGCTTGAAGTCCTCCATGCCGCGCTTCAGCCCGTACAGCGAGTCACCGGGGAGGGCGTCGGAACTGGCAGCGGCCACTCCGCCGAAGGCCCCGGCCGCCACACCGACGGTCAGCCCTCCGGCGGCAAGCCCCTGCGACCAGCGGGAACGCGGTCGCAATTTCCGGAGCCGGGATGCCCGGTGCGCGCCGCGGCCGGAGGTCCGCTGCTCGGGCACCGTAGGGCCCGCGGACGCACCCCCTCTGCCTTCCTGGAGCAGCGATTCCATCGCCGCCACGAGCTGCGCCCGCTGCACCACCTTGACCTCGGGGTCCATCTGCGGCTTCGGCAATTCGCCGAGACCGTGGGCCAGGGTCAACAGCCGTTCGTGCTCGGGCGGTTCGACGGACTCGACCGATTCGTCGGGCTGTTCGGCCGCCTGGTCTTCCAAGGCCTGGGCGAAGGCGTTCGCCCGCCGGTGCGCCGAAACGTTCGCGATCACTGGCGGCACCTCCTCTCGTCATGACGATCGACTCCCCTGGGGGTCTGGAGGGTTGCACACCTTGAGTACATCCACACGAACGAGTGAGTGGCTGCGGGCATGGCGTGTCCAGGGGGAGCCTGCATTCCGCACAACGAGCGGCGCGGCACTTGGGTTACGCGCGAAAGATGATCGGACCAGTGCGTCATCGAGGCGTCACCGATTGTCAGTTGGGGACGGGGGCCGTGGGGGAGTGGGGGCGATGGAGCTCTGTCGCGGGGGGAACGGCTTCGCGGGAGGAACGGCTCAGCGTGCGTCGTCGGGCAGCAGCCGGGCGAGGGTGCGGACCGCCCGGTACTGAAGGGTCTTGATCGCACCCTCGTTCTTGCCCATGGCCCTGGCCGTCTCCGCGACGGACAGGCCCTGGAGGAAGCGGAGGGTGACGCACTCCTGCTGCTGGGGGTTGAGCTTGCGGACGGCTTCGAGCAGCGCGGCGTTGGAGAGGGACTCCAGGACCGAGTCCTCCGGGCTGCGCTCCACCTCGTTGGCGTCGAGCATCTCGCCGGTGGTCACTTCCAGTCGGAAGCGGCTCGATTTGAAGTGGTCGGCGACCAGATTGCGGGCGATCGTGACGAGCCAGGCGCCGAAGTCCCGGCCCTGCCAGGTGAAGGTGGAGATGCGGCGCAGGGCGCGCAGGAAGGTCTCACTGGTGAGGTCCTCCGCCGTGGCCTTGCCGCCGACGCGGTAGTAGATGTAGCGGTAGACGGTGTCGCTGTACTGGTCGTAGAGCCGGCCGAAGGCCTCGGCCTCGCCCGCCTGGGCGCGCTCGACCAGGTCCATCATGCGGGCACTGTCGCTGTCGGCGGTGGGCCGGCGGGTGGCGGTGGAGGCGCCTGCCCGGCCCGCCCTTCTGCCCGCGGCCCGTCCGTCGGCCGACCGCCGCCCCTCGTCGACGGCGCTGCGCGCGGGACCCTTCTGCAGGCCGTCGGTCAGGGCGTAGCAGGGTGCTGCCGGTCCGCCGGCGGCGAGGCCGGGGGTGGCGAATGCGGGGACGGTGTACGCGGCGGGGACAAGGCCGCGCAAGTGGTCGAGGACCGCTGCGCGCAGCGTAGCCAGGCCCGAGGCGTCAACCCCGACGTGTGGGTACACGGGACTCCCAGAGGCAGAGCTTCCATCACGAGCAGTGCGGGACCGTTCACCCGTCGTGGGGACTGGTGGGGTGGTCCGTCATGCGTCTGAGGAGAATAACGCTTCGTACAGGCAGCGCTACACCGAGTTGCTCAAATCGTCGTTTCGGTCGCTTCTGTTACGTCTATACGTCACAACCGGTCGCACATTGTGAGCACTTGTTGATCGAATTGCTTCGAGATCTGTCTTATCGGGTGGTGACTTGTGGCCGCGCCGTGACAAGAGGACTGGCCGGGGGGCCGGAGGGGTAACACCCGTGGATTGGCCGCCGACACGCGCGGGGATCACGTGTTCGGAAGCGCGCGACGGCCCCGGGTCGTCGGTGAGGGGCCGCGGCGTCGGCGCCGGGGGCGGTGGAGAGCGACCGGCGTCGGCGCCGGGGGCGGTGGAATGCGACCGACCGGTTCAGTGCCGGCGGTGGTGTCTGCGTCGGCGGTGGAGCCTGGCCGCGGTGTCAGCGGCGGCGGCGGTGGAGCGCGACCGCGGCCGCGGTGCCGCCCGCGAGGGCGCCCACTCCGGCAGCCGCCGGGATGCCGACCTTGGCCGCCTTGCGGCCGGTGCGGTAGTCGCGCAGTCGCCAGTCCAGCTGCCGGGCGTGCTTGCGCAGCTTGGTGTCCGGGTTGATCGCGTACGGGTGTCCGACGAGCGACAGCATGGGGATGTCGTTGTGGCTGTCGCTGTAGGCCGCGCAGCGGGTCAGGTCCAGGCCCTCGGCCGCGGCCAGCGCGCGCACGGCCTCCGCCTTCGCCGGGCCGTGCAGCGGTTCGCCGACGAGCTTGCCCGTGTAGACGCCGTCGACGGACTCGGCGACCGTGCCGAGCGCGCCCGTCAGGCCGAGGCGGCGGGCGATGATCGTCGCGGTCTCCACGGGCGCCGCCGTGACCAGCCACACCTTCTGGCCGGCGTCGAGGTGGGCCTGGGCGAGCGCGCGGGTGCCCGGCCAGATGCGGTCGGCCATGTACTCGTCATAGATCTCCTCGCCGATGCTCATCAGTTCGGAGACGCGGTGGCCCTTGACGATGGACAGGGCGCTGTCGCGGGCGTCCTGCATGTGCTCGGGGTCCTCGACGCCCGCGAGCCGGAACCATGCCTGCTGCCAGGCGAACCTGGCCAGTTCGCGGCGCTGGAAGAACTTGCGCTTGTAGAGCCCACGGCCGAAGTGGAAGATCGCGGCACCCTGCATGACCGTGTTGTCGAGGTCGAAGAAGGCGGCGGCACGCTCGTCGCCCGCGACGGGGAACACCGGTTCCACGGCAGGGGCGGTGACGTCCTGTGCCTCGAGCGCCTCGATCGTCTGCGAGGACTTCCGTGCTGCCTCGGCTGCGGCTTCGCCCGCGAGCACGCTGCGTGCCGTGGCGGAGCGCCTGCGCGGGGTGAGCCATCCCAGTGCGGCCATGTCGTGAGCATAGCCAGTCTGTTCGGTACTTCCGGACGCGCGGGGATGCGGCGGCGTGAACAGTCCGCGACCGGCCTGTTAAGGGGACCGGCGAGAATGGACGCATGAGTCCACTGCTGCGGCGCACCAAGAAGAACTCCGGGGAACACGTGGTGACCCTCATCGGGAAGCCCGGATGCCATCTCTGTGACGACGCGCGCGCCGTGGTCGAGCAGGTGTGCGCGGAGGCGGGCGTGCCCTGGGAGGAGAAGGACATCACCGTGGACGAGGAGCTGCACCGCGCCTACTGGGAGCAGATCCCGGTGGTCCTCGTCGACGGCGAGCAGCACACCTTCTGGAAGGTGGACGCAGGTCGGCTGCGGCGCGCGCTGGGCGGACGGCCAGGCGGTCCGTGAAAGTCCACGGCGCGCCGTCGCGGCCCTATCGGCGGGCGACGGCGGCAGGGCACAGTAGGCGGAATCAGGCGGTCTCGGGGGCGTATTCGAGAGGAGTGTGTCCGATTTTGCGCCCTTCGGTAGCCCAACGGTCACCAACGGTTCGCGGTTCCTCGATCCGGCCGCCGAATTGCGTGACCCCGGTCACTTTGGACGGACAAAGCGGACACCATCTTTGTGCACGCGTTCACAAAGACATAGCCTGCTGTCGACGGGGCGGTCTTGGGACACACGGCCGCCTGCAGCCTCGCTCATCCCCCAGGAGCACCGTGGCAACTGGCCGAAATCACCGACCGGCGACCCGTAGCCGAGGAATCCCCGAGGCCACCGTCGCCCGGCTTCCGTTGTACCTGCGCGCACTGACCGCGCTGTCGGAGCGTTCCGTACCCACGGTGTCGTCCGAGGAGCTCGCGGCGGCCGCGGGGGTCAACTCCGCGAAGCTGCGCAAGGACTTCTCCTACCTCGGCTCGTACGGGACCCGGGGCGTCGGCTACGACGTCGAGTATCTCGTCTACCAGATCTCCCGGGAACTGGGCCTGACCCAGGACTGGCCGGTTGTGATCGTAGGAATCGGTAATCTCGGCGCCGCGCTCGCCAATTACGGCGGCTTCGCGTCCCGTGGTTTCCGGGTCGCCGCGCTGATCGACGCCGACCCGGCCATGGCCGGAAAGCCCGTCGCCGGAATTCCGGTGCAGCACACGGACGAGCTCGAGAAGATCATCAGCGACAACGGGGTCTCGATCGGCGTCATCTCGACGCCCGCCGGTGCCGCGCAGCAGGTCTGCGAGCGCCTGATCGCCGCCGGGGTCACCTCCATCCTGAACTTCGCGCCCACCGTGCTGTCCGTGCCGGACGGCGTCGACGTGCGCAAGGTCGACCTCTCGATCGAGCTCCAGATCCTCGCCTTCCACGAGCAGCGCAAGGCCGGCGAAGAGGCGGAGGCCGCGAACCGCAAGGGCCCCGACGGTGACATGTCCGCGGTGATGCCGGCATGAGTCTCCTGGTCGTAGGGCTGAGCCACCGCAGCGCACCCGTGAGTGTGCTGGAGCGGGCATCCCTGTCCACCGACGCGCGGATCAAGCTTCTCCAGGACACCCTGGCCGCCGAACCCGCCACCGAGGCGACGGTGCTCGCCACGTGCAACCGCATCGAGCTGTACGCGGACGTGGACAAGTTCCACGCCGGCGTCGCCGAGCTGTCCACGCTGCTTGCCCAGCACAGCGGCGTGGGCCTCGAGGAGCTCACCCCCTATCTCTATGTGCACTACGAGGACCGGGCCGTCCACCACCTCTTCTCGGTGGCCTGCGGCCTGGACTCGATGGTCGTCGGCGAGGGGCAGATCCTCGGCCAGATCAAGGACGCGCTGGCGCTCGGGCAGGAACTGCACACCGCCGGACGGCTGATCAACGACCTGTTCCAGCAGGCGCTGCGGGTCGGCAAGCGCGCGCACAGCGAGACCGGGATCGACCGGGCCGGGCAGTCGCTCGTCACCTTCGGCCTCGAGCAGCTCGCCGCGGGCGAGCCGGTCGAGACGTGGGTGCGGGACCGCAAGGCGCTGGTCATCGGCGCGGGCTCGATGTCCTCGCTGGCCGCCACGACGCTGGCGCGCCTCGGTGTGCGGGAACTCGTCGTCGCCAACCGGACCATGGAGCGCGCGGAGCGGCTGGCCGCGGTGCTGTCCGAGGGCGGCGTGAGCGCGCGTGCCGTGCGCATGGCCGACGTGCCCGCCGAGCTCGCCCTGGCCGACGTGGCCGTGTCGTGCACCGGCGCGACGGGCCTGGTGCTGACGGCCGAGTCGGTCGCGACGGCGCTCGCGCAGCACATGGTGCCCGGCGCGGCGGTCCCCGAGGACCTGCGCGCCCCCGAAGGAAGCCTGGTCGCCCGCCTCGCCGCGGTCGCGGCGCGCGACGGACGGGTGGCCGAGCTGCCCGGCCGCCACGACGACCTCGCCGGCCTTCCCGGGGTGCCGCCCGCGGCCACCGACGCCGACGCTCCGGTCTCCGCCGTCGAGCACGACGCGCAGAGCGCCGCGGCTTTCGGCGCAGCGGATGTTGCCCGGGGCACCGAGCCGGCCGTCGCGGACGCCGCCGAGTGCCCCGTCGGGCTGGACGACTCCCTCGCCCAGCACGGCGCCTGGGTCGACAACGGCTCCCGGGCCCCGCGTGAGGCGGACCGCACGGTCGTCGCGCACCGCACCGGGCCGGTACGGCTCGGGCTGCTGGACCTGGCGATGCCGAGGGACATCGACGCCGCCGTGCACCGCCTCGCGGGCGTACGTCTCGTCGACATCGAGTCCCTCGCGGAGGCCTCCGCCGACGCGCCGATGGCCGCCGACGTGGACCAGGTCCGCTCGATCGTCTCCGACGAGGTCGCCGCCTTCGGCGCCGCCCAGCGTGCCGCGCACATCACGCCGACCGTGGTCGCCCTGCGCACCATGGCCGCCGATGTGGTGGCGGGCGAGATGGCGCGCCTCGAGGGGCGGCTGACCGGACTCGACGAGAAGCAGCGGGCCGAGATCACCCAGACCGTGCGCCGCGTCGTGGACAAGCTCCTGCACGCGCCCACCGTGCGGGTCAAGCAGCTGGCCGGAGAACCCGGCGGCGCCGGGTACGCGGACGCGCTGCGGACACTCTTCGACCTCGACCCGGAGACGGTCGCCTCCGTCAGCCGGGCCGACCTGAATGACGCAGATGTCAAGAACCGAGGGCGAGTATGACCGAGAGGGCACTGAGGCTCGGAACCCGGCGCAGCAAGCTGGCCATGGCCCAGTCCGGGCAAGTGGCCGAGGCGGTGCGCCGGCTGTCCGGCCGCGCCGTCGAGCTCGTCGAGATCACCACGTACGGGGACGTGTCCCGGGAGCATCTCGCGCAGATCGGCGGCACCGGCGTGTTCGTCGCCGCGCTGCGTGAGGCGCTGGCGCGCGGGGAGGTCGACTTCGCCGTTCACTCGCTGAAGGACCTGCCCACGACCCAGCCCGACGAGCTGGCGCTCGCGGCCGTGCCGAAGCGTGAGGACCCGCGCGACGTGCTGATCGCGCGCGACGGCCTGAGCTTCGAGCGGCTCCCGAACGGGGCCCGGATCGGGACCGGTTCGCCGCGCCGGATGGCGCAGCTGAACGCGTACGCCCGCACGCACGGCCTGACGATCGAGACCGTGCCGATCCGCGGCAACGTCGACACCCGCATCGGATTTGTACGGAACGGGGAGCTCGACGCCGTCGTGCTCGCCGCGGCCGGACTCAACCGCATCGGCAGGACCGACGAGGTGACCGACTTCCTGTCGGTGGACTTCGTCCTGCCGGCTCCCGGCCAGGGGGCACTGGCGATCGAGTGTTCCGCGTCCGACGCGGACCTCGTCGCCACGCTCGCCGGGCTCGACGACCCGCACACGCGGGTCGCCGTGACCGCAGAGCGTTCCCTGCTCGCCGCCCTGGAGGCCGGCTGCTCCGCACCTGTGGGTGCGCTGGCCGACCTGTTGGGCGACGGCCAGGAATTCACCGAAATGCGCCTGCGCGGCGTCGTCGGCACGACCGACGGCTCCTCGCTGGTGCAGCTGTCCACCACCGGTCCCGTACCCACGTCGCACGACGACGCGGCGGCGCTCGGACGCGAACTCGCGGACGAGATGCTGGCCAAGGGTGCGGCTGGTCTTATGGGGGAGCGAGCACTTTGAGCCCCACCACCTCGACCCATCCGCCCCTTCCGGCACACGGACACGGGCACGTCACCTTCCTGGGTGCCGGTCCCGGCGATCCCGGTCTGCTGACTCTGCGCGCCGTCGAGGCGCTGGCCGGCGCCGACGTGCTGGTCGCCGAGCCGCAGGTGCTCGACGTCGTTCGCGGCCATGCGCGGGCGAGCGTGAGCACGCCTGAACTGACGGTTGTTGACGACGTGTCAACAACCGTCGGGATCCCCGTACTCAGGGATGCGGCCAATCTTGTCATGGAGGCAGCACGGGGCGGCAAGCGGGTCGTCCGTGCGGTGACCGGTGACCCCGGCCTGGACACCGACGCAGGTCAGGAGATGCTCGCCTGCGCCGCGGCGGGGATCCCCTTCGAGGTCGTGCCCGGTGTGGCGACCGCGGTGGGCGTGCCCGCGTACGCGGGCGTCCCGCTCCGTGACGAGCAGGGCGCGGACGTCAGGTTCATCGACGCGCGCACCGCTTCCGACCGCTGCTGGAGCGAGGTCGGCGCCAGCGACGGCACGGCCGTCGTCTCCGCCACGCTCGAGACGGTCGCCGCGGCGGCCGGCGAGCTGGTCGCGGCCGGCCGCAAGCCGGACACCCCGCTCACCGTCACCGTGGCCGGCACGACCACGCGGCAGCGGACCTGGACGGCGACGCTCGGCACGATCGCGCAGACCCTGAAGCAGGCGAAGGTGCTGCCGTCCCCCGACGGCCACCAGCCGGTCATAGCCGTGGTCGGTGAGCGCAGCGCCGCGGCACAGCGCGAGCAGCTCGCGTGGTTCGAGTCCAAGCCGCTGTTCGGCTGGAAGGTGCTCGTACCGCGCACGAAGGAGCAGGCGGCCTCGCTCTCCGACCAGCTTCGTTCCTACGGCGCCGTGCCGCACGAGGTCCCGACGATCGCCGTCGAACCGCCGCGCACGCCGCAGCAGATGGAGCGTGCGGTCAAGGGCCTGGTGACCGGCCGCTACGAGTGGATCGCCTTCACGTCCGTCAACGCCGTGAAGGCGGTGCGGGAGAAGTTCGAGGAGTACGGCCTCGACGCCCGCGCCTTCGCCGGGATCAAGGTCGCGGCGGTCGGCGAGCAGACGGCGGCCGCGCTGGTGGACTTCGGCGTGAAGCCGGACCTGGTGCCGAGCGGTGAGCAGTCCGCCGCCGGGCTGCTGGAGGACTGGCCGCCCTACGACCCGGTCTTCGACCCGATCGACCGCGTCTTCCTGCCGCGCGCCGACATCGCCACCGAGACGCTGGTCGCGGGCCTCATCGAGCTCGGGTGGGAGGTCGACGACGTGACCGCCTACCGGACGGTGCGTGCGTCGCCGCCGCCGGCGGAGACCCGCGAGGCGATCAAGGGCGGCGGCTTCGACGCCGTGCTCTTCACCTCGTCGTCGACGGTGCGGAACCTGGTCGGCATCGCCGGCAAGCCGCACAACGTGACCGTGATCGCCTGCATCGGTCCGGCCACCGCGAAGACCGCGGAGGAGCACGGGCTGCGGGTGGACGTCCTGTCCCCCGAGCCGTCCGTGCACCGGCTGGCCGAGGCGCTGGCCGAGTTCGGCGCGGCCCGCCGCGCCGCCGCGGTCGAGGCGGGCGAGCACGTGACGCGCCCGTCGGAGCGCCGTCCGGGCGGCCGGAGACGTCGCACGACGACCTGAGGTATGTGGTCCTGAGGCGGGGCGGGCGGGGAGATCCCCACCCGCCCCGCCTCCGTACGTTCGACAGGCGGGGCCCCACAGGCGTACACCGGAAGCACAAGGATCCTTCGGGCAGGCAAGTGGGTGACCCGCAGTGAGCGCCAGCACACTCCACGTCGATCCGTCCAACGCCGAGCAGGCACGCGCCTGGGACGGCGACGAGGGCGCCTACTGGGCGGCACACGCGGAGGACTTCGACCGCGCCGTCCACGCCTACCAGCGCCCCTTCCTCGACGCCGCCGGGCTCCACCGGGGCGAGCGGGTGCTGGACATCGGCTGCGGCAACGGTCTCACCTCCCGCGCCGCCGCCCGGCTCACCGTCGGCGGGCCCGTGCTCGGCGTCGACCTGTCCGCGGCGATGCTGCGCGCCGCCCGGCAGGAGACGGCGCGCGAAGGGCTCGACAGCATCCGCTACGAGCAGGGCGACGCCCAGACGTACCCCTTCCCCACCGCCGCCTTCGACGTGGCCATCAGCCGCAACGGGTGCATGTTCTTCGCCGAGCCGGTGACCGCGTTCCGCAACATCGCCCGCGCCCTGCGGCCCGGCGGGCGGCTGGCGCTGCTGGTCTGGCAGGAGCCCGAACGCAACGAGTGGTTCACGTCCTTCCTGGGCGCCGTCGCGGTCGGCCGTGAGCTTCCCCTGCCGCCTCCCGGCGCGCCGGGCCCCTTCTCCATGGCCGACCCGGACGTCGTCGGCGACGTGCTCGTGGCGGCCGGCTTCGACTCCCCGCACTTCGACGGGCGCGCGCTGCCCCTGAACCTGGGGCGCGACATCGAGCACGCCCGGCGTTTCGTGTCCGGCATGCTCGAGTGGGCGCTGGAAGGGCTCGACGCGCAGGACAGGGAGCGGGCCCTGCGGTCGCTCGGCGCGGACCTCGAATGCCACCTGACCGAGGAAGGCGTCCGCTACGAGTCGGCCGCCTGGATCGTCACCGCGACAAGGCCGTGAGGGCCCGGTCCGCCGACGCCCTGTCGGCATTCGCACCCGTCCCACAGGCGTAGCGTGGCCGTATGACTGCGTACGGATCCTTCCCCGGTGCCCGCCCCCGGCGGCTCCGGACCACCCCCGCGGTGCGGCGCATGGTCGCGGAGACGCGCCTGCACCCCGCCGACCTGATCCTCCCCGCGTTCGTACGGGAGGGCATCAGCGAGCCCGTGCCCATCTCGGCCATGCCCGGCGTCGTCCAGCACACCCGCGACACGCTCCGCAAGGCCGCCGTCGAGGCCCGCGAGGCCGGCGTGGCGGGGATCATGCTCTTCGGCGTGCCCGAGGACGAGAAGAAGGACGCCCTCGGCACCGCCGGCACCGACCCGGACGGCATCCTCCAGGTCGCGATCCGCGACGTGAAGGCCGAGGTCGGCGACGAGCTCGTCATCATGTCCGACCTCTGCCTGGACGAGTACACCGACCACGGTCACTGCGGGGTCCTCGCCGCGGACGGCCGCGTCGACAACGACGCCACGCTCGAGCGCTACGCCGAGATGGCGCAGGTCCAGGCGGACGCCGGCGTCCACGTCGTCGGCCCGAGCGGAATGATGGACGGCCAGATCGGCGTGGTCCGCGACGCGCTCGACACGATCGGCAAGGAGGACGTGTCGATCCTCGCCTACACCGCGAAGTACTCCTCCGCCTTCTACGGGCCCTTCCGCGAGGCCGTCGGCTCGTCGCTCAAGGGCGACCGCAAGACCTATCAGCAGGACCCGGCCAACGTCCGCGAGTCGATGCGCGAGCTGGCGCTCGACCTCGAGGAGGGCGCGGACATGGTCATGGTCAAGCCCGCCGGCCCCTACCTGGACGTCCTGGCGAAGGTCGCGGATGCGGTGGACGTGCCGGTCGCGGCGTACCAGATCAGCGGCGAGTACGCGATGGTCGAGGCCGCGGCGGAGAAGGGCTGGATCGACCGGGACAAGGCGATCGCCGAGACCCTGCTCGGCATCAAGCGGGCGGGCGCGAGCATGATCCTGACGTACTGGGCCACCGAGGTCGCCCAGGGGATCAGCGCAGGTCGCTGACGAACGACTCCCAGGCGGCCGGGGCGAGCGCGAGGCTCGGGCCGCCGGGGTTCTTCGAGTCGCGGACGTGGATCGCGGCGGGGTGGGTGGCGACCTCGAGGCAGGCCCCTCCGGGGCCGTCGCTGTGGGTCGACTTGCGCCAGTCGTAGGCCACTTCGAGGCAGGCCCCGCCCTGCTCGCTGCTGTAGCTGGACTTGAACCACTCAAGTGCGGTGCTCATCGGTCTCCTAGCAGGCGGTCCAACAGGCCCCTTGTTTCTTCGGCGTTGAGGGCCTGCGTCCGCAGCATCGCATACTTGCGGCCCAGGATGCTGACCTCGTCAGGGCTGGAGATCAGCTGGCTACCGCGTTGCCCTTCCGCATACGCGAGGTGCTGATGGTCCGGGGTCTCCAGGAGGATGAACGGACCGGACAGCCCTGCGTGCGACTCGCGCCCGAGGGGCATGACCTGGATGGTGAAGCCGGGAACCTCGGCGCACATACGCACGTGCTGCAGGGCTTCATGGCGTACGGAGTCGCCGCCCAGCCTGTCGATGAGGACGGCTTCGGATACGACGAAGCTGATGGTCGGAGGCTGGGCTCGGCGCAGCACCTCCTGTCGTGCGAGCCGAGCGGCGATCAGCCGGTCGACTTCGTCCTCGCTGAGGGCGGGAACGTCGGTACGGAAAACAGCACGTGCGTAGCGCTCGGTCTGCAAGAGGCCCGGGAGCACCTGGTTCTCGTACCACGACAGTGCCAACGCCTCCCGCTCCAGGTCCATGTACTCCTCCGCCCACGCGGGGATCAGGTCCACCTCCGGCATGTGTTCCACCGCGACCGACAGCGCGCCCTTCGTGTCGAGGCGGTCGTCGAATCTCTGGGCGAGGTCCGGCTTCAACGGGCGGCGGCCCTGTTCGATGGAGGCCACGGTCTCCTCGCCGAGGTTGAACTCGGCGGCCAGCTCACGTTGGGTGAGGCTCGCGGCCTCGCGGAAGCGGGCCAGCTGGCGGCCGACCATGCGCATCGCCGTGGCGTTCTTCCGGTGGCGTCTCCTGGGGTGCATATCTGACCAACTCCCCAGGCAGCCCCGTACGTTACGCCTCCACCGCCCGTACAAAGGAAATGTACGGGTGGACGGAGTCCTGCCGCCCGGTCACACGCCACGACGCTCGTCCCGTGGACAAGACGATGCAACACGAGGACCTGCGCGAACTGTTCTGCCGCCGGGAGCGGCGATCCGTGTGCCTGGCACGGGAGTTCACGCGCGAGGCGCTCACGGCGTGGGACTGGGACGCGCAGGCCGACGACGTCACGCTCTGCGTGAGCGAGCTCGCGACGAACGCTCTGGTGCACGGTGTGCCGCCCGGCCGCGGGTATCTGCTGCGGTTGCGGCTCACGGAGGACGGGACGCTGCGCGTCGAGGTGCACGACAGCGGCGACGGGAAGCCGTGTCTTCGCGACCCGGACGACGAGTCGGGGCGCGGCCTGCTGCTGGTGGCGGCGCTGGCCGACCGGTGGGGGATCGGGCCGCGCGAACCCGGCAAGGTGGTGTGGTGCGAGTTCGCGCGGCCGTGAACCGGGCGTCCTACGGCGCGTCGAGCACCGTGCCCTTGAGGACAGGGCCCTGCGGCGCGCCCTCGTCGTCGCCGGGCTGGATGCCCACGTACTCCGCCGGCTCGGTTGCTTCGTCGGCGACCGTGGGTACGGTGACGTCCACGCCGGTGCTGCCGGCCGGTACCGGGACCCACAGGAACGGATGGTCCAGCTGGGACAGCGGGACCTCACCGGCGGGGACTTCGCCGATCAGGTTCTCCAGGAGCCACTGCTCGTCGACGTCCTTGGTGGACAGCTCGGGGCCGCCGGCGACGGACACCAACTGGATCGAGGTGTAGATCTCGGCGTCGGCCGGCTCGGACAGGGCGACCCGCCACTTCAGGGTCTGCCCCTCGGTCACCTCGTCGGCGACCGGCTTCACGGTGACCTGGGGCTCCGGGTCGTCGTTCTCGGCGGTGACCCCGCCGCTGTGGGAGCCGACGACGGTCCCGCGGACCGCCTTCACGAGCACGTCGTGGGAGGTGTCCCAGGCGAACCGCGTGTTGCCCTCCACCCGAACCGGCACCTCCACGGTGCCGCCCGGCCGGACCGTCACCAGCCGGTCCTTCGCCTCTCCGGTGATCGGGTCGAGCACGTACAGCCGCACCGTGCCGCTGCCCTTGCCGGACACCCGTACGGGCACCTGGTACGTGCGGACGCCCGAGTCGCCCTCCTTGACCTTCAGACGGCCGATGTCGACCCGGGTCAGCGGAGCCTCGCGCACCACGGAGGTGCCGGGGCTCCATGCCCACGCGTCCATCAGCCACGCCTTGCCGGAGCCGGTGCGCGGGGTCAGTTCCAGGGCGGCGACCCGGCGCAGATCGAGGCCGGCGCGGGCGGCGGCGGTGAGGGGTACGCGCACCTCGTGGGCCCAGTAGGAGGCCGTGCGGTCGCTGCCCGGCAGTCCGTCCACCCGGACGGTGCCGAGCTTCGCCCGTTTGCCGGAGGAGTCGGTGACGGACACGTCCAGCCGCGTCCCGGTGGTGTTGGGCGGCACGAAGACGCGGAGAGCGAGGCTGTCGGCATCCTTGAGGGAGAGCGGCTTCGCGGGCCGCACGGTCGCCGTCGAGCCCGGCGCCGACCAGTCCAGCGCCACCGCGCGGCGGCCGGTCTCGTGCTCGGGCTGCCAGTGCGCGAAGTGCGGCGAGGAGCCCGTCTCCGAGTTCAGGCAGGGGGCCTTCGGGTCTATGGCGTCGCACAGCCGGGCGCCGGTCACGGTCACGGAGCCGTCGGGGAGGAACCCGGCGCCGCGGTTCGCGCCGACGGCGTGGGTCAGTACCCGGGCGGGATCGGCGGAGGGGGCCCGGCGGCCGGTGCCGTCGAGCAGTTGACGCACCCGGTCGTCACCGGCGACGAACAGCCGCGCGGCGGCGGCGATGTAGGTGGCGCCGGCCCGGTGCTGCTGGTCGGCGGTCAGCCGGGTCGCGGTCCCCGGCGAGCACACCGGGTCCGGCTGCTCGGGGTCGGACCAGAAGTCGTCGTCGGCGGGGGCCTGGGCCTGGCCCGGGGTCCACTCGCTGTTGAAGTAGTTGTGGTTCGCGCCGACCATGTAGACCGCGCTGTGCAGGGCCTTGCCCCGGCTGACGCCGCGCGTGCCGTCGGCGTACACCTGGCCCTGGAGGTCGGAGACGTCGCCGTCGCAGCCGGGCAGGATGGTCAGCGACGGGACGTCGGGGACAGGGTTGTGGCCGAAGATCGTCGGGCCGATGAGCACGGTCCCGCGGATGTGCCAGCGCACCTTGTCGCGGTAGCCGTCCTGGGCGGGGGCCGGCGGATACAGGCTGTCCATGGCCGCGCGGTTGACGCCCTCGCCGCCGCGTGAGTGGCCGACGAGCAGGACGCGGGACAGGTCGGCCTTCGGGGCCTCGCGCACCGGGCCGGGGGCGGTGGCGGGCTTCGCGGCCCAGTCCGCCCAGCGGGCCAGGTGCGAGCGGACCAGGGACGAGCGCGCCTGTGCGCCGCCGTCCTCGGCGTTCCAGTCCTGGCCGTTGACGCCGTTCGCGGAGATCGACACGGTCACATAGCCCTGGGAGGCCAGCAGCTCCTGGTCGCGCAGATAGCCGCGGTGGCTCGGGATCGGCTTCGCGTCCTTGGCGCAGGGCCAGTCGATCGTCACCCCGTCCTCGTCGCCCGGGACGTAGCAGGTGGCGTGGCGGCCGTGCAGGAACAGCGCGAGGGGGCGCTTGCCGGGGGCGCCCTTGGGTGCGACCACCACGGCGCGCATCTCGACCGGGGCCGGGAAGCCGGGCAGGCGGACCGGGTCGAGCGTGTACTCCCCGGTGGTGGTGCGGTAGGTGCCCGGCCTGCCCGGGTCGACCGGGCCGGCCGGGAGCCGGACGGGCCGCTTCGCGGTCGGCGCGGTCCCGCGGGCGTCGGAGGCGCGGCCGGGTTCCCGGTCGAGGCGGCGGCCGCCCGCCAGCACGCTCAGGTCCCTCAGGTCCGCCGGGTCCGTCGTCCGGGCGTCGTCGAGGGGCAGGCGGAAGGTCCGTCCGTCCTTGCCGGCCTCGGGCACGCCGACGACCTTGTCGTTCGCGTGGAACTCGACGCGGGCGTCGCCCGCCGGCACCGGACGCGGTGAGCGCCACTCCAGTGCGCTCCGTCCGTCCTCCTGGACGATCCGCCAGCCGGGCGGCAGACCGTCGTTGTCGTTCGCCGCCGTGGCGGGGCGAACCTGGGGCGGCTGGGCGGCCTGCGCCGCTGCCGGCGCCGCCCCCACCGCCATGAGCACCGCTGTCGCGGTGGCCCATATCCTCCGGGCACGTATCAACGTTCCCCTCCTCAACCCCGTGGGTCGGCGCCCGGTTGTCCCGAGTGCCTCTCGACCCCGGAGGACGGGGAGAAGATCGTGGGGGCTGCCTGCGCGCAAGGTTTCGGCCGGATCTGTGCGGTCGAAGGCCCGCGACATGGTGCGGCCGCGGCCGGGGGACGTCGTCTCCCCGGTCCGCGGCCCGTTCAAGAGGTCCGGCGGCTCAGCAGTAGAGGTTGGAGCCGGTCGGCACGCCCAGGATCTGCGTGAACTGCTGGTACTTGGTCACCCGGCTCTGGACCTGCGCCGGGTTCTTGCCGTCGCACTCCAGGGAGCCGTTGATCGAGCGGATGGTGTGACCGAAGCCCGCCTGGTTGACCATGGCGTTGTGACCGGTCATCGTGCCCGGACCGCTCTGGGTGTTCCAGTACCAGAGGCCGGTCTTCCAGGCCACGGCCGCCTCACGCTCGACCCGCCAGGGGTTGTTCAGCAGGTCGATGCCGAGTGCGTCGCCCGCGGCCTTGTAGTTGAAGTTCCAGCTGAGCTGGATCGGGCCGCGGCCGTAGTAGGCGGCCTGTCCGGCCGGGCAGCCGTAGGGCTGGCTCCAGTCGCAGTAGTGCGGGTAGTTGGCGGTGTTCTGCTCGACGACGTGGACCAGGCCGCCGGTCTCGTGGCTGACGTTGGCGAGGAACGCCGCCGCCTCCTGCTTCTTCACCGTGTCGCTGCCGGTG
The DNA here is from genome assembly GCF_001278075.1 of Streptomyces pristinaespiralis. GTDB lineage: Bacteria > Actinomycetota > Actinomycetes > Streptomycetales > Streptomycetaceae > Streptomyces > Streptomyces pristinaespiralis. Next base: position 3,901,477 of record NZ_CP011340.1, on the reverse strand, counting down.
TTGGCGAAGCCCGGGTAGGCGCTCAGGGCCGCGGTGAGACCGCTGTAGGTGTAGAAGGGATTCCGGTTCGGGAACATCTGGTTGAACTGCGACTCGCTGACCACGAAGCCGGACGGGGACGGGGTGCCGCCGCCGCTGCAGGTGTACGGGTCCCAGTACCAGGTGCTGATCGTCGGGCTGTAGCCCGGGTTGTCGTGCTCGGCGATGTAGTAGGAGCCGTTGTACCTGACAACGTTGCCAGCCGTGTACCAGGCGCCCTGTCGCCAGTCCGTGGCGGTGTCGCACGGGCCGGCGGCGGACGCGGAGGGTGTCAGGGCGACGGCCAGACCGGTGGCCATGAGGACGGCGGTCAGCAGTGCCATGAGGCGGGTTCTCAGCACTCGATCACTCCTTTGAGCGCAACGGCTCGGCCCGGAGCGGTAGTTGCTCTCCGGGCGCGGCCGCGGTGGGGGGCTGTGCGCACACTCAAGCGTGATTGACGTGATCGAGTCAAGGTATAGACCAATGTGACTTCCGGGTAAGTCCCGGCGGAGCGGGGAGCCTCAAAGGCCCTTCCAGAAACAGTGGTTGTGCTCCTTCGCCAGGTCCGTGGGGCGGACGCCCTCGGAGGAGATGCTCGCCGTGTGCGGCGCGTCCGGCGAGTACGGCTGCCACGGGGCGCGGCCGGTGCGCGCGAAGTCCGACCAGATTCCGGTCAGCGCGCCGGACAGGCGCCGCTGCTCCGCCGTCAGCGGCTCGGACCAGGCCAGGTCGAACAGATAGGGCAGTTCGGCGAGGTGCGGGGCGCCCACCGGGAAGCTCGCCGGCGGGAGATCCTTGAACCACGGGTTGTCCTGCTCGGAGAACTCGTAGGCGTACGTGGTCGTCCGCGCTCCCAGCGCCTCGTTGGTGGCGATCGCCGGGCGTCCCCAGACGGCGTCCGTCATGGCCGCCGCGAGCGCCCGCGCGTACGAGCCGCCGTACGCGCTCGCCGGATACCGCGCGAGAGCCCTCTTTGCGACCTTTGCGCCGTAGAGGCCGGTCACGTACGCACGGAAGTCGCTCTCGTCGAGGAGCCGCTGCCGGGACAGCTCCAGACCGTAGACGCGGAACGTCTCCTCGTCGCGGTTGATGCCGTGCAGCACGGGCACGCGGTGGAAACGGCCGGACGCGAACGCCTCGCGCGGGGTATCGGGCAGCAGCGCGGTCCCGTAGACAGGGCCGTAACGCGTCTCCTCGTCGTCGGCCGCCACCAGCTCCGCCGCCGTCACCGCGCGCAGCGGCCTGTCGAACTTCCCCGCCAGGCGCCGCGCGTGCCGCAGGGCCTCCGTGCGGACCAGGGTCTCGTCGTCCAGGCACGGACCGCTCTGCAGGACCGCCCGGTGGAACAGGCCCGCCGACGCTGGCGAGACCAGATGGGCGCAGACGCTGCGGGCTCCGGCCGACTCGCCGAACAGCGTCACCTTGCCCGGGTCGCCGCCGAAGGCCGCCGCGTTCGCCCGGACCCAGCGCAGGGCGGCCTGCTGGTCCTGGAGACCGAAGTTGCCGTCGCCCAGGTATCCGAGCGCCCCGAGCCGGTAGTTGACCGTCACGACGACGACGTCGCCGCCCGCCGCGAGGCGCTGCGCCCCGTACATCGCCCCCTCACCGTCCTCATGGTCCCCGCCGTGCAGCCAGACCATCACCGGACGGGGCGCGGGTGCCGTGGCGCGCGGGGTCGTGACGTCGACGAAGAGGCAGTCCTCCGCGTCGCTCCTCGGGCCCTTGACCGGGACGGCGCCGGACTGCGCGCACGCCGCGCCCGGCTCCGTGGCGTCCCGTACGCCGCGCCAGGCAGGCGCGGGCCGGGGCGACTCCCAGCGCGTGGGCGGGGCGGCGTAGGGGATGCCCTGGAAGACGCGGGCGGCCTCGGTCAGTGTGCCGCGTACGGCGCCGTCCGCCGTGCGGACGACGGGGGAGGGCCGGGCGGCGGGCCGGCGGTGGCGCCGCTCCCGGTCAGGACACCGGCCGCGAGGGCGGTGACGGCGGCGATCACGACGGTTGCTTTCGACATGCGCATGACGCTACGGAGGCGGCGTCGCCGGGGGCAGCCGACGCACCCCCGGGCCGAGGGTGTCACCAGGTGCACCCCCGGGCGGGGGCCGGCCCCACCGGCAGGAAGCGCACGCCGTGCCGGCCGGCCGCCGCCCCCGACGCGCGCTCGCGTTCGGGGACCGCGCGGCGCACCCTTGAAGGGGTACCGCTGGAGGTGAACCGTCATGCAGACACTCGTCGGATGGCACATAGAGATGGAGTTCAAGGAGGAGGGCGACCGGACCAGGGCGGCCGCCATGGTGAGGCTCGGCGACGGGACGGAGTACCGCGGACACGGAAACGCTAATCGGCACCACTCCGACCAGCCGCAACTCCTCGTCGGCGAGGAGATCGCCGGTGCCCGTGCGCTGATGGACCTCGCTTCCCAGCTCCTTCAGAAGGCGCACGGGGAGATCGACGACGCGGCAGGCCGGCCGTCGCACGAGATCCGGTGACCGGAACCGCCCCGGCTGTCCGGAGCGGCCCGGTCGTCCTTGATCAGTACATGAGGGCGTCGTCCATCGTGCTCTGCCAGTAGGTGACGTTCGTGCTGGTGTCGGTGTAGGTGTCGGCCGGCAGGCTGATCACGGCCGGTGCGGCGTCGGTCGAGCCGGACCCGCTGCGCGGCGCGAAGCTCACGGCGAGCTTCGCGGCCGTGCGGCCGTCGGTCCCGCTGCCGTCCGCCGCCGCCAGCATGATCGAGGCGTAGGCGGACTCGCCCGGGGCGATGGTGACGACGGCCTGCGGCCTGCTGCCGGAGTTGACGGCGGTGGCCGCCTGCCCGTCGTCGAAGCGGAGCAGCGGCGCGTGGTACGCGTTGCACGGCTCGGAGCCCGTGTTGGTCATGGTGAGCAGCGCGTGGTTGATGGGACGCCGCACGGTGCTGTAGGTGACCTTCACGTCCGCGCCGCAGGCGGTCATGACCGGGCCCGCGTCCTCGGTGCCGCCGCCGGAGCCTGCAGCGGCACCGCCGGTGCCACCGGTGCCGGCCGAGCCTCCGCTGCTGCCCTTGCCGTTGCCGTTCCCGGCCGGCTTGTCGGCCGGCGGGTTCGCAGACGCGGCCGGGTCGGAGGCGGGGGTCGCGGTCGGGTCCGGGGCCGGCTTCTGGGCGGCGGGAGCACTCGTGGAGGGGGCCGCGCCCTCGTCCCGGGCACCGTCGTCGCTCTGGCAGGCGGTGAGCGAGAGGGCCGCGATCAGGGCGGTGGCGGCGACGGCGGTGGAGCGGATCAGGTTGGTGCGCATGGTGGTCGTTCTCCCCGTTGGAAGGTCGTTCTCTGTCGGTGCCTTGCGGCGTGACAACAGGTTGTCGAGGGGCGGATTCCGGCCGCAACACCCGCCGGACCATTGGGGATGCTGGAATGCCTGCGAGTACTCTGACCTGGGCGGAAAGCCCTTCCCTGGAACGCCGTTCCGGGACGCGGTACCGGTATGACGTGGGGGAACAGCAGTGGCGACGACGTCGGAGGCCGACCAGCTCGCGGCCGTGCTTCGTCAGTTGAAGGAACGCTCCGGACTCAGCTACGGGGTGCTGGCAGGCAAACTGCACGTCAGCACGTCGACGCTGCACCGCTACTGCAACGGTGACGCTGTTCCGGCCGAGTTCTCCTCCGTCGAACGGCTCGCGCGGCTGTGCGGTGCGCAGCGCGAGGAGTTGGTCGATCTGCACAGGAGGTGGATCCTCGCGGACGAGGCCCGCCGACGCGGACGCGCCGGAGCGGAGACGGCCCCGGCAGCGGCACGGGAAGCCGCTCCCGAGGCGGCCCCGGCAGGGGCACCGGAGGCCGTTCCGGAGGCGGCCACGGCTGCCGCACCGGCAGCCGTTCCGGAGACGGCCGGGACCGCGGGCGCCGCGGACCCCGAACTTCCCCTCGCCTCCGGCGAGTCCGCCGAAGCCGCCGCGCCCGGCACGGGCAGCCGCCGCAAGCGTCTCCTCATGGCCCTCGCCGCTGCCGCCGCCGTCGCGCTCGCCGTCCCCGTGGCGGTCGTCGCGAGCGACACCGGTGACTCCGGCGCCCCCGAAGCCTCCGCCCAAGGGCCCGCCGGAGCAGTCGCGCCGACCGGGGCCGTGTCCCGTTCCGCCCCCGTCACCGGCTCCGCCTCACCCTCGACGAGCGCCTCACCGAGCAGCAGCCCGGACGCGAGCACCTCCCCTCGCGGCGCGACCCCGTCCGCACAGGCGTCCCGGCAGAGCAAGGCCCCGGCCGGGACCGGTGGTGTGCCGCTGCGCGTGGGGGTGAGTTCGTACAACTGGGCCTCGCCGTGCGGGCAGTACTACCTCTTCGACGGGAAGCCGGACGCGGTCCCTCCGCCGCCCGCCCCGCAGGACCGCCGGCACTGGGCCGGCGTGCTCGGCGGCATCGACGCCGGCCGGATGCATCTCCAGCTGACCGCCACCGGCAGGACCGAGGACTCGGTCGTCATCAACGCCGTGCACGTCCGGACCGTGGCGCGGGGCGCGGCGCTCGCGTGGAACGCGTACTCGATGGGCGAGGGGTGCGGCAGCGGTGTCACACCGCAGACCTTCGACATCGACCTCGATGCGGCCGGCCCGGTCGCGAAACCCGTCGCGGGAACGGACGGCGACCTGACCGTGCCCGCCAAGGACTTCCCGTACAAGGTGGCGTCGAACGATCCGCAGGTTCTCAACTTCGACGTGCACACCGAGGGGCACGACGTCAGCTGGTACCTGGAGGTCGCCTGGAGCAGCGGTGACCGGAGCGGGAGCATCCGCGTCGACGACGGGGGCAAGCCGTTCCGTACGAGTGCCGCCGAAGGCCGCCCCATGTACGACTACTGGCCGGACAAGGGCGAGTGGGTGGCTCGCTGACTCGTCCGGCCGGTGTGCGCAGTCGTGTGATCAGAGACGCTCGGGCGTCCGGATGCCCAGCAGCGCCATGCCCTGGTGCAGCGTGCGGCCGGTGAGGTCCACCAGGAAGAGGCGGTTCTCCACGACCTCCGCCGGGTTGTCCGCGCTCAGCACGTGGCACTGGTCGTAGAACGTGGTCAGGTGCGACGCCAGCTGGTACAGGTACGCGGCCAGCTTGTGCGGCTCGTACGAGGACGCCACCTCCGCCAGCACCTCGCCGAACTGGTCCAGGTGCAGACCGAGCGCACGCTCCGCCGGGGCCAGTTCGAGCTCGGGGTGGGCGACCGGGCGGCGGTCGCCCGCCTTGCGCTTGATCGACTGGATACGGGCGTACGCGTACTGGAGGTACACCGACGTGTCGCCGTTCAGCGACACCATCTGGTCCAGGTCGAACTTGTAGTCGCGCACCGCGGACGTCGACAGGTCGGCGTACTTCACCGCGCCCACGCCGACGTACCGGCCGTTCTCGACGATCTCCTGCTCGCTCAGGCCCACCTTCTCGGCCTTCTCGCGCACCACCGCCGTCGCACGGTCGATCGCCTCGTCCAGCAGATCCACCAGACGCACCGTCTCGCCCTCACGGGTCTTGAACGGCTTGCCGTCCTTGCCCAGCACGGTGCCGAAGGCCAGCTGGACCGCCTTGACCTTGTCGTTCAGCCAGCCGGCCCGCCGCGCGGTCTCGAAGACCATCTTGAAGTGCAGGGACTGACGGGCGTCCACCACATACACCAGCGTGTTCGCGCCGAGGTTCTGCACACGGTCGCGGATCGCGGAGAGGTCTGTGGCGGCATAGCCGTAGCCGCCGTTGGACTTCTTCACGATCAGCGGGACCGGGTTGCCGTCGGGGCCCTTCACGTCGTCGAAGAACACGCACAGCGCGCCCTCGGAGCGCACGGCGACGCCGGACTCCTCGAGGATGCGGCAGGTCTCGTCGAGCATGTCGTTGTACCCGGACTCACCGACGATGTCGGGGTCGCGGATCTCCATGTCGAGCTTCTCGAAGACCGAGTAGAAGTAGATCTTCGACTCGTCGACGAACTTCTGCCACAGCGCGAGCGTCTCCTCGTCGCCGGACTGGAGGTCCACCACCCGGCGCCGCGCCCGGTCCTTGAACTCCTCGTCGGAGTCGAACAGGGTGCGCGAGGCCTTGTAGAGGCGGTTCAGGTTGGACATCGCCTCCTCGCCGGAGACACCGTCCTTGTGGTCCAGCTCGTGCGGGTGCTCGATCAGGTACTGGATGAGCATGCCGAACTGGGTGCCCCAGTCGCCGATGTGGTGGCGCCGGACCACCTTCTCGCCGGTGAACTCCAGGATCTGCACCATCGCGTCGCCGATCACGGCGGACCGCAGATGCCCGACGTGCATCTCCTTGGCCACGTTCGGCTGCGCGTAGTCGATCACCGTGGTGCCGGACCCGGCGGCGAACGGCACGCCGAGACGGTCGTCGGCCGCACGCGCGGCCAGCGTCTCGGTGATCGCCTTGTCCGTGATGGTGATGTTCAGGAAGCCGGGGCCGGAGACCTCGATGTCCCCGAGGACGTCGTTCGGGCCGATGGCGTCCACGACCTTGGCCGCCAGCTCGCGGGGGTTGCCCCCCAGCTTCTTGGCCAGCGCCAGGATGCCGTTGGCCTGGAAGTCGGCCCGGTCGCTTCGTCGCAGCAGGGGGTCGGCGGCACCGGCCTCCGGCAGGGCTGCCGTGAGGGCGTCCGCGAGGCGCTGCTGCACATTCGAGGCGAGGGAAGGGACCGAGGCCATGAGCTTCCGTTCCGATAGGAGAAAGTCTGTTGCGGTTGTCAAGTATCCCATGGAGACACAAGCGGTTTCCCGGAAGAATGAGCCGCGCCCCGACGGGCCCGGAGCGATCTGCTCCGTCTGGGAGAATGGCTGGGAGCTCTGGCTCCGCCCAGCTCCGTTTCAGCTTCAGCCAGCTTCGAGAAGCTTCGAGAAAGAAGGACGTGCCGACCGTGGCTCAGAGCAGCACCGAGACCGACTGGGTCTCCCGTTTCGCGGACGAGGTCATCGCCGAGTCGGAGCGACGTGCGCCTGGCAAACCGGTCGTCGTCGCGTCCGGACTGTCCCCGTCCGGCCCCATCCACCTGGGCAACCTCCGCGAGGTCATGACCCCGCACCTGGTCGCGGACGAGATCCGGCGGCGCGGCCACGAGGTCCGCCACCTGATCTCCTGGGACGACTACGACCGCTACCGCAAGGTGCCGGCCGGTGTCGAGGGCATCGACGCGTCCTGGGCGGAGCACATCGGCAAGCCGCTCACCTCGGTCCCCGCGCCCGCCGGCTCGGCCCACCCCAACTGGGCCGAGCACTTCAAGGCCGCGATGACCGCCGCCCTGGACGAGCTGGGCGTCGAGTACGACGGCATCAGCCAGACCGAGCAGTACACGTCGGGCGCCTACCGCGAGCAGATCCTGCACGCGATGAAGCACCGCGGCGACATCGACGCGATCCTCGACCAGTACCGCACCAAGAAGGGCCCCGCGAAGAAGTCGCAGAAGCCGGTCGACGAGGCCGAGCTCGAGGCGGCGGAGGGCTCCGGGGCGGCCGCGGAGGACGACGGCAGCGGCGGCGCCGGCGGGTACTACCCGTACAAGCCCTACTGCGGGCAGTGCGGGAAGGACCTGACCACGGTCACCTCGTACGACGACGGGACCACCGAGCTGGCGTACACCTGCACCGCGTGCGCCTTCAGCGAGACCGTCCGGCTGAGCGAGTTCCACCGCGGCAAGCTGGTCTGGAAGGTCGACTGGCCGATGCGCTGGGCCTACGAAGGAGTGATCTTCGAGCCGAGCGGCGTCGACCACTCCTCCCCGGGCTCGTCGTTCGTCGTCGGCGGGCAGATCGTCCGCGACATCTTCGACGGCGTCCAGCCGATCGGCCCCATGTACGCCTTCGTCGGCATCAGCGGCATGGCCAAGATGTCGTCGTCGCGGGGCGGCGTACCGACCCCGGCCGACGCGCTGAAGATCATGGAAGCGCCGCTGCTGCGCTGGCTGTACGCCCGCCGCAGGCCCAACCAGTCCTTCAAGATCGCCTTCGACCAGGAGATCCAGCGGCTCTACGACGAGTGGGACAAGCTCGCCGCGAAGGTCGAGGACGGCAGCGTGCTGCCGGCCGACGCCGCCGCCTACTCGCGGGCCGTCCGCACCGCCGCCGGCGAGCTGCCGCGCACCCCGCGTCCGCTGCCGTACCGCACGCTCGCCTCCGTCGTCGACATCACCGGCGGCCACGACGAGCAGACCCTGCGCATCCTCAGCGACCTCGACCCGGCGAACCCGCTCGCCTCGCTCGACGAGGCACGGCCGCGGCTCGACCGCGCCGAGAACTGGATCACCACCCAGGTCCCGGCCGACCAGCGCACCGTGGTCCGCGCCGAGCCCGACACCGAGCTGCTCGCCTCCCTCGACGACGAGGGCCGTGAGTCGCTGCGGCTGCTGCTGGAGGGCCTGGACACGCACTGGTCCCTGGACGGTCTCACCACGCTCGTCTACGGCGTGCCGAAGGTGATGGCCGGTCTGGAGCCCGACGCCAAGCCGACGCCGGAGCTGAAGACCGCCCAGCGCTCGTTCTTCGCCCTGCTGTACCGCCTGCTGGTCGGCCGCGAGACCGGACCGCGTCTGCCCACACTGCTGCTGGCGGTGGGTGCGGACCGCGTCCGCAAGCTGCTGGCCGCCTGACGACCGCGCCCGGCAGGGCCCTCGCCCCTGGGGGTGAGGGCCCTGCGGCGTCACTGCACCCTTCGGCCCACCCCAGGATCCGCCGTGTGCACGACGAAGCCTCCACGGCACCGGGAGCCGTGGAGGCATGAGGGAAATCGCGGCAATCATCGGCTGGGTGACCGGCGTCCAGGGCGTACCGGGCCGGCCCGGCCCGACCTTCGGCGACAAGCCCTGGGGCCTGCTCCACAAGTGGTGGGACCTCCCGTCGGCCGGCTACATCGCCGTCGCCGTGGCGGGAGTGGCGCTCGCGCTCACGGCGGAGACCGCCAAGAAACGGGCGTGACCCGGAGCCCCGCCCGTCACGCGATGTGCTCGGCCTCCAGGTCGGCCTGGTGACGGTTCTTGAACTCGGGCATCAGGCGGCGCAGCAGCGCCCCGCTGCGCGGGTGGTTCACCCCGTGGCGGTCGGCGAGCAGTATCTCGAGGTGGTCGGCCTTCGGCCAGTCGTTGTTCTCTTTGACGTACGTCCTGAACACCGGGTACGCGAGCTCCGCGAACTCCTTGTCCTCCGCCGTGTAGTCGGGGGCCGGCTCGGACGCGGACTCCTCGTAGGGCACGGGCCCCTCGGCGCCGCCGTCGACGTAGGCGTCGCCCGGCTCCTGCCCGGCGTACGGCTGCTGGTACGGCACACCCTGACGCGGACCGTACGGCGCCTGCCCGTACCGCCCGTCCTGCTGCGGGCCGTACGCCTGCTGCCCGTACGCCCCCTCCTGCGCCTGCGCCTCGGGGGACGGCCCCGAGCCCAGCGGACGCGTGCGGCCGGGACCGGCGGGCACCGGCACCGGGTGGGGCTCCAGGCCCTCCACGTACGTCGGGTTGTACGCGCTCTCGTAGGCGTCCTGCGGAACCTGCGGGGCCGCGAACCAGGGGCTCTCGTGCGAGCCCGGCCCCTCGTACTGCTCCTCGCCGGGGACCTCGGAGACCGGCTCGTCACGCCGCGCCGCGACCGCGCCGTCCGGCTCACGCCGGGACGGCTGCTCCGTCTCCCCGCCCGCCGGCAGCTCCGGCTGCGCCGTGGCCTGCGCCACCGGCGCCGGCGGCAGCAGCACCGGCTCGATGCCCGCGGCCGCCAGGCCCGCCGGGGCCGTCTGCGCCAGCGGCACGCCGAACTTCGCCAGCCGCAGCGGCATCAGCGCCTCGATCGGGGCCTTGCGCCGCCACGACCGGCCGAAACGCGCCTGAAGACGGGCCTGGTAGATCAGCCGGTCCTGCTCGAGCTTGATCACCTGCTCGTAGCTGCGGAGCTCCCACAGCTTCATCCGACGCCACAGCTTGAACGTCGGGACGGGGGAGAGCAGCCAACGGGTGAGCCGCACGCCCTCCATGTGCTTGTCGGCCGTGATGTCCGCGATCCGGCCCACCGCGTGCCTGGCCGCCTCGACGGCCACCACGAACAGGATCGGGATGACGGCGTGCATGCCGACACCGAGCGGATCCGGCCACGCCGCCGCGCCGTTGAACGCGATCGTCGCGAAGGTCAGCAGCCAGGCCGTCTGGCGCAGCAGCGGGAAGGGTATCCGCATCCACGTCAGCAGCAGGTCGAGCGCCAGCAGCACACAGATGCCGGCGTCGATGCCGATGGGGAAGACCAGGGAGAAGTCGCCGAAGCCCTTCTGCTCCGCGAGCTCGCGCACGGCGGCGTACGACCCGGCGAAGCCGATCGCGGCGATGATCAACGCGCCCGCGACGACGACCCCGATGAGTATTCGGTGCGTGCGTGTCAGCTGCATCGCGGCCACCCGCGACCCCTCCCCAATTCCTGGACCGGCTCTCGATTCCTGGACCGGATATCCGCACAGGCCCCGACGCGGATCCTGAACCGGCGGGCACAGCCTGGCACATGCCGGCGGAGTCCGGACCTCCGGGCTCCCGGCGTTATGAACTTGCCTACTACTTGTTGGCGGTGGCGACCGAGGCCACGGCCTCCTTCGCGGCCTTGACGGCGTCCTCCGTCAGATCGGCGGCGGAGGGGTTCTTCGCGCCCGCGTAGCCCGTGCCGTTGTACGTGAGCGTCACCACACCGTTCTCGGTGCGGGCCACGATCGTGGCGTAGGTGAAGTCCTCGTCGGTCTTGCGCAGCGTGTAGTTGACCGTCGTCGCCTCGTCGCCCACACCCGGGGCCGGTGAGGTCTTGACGTTCTTGGCGCCCTCGGTGGCCTTGGCCTTCGCGATCTCCTTCGCGTACGACTCCACGGCGCGCTGCTCGCCGCTCACGGCGAGGGAGGCGTCGGAGTCGTAGCGCAGGAACGAGACATCGAGCCAGCGGTACTGCGAGCCCTTCACGCCGTTGTCGTCCAGGCCGTTCCAGGAACAGCTGCCGCGCCGCGCGATGTCCGACGACTTGCCGGCCGTGCCGCTCTTCGACTTGGTGCCGGGCACCAGGTCCTCGATCGTCTTCTCCGCGATCGAGTCGCACGGGCTCGGCAGCTTGCTGAACCTGGCGGGAGCGACGGTCGGGGACTTCTTGGCCTCGGGGGCGGCGGAGGCGGAGGAAGCGGAGTCCTTGGAGGCGCTGTCGGAGTCCGAGGAGCAGCCTGCGACGACGAGCATCACCGGGACGGCGGCGCAGGCGAGTATGCGGGTGAGTCGCGGGGCTGAACGGTGCATGGTTCCTTCAGTCGGTCAGGTACTCGGTACTCGGTCGGTCGGATACTCGGTCGGGCAGGTGCTCGGGCAGGTACTCGGTCGGCCAGGCGGTCGGTCCGCCGGTGTCGGCCGGACGGACCGGCGAGGCCACCGTACGCGGACGCGACACAGCTGTGGGCCGGACCGCTGAACGCACGAACGGGGGAAACCGGGCCGCGAGGCCGCTCACTCGTCGAGCTGCTCCGCCAGTTTCCGGGCCAGGCTCTGCGCCTTTTCCTGCAGTTCCTTGCTGTCGGGCACTCCTCCCGTCACGGCCGGCTGCTCGCCGTAGACGACGGTGACGATCACATTGGATGTGCGGAACACCACGCTCACGGTGCGGCGCTGAACCGTGGAACCGGCGCGGCCGAGCACGTCGTCCAGGAACGCCGCGTCACCGAGTCCTTCCAGCGCCCGGGGCTCGAGGCCCTCGAGAGCGGATGCGGATGAGGACGCACCGGCGGACGTGGAGGCCCCGGCCGCCGTGTCCGTGGAGGCTCCGGCACCCGGACCGGCGCCGCTCGAACTCCCGGCCGCGGGGCTCTGGGTGGACGACGGCGAGGCGCCGCCCGTCTCCGGCTCGTCCTTCGGCGGCGCGATCGGAACGGAGGCGGACCCCTGCTTCTTCTCGAAGACCTCCTGGGCCCGGTCGTCGTCGCTCACGGCCGGGTCGTAGGAGACGACGCGTTCGAAGTCGACCCGCAGCTGGTGCGAGGCGTCCGGGGCGTCGCCCTTCCAGCTGCACCCGACCCGGCGGTCCGTGTCGTAGGTGACGGCCGCGGTGCCGCGCAGGACCTTCTGCTGCTGCTCCTCCGGCAGGGTCACGGTGCCCGGCAGCAGGTCCTTCAGCGTGGAGAGCCCGACGGACCCGCACGGCTCGAGAAGCGTGCGGTACTTGCCGGGGGGCGCCGCGGAGGCCTTGGCCCCGTTGACCTTGGCGTCGATGTCGGAGCCTTCGGTGCCGTCGCCGGCGGTGCAGCCGGTCACGAGCGCCGCGAGAAGCGCCGCCACGCCGGGCACGTACGCCTTTCGTTGCACGCCCGGGCTCCCTTCTGTCTGTGCTCCGCGCCGCTCTCGCGGCGAAAACTGGTTGCCGCCCTTCGGAGGCCGGTGGACACAATGTCTATCGCACACGCTGCCGTGGCCGCCGGTCTGTCGAGTCTTTCGCCGCCATTGGTCACGTCATTTGCGTTTCAGTCCATTTCGGGGGAATCGAGTAACTATGTCGTACGTGGAGATGCCGGGCGCCAAGGTCCCGATCCGCATGTGGACCGACCCTTCGACGGTGGAGGACGTCGCGCTGCAGCAGCTGCGCAACGTGGCCACGCTGCCGTGGATCAAGGGCCTCGCCGTGATGCCGGACGTCCACTACGGCAAGGGCGCCACCGTCGGCTCGGTGATCGCGATGCACGGGGCGGTCTGCCCGGCCGCCGTCGGCGTCGACATCGGCTGCGGTATGTCGGCGGTGCGGACGTCGCTGACGGCCAACGACCTGCCGGGTGACCTCTCGCGGCTCCGTACCCGGATCGAGCAGGCCATCCCGGTGGGGCGCGGCATGCACGACGAAATGGTCGACCCCGGCAGGGTGTACGGCCTCCAGGCCGGCGGCTGGGACAGTCTCTGGGACCGGTTCGACTCGGTGGCCGACGCGGTGAAGTTCCGCCGGGAGCGGGCGACGAAGCAGATGGGCACGCTGGGCGGCGGAAACCACTTCGTCGAAGTGTGCATCGACACGTCGGGTTCGGTATGGCTCATGCTGCACTCCGGTTCGCGGAACATCGGCAAGGAGCTCGCGGAACACCACATCGGTGAGGCGCAGAAGCTCCCCCACAACCAGGGGCTGGTCGACCGCGATCTGGCGGTGTTCGTCTCGGACACCCCGCAGATGGCGGCCTACCGCAACGACCTGTTCTGGGCGCAGGAGTACGCCAAGTACAACCGCGCGGTCATGATGGGGCTCCTCAAGGAAGTGATCCGCAAGGAGTTCAGGAAGGCCAAGGTCGGCTTCGAGCAGGAGATCAGCTGCCACCACAACTACGTGGCGGAGGAGCGGTACGCGGGCATGGACCTGCTGGTCACCCGCAAGGGCGCGATCCGGGCCGGCAGCGGTGACTTCGGGATCATCCCCGGATCGATGGGCACCGGCTCGTACATCGTGAAGGGCCTCGGCAACGAGGCGTCCTTCAACTCGGCCTCGCACGGCGCCGGCCGCAAGATGAGCCGGAACGCGGCGAAGCGGCGTTTCTCGGCGCGTGACCTGGAGGAGCAGACGCGGGGCGTGGAGTGCCGCAAGGACTCCGGCGTCGTCGACGAGATCCCGGGCGCGTACAAGCCGATCGAAAAGGTCATCGACCAGCAGCGGGACCTGGTCGAGGTCGTCGCGAAGCTGAAGCAGGTCGTCTGTGTGAAGGGCTGAGGGCCGGCAGCGAAGGGCGAAGGGCCGGGGGCGAAGGGGGACGGGCCGCGGCCGAGTGGCCCGGCCCTGTACTTCCCCGGCGGGGCCCCGGACCGGAGCGGTCCGGGGCCGCTCCACGTCTCAGCCGCTCGCCACCGGCAGGGACTTGTGGAAGAACGTCGTCGGACGCAGCGCGCCGGAAGGGTCCGCGGCGTAGTCGGGGAGCGTGCCGAGGACCGACCAGCCCGCGGTGCGGTAGAGGCTCTCCGCCGTGCTGCCGGTCTGGGTGTCCAGCATCAGCAGGGTGCGGCCTGACTCGGCGGCGAACGCTTCGGCCGTGGCGAGGAGGCGACGGGCGACGCCGCGCCCCCGGGCCGTGCGGTGGACCAGGAGCTTGGCCATCTCGGCGCGGTGCCGGCCGTTGGGGGACGTCTCGAGTCTGAGCTGCACGGTGCCTATGAGCCGGCCGCCGTCGTGGGCGGCCCACAGGACCACGCGTTCGTCGGTGAGGTCGGGGGCGAGGGCCCGCCACCAGGCCTCGGCCTGTGCGGAGGTGAGGGAGGAGGTGAAGCCCACGGAGGCGCCGTCGTCCACCGCGTCGAGGAGCAGTGCGGCGAGATCGGGGGCGGCGGCGGGCAGCGAAGCCGGGGTCAGCCGGGTGATGGTCGGGGCCTGGGTCATCACAGCTCCCTGTGGACCTTCGAGTTGGACGCCTGGGCGCGGGGCCTGACGACCAGCAGATCGATGTTGACGTGCGACGGGCGGGTGACGGCCCAGGTGATGGTGTCCGCCACGTCGTCGGCGGTGAGCGGCTCGGCCACACCCGCGTAGACCTTGGCGGCCTTGTCGGTGTCCCCGCGGAAGCGGGTGGTCGCGAACTCCTCGGTCCTGACCATGCCCGGGGCGATCTCGATCACCCGGACCGGGGTGCCGACGATCTCCAGCCGGAGGGTCTCGGCGAGGACGTGTTCGCCGTGCTTGGCCGCGACGTAACCGCCGCCGCCCTCGTAGGTGCTGAGGCCCGCGGTGGACGAGAGGATCACGACCGTGCCGTCGCCGCTCGCGGTCAGGGCCGGCAGCAGGGCCTGGGTGAGGTGGAGCGTGCCGATGACGTTGACCTCGAACATGCGGCGCCAGTCGGCGGGATCGCCGGTGGCGACGGGGTCGGCGCCCAAGGCTCCTCCGGCGTTGTTCACCAGTACGTCGCAGCGGTCCAGGGTGGCGGCGAAGGAGTCGACGGCGGGGCGGTCCGTGACGTCGAGGGCGTAGGCGGTGGCCCGGTGTCCGGCGGCGGTGAGCTCCGCGGCGAGCGCCTCGATGCGGTCCTTGCGGCGGGCGGTGAGGACCACGTGATAGCCGGCGGCGGCCAGTTGGCGCCCGGTGGCCGCACCGATGCCGCTGCTGGCTCCGGTGACGACGGCGACGGGTGTCCCAGCGGTGCTCATGTCGTAGCTCCTCGCGCGTGTGATCGATGGTGATCGCGACGCCGCCAGAATAAGTCGGCAGGACGCGCCGGAGTTCCCGGGCAATCACTCGTATTTTCGGGCAATAGGTATCTTCTGGCTCATGTATGCGATGCGAAGGGCCCTGTCGGTGGGGGCCGCGGCCGTACTGCTGGTGGTCGGTGCGGAGGCGGCGAGTGCGGGTGTCGGCAGCGGGGGTGTGGACGGCGGTGGCCTCGGCAGCGGGGGTGTGGACGGCGGTGGCGTCGGCAGTGGAGGTGCGGACGGCGCTGGTGTCGACGGCGCCGGTGCGGGAAGCGGCGTCGGTGTCGCGGGCATCGCGCCGGAGGCCGACGTGGCGCACCACGGCCGGGTCTCGCTGACCGACGGGCGGATCGCGATCTCTGTGACGACGCTGAACCACGGTCCCTCTGCACTCGCCGGGGTGACCGTGCGTCTCACGCTGTCCGTGCCGCCGGCCGGTACACCGAACCTGCCGCGCGGGTGCCTGCGGGCTGCCGAACGGGAGCTGCTGTGTGCGACGGGCGCCCTGCCCGTGAACGGTCCGGGCCGGACCCTCGGCCTGGAGCTGGGCACGGCGGGCAGCCCGCACGAGGTCGTGCTGCACGTCGCCACCGCGTGGAACGGCGGGGCGAGCGACCGGAACCCGGAGAACGACACGCACCGCGTGCTGGTCCCCGCCACCGGGGACCCGTACGTCTTCTGACGGCCGGGCCCTGCCGGATCGCCGTGGTCCTGCCGGGTCACCGGGGTGTGCCGGCTCCCGACGCCCAGGCGATGTAGCCGTCGGGGCGGACGAGGAGCGCGGTGCGCCGGTCCGTCGTCCAGTGGGCCCGTATGACACGGCCGGGGACGGGCGGGACGTCGGGCTCGCCGCCGGGAGGCGCCACCAGGACGAACTCGCCCCCGCGGAGCAGCTCGTAGAGCCTGCCCTCGGTCAGGCGCAGGTCGGGCGCGCGCCGTCCGGTGAGGCGGTGGGAGCCGCGGGGTGCGTCGTACGAGATGCCGATGCCCGAGATCATGCCCATCGCCTTGGCGGAGGCGGGGCGGACGGCGCTCAGGAAGGCGGCGGCCAGTGAGCGTGCCGCACGCCGGAGGGGGGTGCGAGCCATGGCGAGGCGCACGATGGCGCCGCTGCTGCGCAGGACCGCGGCGCCGACCGGGTGGCGCTCCGACTCGTAGCTGTCCAGGAGGACTTCGGGGTCGGGGGCGCGGCCCAGGACGACGGAGGCGAGCTTCCAGGAGAGGTTCGCCGCGTCCTGGAGGCCGGTGTTCATTCCTTGGCCGCCGGCGGGGGAGTGGACGTGGGCGGCGTCGCCGGCGAGGAAGACGCGGCCTTTGCGGTAGGACGGCGCCTGGCGTTCGTCGCTGTGGAACCGGGAGATCCAGCGGGCGTCGTGCATCCCGAAGTCGGTCCCGAGGGCGCGGCGGGCGATGTCGCGGACCTCGTCGAGGCCGACGGGCTCGTCGTCCGCCACCTGACGGCCGCGGTTCCAGCCCATGACGCGGTACCAGCCGTCACCGAAGGGGGCGATGAAGGCGAACGCGTCCCCCACGCCGTTGACCGTGAGGAGGTCGGCGGGCTCTTCGGCGAGCTTCACATCGGCGAGCACGATGGACCTGATCACGGAGACGCCGGGGAAGGGCAGGCCGATCGCCTCGCGCACGGTGCTGCGCACGCCGTCGGCGCCGACCGCGTAGCGCGCGCGAAGAGTGGTCCGGGTGCCGGTCGCGTCCGTCGTGTGCGCGGTGACGGAGGAGCCGGAGAGCTCGAGGCCGGTGAGCTCCGTCCCGTACCGGAATTCGACGCCGGCGGCGACCGCGCGGCGCTCCAGCAGCTTCTCCACCTCGTACTGCGGGGTGATGAGGAGGAACGGGAAGCGTGAGGGCAGCCGGGACAGGTCGAGGGACAGGCGCCGGAACAGCCTGAGGCCGGTGATCGGAGTGCCCTGCCGCACCAGTTCGTCGGCGAGGCCGCGGGCGTCGAGCAGCTCCAGGGTGCGTGCGTGCACGCCGAAGGCGCGGGTGATGTTGCTCCTCTCGTGGGGGCGGCGCTCGATCAGCGTGACGCCGACTCCCGCGGCGGCCAGGTCGCCGGCGAGCAGCATCCCGGTGGGGCCCGCCCCTACGACCAGGACGTCGGTGTCGAACCCGGCGCCGCCCGGGTGCGCGGCGGGTTCGGTGGTCGGAGTGGCCTGCGGCGAGGTCCGGTGAACGTTCGTGCTTCCGGTGCTGGGCCTGCCGGTCATGGCTGCCTCCTGGTCCGGGCGCCGAAGGGCTGCGCCGATGGGTCAACGCTTGTAAGTCAACATCTGTTGGTCAACGCTTGTTGGCAACGTTAGGGGCCCCTGCTCTGGATTGTCAACACTCGTTGGCCTACAGTTGTTGGCATGACGACGGAAGCACCCGGCGCACCCCGCCGGTCGGACGTGACCAGGGCCGCCATCCTCGAAGCCGCCCGCGAGCGTTTCGCCGCCGACGGGTACGAGCGGGCGACGATCCGCGCGATCGCACGCGACGCGGGAATCGACCCCTCGATGGTGATGCGCTACTACGGCAACAAGGAGGGACTCTTCGCGGCCGCCTCCGAGTTCGACCTGCGGCTGCCGGAGCTGGGCGCGCTCCCCGTCCGGCACGCGGGAGCGGCCCTCGTCACCCACTTTCTCGACCGCTGGGAGCAGGACGAGGTCCTGACGGCGCTGCTGCGCGCGGCCGTCACGAACGAGGTGGCGGCGGAGCGCGCCCGCGCGATCTTCCGTGATCAGCTGGGGCCGGTCGCCCTCGCGCTGTGCCCCGATCCCGCCGAAGCGCCGCGCCGCGCGGCGCTCATCGCCTCCCAGATAGTCGGCATGGCGATGGCCCGGTACGTGCTGCGGTTCCCGCCCGCAGTGGAGATGACCCACGACGAGGTCGTCGGCTGGCTCGCCCCGACGGTGCAGCGCTATCTCACGGAGCCGTGCGCGGAAGCGGGGCCGCAGGCGCGGCCGGAAGCGGGCTCTCGGACGGTGTGAGCGGTGCCGGAGGCGCTAGCGCAGCCGTAACCGGGGGTGGGTCCCGCACCCCGCGGCCGGAGGCGGGTCCCGAGGGCGGCGCAGGCGACGGCGGGTCCGGCAACCCGGCCCGGGACAGGTCCGGACCACCGGCCGGAAACCCACAGGCGGCGCCCGGGGGCCGGCCGGTCCTACGCGCCCGAGGCGCGCAGTGCGTCCGTGACGATCGCCTCGAGGCGGGCGTGGTGGGCGCCGCGCCAGTACACCCGGCCACAGGCCGTGCACTGGGCGAAGACGTCGTACGTGCGCTGCGTGCCGTGCTGAAGCTGTTCCTGCACGGAGTCCTTGTCCGCCTCCTTCAGCGGGCCGTTGCAGGCCGTGCACCGCGTCCAGGGTGCGAGCGTGGGGGCGAAACGCTGGAGCACGTCCCGCAGTTGGTCGTCGGGCCGGTCGCTGTACACGTACGCGCCCGCCCAGATCTCGCGGCGGCGCAGCAGCCCGCGGTCGCGCGAGAGCAGCACCCGCCGCTCCTTCGCGGAGAGCGTGGCGAGCGCCGGGTCGCCGATGTCCTCGTTCTCGTACGCCGCGTCGACACCGAGCAGACGGAGCCGCCGGGCCAGCGTGCCGAGGTGGACGTCGAGCAGGAAGCGGAGCGGGGCGCCGGGCACCTGCTGCGGGCGGTCCACGCCGTGCACCTCGACGTGCTCACCCGCGCCCGGGATGTGCGAGGTGGGGACCTGGCGGCCGTCGACCATCAGCCGGCCCGCCTCGGTGAGTGGCACGCCCAGGGATTCCACGACATGGCCGAGCGTCGAGGAGCCGTCGGTGGTCAGGGCCGTAGGGCCCTGGCGGTAGTCCGACGGGACGAAGAGACGCAGCTCGGGGGCGACGTCGACGGTGATCTCCGGTCCGTTCACAGCGCCCAGCATGTCAAAGGCGGTGGTGGAGCGGCCAGCGCTTTCCCCGGCGGTGCCGCACCGGCCACCACGCCGGGCGGACGTACCGGGCCGCGCCGGGCGGCGCCGCAGCACCGGGCGCCCCTGGACGCCGCCGCCGGACGCCGCGCCTCCCGGATGACGGCGGCGCGGGGCCGCACCTGGCTCACCCGTGCGTCCGGTTCACCCGTGCGTCGGCCCCAGGTCGAGGCACCAGTCGTTGCTGCGCAGCAGATTGCCCGGCGGGTACTCGAAATCGCACTCGCCGACGAGGGAGAAGCCCGCCTTCCTGCACACCGCGTTCGACGGGGCGTTGGAGACGGACGGGAAGGCGTGCAGGAACCGGTGCTTCCGCTCGGCCCGCGCCGCCTCGACGACCGCCAGCGTCCCCGCCGTAGCGATCCCGAGGCCCTGGAACGCGGGCAGCACGCTCCATCCCGTCTCGTAGACCTGCTCGTCCTCCCAGGTCTGCTCCCAGAAGCCGACCGTGCCCGCGGCCCGACCGCCGTCCCCCTCGCCGGTCTCCAGGACTATGCGGAACATCCGGCCGCGCCCGGTGCGGTCCGCGCTCAGGTCGACGTACCGCCGATGGCGGTTGAGGAGCTGCTCCTCCGTCTCCGGGCCGCCGAGGTGGTCCATCAGCTCGGGGGCGTTCGCCGCCCGGAGCAGACCGAGGTCGTCCTCGGACCATGGCTCGATGCGTACCGGGATCACTTTGCCGTCCATGTCCGCACTGTAGGGCCCGGGTACGACAGCGGCCCGGCCGTTCGGCTACCGCGCTGCCCTCGTGTACGCCGACGGGGGGACGCCGACCGTCGCCGTGAAGTCCCTTACGAGATGCGCCTGATCGCTGTAACCCAGGTCGTCGGCGAGCGCGGCCCAGTCGACACCGCTTCCGGGTCCGCCCGCCGGTCGCTCCACCGTCCCACCGGTCGTTCCGTCGGCAGGCCGGGCCTGCCCGGCCTGCTCCGCCTGTTCGGCGCGCTCCAGTGCCTCGTGGATGCGGTAGCGCAGGATGACCCACTTGGGCCCCACGCCCACCCAGCCGGCGAAGAGACGCTGCAGGGCCCGGGCCGACAGGCCGGCCATGTCGGCGAGTTGGGAAACACGCCGCACGGAACGGTCGGAACGGACCCGCTCGACGAGCTCCATGGCGAGCTCCGCCCGGGGGTCCGGCTGCGGGTCGAGCCCGAGCAGGAAGGCGTCCAGCGCGGCCACCCTGGCGTCCTCGTCATCCGGGTCCACGACGGCGTGCGCGGCGGTGCGAAGCGTCTCCTCGTCGCGACCCGGCAGGAACACGTCACCGATCGGCAGCCGCTGTCCCGTCCAGTCCGACACCGGCCGGTCCGGCGCGAACGGCCGGAAGCCGCCGGGCCGGAACTGCACCCCGCAGACCCGGCCACGCCCCGCCAGCTTCTGCGTGAACAACTCCAACCCGATACCGGCGACCTCGGCACGGGCGGGCTCGTCGGCGTACCGCTGGAAGACCACGTTGACCGACGGGTGGGGAACCACATGGGAGGCGTACGGCTCGGTCAGGTCCCAGTCGATCAGCCAGTAGTGCTCGAGATACGGGCGCAGGGCGGGGTGGGGCTGGCGTCGCCGGAAACGGACCCGCGCGAAGAGTTCACGGGCCTCCACGATGCCTCGTGTGTCGCGCCGCGGACCGGTCATGTTCCGATCCTAGGACCGCCGGGTGTCGCGTTTCTTCAATACGCGGCCGGGGTGGCGGTGCCTACCGTGAACGTATGACGAAACCCCTCAGTGAACTGCTCGCAGCGGCCGCAGAGCGCTCCGTTCCGGTGGTGTGCGGCATCACCGACGAACAGCTCGGCCACCCCACCCCGTGCTCCGAGTACGACGTGCGCGGCCTGACGAACCACCTGTTCCACGTCATGGTCAACTTCCAGTTCCTGGCGGCGAAGAAGGAGGCGGATTTCTCCGCCACACCGGACTACGTCGGGCAGGGCGACTGGCGTGCCGCATTCGAGAAGGAGACGGCCGCACTGGTGAAGGCATGGGCGGAGCCCGGCGCGGAGGAGGGCACGTCGGGCGCCATGGGTCTGCCGGCGGCCACCGTCGGCCGGATGGCCCTCGACGACCTCACGGTGCACGCCTGGGACCTCGCCCGTGCCACCGGACAGGACTACACGCCCGACCCAGTCGTCGTCGCCGAAGCGTTCCGGTCCTGCGAAGAGCTCGCTCCCACCGGACGGAAGATGGGCGCCTTCGGCGAGGAGTTCCCCCTGCCCGACGGCGGCGCCGGGGCGTCCGACCTCGACCGCCTGCTGGCCCTGATCGGCCGCGACCCGGGATGGCAACGGCCGTAGCGGTTCCTCCTGGGGACCTGCCGATCGGGCCCGGCCGCCGCAGGACGACCGGGGGCCGGCCGAGCCGGTTCAGACGACCGGCGGCCGGCCGGGCCGGGTCAGACGACCGGGGGCCGGCCGAGCCGGGTCATGTGCCACACGGTGCGCCATTTCATCGGCCGACGACCTCCGCACGGCGTGCGCATTCCTTCGAGAAGCCCCGCGGCCCAGGCTCCCAGCCCGGACACGGAACGGGTGCGGACCAGGTGGAGCAGGATCCATACGCCCAGGTAGACCGGCACCAGGGGGAGCGGGAGCCGTCGCCTGGCCAGCCAGACCCGGTTGCGAGCGGTGAAGCGGTGGTACACCGCGTGCCTGGCCGGGGAGGTTTTGGGGTGCTGGAGGACGAGGTCGGGTTCGTAGAGGATCTTCCAGCCCGCGTCGAGGGCGCGCCAGGCGAGGTCGGTCTCCTCGTGGCAGAAGAAGAAGTGCTCCGGCCAGGTGCCGATCTCGGCGAGCATCGGCACCGACAGGGCATGGCCACCTCCGAGGAAGGCGGTCACCGGCCCGCGCCGCATGGGGTCACCGGCCCTCAGCCGCGGCACGTGCCGCCGCTGCGTCTCACCGAGTTCGTCGGCGACGCGGAAGGACACGATTCCGAGCGCCGGATCCGCCGCGTACAACCGCTGCACCTTGCGGAAGACGTCGTCGGCGATGAGCAGCCCGTCGTCGTCCAGTTCGACGACGACGTCCACGTCACCCGACTCGAGCAGCGCCCGCAGCCCGACGTTCCGCCCACCGGGGCAGCCCAGGTTCTCCTCGAGCGGGATCTTGGTCACGTCCGCCGACACGTCGGTGAGCGGAGTCGCGTTGCCGACCAGCACGATCCGCGCCGGGGGGACGTCCTGTCCGCCCACCGACGCGAGCAGTGCGTCCAGTTCACGCGGTCGCGTGCCCATGGTCACGATGACGACTCCGATGCGCGGCAGTGGCATGGCGGCGAACTCCAGTGGTCGGCTGGATGCCGATGATGCCAGCCGCCGGAGTACCCGCCCGGGCACGCCTCACGACGTGGCGCCCTCGGGTCGGGCGGAACGGCGGAACGGCCGAACGGCGGAGCGGCACGGGGGTCGAACGACGGGGCGGCCGGGCGCAGCCGGCCGTCCGTGGCGGCGGCGTAAGGGAACCGTCATAACTTCCAGGCGCCGTGGCGGTGCGGGATCTCGTTGAATGAGAAGCCTGCAAAGGCAGTTCTAGGAGGCGGGGATGGGACGCATGCGCTCGGTACTCGGCAGGCCGGCCGGTGTCGCGGTGGTGGCGGTGGTCGTGGTGGCGGCCGTCGTGGGGCTGTACTGGTTCCAGCCGTGGAAGATCTGGCAGGACGAGACGGTGCGGGAGGCGCTGCCGGGGACTTCGGTCGGGGCAGCGCCGTCGGGCGGGGCCGCCGCGTCGCCGTCCGCCGCGCCGAGCGGGCCGTCGGCCTCCGCGTCGCCGTCGACACCGGCAGGGCCGGCGAAACTGGCGGCCGGCGAGCTGATCAGCCACGAGCACAAGACGTCCGGCACCGTGCGGCTGCTCCGGCTGCCCGACGGCTCCCACACCGTCCGGC
Organism: Streptomyces pristinaespiralis; assembly: GCF_001278075.1. Classification (GTDB taxonomy): domain Bacteria; phylum Actinomycetota; class Actinomycetes; order Streptomycetales; family Streptomycetaceae; genus Streptomyces; species Streptomyces pristinaespiralis. The sequence goes on along the minus strand of NZ_CP011340.1, from coordinate 3,878,502 downwards.
TGGAGAACCTGGACACCAGCAACGGCCCCGACCTGCGCGTCTGGTTGACCGACGCGCCGGTCAAGGAAGGCCGGGCGGGCTGGCACGTCTTCGACGACGGGGCCTACGTGAGCCTCGGCAAGCTCAAGGGCAACAAGGGCGACCAGAACTACGCCCTGCCCGCCGGCGTCGACCCGGCCCGCTACAGCAGCGTGACCATCTGGTGCGACCGGTTCGACGTGTCCTTCGGCGCGGCGGAACTCATCCGCGCCTGACGCCCGGCGCCTGACGCCGACGCCCGGCTCCCGGCCCTGACGCCGACGTCCGGCTCCTGGCGCCGACGCCCGACCCGACGCCTGACGCAGGCTGCACGGACAGCGTGCGGTGCCAGGAACAGGCAGGGGCATGAGCCCGGCCGCCCTGCACGGACGAGCCCGGCGCCGGCGCTGGCGCCCGACCCGACGCCTGACGCCGGCTGCACGGACAGCGTGCGGCGCCAAGAACAGGCAGGGGCATGAGCCCGGCCGCCCTGCACGGACGAGCCCCGGCGCCCGGCGCCTGACGCCGGCCGCACGGACAGCGTGCGGCGCCAGGACCAGGCAGGGTCGGGAGCGGGTCGGCCCTGCACGGACGAGCCCGGCGCCGCGCAGCCGGTGGCCGAGCCGCGCGCGGTCTCCGCGGACCGACCGGCTCCACGACGCCGGTGCACCACGCCTCCGTGCGCTCCGCCGTACCCCGGGCGGGCCGGGCTCCGGCCCGGCCCGCCGGGCCGTGCGCCCACCGCAGCCACACGGCCGCCGGCGGCAGGGCGAGGACGGAGAGCATGGCGGCGCCGACCAGCACCGCGGCCCGGTCCAGGGCCGATGCCGATGGCGACCTCGAAGATGACCAGCGGGACGCGGATCACCGGCCGACGCGGTAGGCGAGGAGCGGAGCCGGCACGGCCACGGCCATGATGAGGACGAGCGTTCCGGGATGCGTCATGAGACGCCGCCGTGCCGCCGGGTCATGGAGTGACGACGGCGAAGTCGGGGCCCGCGGCGGCGAGGTGGCCGCGAGTGTCCGCCGGCCTCCCGGGGGCGCCGGTCACCGGCTCCGTCGGCGTGGACTTCGAGTTCGGGGGCATCGGAACCTTCCTCGCTGACGGCATGCGGAGGCCGGGAGCGCGGTTGTCGGCCCGAAGCACGGTCTGTGCCACGTTCGCTCGCGCACGACGGCCGGACTACCGGAGGAGGGTGGTCAGGAAGAAGGCGCGCGGGCCGGGCCCGGAACGGCCGGACGCGCTGGGGCGGGAAGACAGGCGCAGCCCGTCCACCGCGGCACACCCGCCGCGTCGCCCGGCGGACTGCCCCTCCGGGCGCAGGACGAGGACGGGACCGGAGGCCCCGCCCGAACCCCGGGAAGACCAGGGGTCAGGGCCAGACCAGGCAGTACGGCTGGTGCCCCGCCTCGTGCAGCCGGTGGGAGAAATCCTGCCATTCGTGGAGCAGTTGGTACACGTTGAACGCGTCCCTCGGGCCGCCCCGGTCCGGGACCGTCGACCATATGAACGCCGCCGCGCCCACCGACTCCTCGCCGATGCCACGCAGCGGGTCGACCACGGTCATCGGAAGCTTCACCACCGCGTAGTCGGGGTGCAGTACGACGAGCTCCAGCGGCGGCACCTTGTTCAGCGGCATGCCCTGGATGCCGGTGAGCACCATGGCGGCTATGGTCTCCGGCTTGATCTTCGTGAACATTCCGCCCATGCCGAGCTCGTCGCCGCCGAGCTCCTCGGGGCGCATCGAAATCGGCACCCGAGCTGCGGTGGCTCCGTCGGGCGCGCCGAAGTATTTGTAGGTCACCCCCACTCGGCCGCTCCTGCCTCCCGCGGGCTCGTCCCCTTCGCCTCGCCGGTGCTTTCCGCGCCGGGCAGGCTCAGGACCCAGGTCGTCGGTCCCCTCGCCCAGTCCGCCACCGCGATGCATATCTCCACCCGACCACTCGCAGCCCCCGCCGCGCAACCCGATCATCGTGACAGTGACCTCCCCCACGAACGTGCGGTGAAACACCTGTCCGCAGATACGTCCGAGCCTCTGAGACCATGGATTCCGTGAGCTTTCCCTATGACGCCCCAGTTTCGCAGACGCTTTTCGACCGCGCGTCCCTCGTGACGCCCGGCGGCGTGAACTCTCCCGTCCGTGCCTTCCGTGCTGTGGGCGGTACGCCCCGGTTCATGGTGTCCGGTACCGGTCCGTACCTCACCGATGCCGACGGGCGCGAGTATGTCGACCTCGTGTGCTCGTGGGGGCCGATGATCCTCGGGCACTCCCACCCGGCCGTGATCGAGGCGGTGCAGGCGGCGGTCGCGCGCGGCACGTCGTTCGGCACGCCGGGCGAGGGAGAGGTCGCCCTCGCCGAGGAGATCGTGGCCCGTGTCGAGCCGGTCGAGCAGGTTCGGCTGGTTTCCAGCGGTACGGAAGCGACCATGTCCGCGATCCGGCTGGCCCGCGGTTTCACCGGCCGGCCCAAGATCATCAAGTTCGCCGGCTGCTACCACGGGCACGTCGACGCCCTGCTGGCCGCCGCCGGTTCCGGTGTGGCGACGTTCGGCCTGCCCGACACGCCCGGGGTCACGGGCGCCCAGGCCGGTGACACCATCGTGCTGCCGTACAACGACCTCGAGGCCGTGCACGCCGCGTTCCACGCCAACGCCGGCCAGATCGCCTGCGTGATCACCGAGGCGTCCCCCGGCAACATGGGCGTCGTCCCGCCCCGGCCCGGTTTCAACGAGGGCCTCAAGGCGGCGTGCGCGCAGAACGGCGCGCTCTACATCTCCGACGAGGTGATGACCGGTTTCCGTACCTCGAAGGCCGGCTGGTACGGCGTCGACGGTGTCGCGCCCGACCTGATGACCTTCGGCAAGGTCATGGGCGGCGGCTTCCCCGCCGCGGCGTTCGGCGGCCGCAAGGACGTCATGGCGCACCTCGCCCCGGCGGGCCCGGTCTACCAGGCGGGCACCCTGTCCGGTAACCCGGTCGCCACCGCCGCCGGCCTCGCGCAGCTGCGGCTCCTCGACGACGCCGCCTACGAGAAGGTGAACGCGGTCTCGAAGGAGATCCAGGCCCTGCTGACGGACGCGCTCACCAAGGAGGGCGTCGCCCACCGGCTGCAGACGGCGTCCAACATGTTCTCCGTCTTCTTCACCCCGACCGAGGTCAGGGACTACGAGGACGCCAAGAAGCAGGAGGCGTTCCGCTTCAACGCCTTCTTCCACTCGATGCTCTCCCAGGGCGTCTACCTGCCGCCGTCCGCCTTCGAGTCCTGGTTCGTGTCGACCGCGCACGACGAGCGGGCGATCGAGCGGATCGCCGCCGCCCTGCCCGCCGCCGCCCGCGCCGCCGCGGAGGCCACGGCATGAGCGGCGGCAACCGTCCGGCGCGGGACGCCGGCTCCGGCGCCCTGACGCCCGAGGACAGCGCCGTCGAGGCGGCGCTGGAGCGTGCCGCGGCGATGGACGAGGACGTCCGGCGTGACAACGGCGAGACCACCGTCGTGCACCTGATGCGCCACGGCGAGGTGCACAACCCCGACGGTGTCCTCTACGGCCGCCGCAGCGGGTACCACCTCTCCGAGCTCGGGCGGCAGATGGCCGACCGGGTCGCCGAGCACCTCTCCGGCCGGGACATCACCCATGTCGTGGCCTCCCCGCTGGAGCGTGCGCAGGAGACGGCCATGCCCATCGCCAAGGGCCACGGCCTCCCTCTGGAGACGGACGAGCGGCTGATCGAGGCGGGCAACGTCTTCGAGGGCAAGACGTTCGGCGTCGGCGACGGCGCGCTGCGCAAGCCGGGCAACTGGCGGCATCTGACCAACCCGTTCCGCCCGTCGTGGGGCGAGCCGTACGTGGAGCAGGTCGTGCGGATGATGGCGGCACTGGACGCGGCACGGGACGCCGCGCGCGGTCATGAGGCCGTGTGCGTCAGCCACCAGCTGCCCATCTGGACCGTGCGCAGTTTCGTTGAGCGCCGTCGGCTGTGGCACGACCCGCGGCGCCGTCAGTGCACGCTGGCCTCGCTGACCACGTTCACGTACGAGGGCAACCGGATCGTGTCCGTGGGCTACACGGAACCGGCCCGGGATCTTGTGCCGCCGCATCTTCTCGCCGGCGCCAAGCCGGTGAAGGGCAAGAGCAAGGCATTCGGCGCGTAGCCGCCCGTATTCGATCTCCCGTATTGAAGAAAAATAAGCAGAAGTCCCCGGAACCCGCGAGTTCCACAGCGCATCTCAGCTTGTGCCGGTTTGTTCGCCGGTTCGAGCAACTGCTCTCGTGACCAGGAGAGCGTGGATGGGGACGATATGCGGGAGATCAGCCGAAGGGGATTGCTGGGAGCGGGACTTGGGGCCGCAGCGGCCATCGGGGTGGCGGGCTGCGGCTCCAACGGCTTCGGCGGGAGCGGACATACCGACCCGGCCAAGGGGGTCGGCCAGGGCAAGGGCGGCAGCAGCCCCTCCCCGTCGAAGAGCCCCGTGCGGCTGATCGGGGACGGCTCCACCGCCGACACCGGAAAGCAGCCGCATCAGCCGCCGAAGCCCGTCCCGCTCGAACCGGGCCAGACGCCGCCGCAATTCGTGATCTTCTCCTGGGACGGCGCGGGCGAGGTCGGCAACGGCCTCTTCCCCCGTTTCCTGGAACTCGCCAGGGACCACGGCGCGGGAATGACCTTCTTCCTCTCCGGCATCTATCTGCTGCCCGAATCGAAGAAGTCGCTCTACCGGCCGCCCAACAACACCATCGGCGCGTCCGACATCGGTTATCTCACGGACGACCACATCAAGGACACGCTGAAGTGCATACGCCAGGCATGGCTCGACGGCCATGAGATAGGCACCCACTTCAACGGGCATTTCTGCGGCGGCTCCGGGTCGGTCGGCAACTGGACCTCCGCGGACTGGCAGAGCGAGATCGACCAGGCTGTGAAGTTCGTCACCGAATGGCGCACCAACAGCGGCTGGCACGACATCGATCCGCTGCCCTTCGACTACCGCAAGGAACTCGTCGGCGGCCGCACCCCCTGTCTGCTCGGGCAGGACAAGCTGCTGCCAACGGCCAAGCGGCTCGGCTGGCGCTACGACGCCAGCTCGCCCGGCGGCCACCAGATGTGGCCCGGGAAGCAGCTCGGCCTGTGGGACCTGCCGCTCCAGTCGGTCCCGTTCCCCGGCCAGACCTTCGAAGTCCTGTCCATGGACTACAACATGCTGGCCAATCAGTCGAAGAACTCGACCAACGGCATGCCCTCCCGCTATCCGGGCTGGAAGAAGCAGGCGCGGGACGCCTATCTCGCCGGATTCCAGCGGGCCTACGAGACCAATCGCGCACCCTTCTTCATAGGCAACCACTTCGAACAGTGGAACGGCGGCATCTACATGGACGCCGTGGAGGAGGCCCTCAAAGGCATGGCCGGGAAGAAGGACGTACGGCTGGTGTCCTTCCGGCAGTTCTGCGACTGGCTCGATGTGCAGGATCCGCAGGTACTCGCCAAGCTGCGTACGCTCGGGACCGGTCAAGCGCCGGCGGGCGGTTGGAACGCATTCTTTAAGGCCGCTTGACAACGGCCCTTAACGGGCACCCAGGGGGGTGCGGAAGATCCCCTCCAGGGCCATGCGAAACTTTTCACATGAGCCTTAGCCGTGCCCCCCGCGCCGCCCTGCTGACCGCCCTGGTCGCCGCAGGTGCGCTCACCCTGTCCGCCTGCGGCGACGGTGGGAAGTCCGGAGGCGGCGGTGACACGAACTTCGTCACCGGGACCGGTGGCATCGACACGGTCGCCAAGGGCGAGCGCCAGGCCCCCAAGAAGCTCGCGGGCGAGACCCTCGACGGCGGACACCTCGACATCGCCGACCTCAAGGGCAAGGTCGTCGTGATGAACGTCTGGGGATCATGGTGCGCCCCCTGCCGTTCCGAGGCCCCCTATTTCGCGAAGGTCGCCAAGGAGACGAAGGCGGACGGCGTCGAGTTCGTCGGGATCAACACCCGCGACCCGCAGAAGGGTCCCGCCCTCGCCTTCGAGAAGGATTACGGCGTCGGATATCCGAGCCTCTACGACCCGATCGGGAAACTGATCGTCAACGGTTTCCCCAAGGGCAGCCTCAACCCGCAGGCCATTCCCTCCACGATCGTCCTCGACCGGGAAGGGAAGATCGCGGCGCGCTCGCTCAAGGCGCTGGACGACGAGGAACTCCGCAAGATGATCGACCCGTTGATCGCGGAGCAGTGATCCTGTGGAAGTTCTGGCCGCAGCGTCCGGCATGAACGAGACGGTGTTCGGCGGCGCACTGCTCCTCGCGCTGCCCATCGCCGTCCTCGGCGGACTCGTCTCCTTCTTCTCGCCGTGCGTCCTGCCCCTGGTGCCCGGCTACCTCTCCTATGTGACCGGCGTCACCGGCACCGACCTGGCCGACGCCAGGCGCGGCCGGATGGTCCTCGGCGCGTCGCTGTTCGTCCTCGGCTTCACGGTCGTCTTCGTCTCCGGCGGCGCCTTCTTCGGCTACTTCGGCAACTCCCTGCTGGGACACCGGGACGTGCTGTCCAAGGTCCTCGGCGTGCTGATGGTCCTGCTGGGCGTGTTCTTCATGGGGCTGATGCCCTGGCTCACCCAGCGCGAGTTCCGCTTCCACAAGAAGCCGGCGACCGGGCTGGTCGGCGCTCCGCTGCTCGGCGCCCTGTTCGGAGTGGGCTGGGCCCCGTGCATCGGCCCGACCCTCGCGTCGGTGCAGGCCCTCGCGCTCAACGAGGGAAGCGCGGGCCGCGGGGCCGTACTGTCTGTCGCGTACTGCGTCGGTCTCGGTCTGCCGTTCATCGTCGCCGCGGTCGCCTTCCGCAAGGCGCTCGGCGCCTTCGGCTGGATCAAGCGGCACTACACATGGGTGATGCGGATCGGCGGGATCATGATGATCGCGACCGGTCTGCTGCTGCTCACAGGTGCATGGGACACCCTGGTGCAGGAGATGCAGGGATGGTCGAGCGGTTTCACGGTGGGGATCTGAGTTCATGAGCAAGACCGAAGAGCGCGACCTCGGCGAGGCCGGAGCGCAGCTGTCCACCGCCCCCACGGAGAATCCGGCCGACCAGGCGATCGGCGGGCCCACGCTCTCCGTCGTCGGCTGGGTCCGCTGGTTCTGGCGCCAGCTGACCTCCATGCGGGTCGCGCTGATCCTGCTGTTCATGCTGTCGCTCGGCGCCATCCCCGGCTCCCTCGTCCCGCAGAACAGCGTGGACGAGCTCAAGGTGGAGGCGTTCAAGAAGCAGCACGACCTCCTGACGCCCATCTACGAGAAGCTCCAGTTCTTCGACGTCTACAGCTCGGTGTGGTTCTCCGCGATCTACATCCTGCTGTTCGTCTCGCTCATCGGCTGCATCGTGCCGCGCAGCTGGCAGTTCGTCGGCCAGCTCCGCAGCAGGCCGCCGGGCGCGCCGAAGCGCCTCACCCGCCTGCCCGCGTACACCACCTGGCGCACCGCGACCGATCCGGAGCAGGTGCGCGAGGCGGCGCTCGCGATCATGAAGAAGCGCCGTTTCCGTGCCGACGCGGTGGGCGACGCCGTCGCGGCGGAGAAGGGCTACCTCCGCGAGGCGGGCAACCTCGTCTTCCACGTCTCGCTGATCGTGATGCTGGTGGCGTTCGCCACGGGGACGCTGTTCAAGTCCGAGGGCGGAAAGCTGATCGTCGAGGGCGACGGCTTCTCCAACACGCTCATCCAGTACGACGACTTCAAGTCCGGGTCGCTGTTCGACACCGACGAACTCGTGCCCTTCAGCTTCAGCCTGGACAGCTTCACCGGAACGTACGCGAAAGAGGGACCGCAGCGGGGCACCCCGCGCACCTTCGAGGCGGCCGTCACCTGGTCCAAGGGCGACGGTCCCGAGCGGAAGTCGGTCATCGAGGTCAACAAGCCGCTCGAGGTCGACGGCACCAAGGTCTATCTGCTGTCGCACGGCTACGCCCCCGTCGTCACCGTCAGGGACGGCAAGGGCAAGGTCGTCTCCAGCGGCGCCGTGCCGCTGCTGCCCATCGACTCCAACGTCACCTCGACCGGCGCGATCAAGGTGATGGACGGCTACCGCGACAAGAGCGGCAAGAAGGACCAGCTCGGCTTCCAGGCCTTCTTCGTCCCGACGTTCGCGGGCGCGGGCCACGGCGACATGTTCTCCCAGTTCCCCGGGCTCGAGTACCCGGTGCTCGCGCTCACCGGCTACCACGGCAGTCTCGGCGTCGACGCCGGTCTGCCGCAGAACGTGTACCAGCTCGACACCCGCAAGATGAAACAGTTCAAGGGCGCCGACGGGGAGATCCTCAAGCAGCGCCTGCTGCCCGGCGAGACCATGAAGCTGCCCGACGGCGCCGGCTCCATCACCTTCGAGAAAGAGGTGAAGGAGTGGGCGAGCTTCCAGATCTCCCAGCAGCCCGGCAACGGCTGGGCACTGGCCGGCGCGATCGCGGCCATCACCGGCCTGATCGGCTCGCTGTTCATCCAGCGCCGCCGTGTCTGGGTGCGCGCCGTGCGAGGCGACGACGGTGTGACCGTGGTCGAGATGGCCGGGCTCGGCCGAGCCGAGTCCGCGAAGCTCCCCGAGGAGTTGGCGGAGCTGGCCGTGACCCTCAACGCACAGGCGCCGACCGCGCCTGAACCCGTAGAAGTTCCTGCAGAAGGGGCTGAGAAGTGACGCTCGCCGCCGCAACCAACGCGAACCTGGCGGAGATCAGCAACTACCTGATCTATTCGTCGATGGCCGTCTACACGCTGGCCTTCTTCGCGCACATCGCCGAGTGGACGCTCGGCAGCCGCAGCAAGGTGGCCCGCACGGCCGCCGCGCTGACCGCCCCCGACCGGAAGGCCGCGGCCGACGCCCCGAAGATCCAGGTCAAGGGCGGCGGCACCGCCGTCCTGGAGAAGCCGAAGGTCGTCACCCGGTCCGCGAGCGGCACCCGGGACGTCCCCGACGGCCCGGGCGCGCACGGCGGCACACAGAGCGGTGACCTGTACGGCCGCATCGCCGTCTCCCTGACCGCGCTCGCGTTCCTGATCGAGGCCGCCGGCGTCACCACCCGCGCGCTGTCGGTGCAGCGCGCGCCGTGGGGCAACATGTACGAGTTCTCCACGACGTTCTCGACCGTCGTCGTGGGTGTGTACCTGGCCCTGCTGCTCGCCAAGAAGAACGTCCGCTGGGCCGGACTGCCGCTGGTCACCACCGTCCTGCTCGACCTGGGCGTCGCCGTCACCTGGCTCTACACGGAGAGCGACCAGCTGGTCCCCGCGCTGGACTCGTACTGGCTGTGGATCCACGTCTCCACCGCGATCTTCTGCGGCGCGGTCTTCTACCTCGGTGCCGTGGGCACCGTGCTCTACCTGTTCCGCGACGGCTATGAGGCCAAGCTCGCCGGCGGCGGCAGGCCCGGCCGCTTCGCCACCTCGGTCCTGGAGCGGCTGCCGGCCGCCGCGTCGCTCGACAAGTTCTCCTACCGCGTCAACGCCGCCGTCTTCCCGCTGTGGACGTTCACGATCATCGCCGGCGCGATCTGGGCCGGCGACGCCTGGGGCCGCTACTGGGGCTGGGACGCCAAGGAGGTCTGGTCGTTCATCACGTGGGTCGCCTACGCCGCCTACCTGCACGCCCGCGCGACGGCCGGCTGGAAGGGCCGCAAGGCCGCGTACCTGGCGCTGATCGCCTTCGCCTGCTGGCTGTTCAACTACTACGGCGTGAACATCTTCGTGAACAGCCTGCACTCGTACGCGGGCGTGGAGTGAGGTAGCGCCCGCGCCGCCGAGGGGTGACGCTGGATGCATGAGTGACGTAATCCCCCACGGCACCGTCGAGACCCGGGACGACGGCACTCACCTGTTGCGGTACGAACTCCACCTGCCGCATCCGGTGATCCGGGTATGGGCCGCCGTCGCCACCCCCGAAGTCCTGCCGGCCTGGCTCTGCGCCGCCGACGTACTCGAACCGAGAGTCGGCGGCGCGGTCCGGCTCCGCTGGCTCAACGCGGACGCCGAGGGCCGGCACACCGTCGCGGAAGGACGGGTCACCGCCTGGGACGTGGAGCGGGTCGCCGAGTACACCGTCTCCATCCACGGCCGTATCCGCTTCCACCTCGAACCGCACGGCGACGACGGCACCGTGCTGCGCTTCACCAACGAACTGCGCTGCGACGACGAGGTGCTGCTGGACTGCCTGGCCGGCTGGCACAACCACTTCGAACTGCTCGCCGAGGCGCTGGCGGGCAGCCCGACGACGGACTGGGACACCTGGACGCCGAAGCGCTGGCAGGAACTGCGGGACTCGTACGCCGCGGCGTAGCGGCGGCCCCCGGACGTGCCGCGCCACAGCGGCGCGCTCGGAGTTCCGCGCACATCGGCACCCCTCAGGCGCCGATGTCCTCCTGCCAGAGACCGGGGCTGGCGGCGACGAAGTCGCGCATCATCGACCGGCACGCGGGGTCGTCGAGGAGCACGATCTCCACGCCGTTCGCGGCCAGCCAGTCGTGGCCGCCGTGGAAGGTCTCCGTCTCGCCGATCACCACCCGTGAGATGCCGAACTGCCGCACCAGGCCACTGCAGTACCAGCACGGCGACAGGGTCGTCACCATCGTCGTGCCCCGGTACGAACGCTGCCGCCCGGCGGCACGGAACGCCTCCGTCTCGGCGTGGGCCGACGGATCACCGTCCTGCACACGCCGGTTGTGGCCGCGGCCGAGCAGGGTGCCGTCCGCGCCGTAGAGCGCGGCCCCGATGGGGATGCCGCCCTCAGCGAGGCCGGCCCGCGCCTCGGCCACGGCCGTCGCCAGCCACGTCCCGTACCTGTCCTGTGCCATGCGCTTCCTCTCCGCATCGGGGCTCATCGGACGCGCCTATGGGCCCATCGGCAGGACGCCCCACTGGCGCGTGGACCGCGCCGGTGCGCCGCTCGTAGCTTCACAGACATGACAACCGACACCGCGCAGACCGCCGCGAACGCCACCCGGCGCGGCACCGTCGAACTCACCCTGGCCATGGTGCTCTCGGGCACCCTCGGCATCTTCGTCGTCGAGTCGGGCGCCTCCCCGTTCGAGGTCGTGTTCTTCCGCTGCCTGTTCGGGGCGCTCGCGCTGGGCGCCTACTGCCTGGCACGCGGCTACTTCACCGACCACGCCTTCACGCCGCGGAAGCTGGCGCTCGCCGCGCTCGGCGGCGTGTTCATCGTCTTCAACTGGGTGTTCCTCTTCGAGGCGTACGAGGAGTCGTCCATCTCGCTCGCGACCGCCGTCTACCACACCCAGCCGTTCTACGTGGTGCTGCTCGGCGCCCTGCTGTTCAAGGAGCGGCTGACCGCCGCGACCTTCGGCTGGCTCGGCGTCGCGTTCGCCGGTCTCCTGCTCGTCTCCGGGGTGAGCCCCTCGGACCCCGGATCGCTCACCGGCCTGGGATTCGCCCTGCTGGCCGCGCTGTTCTACGCCGTCTCGACGGTGATCACCAAGCGGGTCACCGGTGTGCGGCCGCACCTGGTCGCGCTGGTGCAGGTGCTGGTCGGCATCCCGCTGCTGCTGCCGTTCGCCGACCTCGCGGCGGTGAACGGCCTCGGGGCCGGGTGGGCCTGGCTGGTGGGCCTCGGCGTGATCCACACCTGCCTGATGTACGTGCTGATGTACTCGGCCTACCAGAAGCTGACCACCTCGAAGATCGCCGTGCTGGCGTTCGTCTACCCGGCCGTCGCCATGGTCGCGGACGGGGTGGTGTACGGGAACCGCATCGGGCTCGTCCAGGCGCTGGGCGTCCCGCTGATCCTCGTCGCCTCGCTGCGGATCAACCGCACCCGGCAGCAGCCGCGCACCGTGGCGCGCTCCGCCACCGACCCTGCTCCCGTTACGACTCCTGCTCCCGCACCAGCCGCACCGTCTCGTCGATGAACAGCCGCACATGCCGGGGCAGCCGCTTCCCCTCCCGCCACGCCACCTGCGTGTGCAGCCGGAACGGCGGCTCCCACGGCAGCGCGACCAGCACCCCGGACGCCAGTTCCGCACGGACCGTCATCCGGGGCAGCAGCGCGACCCCGAGACCGGCGGCCACACCCCGCTTGGTGGCCTCGATCGTGCCGAACTCCATGAACGGCGGCGGCGCCCCGGTCCGCTCGCGCAGCTCGTTCTCGAAGAGGTCCCGGTACGGGCAGCCCGGTTCGGTGCCCACCAGCTGGGCGTCCGCCAGGTCCGGGGTGGTCAGCCCGCCGGCCCCTGCCAGCGGATGGCCGGGCGCGGCCACGAGCACCAGCGGCTCGGGGGCCAGCACCTCGCTCCGCAGGCCGGTGTGCTCCGTCTCCCGTTCCATCAGGAAGCCGATGTCGTACACGCCCTGGCGCAGCGCCCGGCGGGTCTCGTCACCCAGGGTGGGGCGCAGCGACAGCTTGATCCGCGGATAGCGGTGGTGGAACAGCTCGAGCAGTTCCGGGAGCCGGTAGGAGGTGAGCGACTCCATGGTGCCGATGTTGATGGTCCCCGCCGGTTCGTCCGTCTCCGCGACCGCGGCGCGCGCCTCTTCGGACAGCTCGATGATCCTGCGGGCGTAGGGCACGAGCCGTTCACCGGCCTCCGTGAGCCGGATGCGGCTGCCCAGCCGGTCGAACAGCTCGGTGCCCAGGGAGCTCTCCAGCGAGCGGACCTGGCTGGTGACGCTGGACTGGGCGTACTTCAGTTCGGCGGCGGCCTGCGTGAAGCTGAGGTGGGCCGCGACCTTCTCGAAGGTGACGAGCAGGCGGATCTCCACGTCAGGACTTGTCGCCCTCGCCGCCCTGCTCGCGCTTCTTCAGCTCGTCCTCGCGGCGGCGGAGGTCCGCCTCCCAGTCCTTGAGGACCGCCTCGTCCTTCTTGTTCTCGTCCTTGAGGGACTTCAGGAAGTCGGGGTTGTCGTCGGGCGCCACCCACTGCGTGCGGTGATTGCGGTGCCACTCGGAGGGGGTGCGGCCGCCTGCCGGGGCGTGCCGCATCTTGCCGGCGGCGAACCAGACGATCGGGCCGACGACCCAGAACAGCAGGATGATGAACACCCAGGCCAGCTTGGGCAGATGCTTGGCTTCGTCCTCGGGGGTGTTCAGGCAGTCGATGAACGCGTAGATCGTCAGCGCCAGCGGCAGGATGTACATCAGCGCCCTGAGCATGTGGGACAGCCCCCTGGAGACTTAGGCGGGGCGGCGTTTCCCCGGCCCCGGTGACGGGGCCAGGGTAGCGGGTGACCGATACTTGACCACATGGCTTACGACGATCTTCGCTCCCTGCTCCGGGCGCTGGAGCGCGAGGGCGACCTCAAGCGCATCAAGGCCGAAGTCGACCCGTATCTCGAGGTCGGGGAGATCGTCGACCGGGTGAACAAGGCGGGCGGCCCCGCGCTGCTGTTCGAGAACGTGCGCGGCTCCGCGATGCCGCTCGCGATGAACGTGTTCGGCACCGACCGCCGGCTGCTGAAGTCGCTGGGTCTGAAGTCGTACGCGGAGATCAGCGAGAAGATCGGCGGGCTGCTCAAGCCCGAGCTTCCGCACGGTTTCGTCGGGGTGCGCGAGGCCTTCGGCAAGCTCGGTTCGATGGTGCACGTGCCGCCGAAGAAGGTGAAGGACGCGCCCGTGCACGAGGTCGTCCTGCGCGGCGACGACGTCGACCTCGACGCCCTGCCCGCGCTGTTCACCTGGCCCAAGGACGGCGGCTCCTTCTTCAACCTGGGCCTCACCCACACCAAGCACCCGGAGACGGGCGTACGGAACCTCGGCCTCTACCGCCTCCAGCGCCACGACCGGCGCACCATCGGTATGCACTGGCAGATCCACAAGGACAGCCGCAACCACTACGCCGTGGCCGCGCAGCGGGGCGAGCGGCTGCCGGTCGCCATCGCGTTCGGCTGCCCGCCGGCCGTGACGTACGCCTCGACCGCGCCGCTGCCCGGCGACATCGACGAGTACCTGTTCGCCGGCTTCGTCGCGGGCAAGCGGATCGAGATGGTCGACTGCAAGACGGTGCCGCTCCAGGTACCGGCGAACGCCGAGGTCGTGCTGGAGGGCTGGCTGGAGCCGGGGGAGATGCTCCCGGAGGGCCCCTTCGGCGACCACACCGGCTTCTACACGCCGCAGGAGCCCTTCCCCGCGCTGACCATCGACTGCGTCACGATGCGGGGGCGGCCGCTGCTCCAGTCGATCGTGGTGGGCCGGCCGCCGACGGAGGACGGGCCGCTGGGGCGGGCGACCGAGCGCTTCTTCCTGCCGCTGCTGAAGATCATCGTGCCGGACATCGTGGACTACCACCTGCCGGAGTCGGGCGGCTTCCACAACTGCGCGATCGTCTCGATCGACAAGAAGTACCCGAAGCACGCGCAGAAGGTCATGCACGCCATCTGGGGCGCGCACATGATGTCGCTGACCAAGCTGATCGTGGTGGTCGACAAGGACTGCGACGTCCACGACCTGCACGAAGTCTCCTGGCGCGCGCTCGGCAACACGGACTACGCACGCGACCTCACCGTCGTCGAAGGCCCCGTCGACCATCTGGACCACGCGTCCTACCAGCAGTTCTGGGGCGGCAAGGCGGGCATCGACGCGACGCGCAAACTGCCGGAGGAGGGGTACACGCGGGACGGGGGCTGGCCGGAGATGGTCGAGTCCGATCCCGCGACGGCGGCGCTCGTCGACCGCCGGTGGAAGGAGTACGGCCTGTGAGTCCCGTCGCCGTGGGCGGTCCGGCCCTCTTCATCGGCACCGACACCGACTACGTGGCCCTGGTGCGGCCGGAGCTCGACCCCGCCGACCCGGGCGTCCGGCTGGCCGCCGAGGAGGCGGGCGTCGCGCCCGAGGAGTTCGCGGGCGCCGGTGACACCTGGGCGGTCCTCCTGGAGAGCGACGGCGAGGGCGACGGCTTCGAGCTTCCCGGTGTGCGGGACGCCGAGCCCGCCGATTTCGCGCAGCGGCTGCGCGCCGAGCTCGCCGCGGCGTCCGGTCCCTTCACGGTCGACGGCGGGGCCGTGCTGAGTCTGGACGCCCGTCCGGCCGGCGCGGACGCGTACGCCTTCACGGCGCACGTCACCCCGCCCGACGACGAAACCGGGACGCCGCTGACCGTGGAGACGGGGCCGCTGCCCGTCGCCGGGCTGCTGGCCGACCTCGACGCGTTCCTCGGGAGCCTCGCATGATGACGACCGCCGACGGGGTCGTGGGCTCCGGCCCCGCGCCGCAGCCGACCGGGAAGGTGAAGGCCTTCCTGCGGCTGGTGATGATCGAGCACTCGGTCTTCGCGCTGCCCTTCGCCTACATCGCCGCCCTCACCGCGATGTTCCGGCTGGACAGGCAGGTCAACTGGACCGACCTGCTGCTCGTCACCGTCGCCATGGTGGGTCTGCGGACCTTCGCGATGGCCTGCAACCGGATCATCGACCGGGAGATCGACGCACGGAACCCGCGCACCGCGGGGCGCGAACTGGTCACCGGCGCGGTGTCCGTACGGTCCGCGTGGACCGGCGCGCTGATCGCGCTGGTCGTCTTCCTCGGCGCCGCGGCGCTGCTCAACCCGCTGTGTCTGGCGCTCGCGCCGGTCGCGGTCGTGCCGATGGTGGTCTATCCGTACGGCAAGCGGTTCACCGACTTCCCGCACGCCATCCTCGGTCTCGCGCAGGCCATGGGCCCCGTCGGGGCGTGGATCGCGGTGACGGGGGAGTGGTCGTGGGACGCGGTGATACTGGGTCTGGCCGTGGGCGTGTGGATCGGCGGCTTCGACCTGATCTTCGCCTGCCAGGACGTGCAGGCCGACCGCGCCCACGGAGTGAAGTCGGTCCCGGCCCGCTTCGGTATCCCGGCCGCGCTGCACGGCGCCCGCGCCTCGCACGTCGTGACGACGGGCCTGCTGGTCTGGTTCGCGCTGGCGACGGACGCGGGGGTGCTCTTCTGGGTGGGCCTGGTGATCGTCGCGGCGGCCTTCCTCTACGAGCACACGATCGTCCGGCCGCACGACCTGTCCCGTCTGAACAGGGCGTTCTTCACGACGAACGGCTTCATCGGGATCTCGCTCTTCGTGTGCGCCCTGCTCGACCTCGTGGTGCGCGGCCTGACGGTCTGACGGCCGGCCGGCTCAGGCCCGGGCGCGGCCGCGGAAGACGAAGGCCGCCCCCACCCCCGCCAGCAGGCCGAAGAGGTGGCCCTGCCAGCTCACGCCCGTATCGGCCGGGGAGAGGCCGAGCAGGATCGAGCTGCCCCAGACCGCGCCGATCAGCAGGCCCACGCACACGTCCAGCAGTCTGCGGTCCACGAAGCCGCGCACCACGAGGTAGCCGAAGAGCCCGAAGACCAGGCCCGAGGCGCCCGCGGTGTTGGACCCCGAGGGGGAGAACAGCCAGACGCCGAGGCCGGCCACCAGAATGATCATCAGTGACACGGCGAGGAAGCGGCGCACGCCGGCCAGCGCCGCGAGGAAGCCGAAGACCAGCAGCGGGATGCTGTTGGCGGCGACGTGGGCGAACCCGAAGTGCATGAACGCCGACGGCACGATGTCGACCAGCTCACCGGGCTCACGGGCCACTACGCCGTAGGAGTCGAGGGCGTGTCCCGTCGCCACGTCGACCACTTCCAGCACCCACAGCAGCGCGACGAAGGCGAGGATCAGCTTCGCCGCGGCCCTGGCCCGCTCCGATCTGCCCCACTCCCCGACTTGTGTACGAGTCATCGTCGCCCCCTGCGGTGTGCATGCGCCTGTGTGACGGGAACGTCCCGCGCACCGTGCCCGGTTCCGCGTTCGCGCCGCCGGATAGGCTCGGCGGTGTGGAGCAGAAGCAAGTGAACAGTCGACGGCCCTGGGTCGTGGGGGTGTCCGGTGCTTCCGGCACGCCGTACGCGGCCGCCGTGCTGCGCGGTCTGCTGGCCGCGGGCGAGAGCGTGGACCTGGTGGTCAGCAGGGCCTCGCGGCTGACGCTGCTCGACGAGACCGGTATCGCCTTCCGGGACGCGCACTGGCAGGAGGACCTGCGGCAGTGGCTGGCCCGGGGAGCCGACGGGAAGCCGGACAGCTTCGACGCCGATGTGAGCGACGTGCGGCACTGGGCGGCCGGGGACCTCGCCGCCGGGCCGTCGTCGGGGTCGTACCCGGTCAAGGGGATGCTGATCGTGCCGGCGTCGACCGCCTGTGTGGCGGGTGTGGCGCTCGGACTCTCGAAGGACCTGCTGCAGCGGGCGGCGAGCGTGACGCTCAAGGAGCGGCGACCCCTGGTGGTCGCCGTGCGGGAGACCCCGCTGAACGGACAGACGCTGAAACACCTGGTCACGCTGGACGAGGCGGGCGCAGTGGTGCTGCCCGCCTCTCCGGCGTTCTACGCGGGGGCGACGCACATCCAGGATCTGGTGGACTTCGTCGCGGGGCGGGTGCTCGACGCGGCAGGGGTGCCGCATCGGCTGTACCGCCGTTGGAAGGGGGAGCTGGGTGGTGGCTCCGGAGGCGATTAGCGCTTCTTGCCGGTACGCGGTGCGCGGGCCGGGGCGGCCTTGCGGGCGGCAGAGGGCTGGTGGGCACGCGAGCGGTTGGCCAGCTCCTGCAGCTGTCGCATGTGGGCGTAGGCCATCTCGATCGTGTACACGGTGAGTGTCATCTCCTGTATGGATCGTGATCCTTGTGGGATCAACTTTGATCATTTGAGTAAATCGCAGGGTGTCGGCCCTGTGTGCCTTAGATTCTACACGTAAACTTGCGGTATCGCTGAATAATGGAAGGCTTGAGTCAATGGACGCCGTGGACAGGCAGCTCATCCAGGCCCTGCGCGAGAACGGCAGGGCTTCGTACGCCGAGCTCGGCCGGCTCGTGGGGCTCTCCGGCCCCTCCGTCACCGACCGCATCAACCGCCTGGAAGCGGCGGGCGTCATCACCGGATACCGCGCCACCGTCGACGCCCGCTCCCTGGGCCTCGGCGTCACGGCCCTGATCGGGATCTCGCTCTCCGACGCCGCAGACCACGAGGACGTGGCGCGCAGGCTGAAGGATCTGGCGGAGATCGAGGACTGCTGGTTCATCGCCGGCGACGACTCGTACATGCTGAAGGTGCGCGCGAGCGACGTGGACGGTCTGGAGAAGACGATCCGCCGGCTCTCCGGGACGCGCGGCGTCTCCCGCACCCGGACCACCATCGTGCTCTCCACCAAGTGGGAGAACCGGGTCGGCGACCTGCCGGAGGAGAGCTAGGGATACCGTGGGTGGAGCCCGATTGGTAGACGTATGGGAGGCGGCCCGAAGTGGACGCAGGACTCAAGCGCGAGCTCGAGGAGAAGGTCCGGGCCGGTGAGCGGCTGACGCGTGAGGACGGCATCGCCCTCTACGAGTCGGACGACCTGGCATGGCTCGGCGGTCTCGCACACGAGGTGCGCACCCGCAAGAACGGCGACGTCGTCCACTTCAACGTCAACCGCCACCTCAACATGACCAACGTGTGCACGGCGTCGTGCGCCTACTGCTCGTTCCAGCGCAAGCCGGGCGAGAAGGACGCGTACACCATGCGCATCGAGGAGGCCGTCCGCCTCGCCAAGGCGATGGAGGGCGAGAACCTCACCGAGCTGCACATCGTCAACGGGCTCCACCCCAACCTGCCCTGGCGCTACTACCCGCGCTCGCTCTCCGAGCTCAAGAAGGCCCTGCCGAACGTCTCGCTGAAGGCGTTCACCGCCACCGAGATCCACCACTTCGAGACGATCTCCGGGCTCAGCGCCTCCGAGATCCTCGACGAGCTCATCGAGGCCGGTCTGGAGTCGCTGACCGGCGGTGGCGCGGAGATCTTCGACTGGGAGGTCCGGCAGCACATCGTCGACCACCGCACCCACTGGGAGGACTGGTCGCGCATCCACCGCCTGGCGCACGAGAAGGGCCTCAAGACCCCGTGCACCATGCTGTACGGGCACATCGAGGAGCCGCGCCACCGGGTCGACCACGTGCTGAGGCTGCGTGAACTCCAGGACGAGACCGGTGGTTTCCAGGTCTTCATCCCGCTGCGCTACCAGCACGACTTCGTGGACATGCAGGACGGCAAGGTCCGCAACAAGCTCCAGGCGCGGACGACGATGGCGACCGGCGCCGAGGCGCTCAAGACCTTCGCCGTCTCCCGGCTGCTGTTCGACAACGTGCCGCACGTCAAGGTCTTCTGGGTGATGCACGGCGTGCAGACCGCCCAGCTCGCCCTTCAGCACGGGGCGGACGACATGGACGGCTCGGTCGTCGAGTACAAGATCACGCACGACGCGGACAACTACGGCACGCCGAACAAGCTGACCCGTGACGACCTGCTCGACCTGATCCGGGACGCCGGTTTCCGCCCGGTGGAGCGCAACACCCGTTACGAGATCATCCGCGAGTACCCGGGCCCCGACGCCGACCGGCGCGAGTCGCCGCAGCCCATGCGCGTCTGAGACCGGACCGCCGTCCGTCTCGCTCTGCGAACCCCGGCCACGGCCGGGGTTCGCCGTTTCCTACGCTGGCCCGCATGGCGCTCACCTTCGAACTCGACCCGGACCTCACGAACGAGCTGCGGGACGGCGTCCTCGCACTCTGGACGGACGTCAGCAACGCGGGCGGCGCCGTCGGCTTCGTCCCGCCCGTGACGGCCGAGGACGTCCGGCCGGGGTGGCTGGGGCACCTCACCGCCATCGCGGAGGGCCGGATGCGGCTGCTCGTCGGCCGCGACGCAGGCGGCGCGGTCGCGGCCACCGCCTTCCTCACCTTCAACACCCACCGCCTGATGAGGCACTGGATCTGGCTCTACACGGTGATGGTCCACCCCGGCCACCAGGGCAAGGGCTACGGACGCGACCTGATGGCCGCCGCCGCGGAGGCCGCCCGCGGGTTCGAGGGCATCGAGGCGATACGTCTCACCTGCCGCGGCGGCACCGGCGCCGACCGGTTCTACGGCGCCTGCGGCTACAAGGAGGTCGGCCGGGTGCCGGGGGCGATCCGGGTCGCCGACGGCGACGACCGCGACGACGTCATCATGCTGCTGCCCCTCGGCTGACCCCTCGGGGCGGCGTGCTTCACTGGACAGGCACCCACGTCGTACGCAAGGAAGAAGGCCCGCCGTGTCCGCTGCAAGGACGAGTGCCGCGATCAAGTACACCGCACTGCGTCTGGCGATCTTCGTCGGCTGTTTCGTCGTCGTCGTCGGACTGGTCCAGATCGGCGCCCTGCCCAAGGGGCTCGGTGACTCCAACTTCGTCTGGGTCGTGCTGCTCGCGCTCGTGCTCTCCGCGCCGCTCAGTCTCGTGCTGCTGCGCAAGCAGCGGGACGCCATGTCCGCCCAGATCGTCACCAAGGTCGACAGCGCCAAGGCCCGTCTCGAGGCCAACCGCAAGCAGGAGGACGGCGTCACCCAGTAGGGCGGGCCGACAGGGGTCCCAAAGGGGAGCTTTGAGCTTCGATAAGTTCAAGTGTTAACGTGTTCGGCGTGAAGACAGCAGAGCGCCACTCCGACGCCGCGAGCCTCCTGCTCGTGGCGCGCCTGCATGTCGATCTGTGCCGCTGCATGTCCGCGGTCTGTTGCCGCCACATCTGACAACCCGGCATCACGCAGCGGCGCCGCGCCTTCACGCGCACGGGCGCCGCACCCCCGTCCCCTGTACTTCCCGAACGCCACCACTGGAGTGCGTCCGTGTCCGCGAACACCGCGTCCACCCCTGCCGGAAAGCAGTCCGGCTCCGGATTCCGTATACCCAAGGTCCCCTTCTGGGCCCAGATCGTCGCCGGTCTGGCGCTCGGCGTCCTGCTCGGCGCCCTCGCCCGCAGCCAGGACATCGGCTGGCTGAAGGACACTCTCGACCAGGTCGGATCGATCTTCGTCCAGCTGCTGAAGCTGGCCGTCGCACCGCTCGTCTTCTTCGCGATCCTGGTGTCGATCACCAACCTGCGGAAGGTCAACAACGCCGCGCGGCTGGCCGGCCGCACCCTGCTGTGGTTCATGATCACGTCGCTGATCGCCGTCGCCATCGGCCTCGTCATCGGACTGGTCACCGACCCCGGCGCGGGCACCGGCCTCACCCCGAAGGACGGCCAGAAGCCGGAGAACGCCGGAACCTGGATCGACTTCCTCACCGGCATCGTCCCGACGGACGTCATCACGCCGTTCACCGAGCTCGAAGTGCTCCAGATCGTCTTCATGGCCGCCGTCGCCGGTATCGCCGCCCTCAAGCTCGGTGACCGCGCCAAGCCGATCCTCGACCTGAGCGAGTCGGTGCTCGAGCTGCTCCAGAAGGCCCTGTGGTGGGTCATCCGCCTCGCCCCCATCGGCACCGTGGGCCTCATCGGCTTCGCCATCGCCGACTACGGCTGGGAGCTCATCGGCAAGTACGCCACCTTCACCGCCGACGTCTACATCGGATGCGCCCTGGTCCTCTTCGGCGTCTACCCGCTGCTGCTCGCGACCGTCGCCAAGGTCAACCCCGTCCAGTTCTTCAAGGGGGCCTGGCCGGCCATCCAGCTCGCGTTCGTCTCCCGCTCCTCGGTCGGCACCATGCCGGTCACCCAGAAGGTCACCGAGCGTCTCGGCGTCCCGAAGGAGTACACCAGCTTCGCGGTCCCGTTCGGCGCGACCACCAAGATGGACGGCTGCGCCGCGATCTACCCGGCGCTCGCCGCGATCTTCATCGCGCAGATCTTCGACGTGCAGCTCGGCATCCAGGACTACCTGCTGATCGCCTTCGTCTCCGTCGTCGGCTCCGCCGCCACCGCCGGTCTGACCGGCGCGACGGTCATGCTGACGCTGACCCTGTCCACCCTGGGCCTCCCGCTGGAGGGCGTCGGCCTGCTGATGGCGATCGACCCGATCCTGGACATGATGCGCACGGCCACCAACGTCGCGGGACAGGCGCTCGTTCCCGTCATCGTCGCGGCGCGTGAGCAGATCCTCGACCACGACGCGTACAACAGCGCCACCTCCTCGCCGATCGACGACGTCGACGGCGACACCGAGGCCGGCACCGACGCCGTGACGGCCGAGGAGAAGGGGACCGTGCCGGTCCCCGCCTGACGCCCCACCGCGTCCGGCGGTCCGTGCGACCGCCTCCCCTCGTGGGCCTCTCCCGTCAGCGGGCGAGGCCCACGGTCTTCTGCGGGGCGATGCGGACCTGCGCGAACCGCCGGTTGGCGGCGGTCTGCTTTCTGAAGGCCTCCGGCAGGTCGGGCATCGCCAGCAGCCGGTCGCAGGCACGCAGCGACGCCCCGTACTCGCCCACCCAGTACGCCGTGATCGAGAACTCGAACAGCAGCCCCCACCGGTACACCCACGGCTGTGTGAACAGCACGTCGTCGGGCTGCGGGCGGTCCAGGCCGGCCGAGGCGAAGGCGTGCGCCGCGCGGTGCCGGCCCATGCCGCGCAGCCGGGAGGCCAGTTCGTAGCAGGCCTCCAGCCGCTCCGGACGCGACTCCCAGGCCCGCGACAGAGCGTCCATCGCCCCGGGCCAGTCGTCCGACCGCGCCCGCAGGACACCGGCCTGGAGCAGCGCGTAGTACACCTCCTCCGCCCAGCCGCCCATGGCGGCGCGGCGTTCGTAGAGCTCGATCGCCTCCGCGGTCCTGCCCATGTCGCGCATCGTCTGGGCCAGGTAGAAGACCGTGCGGGTGTTGGACGGGTCGCGCTCGAGCTCGTCGCCCAGCAGGCGGGCGTCGCGCTCGAACTTGTCGTGCCGGGAACCGCCGTCGGCGTGGTCCTCGATGACGAGCGCGTCGAGATTTTGCTGCTGGTCCTTGCGGTCGGCCGTGAGGTACTCGTGCGTGACGCCCTCGTACCGCCACGGGAGGCTGCCGCGGACCAGCCGCTTGATGCGGTACTCGAGCGCGCCCTCGTGGCGCAGCATGTACGAGTCCGCGGTGAGACGCGGCAGCGGTGCATCCTGACGGACCACCAGGTCCGCGTCCAGGAGCAGCAGGTAGTCGGCCTTGCCGCGGGCGTGCCTGATGTTCAGGCTCCGGTTGTGGCCGAAGTTCACCCACGGTTCCTCGTGGAGCTCGCCCGGGATGCCGTCGAGCGCCTTCCTGATCAGGTCCTGCGTGCCGTCGGTCGACCCGGTGTCGGAGATGACCCAGGTGTCGATGAGGCCACGCGCGGATGCCAGGCATCTCTCGATGACGCCCGACTCGTTCTTGACGATCATGCACAAGCAGATGGATGGCTTCACAGCAGCAGCCCTCTCCGGCCGGTCGGTCCGCGGGTGACGCTAGAGGGCCCGGCTCCCGCCGCCGCGGCAGGCACGCCGACGCCGGCTCCGGATCGCCGCCGAGCGCGTCCAGTGGTGGGTACCTGGTAGGCCGATGAGCTGACTGTGCGGCCGTGGCGCCTCAAGACCCGGGCGTGACGCTCCGAAGATCCCAGCGACCAGAACCTGCTTCCGGATCGTCACCCGATCCGGTTCAAAAGGAGTGAATCCATGAGTCCTGATCGCAGGACGAAGTCCCCCTTCGGACCTCTTCCCCGGCGCAAGTCGCTGCTGACCACGGGCGCTGTGGCGTCGATCGCCCTCGTGTTCGCGGGCTTCGGCAGCCCGGCGGTCGCGGCGATGCAGTACGTCCCGAGCGCGAGCGTCGCGGGTGCGTACGGCGACGACGAGTGCAAGCCGGGCAAGGACGACTACCCGCGTGCGCTGCTCGAGGAACTGCGCGAGATGGGCGTTCCGGGCGTCGACGGCCACGACGACAAGTGCAAGGGCAAGGTCGGTCCGACGGGCCCGACCGGCCCCACGGGTCCGACCGGTCCGACGGGCCCCGGCGGGGACGGCCAGACGGGTCCGACGGGCCCCACGGGTCCGACCGGTCCGACGGGCCCCGGTGGCGGTGAGCCGGGCGCGACGGGTGCGACGGGTCCGACCGGTCCGACGGGTCCGCAGGGTGAGCCCGGTCCGTGTCAGGACACTGACGCCTACAACCCCAGCAACGCCCAGGAGGTCAAGGCGGTGCTGACCGGAGGTACGACGTACGCCGGCATCCGCAACCTGCAGGGCCAGAGCGGGCTCGACTTCACCTGGTACAACCTCAGTGACACCGACTCTGACTACCCGGCGGACGCCTGTTCCGTGGCCATCGCCTCCCAGGCGAATGGAGTCTCGATCCAGGTCCTCACCCGTGGAGGCGTCGTCTGGGAGACGGTGTGTGACGTTGTCGGTGGCAATCCCTTCGCGCTTTCTTGCGACGAGGACTGGGAGCCTCTGGCCACGCAGCCGCTGACTGATGCCGAGGCGAACAACCGAGCCCTGAGCAAGCTGAGCGGAACCGACCCCAACTACCGCGCCAAGGGCATGAAGTAGATCCGGCCCTGATCCACTGACGGTCCGGGCCTCTCGCCGGGCCCGGAACGCCGACCGTGTGCTGTGTCCGCCTCGCCGCGGGCACAGCACACGTATGTCCGGGCCCGCCCGGATACGGCCGAGACCCGTCGCGCGCGGTTGACCCCGCCGCGCGGAGTGGACCTTAATGCGGGCCATGAACGCCGCTATGACGCAGTCAACTGCCAGAGTCGTAGGCTTACTGCTGAGTAAGGGCACGGGGCGGGAGGAACACTGAGATGAGTGCGGTGAAGGGCGCGAGGACCAAGCGCATGCCGCGGGCCGTGCGCGAGCAGCAGATGATGGACGCTGCCGTGCGGACCTTCGGGCAGCTGGGTTACCGGGCCGCCTCGATGGACGAGATCGCGGAGCTCGCCGGTGTGTCCAAGCCCCTGGTGTACCTGTACCTGAACTCCAAGGAGGAGCTCTTCACCGCCTGCATCAGGCGTGAGGCGCAGCGGCTCACCGAGGCCGTGCAGGCCGCGATCCAGCCGGGGCTGACGGCGGACCGGCAGATGTGGGCGGGGCTGGAGGCCTTCTTCCGGCACACGCAGGAGAACCCGGACGGCTGGTCGGTGCTGCACCGTCAGGCGCGGACGCACGGTGAACCGTTCGCGGCCGAGGTCGCGCGGATGCGGGAGGAGATCGCCGCCTTCGTGACCGTGCTGATCGGCGCGGCGGCCCGCCAGGGTGTGCCCCCGGCGCCGGGCGCGACGGGGTCGAACCGCAGCGCCGAGCTGGCGGACCGGGACGTCGAAGGTCTCGCGCAGGCGCTCGTGGGGGCCGCGGAGTCGCTCGCGGGGTGGGCGAACGAAGCCGGCGGCATCTCGGCGAAGGAGGCCGCCGGCCTCCTGATGAACTTCGCGTGGACCGGCCTCGGCGGCCTCATGCACGGGGAGCGCTGGTCTCCCCGGTGAGGTGTACGCGGTCGCCGCTGCGCAGCTCGAAGCGGGTGCCGTCCGGGGCGGTGGCCGCCGCGTAGGTGACGTCGGCGGGCAGCAGCACGGGCGCCCGGAACTCCGCCCGTGCCCCGTCCGCCGGCCCGCCGGTCCGTTCGGCCTCCGCCAGGCAGCGGGCGAACGTCCACATGCCGTGGGCGATGGCGCGGGGGAATCCGAAGAGCCTGGCCGTGAGCGGGTGCAGGTGGATCGGGTTGCGGTCGCCGGAGGCCGCGCCGTAGCGACGGCCGAGGTCGCCGGGGACCCGCCATTCGGCGACGGCGGGCAGCGGCCCGGTGGCGGGGGCGTCCTCTCGCGGGACGTCGTGGGTGGTGCGGTGCCGGGCGAGGTAGGAGCTGCGGGACTCCCAGACCAGTTCGCCGCCGAGCCGTGCCTCTGTCGCCACGACCACTTCGGTGCCGCGCCGGTGGGGGATCAGTTCCTCCGCGTGGACCGCCACCTCCGGCCGGTCGGAGCTCGTCAGCGCAGGCCCGTGCCGGACGATCTCGATGCGGGTGTGGACCAGTCCGAGGAGCGGCAGCGGGAAGGCACGGTCGGCCATCAGTCGCATGGCGAGCGGGAACCCGAGGATGTGGGGGTAGGTCAGTGGCAGCGCAGTGCCCGCCGGGAAGCCGCAGATCCCGGCGTACGCGGCGAGGCGCCCGGCGTCCGTGCGGGCCCCGGGCAGCACCAGCCGGACGCCGGGGAGCTGCGCCCCGGCGTGGACACGGCGCTTCAGCGGGGACAGCGCCGCCCCCCGGAGCAGCAGCGGCGTGAGCGGGGGCGCCGAGGTGAGCGTGGTGGTCCGCACGGTCACGCCCCCAGCAGACTCTGGCCGCAGACGCGCAGGATCTGGCCGTTGACCGGACCCGAGGAGGGGTGGGCCAGGAAGGCGGTCGCCTCCGCGACGTCCACGGGCAGCCCGCCCTGTATCTGCGAGTTCATCCGGCGGCCGGCCTCCCGGACGAAGAGCGGGACGGCGGCGGTCATGCCGGTCTCGATGAAGCCGGGAGCGACCGCGTTGACGGTCACGCCGTGCGCGGCGGCGGCCCGTGGCGCGAGAGAGCGGACCATGCCGATGATCCCGGCCTTGCTCGCCGCGTAGTTGGTCTGACCCGTGTTGCCCGCGATGCCGGCGATGGACGCGGTGGCGACGACGCGCCCGCCGCGGCTGAGCGTGCCCGTCTTCAGCAGGGCGTCCGTGGTGTCGAGGACCGCGGCGAGATTGACGTCGAGCACCGGGGCCCAGCGGTCCGCCGGCATGTTGGCGAGCCGGCGGTCCCGGGTGATGCCCGCGTTGTGGACGAGGACGTCCAGCCGGCCGTCGGGCAGCGCGGAGGCGATGCGGTAGGCCGCGTCGTCCGTCGTGATGTCGAGGGGGAGCGCTGTCGCGCCCAGCCGCTCCGCGGTGCGCGCCAGTTCACCGGCCGCCCCGGGGACGTCCAGAGCGACGACGCGGGCGCCGTCGCGGGCGAGGACCTCGGCCACGGCGGCGCCGATGCCCCGGGCGGCGCCGGTGACGACCGCGGTGCGGCCGGTGAACGGGCGGGCCGGATCGGCGGGCAGCTCCGGTTCCGCGTCGGCGAGTTCGACGACCTGGCCGCTGACGTACGCGGACCGGGGCGAGAGGAGGAAGCGCAGCGTGGACCCGGCGGCGGAGGGCGAAGGGCCGGTCAGCCGGACGAGGTTGGCCGTGCCGCCCCGGCCGATCTCCTTGCCCAGGGAACGGACGAAGCCCTCGAGCGCCTGTTGCGCGGCTGCCTGGTGGTGGTCGTCCGCGGACGGGCGCGCGCCGAGGACGACGACGCGGCCGCAGTCGGCGAGGCCGCGGACGACGGGGTGCAGTGCGGCGTGCACCTGTGCCAGGCCGGCGACGTCCGAGACACCGGTCGCGTCGAGCAGCACACCGGCCGGGCGTTCAGCAGCGGCGACCGGCCGCGTCCCGAGGTCGGGCAGCGGGCCGTCGAGCGCGGACGACCCCGCGGTCAGGGTGAGCAACGGGCCGTCGAGCCTCGGGTGTTCAAGGCTCCAGCGGCGCAGCGGGACCGGGCGGGGAAGACCGAGACGGCCGGCGAGGAATCGACCGGGCGCCGTGCCGGTGAGGTTCAGATAGCGGTCCGCCATTGTCCTGACTCCCTGCTCGGTCTTAGATTTACTCCTGAGTAAGGTTACTCAAGGGTCAGGAGTTGGTCGAGATGGTGCCGACGTCGCCTCACGTCGGGGCTGCGGCGACCGGCGGTCGCTCGGGTACCTCGCCGCCTGCCGGACGGGCGTCGTGCGTCACGTACGCGGTGCCCGGCGACGATCGGCGCCCGCCCGCCCCCTGCCGGTCGCGGCCGCACCGGGGCCGGGCCCCCACAGGTTCCGGGCGCCGTGCCCGAGTCCCCTTCCGGCCGTGGGCCGCCCGGGCCCGCCAGGGTCGCGGCGGGTGAGCCGGTCCCCGCGCAGCACACCTGTCAGCCTTCATGACGAGGAGCCGCACGTGTCAGTCGATCTGGTTGTCCCCGCCGGTGCGCCCGTGCCGGTCGAACCGCACAAGAAGCGGGTGAACGGCGTCGTCAGGGAGGTGTCCGTGCCGGCGCTCGTGCCGGCCGTCACCCACGGCTCGCTCGCCGACATCCCCTTCCACAACGCCCGCGAGGCGCCCGGGGACGCGGTCCTCGGCGTCAAGGACGCCGACGGCACCTGGCGGGACGTGACCGCGGCGCAGTTCGCCGACGACGTGCTCGCCGTCGCGAAAGGGCTGATCGCCGAAGGGCTGGAACCGGGCGACCGGGTCGCGATCATGTCCCGTACGACGTACGAGTGGACGCTCCTCGACTTCGCCGCCTGGGCGGCCGGCCTGGTCACCGTCCCCGTCTACCCGACCTCCTCCGCCTTCCAGGCACGCTGGATCCTCGAGAACTCCGGGGCCGTCGCCTGCGTCGTCGAGACCGCCGCACAGGCCAGGACGATCAGCCAGGAACGCCGGCAACTGCCGGGCCTGACCCACCTGTGGGCGTTCGACACCGGGGCGGTCGCCCAGCTCCGCAAGGCCGGTGAGGAGGCCGGGATCCCCGACGCCGTGGTCACGGCGCGCAGGGCGGGACTGTCGCCGGACACGATCGCGACGCTGATCTACACCTCGGGCACCACCGGCCGCCCCAAGGGCTGTGTGCTCACCCACGCCAACTTCTTCGCCGAGGTCGACAACGCGGTCGAACTGCTGCACCCCGTCTTCAAGTCGGTCAGCAAGGAACCCGCCTCGACCCTGCTGTTCCTGCCCCTCTCCCACGTCTTCGGCCGCATGGTCGCCATCGGCTGCCTGCGCGCCCGGGTCCGGCTCGGGCACGCCCCCTCCATCCGGACCGAGGACCTGCTCGCGGACATGGCCGGATTCCGGCCGACGTTCCTGCTGGCGATCCCGTACGTCCTGGAGAAGGTGTACAACACCGGCCGCGCCACCGCGGAGAAACTGGGCCGTGCCTCCTCCTTCGACCGTGCCGCGAAGATCGCCCAGCGGTACGGGCGGGCCGTGGAGGCGGCCGAACACGGCACCGGTCCCGGCCCTTCGCTCGGCCTCCGGGCGGCGCGGGCCCTGTACGACCCGCTGGTCTACCGCCGGATCAGGGCGGCGCTCGGCGGCAAGGTGCGCTACGCGATCTGTGGCGGCTCGCCCCTGGGCGGCCGGCTCGCCTCGTTCTACGCGGGCGCCGGCGTCGAGGTCTTCGAGGGCTACGGACTCACCGAGACCACCGCCGCCTCCACGGTGACCCCGCCGCTGCGGCCCCGCCTCGGCACGGTCGGCTGGCCACTGCCCGGCACGGCGGTGCGCATCGCCGACGACGGCGAGGTGCTGCTGCGCGGCGGCCAGGTCTGCGCCGGCCACTGGGACGCGGTCAGCGGCGTGGCCGTGCCGCTGACGGATCCCGAGGGGTGGCTGCCCACCGGTGACCTCGGAGCCCTGGACAACGACGGCTATCTGACGATCACCGGACGCAAGAAGGACATCATCATCACGTCCGGCGGCAAGAACGTCGCACCGGCTCCGCTGGAGGACTGGCTGCGGGCCCATCCGCTGGTGGCCCAGTGCATGGTCGTCGGTGACAACCGCTCGTACATCACCGCTCTGCTCACGCTCGAACAGGACGGCATCGACCACTGGCGGCGGATGAAGAAGAAGACCCATCTGTCACCGGCCGACCTGGTCCGGGACGAGGAGTTGCTGGAGGCGCTCCAGCGGGCGGTCGACGAGGCCAACCGGCTGGTCTCACGGGCGGAGTCGATCCGCCGCTTCAAGGTGCTGACCGCGGACTTCACGGAGGAGAGCGGGCATCTGACGCCGTCCCTGAAGCTGAAGCGCGCGGCGATCGCCCGTGACTTCGAGGCGGAGATCGAGTCCCTGTACGACGGCCGGCGGGACTGAGGAGAACCGGGAGGCCTCAGCCCCGCAGACCTGAGGAGAACCGGGAAAGGCCGTGGAAAGGACCGGGAAAGATCCGGACGGTCCGAGGAAAGGCAGGAGCCCCGGCTCCGTACGGCGTACGGGGTCGGGGCTCCTTGGGTAATGCTGAGTCGTGCGCGATCGCCGACCCTGGCTGACTAGGCCGGGGTGACGTTCTCCGCCTGCGGGCCCTTCGGGCCCTGGGTGACGTCGAAGTTCACGACCTGGTTCTCCTCGAGGGAGCGGAACCCGGACGCGTTGATCGCGGAGTAGTGGACGAAGACATCCGGGCCGCCGCCGTCCTGGGCGATGAAGCCGAAGCCCTTTTCAGCGTTGAACCACTTGACGGTTCCGGTAGCCATAAGCCCTCCTATGGGCCAAAGGGTTGCCCTGCTCCAGAACCTGCAAGAAGTCTGAAAACTACAAAAGCCTGCGGGTTACATGCTCCGCAGGCTCTGTACTGCAAGGGAAACCAAACTGCAACTTGCGTCGAGCCTAGCACGCAGCATGTGCGCAGCGGTAGAGGGAAAGATCACGTCACCCGGACGTTTGACCGCCGCCTCTTCGGGCTGACGAAGCCCAGCTCGGACGGGTCGCGTCGGACGATCGCGGCGACCCGGCGCGGAAGGATCCGGGAGGCAGGTCTAGCCTCACGATGTGGACAGTCTTGGAGAAAGCACAGCAACCGACCTCCGTCGCAGCCGGCCGCGTGTCGGTCACATCCAGTTCCTGAACTGCCTCCCCCTTTACTGGGGGCTCGCCAGGACCGGAACTCTCCTCGATCTCGAACTGACGAAGGACACGCCGGAGAAGCTCAGCGAACGGCTGGTGAGGGGCGAACTCGACATCGCGCCCGTCACCCTCGTGGAATTCCTTCGCAATGCCGACGAACTCGTCGCCTTTCCCGACCTCGCCGTGGGCTGCGACGGCCCCGTGATGTCCTGCGTGATCGTGTCGCAGCTCCCGCTGGAGCAGCTCGACAAGGCACGGGTCGCGCTCGGCTCGACCTCCCGTACGTCGGTGCGGCTGGCCCAGCTGCTGCTCGCCGAGCAGTACGGGGTCGCCCCCGACTACTACACGTGCCCGCCCGACCTCGGGGTGATGATGCAGGAGGCCGACGCGGCCGTCCTGATCGGCGACGCCGCGCTGCGGGCCTCCCTCCACGACGCCCCCCGTCTCGGTCTCCAGGTCCACGACCTCGGTCAGATGTGGAAGGAGTGGACGGGACTGCCCTTCGTCTTCGCCGTCTGGGCCGCGCGCAAGGACTACCTGGCCCGCGAGCCCCTCGTGGTGCGCAAGGTGCACGAGGCCTTCCTCGCCTCCCGGGACCTGTCCCTCGAAGAGGTCGGCAAGGTCGCCGAGCAGGCGGCGCGCTGGGAGGCCTTCGACGCGGAGCTGCTGGAGCGGTACTTCACGACGCTGGACTTCCGCTTCGGTCCCGACCAGCTCGCGGGCGTCACGGAATTCGCCCGCAGGACCGGGCCGACGACCGGCTTCCCCGCGGACGTGAAGGTCGAACTCCTCGGCAGCTGAACCGCGTTCCCGCCCGGGACCCGGGCCCGGCCGCCGAAGGTGGCCGCACCGCGTCCGGTCCGGCTCGCGGGCCGGCAGCCGCACCGCGGTCCCGCCCGGCTCCCCGGCCCGGCCGGTTGCGGCAGCCCCTAGGCTGAGGGCCGACTGGCGCAGGATGCCGAACGGGGGAGTTCAGATGCAGCCGCTTGATCCCGGCGAGCCGCGCAGCATCGGCGCGTACCGGCTGCTGGGCCGGCTCGGGGCGGGCGGAATGGGCCGCGTCTACCTGGGGCGCAGCGCCGGCGGTCGCACCGTCGCGGTCAAGGTCGTCCATCCGCACTTCGCGCTCGACGACGAGTTCCGTGCCCGGTTCCGCCGTGAGGTGGAGGCGGCACGACGGGTCGGCGGGGAGTGGACCGCCCCGGTCCTCGACGCCGGCCCCGACGAGCCGGTGCCGTGGGTGGCGACCGGCTATGTCGCCGGGCCCTCCCTCACGCAGGCGGTCACGGACCACGGGGCGCTGCCCGTGGACGCGGTGCGGGTGCTGGGCGCGGGACTGGCACGGGCGCTGGTCGCCGTGCACGCGCTGGGGCTGGTGCACCGGGACGTGAAGCCGTCCAACGTGCTGCTGACGCTGGAGGGGCCGCGGCTGATCGACTTCGGCATCGCCCGCGCCACGGACGGCACGGCGTCCCTCACCTCCACCGGCGTCTCCGTCGGGTCACCCGGTTACATGTCTCCCGAGCAGATCCTCGGCAAGGGTGTCACCGGCGCCGCCGACGTCTTCTCCCTCGGCGCGGTCCTCGCGTACGCGGCGACCGGCACCGCCCCCTTCCACGGCGACTCCTCCGCCGCACTGCTCTACAAGGTGGTGCACGAGGAGCCCGAACTCGGCGCGCTGGAGGGCGGGCTGAGGGAGCTGGTGGCCGCCTGTCTGGCCAAGGACCCGGCCGCCCGGCCGGCCCCCGCCGAGATCACCGAACGGCTCGGCGGCACCCCGGAGCAGACATCGGGGTGGCTGCCGGGCCCGCTGGTCGAGCAGATCAGCCGTGCGGCGGTGGAGCTGCTGCACCTGGAATCGCTGCCCGAGCCCCCGCCCGCGCCCGAAGCCCCGCCCGGGACGGCCGCGTCGGGCCCCATCGCGTTCAGCAGCCCGGCCGTCGGTGTCTTCGGACCGCCGGTCGAACCGGCGTTGGCGGGGCAGGCCCCGGCCGGCTGGGCGCCGCCGCCGGGCGGGACGCCGACCGGCCCCTCCGAGGCGCCGGGGAACGGCATCTCCCTCACCGCGGGCGGCGGCCGGCCGGGCCGCCGGATCAGCTGCACAGTGGCGCTCACCGTCGCGGGCGCCCTCGCCGCCGTCACGGTCGGCGGCGGTCTCCTGCTCGACATGTGGCGGGGCGGCCCCGGCGCGGACAAGGGGGACGCCGGCGCCCAGCCGCCCGCCGCGACGGCGTCGAAGGCGCCCAGCGAGTCCGCCTCCGCCCAGGTCCAGGAGGTGCCCGAGGCGTTCCTCGGCACGTGGAGCGGGCCCGCGGTCGAGCGGACCGGCCTGCCGCACGGCACGCTGACCGTCACCTTCACCGAGGGCGGCAGGGGTGAGGACGTCGTGCGCACCACCACCTCGATCTCCGTGCTGGGGGTGAGCGTCGAGTGCCACGGAGTCGGCAGGCTCGCCGCGGGCAGCACGGCACGGTCCCTGCGCGTCGACGAGCGCACCGACCCCGAACGGCCGGGAAAGCAGGGCCAGTGCACCTCCGGGAAGGCCGGACTGGTGTTCACGCTCGAGGACGACGGGACGCTGCGTTACCGCTCCGACGAGGAGGCCGCGGGCCTGCCCACCGCCACCCTCACCAAGAAGACCGGCTGACGGACCGGCCGGAGGGGTGGCGTAGCCTGGATCGGTCCGTAGATCCACCGAAAAACCGCCGAAGGGTGACGCCCGGTGACCGAGAAGGCCGATCTTCAGCCCGTCCTGGACCGTGCCGCAGAAGGCGGGCGGATCACGGCGGAGGAAGCGCTCGAGCTCTACCGCTCCGCTCCGCTGCACGCCCTGGGCGTGGCGGCGGACGCCGTGCGCCGGCGCCGGTACGCCGGCACCGAGCACATCGCGACGTACATCATCGAGCGCAACATCAACTACACCAACGTGTGTGTCACGGCGTGCAAGTTCTGCGCCTTCTACGCCGCGCCGAAGGACACCGCGAAGGGCTGGACCCGCGACCTCGACGACATCCTGCGCCGCTGCGCGGAGACCGTCGAGCTCGGGGGCACGCAGATCATGTTCCAGGGCGGCCACCACCCGGACTACGGCGTCGAGTACTACGAGCAGCACTTCGCGGCCATCAAGAAGGAGTTCCCGCAGCTGGTGATCCACTCGCTCGGCGCGTCCGAGGTGGAGCACATGGCCCGGATCTCCGGGGTGTCCGTCGAAGAGGCGATCACGCGCATCCACGCCGCCGGTCTCGACTCCTTCGCGGGCGCCGGCGCCGAGCTGCTGCCGGAGCGTCCCCGCAAGGCGATCGCCCCGCTCAAGGAGTCCGGCGAGCGGTGGCTCGAGATCATGGAGATCGCGCACAACCTGGGCGTGGAGTCCACCTCCACGATGCTGATGGGTACCGGCGAGACCAACGCCGAGCGCATCGAGCACCTGCGCATGATCCGTGACGTGCAGGACCGCACGGGCGGCTTCCGCGCGTTCATCCCGTACACGTACCAGCCCGAGAACAACCACCTCAAGGGCCGTACGCAGGCGACGCTCTTCGAGTACCTGCGCATGATCGCGATCGCCCGGCTCTTCCTCGACAACGTCGCGCACATCCAGGGCTCCTGGCTCACCACCGGCAAGGAGGTCGGCCAGCTGTCGCTGCACTACGGCGCGGACGACCTCGGCTCGATCATGCTCGAGGAGAACGTCGTCTCCTCGGCGGGCGCCAAGCACCGCTCCAACCGCATGGAGATCATCGACCTGATCCGCAAGTCGGGCCGCGTCCCGGCGCAGCGGACCACGACGTACGAGCACATCGTGGTGCACGACGACCCGGCGGACGACCCGGTCGACGAGCGGGTCGTGTCGCACATCTCGTCCACGGCGATCGAGGGCGGAACGGCGCACCCCGAGCTGAAGCTGCTCGCCTCGAACTGAGGCCGTCGTGCTGACCCTTCACGTCGCCGAGGCCTCGCCCGAGCTCGCCGTCCTCGTCGACGGCGCGCAGGTCGCGGCCGTCGGCCCGTACGAGGAGCTGGCCGCCGTCCGCCCGCAGGCGCGGGTACGACGGTGGCCCGGCATCCTCACCCCGGGACTGCTCAACCCCTACGGGCCCGAGCTGCTGGAAGCCACCTACCACCCGGACCCGCGCGAGGCCGCCGAGCTGGGCACGGAGCCGATCACGGGGGAGCGGGCGCAGGCCGTCTTCCGCGCCGACGCGTCACGGCGGGGGGCGAGCGCCCGCCGCGGTGTCCAGCGCATGCTGGCGCACGGAACGGTCGCCATCGCGGGCGAGTTGCGCAGCCGGCCCGCGCTGGACGCCGTGCGGCGTGCCGGGCTGGTCGTGGGCGGACGCCCGCCGAACCTGCCGGGGCCCCCGTCCTTCTCGCCGGTGCCGCTCGTCCTGCTTCCCATGCCGGCTCCGGGCGGCCCCGCCCGGTTCGCGGTCTTCGACGTGCGGGACCGGGCCGAACTGGTCCGGCGCGGGGCGTCGACCTGCGTGGCCACCGTCATCGGCGGGCGGCTGGTCCACCGGAGCAGGTAGCCGGGCCCGCGCCGCCCGCCGGCCGCCCCGCCTCGGCCGGCGGGGACAGCTCGGCCCCCGGGATCGACGCCCGGTCCTCGGTGCCGCCCGGCAGCGTCACCGTCCTGCGCACATCCACCGTTCCTCGCAGCGCCGGCGCGCGGGAAGGGGTGCGTGCCGACTGCGCACGGGACGTCCGGCGGGACCCGTGGCGCGCGGGCGGAACCCTGGTCCGTCGCGTCGGCGGGCCGGGTTGCACAATGGGTCCGTGACCCGAGCCTCCCTGGAAAAGCAGCCGCACGAAGTCGCCTCGATGTTCGACGACGTCGCGGCCAAGTACGACCTCACCAACGACGTGCTCTCCCTCGGCCAGGCCAGGCTGTGGCGCAAGGAGGTCGCCAAGGCGGTCGACGCCCGCCCCGCGCAGAAGGTCCTCGACCTCGCCGCGGGCACCGGGACCTCGTCCCTGCCGTTCACGGCCGCCGGCGCGTACGTCGTGCCCTGCGACTTCTCCCTCGGAATGCTGCGCGAAGGCAAGAAGCGCAACCCCTGGCTGCCGCTCACCGCGGGCGACGCGACGAAGCTGCCGTTCGCCGACGGGGTCTTCGACGCCGTGACGATCTCCTTCGGACTGCGCAACGTGCAGGACACCGACGCCGCGCTGCGTGAGCTGTACCGGGTGACCAGGCCGGGCGGACGCGTGGTCATCTGCGAGTTCTCGCACCCCACCTGGGCGCCGTTCCGCGTCGTGTACGAGGAGTACCTGATGCGCGCCCTGCCTCCCGTGGCGCGCGCCGTCTCCTCCAACCCCGACGCCTACGTCTACCTCGCCGAGTCGATCCAGAGCTGGCCCGACCAGCCCGCGCTCGCCGGCCGCCTGCAGCAGGCCGGCTGGTCCGAGGTCGCCTGGCGCAACCTGTCCGGCGGCATCGTGGCACTGCACCGCGGCACCAGGCCCCGGTAGGCAGCCGGACATGGAGCATCAGGGGATCGCCGTCGACTACCAGGCGGTCCTGGAACAGATCGCGGCCGACGTCGCCCCGCTGATCGGCAGCGGCACGCCCGCCGAGTACATCCCGGCCCTCGCCTCGGTCGACCCGCACCGCTTCGGCATGGCCGTCACCGACGTCAGCGGCAAGGTGTACGGGGTGGGGGACTGGCAACGCCCCTTCTCCGTACAGTCGATCACCAAGGTCTTCACCCTGGCGCTCGCCCTCGCCGCGGACGACGAGAGCCTGTGGGAGCGCGTCGGCCGTGAACCCTCCGGCAACCCCTTCAACTCGCTGGTGCAGCTGGAGTACGAGAACGGGATCCCGCGCAACCCGTTCATCAACGCCGGAGCCCTCGTCGTCACCGACCGGCTGCAGACCCTGACCGGCGACGCGAGCAGCGAACTGCTGGAGTTCCTGCGGCAGGAGAGCGGCAACCCGGACCTGGCGTTCGACCCCGAGGTCGCCGAGTCGGAGTCCGCGCACGGCGACCGCAATGCCGCCCTCGCCCACTTCATGGCCTCGTACGGCAACATCGTCAACCCCGTGCCGACACTGCTCGACCACTACTTCTGGCAGTGCTCGATCGAGATGAGCTGCGCCGATCTCACCCTGGCCGCCCGTTTCCTGGCCCGGCACGGGCTGCGCGCCGACGGCTCGCGGCTGCTGACCCGCAGCGAGGCAAAGCAGATCAACGCCGTGATGCTCACGTGCGGTACCTACGACGCGGCAGGGGACTTCGCCTACCGCGTCGGACTGCCCGGAAAGAGCGGGGTGGGCGGTGGGATCGTGGCGGTCGTGCCGGGGCGGTGCACGCTGTGCGTCTGGAGCCCGGGTCTTGACGCGCGGGGCAACTCGGTGGCGGGGGTGGCCGCACTGGACCGCTTCACGACACTGACGGGTCTGTCCGTGTTCTGAGGACGCGCCTACTTCCTTTGTGGAAGGGCGAGTTGACGGGAACCACCCGATGGTGAAGATGAGTCAGTTGTCTAAGACCGCTCACGGCCCTTGTGCCCTTCGTCCCCGTCTCCCCGTCACCGCTTGCCCTTTCGGAGTCTCCCCATGGCGTCGTACTGCCTGCACTGCGGCACCCCGTTCCCGGACGAGGCGCGCTTCTGCATGAAATGCGGGAAGGAGCGGCTGCCCGAAGTGCCGTCCGCGCCGGCGGCGTCGCCGGCCCCTCCGGCACCCGCCGCTCCGCCGCCTCCGTCGGCCCCTGCCGCCCCGCCTCCGTCGGCCCCTTCGGCACCGGCTGCGCCGCCCGCTCCCGCCGTGCCGCCCCCGCCGGGGTACGGGCCCGGCCCCGTACCGCCGTCGCCCCTCGGCGCGTTCCTCGGCCGGGCGCTGAAGGGCGACTGGCTGTCGGCCGCGAAGGCCGCCGTGTGGCCGACCGGACTGCTCCTGGTGCTCGCGATCGGGCTGGCGATTCCTTCCTACGGCCAGGACGACGACGTCTTCGTCGGCTGGAGCGAGCGGCTCCGGATCGCCCTCGCCCTGCTGCTCCAGGGTGTCGGCGGCGGCTTCGAGCTGAAGGCTGCCGGAGCGTCGCCGTACGGGCCGGGCGGTTCCGGCTTCGGCGGCGGTTCCGGCTTCGAATCCGACGGTGACGGCTCCTTCGGCTCCGGCATGGACGACCTCGCTCAGGGAGCGGCGTCCCTCTCGCTCGTACCGCTGACGGTGACCGCGCTGTGGATCGCCGCCCTCTGGCTGGGCGCCCGGACACTGCGCCGGCGCGGCGAGGGACCGGAGGCCGCGGTGCGTGTCTCCGTCCTGGTGACGGGCGCGGTACTGGTGCTCGGCCTGTTCGCACAGCCCGAGATCATGGGCGTGAAGGTCTCCTCCTCGCCCGTGCTCGCCGCGCTCGGCGCCCTTGTGATCTCCCTGGTGGTGACCGGCTGGGTGCTTCAGCGGGACCGGTTCGCGGCCGCGCTCGCGCAGCGTCCCGGCGCCCGGTCGGCGGTCCGGGCACTGGGCACGGCCGCCGGAGTGGTGTGCGCGGTGGCCGCGCTGTGCTCGCTGGTCGGCTTCGTGGTCTTCGCCCGTACCGACGACGTGGACGGCACGGCCCTGCTGCTCGCGCTGCCGCTCCTGCCCAACATCGGTTTCGCCGTGCTGGGGCTGAGCTGGGGTGGCTCCGTCGAGTACAGCTTCCGCGGCAGCGTCGGATGGGGTGACTCCGCCGTGGAGCGCGGCTCCATCGGCCTCGGGGAGATCTCCGACGAATGGGGCGGGGGCGCCGTGGCCGGCGCCCTGGTGCTCGGCACCGTGTGCGCGCTGGCCATCGGCCTCTGGACGGCCCGGCGCTCGGCCGACCGCCGCGAGCAGGTGCTGGCCGGGGCGTTCACGCTGGCGCTGCTCCTGACGTTCACCGGCGTCAGCGGAGTCACCACGGACCTGGCGGGCGCCGTCGGCGACTTCGGCGGCATGGGCAGGACCGAGGTGGCCCCGAGCGTGCCGGACGCGCTGCTGTTCGGACTGCTGTGGGTGGGCGGCGCGCTGCTGCTCGGCCCCGTGCTGCTGCGCCTCACGGGCGGTGGCCCGGCGCAGCCGGCCACGGGCCCCGCCCCGCAGCCGCCGGTGTGGCCCATGCCCGGTCAGCCGCCCATGGGGTACCCCGTGACTCCCTACGGCCCCGGCCCCGGCCCCGCAGCCGCCGCACCGCCCGCCTCCGGCGCGCCCGCAGAGGCGACCCCTCACCCGACCTCCGGCCCCCCGGAGGCGACCCCTCACCCGACCTCCGGCCCTGCAGAGGCCACGCCCGACC
This sequence comes from Streptomyces pristinaespiralis, assembly GCF_001278075.1. Classification (GTDB taxonomy): domain Bacteria; phylum Actinomycetota; class Actinomycetes; order Streptomycetales; family Streptomycetaceae; genus Streptomyces; species Streptomyces pristinaespiralis. The sequence goes on along the minus strand of NZ_CP011340.1, from coordinate 3,839,859 downwards.
GCACCGCCGGCCCCGCGGTCGCCGCACCGCCCGCCTCCGGCGCCCCCGCAGAGGCGCCTCACCCCGCCGGGTCCGCCGGCGCGGGCCCGGCCGCGCCGCCCGGCGCCATGGGGGCCGCGCCCGGGCCGGACCCGGCCGCCCCGGTGCCCACACCCACCGCCGTGGACGGCGGCGCCGCGGCCCATGTGCCCGCACCGTACGCGCCGCAGCCCCCGCACCCCGGCGCGTACGACGGCCCCGCCGCCGACGGCGGCCGCAAGCGCCGGGTCCTGGTGTGGACGGCGACCCTCACCGCCGCGTTCGTCATCGGCGGCGGCGCGACAGCGGGCGTGCTGATGCTCCAGGACCGGGAGGACCGGGCCGATCCCTCCATCGAGGTCGTCGGGACGCCCGAGGGGGATGCGAAGGCCTCCACGTCGCCCTCGCCGACCCCGCCGCCCCCGGCGCCGTCCACCACGCCGGCCACGACCGCGTCTCCCGGCGCGACGGGGCCGTCGCCCGGCGCCGACCCGGTGCTCCCGGCCGGTTTCGTGCTGAAGCAGGACCCCGCCGGGTTCACCGTCGGCGTGATGGAGGGGTGGTCACGCCGGCAGGCCGGCAGCCAGGTCTTCTACGAGGCGCCCACCGGCGGCGACTACATCCAGATCGGCATCGTCAAGAACACGCCGATGAGTTCGTACGACAACTTCACGGGCCTGGAGCAGAAGCATCTGGCCAAGGCCGGGAGCGACTACGAGCGGCTCCGCCTGGAGGAGAACACCTACCAGGGCCGGCCGGGCGCGCTCTGGGAGTTCACGCACGTTCCGGAACCCGAGGAGAGCGACCTGCGGCGTCATGTGATCGACCAGGCCTTCGTCGCCGCCGACGGGACCGAGTACGCGATTCTGGCCGCCGGTCGCGCCGACATGTGGGATCCGGCCAAGGACGTCGTGTTCTCCACGGCGGTCGGCACCTTCAAGGTCGGCTGAGCCCGCGGCCGTCACGCAACCCGGCGGGCGACGGCCCCTGGGCGCCCCGCCGGCGCTCAGGGGCGGCCGGGGCCGCCGAGCTCCAGCCGGAAGCAGTACCCGCTCTGCCGGGACACCGGGGTCGTGAACGTCTCCGCGAGTTCCATGCCGAGCCGCCTCGCCACGGCGATGGACCGCTCGTTGCGGGAGTTCACCATCGCCACGACCCGCTCCACCCCGGCCGCCCGTACCCGCTCCAGCGTGGTGCGGGCGGCGGCCGTCGCGTAGCCGCGGCCCCAGGCGGAACGGGCCAGCCGCCAGCCGATCTCGATCTCGCCGACCGGGCCGAAGTCCTCGTGCGGCCAGGGCTGGGCACCCGTGAAACCGACGACCGCGCCGTCCTCGTCGAGCATCGTCCAGAGGCAGAAACCGTGCTCGGCGTCGTGTCTGCGCTGCCGCGCCGTCAGCTCCTCGTACACGGACAGCTCGGCCGCTCTTCCGCCGTGGAACTCCATGACCTCCGGGTCGTCGAAGACACGGTGCCAGGCGACGGCGTCCTCGTCCGTGGGCACCCGGAGCTGTATGACGGGAAGCGGCCTGCTGCTCATAGACGGAGCCCTTCGGTCGGTTGATCGGTACGCCACCTTAGACTGCACAAGACTGCACAGGTCCTGTGCCGTTCGGTACGCAAATATCGGAATGCCCCATCGAATACTCGGGAGAAGCCGCCGTGACCGAAGCCCTCACCGAGCACAGTGCCGATGTGATCGTCGTCGGGGCGGGCCCGGCCGGATCCACCACCGCGTACTACCTGGCGAAGGCCGGGCTGGACGTGCTGCTGCTGGAGAAGACCGCTTTCCCCCGCGAGAAGGTCTGCGGCGACGGCCTCACCCCGCGCGCCACGAAGCAGCTCGTCTCCATGGGGATCGACATCTCGGAAGAGGCCGGCTGGCTGCGGAACAAGGGCCTGCGGATCATCGGCGGCGGTGTGCGTCTCCAGCTCGACTGGCCCGAACTCGCCTCGTACCCGGACTACGGACTGGTCCGCAAGCGCGACGACTTCGACGAGCAGCTGGCCCGCCAGGCCCAGAAGGCGGGCGCCCGGCTGTACGAGCGGTGCAACGTCGGCGCTCCCGTCATCGACGACCGCACCGGCCGGATCACCGGGGTGCACGCCAAGCTCGGCGAGGACAAGACCCCGGTCACCTTCCATGCCCCGCTGGTGGTCGCCGCCGACGGCAACTCCTCGCGGATCTCCCTGGCGATGGGCCTGCACCGCCGGGAGGACCGCCCGATGGGCGTGGCGGTCCGTACGTACTTCACCTCCCCGCGTCATGACGACGACTACCTCGAGTCGTGGCTGGAGCTGTGGGACCGGCGCGGTCCGGGCGAGGACCGGCTGCTGCCCGGCTACGGCTGGATCTTCGGCATGGGCGACGGCACGTCCAACGTCGGCCTCGGCGTCCTGAACACCTCGGCCTCCTTCAAGGAGCTGGACTGGCGCGAGGTCCTGAAGGCCTGGTGCGCCTCCATGCCGGAGGACTGGGGCTACACCGACGAGAACATGACGGGCCCGATCCGGGGCGCTGCCCTGCCGATGGCTTTCAACCGCCAGCCGCACTACACCAAGGGCCTGCTGCTGGTCGGCGACGCGGGCGGCCTGGTCAACCCGTTCAACGGCGAGGGCATCGCCTACGCGATGGAGTCCGGCCAGATCGCGGCCGACGTCATCGTCCAGGCGCACGCCCGGCAGACCCCCGCGCAGCGCGAACTGGCGCTGCACCGCTACCCGAAGGTCCTCAAGGACACCTACGGCGGCTACTACACGCTGGGCCGCGCGTTCGTGAAGCTGATCGGCAACCCGAAGGTCATGAAGATCGCGACGCAGCGCGGTCTGACCCACCCGCTGCTGATGAAGTTCACGCTGAAGATGCTGGCGAACCTGACCGACCCGTCGGGCGGCGACGCGATGGACCGCATCATCAACGGCCTCTCGAAGGTCGCGCCGAAGGCATGACGTCCGCCGCGCTGCCGGGTGGTGTGCTGCTTGCGCCTGCCGCTGCCCGGCGACGCGGAGGGATTGCCGACGGTTCTGCCCCGCGTGCCGGAGCGCTGCCCGCTTCCGTCTGAGTGAAGAACTCGATGAGCCGCTGTTCTCCAGGCCTCGACGCGCCATGGTTCCTCTGAGGCAATCAGGGTCGAAAGGGGCAGAGTTGTGCGTATGAGGCGTATCGGAACAATCCTGGGCGCTGCCGCGCTCACCGTGCTGGCCGTTCCCACCAACGCTCACGCCGCGGCGGTCGCCTGCGGAGGTGGTGTGTCGACCGGCCGGGTGGCCGTCAACGGCTGCATCAGCGCCCAACGCGGAAAGGAAGGCCGGATCCACACCCGGGAGATCACGGCATACATCAAGGCGCGCAACACGGGGCCGAGGGCGGTGAACGTCTCCTACGAGGCGTTCTTCCGTGTCGTCGAGGGTGGTCACTGGGTGAAGCTGGGCAGTGGTCGCACCCATGTCCCGGCAGGTGGGACGGTCGAGCCCACGGAGGTGGGAAGCTCGACCCGGGTGTGCGGGCCCGTGAAGGTCGAGATTCGCGTACACGCCCGCGCCGACGGGGCCGCCTGGAGCGGGTGGTCCACCGCCGGTACGGCGCAGTGCCAAACCTGAGCGGCCGCACTGCGACGCTCCGCCCAAGGCCGGCATGGACCCGTCCGAGTGGTCGTTCCCCGGACGGGTCCTGGCGCTGCGCAGAGGCCTTCCCCTCTCGAGGGTGACGGGGCGTCGCGGCGGTGCAGGCCGGTGGCGACCGGTCAGCCGTACATCGCCACGCGGTGGAGAGCCGCGAGCGCGTCGTCGATGGGATGGGGCTGCGGCTTGCCGGCGGAGTCGAGCCTGTTCCACCTCTGCAGGTTCACCGCGACGGCCATCTGCCGTTTGCCGTCGGCGCGGGTCATGGCCAGCGCTCCACCGCCCCAGACCGTGCCGCCGTGGCCCCAGAAGGTGTCCTCACCGGCAGCCTCCATCGGATACAGGCCGAGTCCGTAGTCGCCCGTCCTTCCCTCTTGGGAGACGACCGGGACGGTGCGCTGCATCTGCGCCAGCGACGACGGGCTGACGATCTCGCCGGCGAGCAGCAGGCCGTAGAAGCGGTTGAGGTCCGTGACGGTCGATATCAGCGAGGCCGACGGGCCCACCCATGACATGTCGTAGACGCTGTAGTCGCGCGGCGGGTCGATCATGCCGAACCACGCCTCGTAGAGCCGCGAGTGCGGCCCGTCGATGTCCGGTCCGGCGGGGAATCCGGTGTCCCGGAGTCCGGCGCGGCCGATGACGTCCCGGGTGATGTACCGCTCAGCCGTGGTGCCGGTCACCTGTCCCAGGAGCTGGGTGAGGAGCAGGTAGTTGGTGTTGGAGTACACCCCCGGCGTACCGCCCGGGGCGCCGACGGCGGGTGCGGTGACCCCCATCTCGATCAGTTCGACGTGGTCGAACCGCGTGAACCGGTGGTCGTCCAGGCTCTTGGGCCCGGTGTTCGCGAGGGCGGGGAACGCCTTGAGGGAGGGGTAGGCGTACGGGAAGTACTCGGCGAGGCCGCTGGTGTGGTTGATCAACATCCGGACCGTGATCGCCTCACCGCGTTCTCCGGGAACCAGTTCCGGCAGGTATCGGCCGATCGGTGTGTCGAGACCGATCCGACCGGCCTCGACCTGCTGCAGGACCGCCGCGGCGGTGAAGGTCTTGGTGATGCTGCCGACCCGGTGCCGCATGCCGACGGTGACGGGGCGACCGGTGTCTACATCGGCGACCCCGGCGGCACCGCGCCAGACCTGGTCGCCGTCGCGCACTTCGGCGAACAGGCCCGGCATTCCGGCGCGGTGGACGTCCTCGACGGCGGCATCCAGCGCCGCTGAATCCAGTGAGTTCCTCACGACATGCGTCCTTTCGCATTGCTCGGGGTGAGCTCCACGTCGGTCCCCCGGCCCTGGGGTGACAGGGCACGAGAGGCATGCCGGCCCGCCCGGCATGCTTGCGTCCCCATTATGCACGCGGTGCGTGCAACACCGTGTGCATGGGTAGACTGAGTTCGGCGAGAGGGGCGAAATGGCAGGTCGAAGGCGCTGGTCGACCGAGGAGATCCTGGATGCGGCAGCGGAGTTGCTGCGCACGAGCGGCACGGAGTCGTTCAGCGTGCGCAAGCTCGCCGCGACCCTCGGGACCGATTCCTCCAGTCTTTACCGGCACTTCCGCAGCAAGACGGAACTGCTGCGCGCGGTCGCCGACCGGATCCTCCTGGCCTCCATGGACGGCTACCGCGCCGAGGGCGACTGGAAGCAGCGCATCACCGCCCTGGCCCTGCGCGTCAGGGAGGCGTTCGGGCAACAGCCCCAGCTCGCCGCGGTCTGGGGGAGGTACGCGTCAGGCGGCGCCGGTTCCCGGCTGGTCATGGAAGAGGTGCTGCAGGCCCTGCGTGCGTCGGGACTGCCCGACGAGGAGATCCCGGCTCGCTACCACCGGCTCGCGGTCCTCATTGCCGCGCTGATCGCCTCCGAGGCCGGGGTCAGCACCATCACCCCGGAAGAGTACGAGCAGGGCATGGAGCTGTTCCGCGTCGCGGTACTCGGCGCCGACCCCGAACGCTTCCCCGCCCTGGCCCACTTCGCCCGCGACGTCAGCCCTCTCGGGGCGGATCGCCGCGCCGCGTTCGAGGAGATCCTCGCCGCCCACCTCGCCCACATCGAGGCCGCGGTCCGCCCGAGCTAGCCCGGGCGGCTCCGAGCGTCGACTGCCTCCACTCCGGGGCCGGGGCGACGGCGAGTTCCCCTTCGAATCCGGACAACAGCGCGCGTCGAGTGCGAAGTCGAAGCGTGCCCGGGCCGCGTCCTCGCCCGACCCGCGGGCGGCGCCGACCAGCAACGGGTACGTGTCCGGGTCCAACGAGGCCATGCTGTCGGCCCCGCCGACATTGCCCGCCTGCGCGGCGGCGTGCCCGACGACGAAGCTGGTCAGCGAGCAGAGGACGTCCAGAGTTCTGGGCAGGGGGAAGCCCGCGGCCGGATCGTCGACGAGGGCACCCATGACGTGCTGCGCCTCGGTGGCCGCTACGCCGAGTTCTGGACTCTGTCCCGGGCGCCCGCAGCGACAAGGCCGACGAGGTCGACGAGGCCGACGACGGACCGTGCGGCCCGGTCCACGCTCGCGGACGAGGCGGCCTCGGGGCGCCAGTGACCGAACGCGGCGGGGGCAGCACCTGGTCGCCCGCGGAGCGCAGCGACGGGCGGCCGGCCGGACGCGAAGGCCGGACGGGACCCCGGCCCGGCCCGGCACAAAGGCGTGACTCACCGAGCCCACCAACCCGGTACAGGCCGGCCCTCACCGCACGGTGGCCGCTCGGGACGACTGAGGACGACGCGCGACACCGCCGGAGCGAGAAAACCGGGACCTGTGTCTGCCGGACGGCCGCGATCACGCCAGGAGGAACGGCTCCGTCAGGTGCGGCGTCGCCAGGTGCAGCGTGGTGGCGGTTCTGCTGCCGAGCATGCGCTCCCTGGAGCGCCTGGCCGCCTCGGGGTCGGTCTCGTGCGCGTAGGCGAGCTCGGGGTGGAGCAGTTGGAGCGCGTGCACCAGGAGGTCGCCGGTGACGAGCGCCCGCTCGCGTCCGTCGGCGACCAGCACGCTCTGGTGGCCGGGCGTGTGTCCGGGCGTGGCGATCGCACGCCCGGTGCGCAGCGGTGTGTCCCCGTCGAGGAGCCGGAGCCGGCCGGCGGCCGCGAGCGGATCGGTGAGGGCCTCGCGAAGCTGGGGGTTGAGCGCGTCCAGGGCGTCGAACTCGGCCCGCTGGAGCAGGTATTCGGCGTTCGGGAAATAAGGGCGGCGGCCGCCGGTCGCAGTCGCGCCGTCCACCGCGCCGTCCACCGCGCCGCCCGCCGGCGGGACGGCCGCCTCGGTCACGACCGCCCACCCGACGTGGTCGGTGTGCAGGTGTGTGAGCACCACGGTGTCGACTTCGGCCGGGTCGATGCCCGCGGCGGCGAGCGACGCGGGGAGTACACCGGGCACGGGTGCCCACGAGCCGGCCGGGCCGTCCGCCGGACCGATCCCGGCGTCCACGACGGTGAGGCCCTTGTCGCCGCGGATCGCGTACGCGCGGAACTGGAGCCGCCAGCGGCCCTCGGCGTCGACCGAGCCCGGGTCGTAGCGGTCGGCCTCCGCCCACTGAGCGGCCGTGGCCCCGGGAAAGACCTCGGCGCGCGGGGAGAAGAACGGTCCTTCGGCGTCGGCGAGGGCGATGATCTCGGTCGAGCCGATCCGGAGGCGGGGAACGCTGGCGGGCATGACCGCGATCCTGTCATGTCTGCGGCGTCGCGGGAGTGGCGATGGACGCCGCCGACGGGAGCGCCGACCAGTGCGAGCACGTCACCGCCATCAACCTCCGCGGCACCTGGGCGAGCATGAAGCACGAACCCCGCCACACGCGCACCCAGCCGCCGTCAGCGGCTCCTTGTCGGCGGCCTCGTCGGCAACCGCCGCCTCGCCGCCTCGCCGCCTCCCAGCACAACAGGGACGCCCCCCGCCGGCTCAACGCCCCTTCGCCGCCGGGGCCGGCGGTGCGAAGGCCCGGCGGTAGTCACTGGGCGAGACTCCGAGCGTGCGGGCGAAGTGGTGGCGCAGATTGGCCGCGCTGCCCAGCCCGCAGCGTTCGCCGACCAGCTCGACGGGCAGCTCGGTCGTCTCCAGCAGGGACTGCGCCAGCGCGAGGCGTTGCGTGAGCAGCCAGCGCAGCGGTGTGGTGCCGGTCGCCGCCTGCAGACGGCGGTGGAACGTGCGCGGACTGATCCCGGCGCGCCGCGCCAGCCCGGCGACGGTGAGCGGCCGGTCCAGATGGGCGGCGGCCCACTGCAGGACGGGCCCGATCCCGTCGTCGTCGGCCTCCGGCACGGCGTGCTCGATGAACTGCGCCTGGCCCCCACTGCGATGAACCGGCACGACGAGCCGGCGGGCCACCTGCCCCGCGACGCGGGCGCCGAGGTCCCGGCGCACGAGATGCAGACACAGGTCCAGGGCTGCCGTCGCGCCCGCGCTGGTCAGGATCCGGTCCTCGTCGGTGTAGAGGACCGAGTCGTCGACGATCACCTCAGGGTGGCGGGCGGCGAGTTCCCCGGTGTGCTGCCAGTGCGCGGTGGCCCGCCGTCCGTCGAGCAGCCCGGCCGCGGCCAGTGCGAACGCTCCGGCGCACAGCGAGACCATCCGCGATCCGGACGCGGCGGCGGCGCGCAGGGCGTCGACGAGAGGTTCGGGTACCGGTTCGTCCCGCTCGACGCAGGCCTCGGGAACCGACGGCACGATCACGGTGTCGGCGCCCACCAGACCGTCGAGCCCGTGCGTCGTACGGATCCCGAAGAAGCCGCCCGCAGCCTCCGGGCCCGCGTTCTGCCCGCAGAGCCGGAGCTCGTACCAGGGGTCGGCGAGGTCGGGGTGGGGTACTCCGAACACCGCGCAGGCGATGGCGAGTTCGTACATGTCCCACCAGGTCGGGCCGGTACGGGGATCGGGGACGACGGCGATCGCCACCACACCCGGACCGGAGGACCTCCTCATGCTCCCGACCCTACGGCAGGAATTTTGCGGAGGTGGGCAGTTCCGCCGCTGTCGGGCGGCCCGGCCGGTTGCGAGGCTGGAGCTCCCTTCGGAACGAACACGGAGAAACCTGCACATGTCCCATGAATCCCCCTCGCTCGTCCCCGCCTCCGCCGGCTCGGTGTCCGTGATCGGACTCGGGCAGATGGGCTCGGCGCTCGCAGAGGCGTTCCTGGCCGCGGGCCGCACGACGACGGTCTGGAACCGTACGCCCGCCAAGGCGGACGCCCTGGTGGAACGCGGGGCGGTCCGGGCGGACTCGATCGCCGATGCCGTCGCGGCGGGCGATGCCGTCGTGGTCTGCGTGCTCGACTACGCGGCGGTCCGCGAGCTCCTGGACCCGGTGGTCGGGGTGCTGGCCGGGCGGACCCTGGTCAACCTCACCTCCGGCTCGCCCGAGCAGGCCCGCGAGAGCGCCGCGTGGGCCGCCGGGCACGGCTTCTCCTACCTCGACGGCGCCGTCATGACCACGCCGCCGGGCATCGGCCGGCCGTCGAGCATGATTCTCTGCAGCGGCTCCCCGGCGGCCTTCGCCGAGCACCGTGAGGCGCTGGCGGCGCTCGGCGACCCGGTCGACCTCGGCGAGGACGCCGGACTCGCCGCGCTGTACGACACGGGGCTGCTCGGCCTGATGTGGTCCGTGTTCGCGGGCTGGCTGCACGCCGCGGCGCTCGTCGGCGTGGACGGCGTACCGGCAGGCGCGTTCACACCACTGGCGATCCGCTGGCTGACGACGGTCGGCGGCTTCATGGAGACCTACGCGCCGCAGCTCGACGCCTGCCGCTATCCCGGCGACGACGCCACGGTCGCCGTCCAGCTGGCCGCGGTGGACCACCTGCTGGAGGCGTCCCGCGCACGCGGCGTCGACACGCGACTGCCGGAACTGCACCGGGACATGATGGCGAAGACGGTCGCCTCCGGGCACGGTCAGGACAGCTACGCGCGAGTGATCGAGCAGTTCCGCGGCGCCTGAGCGGCGCCCTCCCCTCGTACAAAGCGGCAGCCCGTCCATGACATGGACGGGCTGCCGCGGTGCTACGGGTGCTGCCTGCTCCCGCCGGAGCGGGGCGGACGGTCAGAGGACGCGGACCGCGCCGCTCGCCGGGTAACCGGACAGGTCCTGGATGACGACGCCCTTGCTGGGGTTCGCGGCGTCCAGGTACTGGCCGTCGCCGATGTAGACGCCCGTGTGGTACGCGGAACCGGCGCCGCCCCAGTAGAGGATGTCGCCCACCTGGAGGTTGGAGGTGCCGACCTGGGTGCCGGCCAGCGACTGGTCCTGGGAGACCCGCGGCAGGTCGATGCCGACGGTGCGGTACGCGGCCTGGACGAGGCTGGAGCAGTCCCACGCGTTGGGGCCGGTGGCGCCCATGATGTACGCGTCGCCGAGCTGCGCCTTGAGGAAGGCGACCACGGTCGCGGCGCTGCCGGTGGCGGTGCCCGTGGAGGCGGAGGCGGAGAGGGTGGTGCGCTCGGAGTCGCGGGACGCGCGCTCCTGGGCGGCGGCCTCGGCGCGCTTCTTCGCCTCTTCCTTCTCCTTGGCCTCCGCGGCGCGGTCCGCCTCGGCCTTGGCCTTCTCGGCGGCCTTCGCGGCCTTGGCGGCGGCGGCCTCTTCCTGGGCCTGCAGCTGTGCCTGGAGCTCGAGGTCGAGGGCGACCTGCTGGGTGGCCTCCGCGGACTGGGCGACCGCGGCCAGGGAGTCGGCGGTGAGCAGGGGCATCTCGATGGTCTCGGTCACCGGCTCGGCGTTCGCCGGCCCGGCGGCACCTGCCACCGCGATGGTGCTGAGGAAGCCACCGGCAACTCCGGCCCGTATCGCCATTTTCGAGGCGCTGCGGCGGGGCTTCCGGTGGCTGGGTATGTGAGCGGTGTGGGACATGAGTACAACCGCTATCAGGGCTTCACGGTTCCCTTCAAGAAACGTGTGTTGCGCCACAGTTACGACCGGAACCTCTGAATCCGCTCTGGATGGACCTTTATTGACGCCGTAACGGGCAAACCGGTCAAGCGTGATCACGGCTGTGATCATGGGCTTTCCGTAAAAGGTCCGAATTGCCGTGGGCTTACCACCGCTTTACGTCGTTGGCCAAGCCCGCTTTTGTTGAAGTCTTGAGCGAGTGGCGCAGGTCACAGAACGGTCAACGTCCGGGTGCCCGGGAGGCCGTGGACCGGGGTCCCGGTCCACCGCGATCCGCCCGATCCCACTGCCGAGTGACCCGGCGGTCCAATATCACCCGATGCGGTCCATCTCGAATTTGCGTGCACCCGTCACCGCTTGATAGGGCACCCCGGCTTTGACCAGCGGTAACAGCTCCGGATGTCACGTCTGGTGATCACCCGGGAGCTTCGCGTACGAAGATCACGCCTCATCCGGCTTCATGATCCTTCGTCGGGTGGTGGAGATCACAAACTCGATGCCCGACCCCGTGTCGCAGATCACAGACCGAGAGGCATAGGATGCGGGTTCCGGGCTTGTGAACTGCCTCACATGTGCACGATCTTCGGCACGGTCTGGGAGGCGGCGAGGTGATCGCCCGGGTGCGGTCCAACGGTCAAGGACGACTGGAAGGAGCGGGGAGGGTGAATGCTTACGCGCCCATCCTTGTGCTCGGCGCCCTCGGGGCAGGGTTTGCGATCTTCTCCGTGGTCATGGCCACGCTTATCGGCCCCAAGCGGTACAACCGGGCAAAGCTCGAAGCGTACGAGTGCGGCATCGAGCCCACACCTACGCCCGCCGGAGGCGGACGCTTTCCGATCAAGTACTACCTGACGGCGATGCTCTTCATCATTTTCGACATCGAGATCGTCTTCCTCTATCCCTGGGCCGTCACCTTCGACGCCCTGGGGATCTTCGGGCTCGTGGAGATGCTGCTCTTCGTGCTCACCGTCTTCGTCGCCTACGCGTATGTATGGCGGCGCGGCGGCCTGGAATGGGACTGAGGGGCTGAGGGGCACACCATGGGACTCGAAGAGAAGCTGCCGAGCGGTTTCCTGCTGACCACCGTCGAACAGGCCGCGGGCTGGGTGCGCAAGTCATCCGTCTTTCCCGCGACGTTCGGTCTGGCCTGCTGCGCCATCGAGATGATGACGACCGGCGCCGGCCGGTACGACCTGGCCCGTTTCGGTATGGAGGTCTTCCGCGGATCGCCGCGCCAGGCCGACCTGATGATCGTGGCCGGCCGGGTGAGCCAGAAGATGGCGCCCGTCCTGCGCCAGGTCTACGACCAGATGCCCAACCCCAAGTGGGTCATCTCCATGGGCGTTTGCGCGTCATCGGGCGGAATGTTCAACAATTACGCGATTGTGCAGGGTGTTGATCATATTGTCCCCGTTGACATCTATCTGCCCGGCTGCCCCCCGCGCCCCGAGATGCTGATGGACGCGATCCTCAAGCTCCACCAGAAGATCCAGGGCTCCAAGCTCGGTGTGAACGCGGAGGAAGCGGCCCGCGAGGCGGAGGAGGCGGCCCTCAAGGCGCTCCCGACGATCGAGATGAAGGGGCTGCTGCGATGACGGACCAGCCGAATCCCGAGAAGGACCTCTCCGCGCAGAATCTTCCCGGTCAGCGCGGCGAGCACGGCGAGGAGATCCGCGTCCAGCGCGGCATGTTCGGCGCCAACAACGGAGGGGACACGTCCGGCTACGGAGGGTTGGTCCGCTCCGTCCGGCTCCCGGGCCCGGCCGTCCGCCCGTACGGCGGCTGGTTCGACGAGGTGGCCGACGAACTCGAGGGCGCGCTCGAGGAGCAGGGCATCGTCCCCGAGGACGCCGTCGAGAAGACCGTCGTCGACCGCGGCGAACTGACCTTCCACATCGCGCGCGAACACCTGCTGCAGGTGGCGAGGACACTGCGGGACGACCCGGCGCTGCGCTTCGAGCTCTGCACCGGGGTCAGCGGGGTGCACTACCTGGAGGACAAGGGCCGGGAGCTGCACGCCGTCTACCACCTGCGCTCGCTCACCCACGGCCGGCTGATCCGGCTCGAGGTCTCCGCCCCGGACCGCGACCCGCACGTCCCGTCGCTGGTGTCGGTCTATCCGACCAACGACTGGCACGAGCGCGAGACCTACGACTTCTTCGGGCTCGTCTTCGACGGCCACCCCGCCCTCACCCGGATCATGATGCCGGACGACTGGCAGGGCTTCCCGCAGCGCAAGGACTATCCGCTCGGCGGCATCGCCGTCGAGTACAAGGGCGCCCAGATCCCGGCTCCGGACCAGCGGAGGTCGTACTCGTGACTACACCGTCTGCACACGCACGCGAAACCACCGAGGGCCCCGTCTACACGGTCACCGGTGGCGACTGGGACGAGGTCGTCCGGTCCGCAGCCAAGGCCGACGACGAGCGCATCGTCGTCAACATGGGCCCGCAGCACCCCTCCACGCACGGAGTGCTCCGCCTGATCCTCGAGATCGACGGCGAGACGGTCACCGAGGCCCGCTGCGGCATCGGTTACCTCCACACCGGCATCGAGAAGAACCTCGAGTACCGGACGTGGACGCAGGGCACCACCTTCGTGACGCGCATGGACTACCTGACGCCGTTCTTCAACGAGACGGCGTACTGCCTCGGCGTGGAGCGGCTGCTCGGCATCGAGGACCAGATCCCCGACCGGGCGACCGTCATCCGCGTCCTGCTGATGGAGCTCAACCGCCTCTCGTCGCACCTGGTGTGCATCGCCACCGGCGGTATGGAGCTCGGCGCCACCACGATCATGATCTACGGATTCCGTGATCGTGAACTCATTCTCGACATCTACGAGCTGATCACCGGCCTGCGCATGAACCACGCGTACATCAGGCCCGGCGGACTGGCCCAGGACCTGCCCCCCGGCGCGGTCGACCAGCTCCGCGAGTTCGTGAAGACGATGAAGAAGAACCTGCCGGAGTACGACAAGCTCGCCACCGGCAACCCGATCTTCAAGGCCCGTATGCAGGACGTCGGGTACCTGGACCTCACCGGGTGCATGGCGCTCGGCGCGACCGGCCCGATCCTGCGCTCCACGGGCCTCGCCCACGACCTGCGCAAGACCGACCCGTACTGCGGCTACGAGACGTACGACTTCGACGTCCCGACCGCCGACACCTGCGACTCCTACGGGCGCTTCCTCATCCGCCTCGAGGAGATGCGGCAGTCGCTGCGGATCGTCGAGCAGTGCCTGGACCGGCTCGAGCCGGGCCCGGTGATGGTCGCCGACAAGAAGATCGCCTGGCCCGCGCAGCTCGCGCTCGGCCCCGACGGTCTCGGCAACTCCCTGGACCACATCAAGAAGATCATGGGCACCTCGATGGAGGCCCTGATCCACCACTTCAAGCTGGTGACCGAGGGGTTCAGGGTGCCGGCCGGACAGGCGTACGCCGCGGTCGAGTCCCCGAAGGGCGAACTCGGCGTCCATGTCGTCTCCGACGGCGGGACCCGCCCCTTCCGGGTCCACTTCAGGGACCCGTCGTTCACCAATCTGCAGGCCATGGCGGCCATGTGCGAAGGCGGCCAGGTGGCCGACGTCATCGTCGCCGTCGCGTCCATCGACCCCGTGATGGGAGGCGTCGACCGATGACGGACGTATCACTGGGCATGCCGCAGCTGCCCGCCCCGGACTACCCGGCCGAGGTGCGTGCGCGGCTCGAGGCGGACGCGAAGGAGATCATCGCCCGCTACCCCGGCAGCCGGTCCGCCCTGCTGCCGCTGCTGCACCTGGTGCAGTCGGAGGAGGGCCATGTCTCCCGCACCGGCATGCGGTTCTGCGCCGAGATGCTGGACCTGACCACGGCAGAGGTCACCGCGGTCGCGACCTTCTACTCGATGTACCGGCGCAAGCCGTCCGGCGAGTACCAGGTCGGCGTCTGCACCAACACGCTCTGCGCGGTGATGGGCGGCGACGCGATCTTCGAGGAGCTGAAGGAGCACCTCGGCGTCGGCAACAACGAGACGACCCACGACGGCAAGATCACCCTCGAGCACATCGAGTGCAACGCGGCCTGCGACTTCGCGCCCGTGGTGATGGTCAACTGGGAGTTCTTCGACAACCAGACGCCTCAGTCCGCCAAGCAGCTCGTCGACGACCTGCGCGCGGGCGAGCAGGTCGTCCCCACCCGTGGCGCGCCGCTGTGCACCTACAAGGAGACGGCCCGCATCCTGGCCGGCTTCCCCGACCAGCGGCCCGGCGCGGTGGAGGCCGGCGGCGGCGCGGGACCCGCGTCGCTCATCGGTCTCAAGCTCGCCAAGGGCGAGGCCGCTCCGGCGCGGGTGGTCCACCCGCGCGGCGAGTACCCCGAGGACCGTCCGCAGGCCGGATCCGAGCACCTCAGCTCGCACGACGCACCGCAGAAGACGTCGGCATCCGACCCGGACAACCCGGCCGGACCTGTCGCGGAGGGTGAGTGATGACCTTGTCCACCGAGTACGACGGCGGCTCCCGGCCGGAGGTCGGGGGAGAGAGCAGCCCTGAAAAGCTCCTCTCCCCTGTCCTGTCGGCCTTCTGGGACGATCCGCGGTCGTGGACGCTCGCGACCTACCGCAGGCACGACGGCTACGAGGGCCTGCGCAAGGCGCTCGCCATGTCGCCCGACGACCTGATCGCGTACGTCAAGGACGCCGGACTGCGCGGCCGTGGCGGCGCGGGCTTCCCCACCGGCATGAAGTGGCAGTTCATTCCGCAGGGCGACGGCAAGCCGCACTACCTCGTCGTCAACGCCGACGAGTCGGAGCCCGGCACCTGCAAGGACATCCCCCTTCTCTTCGCCAATCCGCACTCCCTCATCGAGGGGATCGTGATCGCCTGCTACGCGATCCGCTCCAGCCACGCCTTCATCTATCTGCGCGGCGAGGTCGTCCCCGTCCTGCGGCGGCTGCACGAGGCCGTGCGCGAGGCGTACGAGGCGGGATTCCTCGGCAAGAACATCCTCGGCAGCGGCCTCGACCTCGAACTCACCGTGCACGCGGGCGCCGGCGCCTACATCTGCGGTGAGGAGACCGCGCTCCTGGACTCCCTCGAAGGCCGCCGCGGCCAGCCCCGGCTGAGGCCCCCCTTCCCCGCGGTCGCCGGCCTGTACGCCTGCCCCACTGTGGTGAACAACGTCGAGTCCATCGCGTCGGTTCCCGCGATCCTGCACAAGGGCAAGGACTGGTTCAGGTCGATGGGCAGCGAGAAGTCCCCGGGCTTCACGCTGTACTCGCTCAGCGGCCACGTCGCGAGCCCCGGCCAGTACGAGGCCCCGCTCGGCATCACCCTGCGCCAGCTGCTCGACATGAGCGGCGGCATGCGGCCCGGCCACCGGCTGAAGTTCTGGACGCCGGGCGGCTCCTCGACCCCGATGTTCACCGACGAGCACCTCGACGTCCCGCTGGACTACGAGGGCGTGGGCGCCGCGGGTTCGATGCTTGGCACCAAGGCGCTCCAGTGCTTCGACGAGACGACCTGCGTGGTGCGGGCCGTCACCCGCTGGACCGAGTTCTACGCCCACGAGTCCTGCGGCAAGTGCACACCGTGCCGCGAAGGCACGTACTGGCTCGTCCAGTTGCTTCGCGACATCGAGGCCGGCAACGGCGTGATGTCCGATCTCGACAAGCTGAACGACATCGCCGACAACATCAACGGCAAGTCGTTCTGTGCCCTCGGCGACGGTGCCGCCTCGCCGATCTTCTCCTCGCTCAAGTACTTCCGCGAGGAGTACGAGCAGCACATCACGCAGGGCGGTTGTCCCTTCGACCCTGCCAGGTCGACGGCCTGGGCGGACAAGCACATGGAGGTGAACGCATGACGGTCACGACGTCTGCCCCCTCCGGGGGCTCCGAGGCCCCGGTCCCGCCCGAGGACCTCGTGACGCTGACCATCGACGGCATCGAGATCTCCGTCCCCAAGGGGACGCTGGTCATCCGGGCCGCCGAGCTCCTCGGCATCGAGATCCCGCGCTTCTGCGACCACCCGCTCCTCGACCCGGCCGGCGCCTGCCGCCAGTGCATCGTCGAGGTGGAGGGCCAGCGCAAGCCGATGGCCTCCTGCACCATCACCTGCACCGACGGCATGGTCGTCAGGTCGCAGCTCACCTCGCCCGTCGCCGAGAAGGCGCAGAAGGGCGTGATGGAGCTGCTGCTGATCAACCATCCGCTGGACTGCCCGGTCTGCGACAAGGGCGGCGAGTGCCCCCTGCAGAACCAGGCCGTCTCGCACGGCCAGGCCGAATCGCGGTTCGACGGCAAGAAGCGCACCTTCGAGAAGCCGGTCCCGCTCTCCACGCAGGTGCTGCTCGACCGCGAGCGGTGCGTTCTCTGCGCCCGCTGCACCCGCTTCTCCAACCAGGTCGCCGGCGACCCGATGATCGAGCTGCTGGAGCGCGGCGCGCTGCAGCAGGTCGGCACCGGTGAGGGCGACCCGTTCGAGTCGTACTTCTCCGGCAACACCATCCAGATCTGCCCGGTGGGCGCGCTGACCTCGGCCGCCTACCGCTTCCGCTCCCGCCCCTTCGACCTGGTGTCCTCGCCGAGCGTGTGCGAGCACTGTGCGGGCGGCTGCGCCACCCGCACCGACCACCGCCGCGGCAAGGTCATGCGGCGGCTGGCCGCACAGGACCCGGAGGTCAACGAGGAGTGGCTGTGCGACAAGGGCCGCTTCGGCTTCCGCTACGCCCAGCAGCGTGACCGGCTCACCACGCCGCTCGTGCGCAACGAGCAGGGAGTGCTGGAGCCTGCGAGCTGGCCGGAGGCGCTGGAGGCCGCGGCCCGCGGCCTCGTCAAGGGCCGCACCGGTGTCCTGACCGGCGGCCGGCTGACCGTCGAGGACGCCTACGCGTACGCCAAGTTCGCCCGGGTCGCGCTCGACACCAACGACATCGACTTCCGTGCGCGGGCGCACTCCGCGGAGGAGGCCGACTTCCTCGCGGCGCGCGTCGCGGGGCAGGGCCGGGACCTCTCCGGCACCGGGGTCACCTACACGTCGCTGGAGAAGGCCCCGGCGGTGCTGCTCGCGGGCTTCGAGGCGGAGGAGGAGGCCCCCGGGGTCTTCCTGCGGCTGCGCAAGGCCAACCGCCAGCACGGACAGCGTGCCTTCTCCCTCGCCACGCACGCCACGCGCGGACTCGTGAAGGCGGGCGGCACCCTGCTTCCCGCGGCGCCCGGCACCGAGACCGAGTGGCTGAACGCCCTCGCCTCGGGCGAAGGCCTCGACGAGGCCGGCGCGAAGGCGTCGGAGGCGCTGCGCGCCGAGGGCGCGGTGATCGTGGTCGGCGAGCGGCTCGCCGCCGTGCCCGGCGGTCTCACCGCCGCCGTCCGTGCCTCTGTCGCGACCGGCGCACAGCTGGTGTGGATCCCGCGCCGCGCCGGAGAGCGGGGCGCCGTGGAGGCGGGCGCGCTGCCGTCGCTGCTGCCCGGCGGCCGCCCGGCGACCGACCCCCGGGCCCGCACGGAGACCGCGGAGGTCTGGCGGGTACGTGAACTGCCGCACCGCTACGGCCGCGACACCGGCCAGATCGTCGAGGCCGCGGCCACCGGCGAACTGGGCGCGCTGCTCGTCGCTGGCGTCGAGGTCGCGGACCTGCCCGACCCGGCACGGGCGCGGGAGGCGCTCGACGCGGTCGGCTTCCTCGTGTCGCTGGAGCTGCGCCCCAGCGAGGTCACCGAGCGGGCGGACGTGGTCCTCCCCGTCGCGGCCGTCGCGGAGAAGCCCGGCACCTTCCTCAACTGGGAGGGCAGGGCCCGGATGTTCGAGGCGGCGCTCAAGCCCGAGCAGATGACCCGGACCCTCGCGCCGACCGACGCACGGGTGCTGCACATGCTCGCCGACGCGCTCGACGTGCCCTTCGGGCTGCCGGACCTCAAGTCCGTACGCACCGAACTGGACCGGCTCGGCAGCTGGGACGGCCCCCGGGCCACCGAACCGGTACAGAGCGCCGAGCCGCTGCCCCGGCCGGGCTCCGGCGAGGCGGTCCTCGCGGGACACCGGCTCCTGCTCGACCAGGGTCTGCTCCAGCAGGGCGACGAGGCACTGGCCGGCACCCGGCACGCCGCGGTCGCCCGGCTGTCCGCGGCCACGGCGGCGGAGACGGGCGTCAAGGACGGCGACGAGCTGGAGGTCCGCGGACCGGCCGGCTCCGTACGGCTGCCGCTCCAGGTGAGCGAGATGCCCGACCGGGTGGTGTGGCTGCCGATGAACTCCGTCGGCGGCGGCGTCACCACGGACACCGGGGCGCGCCCCGGCGAGCTGGTCCGTATCGCGGCGGCGACGGGCGCGACGGAGGTGGAGGCATGACCGTCCTGGCATTGGAAGACCTGTCGATGTTCGGACGCGACCCCTGGTGGCTCGTCCTCATCAAGGCGGTGTTCTGCTTCGCCTTCCTGATGGTGACCGTGCTCTTCTCCATCGTGTGGGAGCGCAAGGTCGTCGCCTGGATGCAGCTGCGGATCGGCCCCAACAGGCACGGCCCCTGGGGCATGCTCCAGTCGCTCGCCGACGGCATCAAGCTGATGCTGAAGGAAGACGTCATCGTCAAGCGGGCCGACAAGATCGTCTACGTCCTGGCGCCGGTCGTGGCCGCGATCCCCGCCTTCATGGCGATCGCCGTGATCCCCTTCGGCCCCTCGGGGAACGAGGTGTCGATCTTCGGCCAGCGCACCACGATGCAGCTCACCGACCTGCCGATCGCGATGCTCTACATCCTCGCGATCGCCTCCGTCGGCATCTACGGCATCGTGCTCGCCGGCTGGTCGTCCGGCTCGACCTACCCGCTGCTCGGCGGTCTGCGCTCCTGCGCGCAGATGATCTCCTACGAGATCGCGATGGGCGCGGCGTTCGCCTCCGTCTTCCTCTACTCCGGGTCCATGTCGACCTCGGCGATCGTGGAGGCGCAGGCCGACCGCTGGTTCATCATCCTGCTGCCGGTCTCCTTCATCATCTACGTCGTCACGATGGTCGGTGAGACCAACCGCGCCCCGTTCGACATGCCGGAGTCCGAGGGCGACCTGGTCGGCGGCTTCAACACCGAGTACAGCTCCATCAAGTTCGCGATGTTCATGCTGGCCGAGTACGTCAACATGGTCACCGTCTCCGCCGTCTCCGTGACGCTCTTCCTGGGCGGCTGGCGGGCGCCGTACCCGATCTCCACCTTCTGGGAGGGCGCGAACCACGGCTGGTGGCCGATGCTCTGGTTCGTCCTCAAGGTCCAGCTGCTGCTGTTCTTCTTCATCTGGCTGCGCGGCACGCTGCCCCGGGTCCGCTACGACCAGCTGATGAAGCTCGGCTGGAAGGTCCTGATCCCGGTCTCCGTGGTCTGGCTGATGCTGGTGGCGACCGTGCGCGCGCTGCGCAACGAGAACTACGACTTCCAGCAGATCGTGCTGTACGTCGGCGGCGCGGTGATCGCGGTGCTGCTGCTCTCCTTCGTCGCCGACATGTTCCGCGGCCGCAAGGAAAAGGCGGACGAGGCGGCCGAGGCGCCGCCCGCGGCCTTCGACCCGATGGCGGGCGGTTTCCCCGTACCGCCGCTGCCCGGCCAGGAGTTGCCCCCGGTGCCGCGCAGGCGGCCCCGGCGCGAACGCGAACTGATCGTCAGCGGCGGCCCCAATGACAGTGATGGTCCTCGGGACGGAAAGGAGGCTGACGGTGTCTGAGGAATCGAAGCGCAAGGAATCCGGTGGCAAGGAATCCGAGAGCACGTTCCTGAATCCGGTTGCCGGCTTCGGCGTGACCTTCAAGGCCATGTTCAAGAAGCGGCTGACCGAGCAGTACCCGGAGCAGCAGAAGGTCACGGCGCCGCGCTTCCACGGCCGGCACCAGCTCAACCGCCATCCGGACGGACTCGAGAAGTGCGTCGGGTGCGAGCTGTGCGCGTGGGCCTGCCCGGCGGACGCGATCTATGTGGAGGGCGCGGACAACACGGAGGAGGAGCGCTACTCCCCGGGTGAGCGGTACGGCCGCGTCTACCAGATCAACTACGCCCGCTGCATCCTGTGCGGTCTGTGCATCGAGGCCTGTCCGACCCGCGCGCTGACGATGACGAACGAGTTCGAACTCGCCGACTCGAGCCGCGAGAACCTCATCTACACCAAGGAGCAGCTGCTCGCCGGTCTGGACGAGAACATGGTCGACACGCCGCACGCGATCTACCCCGGCATGGACGAACAGGACTACTACCGGGGCCTGATCACCGAGGCCGCGCCGGGCACCGAACAGCAGGCAGCGGTGTCCAAGGACCAGAAGGCCCAGGAGGGCGAGTCGACCTTCGGTGAGGACGAGCCCGCCTCGAAGAAGGTGATCGGCGCATGAACACGCTCGCCGCATCCGCCACCTCCACCGGCGAGGCCGTCCAGTTCTGGGTGCTCGGCACGATCGCCGTGATCGGGGCGCTCTGCACGATCCTGATGAAGCGGGCCGTGCACAGCGCCCTGTGCCTGGCCGGGACGATGATCATCCTCGCGGTGTTCTACCTGGCCAACGGCGCGTACTTCCTGGGCGTCGTCCAGATCGTCGTCTACACCGGCGCGATCATGATGCTGTTCCTCTTCGTCGTCATGCTGGTCGGCGTCACGGCCGCCGACTCGCTCAAGGAGACGCTGAAGGGACAGCGCTGGCTCGCCGCCGCGTGCGGCCTCGGCTTCGGCATCCTGCTGATCGCCGGCATCGGCAACGCCTCCCTGAAGAACTTCAACGGACTGGGCGCCGCCAACTCCGCGCACGGCGGGAACGTTGAGGGCCTCGCGGCCCTGATCTTCACCAAGTACGTCTTCGCCTTCGAGATCACCGGCGCGCTGCTGATCACCGCGGCCGTCGGCGCGATGGTGCTCACCCACCGGGAGCGCACCGAGCGGGCCAAGACCCAGCGCGAACTCTCCGAGCAGCGCGTACGCGAGGGCAAGCATCTGCCCCCGCTGCCCGCGCCCGGCGTCTACGCCCGGCACAACGCGGTGGACATCGCCGGTCTGCTGCCGGACGGCACCCCGTCCGAGCTGACCGTCAACCGGACGCTGCGCGACCGCGGTCAGATCCGGGACGTCTCGACGGAGGCGCTCGACGACCTCAAGGCCCTGGAGCAGCGCTCCGAGGAGCGCCTCGGACGTGACCGGGACGCCCGCGACCGGGACGGACAGGAGGCCAAGCGGTGAATCCGGTCAACTACCTCTATCTCGCCGCCCTGCTGTTCACCATCGGCGCGGCGGGGGTCCTGATCCGGCGGAACGCGATCGTGGTGTTCATGTGCGTCGAGCTGATGCTCAACGCCTGCAACCTCGCGTTCGTCGCCTTCTCCCGTATGCACGGCAATCTCGACGGCCAGGTCATCGCGTTCTTCACGATGGTCGTCGCCGCGGCAGAGGTCGTGGTCGGGCTCGCGATCATCGTGTCGCTGTTCCGCTCCCGCCACTCGGCCTCGGTCGACGACGCCAGCCTGATGAAGCTGTAAGGGGTCGGAAGAATCGTGGAGAACCTGATTGCGCTGCTCGTCGCGGCGCCTCTGCTCGGAGCGGCGGTCCTGCTGTGCGGCGGGCGCCGCCTCGATGGGTCCGGTCACTGGCTGGGCACCCTGCTCGCGGCCGCTTCCTTCGTCGTCGGCGCGGTGCTGTTCGTCGACATGCTGGGCAAGGGCGCCGAGGAACGGGCCCTGCACCAGAAGCTGTTCAGCTGGATCCCCGTCGAGGGCTTCCAGGCGGACATCGCCTTCCAGCTCGACCAGCTGTCGATGACGTTCGTCCTGCTGATCACCGGTGTGGGCACCCTGATCCACATCTACTCGATCGGCTACATGGAGCACGACGAGCGGCGCCGCCGCTTCTTCGGCTACCTCAACCTGTTCCTCGCGGCGATGCTCCTGCTGGTCGTCGCCGACAACTACCTGCTGCTGTACGTGGGCTGGGAGGGCGTCGGTCTCGCGTCCTACCTGCTCATCGGCTTCTGGCAGCACAAGCCCAGCGCGGCCACCGCGGCGAAGAAGGCCTTCCTCGTCAACCGCGTCGGTGACATGGGCCTGTCGATCGCGATCATGCTGATGTTCACCACCTTCGGCACCTTCGCGTTCGGCCCGGTGCTGGCGGCGACGGAGGAGACGAGCGAGGGCATGCTGACGGCCATCGGCCTGATGCTGCTGCTCGCCGCGTGCGGCAAGTCGGCCCAGGTGCCGCTGCAGTCCTGGCTCGGGGACGCGATGGAGGGCCCGACTTCGGTCTCCGCCCTGATCCACGCGGCCACCATGGTCACCGCCGGCGTCTACCTGATCGTCCGCTCCGGCGCGATCTTCAACGCCGCACCGGACGCGCAGCTCGCCGTCGTCATCGTCGGCGCCGTCACGCTGCTCTTCGGTGCGATCGTCGGTTGCGCGAAGGACGACATCAAGAAGGCGCTGGCCGGTTCGACGATGTCGCAGATCGGCTACATGGTCCTCGCGGCCGGTCTCGGCCCGATCGGCTACGCCTTCGCGATCATGCACCTGGTGACGCACGGCTTCTTCAAGGCCGGGCTCTTCCTCGGCGCCGGTTCGGTCATGCACGGCATGAACGACGAGGTCGACATGAGGAAGTACGGCGGTCTGCGCAAGTACATGCCGATCACCTTCGTCACCTTCGGTCTCGGCTACCTGGCGATCATCGGCTTCCCCGGTCTGTCCGGCTTCTGGTCCAAGGACAAGATCATCGAGGCGGCGTTCGCCTACGACGACGGGATCCGCGGCTGGATCTTCGGCGGTGTGGCCCTGCTCGGCGCGGGCATCACCGCGTTCTACATGACGCGCGTGATGATCATGACCTTCTTCGGTGAGAAGCGCTGGCAGCCGGCGCCCGACGCGGACAAGGCGGCGAGTGCCGAGCCCGCCGCGGAGTCCCACGCCGGCGAGATGCCGCACCCGCACGAGTCGCCCAGGTCGATGACGATCCCGATGATCGTGCTCGCCTTCGGATCGGTCTTCGCGGGAGCGTTCTTCTCCATCGGCGACCGGTTCGCCAACTGGCTCGCCCCGGTGACCGAGTTCGAGCACCCGCACCCGGTGATCAGCGTCCCGGCCATCACCACCGCGACCATGGTCGTCCTGCTGGCCGGAGCACTGATCGCCTACCTGATGTACGGGCGCCGGCCGGTGCCGGTCACCGCACCGCGCGGCTCGCTGCTCACCCGGGCCGCCCGCCGCGACCTCCTCCAGGACGACTTCAACCACGTGGTCCTGGTCCGCGGTGGCGAGCACCTCACCCGGTCGCTGGTCTACGTCGACCACAGCCTGGTCGACGGCGTGGTGAACGGCACGGCCGCCTCGTTCGGCGGGCTCTCCGGCCGGCTGCGCAAGCTGCAGAACGGCTACGCCCGCAGCTACGCGGTCTCGATGTTCGGCGGTACGGCGATCCTGATCGCCGCGACCCTGCTGATGAGGGCGGTCTGACATGTCCTTCCCGATCCTGACGGCCACGGCGGTGCTCCCGGCGGTGGGCGCCATCGTCACCGCCGCCGTCCCCGCCACGCGCAGGACCGCCGCCAAATGGGTGGCCCTGCTCTTCTCGCTCGCCACGCTGGTCATGGCCGCGATCGTGCTCGTACGGTTCGAGCCGGGTGGCGACCGGTACCAGCTCACCGAATCGCACGCCTGGATCGCCGACTTCGGCGTCCGCTACGAGCTCGGCGTGGACGGCATCGGGGTCGTGATGGTGGCGCTCACCGCGCTGCTGATCCCGTTCGTCATCCTCGCGGGCTGGCACGACGCCGATCCCCTCGAGAACAAGTCGTCACGCTGGCGGCCCACTCAGGGCTTCTTCGCCCTGATCCTCATGGTCGAGGCGATGGTGGTCCTGTCCTTCGAGGCCACCGACGTCTTCCTCTTCTACATCCTCTTCGAAGCCATGCTCATCCCGATGTACTTCCTCATCGGCGGCTTCGGCGACCGCGCCCACTCCGGCACCGACGAGAACGCCGCCGCGCAGCGTTCGTACGCGGCGGTCAAGTTCCTGCTCTACAACCTGGCCGGCGGCCTGATCATGCTCGCCGCCGTCATCGGGCTGTACGTGGTCGCGGGGAGCTTCTCGCTCTCCGAGATCGCGGAGGCCAGGGCGAGCGGCTCGCTGGACATGGCGACCACCACCGAACGGCTGCTGTTCCTCGGCTTCTTCTTCGCCTTCGCGATCAAGGCGCCGCTGTGGCCGTTGCACACCTGGCTGCCCAACGCCATGGGCGAGGCGACGGCCCCCGTCGCCGTGCTCATCACGGCGGTCGTCGACAAGGTCGGCACCTTCGCGATGCTGCGCTTCTGCCTCCAGCTCTTCCCGGAGGCGTCGAAGTGGGCCACCCCGGTGATCATCGTGCTGGCGCTGGTCAGCATCGTCTACGGCGCGCTGCTGGCGGTCGGCCAGCGCGACATCAAGCGCCTGATCGCCTACGCGTCGGTCTCGCACTTCGGCTTCATCGTCCTCGGCATCTTCGCCATGACCAGCCAGGGCCAGTCCGGCGCGACGCTCTACATGGTCAACCACGGCCTGTCCACAGCGGCGCTGATGCTGGTGGCCGGCTTCCTGATCTCGAGGCGCGGCTCGCGGCTCATCGCCGACTACGGCGGTGTGCAGAAGGTCGCCCCGGTGCTCGCGGGCACGTTCCTGATCGGCGGCCTGGCCACTCTCTCGCTGCCGGGGCTCGCGCCGTTCGTCAGTGAATTCCTGGTCCTGGTCGGCACGTTCGCCGTCTATCCGGTGGCCGGGATCATCGCGACCCTCGGCATCGTGCTCGCCGCGCTCTACACCCTGGTCCTCTACCAGCGGACGATGACCGGCCCGGTGAGGACCGAGGTGCGCACGATGCCGGACCTCAAGGTGCGGGAACTGGCGGTGGTCGCCCCGCTGATCGCCCTGCTGCTCTTCCTCGGCGTCTTCCCGAAGCCGCTGACGGAGATCATCAACCCGGCCGTGGAGCACACGATGTCCGACGTACAGAAGCAGGACCCCCGGCCCGATGTGGAGGCGGCCAAGTGAGCGCTACAGCTGTCCACAGCCTGTGGACAACGGCGGCGGAGGTCGAGCCCCTGGGCAAGATCCCCACGCCCCACATCGAGTACGCACAACTGGCACCCGTGCTGATCGTGGTCGGTGCGGCCGTCCTGGGCATCCTCGTGGAGGCCTTCGTCCCGCGCAGGGCCCGTTACTACACACAGCTGTTCCTCACCAGCGTCGCGCTGGCGGCCGCCTTCGCGGCGGTCGTCGGGCTCGCCGCCGGCGGGTACGGCACCACCGAGAAGCAGATCGCGGCGATGGGCGCCATCGCGGTCGACGGACCGGCGCTGTTCCTTCAGGGCACCATCCTGCTGGCCTCGCTGGTGTCGGTCTTCACCTTCGCCGAACGCCGGCTCGACCCGGCGGCGCACGGCAACCGCATCGACTCGTTCGCCGCGGAGGCCGCCGCCGTACCCGGCAGCGAGCACGAGAAGGCCGCCGTCAAGGCGGGGTTCACCACCACCGAGGTGTTCCCGCTCGTGCTGTTCGCGATCACCGGCATGCTGGTCTTCCCGGCCGCCAACGATCTGCTGACGCTCTTCATCGCCCTCGAGGTGTTCTCCCTCCCGCTGTACCTCCTGTGCGCCGTGGCCCGCCGCAAGCGGCTCATGTCGCAGGAGGCCGCGGTGAAGTACTTCCTGCTGGGCGCGTTCTCCTCGGCGTTCCTGCTCTTCGGCATCGCCCTGGTCTACGGCTACGCGGGCTCCGTCTCGTACGCCCGGATCGCGGACGTCGTCGAGGGCAGCGTGCGCACCATCGACCCGGCGCTCGCCGACACCATGGGCAACGACGCGCTGCTGCTGATCGGCGGCGCGCTGATCCTGATGGGCCTGCTGTTCAAGGTCGGCGCGGTGCCGTTCCACATGTGGACGCCGGACGTCTACCAGGGCGCACCGACCCCGGTCACCGGCTTCATGGCCGCGGCCACCAAGGTCGCCGCCTTCGGCGCCCTGCTGCGGCTGCTGTACGTGGCGCTGCCGGGCCTCGCCTGGGACTGGCAGCCGGTCATGTGGGCGATCGCCATCGTCACCATGCTCGGCGGTGCGATCGTCGCGATCACGCAGACCGACATCAAGCGGCTGCTGGCGTACTCGTCGATCGCCCACGCCGGTTTCATCCTCGCCGGTGTCATCGCCACGACCCCCGAGGGCATCTCGTCCGTCCTCTTCTACCTGCTGGCCTACTCCTTCGTGACGATCGGCGCGTTCGCGGTCGTCACGCTGGTCCGCGACGCGGGCGGCGAGGCGACCCACCTCTCCAAGTGGGCGGGTCTGGGACGGCGTTCGCCGCTGGTGGCGGCGGTCTTCGCGGTGTTCCTGCTGGCCTTCGCGGGCATCCCGCTGACCTCCGGTTTCGCGGGCAAGTTCGCGGTCTTCAAGGCCGCGGCCGAGGGCGGCGCCGGGGCGCTGGTCGTGGTCGGTGTGATCTCGTCGGCGATCGCGGCGTTCTTCTACATCCGGGTCATCGTGCTGATGTTCTTCAGCGAGCCGAAGCCGGAGGGTCCGACGGTCGCGGTGCCCTCGCCGCTGACGATGACGACGATCGGGGTCGGCGTGGCGGTCACGCTGGTGCTCGGTCTCGCCCCGCAGTACTTCCTGGATCTGGCGAGCCAGGCGGGCGTGTTCGTCCGCTGACGAGCGGCACAGCGAGAAGGTCCGGCGTCTCCTCGGGGGAGAGGCCGGACCTTCGGCGTGTCCTGTTCCTCGCGCGGGACGCCGTGTTGACCTGAGCCGCACCCGGGGCACCAATTGGTCTGGACCTGCCGTTCGGGGTGAGGAGTCGGATGATGCGCGGTACGACGGTGTTACCAGGGACGGAGTCCTGCCGCACCCCGCGGGAGGGCGCACTGCCCATGCACCGCCTGGAGGTGCCCCTGCCGAACGCGATGCCGTTCGCGATCGGCACCTTCGACACCATCGGCCCCATGTCCCGGGCCGCCTTCCCGCACCGGCACACCTTCTACGAGATCGTGCACGTCACCGGCGGGACCGGCGCCCATGTCATCGACCTCTCCCGCTGGCGGCTGCGGCCGCCGCATCTGTGCGTCATCGCCCCCGGACAGGTGCACCACTGGGACGACGTGACGGGACTGGAGGGATCCGTCGTGCTGTTCACCGAGGACTTCCTGCTGGACCATCCCGGCGACCGGGAGCTGCTGCGGCGGATCGCGGAGCGCCCGTGGAGGGATCTGGACGAGCAGACCCACGCACGCACCGCCCGGCTGATCGCCGACCTCGACGAGGAGTACCGCCGCGGTGCCGCGGGATTCGCCACCGTGCTGCGGGCGCTGCTCCACGTCCTCGTCGTCCGCACGGCACGCCTGCCGGAGCCCGCGCCGCCACCGCCGCCCACGCGGCACGGCGCGGTGGCGGAGGAGTTCCTGCGGCTCGTCGCCCGCAACGAGCCCGCCCTGTGGTCGGCGGCGGCCTGCGCGGACCGGATCGGCGTCAGCGTGGGGTATCTCGCCGAGGCGGTCAAGGCGGCGACCGGCAGGACCCCGGGCCGGCTGATCCGCGAGGCCCGCACCCACGAGGCCAAGAGGCTGCTGGCCAGGACGGATCTCACGGTGCGGCAGGTGGCGGCCCGGGTGGGCTTCACCGACCCCGCGTACTTCTGCCGCTTCTTCCGGCGGGAGACCGGCGTGAGCCCCGGCGGCTTCCGGCGCGGCGGCGACGTCCACGGCGATATTCACCATGACCACCGGCTCCTGTCCATCGTCCGCCCAAAGCCGTCTGCGTAGGTTCGTTGCCGACCCCCCCGCCCCCCACGAAGGAGCAGGCATGGACGGCGACACCGGCACGACCGGAAAGCTCCCGGAAACGACGGCCACCGGCGCGGCGCCCGACCGGCGTCCCAGCCGCAAGACGGTGCTGCGCGCGGCCCTCGCCGCCTCCGTGGCGGCCCCCATCGCCCTCATGGGCGTGCCGGCGCTGGCGCGCACCGCCTCGGTGACGGGAGAGGCCCCCGCCCTCACCCCCGAGTGCGACGACGGCGACGACCCGACACCGCCGCAGATGGAAGGCCCCTACTTCAAGCCGAACTCGCCGCGACGGTCCTCGCTGCTGGAGGCGGGCACCCCGGGCACACGTCTCACCGTCTCCGGCTACGCCTTCGGCTCGGCCTGTCTGCCCCTGAGCGGCGTCCTGCTCGACTTCTGGCAGGCCGACGTCAACGGCGCCTACGACAACGTGGGGTTCCGCTTCCGCGGACACCAGTTCACCGACGCCCGGGGCGCGTTCTCCCTCACCACGATCGTGCCGGGCCTCTACCCGGGCCGTACGCGGCACCTCCACGTCAAGGTGCAGGCTCCCGGCCGCCCGGTGCTGACCACCCAGCTCTACTTCCCGAACGAGCCGCGCAACAGCACCGACGCGCTGTTCGACCCGCGCCTGCTGATGACGGTGCGCGACACCGGCGGCGCGCGGGAAGCGGCGTTCGACTTCGTGCTGAACGTGCCGCAGACCCCGGGACCGGGCCCTACCGAGGGGCCGACGACACCACCACCCGGTGGCACCTGGGCCGTGGGCACGAGCTACGCGCCGGGTGTCCGGGTGACCTATGGAGGCGTCACCTATGTGTGTCTCCAGGGGCATCAGGCCCAGCCCGGCTGGGAGCCACCGTCGGTCCCGGCGCTCTGGCGGGCCGAGTGACCACGGCGGGGCGCAGCTGAGGGGACCGCGCGAAGGCCCGGCACCCCTGAGCCGGGGGGCCGGGCCTTCATCATGAGCGGGAGGGCGTCAGTGCGCCGGGACGATGCGCCCCGCGACCTCGCCGAGCCCGACCCGTACACCGTCCGGGCCCGGGGCCCAGGCCGTCAGCGTGACCACGTCGCCGTCCTCGAGGAACGTCCGCTTGCCCTCCGGCAGTTCCAGGGCGTCGCGGCCGTTCCAGGTGAGCTCGAGCAGCGAACCGCGCTGGTTCACCTCGGGGCCGCTGACCGTGCCGGAGCCGTAGAGGTCGCCCGTACGGAGCGAGGCGCCGTTGACCGTCATGTGGGCCAGCTGCTGGGCGGCCGTCCAGTACATGGTGTCGAACGGCGGTTCCGCGACGACCCGGCCGTTGATCGCCACCGAGATCCGTACGTCGAATCCACCCGGCTCCTCCTCCGCCGAGTCGTCGAGGTAGGGCAGCAGCTCGACGTCACGGGCCGGCGGGGCGGTCCTTGCCGCGTCCAGTGCCTCCAGCGGGGTCACCCACGCGGCGACCGACGTGGCGAAGGACTTGCCGAGGAAGGGGCCGAGCGGCACGTACTCCCAGGCCTGGATGTCGCGCGCCGACCAGTCGTTGAGCAGGAAGAGGCCGAAGACGTGGTCGCGGAAGTCCGCGAGGGCGACCGGCTTCCCCTGCTCGGAGGGGGTGCCGACGAGGAAGCCGACCTCGGCCTCGATGTCGAGCTTCACGGAGGGACCGAAGACGGGCGCGGGGTCCGCGGGCGCCTTGCGCTGCCCCGAGGGGCGCACCACGTCGGTGCCGGAGACGACGACCGTGCCGGACCTGCCGTGGTAACCGATCGGCAGGTGCTTCCAGTTGGGGGTCAGCGGCTCGCCGTCGGGGCGGAAGATCCGGCCCACGTTGGTGGCGTGGTGCTCGCTCGCGTAGAAGTCGACGTAGTCCGCCACTTCGTACGGGAGGTGCATCGTCACGGCGTCCACCGGGTGCAGCAGCGGCTCTATGTCGGGCCGGTGCGCCGGCACCGTGACCCAGGCGGTGATCGCCCTGCGCACATCGCGCCACGCCGTACGCCCGGCCGCCAGCAGCGGGTTGAGGTTCGGGCGGGCCAGCAGTCCGGCATAGGGGGAGCCGAGCGCGTGCGCGGCGGCGCCGACGTCGAGCACGTGGTTCCCGATCCGGACACCGAGCCGCCTGCGGTCGGGTTCGCCGGCCGTGGTGAAGACGCCGTACGGAAGGTTGTGCGGGCCGAAGGGATCGCCCTCGGCGAGATCGAGCGGGCTCTGCTCGGGCATCGGTGCTTGCCTCGCTTTCCACGGATGTGGGTGACACGTTACGTGGCCGCCCCGCGGTCATGGCACCGTGCCGGGCCCCCTGTTCAGCCCGCCGGCCGGGAGACGCGTTTCTCCCAGGTCCGGTGGAAGACGATCTCGTCGCCGTGCCTGCAGACCAGCTCGTCGCGGGTGAGGAAGCCGGCCGCCTCGCGGCTGATCTCGGAGCGCGTCCCGACGCGCACGTCCCAGGCCGCTTCCGGGCGGTGCAGCCGGATCGTCCACTCCGCGCGGGCGCGGGCGGAGAGCGGTGCGTCGTCCTGGACCGTGTACGTCTCGTGGCACTCCTGCGTGTACTCCAGTCCGTCCGGGTGCACATGGGTGCCGCCGCGGTGGGGCGTCGCCGCGAGGGTCCAGCGGCCGGCCGGCACGTCACGGGTGAGCAGCAGTCGCGGCGGCTGCTCGTCGAGCGTCTGCGGGACGGCGACCGGGGGCGCCGCGGAGTGCTCCGGCTCTTCGAAGCGGACGGGCTGCTCCGGCTCCGCCTCCTCAGGCTCTGGCCGGACCGGCAGATCGAGCCGGGAGCCCGCCGGGTCGAGGGTGAAGCCGCCGGGGGCGGGGTCCGGCCAGATCCACGGCCAGTACGCGGAGGAGACGGCGAGCCGGATGCGGTGCCCCGGCTCGAAGAGGTGGCAGGCCGCCGCCAGGTCGAACGTCACGTCCTCCACCGTGCCGGCGGGCCAGGGCGCCGCACGTTCCGGGCCGCGGCGGGCGGCGAGGTTCAGCGCCCCGCGGGTGACGAGCGTGGAGAGACCGTCGGGGGAGACGTCGCAGAGCCGCGCCACGACCGTCCCGCCGGAGGCGGCGGGACGCAGCCGCAGGGTGACGCGGGGGCGGCCGAGAACGGCGAGCGCGTCGTCGCCGACGGGGAACTCGAAGCACGCGGACCGGGCGTCCTCCTCCCGCTGGTCCGGCGGCAGGTCGCCGTCGTGGCCGACCGGCAGGAAGCGGCCCGCGTCCGTCCCGGTGCGCGGCGGCGAGTCGACGAGGACGGGGCCGCCGCCCAGCGCGTACGGGACGACGGTGACCTGCGGCGGCGGCCACGCGTCCGCCCCGGTCCAGTGCCCCCGCGACGGGTCGGCCGTCCCGAGCCGGCACCGCAGCAGCGGCTCCGACAGCACGCCCGTGTCCTTGTCCTTGAGCCAGTGGTCCCACCACCGGAGCGTCTCCTGGAGAAAGCCGATCGCCGGGGCCCGCTCGCGCGGATGCTCCTGCTCGCTGTCCCGGTCGGGGTCGCGGTCCGGGTACTGGTGCGGCCACGGCCCGATCAGTCCCCGCACGCGGTCCGCGGGGAGCCGCTCGACCAGTCGGAGGACCGTGTCCCGGTACGGCGTGTGCAGTCCGCTCACGGCCAGCACGGCGGCCCGCACCGCCGCGGTGTCGTCGCTGACGCCGGCGCTCCGCCAGAACTCGTCGCGCAGGGGGTGGGCCAGCCAGGTGGGGGCCATGGGGGTGAGGGCCTCGAGCCGCGCGAGCCACATCGCGAGCCACTCGTCGCCGGTGTGGAGCGGGTCGGGCGGCCGGGCCGCGAGCGCCAGCCTCCCCGCGGCCGTCGAGTGCAGCCCCTGGGCGGCGACTGCGCCGCCCAGGTAGGGGCCGTCGTTGTCGTACGGGTCGTCGCTCGCGTCCACGACCACCACCGCCCGCAGCGGCTGTGGCGCCAGGGCCGCGATCCGCAGCGCGCTCCGCCCGCCCGTACCGATGCCGAACATGCCGACCCGGCCGCTGCACCACGGCTGCCGGGAGAGCCACTCGATCACGGCGACGCCGTCGGACAGCTCGATCGCGTCGTACTCGCCGCCGGGGACGCCTTCGCTGTTGCCGTGGCCGCGTACGTCGACCCGCACGGAGGCGTAGCCGTGGCCCGCGTACCAGGGGTGGCGTTCCCCGTCGCGGACCGCCGTCGCGTCGGTGAGCCGGTGCGGTGCGTACTCCAGCAGCGCGGGCACGGGCTCGTCGGTGACCGGCCGCCACACCCGCGCGTACAGACCGACGGGGCCGCCGGCGTCCGGAGGGTCCTGGGGCATCCCCGGCGGTCCGGGCAGCGGGATGCGGAGATCCGTGTGGACCGTCTCGTACGGGAAGTCGGTACGGATACGCATGGCGGGACCTCGGCGGCGGGTGAGGGGCGGTGGTCCGACGGTAACGATCAAACGGTGCATTTCCTACCATTGAGGCTGATCACGAACATACCGGGGGCGGCGGGAAGGCGCTCATGGTGATCGAAAGGCGACCGGATACGCTGACTTGAGTGAATGCAGCGACACATCGACAATCCGTGTGATCGTCATCAGACAGGAGATCTCCTCGTGACCGTCGTCGAGCCGTTCGGGCTGAGCGTGCGGGACCAGGCTCTTGAGGCCGATGTCCGGACCGGGTTGTCGGCCGTCGAGGCGGGCCTGCTCGACGCCACCAAGAGCGAGGTCCCGTTCATCACGGAGGCCGCCCAGCACCTGGTACGGGCCGGCGGCAAGCGGTTCCGGCCCCTGCTGGTGATGCTGGCCGCCCAGTTCGGCGACCCGTACGCGCCGGGGATCGTGCCCTCCGCCGTGGTCGTCGAGCTCACCCACCTCGCGACGCTCTACCACGACGACGTCATGGACGAGGCGGACGTACGCCGCGGTGTGGACAGCGCCAACACCCGCTGGGGCAACTCCGTGGCCGTGCTGACCGGCGACTTCCTCTTCGCCCGGGCCTCGCACATCCTGGCCGACCTCGGCCCGGAGGCCGTACGCATCCAGGCGGAGGCGTTCGAGCGGCTGGTGACCGGACAGATCCTGGAGACCGCGGGCCCCCGCGACGGCCGTGACCCGGTGGACCACTACCTCGACGTCATGGCGGGCAAGACGGGCTCCCTCGTGGCCGTCTCCGTGCGCTTCGGGGCGATGATGTCCGGGGCCGACGAGCGTGTCGTCGACACCCTCACCCAGTACGGCGAGCGGCTCGGTGTCGCCTTCCAGCTCGCCGACGACGTCCTCGACATCGCCTCCGACTCGCACGAGTCCGGCAAGACCCCCGGCACGGACCTGCGCGAGGGCGTCCCCACGCTGCCGGTCCTGCGGCTGCGCGCCATGGCGGACGCCGAAGGCCGGCCGGAGGACCTCGAGCTCGTGGCGCTCCTCGAGAGCGACCTGACCGACGACGACCGGCACGCGGAAGCGCTGCGGCGGCTGCGTGAGCACCCCGCGCTCGAGCAGGCCCGCAAGGACACCGTGCGGTACGCACAGGAGGCGCGGGCGATGCTCGCCCCGCTGCCGGACTGCTCCGCCAAGGCAGCCCTCGAGGAGCTGTGCGACGCGGTGGTCCACCGCGCCGGCTGATCCGGTCACGGCGCCGAACCCCCTACGGGACGGGTGAGTTGCCGGGGGTTCCTCTCATCCCAGAGGGGTAGAGGAAGTTGCGCCCGCGGTCTGACGCTTCCGTGCGGCCGATTTGGTCATATGGAGAGCACCACCCCTGACCAACCACGGAGGTAGGGCACACCATGGCACCGAACGACAGCACACGGACCACCGAAGAGGCCAAGGACCTCGCGGCGGGGCGTCGCAAGACGGCCCGCTACCTCGTCCCGGTCGCGGTGGCCGGTGTGGCGGCCGCGACCATCGGGCTCGTCCCGGCGCTCGCTGCCTCCGGTGACCCCGATCTGCCGAAGATCAGCGCGCAGGAACTCATCGAGAAGATGGCCGCGTCGGAGACCCAGCAGCTCTCCGGCACCGTCAAGATCAACACCGACCTCGGGCTGCCGTCCTTCGGTGGTCTCGCCGGTTCGCTCACCGGCGGCAGCGGCCAGGACGAAGGCTCCTCCGCCGCTCCCGACGCCAAGCTGACCGAGCTCGCCACGGGCACCCACACCCTGCGGATCGCGGCCGACGGCCCCGACCGGCAGAAGGTGTCCATCCTGGAGGACTCCTCCGAGTACAGCCTCATCCACAACGGCGACGACGTGTGGGGCTACGACAGCGCCTCGAACGAGGTCTTCCACGCCGAGGGCGACGGGCAGCGCGAAGGCGGGCACGGCAAGGACGGGCAGACGCCGGGCGACCTGCCCACCACGCCCAAGGACCTCGCCGACGAGGTGCTGAAGGCCGCGGACGACACCACGTCGGTCACCGTCGACGGCACCTCCCAGGTCGCCGGGCGCGACGCGTACAAGCTGGTCGTCAAGCCCAAGCAGGAGGGCTCGACGGTCGGCTCGATCGTCATCGCGGTGGACGCGAAGAACGGCGTGCCGCTGAAGTTCACCCTCAACCCGAGCAGCGGCGGCAAGGCCGTGGTCGACGTGGGCTTCACCAAGGTCGACTTCTCCCGGCCGGCCGCCTCCACCTTCGACTTCACCCCGCCGAAGGGCGCCAAGGTGACCGAGGCCGACGAGCACGCGGACGGCGAGGGCACCCGCGCGCCGAAGGGCCACGAGGAGTTCAAGGGCCTCGGGGACATGGGCGGTCTCGACGTGATCGGTGAGGGCTGGACGTCCATCGCCAAGATCGAAGGGCCCGCGGGCGGCCAGGGCGACAGCGGGACGAAGAACGAGAAGGGCGACGTCCCGGCCGAGGCACAGCAGTTCCTCGACGCCCTCGGCGACAAGGTCGAGGGGAAGTTCGGCTCCGGCACGGTCTTCAAGACCCGGCTGGTCAACGCCCTGATGACCGACGACGGCACGGTCTACGTCGGCGCCGTGACCAAGGACGCCCTGGTGAAGGCCGCGAACGAGGCCAAGTAGCAGGCAGGACGGCCGGGCGGCGCACCCGCCGCCCGGTACAACCGCCGGCAGGCATCACTCCGGCCGTCCGCCCCGCCGTACGCTCGTCACGGCGGGGCGGAGGCCTGACCGAGCGGACACGGACGAACGGGAGAGGCGATGACCGCCGTCATCGAGACACGCGGGCTCACCAAGCGCTACCGGGGCGGCCGGCCGGCCGTCGACCGGCTCGACCTCAGCGTGCCCGCCGGCAGCGTCTTCGGTTTCCTCGGGCCCAACGGGTCGGGAAAGACCACCACCATCCGCATGCTCATGGGCCTCATCGGGCCCACCGCCGGCACGGCCACGGTCCTCGGCCTGCCCATGCCCCGATCCGCCGGTTCGGTGCTTCCGCACGTCGGCGCACTGATCGAGGGACCGGCGCTGTACGGGTTCCTCAGCGGCCGGGACAACCTGGTGCGCTACGACTCGGCCGATCCCGGCGCCGATCCCCGTACCCGCGACGCACGGATCGCGTCCGCGCTGGACCGGGTGGGCCTCAGCCAGGCGGCGGGCAAGAAGGCCAAGGCGTACTCCCTCGGCATGAAGCAGCGGCTGGGCCTGGCCGCGGCGCTGCTCAGCCCGAGGAAGCTGCTGGTGCTGGACGAGCCGACGAACGGACTGGACCCGCAGGGCATGCGGGAGATCCGGACCCTGGTGAGGGAGCTGGCCGCGGACGGCACCACCGTCTTCCTCTCCTCCCACCTGCTGGACGAGATCGAGCAGGTGTGCACCCACGCGGCGGTGATGACCCAGGGACGTCTGATCACCCAGGGCCCGGTGGCGGAGCTCGCGGCCGGCGCCAGAGGCCGGCTGGCCGTCCTCACACCGGACCCGGCGCAGGCGGTGCGGATGCTCACGGAGCACGGTCTCGCCGGTGTGGTCCGGGACGGCGAGCGGGTGACGGCCGAACCGCCGGCCGACGACGCGGAACTGGCCGGGCTCAACGCGGCGCTGGTCCACGGCGGTGTGCGGGTACGGGGTTTCGGGGTGGAGCGTGCCTCGCTCGAGGACGCGTTCGTGGCGCTGACCGGGGAGGGCTTCGATGTCGCAGGCTGAGACCGCCGAGCCGGTGGAGCGGACGGGCGCGGTGCAGCAGGCCGGGGCGGTGGGGAGCCCGGCGGCCGTCACGCCGCCGCCGGCGCCCCGTCGCCTCCGCTCGCCCGGCCTGTTCCGGGGGCCGGGCCTGTTCCGCTCCGAGCTGACGCTCACCTTCCGCCGCTGGCGCAGCCTCGCCCTGCTGGGGGTGCTGGCCGTCGTGCCGGTGCTCATCGGCGTCGCCGTGAAGATCGAGACGAGCGACGGCGGCGCGGTGGGCGGCGGTGGCGCCCCCGACGGCGGCGCCGGGGTCGCCTTCGTCTCCCAGATCACCAACAACGGGCTGTTCCTGGTCTTCGCCGCCCTGGCGGCGACCCTGCCGTTCTTCCTGCCGATGGCGGTGGGGGTCGTCGCCGGGGACTCGGTCGCGGGCGAGGCGAACGCCGGCACCCTGCGGTACCTGCTGGTGGCGCCCGCCGGACGGGTCCGGCTGCTGCTCGCCAAGTTCGCCGCCGTCATGGCCTTCTGCCTGGTGGCCACACTGACGGTGGCCCTGTCGGCGCTCGCCGTGGGGGTGTTGCTCTTCCCGGTCGGCGACGTCACCACGATCTCGGGCGTGCCCGTCCCGTTCACCGAGGGGCTGTGGCGGGCCGTGCTGATCGCGGCGGTCGTGGCGGGGTCGCTGGTGGGACTGGCCGCGATCGGGCTGTTCGTGTCGACGCTCACGAGCAGCGGCATCGCGGCGATGGCGACGACCGTCGGGCTGCTGATCACCGTGCAGATCCTTCAGTCGATCCCGCAACTGGACGCCGTCCACCCGTATCTCTTCACGCACCACTGGATGTCCTTCGCGGACCTGATGCGCGAACCCCTCCTGTGGGACGGGGTGCTGCGGAACCTGGGCGTGCAGGCCGCGTACGCGGCGGTGTTCGGCTCGGCGGCGTGGGCCCGCTTCACCACCAGGGACATCACGTCCTGAGCCCGGCGCCACCCGGCGCGCGCGACGACCGCATGCGCACGCCTCCGGCTTCCGGGGCATGCGCATGCGGCAGGTCGGCGGCGACGGACCGCCGGCGGGCTCAGAAGGTCAGCTTCCAGCTGTCGATGTAGCCGGTGTCGTAGCGCGCCACGTCCTGCACGCGCAGCTTCCAGTCGCCGTTGGCCGCTTCAGAGGACGCGTCCACGGTGTACGTGGTGATGACGTTGTCCGCGGAGTCGCTGCCGCTGGAGTTCTTCAGCCGGTAGGCGGTCCCGTCCGGTGCGATCAGGTCGACGACCACGTCACCGCGCCAGGTGTGCTTGATGTCCACGCCGACCTTCAGGGCGGCGGGCGCGTTGCCGGTGCGGCCGGTGACGGACACGGTGGAGGTCACGGCTGCGCCGGCGTCGGGAATGGCGACGTCGGTGGTGTTCTCGTACAGCTCGCCGGGCGGCTCCGTCGTTCCCGCGGAGAGCGTCCACAGGGCGTGGGCGATCGCGTCGCTGTTGCGGTCCAGCGCGGTGTCGTTGATGTTCGACAGGGAGTCGCACGACGAGTGGTAGCAGCGGTCGAAGGCCTGACCGGCCGTGCCGCCCCACTTCTGTGCCTGGGCGCTGGTCTTCGTGCGGCTCGCTCCGGTGAACAGTCCGCCGACCGGTATGCCCACGTTCTTGAACGACGCGTGGTCCGACCGGCCGTCGCCCTCGGTCTCGATCTCGGTGGGAACCCCGAGGCCCGCGAAGTAGTCCTTGAAGGTCTGCTCGATCACCGGGTCGTCGTCGTAGACGAAGTAGCCCGGGTTCGGGGAGCCGATCATGTCGAAGTTCAGATAGCCGGAGAGCTTCGAACGCTCCGTGGACGGCAGGCTGTTGACGTAGTGCTTCGAGCCGACCAGGCCCAGCTCCTCCGCTCCCCACCAGCCGAAGCGCAGGTGCTTCGCGGGCTGGAGCTGGGCGCGGGAGACGGCGAGCGCGGCCTCCAGCACGGCCGCCGAACCGGAGCCGTTGTCGTTGATGCCGGCGCCGGAGCTGACGGAGTCGAGGTGTGCGCCCGCCATCACCGTGCGGTTGACGTCACCGCCCGGCCAGTCGGCTATCAGGTTGTAGCCGGTGGTGCCGTTGTAGCTGAACTGCTGGACGGCGGTGGTGAATCCGGCCGCGTCCAGCTGCGCCTTCACGTAGTCGACGGAGGCCTTGTAACCGGCCCGGCCGTGGGCGCGGTTGCCGCCGTTCTCGGTGGCGATCGTCTGGAGACGGTTCAGGTGCGCCTTGACGTTGGCGAGCGGTATGTCGGGTGCCGCGAGGGCGGACACCGGGGCCGCGGGAGCGGCGGACGCCGTGGGCGCGCCGGACGCGAGCAGCCCTGCCAGGGCGAACGCGGCGGCCACGGCGGAACATCTGGGAACGGAGAGCTTCATGTGGGGGCTCCGGATTCCGTACGGGGACAGGACGGAACGTGCGTGACGCCCCGGGGTTGGCGGTCCCCGGGGCGCTGGAGCGTGCTTCTCGAACGCGATGCGTGTGCTTGTGCGGTGTGCGTGCTGATGTTCAGTGACGATGTGACATAGCGTCAAGGGCGGAAATCGGTCATGGCCGTTCGCTCAACGGACACGCGCTGGACGGTCCC
The DNA here is from genome assembly GCF_001278075.1 of Streptomyces pristinaespiralis. Lineage (GTDB taxonomy): Bacteria > Actinomycetota > Actinomycetes > Streptomycetales > Streptomycetaceae > Streptomyces > Streptomyces pristinaespiralis. The sequence goes on along the minus strand of NZ_CP011340.1, from coordinate 3,800,957 downwards.
CGTCCGGCTCACGGACACACGCAGGGCGGTCCCCGTCCGGCTCACGGACACACGCAGGGCGGTCCCCGTCCGGCTCACGGACACACGCAGGGCGGTCCCCGTCCGGCTCACGGACACCCTGCGGTCTGCCCGGGGGCGGTCACTGGACGCAGAACTCGTTGCCCTCCGGGTCGCTCATCACGATCCACTGCCCGCTCGGCTCGTTGACCCGGCGCAGCACCGCCGCTCCCCGCGACTCCAGCCTGGTGACCTCCGCCTCCATGGTCCCCGGAGCGGAGTGCAGGTCCATGTGGACCCGGTTCTTCACCGTCTTCGGCTCCGGCACGCGCTGGAACAGCACCCGGCGCCCGAGCCCGGCATCGCTCAACTCGTCGTGGTCGTCGTCCGGATGCCGGACCGCGGCCAGATCGCGCCACGCCAGATGACCGTGCGACTCCACGGTGATGTCCGGCGGTGCCGCACCCTGCGCGAGGAGCTGATCGATGAGCCGGCTGTGGTCCTCCACCACATAGCCGAGGGCCTCGGCCCAGAAGTCGGCCTGGGCGTGCGGGTCCTCGGCGTCGATCACGAGCTTCCAATGCAGTGTCATGAAACCAGTTATAGTGGTTACATGGTGAGAAGAGCAACGGACACGCCGGGCATGCTGCTGGAACCCCCCTCCGGCGGCGCGTTCCGTTTCGACCCGGGCGCCCTGTGCCTGGAACTGCTCACGACCGGCGGCCCCGGAAGCCTCGCCGGCTACGAGGTGCTGCACGACCCGGCCGCGCTGCGGCGCTGGGTGGCGGCCAGCCGGCTGCCCGGGGAGCTCCACCTGAGCGCGGACGACGCGGACGTGGCCGCCGCCCGCGTTCTGCGGAACGCCCTGTGGGGCATGGCCGCCGCGGCGGCGCACGGCGACGCCCCGGACCCCGCCGACGTGTCCGTGGTCAACACGGCGGCCGCGGCCCCGGCCCTGGCGCCCCGGATCGGCGCGGACGGATCGAGACAGTGGGTGCCGGGCGCGACGGCCGGGCAGTTGCTCTCCACCGTGGCCCGCGACGCCGTGGACCTCTTCACCGGCCCTCACGCGCACCGGGTCCGCGAGTGCGGATCGCACGACTGCCGGCTGATCTTCGTGGACACCTCACGGCCGGGGCGCCGCCGTTGGTGCGCGATGGAGCGGTGCGGCAACCGCAGCAAGGTGCGGGCGCACCGCGCCCGCACCTCGGAAGATGCGGCGCCCGACCGCTGACGGGGTCGCCCGCGGCGCCGCCATGGTGGAGGTCGCGGTCACCGCGCCGCGTCCCGGAACGGGCGTGCTCCCGGCTCCCGGCCGACGGGTGTTCTGCGACTGATGTCACGTCTTGGGGCGGTCGTTCTGCGTCTAACGTGTAGGGATGGACGCTCTGCCCCACAGCGGGCCGCCCGGCTGCCCGCTGGTCGGCCTGGCTGCCACCTACATGCCCCGGCTCTCGGAGTTCCCCTTCGAGCCGGGGCTCGTCGCTGCCGTCGACCAGCACGCGGCGGCGGTGCGCGATGCTCTCGTCCCACTGGTCCCCGCCCCTCGCCGACCGGGCCAGGGGCCCCGCGAGGAGCCGGCCGGCATGGTGCGCCGTGAGGATCTCGCGGACTATGTCCTGGGGTTCACGGACTGGCTGTCGGAGATCGACTGGACGGAACCGGTCGGCTACGACTTCGCGACCCTGCGGCTCACGGCGGTCTGCTGGCTCATCCGCGAACACGACCTGCTGGCCCGCTGATCCCGCTCCCGCGGGGCTGATCCGCCGCGGGGTGGGCGCGACCCGTCGGGTGAATGATCCGCGTGCCAGACGGGCTCGGCTCCATCTGCTGGAGTGGCCGAGCAACGGATGCGACGTACGGGCCCGCTGATCCCTGTCATGACCGTCTGGTCCGTTCACCGGCGAGCACGCCCCAGTGGGCGAACGAGCTTCGTGCACGACCGGTTCGGTCGTGGAGCGGCGGGTAAGACGTGCCGGACCGCTGGTGCCCGGCCCAACCCGCTGGGGGAATGAGCCGTGTGTCCGACGGGATCGGGTCCTGATCCGCGTGCGCATCTGCTGGGGTCGCTGGGTGGCGGGTGCGTCGTGCGGGGCCGCTGATCTCGGTCGTGCCCGTTTGGTCCGTTCACCGGCGAGCGCGCCCCAGTGGGCGAACGAGCTTCGTGCACGACCGGTTCGGTCGTGGAGTGGCAGGTGCAACGTGCCGGACCGCTGGTCCCGGGCGCGACCCGCTGGGCGAATGAGCCGTGTGTCCGACGGGATCGGTTCCTGATCCGCGTGCGCATCTGCTGGGGTCGCTGGGTGGCGGGTGCGACGTGCGGGGCCGCTGATCTCGGTCGTGCCCGGCTGGTCCGTTCACCGGCGAGCGCGCCCCAGTGGGCGAACGAGTCTCCTGCGCGACCGGCTCGGTCGTGGAGTGGCAGGTGCAACGTGCCGGACCGCTGGTCCCGGGCCCGACCCGCTGGGATGTTGCGCGGCGGGCACGAGCCGTTGGGAGGACGAGCCGCGGGCCGGACCGGTTCGGTCGTGGGCGGCGGGTAAGACGTGCTGGCCGCTGGCCCTCAGCTGTGCCGTCGCGCGGCCGGCGCGACCCGCTGGGTGGACGAGCCGCGGCGCGACCGGAGGGTCGTTGATCGGCGTGCCGCCCGCTGGGGCGGCGATTCGTGGACGCGCCCCAGGCGCTCCCCGTGGCCGGTAGCGGCCGAGAAGCGCCCGGGGCGGTCGTCACACGGCGTGTCACATCGGGTCGCGGCCGTTGCCGAGCGGCGGCTGCGGGCCCGAGTCCGGGCCGCCGGGCTCCCGCCCGAAGTCGGGACCCTTGCCCTGGCGGCCCGTCTCCTGGCTGCCCGTGCCGGGCCGCGCCGCCTGCCGTTCGCCCGCCGGCTGGCCCGCGGCGGCGTCGGCGCGACCGCGCTGGTACGCGGTGACGGTGTCCTTGGCGCGGCCCGACTCGGCCTCCGCCGTCGCGAGCCAGCGCTCCCAGCGTTCCCGCATGGGGCCGATGAGGCCGCCCCCGACGCCGACGATCAGGATGCCGGCCATCGCGGCGAGCACCGCCCACAGCACCGGGCCGGTGACGGAGGTCGCGATCTGGGCCTGGCTGAGCGCGGCGATCGCGCCGAGCGCCACGATGAAGGCCCAGGCGATCGTCCCGAGCGTCCGGCCGTAGGAGGTCCCGGACAGGGCGCCCTGGATGATGTCGCGGACGGCACGCGCGATGGCCATGGCCACGACGACGATGACGCAGGCGACGATCGCCTTCGGGATCCAGGAGACGGCACCGTTGATCATGTTGCTGATCGGGTTCGGCCCGAACACGCCGAAGGCCAGTTGCAGGGCGATCAGCAGGATCGCGTAGTAGAGGATCTTGCTGATGATCCCTGTGGCGTCGTAGTCGGAGTTCCTGAGGGTGTTCGAGAGGCCGCTGCGCTCCGACATCCGCTCGAAGCCGACCTTGCGCAGCAGTTTGTCGGCGACCTTGGCGATCGCCTTGGCGATGAGCCAGCCGATGACGAGGATCACCAGGAAGGCGATGAACTTGGGGATGAACTTCGCCACGGCGGACCACGCGTCGCTGAAGCCTTGGCCGAAGTCGACCGATAGCGCGAGGGGTTGCTGCATGACGCACTCTCCGCTCTGTGGACCACCGCGGTCCCTCTGACCGTGGCCTGGACTTCCGGTGGTAGCACCGGTCGGCAGGTCCTGGCCTGCGCCCAGAGGCGGAGCTGAGCCGTTCGAGTGGCTAATGGGTCCTGGCGGGCGCGGCCCGGCCGCATGACGCGACCGGGGCGTGTAGGGGCGCCGCCCGGAATCAGGAGGCGGGACCGTCCGCGGCGCGGGCCGCGACGGCACCGGCGGGACCGGTGGTCGCGGGCCCCGCGCCCGAGGCCGCCGCCTCCGCCGCCAGCCGCAGGGCCGCGGCCTTGTTGCTGCGGGCGGTGCGCAGCGCGTCCCAGGTCAGGCAGGTCAGGGCCAGCCACACCAGGGCGAAGCCCGCCCAGCGCTCCGCGGGCATGGCCTCGTGGAAGTAGAGGATGCCCAGCAGGAACTGGAAGACCGGGGCCAGGTACTGCAGCAGCCCCAGCGTGGACAGCGGGACCCGGATCGCCGCGGCCCCGAAGCAGACCAGCGGTACGGCCGTCACCAGACCGGTCGCGGCGAGCAGCGCCGCGTGCCCGGCGCCATGGAGGCCGAAGGTCGCGGAGCCGTCCGCGCCGAGCCAGACGAGGAACGCCATCGCGGGCAGGAACTGGACGGCGGTCTCGGCGGCCAGTGACTCCAGCCCGCCGATGTTGACCTTCTTCTTCACCAGTCCGTACGTGGCGAAGGAGAACGCGAGCGTCAGCGAGATCCACGGCGGCTGCCCGTAGCCGATGGCCAGGACCAGCACCGCGGCGGCGCCGATGCCCACGGCGGCCCACTGCGCGGGGCGGAGCCGTTCCTTCAGGAGCAGCACGCCCATGGCGATGGTGACCAGCGGGTTGATGAAGTAGCCGAGCGAGGCCTCGACGACATGGCCCGAGTTCACGGACCAGATGTAGAGGCCCCAGTTGACGGTGATCACCGAGGCGGCGACGGCGATGAGCGCCAGCTTGCGCGGCTGCCGGACCAGTTCGCGTATCCAGCCCCAGCGCCGCAGGGCGAGGAGGGCGATGCCCACGATGACCAGGGACCAGATCATCCGGTGGGCCAGGATCTCCATGGCGCCGGACGGCTTGAGCAGCGGCCAGAAGAGGGGGACCAGGCCCCACATCCCGTAGGCACCGATCCCGTACAGCAGTCCTGCCCGCTGTTCCTTGTCCGACTTCACTGACCCTCCTGCCGTGCGCGCGCGTCCCTCGAAGACGGTACGCCCGGCAGGGGCGGGATGTCATGCCCGTATCGCCATACGGTCATGACGGATCTTGAGCGGGAACCGGCCGGCTCAGGCGCCGGACAGCGCCGCCGAGATGGTCTCGGCGAGCGGCGTGGTGGGCCGCCCCGTCAGCCGGGCCAGGTCGCCGGTGGTCCGCGCCAGACGGCCGCGCCCGATGGCGGCGTCGACGTCGACGAGGATGCGGGCGAAGGGCTCCGGCACCCCGGCTCCGGTGAGGATCGACAGATGGGTCTCGGCCGGGACCTCGTTGTAGGTGATGGTGCGGCCGGTCTGCCGCGACAGTTCGGCCGCGTACTCGGCCAGCGACCATGCCGTGTCACCGCTCAGCTCGTAGGCCCGGCCCAGGTGCCCCTCGCCGGTCAGTACGGCCGCGGCGGCGGCCGCGTAGTCGGCGCGCGTGGCGGAGGCGATCCGGCCGTCACCGGCGCTGCCGACGACGGTGCCGTGCTCCAGGACGGGGGAGAGGGCGCCCGTGTAGTTCTCGGTGTACCAGCCGTTGCGCAGGAAGGTGTACGGGATCCCGGAGTCGAGGATCAGCTGCTCGGTCACCCGGTGCTCGGCGGCCAGGTCGAAGTCCGCGTCGGGCCCGCCGAGGACACCGGTGTACGCCAGCTGGGCGACACCGGCCGCCTTCGCCGCCTCGATCACCGCGGTGTGCTGCGGCACCCGGCGGCCCACCTCGCTGCCGGAGATGAGCAGGACGCGGTCGCCGGGGCGGAAGGCGTCGACGAGGGTGGCCGGCTCGCTGTAGTCGGCGACGCGCAGTTCGACCCCGCGCTCGGCCAGGTCGGCCGCCTTCTCCTTGTCGCGGACGACGGCGACGACCCGGTCGGCGGGGACGGTGGCGAGCAGTTCGTCGACGACGAGACGGCCGAGGGCGCCGGTGGCGCCGGTCACGACGATCTTCATGTGGGTTTCTCCGTTTCACGGGGTGCGTGCTCCGGATCGACCCTAGGGAACTCACTAACTATTCGTAAGTACCCACTTTGAAGTAAGGTACTGGTATGGCTGTAAGTGATGACCGGGTGCCCGTCCCCGATGTGAACCGCGAGATGTGCCCGTCCCGGCGGATCCTCGAGCACGTCACCAGCCGGTGGGGCGTTCTCGTGCTGGCCGCGCTGCTGGAGCGCTCGTACCGCTTCAGCGAGCTGCGCAGGGAGATCGGCGGGGTCAGCGAGAAGATGCTCGCCCAGACCCTGCAGACACTGGAGCGCGACGGCTTCGTGGACCGTGATGCCAAGCCCGTCATCCCGCCGCGCGTGGACTACTCGCTCACCCAGCTCGGCAAGGAGGCCGCCGAACAGGTGTGGGGGCTGGCCCGCTGGAGCGAGCGGCGGGTGGCGGACGTGAAGGCGGCGCGCGTCTCGTACGACGACGAGAAGGCACGCGCCGCCGCCTCCCTGTGAGACCTGACGGTCGTCAGCCGACGACCGTCCAGGTGTCGTTGCCGGCGAGCAGGGCGGCGAGGTCGCCCTTGCCCTGCTGCTCGACGGCGGTGTCGAGCTGCTCGGCCATGAGGGTGTCGTAGACCGGGCGCTGGACGCTGCGCAGCACGCCGATCGGGGTGTGGTGGAGCGTGTCCGAATCGGCGAGCCGCGAGAGCGCGAACGCCGTGGTCGGGGACGCCGCGTGCGCGTCGTGGACGAGGATGTCCGCCTCGTTCTCCGCGGTGACGGCCACCACCGCGAGGTCGCCGGTGGACGGGTCGCGGACCACGCCCTTGCCGCCCTCGGCGCCGAAGCGGATCGGCTGCCCGTGCTCGAGCCGGATGACCGCTTCCTGCGCCTGGTCCTTGTCCTTGAGGACTTCGAAGGCGCCGTCGTTGAAGATGTTGCAGTTCTGGTAGATCTCGATCAGCGCCGTGCCCTGGTGGTCGGCGGCCTGGCGCAGTACCTCGGTGAGGTGCTTGCGGTCGGAGTCGACGGTCCGGGCGACGAACGAGGCCTCCGCGCCGATCGCCAGCGACAGCGGGTTGAACGGGGCGTCCAGGGAGCCCATCGGAGTGGACTTGGTGATCTTGCCCAGTTCGGACGTGGGGCTGTACTGGCCCTTGGTGAGGCCGTAGATCCGGTTGTTGAACAGCAGAATCTTCAGATTGACGTTGCGGCGCAGGGCGTGGATGAGGTGGTTGCCGCCGATGGAGAGCGCGTCGCCGTCGCCGGTGACGACCCACACGGACAGATCACGGCGGGACGAGGCCAGGCCCGTGGCGATGGCCGGGGCACGACCATGGATGGAGTGCATCCCGTAGGTGTTCATGTAGTACGGGAAACGGGACGAGCAGCCGATGCCGGAGACGAAGACGATGTTCTCCTTCGCCAGCCCCAGCTCCGGCATGAAGCCCTGCACGGCCGCGAGGACGGCGTAGTCGCCGCAGCCGGGGCACCAGCGCACTTCCTGGTCGGACTTGAAGTCCTTCATGGACTGCTTGGCCTCGGCCTTGGGCACCAGCGAGAGCGCCTCAGTCATTGATGGCCTCCTGGAGAACGTGGGCGAGCTGCTGCGCCTTGAACGGCATGCCGTTGACCTGGTTGAACGAGCGTGCGTCGACGAGGTACTTCGCCCGGACGAGGCCGGCGAGCTGGCCGAGGTTCATCTCGGGCACGACGACCTTGTCGTACTGCTTCAGCACCGTCCCGAGGTTCTTCGGGAACGGGTTCAGATGGCGCAGATGCGCCTGCGCGATGGGGGTGCCGGTGGCCCGCAGCCGCCGCACCGCCGCCGTGATCGGCCCGTACGTGGAGCCCCAGCCGAGGACGAGGGTGCGCGCGCCGTCGGGGTCGTCGACGTCCAGGTCGGGGACCTCGATGCCGTCGATCTTGGCCTGGCGGGTGCGGACCATGAAGTCGTGGTTGGCCGGGTCGTAGGAGATGTTGCCCGTGCCGTCCTGCTTCTCGATGCCGCCGATGCGGTGTTCCAGCCCCGGGGTGCCCGGCACCGCCCACGGGCGGGCCAGCGTGTGCGGGTCGCGCTTGTACGGCCAGAACACCTCGGTGCCGTCCGCCAGTTCGTGGTTGGGCCCGGCCGCGAACTGCACCCGCAGATCGGGCAGCTCGTCGACGTCCGGGATGCGCCACGGCTCCGAACCGTTGGCGAGATAGCCGTCGGAGAGCAGGAACACCGGCGTCCGGTAGGTCAGCGCGATCCTGGCCGCGTCCAGCGCCGCGTCGAAGCAGTCCGCCGGCGTGCGCGGGGCCACGACCGGCACCGGCGCCTCACCGTTGCGCCCGTACATGGCCTGCAGCAGGTCCGCCTGCTCCGTCTTGGTCGGCAGCCCCGTCGAGGGGCCACCGCGCTGGATGTCCACCACCAGCAGCGGCAGCTCGAGCGAGACCGCGAGCCCGATGGTCTCCGACTTGAGTGCCACACCCGGACCGGAGGTCGTCGTGACGGCGAGAGAGCCGCCGAACGCGGCGCCGAGCGCCGCGCCGATCCCGGCGATCTCGTCCTCCGCCTGGAAGGTGCGGACACCGAAGTTCTTGTGCTTCGCCAGCTCGTGCAGGATGTCGGAAGCGGGAGTGATCGGGTAGGAGCCCAGGTAGAGCGGCAGATCCGCCTGCCTGCTCGCCGCGATCAGGCCGTACGACAGGGCCAGGTTCCCCGAGATGTTGCGGTAGGTGCCCGTCGGGAACGCCGTGCTCGCCGGGGCCACCTCGTAGGAGACCGCGAAGTCCTCCGTGGTCTCGCCGAAGTTCCACCCGGCCCGGAACGCCGCGATGTTCGCCTCCGCGATGTTCGGCTTCTTCGCGAACTTCTGCCGCAGGAAGCTCTCCGTGCCCTCCGTGGGCCGGTGGTACATCCAGCTCAGGAGCCCCAGCGCGAACATGTTCTTGCTGCGCTCGGCCTCCTTGCGGGACAGCCCGAAATCCTTCAGGGCCTCGATCGTCAGTGTCGTCAGCGGCACCGGATGGACCCGGTAACCGTCGAGCGACCCGTCCTCCAGGGGCGAGGTCTCGTAGCCCACCTTCGCCATGGCCCGCTTCGCGAACTCGTCGGTGTTGACGATGATCTCGCCGCCGCGCGGCACATCGGCGATGTTCGCCTTCAGGGCCGCCGGGTTCATCGCCACCAGCACGTTCGGCGCGTCGCCCGGGGTGAGGATGTCGTGGTCGGCGAAGTGCAACTGGAAACTGGAGACGCCCGGCAGGGTGCCGGCGGGCGCGCGGATCTCGGCGGGGAAGTTCGGAAGCGTGGAGAGGTCGTTGCCGAACGACGCCGTCTCCGAGGTGAACCTGTCACCGGTGAGCTGCATACCGTCGCCGGAGTCACCCGCGAAACGGATGATCACCCGGTCCAGACGGCGGATCTCCTTGTCGCCGGCGCGCCTGCGCTGCTCTCCGACGAGGGCCTCGTCGGACCCGTTGACCTCATCGGCCTGCTCGGCCGGGCTACTGACCTTGCTGGTCACTGAACTGGACCTCCCTCGAGGCGGTTCCTCGGGCCCGACCGGCCCACCGGCCGTCCCACTGGCCACCCTACGACGGTAAGGGTCGCCTTCCCCGGACCGCTCGCATGTCGGACGCCCGGCGGTGACGCCCGACGCCCCGGTTCGTCATGCTTTTCCTGCCCTCATGGCCTTCGCGGAGGCCGCTCCCCCCTCATTCTCCGGTCCCGGCCCTACCGCATCGCTCGAGGACCGGCGGAGCGTCGGCACCCGGCGGGCCCGGGACCCGCCGAGGGGGCCGGACCGTCACGAATTGAGGTACGTCAGCACCGCCAGCACCCGCCGGTGGTCCCCCTCGCTGGGGGAGAGCCCGAGCTTCAGGAAGATGTTGCTGACGTGCTTCTCCACCGCGCCGTCGCTCACGACGAGCTGCTTGGCGACCGCCGAGTTCGTACGGCCCTCGGCCATCAGACCCAGGACCTCACGCTCGCGCGGGGTGAGGCCGGCCAGCACGTCCTGCTTACGGCTGCGGCCGAGCAGCTGCGCCACGACCTCCGGGTCCAGCGCGGTGCCCCCCTGCGCGACCCGCACCACGGCGTCCACGAACTCACGCACCTCGGCCACCCGGTCCTTGAGCAGATAGCCCACACCCCGGCTGCTCCCGGCCAGCAGTTCCGTGGCGTACTGCTCCTCCACGTACTGGGACAGGACCAGCACCCCGACCCCGGGATGGTCCCGGCGCAGCTGCACCGCCGCCCGCACACCCTCGTCGGTGTGCGTCGGGGGCATACGGACGTCCGCGACCACGACGTCCGGCAGCGCGCTCTGCGCGGCCAGCTCGTCGATCGTCTTGATCAGGGCCTCCGCGTCACCCACTCCGGCGACCACGTCGTGTCCCCGGTCGGTCAGCAGCCGGGTCAGGCCCTCCCGAAGCAGTACGGAATCCTCGGCGATGACCACCCGCACGCTGTCCTCCACAGTCCCGTGTCCCCCTGTTGATGTGTTTCCCGCCCTGCCCGTCCCAGCATCCCAGGATCCGAGCGGCCTCGGGCCCGCCTCGGGTTTTTCCCGGTCACCGCACCGGGGGACGCAGAAGTGGGGCTCGGGGTTGCCGCGGCGACGGGTCGCGGCGGCAGGGCGGGGGCGGGCGGGCCGTGCCGCGAAGCCGGCCGCTCCTTGGGGGGAGCGGCCGGCCCGGGGGCAGGTGCGCCACTGGGGGAGCGGTCCGGCCCGGGTCAGGTGCGCACCTTTGACGTCGGCCCGGTCCGGATCAGCCGCGCCAGGGGAGTTCCGCGGTCACCGTCGTCGGGCCGCCCGCCGGCGAGTCGACCGCGAGGACGCCGTCCACGGCGCCCAGTCGTTCCGCGAGCCCGGCAAGGCCGCTGCCGGCCGTCAGGCCGGCGCCGCCCCTGCCGTCGTCCCTGACCTGCAGCATCAGTCGGTCCTCGGACCGCCACACGTCCACAGAGGCGCGGGTGGCACGCGCGTGCTTGCTCACGTTCTGCAGCAGCTCGGAGACGGTGAAGTAGGCGATGCCCTCTATCGCCGGCGCCGGCCGCGAGTCCAGATCCACCTCCACCGCCACGGGGACGGTGCAGCGTGAGGCGATGGCGGAGAGCGCGGCGTCCAGACCACGGTCGGTCAGAACCGCCGGGTGGATCCCGCGGGCCAGGTCACGCAGCTCCTGCAGCGCCACCTTCACCTCGCCGTGCGCCTCGTCGACCATCCGGGCCGCGGCCTGCGGGTCCTCCGCCAGCTTCTCCTTCGCGAGACCCAGATCCATCGCGAGTGCCACGAGCCGGGCCTGCGCGCCGTCGTGCAGATCGCGTTCGATGCGGCGCAGGTCGGCCGCGGCGGTGTCCACCACCACGCCACGGTCCGACTCCAGCTCCACGACACGGGTCGCCAGCCGCGACGGCCCGAGCAGCCCGGCCACCATCAGCCGGTCGACGCTCGTCAGACCACGCATGATCCACGGCGTCATGAGCGTGAGCAGCAGGCCGACGACGCTGGTGGCGGCGATCTCCAGGGGTGTGTCGAGGTAGAAGTTGTGCGTCCCGTCCCCGTACAGCTGCAGGCCGTCGACACCGCCCCACATCGGGAAGACCCACTGCCACAGCGGGTACAGCAGCAGCGACCAGCCGGTCACCCACAGGGTCACGGACACCGAGAAGCCGAAGACCGCCCACGGGAAGTGGAGGAACGCGTAGAGCAGGTGCCGCCAGGACACCCCGCTCTTGAGGATGCCGCCGATCCACGCGGCCGCACCGTTCTTGCGTCCGCGTGCGGTGCTGAGCACCGGCTCGGGCGCCGCCACGTCCAGACCGAGCAGCGCGCGTGCGCGGGCCCGTTCCAGCGCTCCGAAACCACGGAGGGCGGCGAGGGAGGCGGCGAAGACGGGGATGCCGAGGAAGGTGACGAGCAGCCCCGCGCCGAGCGACGTCATGGTGACCGCGAAGACGAAGACCGCGGTGGCGAGCGGAAGGTTCAGCACGAGGTAACCGAACTCGCGCCAGGTACGGCCCTCGAAGGGCGCGCGCAGTACGGGAGGGAGGAAATGGTCCCGGCGCGCCGGAGAGCCGTATCCGTGGTCCGTGGCCATCGAGGTCGTCCGATCTGCGAAGCGGGCTGTCATGACCACAAGCCTGCTGTGGCGGCCGGTTCCGCACCATGAGGGCGGTATCCGTCTTGGGTGGGGGGTTTTCCCCACCACCCTGCCGGTGCCTGGCCCTCCAGGGCGGTGGGAGCAGTGTGCCTGTCGGTCGGGAGCGGGGCAGGGAGCAGGGGGCGGGGAGCTGCGGAGGGGCCGCCTCGGCCGTTGCCGGCGACCGGGACGGCCCTCGGGGGTGGGCGGGGCGGACGGGTCGCCGTAGGCGTTGCACCGGCGGGGGTCGGCGGGCGTCGGCGGGGCGCGTGCGGCGGGCGGTTGGCCGGTGCGGCTCCCCGGCCCGAGGGTGGCGTGGGCATGCGTTCCGGGCCGGCGCGTCCGCAGGCGGGGTCGGTGGGGCCGGCCCGAGGCGTGCGCGTGCTCCGTGGACGTGTCCGTACGCGGGGCCGGGCCGGAGGTGCGTGTGTGCTCGGCGCGACGCGTCCGCAGGCGTGGCCAGTGGTGCCCGGGCCGGAGGCTGCGTGTGCCCGGTACCAGGACGACGCAGGCGGGTGGTGGGGGCGGCCGCAAGGCTGCGTACGCCTGCTCCGGGGCGACGCGCCGCAGACGGGACGGGAGCTGCCCCCGCTGCGCGGGGAACAGCTCGCCGCAGACGGGACGGGAGCTACCCCCGCTGCGCGGGGAACAGCTCCCGCCCTCGCGGCGTCAGTGGCTGTGCGCTCCGCGCACCTCGCGCGCCTCGCCGGCCTCCCGGACGCGCCACGGCAGCTCCGCAGTGACCGTCGTCGGACCGCCCGGCGGTGAGTCCAGCACGAAGAGGCCGTCCACGGCGCCCAGCCGTTCGGCGAGACCGGCCATGCCGGTGCCGCCGTCGAGCCGGGCCCCGCCCTTGCCGTCGTCCATGACCTGGAGCAACAGGCGGTCGCCGGACCGCCACACGTCCACAGAGGCGCGGGTCGCCCGCGCATGCTTGCTCACGTTCTGCAGCAGCTCGGAGACGGTGAAGTACGCGATGCCCTCGATCGCGGCCGCCGGCCGCTCGTCCAGGTTGACGGTGACCGTCACCGGTGCCGTGCACCTGGACGCGACCGAGGAGAGCGCCGCGTCCAGGCCGCGGTCGGTCAGTACGGCGGGATGGATGCCCCTGGCCAGGTCGCGCAGTTCCCGCAGCGCGAGCTTCACCTCGCCGTGGGCCTCGTCCACCATCGCGGCCGCCGCGTCCGGGTCCTCGAGGAGTTTCTCCTTGGCGAGGCCGAGTCCCATCGCGAGCGCCACCAGCCGGGCCTGCGCGCCGTCGTGGAGGTCCCGTTCGATCCGGCGCAGGTCGGCCGCGGCCGTGTCCACGACGACCCCGCGGTCCGATTCCAACTCGGCGATGCGCCGTTCCAGTTCGTCGGACGGCGACAGCAGTCCCCGCACCATCGCACGGTCCGCGTTGGTCAGCCCGCGCGCGATGAAGGGGAGCACGGGCCACAGGACGAAGAGGCCCACCATCATGACGGTGAAGGTGAGCACGCCCCACGGCAGCCGGATGAAGGAGTACAACACCGAGCGCCAGGCCACGGGGTCCTTCAGACGCGACCACACCGACGCGAACACGCCCTCACCGCGCGCCGGACCGGGCAGCGGGCTGGGTTCGTCGATCCGTACCCCGAGCAGCGCGCGGGCCCGTGCCCGTTCCGCCCTGCCGATCCCGCGGGCCCCCATGAGGACGAGGGCCAGCAGGGGCAGGCCGACCACCGTCACGGACAGCCCGGCGCCGACGCTGATCGTGACGGTCACGTAGACGAAGCCGAGCAGCGCGGTCGGCAGGTTGGCGAGCAGATGCGCGATCTCCTTCCACGTGTGGCGGTCGAAGGCGAAGCGCGCGGGGGGCGGCCGGTCGTTGTCGGGGGCGGTGATGCTCGCGGTCATGAGGGCAAGCCTGCCGGGCGCGACCGCCGTACGCCATGGGGTACATGGGTGGGGTGAAGTAGGGATAACCCCACCCGGCGGCCGACCGATGCGTGACACGACTGCTTACGCTCTCTTTAGCAGGGCCTAGACTCCCGTGCGTACAGATCAGGGCGTACAGATCGTGCGTACAGATCGTCGGAGCGGCGACAAGCACAGTCGAGGCACCGACGAAGCGCGGCGGAGTGCGACGAAGCAACGACGACGACAACGCACCGACAAGGTCGACTGGGTCAGGGAGCGAGGGACGGACGTGCCGGAACCGACCGGAGTCGTGCTCGCGACGGAGTACTTCCGGAGCTACTCCGTCGTAGGGCTGCTCGCGCTGATCGGCGTGCTGTTCGTCGCCGTCGCCTTCACCGCGGGGCGGCTGCTGCGCCCCGTCGTCCCGACGCCCGAGAAACTGCTGACCTACGAGTGCGGCGTCGACCCGGTGGGCGAGGGCTGGGCACACACCCAGGTCCGCTACTACGTCTACGCCTTCCTGTACGTGATCTTCGCGGTCGACTCGATCTTCCTCTTCCCGTGGGCGACGGTGTTCGCCGCCGACGGCTACGGCGCGACGACCCTCGTGGAGATGTTCATATTCCTCGGCTTCCTGGCCGTGGGACTGCTCTACGCATGGAAGAAGGGGGTCCTGACATGGACGTGACCCCGACCTCGAACCAGACTCCGAGCCCGGCCTCTACCCCGGCCCCGGCCTCGACCCCGGCCCCGGAGCTCCTGCCGGAGCCGCGACGACTGGGCGCCCTCGCGCGCCTGGCCCCCGAGCCGATGAAGGTGATCCTCAACTGGGGACGCCGCTACAGCCTGTGGGTCTTCAACTTCGGACTGGCCTGCTGCGCGATCGAGTTCATCGCGGCGTCGATGGCCCGGCACGACTTCATCCGGCTCGGCGTGATCCCTTTCGCGCCGGGACCGCGCCAGGCGGACCTGATGATCGTCTCCGGCACGGTGACGGACAAGATGGCCCCCGCGGTGAAGCGTCTGTACGAGCAGATGCCCGAGCCGAAGTACGTCATCTCCTTCGGCGCCTGCTCGAACTGCGGCGGCCCGTACTGGGACTCGTACTCGGTCACCAAGGGTGTCGACCAGATCATCCCCGTCGACGTCTACGTGCCCGGCTGCCCGCCCCGCCCCGAGGCGCTGCTCCAGGGGATCCTCAAGCTCCAGGAGAAGATCGCCCGGGAGTCGCTCGACGAACGCTACGGACACGGCGGGGAGAAGAGTGGCGCCGCCCGGCCGTCCGCCACGGCCCTGCGGAGCGGCCTGGTCACTCCGCCGCCGGCGGGCTCCGGGCCCGACGCCGGCGCCGGCTCCGGAGCGGAGGGGGAGCGGTGAACCTGTACGACAGCCTCCCCGACGCCGTCACCGAGATCTTCGGAGAGGAGGCGACGGCCGAGCGGAGCTACGAACTGCTCACTGTCGACGTCCCCGTCGGCTCCTGGATCGCCGCTCTGGAGATCGCCCGCGACAAGCTGGGCTGCACCTATTTCGACTGGCTCAGCGCGGTCGACGAGCCGGGGACCGGATTCCGGATCTGCGCGCACGTCGTCTCGCTGGAGGGCCGTGCGGTCCGTCGGCTGCTGGTGCGCACGACCGTTCCGCACGGCGCCCCGTCGCTGCCGTCGGCCGTCGACGTCTACGCGGGCGCGAGCTGGCACGAGCGCGAGACGCACGAGATGTTCGGCGTCGACTTCACCGGCCATCCGCACCAGGTGCCGCTGCTGCTGCCCGACGGCTTCGAGGGACACCCGCTGCGCAAGGACTTCGTGCTCGCCGCCCGGGTCGCCAAGGCGTGGCCGGGTGCCAAGGAGCCGGGGGAGTCCGAGCACGGCGGGCCGAAGCGCCGCCAGATGCTGCCCCCGGGCGTCCCGGACCCGAACGAATGGGGCCCCCTCAAGGGCCAGCTCCCACCCGCACCCGCACGACCCGCCCGCACCCCCCGCGCCGGCGCGGCGGCGGGAGCGGCTGCCGGCGAGCGTCCGCCCCGCCGTACCCGCAGCGTGAGCGAGGGGTCGGCCTCGCAGGGCGAGGCGCCCGCGGCCGCGCCGCGACGTTCCCGTAGCGTGAGCGAGGGGTCGGCCTCGCAGGGCGAGGCGCCCGCGGCCGCGCCGCGACGTTCTGGTAGCGCGAGCGAGGGGTCGGCCTCGCAGGGCGAGGCGCCCGCGGCCGCGCCGCGACGTTCTCGCAGTGCGAGCGAGGGGTCCGCCTCCCAGTCGGGTACCGGTGCGACGCCGCCGGCCGGACGGACCGGCGCACCCGAACCCTCCACGGCACCGGAAGCGCCGGACACTCCGGCCGCACCCGGGAAGGCCGGGCCCACCGGCCCGGCTGAGGCCACCACGCCTCGGCGCTCCCGGAGCTCCGACGCGCCGTGGCACCACGCCCGCCCGGCCTTCGAGGACACGGAGACCGCCGGCACGGAGCCGCCCGCCCCCAAGGACAGCACCCCCGAACCCGGTGCGGGACCCGAGCCCGAAGCGGGAGCGGGACCCGAATCCGGAACCGCCCCCGGCGCTCGACCGGAGCCCGGCGCCGGGCGTCGCGAACCGGATTCGGAACCCGCGCCCGGACCCGGACCCGGACCCGGAGTCGGACCCGGCACTGAACCCGGAACCGAGTCCGAACCCGGCTCCGAAGGGACCGAATCCGGACCCGGAGCCGGCACCGAACCTGGCTCCGAATCCGGCAATCCCGCACCGAAGTCCACACCCGCTCCCACGTCCACACCCGCGCCCCCGCCCGTGCCCGGATCCGCCGACGGACCGGATGACGACGAGGCGGACCGACCTGCCGGAGGCGAACCCGCGTGAACGACGCCCTCGACGTCGCCTTCCGGCTCATCGTCGTCTTCGCCGTGTTCCTCGTCCTCCCTCTCGTCGTCGGACAGACCGAGCACAAGGTGATGGCTCACATGCAGGGCCGTCTCGGCCCCATGTACGCCGGTGGGTTCCACGGCTGGGCCCAGCTCGTCGCGGATGGGGTGAAGTTCGCGCAGAAGGAGGACGTGGTGCCGGCGGAGGCCGACCGCCGCGTCTTCCAGCTCGCTCCCGCCGTGGCGCTCCTTCCTTACCTCCTGGTCCTCGTCGCGATCCCGATCGGTCCGAGCGAGGGCGCGGTCGGCCAGGTCGTCGACGCCGGCATCTTCTTCGTCCTCGCGGTGATGGGCGTCGGTGTGCTGGGCTCGCTGATGGCCGGCTGGGCGTCGGCCAACAAGTTCTCCCTGCTCGGCGGACTGCGTACCGCCGCCCAGTTGCTCGCGTACGAGCTGCCGATGCTGCTGACCGCCGCGTCCGTCGCCATGGCGGCCGGGACGGTGTCGCTGCCCGGCATCCTCAACGCCTTCGAGTGGTGGTGGCTGCCCTGGCAGATCGTGGGCGCCATCGTCTTCTTCGTCGCCGGTCTCGCGGAGCTCCAGCGGCCGCCGTTCGACATGCCCGTCGCCGACTCCGAGATCATCTTCGGCGCCTACACCGAGTACACCGGTCTTCGTTTCGCGCTGTTCCTCCTCGCCGAGTACGCGGGCATCATCGTGCTGTGCGGGCTCACCACCGTCCTCTTCCTGGGCGGCTGGCACGGTCCGTTCGGCGCCGACGGCCTCGGCTGGGTGTGGACGCTGCTCAAGACCGCCGTGCTCGCGTTCATCGTCATCTGGCTGCGGGTGACGTATCCCCGTATGCGTGAGGACCAGTTGCAGAAGCTCGCCTGGACGGTCCTCATCCCGCTCGCCCTCGCCCAGATCGCCCTCACCGGCATCGTCAAGGTGGTGATCTAGACGTGTCTCCCATCCCCGGATCCGGTCTCGCCAAGGGCCTGGCCGTCACCCTGCGGACGATGACGAAGAAGACCGTCACCGCCCAGTACCCGGATGTCCAGCCCGAACTGCCGCCCCGCTCGCGCGGCGTCATCGGCCTGTTCGAGGAGAACTGCACGGTCTGCATGCTCTGCGCCCGTGAGTGCCCCGACTGGTGCATCTACATCGACTCCCACAAGGAGACCGTGCCGGCGGCGGTACCCGGTGGCCGCGAACGCAGCCGCAACGTCCTCGACCGGTTCGCCATCGACTTTTCCCTGTGCATGTACTGCGGTATCTGCATCGAGGTCTGTCCTTTCGACGCGCTGTTCTGGTCACCCGAGTTCGAGTACGCGGAGACCGACATCCGCGACCTCACCCACGAGCGCGACAAGCTCCGCGAGTGGATGTGGACGGTGCCCGCGCCCCCGGCTCTCGACCCGGGCGCGGAGGAGCCGAAGGAGATGGGCGCCGCCCGCAAGACGGCGGAGAAGCTCGCCGCCGCGGAGGCGGACGCGAGCACCCAGCCGGACGCGGCCACCCCCCAGCCAGGCGCGGCCACCCAGCCGGACGCGAGCACCCCCCAGCCAGGCGCGGCCACCCAGCCGGACGCGAGCACCCAGCCGGGCGCGGGCGGCGTCCCGCCGGCCGGCGGTGAACGCCCCGCCGACGACAGCGGCCCGGCAACGGGTCAGGGAGGTCCGGCATGACGTTCGCCGCAGCCGCGACGCACGGTTTCCTTTCTCCCACCGGCGTCGAGATCGCCTTCCTGCTCGTGGGCGTGGTCACGCTCGGCGCGGCCGTCATCACCGTCACGACCCGGCAGTTGGTGCACGCCGCCCTCTGGCTGGTCGTGGCGCTCGGCGGCCTCGCCGTCGAATACCTCCTGCTCACCGCAGAGTTCATCGCCTGGGTGCAGGTCCTGATCTATGTCGGCTCCGTGGTCGTCCTCCTGCTCTTCGGTCTGATGCTCACCAAGGCGCCCATCGGCCGTTCACCGGACGCCGACTCGGGCAACCGATGGGTTGCCCTCGCGGTGGCCGTCGTCGCCGCCGTGTCCCTCGTGTGGGTCGTCGTCGATGCCTTCCGCACCACCTGGATCGACCTCGACGGGCCGGCCCAGGGCTCCACGAAGGTGTCCGGCGAGATCCTCTTCCGGCACTGGGTGCTGCCGTTCGAGGCGCTCTCCGTGCTGCTGCTCGCCGCCCTGATCGGCGCGATCGTCCTGTCCCGCAAGGACGGTGAGGAGGCCGCGCCGGCCCCGGCCCCCCGGAACGCCCCTGCCGCCGGCAGAGCCACGGACACCCCGGCGGGCCCCGCGGACCGACCGGCCCGAGAGGGGAACAGCTGATGCACCTCGCCTATCCAGCCGTGCTAGCCGTGCTCCTCTTCAGCGTCGGGCTGTACGGGGTGCTCGCCCGCCGCAACGCGATCCTCGTCCTGATGTCCGTCGAGCTGATGCTCAACGCCGTCAACCTCAACCTCGTCGCCTTCGACGTCTGGCTCCGCGACACCCTGCACGCCGGCCAGGCGCTCACCCTCTTCGTCATCGCCATCGCCGCCGCAGAGATCGGCATCGGCCTGGCGATCGTGCTGATGGTGTACCGCAACCGCGGCAGCTCCGACATCGACCGCCTGCGCGACACCGCGGAGACGGCGCACGGACCCGATGCCCCCGGCCCGCACGACGGGAAATCCACCGACCGCGAGGAGAAGGCCGAGGCCACCGCGTGACCACCACGACCCTCGCCGTCCTTGTCCCCCTCCTTCCGTTCCTGGGCGCCGCGGCCGGGCTGCTCCTCGGCCGCCGCGCGCCCGGCTTCGTCCGTCCGCTCGCCGTGCTGCCGACGCTCGCCGCGGCCGTGCTGGCCGTCGTCGTCGCCGTACGCCAGGACGGCGGCAAGGCGATCGACGCGTCCACGCAGCTCACACCGACCGGCTCGGTCCCGATCGACCTCGCACTCCACCTCGACGGCTTCGCCGCGCTCGCCGCGATCCTCGTCGGGATCGTCGCCTCGTGCGTGCAGATCTATTCGACGGGCTACCTCCGCGACGACCCGCGCTACCCCTCGTACGCCGCCCTCGTCTCGCTGTTCACCTCCGCCATGCTGCTCGTCGTCTACTCCGGCGACCTGATGGTGCTGCTGGTCGGCTGGGAGATCATGGGCATCTGCTCGTACTTCCTCGTCGGCCACTACTGGGAGACCCCCGAGGCGCGCGCCGCCTCCCTCAAGGCCTTCCTGGTCACCAAGCTCGGCGATGTCCCCTTCCTGATCGGCCTGTTCGCGCTCGCGGCCGACGCGGGCACCTTCCGCATCACCGGCATCCTCGGGGCTGTCGCCGCCGACGCCGTCGAGCACCCCACCCTCATCGCGCTGCTCCTCCTCGCCGGTGTCGCCGGCAAGTCGGCGCAGTTCCCGCTGCACACCTGGCTTCCGGACGCGATGGCGGGCCCCACTCCCGTCTCCGCGCTGATCCACGCCGCGACGATGGTCGCCGCCGGTATCTACTTCGTGGCCCGGCTCCTTCCTCTCTTCGCGGCCTCCGCCGCAGCCATGACCGTGCTCGCCGTGATGGCGGCCGTGACGATGGTCGGCTCGGCACTCGCCGCCCTCGCACAGGACGACATCAAACGCGTCCTCGCCTACTCGACCATCGGGCAACTCGGCTACATGTCCGGCGCCCTGGCCGTCGGGGACCGTGGCGCCGCCGTCTTCCACCTCCTGTCCCACGGTGCGTTCAAGGCGCTGCTCTTCCTCGCCGCCGGCGTGATCATCCATGCCGCCGGCACCAACTCGCTCGCCGCCATGTCCCGGATGAGCGGCCTCGCCAAGCGTGTCCCCGACGCCTACTGGACGATGACCGTCGCTCTGCTCGCCCTCGCCGCGATCCCTCCCTTCGCCGGCTTCTTCTCCAAGGAAGCCGTCCTCGTGGCGGCCGAACACACCGCACTCGGCGACTCGGAGACGGCGCCCGCCGTCGCGGGCTGGTTCGTGCTCGTCGCCGCGCTGCTGACCGCGGTCCTGACCGCCGCCTACGCGATCCGGTTGTGGCTGCTGACCTTCCGCGGCCGCGGCGCCGAAGCCCCCGACCACGGACGCCAGCCGCTGTCGATGACCACCGTGCTGTGGGTCCTCGCCGTCCCCTCGCTCGCCTTCGGACTGACCGCCGGCCGGCTGCCCCGCTGGTTCGACGGCCACGCGCTCACCCCGACGCTCACCACCGCCGTCCTCGGCACGGGCGTCGCCCTCGTCGGCGGCCTGGTCACCTACGGGGCCTGGCGGCACTCCACCGCGCTCGCCGCACGTCCCCCCATCGGCGCCGTCGCCGCCCACCCGGACGCCGAACCGGCCGTCTCCGAGGCAGAGGCCATCGCCACCCACACTCCCGCCTACGGCGACATCGCGGCGGCTCACGACCCGGCCGACCCCGCACGGCTGCTGCTCGGCCCGCTCCACCGCCACGCCGCCGCCGGCTTCCACGTCGACGCGCTCTACACCGTGCTGTTCGTCCGCCCCGTGCGAGCCGCGGCCCGGCTGGTCCGGTTCCTGGACCGGGAGGTCGTCGACACCTACGTACGCGGCTCCGGCACCGGCACCCGCTGGCTCGGCACGGCCGTCCGGCGCGCCCAGACCGGAAACGTCCAGACCTACCTGAGCGCGCTGCTCGCCGGCTCCGTCGTCCTGGCGATCGCCGCCGTCGTCCTTTCCAACGTCAACGCCGGATCGTGAGCCGTGATCGATATCAGCGAGTCCGTGATGCAGTTCCTTCTCGCGTTCATCGTCGTCGCTCCGCTGGCCGGCGCCGCGGCCGCCCTGCTGCCCGCCCCGCCGGGGCTGCGCGGCAGCAGCCCCGACCAGGCGGTCCTGCGCCACGGCGTCACCGTCACCGGCGCCATCCTGCTCGCGGCGATCGTCCTGGCGCTCGGCTTCGACCACGACCAGCCGTCGAAGATGCAGGCCACGACCGACATCAACTGGATCGCCGCACTCGACGTGCGGATCCACCTCGGCATCGACGGCATCTCGCTCCCCCTTCTCGTGCTGACGGCCCTGCTGACCTTCCTCTGCGCGCTGTACAGCTACTTCAACATGCCCGCGGGCCCGTCCCCGAAGGCTTTCGTCGCCCTGCTCCTGGTCCTGGAGTCCGGCACCCTGGCGACTTTCGCCGTGCTCGACCTGCTGCTGTTCTTCCTGGCCTTCGAGATGGTGCTCATCCCGATGTACTTCCTCATCGCCCGCTGGGGCGGCGAGGCAAGGCAGCCCGCCGCCTGGAAGTTCATCCTCTACACGCTGCTCGGCTCCGTGGTCATGCTGCTCGGCCTCCTGCTGATCGGGCTGAAGGCCGGCACATTCGACATGGTGGCACTCGCCACTGACAACGGCCGTGGACTGACCACGTCCGTGCAGGTCGTCGCCGTTCTGGCGATCGGTCTCGGGCTGGCCGTGAAGACGCCGATGTGGCCCCTGCACACCTGGCTGCCCGACGCCCACACCGCCGCACCGACCGTCGGCTCTGTCCTCCTCGCCGGCGTGCTGCTGAAGATGGGGACGTACGGCTTCGTCCGCATCGTGCTGCCGATCGCGCCCGACGGGATGCGGACCTTCGCCCCGTACCTGGCCGCGTTCGCGGCCGTCGGCATCGTCTACGGCTCCCTGGCCTGCCTGGCGCTCGCGCGCAGCGGCGCCGGCGGTGACCTGAAGCGCCTGATCGCGTATTCGTCGGTCGGTCACATGGGCTTCGTGCTGCTGGGCATCGCGACGATGACCCCGACCGGCGTGAACGGCGCACTCTTCGCCAACATCGCCCACGGCCTCATCACCGGCCTGCTGTTCTTCCTGGTCGGAGCGGTCAAGGACCGCTACGGCACCGCCGACCTCGACACCCTCGCCGGCGCCACCGGCGCCGCACTGTACGGTCGCGCGCCGCGCCTCGGCGGCCTGCTCGCCTTCGCCGCCGTCGCCTCCCTCGGACTGCCGGGACTCGCCGGATTCTGGGGCGAGATGCTCGCGTTGTTCGGAGCCTTCGACCCCGCCGACGGGCTCAGCCGCCCGGCGTTCCTCACCTTCATGTCGATCGGCGCGTTCGGCACCCTGCTCACCGCCGCGTACCTGCTCGTCGTCGTGCGCCGCGTATGCATGGGCGGCCGGCTGCCGGAAGCCGTGGACGAGCAGCGGCCCGAGCCGGTCACCGACGTCCGCGCGTACGAGTTCGCGGCCTGGTCCCCGCTCGTGGCCCTCACCGTCGTCGCCGGACTGTGGCCCGCGATCCTCCTCGGCCTCACCGACCCGGCCGTGCAGAAGCTCCTCTCAGGAGGCAAGTCGTGACCGTGGCAGCCGACGGCGCCAACAGCCTCGTCCAGTCCGTCGACTGGGCGGCGATCGCGCCGCCCACGATCACCGCTGTCGTCGCACTGGTCGTCCTCGTCGCCGACCTGTTCGTCGCCGACCGGCGCAAGCCCCTCCTGGGAGTCGTGGCGATCGCGGGTCTCGTCGTGTCGATGGCCGCGCTGCTGCCGCTGCGCGACGGCGACCGCTCGACGTTCTGCCTGACCGACAACCCGGGCGTCTGCAGCTACACCGCCGACCAGTTCACGCTGGTGATCCAGTTCCTGGTGCTCGGCGGGGCGCTGCTGACCGCGCTGCTCTCCCTCAGGGACACCCGGGACAAGCTGCCGGCCGGCGAATTCTGGTTCCTGCTGCTGTCGTCCGCCGCCGGCGCGGCCCTGCTGCCCGCCTCCCGCGATCTCGCGACGCTCGTGGTCGCCCTCGAGGTGGCCTCACTGCCGGCCTTCGCGCTGGTGGGCCTCAAGCGCGGCGACCGGTTCTCCAGCGAAGCCGCCCTGAAGTTCTTCCTCTCCTCCGTCGCCGCGACCGCCGTGACGCTTCTCGGCGTCAGCTTCGTGTACGCCGCCACAGGAACGCTGCACCTCACACAGGTGGCGGCCGGGCTGGAGGACGTCCCCGGCCAGTTGGACACGCTCGCCAAGGCGGGCGTCGCGCTGACCCTCGTCGGCTTCGCCTTCAAAACGGCCGCGGTCCCCTTCCACTTCTGGGTCCCCGACACCTATGTGGGGGCGCCGCTGCCCATCGCCGGCTATCTCTCCGTCGTCGGCAAGGCCGTCGGATTCACCGGGCTCATCCTGGTCACCGTGATCGCCTTTCCCGGGTACGCCGACATCTGGGGCCCGGCGATGGCGGTACTCGCCGCTCTGACCATGACCGCCGGCAATGTCGCGGCGCTGCGCCAGTCCGCCTCGCGCACGTGGAGCGCGGTACGCCTGCTGGCCTGGTCCTCCGTGGCGCAGGCCGGATACCTGCTGGTGCCGATCGCCGCCGCCGCGTATTCGAGCGACCACCAGATCGGTGCGACCGTCGCCTACGCGCTGATGTACGCCGTGGTGAACCTGGGCGCGTTCGCGGTGGCGGCCGTGGTCGCCCGCACACGGCCGCTCAACCGGATCTCCGACTACCGCGGCCTGTACGCCCGCCGCCCGCTGGTCGCGCTGGCCATGGGCTTCTTCCTGCTCTGCCTCGCGGGTCTGCCACCGGGCATCGTCGGCCTCTTCGCCAAGGTGACCGTGTTCTCCGCGGCCGTCGACGCGGGTCTCGGCTGGCTGGCCGTCGTCATGGGCGTCAACGTCGTGATCGCCCTCTACTACTACCTGCAGTGGACGGCGATCCTCTTCCGCGCCCCGGAGCCGGCAACAGCGGACGAGGAGGCGGAGACGGCAGCGGAGGACACCCGGAAGGGGATCCCCGCTCCGGTCACGGTCGCCGTGGCCCTCACCGCGGCCGTGGGTGTCGTCCTGTCCGGCTACCCCCAGCTGGTCCTGCGGTTCGCCGCAGAGAGCCTGTTCTAGCCGCGGCGTACCTGCTGCCGGACCGGCCCCCGGCCGTCCCGCTCCGCGTGTTCACCCGTACGGGCGTGACGTGGGCCCCGGAGCGCCAGGGAACCAGTGCCCCTCGCCTGGCGTTGACCAGTACAGAAGGGTCCACTGGAGAGTGGAGCACCACGCAAAAGGGTTCCCCTGCCGCACCATCTGGAGGGCGTACCGTGCACCGCCGGCACAACGGGCTCAAAACCGCCGTACTCCTCGGGGGACTGTCCGCACTGATCCTCGTCATCGGCAGCTTCTTCGGCCGGACGGGGCTTTTCGTCGCGCTCGTCGTGGCGCTCGGAACCAATGCGTACGCCTACTGGAACAGCGACAAGCTGGCCCTCCGCGCCATGCGGGCCCGCCCGGTGAGCGAATTCGAGGCCCCCGCCCTGTACCGCATGGTCCGCGAGCTCTCCACCGCCGCCCGCCAGCCCATGCCGAGGCTCTACATCTCGCCGACCCAGGCCCCCAACGCGTTCGCCACCGGCCGCAACCCCCGTAACGCGGCGGTGTGCTGCACCGAAGGAATCCTGCGCATCCTCGACGAGCGTGAGCTGCGGGGAGTCATCGGCCACGAGCTCAGCCACGTCTACAACCGCGACATCCTCATCTCCTCGGTGGCCGGGGCCCTCGCCTCCGTGGTGATGTTCCTGGTGAACTTCGCCTGGCTCATCCCCATCGGCCGGTCCGACGACGACGAAGGACCCGGCCTGGTCGGCATGCTGCTGATCATGCTGCTCGGCCCCCTGGCCGCGTCCGTGATCCAGCTCGCCGTGAGCCGCTCCCGGGAGTTCGAGGCGGACGCGTCGGGCTCCCAGCTCACCGGTGACCCGCTGGCCCTGGCCAGCGCACTGCGCAAACTGGACGCCGGTACGAAACAGCTCCCGCTGCCGCCGGAGCCGAGGCTCGAGACCGCGAGCCACATGATGATCGCCAACCCGTTCGGCCCGGGCCGCGGCCTCGCCAGGATGTTCTCGACCCACCCGCCCATGGCGGAACGAATCGCCCGACTCGAACAGATGGCAGGTCCTCGCCGATGAAGACAATCCTGAACGTCATATGGCTGGTCCTGAGCGGCTTCTGGCTGTTCCTCGGTTACCTTGCGGCAGGGCTGATCCTCTGCATCACCATCATCGGGATCCCCTTCGGCCTGGCTGCCTTCCGCATCGGGATCTACGCCCTCTGGCCATTCGGTTACACGACGACGGACCGCCGCGATTCCGGTGCGCCGTCCCTGGTCGGCAATGTCCTGTGGCTGATCCTGGCCGGCTGGTGGCTGGCCCTGGGCCACATCGTCACCGGCCTCGCTCTCTGCCTCACGATCATCGGGATCCCGTTCGGCGTCGCCAACTTCAAGTTGATCCCTGTGTCGCTGATGCCGCTGGGCAGGGAGATCGTCCCGACCGATCAGCCGTTCGCGGCGCGTTGAGCGCGCGGATCCCGTCCGCCGGCCGGCGGTAGCTGTCCGGTTCGACCGGGCCGGCTCGCCGCGCGTGACACCCATGCCGGGGTCCGCCGGTCAGCCTGACGAGCCCGGGGAACTCGAACGGGTGTATCTCCGGGCCGTCGGGAACCCGGCGTCCGAGCCGAGGCGTTGGCGGATCGTGCAGTAGGCGGGCACACCGAGCGAAGAGAAGCCGATCGCCCCGCGCAGGTCCACGGTCGCCGCCACCACCGCGACGACGACCACAGCGACGTCCGCGCGGTGCGGCACCTGGGACCGTGGACGAACGGTGACCGGTGCTCCCGGCAGATGGCCGTCCCGAGCCATCGCGAGCGTCGTCCCCGAGACGCCGAGAATCCTTGTTGATCACCGCAACCGCGGCCCTGCCCGGGCACGTCCCCGACAACAACACCCCATGAAAGGCAGGTTCACTTCGATGACCATCATCGGCTGGATCGTTCTCGGTCTGCTGGCCGGAGCGATAGCCAAGATCCTGCTGCCCGGACGGGACCCGGGCGGGCTGGTCGGCACCACGCTCATAGGTGTCGCAGGAGCCTTCATCGGGGGCTGGATATCCGCCCGTTACCTGGACCGTGAGATCGCCAACCAGTTCTACGACGGGCCCACCTGGATCGCGGCCATCGGCGGCGCGCTCGTCCTGCTGATCGCGTACCGGATCCTGTTCGGCCACTCGCGCTCGCGCTGAACTGGGCCCGCCGCCCGGGCGGATCAGCCCGTCAGCCCGGTCTCGCGCAAGGTGATGTTCAGGCGGCCGCCGTTCATGCCGGTCGCAGGATCGGCCGTGGCCACATGCACCTTCGGCACGCCGTGATAGGCGTAGCGGGAAGGGCCGCCGAAGACGAACAGGTCGCCGGACGCCAGCTCCACGTCCGTGTAGGGACGCCCCCTGGTCTGCGTGTTCCCGAACCGGAACACGCACGAGTCGCCGATGCTCAGGGAGACCACCGGAGCCCCTGAGTGCTCCTCCTTGTCCTGGTGCATGCCCATCCGGGCGGCGCCGTCGTAGAAGTTGATCAGCGCGGTGTCGGGGGTGTACCCCTGATGCTCCCCATAGGCCTCGACCAGCGCCTCACGTCCCAGATCGACCAGCCACCCGGGAAACGGGGCGACCGGCGCACCGTTCACATCGTCCGCGGTCCGGGAGTACCGGTACGGCTGCCAGTGCCAGCCCACGCACACCGTCCGCACCGACATCACGCCCCCGTTCGGCAGCACGGTGTGCCCGCAGCGGGACCGGCCCGCGGGCCCAGCCACGGCAGGCCTCCACCAGCTCCCGCTGACGCCCGAGGGGCAGCCAGCCCGGCACATGCACCGCGCCCGGGGCGACGACCGCCCGGTCACGGGGGAACAGCGCTCCGCTCATGGGACCGGCCTCGTCACGGCGCCAGCGCGCCCTCGAGTCCGAGGAGCCGTGCCTTCGACTCCAGACCGCCCGCGTACCCCCGCAGGGCGCCGTCCGCGCCGATCACCCGGTGGCACGGACGCACCACGAGCAGCGGATTGCGCCCGATCGCCGTCCCCACGGCCCGCACACCGACCGCGGAGGTGCCGACCCGCGCGGCGATCTCCTTGTAGGTGGTGGTCCGCCCGTAGGGAACGTCCTCCAGCGCCCTCCAGACACGGCGCTGGAAGTCGGTCCCGCCCTCGGCGTACTCGATCTCGAACCGGGTCAGCCGGCCCGAGAAGTACGACGACAACTGGCGCCCGATCTCCTCGAACGCCGCCGGGTCGCGGCGCCAGCCGTCCTGGACGACCGCGCGGCCCTTCTGCCCGGGCAGCGAGAGAGAGGCCAGCGCGGTGCCGCCCTTCGCCGTGCCCGATGCACGCCCGACCAGCAGGAGCTCGCCCAGCGGGCTCTCGACGATCTCGTAGACGACGGTCTCCTGAGCACCGGTCATGGCTCGCGCTCCTCCTTGCGGTGTGCGGCGGTGTCGCCCGCCCTTCCCCTACGAGTCTGCGACCCAGCAGCCGCCGGGGCTGGCGGAATTCGGACGTCACGGCGGTGACGGCGACCGCCGTCGCCACCCCGCCGCACCACCGGGGCACGAGGCGGGGGCGGAGCGGCCGCGCCGCTCCGCCCCCGGTCGCCCCGGCCTGCCCGCAGACGTCAGCGGTAGTTCACGAACTGCAGCGCGAAGTCGAAGTCCTGCCCCTTGAGCAGCGCCTGCACGGCCTGCAGGTCGTCCCGGCTCTTCGAGCTGACCCGCAGCTCGTCGCCCTGGACCTGTGCCTTGACACCCTTCGGGCCCTCGTCACGGATGATCTTCGCCACCTTCTTGGCGTTCTCCTGCGAGATGCCCTCCTCGATCGAGGCGAAGATCTTGTACTCCTTGCCGGAGAGCTGCGGCTCGCCGGCGTCCAGCGACTTCAGCGAGATGCCGCGCTTCACCAGCTTGGTCTGGAAGACGTCCAGGATCGCGTTGACGCGGTCCTCGGAATTCGCCTGCATCAGGATCTTCTCGCCGGACCAGGAGATCGAGGCACCGACGTTCTTGAAGTCGTAGCGCTGCGAGATCTCCTTGGCGGCCTGGTTGAGGGCGTTGTCGACCTCCTGCCGCTCGACCTTCGAGACGATGTCGAAACTGGAGTCGGCCATGTCCTGTGGCTCCTTGTATCGGGTGAGTGGGGCGCGGCCGGATCACCCCGAACCGCTCGGCCAAGCCTAGCCACCCGCACCCGCCCCCGGCGCTGATCAATCCGGTGGCGAAGCACCCCGGTGCATCAGGTATCGTTTACGTCGTTGCCACGGAGCACCGCCCCACAGCGGTCCTCCAGAGGCGACATCCCATGGCGGTGTGCCCGAGTGGCCAATGGGAGCGGACTGTAAATCCGTCGGCTTAGCCTACCCAGGTTCGAATCCTGGCGCCGCCACGCGATGGAACGGCCCCTGATCTGCGGAAACGCGGATCAGGGGCCGTTCTGTGTAAGTGGGGCAGCGGCAGCGCACTGTCTCGCTCCGTCTCTTTCGCACACCTCTACCAGCTGTTGTGGACGAGACGTGGACGGGAATCCCGGCGTCCGACCTGCGGATCTGAGGGCCGCGGCCTCGGATGCTAGGACGGCCCGCCCGCAAGCAGTTCCTCGACCGAGCACCTCGACCAGCGACCTCGGCTTGCCCCGGAAACGGACGCAATAGGTCAGATCGGCAGGTGCCGGCAGTTACCTAGTAAGACTCACAGACGCCGGGCCACGCTGGCCCGGGCGCCCTTGCCCCTCATCGCTTGCGGCCAGCGGTCATCCATGACAACCGCCGCTTCCCGGCAGGCGTCGCACGCGTTCTCCCGCTCCGGCAGCCAGCAATGGTCGGACGGCGACATGCTGGCTTCCCGGATTCCGCACAGCGTCCTGTCGAAGGTGCCGTAGGCGTGCGAGACGCCTACGGGAAGGCCAGCCGCGACCGCCCTCTCCCAGCGCGCGCCCACGGGCAGATGCGGCGGTCGCGAGATCTCGAACCAGTCGCCGCCCACATACGTAGCGGCATGGCACCAGGAGCAGGACAAGATCTCCTCTTCCCACGCGGTGGCCGGCACCGACCACCGCCACATCGCCCGTCCGCAAACATCGCACTTCACGAGCGGATCCTCACACACCGAACTGCACAGCCTCCAGCACAGATAACCCGCGAGATGCGAAGCACCCCCTTCCAGTACAAGGGGCTCTTTGAGGATTGCGGACGTCGTGAGCGCCCTGCCCGTGGCAGGGCGCTCACGAAGCGGGCAGCCTCCCACTGGCCGCTCTTGATGTCAGTGCCCGGCCCGACTTTGGTGCAGTCGGGCAGAGATCTTGGCGTCGGCCGCCTCGTTGCCGCCCTTGAGGAACTTCGCGTACACCCGGAACAGCACCGGGACGCAAGGCCATGGCGTCCATCGGCATCGGACAGATCGCCTCCGCGGTCGCGATCTGCCGCTGCGATGGTCACCCTGGAAGGGCCCACGGCTGTAGAGGCGGCCGCCAACGACGTGCTGATCGCCGTGAACTCCTACCGCAGCCAGGACGAGCTCGCGCAATGCGGATGCCTTCCTTGCCGCTCGGCAGTCGTATCTGCGAGCGGTTCGAGCAGCGCTGGATGGGTTGTTGTAGCGAAGCGATAGCGCAGACCAGTGTCCGGTCTGTCTGGTTGTCCGGTTAGGCCTCTGACCAGTAAGTACGGGCCGGACAGCGCTGAACACAGGTGTCCGGGCTGTCCGGTCGCTTGAAAGTCCGGTAACGGGTACCCCTTGATCAGAAGCTATTTGGGTGATTTGAGGGTGGCCCGTGCTCGTCCGCCGCCGTGCGTCGGTGAGTCTCAGTAGACGCCCTCCGGCGAAATGATCTCCTGCGTGGGCTGCGGGATCATCGGGTTCTTGGGGAGGACGGGGACACCAATCGCCTCCATGACCTTCCGGGCTGCGATCCGTCCCGGAGCCCTGGTAGTGGTGATCTTGTCTCCGGTGATGATGTTCCCCTCCCAGATCGGCGCGTTCCGGCGCCAATCAATCTTGGTGGCGAGGTCGACGTATCGAGCCTTGCGCCATTCGGGGTCCAGGTTCTTCTCAATCTCGAAGGCCACGTGACCGATGATGACCAGACCGGTCGCGGTCATATTGATGTAGTGCTTGCGGAAGTCCACCACCTGGTTGGCCGGCCCTCCGCTTGTCGGCAGTTCGGCCACGGCGCGCCAGGGATCCATGTGCTGCGTGAGGATGTCGAGCATGGCCAGGGTCCTGCTGACGAAAGCGTCCTGCTTCTCGGTGGTGCCGATGGCCTGGAAGCTACGAGCCGGGATGCTCGCCTCACTGAGCGCGTAGTCCTGGAACAAGAGCTCCTTGACCAGCCCCCGCACCTGGTTCAGCAGGAAGATGGCCGATGAGAGCTTCGACAGGCTTTTGGAGGTCTCGTCGATGCGTCCCGCGAACAGAGCCGACCCATCCACGATCTTCGTGAGAACGCGGTTCAGGGGCTCCCGCGTGTTATAGGCGGCCAGAAGGCTGGCCGGGATCTGCTTGGTCTGCGCTGCGTCGGCAAAGTCCTGGTGGATGCGGGCAACGTCCGGCTCTACGACAATGACGACGGAGATGCTGTCGCTCGGGAACGTGGAGTCCGTGTCGACGAGGCTGTCGCTGCGCTTGGCGATCGCGGCGAGCCTGTGCTGCCCATCGGTGACGGAGAACTTGGTCTCGTCACCGATGACGACAAAGCCAGCCGTCATGGCGAAGTTTCCTCGTGGGATGTGGATGGCGGGGACGGCGCGGACGTTCAGAGTGACCGGCGGGAGGATGTAGTCCTTCTCGTTCTCGGTCAGGTACTTCGTGATGGACCTGACGTGGTTGGCGTCGATAGGACGGTTGGTAGCCATGCGCGGATTGCCACCCTTTACCGCCGCGTCGGAAACCACGTGCTTGACGAGGAAGGCGTACGAGAAGGCTGTCGTCAGCATGAGGCGCCCACCCTGCTGGAAGACGACACAGGTGAAAACGCGCCCCCCCGACGCCGTAGCGGCCTCGCTTGCAGCTGCCTGAGCAGCCGTCAGCGAGTCGTGCTGTGTCAGTCCGAGCTGTGCAAAGAACACGGGAACTCCTTGTACATAGTCCAAGTTGACAGGGCATTAGGAAACTACGATCGCTAGACGTATTACGTCAACCTGCCCACGTAAGACGCTCCTTTGTGAACGTTTCAGTGATGGGCGCCCTATCGGTTTGGTCATTTAAGATCACGTCTTACCGTCTTTGATCGACTGTGACGTCAGCATCGGCGAGGCCCGCACGCCGCAGTGAGCACGGCGCGGCGTAGAAGTGTGTCCGGACTGTCCGGCTGTCCTGTTAGGGCCCTGGCCAGCGGATAGGGGCCGGACAGCTCTGAGGGCAGGTGTCCGGGCTGTCCGGTCAAAGACGGCTGTAACACCAGCCCAGGTGTTGCAGCATGTCGGCGAAGCCGACCTTGTGGGGCCGTGTCGCCGGAGGCGACTCCTCCAGGGCCTCTCTGACCCCGCCGTGGACGAGACGTGGACGGCAGGTCCGCGCACCGCTTGCGCCGCCTGCTCCGCCCCAGGTCAGAAGGGGTGTCGATGCGCGAACAGCAAGAGTCTGTAAATCCGTCGGCTTAGCCTACCCAGGTTCGATCCTGGCGCCGCCACGCGATGCAACGGCCCCTGATCTGCGGAAACGCGAATCAGGGGCCGTTCTGCGTAGAGGGACGGGACCCCCACTGCCCGTCCCGGACGGAACCACGGCGGCTCTGCTCTGCGGAATCGCGGACCGGGTGTGGTCGTCGTACGGCGACCGCACCCGTCAGTCGGCCAGGCGGAACGCCAGCTCGATCTCCCACCTGGACATGTCCGGCTCCACCCGGGGATCCGTCTTGTACGTCTCCGTCCGGCACGCCCAGTGCTCGACCCCGTCGACCACCGTCATGTCCCACTCGAGGCCTTCCCGGCTCGCCCATTCCCGCATCGCCGTGACCACACCCACCAGCTGGTCCGGGTGGCCGATGTGGGTCACCGTCGCGTAGCGGCCGGGGGGAAGTACGGCCACGCCGATGTCTCCCTCGGGCTCAGGCGCGGAGCCGACGGGCACGCCCGCCTCGACGACCGACTCGCCCTCCATGTCGATGGTGTTGTAACGGAAGAACGGCGCACCCGCGAACTCCGCGCCGTTGCCGGCAAGCCAGTTGACGAGCTCCGGCAGCCGGTCGGCGATCTGGGCGAACGCGTCCATACGTACGGAGCCGCGGACGTAGGCGTAGAGCTGCTCGCCGCGCTCCACGATCGCCGGCCGGACTTCCTGTGTGTGATTGCTCATGTCCTCAAAGACCCTCGGGAGAGCGGGGATTCATCGCGGAGTGCACCGCGGGTTCGTCGCGCGCTTCCATGACGCGAAACTGCACGGACGCGGAACCGCACGCGGGTTCCGTGACGGGCATTCAGAAGGCCGACCCGGCGAAGGATCGACCACGAGTCGCACGGTCAGTTCCCCGCGATGTCCTTCACCGCGACGGTGACGGGCGTCGAACCGCTGACCAGTTCCAGCGTCAGTCCCGCGGTGGCCGGTGTTTCCACCATCTCCGCGAGCACCGCCGCCACATCGTCCCGCGGCACCATGCCGCGTCCCGTCGAGACCTCCAGCCGTACCAGGCCGTTGCCCGCGTCGTTGGTCAGCGCGCCGGGCCGCAGGATCGTCCACTCGAGCCCGGGGCGGGACCGTACGTAGTCGTCCGCCGCGCCCTTCGCCCGCAGGTAGGCGTCGAAGACGTCGTCACCCTTGTGTTCGGCGTCGGCGCCCATGGAGGAGACGACGATGTACCGCCGTACGCCTGCCCGTTCGGCCGCGTCGGCGAAGAGGACCGCCGCTCCGCGATCGACCGTGTCCTTCCGCTCGACGCCGCTGCCGGGGCCCGCTCCCGCGGCGAACACCGCGGCGTCCGCGCCCTGGAGCACGGCCGCCACCTGCTCCACGGAGGCTGTTTCCAGATCAAGGAGGACCGGTTCGGCGCCGACGGCCCGCAGGTCGTCACCCTGCTTGGGATCGCGGATGATGCCCGCGACCTCGTGTCCGCCCGCGGAGAGCAACCGCTCGAGACGGAGCGCGATCTGACCGTGTCCTCCTGCGATGACAATGCGCATGCATACGACGTTACGTCCGAAGCCCCGCGCACGCGCACGGACCGCAGCGGGGACACGCCCGCGACGCCCGGAACGCGCGCCCAGGGTCCCGCCCCGGCGCCCGGGCCCGTACGACGGGGGTGGGCCTCAGGGCCCCGCATCCGGCCGCCCCTGACGCGGCAGTTCGAGGGCCACGGCTGCCGCGGAGTCGCAGTACTCGCGCACCGCGCTCGTGCGGGCGACCACTCGCCCGCGGTGGATGACGATCCGGCTGTACGCGAGGGACAGCACACCTGAGATCCGCTCTCCGCGGACCGCGAGCAGTTCCGCCGGGAAGCCGGCCTCGACCCGTACCGGGGGCAGCCCCATCACTTCGCGGGCCGTGCCGGCGACGCAGCCGTACGCGTCCGAGGGGTGCATACCCGCCTGGGACGACAGGAGATACGCGGCCTCCAGCGGATCGCCGCGGCCCACCGGGTTGCACACGTCCCGCAGCGCCCCGCTCCCCGCGGCGACCCGCACGCCGGCCGCCCGCAGCAGCCGGACCGGTGCGTTGCCGCGCTGTTCGACGCCGGAGCAGCCGCCCTGCGGCAGGGAGACGACGGTGACGCCCGCCGCCGCCAGATGGTCCGCGGTCCGGCAGGCGATGTCCCTGGGGAGCCGGGCAAGGCCGGCGCACGGCCCGACGGTGACGCCGGGCCGCAGTCCGCCGGCCATGGCCGCGAGGCGAGCCAGCCGTGCCGGGTCGTCGCCGTGGGTGTGCAGGTCGACGGGGCAGCCGTGCTCGGCGGCGATCTCCAGGACCGCCTCCACGTATCCGGTGGGATCGGGGTCCGCGTCGGGGCAGCCGCCCACCACGCCGGCACCCATCTTCAGCGCGTCCCGCAGGAGGGCGAGGCCGTCGGCGCCCGCGACGCCCGTCAGGAGCCTGGGCACCGCGACGGCCGTCAGATCGGCGAGACCCCGCAGGGAGCGTCCGGCCTGGAGAACCGCCTCCAGCGGGCCGAGGCCCTGGACGTCCCCGATCCGTACGTGCGAGCGCAGCGCCGTCGCCCCGTGGCCGACCTGGAGCAGCGCGGCCTCTGTGGCGCGCCGCTGGACGTCCTGGGTGTCGTACGAGACAGGGCCGGGCGTCTCCGCGCTGAGTGCCGTGTCGCCGTGGAGGTGCGGCTCGGCGGGCGCGGGCAGCAGCAGGAAGCCGGTCAGGTCCACCCGGGCGGAGTGCGGCGGGAGGCTTCCCGCGGTGCCGACGGCCTCGATGCGGCCGCCGCTGAGCCGTACGTCGACCGTGCGACCGTCCGTGAGCCTCGCGCCGCAGAGCAGCAGCGCGGCGGTGTCCTCGGTGGCGCCGCCTGGCGGTAGCGGCTGGCTGTCGGGCATCGCGCTCCTGGGTGGGGCGGTCGGGCTCGTAGGGCGGTCGCACACTGCCCGGGCGGTGTGGAGCCGTGGCGTGGGAGCCGGAGAGGATCACGCAGCGTGCATCGAGACTAGGGGCGCTCGCGGTGCGCTTCGAGGAGGAGCGCAATAGTCGTACCGGCGTGGTCGCAAGTGGCGTACGGGACGGGCGGGGTGCCGTCGCGGGCCCTTCGGAGAGGTGGGCGCGGGGGCCGGACCTCGGACCGTGCGAGCGGGCCGGATGGAGGCCCGGCCCGGCCCGAGGAAACGGATTTGGGCGATCGGCGAGGGACCGTGTAATGTCTTCATCGCTCGCCCCAATAGCTCAGTCGGCAGAGCGTCTCCATGGTAAGGAGAAGGTCTACGGTTCGATTCCGTATTGGGGCTCTGATGTCGAGTGACCTCGCCTTCGGGCGAGGGAACCCTGCATCGCAGCGGTGTAGCTCAGTCGGTAGAGCAAGCGGCTCATAATCGCTGTGTCACCGGTTCAAGTCCGGTCACCGCTACACACAGTAGCCGATTGTGGGGTCGGTCCTCCGATCGGCTACTCTTTTATGCGTTCATCCGTCCTATCCGTCCAAGGAGCACTCACGTGGCTGCCACCGACGTCCGCCCGAAGATCACGCTGGCCTGCGTGGAGTGCAAGGAGCGGAACTACATCACCAAGAAGAACCGGCGTAACAACCCGGACCGTCTTGAGATGAAGAAGCACTGCCCGCGCTGCAACTCGCACACGGCGCACCGCGAAACGCGCTGAATAAGGCTCGTATACGAGGCCGTCCCCTTTGGGGGCGGCCTCGTGTCGTTTGCCGTACCGCCGTTCACAGGCGGCCGGCATTCAGTTGTGATCAATATCAGGAGGGACCAGTCCATGGCGCTCGACCAGTCGTTCGTGGGGCGGACGTATCCGCCCACCGCGCCGTACGAGGTGGGCCGGGAGAAGATCCGGGAGTTCGCCGCCGCGGTGGGGGACGAGAATCCCGCCTACACCGACCGTGAGGCCGCCCGCGCGCTCGGCCACTCCGATGTGATCGCTCCGCCGACGTTCGCTTTCACGATCACCTTCAAGGCCGCAGAGCAGGTCACCCAGGACCCGCAGTTGGGGCTGGACTACAGCCGCGTGGTGCACCGCGAGCAGCGGTTCGCGTACGTACGGCCGCTGCGCGCGGGCGACAGGCTCTCGGTCACCTCGACGATCGAGGCCATCAAGTCCCTCGCCGGCAACGACATCCTGGACGTGCGCGGTGACGTGCACGACGAGAGCGGCGAACTGGTCGTGACCGCATGGACGAAGCTGGTGGCCCGCGCCGCCGAGGAGGCGTGATGGCAGCGAAGATCTCTTACGCGGACGTCGAGGCCGGCACCGAACTGCCGGCGCAGAGCTTTCCCGTGACGCGCGCCACGCTGGTGCGGTACGCGGGAGCGTCCGGCGACTTCAACCCGATCCACTGGAACGAGAAGTTCGCCACAGAGGTCGGGTTGCCGGACGTGATCGCGCACGGCATGTTCACCATGGCCGAGGCCGTCCGGGTCGTGACCGACTGGGTGGGCGACCCGGGCGCCGTCGTCGAGTACGGCGTGCGCTTCACCAAGCCCGTCGTCGTCCCGAACGACGACAAGGGCGCGCTGATCGAGGTCAGCGCCAAGGTCGCGGCGAAGCTGGACGACAACCGGGTCCGCGTGGACCTGGTCGCGGTCAGTGAGGGCCAGAAGGTGCTGGGCATGTCCCGCGCGGTCGTGCAGCTCGCCTGAGGCACCCGCAGGGCGCAAGCGATGTAAGGGGCGTCCCTCCAAGGAGAGGTGCCCCTTACGCGTGCACCCCTCCCGGCAGGAGTCCGCGGTTCCCCCCCTTGACTAAGTTAGTGATTGGCCAATAACTTAGTCGCATGGTCAGGATGAGTGCAGAAGAGCGACGCGAGAGCGTGATCCGTGCCGCGATCACCGAGTTCTCCCGCGCCGGGTACAACGGCACCTCGACGGACGCCATCGCCAAGCGCGTCGGCGTCTCCCAGCCGTACCTCTTCCGCCTCTTCCCGAACAAGCAGGCCATCTTCCTTGCCGCGTCCTCCCGGTGTCTCGCGGACACCCGGCGTGTCTTCAGTGCGGCCGCCGAGGGGCTCGAGGGCGAGGAGGCCCTCGGTGCGATGGCCGCCGCGTACCAGCGCCTCATCGCGGACGACCCCGAGAAGCTGCTGATGCAGCTGCAGATGTACGTCGCGGTGGCGGCCGCGGAGGCGGCGGGCGACCACGCCTTCGGCGAGCAGGTGCGGGCCGACTGGGTGGAACTGTGGGAGACCGTCCATCTGCACCTCGGTGCCGACGTGAACGAGACCACGACCTTCCTGGCCTACGGGATGCTCGTCAACGTCCTCGTCTCGATGGGCTTCCCCGCCGAGCACCGCATCTGGTCCGGCTTCTATCCCGTCGCCCGGCCGGTCCAGGAGTGAGCCGGCTCCGCGTCCCGCAGGTGGTCCGTGCACAGTCTTGCCCACGAAAGTTAGTCATCAATAACTAATCCTCTGGGGGGAGCAGTGAACCAGAACCAGCAGCCCGCGCGGCGCTCCGGCGCCATCTGGGCACTCGTCATCACCAGCGTCGCCGGTTTCATGGCGGCCCTCGACAACCTCGTAGTCACCACCGCCCTTCCCTCCATCCGGGAGGACCTGGGCGGCGGTCTGGAAGACCTTGAGTGGACGGTGAGCGCCTACACGCTCACCTTCGCGGTCCTGCTGATGTTCGGTGCGGCTCTGGGGGACCGCTTCGGCCGCCGCCGGCTGTTCATCACCGGCCTGACGATCTTCACCGGTGCGTCCGCCGCGGCCGCGCTCGCGTCCGGCATCGACGCGCTCATCGCCGCCCGGGCCGTCCAGGGCGTCGGCGCGGCGATCATGATGCCGCTCACGCTGACCCTGCTCACCGCGGCCGTCCCGGCCGCCCGCCGCGGCGCGATGCTGGGCCTCTTCAGCGCCGTGACCGGCGTGGCCGTCGCCACCGGCCCACTGATCGGCGGCTCTCTGACCGAACACATCTCGTGGCAGTGGATCTTCTGGCTGAACGTCCCGATCGGACTGCTCCTCCTGCCCCTCGCCCGCCTGCGCCTGCAGGAGTCCCACGCCCCGGACGCCCGGCTCGACGTCCCCGGCACCCTGCTGGTCAGCGGAGGCCTCTTCGGCATCGTCTACGCGCTGGTCAACGGCAACGCCGACGGCTGGACCAGCCCTCGGATCCTGTTCTGCCTGATCGCGGGCGCCGTGCTCCTGGTCGCCTTCGCCCGGTACAGCTCCGTCGCGAAGAAGCCCATGCTGCCCATGCGTCTCTTCCGCAGCCGCGCCTTCTTCGGGATCAACGTCGCGAGCCTGCTGATGTTCCTCGGCATGTTCGGCTCGATCTTCCTGCTCAGCCAGTTCCTGCAGGGTGTGGCCGGCTACTCGCCCACCGAGGCCGGGCTGAGGATGCTGCCCTGGACCGGCATGTCGTTGCTCGTCGCACCCGTCGCGGGTCTGCTGTCCGACCGGATCGGCGGACGCCCGGTCGTCACCGCCGGCCTGGCGCTCCAGGCACTCGGTCTCGCGCTCTTCGCGATGGTGCTCGAGCCCGGCGTCTCGTACACGGCCCAGCTGCCCGCACTCGTCATCAGCGGTATCGGCATGGCTCTCTACTTCGCGCCCGCCGCCAGCGTGGTCATGTCCAGCGTCCGCCCCTCGGAGCAGGGCATCGCCTCAGGGGCGAACAACGCCCTCCGCGAGGTCGGCGGAGCGCTCGGGATCGCCGTGCTCGGCGCGGTCTTCGCCGCTCAGGGCGGCTACGAGTCGCCGCAGGCCTTCTCGGACGGCACGGTCCCCGCGGTGTGGATCGGCGCCGGGGCCCTGGCCGCCGCCGCCCTGGTGGCCCTGCTGATACCCGGCGGGCGGACGAGGCCGGACGGCACCCTGTCCGGATCCCCGGCCGCGGCCGCGGAGAGCGACCGCACACCCGTCGCGGTCTGACCCCGGCGTACCCGTACGGTCCGTGGCCCCGCCGGAACACGGGGGTCATGGACCGTACTCTTGTCCCCGTGCAGGAACTTCACGATGCCCCCCTCGCCCCCCTGACCACCTTCCGGCTCGGCGGCCCCGCGACCCGTCTCGTGGCCGCCACCACCGACGACGAGGTGGTCGCCACCGTGCGCGAGGCGGACGCGTCCGGCACGCCGCTGCTGATCATCGGCGGTGGCAGCAACCTGGTCATCGGCGACAAGGGCTTCGACGGCACCGCACTGCGCATCGCGACCAGCGGCTTCGCCCTCGACGGGACACGCCTGGAGCTGGCCGCGGGGGAGACCTGGACCGACGCCGTCGCCCGCACCGTCGAGGCCGGGCTCGGCGGCATCGAGTGCCTGGCCGGCATCCCCGGCTCCGCGGGCGCCACCCCGATCCAGAACGTCGGCGCCTACGGTCAGGAGGTCTCCACGACGATCACGGAGGTCGTCGCGTACGACCGTCGCAGCGGCGAGACCGTGGTCCTCCCGAACGCCGCCTGCGGTTTCTCCTACCGCAACAGCCGCTTCAAGCAGGAACCCGACCGCTATGTCGTGCTGCGCGTCCGCTTC
The DNA here is from genome assembly GCF_001278075.1 of Streptomyces pristinaespiralis. Lineage (GTDB taxonomy): Bacteria > Actinomycetota > Actinomycetes > Streptomycetales > Streptomycetaceae > Streptomyces > Streptomyces pristinaespiralis. The sequence continues at coordinate 3,761,437 of NZ_CP011340.1, read as the reverse complement.
GAGCTCGAGGACGCCGACGGCCTTTCCGCGCCCGTGAAGTACGCGGAGACCGCCCGTGCCCTCGGCATCGAGGTGGGCGACCGGGTCCCGGCCGCCGCCGCCCGCGAGACCGTGCTCGCCCTGCGCGCGGGCAAGGGCATGGTCCTCGACGCCGACGACCACGACACCTGGTCCGCCGGCTCCTTCTTCACCAACCCGATTCTCACCGCCGCCGAGTACGAGACCTTCCTGGCCCGCGTGCGCGACCGGCTCGGCGACGGCGTCGCCCCGCCCGCCTACCCCGCGGGTGACGGGCACACCAAGACCTCGGCCGCCTGGCTGATCGACAAGGCCGGCTTCACCAAGGGCTACGGCTCCGGGCCCGCCCGCATCTCCACCAAGCACACGCTGGCCCTCACCAACCGCGGCCAGGCCACGACGGAGGACCTGCTGGCCCTGGCCCGCGAGGTGGTGGACGGCGTGCGCGACGCGTTCGGTGTGACGCTGGTCAACGAGCCGGTGACGGTCGGCGTCAGCCTCTGAGCCTCCGGCTGCCCATGATCCGAGCGGTCAGGCCCCGAAAGCTCAGGGCCTGCCAGCTCAGGACCTAGCAGCTCAAGACCTAGTACGCGACGCCGACGCCCTGCCGGATCGTGGCGGGGTCGTCGGTCATCGCGAGCATCGCGTGCGCCACGTCCGCCCGGCCGATCACCCTGGCGCTGCGCGGATTGCCGCCGACCGCGACGCGGTACCGGCCGGTCAGCGGCTTGTCGAGCAGCTTCGGCGGCCGCACGGCGGTCCAGTCGGCCGCGCTGTCCGCGAGCTCGCGCTCCATGACCCGCAGGTCGTCGTAGACGGGCTTCAGCACCGCCCCCACGACCGACAACATCGCGCGGTCGCGCAGCGGCTCCCGCTCCGGCGCGGTGCCGAGCGGCGCCGCGCTGACGACCAGCAGCCGGCGCGTGCCCTCGGCCTCCATCGCGGTCAGCACCGAGCGGGTCAGGCGGGCGGCGACGCCGGCGTCGGACCTTCTGCGGGGGCCGAGACCGGAGAGCACCGCGTCCCGCCCCGCCACGGCTTCGCGCAGGGCCTGCGGGTCGTCCAGGCGGGAGCCGACCACCTCCAGTCGCTGCCCGGTCACCGTGAAACGTGCCGGATCGCGGACCACGGCCGTCACGTGATGGCCGGCGGCCAGCGCCTGCCTGACGATCTGCCCGCCGATGCCGCCGGTCGCGCCGAACACTGTGAGCTTCATGGCACACCCTCCTCGGGTGGGTAAGTGTTCACTCACCCCTAGGGTGGGTGTGTACTCACCCACCCGTCAAGCCCGGTATGGAGCGCGCATGGACCAGAAGCCCACCCGCGTCCGCATCATCGACGCGGCGCGAGACCTGATGCTCTCCATCGGCCTCGCCCGCACCACCACGAAGGAGATCGCCAAGGCGGCGGGCTGCTCGGAGGCGGCGCTCTACAAGCACTTCACCGGCAAGGAGGAACTGTTCGTGACCGTGCTCCAGGAGCGGCTGCCGAAGCTGGGCCCGCTGCTGGCCGAGCTGGCCGCGGATCCGGGCGGCGCGAGCGTCGAGGAGAACCTCACCGAGATCGCCCGCCAGGCCGCCCTCTTCTACGAGAAGTCCTTCCCCATGGCCGCGTCGCTGTACGCCGAGCCGCGCCTGAAGCGCCGGCACGAAGAGGCCATGCGCGAGATGGGAACCGGGCCGCACAAGCCGATCGAGGGCCTCGACGCGTATCTGCGCGCGGAACGGACGGCCGGCCGCATCGGCCCCGACGCCGACACCTACGCCGCCGCGTCCCTGCTTCTGGGCGCCTGCGCGCAGCGCGCCTTCGCCTACGACATGACGGCCGGCGGGCGGCCGCCGCAGCCGCTCGACGAATTCGCGGCGGGCCTCGCACGCACGCTGCTGCGAGGCCTCGGCACCCCCGGCGCCCCCCACTGAGCGGTGTCACGCCCGACCGCGCAACCGCCCGGCGTCGCTCCGCGCGTACGACGGGCGCCAGGCGCCGGGCGCCGCGCCTCGACCGGCGGGGCCTCGGCGGCCTGCGGCGCGTCCCGGCCCGGCGCAGACCTCGGACTGCGGCGCCTCGGAGCAGCGGGCCTCGGCGGCCTGCGGCGCGTCCCGGTCCGGCACAGGTCCCGGCCCGGCCCACGGCGCGTCCAGGCCACGTGAGGCCCCGCGACCTGCGAAGGCCCCGCATCCAACGCCTCTCGGGCCGGCGTCGCAGGCCCCCGCCCGCGTCCCGGCTCACGCCGGCGGCGACGCCAGCCAGTCGTCGATGCCCGAGAGCAGCTTCCGCCGGGTGTCCTCCGGCGCCGCCGAGGCCCGGACCGACTGGCGGGCCAGTTCCGCGAGCTCCTGGTCCGTGAAGGCGTGGTGGCGGCGGGCCAGTTCGTACTGTGCCGCCAGCCGGGAGCCGAACAGCAACGGATCGTCCGCGCCGAGCGCCATCGGGACCCCGGCGTCGAAGAGCGTCCGCAGCGGCACGTCCCCCGGCTTCTCGTAGACGCCGAGCGCCACGTTGGAGGCCGGGCAGACCTCGCAGGTCACGCCCTTCTCCGCGAGTTTGCGCAGCAGCCTGGGGTCCTCCGCCGCCCGCACACCGTGGCCGATTCGCGAGGCGCGCAGGTCGTCGAGGCAGTCCCGTACGGACGCGGGTCCGGTCAGCTCGCCGCCGTGCGGAGCCGCCAGCAGCCCGCCCTCGCGGGCGATGGCGAAGGCGCGGTCGAAGTCCCGCGCCATGCCCCGGCGTTCGTCGTTGGAGAGCCCGAATCCGACGATGCCCCGGTCCGCGTAGCGCACCGCCAGCCGGGCGAGCGTACGGGCGTCCAGCGGATGCTTCATCCGGTTCGCCGCCACGAGCACGCGCATCCCGAGCCCGGTCTCCCTGGACGCCGTGTCCACGGCGTCCAGGATGATCTCCAGCGCCGGGATCAGACCGCCGAGCCGCGGCGCGTACGAGGTCGGGTCGACCTGGATCTCCAGCCAGCCCGAGCCGTCCCTGATGTCCTCCTCCGCGGCCTCGCGCACCAGCCGCTGGATGTCCTCGGGGTCGCGCAGGCAGGAGCGGGCCATGTCGTACAGCCGCTGGAAGCGGAACCACCCGCGCTCGTCCGTGGCGCGCAGCTTCGGCGGCTCGCCCCCGGTCAGCGCCTCCGGCAGGTGCACGCCGTGCTTGTCGGCGAGCTCCAGAAGGGTGGTGGGCCGCATCGACCCGGTGAAGTGCAGGTGCAGATGGGCTTTCGGCAGCAGGCTGACGTCTCGTTCGCGCTCCATTGAGTGATCCTGCCAAAGACGACCGGAATGGGGCAGCCCCTTTCCCCGATCGGGTTCTTGCCCGAACACAGAAACGGGCCCCCGGCCGAAGCCGGGGGCCCGTCACGCGAGGCAGGGGATCAGTCGCGGGCCTCGGCCAGCAGCTTCTGGATCCGGGAGACACCCTCGGCCAGGTCCTCGTCGCCCAGCGCGTAGGAAAGGCGCAGGTAGCCGGGCGTGCCGAAGGCCTCGCCCGGGACGACCGCCACCTCGACCTCGTCGAGGATGAGGGCCGCGAGCTCCACGGAGGACTGGGGACGACGGCCCCGGATCTCCTTGCCCAGAAGGCCCTTCACCGACGGGTAGGCGTAGAACGCGCCCTCGGGGGTCGGGCAGACCACACCGTCGATCTCGTTGAGCATCCGCACGATCGTCTGCCGGCGGCGGTCGAAGGCCTCACGCATCTTCGCGACGGCGTCCAGGTCGCCGGAGACGGCGGCCAGGGCGGCGATCTGCGCCACGTTGGAGACGTTCGACGTCGCGTGCGACTGCAGGTTGGTGGCCGCCTTCACGACGTCCTTCGGGCCCACGATCCACCCCACGCGCCAGCCCGTCATGGCGTACGTCTTCGCGACACCGTTCACGACGATGCACTTCTCACGCAGCGCCGGGACGAGGGCGGGCAGCGAGGTGAACGTCGCGTCGCCGTAGACCAGGTGCTCGTAGATCTCGTCGGTGAGCACCCACAGGCCGTGCTCCGCGGCCCACTCGCCGATCGCGCGCGCGTCGGCCTCGCTGTAGACGGCGCCGGTCGGGTTGGACGGCGACACGAAGAGGACGACCTTGGTCTTCTCCGTACGCGCGGCCTCCAGCTGCTCCACGGAGACGCGGTAACCGGTGGTCTCGTCGGCCACGACATCGACGGGGACGCCGCCCGCGAGACGGATCGACTCGGGGTACGTGGTCCAGTACGGCGCCGGGACGATGACCTCGTCGCCCGGGTCGAGGATCGCGGCGAACGCCTCGTAGATCGCCTGCTTGCCGCCGTTGGTCACCAGGATCTGGGCGGGGTCCACCTCGTACCCGGAGTCGCGCAGCGTCTTCTCCGCGATGGCCTTCTTCAGCTCCGGCAGACCGCCGGCCGGCGTGTAGCGGTGGTACTTCGGGTTGCGGCAGGCCTCGACGGCGGCTTCGACGATGTAGTCGGGGGTCGGGAAGTCGGGCTCACCGGCGCCGAAGCCGATCACCGGACGCCCGGCGGCCTTGAGGGCCTTGGCCTTGGCGTCGACGGCGAGGGTCGCGGACTCGGAGATCGCGCCGATGCGCGCGGAGACCCGGCGCTCGGTGGGAGGGGTTGCAGCGCTCATACGGCCCATGCTCCCAGACGCCACAAGGACCCGGCACACAGGTTTCGAAGGGCGGACAACCCGGACCTGCGGCGGACCGCGGAAGGGTCCGGAAGGGGGTGGCCGGGCTTTGTGTTCGACGCCGGGCCTGGGAACACGTACACTCACTGGCTGTTGGCCCTCACCAGCCAAGTCCGAGCCGGGCACTTAGTGCACCCGGACGGATGCGGTAGGTTGGGGGAGTCACAAAGGGTCGTAGCTCAATTGGTAGAGCACTGGTCTCCAAAACCAGCGGTTGGGGGTTCAAGTCCCTCCGGCCCTGCTACACACACCTTCGCCAGGCTGTGTGCGCATGTACGTACTTCTATGCACCGCCGTGCGGCTCCACCGGGCGCGGCACGGCCACGACCCGGGAATCAGGTGAGAGATCGTGACGGACGCCGTAGGCTCCATCGACATGCCTGATGCCGAGGACGAGACGCCGGAGTCGAAGAAGAAGACCCGCAAGGGCGGCAAGCGCGGCAAGAAGGGCCCGCTGGGTCGCCTGGCTCTCTTCTACCGCCAGATCGTCGCCGAACTGCGCAAGGTCGTCTGGCCGACTCGTAATCAACTGACGACGTACACCACAGTGGTGATTATCTTCGTCGTCATCATGATCGGCCTCGTGACCGTGATTGACTATGGCTTCCAGGAAGCAGTCAAGTACGTCTTCGGCTGATCCGCGGAGGGCGCCGGAAATCGGCGCCCCTTTCGCATGTTCCACCCCATCTGTATCCAGGAAGAAGCCATCGTGTCTGACCCGAACCTGAACGACGCCGACCGTTCCGGCGAGAGCTTCGAGTCCCCTGAGGACGAGCTCGACATCGTCGAGGCGTCGGACGCTGAGGAGCCGGACCAGGCAGAGGCTGCCGACGACGCCGCCGGTGAGCCGGCCGAGGACGAGGCCCTGCACGTCGAGAACGTCGACGAGGACGAGGCCGGTTCCGAGGACGCCGAGGCTCCGGAAGAGAGCGCGGAAGAGGCTCCCGAGGAGAGCGCCGAAGAGGCGGACGAGGAGCCGGCGGCTCCCGTCGACCCGGTCGCCGCCCTCCGGGACGAGCTCCGTGGTCTCCCCGGCGAGTGGTACGTGATCCACACCTACGCGGGCTACGAGAAGCGCGTGAAGGCCAACCTGGAGCAGCGTGCCGTCTCGCTGAACGTCGAGGAGTTCATCTACCAGGCCGAGGTCCCCGAGGAAGAGATCGTCCAGATCAAGAACGGCGAGCGCAAGAACGTCCGGCAGAACAAGCTGCCCGGCTACGTTCTCGTCCGCATGGATCTGACGAACGAGTCCTGGGGCGTCGTCCGCAACACCCCCGGTGTCACCGGCTTCGTCGGCAACGCCTACGACCCGTACCCGCTGACCCTGGACGAGATCGTCAAGATGCTCGCCCCGGAGGCCGAGGAGAAGGCCGCCCGCGAGGCCGCGGAGGCCGAGGGCAAGCCGGCTCCCGCCCGCAAGGTCGAGGTCCAGGTGCTGGACTTCGAGGTCGGCGACTCGGTCACCGTCACCGACGGCCCGTTCGCGACGCTGCAGGCCACGATCAACGAGATCAACGCCGACTCGAAGAAGGTCAAGGGCCTCGTCGAGATCTTCGGCCGCGAGACCCCGGTCGAGCTCAGCTTCGACCAGATCCAGAAGAACTAGTTCCTTCTGGGCGCCAGGTTTCCGAACAGGTCAGACCGCCTCTCGCAGGCTGTCTGACCTGCTCGGTTTTTGGCCGCGCATAGATACCCGTTATCGTTGTGCGGTATGCCTCCATCCGGATGATCGGGTGGCAGGCGGATAACTCTCACTAGGACCCGGAGAGAGCAATGCCTCCCAAGAAGAAGAAGGTCACGGGGCTTATCAAGCTCCAGATCCAGGCCGGTGCGGCCAACCCGGCTCCGCCGGTCGGCCCCGCCCTGGGTCAGCACGGCGTCAACATCATGGAGTTCTGCAAGGCCTACAACGCCGCGACCGAGTCGCAGCGTGGCATGGTCGTGCCGGTGGAGATCACGGTCTACGAGGACCGTTCCTTCACCTTCATCACCAAGACTCCGCCGGCCGCCAAGCTGATCCTCAAGGCCGCGGGTGTGGACAAGGGCTCCGGCGAGCCGCACAAGACCAAGGTCGCCAAGCTGACGGCTGCCCAGGTCCGCGAGATCGCCACGACCAAGCTCCCCGACCTGAACGCCAATGACCTCGACGCCGCGTCGAAGATCATTGCCGGCACCGCCCGTTCCATGGGCATCACGGTCGAGGGCTGACAGCCCCCTCGTAAGCCCCAGTGGTAGGACCAAGCGCTGGTCCGCACCACGACTCCACGCTCAACACCTCAGGAGCAGAAGTGAAGCGCAGCAAGACTCTCCGCGCTGCGGACGCCAAGATCGACCGGGAGCGTAACTACGCCCCGCTCGAGGCCGTCCGTCTCGCCAAGGACACCGCCGCCACCAAGTTCGACGGCACCGTCGAGGTCGCCTTCCGTCTGGGCGTTGACCCGCGTAAGGCCGACCAGATGGTCCGTGGCACCGTCAACCTTCCGCACGGCACCGGCAAGACCGCCCGGGTCCTGGTCTTCGCGACCGGTGACCGTGCTGCGGCCGCGGAAGCCGCGGGCGCCGACATCGTCGGCTCCGACGAACTGATCGACGAGATCTCCAAGGGCAACCGCCTGAACGAGTTCGACGCGGTCGTCGCCACCCCGGACCTCATGGGCAAGGTCGGCCGCCTCGGCCGTGTGCTCGGTCCGCGTGGTCTGATGCCGAACCCGAAGACCGGCACCGTCACCATGGACGTCGCCAAGGCCGTCAACGAGATCAAGGGCGGCAAGATCGAGTTCCGCGTCGACAAGCACTCGAACCTGCACTTCATCATCGGCAAGGTCTCCTTCGACGAGACGAAGCTGGTCGAGAACTACGCCGCGGCGCTGGAGGAGATCCTCCGTCTCAAGCCGTCCGCCGCGAAGGGCCGCTACATCAAGAAGGCGACCCTGACCACGACGATGGGCCCCGGCATCCCGCTGGACTCCAACCGCACCCGCAACCTCCTCGTCGAGGAGGACCCGGCCGCCGTCTGATCCCTGGACGGCAGTCGCGGGCATCGCGTCCGGGCCGGCCCCCGCAGCTCCTCGAGCTGCGGGGGCCGGCTCTATTTGCGGGCACGTTGTCGGAGAGGGGGGCTAGGCTGTTCCGGAAAGATCAAGAGCAAGCAAAATCCCGTGGGGGGATCGTGAACTCAAAGCTCCGGAAGACAGCCGGGATAGTCCTGGCCGGTGTACTGCTCTGCGGCACGGCGGCGTGCACCGACGAGGACGGCAAGACGTCGTCCGGCAAGGCCTCCGGGTCCGCCCAGGCGTCCTCGTCCGCGGACAAGCCCGTCGAGGTCACCCCGGCCGCCGCGGTCAAGCGCGCTGCGGAGAAGAACGAGAAGCTCACCTCGCTGAGCTACTCGATGAGCGGCACCGTCCCCGGGGGCGGCGACATCGAGGCCCAGGCCTCCATGACCATGAAGCCGCTGGCCATGAGCATGAAGATGAAGGGCGGCGTGGGGGCCGAGGCCGGAGAGGTGGAGATCCGCCTCGTCGGTGAGGCGATGTACCTCAACGGCGGGGAGCCGCTCGAGGCCGGCAAGACGTGGATGAAGTTCGACCTCGCGGCCCTCAAGGAGGCCGGCGGCGAGGACCCGCTGGCCGAGCTGACGGCCCAGGCGGACAAGAACCCCGCCCAGGACACGGCGGCGCTCACCGCCTCCAAGGACCTCAAGAAGGTGGGGGAGGAGTCCGTCGACGGCGTGGAGACCACGCACTACACGGGCACCCTGACCCTCGACGCCATGCGTGCGAGCCTGGCCGGCGAGGACGCGGAGACCAAGAAGCGCCGTGAGGGGACCCTCGAGCAGTACGAGAAGCTCGGCGTCGAGAAGCTCACCATGGACATCTGGATCGACGAGAACGACCAGACCAAGCAGGTCCGGACCCGCAGCACGACGAAGGAGGGCCCGATGGATCTCACCATCAAGCTGCTGTCGGTCAACAAGCCGGTGACCGTGACGGCCCCGCCCGCCGCCGAGACCGTCGACCTGGCAGAGATGATGAACGAGGCCGGGAGCGCCTGACGTACCGCGCCGCCCTGACGCAATCGGGTGGATTTGCCTGACCGGGACCCGGTCCCGTACTCTTCCACAGAAGCCAAAGACCGCTGGTCGTTGCCGTGCTCTCCTTCCGAGGGTCCGGTGGCCGAAGGATCCGCTCAGTAGCGGACGTCCTGCGCAGGTGACTGTGGAAAGTTCCCGGAAGCAATTCCGGTCGAGCTCAGCCCCGTGCGCCTGCGCCGGGGCGTTTCGTTTTGTTCGGCCCTTCTGAGCGGTCCTCATCACCCGGAAGGAGGCCGACGCTCATGGCAAGGCCCGACAAGGCTGCCGCGGTGGCCGAGCTGACGGAGTCGTTCCGCAGCTCGAACGCCGCCGTGCTGACCGAGTACCGGGGTCTCACCGTGGCTCAGCTCAAGGAGCTGCGCCGTTCGCTCGGTGAGAACGCCCAGTACGCCGTGGTGAAGAACACGCTGACCAAGATCGCGGCCAACGAGGCCGGGATCAACTCGCTCGACGACCACTTCACTGGTCCGACGGCGGTTGCCTTCATCACCGGTGACCCGGTGGAGTCGGCGAAGGGTCTTCGTGACTTCGCCAAGGACAACCCGAACCTGATCATCAAGGGCGGTGTCCTTGATGGCAAGGCGCTGTCCGCCGATGAGATCAAGAAGCTTGCGGACCTCGAGTCCCGCGAGGTTCTGCTCGCCAAGCTGGCGGGCGCCATGAAGGGCAAGCAGTCCCAGGCTGCCGCGCTCTTCCAGGCGCTTCCCTCGAAGTTCGTCCGCACCGCGGAGGCGCTTCGTGCCAAGAAGGCCGAGCAGGGCGGTGCCGAGTAACTCGGCTCGCGCATTGACCGCCGCCTGAGGCGACGGTCGCAGCGGGCCGAACGTACGCCCGCCTCACATGTACACACGGCACCTGCCGAATGAGTGGAAGGACGCCATCATGGCGAAGCTGTCCCAGGACGACCTGCTTGCGCAGTTCGAGGAGATGACCCTCATCGAGCTCTCCGAGTTCGTGAAGGCCTTCGAGGAGAAGTTCGACGTCACCGCCGCCGCCCCGGTCGCCGTTGCCGCCGGTGGCGCTGCTGCCGCCCCGGCCGAGGCCGAGGCCGAGCAGGACGAGTTCGACGTCATCCTCACCGGCGCCGGTGAGAAGAAGATCCAGGTCATCAAGGTCGTGCGTGAGCTGACCTCCCTGGGTCTGAAGGAGGCCAAGGACCTCGTCGACGGCACCCCGAAGCCGGTCCTCGAGAAGGTCGCCAAGGACGCCGCGGAGAAGGCTGCCGAGTCCCTCAAGGCTGCCGGCGCCTCCGTCGAGGTCAAGTGACCTCGCGAGTCTTCTGACTCCCGCGCTGTAACGCGCACACACTGAAGGGCGATCACCCAAGCGGGTGGTCGCCCTTCGGCGTTCCGGCGGAGGGTGCCTTGTTCCGCTCCCTCCTGGGAGTATGGTGATCTTCGCCGTGCGCCCCTCACGGCGGCCGACGAAGATCCCGGAGCAGCAGCTCAGGGGCGGGGGCCTTGACGAACCGCACGCAGCGCGCAATTCTCAGGACGCGTCGTCACAACGATCCACGTTCCGAGGCATGGATCGACGACCGAACGGGCAGTATCGATGTGCGCCTCACGGCGCATGGGGTTCGCGGAGATGAGAAAAACGAGGGTCTCGAGGGTCTCGAAAACCCGCACTGGACATCAGTGTGCCAACTGGCTACACTGACCCTTTGCGCTGCCTGTTAGCTGCCCTCTGCCCGTCACCAGGGGCATGCCCGTGTCTGAGCTTCGGATGAAGAACAGCCCCTAGCTGGGGTTTCTCCCTCCGTTCCCAACACGGGACCGGTACGCGCGTAGTGAGTCCGAGCCCTCGGAAGGACCCCCTCTTGGCCGCCTCGCGCAACGCCTCGACCGCGAATACGAACAACGGCGCCAGCACTGCCCCGCTGCGCATCTCCTTTGCAAAGATCAAGGAGCCCCTCGAGGTTCCGAACCTCCTCGCGCTGCAGACCGAGAGCTTTGACTGGCTGCTCGGCAACGCCGCATGGAAGGCTCGTGTCGAGGCGGCTCTCGAAAGCGGACAGGACGTCCCCACCAAGTCCGGTCTGGAAGAGATCTTCGAGGAGATCTCGCCGATCGAGGACTTCTCCGGGTCGATGTCGCTGACCTTCCGCGACCACCGTTTCGAGCCCCCGAAGAACTCGATCGACGAGTGCAAGGAGCGCGACTTCACGTACGCGGCCCCGCTCTTCGTCACGGCCGAGTTCACCAACAACGAGACCGGCGAGATCAAGTCCCAGACGGTCTTCATGGGCGACTTCCCGCTCATGACCAACAAGGGCACCTTCGTCATCAACGGCACCGAGCGTGTCGTCGTGTCGCAGCTGGTCCGCTCGCCGGGTGTCTACTTCGACTCCAACATCGACAAGACGTCCGACAAGGACATCTTCACGGCCAAGATCATCCCGTCCCGGGGTGCCTGGCTGGAGATGGAGATCGACAAGCGCGACATGGTCGGTGTCCGCATCGACCGCAAGCGCAAGCAGTCCGTGACCGTCCTGCTCAAGGCGCTCGGCTGGACCACCGAGCAGATCCTCGAGGAGTTCGGCGAGTACGAGTCCATGCGCGCCACCCTGGAGAAGGACCACACCCAGGGCCAGGACGACGCGCTGCTCGACATCTACCGCAAGCTGCGTCCGGGCGAGCCCCCGACGCGCGAGGCGGCCCAGACGCTGCTCGAGAACCTCTACTTCAACCCGAAGCGCTACGACCTCGCCAAGGTCGGCCGCTACAAGGTGAACAAGAAGCTCGGCGCGGACGAGCCGCTGGACGCCGGCGTGCTCACCACCGACGACGTCATCGCCACCATCAAGTACCTGGTCAAGCTGCACGCCGGCGAGACCGAGACGGTCGGCGAGTCCGGCACCCAGATCGTCGTCGAGACCGACGACATCGACCACTTCGGCAACCGCCGTCTGCGTAACGTCGGCGAGCTCATCCAGAACCAGGTCCGTACGGGTCTGGCTCGTATGGAGCGCGTCGTGCGTGAGCGCATGACGACGCAGGACGTCGAGGCGATCACGCCGCAGACGCTGATCAACATCCGGCCGGTCGTCGCCTCCATCAAGGAGTTCTTCGGCACCAGCCAGCTGTCGCAGTTCATGGACCAGAACAACCCGCTGTCGGGTCTCACCCACAAGCGCCGCCTGTCGGCTCTTGGCCCGGGTGGTCTGTCCCGTGAGCGGGCCGGCTTCGAGGTCCGTGACGTGCACCCGTCGCACTACGGCCGCATGTGCCCGATCGAGACCCCTGAAGGCCCGAACATCGGTCTGATCGGCTCGCTCGCGTCCTACGGCCGGGTCAACGCGTTCGGCTTCGTCGAGACCCCGTACCGCAAGGTCACGGACGGCCAGGTCACCGACGAGGTCGACTACCTGACCGCCGACGAGGAGGACCGCTTCGTCATCGCCCAGGCGAACGCCACCCTGAGCGACGAGCTGCGCTTCACCGAGGCACGCGTGCTGGTCCGCCGTCGTGGCGGCGAGGTCGACTACGTCCCGCCGACCGAGGTCGACTACATGGACGTCTCGCCGCGCCAGATGGTGTCGGTCGCGACGGCCATGATCCCCTTCCTCGAGCACGACGACGCCAACCGTGCCCTCATGGGCGCGAACATGATGCGTCAGGCCGTTCCGCTCATCAAGGCGGAGGCCCCGCTCGTCGGCACCGGCATGGAGTACCGCTGTGCCACCGACGCCGGCGACGTCATCAAGGCGGAGAAGGACGGTGTCATCCAGGAGGTCTCGGCCGACTACGTCACCGTCGCGAACGACGACGGCACGTACACCACGTACCGCATCGCGAAGTTCTCCCGCTCGAACCAGGGCACCTCGGTGAACCAGAAGGTCATCGTCTCCGAGGGCGACCGCGTCATCGAGGGCCAGGTCCTCGCCGACGGCCCCGCCACCGAGAACGGTGAGATGGCGCTCGGCAAGAACCTGCTCGTGGCGTTCATGCCGTGGGAGGGTCACAACTACGAGGACGCGATCATCCTGTCGCAGCGCCTCGTGCAGGACGACGTCCTCTCCTCGATCCACATCGAGGAGCACGAGGTCGACGCCCGTGACACCAAGCTCGGCCCCGAGGAGATCACCCGGGACATCCCGAACGTCTCCGAGGAGGTCCTCGCGGACCTCGACGAGCGCGGCATCATCCGTATCGGTGCCGAGGTCGTCGCCGGCGACATCCTGGTCGGCAAGGTCACGCCCAAGGGTGAGACCGAGCTGACCCCGGAGGAGCGTCTGCTCCGCGCGATCTTCGGTGAGAAGGCGCGTGAGGTCCGTGACACCTCGCTGAAGGTGCCGCACGGTGAGACCGGCAAGGTCATCGGTGTGCGCGTCTTCGACCGCGAGGAGGGCGACGAGCTTCCCCCGGGCGTCAACCAGCTGGTCCGCGTCTACGTGGCCCAGAAGCGCAAGATCACCGACGGTGACAAGCTCGCCGGCCGTCACGGCAACAAGGGCGTCATCTCGAAGATCCTGCCGATCGAGGACATGCCGTTCCTGGAGGACGGCACCCCGGTCGACATCATCCTCAACCCGCTGGGTGTCCCGTCCCGAATGAACCCGGGACAGGTCCTGGAGATCCACCTCGGCTGGCTCGCCAGCCGCGGCTGGGACGTCTCCGGGCTGGCGGACGACTGGGCGCAGCGCCTGCAGGCCATCGGCGCCGACCAGGTCGCCCCCGGCACCAACGTCGCGACCCCGGTCTTCGACGGTGCGCGTGAGGACGAGATCGCCGGCCTCTTCGATGCCACGATCCCCAACCGTGACGGCGACCGCCTGGTCCAGTCGTCCGGCAAGGCCAACCTGTTCGACGGCCGCTCCGGCGAGCCGTTCCCGGACCCGATCTCGATCGGGTACATGTACATCCTCAAGCTCCACCACCTGGTCGACGACAAGCTGCACGCCCGTTCGACCGGTCCGTACTCGATGATCACCCAGCAGCCGCTGGGTGGTAAGGCCCAGTTCGGTGGCCAGCGGTTCGGAGAGATGGAGGTGTGGGCACTCGAGGCTTATGGAGCGGCCTACGCCCTCCAGGAGCTGCTGACCATCAAGTCCGACGACGTGACCGGCCGCGTGAAGGTCTACGAGGCCATCGTCAAGGGCGAGAACATCCCCGAGCCCGGCATTCCCGAGTCCTTCAAGGTGCTCATCAAGGAAATGCAGTCGCTCTGCCTCAACGTGGAGGTGCTCTCCTCGGACGGTATGTCCATCGAGATGCGCGACACGGACGAGGACGTCTTCCGCGCCGCGGAGGAGCTCGGTATCGACCTGTCCCGGCGTGAGCCGAGCAGCGTCGAAGAGGTCTGACGGGCCTGGCGGGGGCTCCCACGAAAGAGCCCCCGCCATCCCCGGGACCGTTCAGACCATGATTGAGACACGACCCCGAAAGAGGGATTGACGCACAGTGCTCGACGTCAACTTCTTCGACGAGCTGCGGATCGGCCTTGCCACCGCGGACGACATCAGGACCTGGTCCCACGGCGAGGTCAAGAAGCCCGAGACCATCAACTACCGCACGCTCAAGCCCGAGAAGGACGGACTCTTCTGCGAGAAGATCTTCGGTCCGACCCGGGACTGGGAGTGCTACTGCGGCAAGTACAAGCGTGTCCGCTTCAAGGGCATCATCTGTGAGCGGTGTGGCGTCGAGGTCACCCGCGCCAAGGTGCGGCGTGAGCGGATGGGCCACATCGAGCTCGCCGCTCCCGTCACCCACATCTGGTACTTCAAGGGCGTCCCGTCGCGTCTGGGCTACCTGCTGGACCTGGCGCCGAAGGACCTCGAGAAGGTCATCTACTTCGCCGCGTACATGATCACGTTCGTGGACGAGGAGCGCCGTACGCGCGACCTGCCGTCGCTGGAGGCCCACGTCTCCGTCGAGCGCCAGCAGGTCGAGAACCGCCGCGACGCCGACCTCGAGGCCCGTGCCAAGAAGCTCGAGACCGACCTGGCCGAGCTCGAGGCCGAGGGTGCCAAGGCCGACGTGCGCCGCAAGGTGCGCGAGGGTGCCGAGCGCGAGATGAAGCAGCTGCGCGACCGTGCCCAGCGCGAGATCGACCGTCTCGACGAGGTGTGGAACCGCTTCAAGAACCTCAAGGTCCAGGACCTCGAGGGCGACGAGCTGCTGTACCGCGAGCTGCGTGACCGCTTCGGCACGTACTTCGACGGCTCGATGGGTGCCGCGGCGCTGCAGAAGCGCCTGGAGTCCTTCGACCTCGAGGAGGAGGCCGAGCGTCTCCGCGAGATCATCCGCACCGGCAAGGGCCAGAAGAAGACCCGTGCGCTCAAGCGCCTCAAGGTCGTCTCCGCGTTCCTGCAGACGTCCAACAGCCCCAAGGGCATGGTGCTCGACTGCGTGCCGGTCATCCCGCCGGACCTGCGTCCGATGGTGCAGCTGGACGGTGGCCGCTTCGCGACCTCCGACCTGAACGACCTGTACCGCCGTGTGATCAACCGCAACAACCGTCTGAAGCGTCTGCTCGACCTCGGTGCCCCCGAGATCATCGTGAACAACGAGAAGCGGATGCTCCAGGAGGCGGTCGACGCCCTCTTCGACAACGGCCGTCGTGGTCGCCCGGTCACGGGCCCCGGCAACCGTCCGCTGAAGTCCCTCAGCGACATGCTGAAGGGTAAGCAGGGTCGTTTCCGTCAGAACCTGCTCGGTAAGCGTGTCGACTACTCGGCGCGTTCCGTCATCGTCGTCGGTCCGCAGCTGAAGCTGCACCAGTGCGGTCTGCCCAAGGCCATGGCGCTGGAGCTCTTCAAGCCGTTCGTGATGAAGCGCCTGGTCGACCTGAACCACGCGCAGAACATCAAGTCGGCCAAGCGCATGGTCGAGCGTGGCCGCACCGTGGTGTACGACGTCCTCGAAGAGGTCATCGCCGAGCACCCGGTGCTGCTGAACCGTGCGCCCACGCTGCACCGCCTCGGCATCCAGGCCTTCGAGCCGCAGCTGGTCGAGGGCAAGGCCATCCAGATCCACCCGCTCGTCTGCACCGCGTTCAACGCGGACTTCGACGGTGACCAGATGGCCGTGCACCTGCCGCTCTCCGCGGAGGCGCAGGCCGAGGCCCGCATCCTGATGCTGTCCTCGAACAACATCCTGAAGCCGGCCGACGGCCGTCCGGTCACCATGCCGACCCAGGACATGGTGCTGGGCCTCTTCTTCCTGACCACGGACGAGGAGGAGCGCAAGGTCATCGGTGAGGGCCGTTCCTTCGGTTCCACCGCCGAGGCGATCATGGCGTTCGACGCCCGGGAGCTCTCGCTCCAGGCGAAGATCGACATCCGCTTCCCGGTCGGCACCATTCCGCCGCGGGGCTGGACCCCGCCGGCGCAGGAGGAGGGCGAGCCGGAGTGGCAGCAGGGGGACTCGTTCCGTCTGCGCACCACCCTGGGCCGCGCGCTCTTCAACGAGCTGCTGCCCGAGGACTACCCGTTCGTGGACTACACGGTGGGCAAGAAGCAGCTCTCCGAGATCGTCAACGACCTGGCCGAGCGCTACCCCAAGGTCATCGTGGCGGCGACGCTCGACAACCTGAAGGCGGCGGGCTTCTACTGGGCGACCCGTTCCGGTGTCACCGTGGCCATCTCCGACATCGTGGTGCCCGACGCCAAGAAGGCGATCGTCAAGGGCTACGAGGAGCAGGACGAGAAGGTCCAGAAGCAGTACGAGCGCGGTCTGATCACCAAGGAAGAGCGCACTCAGGAGCTCATCGCGATCTGGACCAAGGCGACCAACGAGGTTGCCGAGGCCATGAACGCGAACTTCCCGAAGACCAACCCCGTCTCCATGATGGTCAACTCGGGTGCTCGCGGAAACATGATGCAGATGCGTCAGATCGCCGGTATGCGTGGTCTGGTGTCCAACGCCAAGAACGAGACCATCCCGCGTCCGATCAAGGCGTCCTTCCGTGAGGGCCTGTCCGTGCTGGAGTACTTCATCTCCACGCACGGTGCCCGTAAGGGTCTGGCGGACACCGCCCTGCGTACCGCCGACTCGGGTTACCTGACCCGTCGTCTGGTGGACGTCTCGCAGGACGTCATCATCCGCGAGGAGGACTGCGGCACCGACCGTGGCCTCAAGCTCAAGATCGCGGAGCGTGGCGCCGACGGCAGCCTGCGCAAGACCGAGGACGTCGAGACCTCCGTCTACGCCCGGATGCTGGCCGAGGACGTCGTCGTCGACGGCAAGGTCATCGCGCCTGCCAACGTCGACCTCGGTGACGTGCTCATCGACGCGCTCGTCGCGGCCGGTGTGGAGGAGGTCAAGACCCGCTCGGTCCTGACCTGTGAGTCCGCGGTCGGCACCTGTGCGTACTGCTACGGCCGTTCGCTCGCGACCGGCAAGCTGGTCGACATCGGTGAGGCGGTCGGCATCATCGCCGCCCAGTCCATCGGTGAGCCCGGCACGCAGCTGACGATGCGTACCTTCCACACCGGTGGTGTGGCCGGTGACGACATCACCCAGGGTCTGCCCCGTGTCGTCGAGCTCTTCGAGGCTCGTACGCCCAAGGGTGTCGCCCCGATCTCGGAGGCGGCCGGCCGCGTCCGTATCGAGGAGACCGAGAAGACCAAGAAGATCGTCGTCACTCCGGACGACGGCAGCGACGAGACGGCGTTCCCGATCTCGAAGCGTGCCCGTCTGCTGGTCGGCGAGGGCGATCACGTCGAGGTGGGCCAGAAGCTCACCGTGGGTGCCACCAACCCGCACGACGTGCTCCGCATCCTCGGCCAGCGCGCGGTCCAGGTCCACCTGGTCGGCGAGGTCCAGAAGGTCTACAACTCGCAGGGTGTGTCGATCCACGACAAGCACATCGAGATCATCATCCGGCAGATGCTGCGCCGGGTGACGATCATCGAGTCCGGCGACGCGGAGCTGCTGCCGGGCGAGCTGGTCGAGCGCTCGAAGTTCGAGACCGAGAACCGTCGTGTGGTCACCGAGGGCGGTCACCCCGCCTCCGGCCGTCCGCAGCTGATGGGTATCACCAAGGCCTCGCTGGCGACCGAGTCCTGGCTGTCGGCGGCGTCCTTCCAGGAGACGACCAGGGTTCTGACGGACGCGGCGATCAACGCCAAGTCCGACTCCCTGATCGGCCTCAAGGAGAACGTCATCATCGGTAAGCTCATCCCGGCCGGTACGGGTCTGTCCCGCTACCGCAACATCCGGGTCGAGCCGACCGAGGAGGCCAAGGCCGCGATGTACTCGGCCGTCGGCTACGACGACATCGACTACTCGCCGTTCGGCACGGGCTCCGGCCAGGCCGTTCCGCTGGAGGACTACGACTACGGTCCGTACAACCAGTAGTAGATCGTGAAGAAGGGCGGTCACCCCGTGCGGGGTGACCGCCCTTCCGCGTTCGCGGGAGCCGGCGGGTGGGACGCCGCCGACGGGAGCCATGGGTGCGGTTCTCCGGGCCGGGGCCGGCCGGCGGGGAAGGGGGCTCGCCCGACGGTGGTGGCGCCTTCAGGAGGCCGGGGCGGACGGCTGACGCCCCCGCGTCCAGGGGGCTGCCGCCCGGTGGCCGGCGACCGCAGGGGCCTGCGGAGGACCGGGCCGGACACCTCGGCCGAGATGGCTGAAAACCATTGCAAAACAGGCCCGGTACTGTGCAGGGATCCGGCCCCTGGGCATTTGTTTTGACCGGAGTGGATGCGGTAGGTACGCTCAGACCTTGTGCCTGGGGTGTGCCTGGGCTCGTGTGCGTGTCTTCAACCGCATGGCGAGTCAGATACCGGCCACCGCGATCTGCGCTCCTTCCGCCTGGCGGCGGAGGTCTGCAGCATTCGACACACCCGACCGCGTGGGTCGGCGACGTTCCAGGTTAGCTTCACTGACGGCACACAGAAACCGGAGAAGTAGTGCCTACGATCCAGCAGCTGGTCCGCAAGGGCCGGCAGGACAAGGTCGAGAAGAACAAGACGCCCGCACTCGAGGGTTCTCCTCAGCGCCGCGGCGTCTGCACGCGTGTGTTCACGACCACCCCGAAGAAGCCGAACTCGGCCCTGCGTAAGGTCGCGCGTGTGCGTCTGACCTCCGGCATCGAGGTCACGGCCTACATCCCGGGTGAGGGACACAACCTGCAGGAGCACTCCATCGTGCTCGTGCGTGGCGGCCGTGTGAAGGACCTGCCGGGTGTTCGTTACAAGATCATCCGCGGTTCCCTCGACACCCAGGGTGTCAAGAACCGCAAGCAGGCCCGCAGCCGCTACGGCGCCAAGAAGGAGAAGTAAGAATGCCTCGTAAGGGCCCCGCCCCGAAGCGCCCGGTCATCATCGACCCGGTTTACGGTTCTCCTCTGGTGACCTCGCTCATCAACAAGATCCTGCTCAACGGCAAGCGTTCCACTGCCGAGCGGATCGTCTACGGCGCCATGGAAGGCCTCCGCGAGAAGACCGGCGCTGACCCGGTCATCACGCTGAAGCGCGCCCTCGAGAACGTCAAGCCGGCGCTCGAGGTCAAGTCCCGCCGTGTCGGTGGCGCCACCTACCAGGTGCCGATCGAGGTCAAGCCCGGTCGCGCCGCCACCCTCGCGCTGCGCTGGGTCGTGGGTTACTCCCGCGCCCGCCGTGAGAAGACCATGACCGAGCGCCTCATGAACGAACTGCTCGACGCCTCCAACGGCCTCGGCGCTTCGGTCAAGAAGCGTGAGGACACGCACAAGATGGCCGAGTCCAACAAGGCCTTCGCGCACTACCGCTGGTAGTCGCTACCCACATCGAGACCGAGAGAAGATTGAGCCTTATGGCCACCACTTCGCTTGACCTGGCCAAGGTCCGCAACATTGGGATCATGGCCCACATCGACGCGGGCAAGACGACGACCACCGAGCGCATCCTGTTCTACACCGGTGTGAGCTACAAGATCGGTGAGGTCCACGACGGCGCTGCCACGATGGACTGGATGGAGCAGGAGCAGGAGCGCGGCATCACGATCACGTCCGCCGCGACGACCTGTCACTGGCCGCTCGAGGACGTCGATCACACCATCAACATCATCGACACCCCGGGTCACGTCGACTTCACCGTCGAGGTGGAGCGTTCGCTTCGTGTCCTCGACGGTGCCGTCACGGTGTTCGACGGTGTCGCCGGTGTCGAGCCCCAGTCCGAGACTGTCTGGCGCCAGGCGGACCGCTACGGCGTTCCGCGTATCTGCTTCGTCAACAAGCTCGACCGCACCGGTGCCGAGTTCCACCGCTGTGTCGACATGATCAGCGACCGCCTGGGTGCGACGCCGATCGTCATGCAGCTGCCGATCGGTGCCGAGGCCGACTTCAAGGGCATCGTCGACCTGGTTCGTATGAAGGCCCTCGTGTGGTCCGCGGAGGCCACCAAGGGCGAGATGTACGACGTCGTCGACATCCCGGCCACCCACACCGAGGCTGCCGACGAGTGGCGCGGCAAGCTCCTCGAGACGGTCGCCGAGAACGACGAAGAGATCATGGAGCTGTACCTGGAGGGCCAGGAGCCTTCCGAGGAGCAGCTGTACGCCGCGATCCGTCGTATCACCATCGCGTCCGGCGTCTCCAAGGACACCACGGTCACCCCGGTGTTCTGCGGTACCGCCTTCAAGAACAAGGGCGTTCAGCCCCTGCTCGACGCGGTCGTGCGCTACCTCCCCTCCCCCCTGGACGTCGAGGCCATCGAGGGCCACGACGTGAAGGACCCGGAGACGGTCGTCAAGCGCAAGCCGTCCGACGACGAGCCGCTGTCGGCCCTCGCGTTCAAGATCGCGAGCGACCCGCACCTCGGCAAGCTCACCTTCGTCCGGATCTACTCCGGTCGCCTGGACTCCGGCACCGCGGTGCTGAACTCCGTCAAGGGCAAGAAGGAGCGCATCGGCAAGATCTACCGCATGCACGCGAACAAGCGTGAGGAGATCGAGTCGGTGGGCGCCGGCGACATCGTCGCCGTCATGGGCCTGAAGCAGACCACCACCGGTGAGACGCTGTGCGACGACAAGAACCCGGTGATCCTGGAGTCCATGGACTTCCCGGCGCCGGTCATCCAGGTCGCGATCGAGCCCAAGTCCAAGGGTGACCAGGAGAAGCTGGGTGTCGCCATCCAGCGTCTCGCGGAGGAGGACCCCTCCTTCCAGGTTCACTCGGACGAGGAGACCGGCCAGACCATCATCGGTGGTATGGGCGAGCTGCACCTCGAGGTGCTGGTCGACCG
The DNA here is from genome assembly GCF_001278075.1 of Streptomyces pristinaespiralis. Lineage (GTDB taxonomy): Bacteria > Actinomycetota > Actinomycetes > Streptomycetales > Streptomycetaceae > Streptomyces > Streptomyces pristinaespiralis. The sequence goes on along the minus strand of NZ_CP011340.1, from coordinate 3,740,497 downwards.
TATGCGCCGTGAGTTCAAGGTCGAGGCGAATGTCGGTAAGCCGCAGGTGGCTTACCGTGAGACGATCCGTAAGGGCGTCGAGCGCCACGACTACACGCACAAGAAGCAGACCGGTGGTACCGGTCAGTTCGCCAAGGTGCAGATCGCGATCGAGCCGATCGAGGGCGGCGACGCCTCGTACGAGTTCGTGAACAAGGTCACCGGTGGCCGCATCCCCAAGGAATACATCCCCTCGGTGGACGCGGGCGCGCAGGAGGCCATGCAGTTCGGCATCCTGGCCGGCTACGAGATGACGGGCGTTCGCGTCATTCTTCTCGACGGTGGTTACCACGAGGTCGACTCCTCCGAACTCGCGTTCAAGATCGCCGGTTCGCAGGCCTTCAAGGAGGCCGCGCGTAAGGCCAGCCCCGTGCTGCTCGAGCCGATGATGGCCGTTGAGGTCACCACGCCCGAGGACTACATGGGCGAGGTCATCGGTGACATCAACTCCCGCCGTGGTCAGATTCAGGCCATGGAGGAGCGGATGGGCGCCCGGATCGTCAAGGGTCTGGTGCCGCTTTCGGAGATGTTCGGCTACGTCGGAGACCTCCGCAGCAAGACTTCGGGTCGCGCAAGCTACTCGATGCAGTTCGACTCCTACGCCGAGGTTCCCCGGAACGTCGCCGAGGAGATCATCGCGAAGGCCAAGGGCGAGTAACTCTCCCGAGTTCACGCTTTAGGCTTGTCACCGGAGCCTCCAGGGGCATTCCAGTCGCATCACGGCGGGAATGCCCCCGGGCCCCGGCATCCCAGCAAAGATCACCTGGCGCCGATGAGTAAGGCGTACAGAACCACTCCACAGGAGGACCCCAGTGGCGAAGGCGAAGTTCGAGCGGACTAAGCCGCACGTCAACATCGGCACCATCGGTCACATCGACCACGGTAAGACGACCCTCACGGCCGCCATTACCAAGGTGCTGCACGACGCGTACCCGGACCTGAATGAGGCCTCGGCCTTCGACCAGATCGACAAGGCTCCTGAGGAGCGCCAGCGCGGTATCACCATCTCCATCGCGCACGTCGAGTACCAGACCGAGTCGCGTCACTACGCGCACGTCGACTGCCCCGGTCACGCGGACTACATCAAGAACATGATCACGGGTGCGGCGCAGATGGACGGCGCCATCCTCGTGGTCGCCGCGACCGACGGCCCGATGCCGCAGACCAAGGAGCACGTGCTCCTGGCCCGCCAGGTCGGCGTTCCGTACATCGTCGTCGCCCTGAACAAGGCCGACATGGTGGACGACGAGGAGATCCTGGAGCTCGTCGAGCTCGAGGTGCGTGAGCTCCTCTCCGAGTACGAGTTCCCGGGCGACGACGTTCCCGTCGTCAAGGTCTCGGCGCTCAAGGCTCTCGAGGGCGACAAGGAGTGGGGCCAGTCGGTCCTGAACCTGATGGCCGCCGTCGACGAGGCGATCCCGCAGCCCGAGCGTGACGTCGACAAGCCGTTCCTGATGCCGATCGAGGACGTCTTCACGATCACCGGTCGTGGCACCGTCGTCACCGGTCGTATCGAGCGTGGTGTCCTCAAGGTCAACGAGACCGTCGACATCGTCGGTATCAAGACCGAGAAGACCACCACCACGGTCACCGGCATCGAGATGTTCCGCAAGCTGCTCGACGAGGGCCAGGCGGGCGAGAACGTCGGTCTGCTCCTCCGTGGCATCAAGCGCGAGGACGTCGAGCGCGGCCAGGTCATCATCAAGCCGGGTTCGGTCACGCCGCACACCAGCTTCGAGGCCCAGGCCTACATCCTGTCGAAGGACGAGGGTGGCCGTCACACCCCCTTCTTCAACAACTACCGCCCGCAGTTCTACTTCCGTACCACGGACGTGACCGGCGTCGTGACCCTCCCCGAGGGCACCGAGATGGTCATGCCGGGCGACAACACCACCATGACCGTCGAGCTGATCCAGCCCGTCGCCATGGAGGAGGGCCTCAAGTTCGCCATCCGTGAGGGTGGCCGGACCGTGGGCGCCGGCCAGGTCACCAAGATCAACAAGTAATTGTTGCTCTGACCTGGTAGCTCGCTGAGCTGCAAGAAGGGCCCCGCACCTGTTGGTGCGGGGCCCTTCGTCATGTCCGGCGGGCGAGGGCTGCCGCGCCCGCCGGACATGACCGGTCAGCCGGTCGCCGTGCCCGAACCCGGTGACCATGTCCACGGGTGTGCGTCCGGGCCCATGCCGACGACCCTGACCTCCCCGGCGGGGGTGACGTCGAGTGTGGGGAGCTCCAGGGCCACGGCCCCCGCGGTGCGGGTCAGCAACCGGCCCTCGTGCCGGAGCTGCACCCGGCCCCGCAGGTCCAGGCCCACGAGGACGGCCCGCTCGGGGCCGCCGGCCGTGGCCAGCGGTCCGTAGCCGTCGAACCGGACGGCGGGCAGAAGCCTGCCGTCCGAGCTGAAGCGCGTCAGGGCGGGTGAGGCGCTGCCGCGGGAGTCCCTCGGGGACATCCGCTTCCAGGGCCGTTCCGTCCGGTACAGCAGATGCACGGAACCATCGGTCTTCGCGAGCACGGCGGGGGTGTCGACGGCGGCCGGCAGATGTCCGCCGGGTCGGTGGGTGACGGGCAGGCCGGGCGCCTCCTGGCTCCAGTGGTGGACGGTGGCGAAGCCCGCGCCGAACAGATGGACCCGGCCGGCCGCGTCGACGACGGTGGCCAGCCCGTCCTGGATCTCGGCGCTGCCGGCGAGGGCCCGCCAGCCGCTCCAGCGGCCGTCCGTTTCCCGGACCCGTGTGCTGACGCCCTTGTCCGCGTTGCGCACGAAGAGGTGAACCCTCCCGTCGGGCGCGGTGACGGCCACCGGCACCCCGATCCGCCGGCCGCGGTCGTCATGACGTTCGGGGTTGCCCAGGCCGCGCCACGCGAGGAAGGGTCCGCCCGCGGACCGCTGCTCCAGCAGCACTATCTCCCGAGCGTTGTTCCCGCCGTGACCGCTGATCGCCGAGAAGCGGAGGGCGAAGAGGAGCTGCCGCCCGTCGCCGAGCACCGCCTGTCCCAGCGTCGGCGCGAGCGGGCCGCCGCCGAGGTCGGCGGGCTGTCCCCACCGGCCGCCGCCGATCTCCGTCTCCCGCCAGCGCACCGCGCGCAGCCCCAGCACCCCGTACGCGGCCAGCCGCCCGTCCGGTTCTGTGGCGAGGACCGTACGGGGTCCGGGATAGCGGTAGCGGGTGGCACGGACCCAGCCCTTCTTGTTGGTCAGGGGCCGGTCGCCGCCGACGTTGTAGTCGCCGCATCCGCCGCTGTTGCCGCAGCTCCAGTCGGCTTCTCCGCCGTACGGGACCAGGTGCGCGGCCTTCTGTCCGAGCACCCCGTCCGGCAGGTTCTTCGGCCAGTGCCGGTTGTAGTAGCCGCGGAAGGAGGTGGCGACGAACGCCGGTATCTCGCCGCCGTCGCGGGCCGACTCGGCGACCCACCGGGCCATCGCCGCCCAGCTGAACGAGGCCACGGCGGTGTGGTCACCGTGGTCCGAGTAACCGCGCTGTTCGCTGTCCTTCTTACGGGTGAACTCGTCGCTGTACTGGATGTCGGGGTCGGGGTCGAGCGTCTGCACGACGGTGGGCCGGTAGCGGTCCATCAGTCCGACGAGGACGCCGACGAGCCGGTCGTAGTCGTAGCTCTCGATCCTGCGCACGGGGGAGTCGTCGGCGACGACGGTCGGCAGCTCCAGCACCCGGTCCCGCCAGAGGTTCGGCATACCGAGCCGGGCATGGCGTGTGGTGTGCATGGCGAGGTTGAGGTAGATCAGGTCGACGCGGCGGGGACCGACGGCCAGGCTGTTGACCTCGGCCCGCCGGCCGCCGCGCAGCGTCGTGATCCCCTTCTGCCACTCCGTGTACTTGGGCAGACCGAGCAGGGTCGCGTACGCCTGCCGCAGGCCCTGGTGGCGGGCGGACGAGTACGCGCTCTTGTCCGCGGCGGGACGGGGGCGCCCCGGCGCCTTGTTGACGCCGTTGGCCTCGCCCGCCGTGACGTACACGCAGACGAGGGGCACGCCGGAGTCCAGCATCCGCTGGGTGTCCGGGTTCATGAAGTACAGGTCGTCGTCGGGGTGCGCCAGTATCTGCATCAGCCGGGCGGGCCGTGTGTCGCTTATCGCGATGCCGGGCGCCGGGTCGGTGACGGGCCCGGTACGCCGTGGCGCGGGCACGGAACACGACGTCAGGGCGCCGGCCGAGCCGGCCGCGGCCAGCGCGCCCAGGGCGGCGATGACGCTGCGCCGCCGGGGCCGGGGCCTTTTCGGGCGCAGCCCTGACACAGCTCTGTCTTCCACGTGTGGTGCTCCGTCCGGTCCCCCCGCAGCGGCCGGGCGGTGCCCCCGTCTGCGTACTGTGATCTCCCCAGGTGGCGGCCGGGCCGGTCGAGCCGACAGCCGCGATCAACTAGACGGGGCGCGGCTGCCGGGGGTTGCCTGAATGTTCGCCATGTGTTCGATCTGACTCGCGGGGCCGACGCGGCTCTGCCCCTCGTCGCGCGGCGGCCGTGCGCTCACCTGTGAACCGGCACGTCACACCAGGGTCGGGACGTCACCGCCGGACACGTGGTCGACCGTCGTCCCGCCCAGGCCCCTGAGCCAGGGGGCGGTGAGCTCCGCGAGCCGGGCCGGGTCCGGCGGTGTGGGGCCGAGGCCGACGGCGTAGCGCACGGGCGAGCCGGAGAACGGGCGCGGCCAGGCGTGGACGCCGGGCTGCGGCAGTGACGTCAGCAGCGCCCGCATCCTGCCGCGGACGCGGCCCTCGTCGCCGGGGGCCACGGTCACCACCGCCCACGCCGCGTGCCGGCGGTGCATCGGGGGAGGGGCGAGCAGCGGTGGCGGGAAGTCGCCGTCCAGGACTTCCCAGGCACGGAACAACTCCTGCGTGATCAGGTCGCGCATGCCCTCCGTGACCTGGTCGGAGCAGGGCCGCACCGGCGCGGTCGGCGTCATCACGGTCATCGGCAGATCCGGGCGCGCCGGACCGCCGACCGGCTCCCGCCAGTCCCAGGCCGCCCAGGTCGCGAAGAAGTGGCGGAGCAGCTCGTCGGACGGCAGGGCGCCGGCCTCGCGGACGGTACGCGCCGCCAGCACGGACCAGGCGAGGCCCGGCAGCCCGCCGAACGGAGCGGAGTCCAGCCCCCTGGCCTTCGCCCATGCCTTGACCCGGCGGGCCAGGTCCGTGAAGGCCTCCCGCCGGTCCGCGACCTGGTCGAGCAGGGCATCGGCGTCGCTCACCGCGCTGAGCGCGATCGCCGCGTCCTCACCCAGCTCGGTGCGGCGGCCGACCGCTTCGGCCGGGTCGACGGCTCCTGTGGCGACGACGACGAGGTCCACGGCGAGGCCGCCGACGCTCATCCGCAGCCCGGGGACGCGGGCCCCGACCACCTCCCGCACGCCCGTCGCTTCCGGGAGCGCGGCCGTCAACCGGGCCCGTACGCCGGCGAGTTCGGGCGAGCCCGGCAGGGCGGCGACCAGGTCCAGGTCGGCGCCGGGCAGCTCGCACCCCATGCGGCGCGAGCCGACGAGGTGCACGCATCCGTCCGCCAGGGCGCGCTCGGCCTGTTCCCGCACGTCGCCGGGGACGCGCTCCTCCTCCGACACGCCGGACACGTGCGGCGCGTGCGGCGCGTCCGGTACCCACCGCACCTCGCCCGAGCCGAGCGCGACCGTCGCCCGTACCCGCATCGGCTCGCCTGCGCGGCGTGAGAGCAGCGCCAGCTCGCCGACCCGGGCGGACAAGCCGCCGAGCCGGGACTCGCACTCGGCCGCCAGCGGCTGCGGATCGGAGGTCCGGCCCAGGCTCAGGTGCGGGGTGAAGCCCTCCCGCCGGCCCCGGCAGCGGGGGAACCGCCGCTCCAGGGCCTGCCGCAGCTCCTGCCACGGCTGCTCGCCGGCGGCGGCCGGGTCGAGCCACACGGTCGCGTCCTCGCGGTGACCGAAGCTGTGCACGCCCTCCAGCCGCGCGTCGAAGGGGGCGACGCCCGCGGCCACCTCCGCGAGCAGCGGGGCCGCCTCCTCGAAGGCGGACTCCGGCACGAAACCGAAGAGCAGGTTGACGTGCGGCGGCCAGCGGTGGATCTGCGGGTCGTGCTCGCGGCGGACTTCCTGGATCGCCGTCCACAGGCCGGCGGGCGGCAGCCAGGCCACTGCCGTGCGGGCCGTCGGCCGTACGTCGAGGACGCGGCCGTCCGTTCCCGCGGGGCTCAGGGCGACCTCGACGCCGTAGTGGTCGGAGATGTGCAGCCCCTCCGGGGTCGGGACGTCCCCGCGCAGGACGGCCGAGTCGACCCGCAGCCCGTCCGACCGGAGCAGCACGCGGTCCAGCCTGGACACCCGCCCGCTCAGGGACGAGACGGCGGCCAGCGGGTTGGCGCCGGGGTCGAAGGTGGGGGTCGTGTCGCCGTGGCCGTGCGCATCGCTCCACGCGTCGCGCATGCCGAGCGTCGTCTGCGGTGCGTCCGTGCCGTCGTTGAAGTCGCCCATGAGCACGACGTCCCCGTCGATGCCCGCCAACCCTTCGGCGATCCGGGCCAGTTCGGCGTCCCGCCGGGTGGCGCCGTCCTCGGAGTGGTCGCTGGTGAGATGGGTCGCGGCCACGGTCACCGGACCGCCGCCGCTCTCCACGACGATCGCCGTCACCGCCTTGTGCGGGCCGAGGGCGTGGTGGCCCGCCTCCCGCACGGGCAGCCGGCTGAGCAGCAGCAGCCCGCACTCGTCGACGTCACGGCCGCCGGGGTCGGTGGCCACCGTGTACGCGTCCCGTACCCACGGCGTGCGCAGCAGCATGACGAGCAGCTCGGGCTCGACCTCCTGGAGCGCGATGACGTCCGCGTCGGCCTCGCGGAGGGCGTCGATCAGCAGGGGGCGGCGTACGGCGGTGGCGATGCGGTCGGAGTCGTAGCGGTCCCACAGGGTGTTCCAGGTCAGGACGCGCAGGCTGCCCGCGGTGCCCTTGGGGGCGTGCGCCGGCACCCAGGCGTCCCCGTCCCAGGCGTACGGCGTCCGTGCCGCGAAGAACGGCGCACGCAGTCGGCGCGCCTCCCGCACCCGGCCGGCCTCCGTCTCGTCGATCCGGTCCACGCCCGTGGCCCGGTCCCACACCAGCTCGCCGTCCGCCTCGAAGAACAGCACCCGGTGCCAGGGGATGTCCCCGCCCGGTACGAAGGCCGACAGCGGCATGCGCTTGGGCGCCGCCTCGCGCCGGCGCACGCCGATCACGAAGCGCGCCGGGTCGAAGCGGGCGTCCCAGCGGACCCGGTGGTAGATCTCCTCGCTGGTACGCACGGCCTACGCCTCCTCCTCGACGGTCCCGCCCGCCCCGATGTACCAGGTGCGGTGCGCCTGGCCCGGGTACGGCGGGACGAACCGGTGCAGTTGCGAGGTCAGCACCTCCGGCGGAACGGGATGCTCTCTCTCCAGGTTGCGCCGCGCCAGCTCGTCCTCGTCGACCAGCAGCACGGCGTGGGTCGTGAACGCGTCACGACGGCGGGCCACCGCGTGCACCAGCGACCGTTGGTGCGGATTGAGGGACGTGGCGTCCCACACCACGGTCCCGCCGCGCGCCAGGGCGGCGTCCAGCAGGTCGAGGCCCTCGCGGAGCACGTCCCCGTTGGCCTTCTGGCCGGCGCGCGAGCCGCGGGCGAGGCGCAGGTCGTCGAGGGACACGTACGCGTCCACCCCGCCGAGGCCCCGCGCGAAGGAACTCTTGCCGCTGCCGGACGGGCCCACCAGATGGATCAGCCGGGGGAAGTCGCCGGAGCGCCACCGCCAGGTCGCCGCGACGGCCTCCGCCGCGCTGCCGATACGGCCCTCGGCGTACGCCGCGCGGGCCTCGGCCCGGCAGCGGGCCGCCGCGTCGTCGTCCAGTTCGGCGAACGCCGCGGTGAGCCCGTCGAGCGGCACGACGTCCGCGGCGTGCAGCGCCGACCACTCGACCTGCTCCCGTGCCTCCGCCGTCGTGGCCGTCGCCTGCGCCACCGCGTGCAGCAGCTCGAGGTCGGCGGCGTACGACATCCGCACGAGCCCGGTCCGGCGCTCCTCGTCCGGGTACGGCCGGTGCAGGCCGGCCTGAAGTCCGGCCAGGTCGGCGACGCGCCGCGCGAGCGGCATGCCGAGCAGCGGGGCGAGGCGGGGCGCGAGCGCGGCCCGCCGCTCCCGGTGCAGCAGCGCGGCCAGTACGCCGGCGAGCCGGGCGTCCCCCGTGCGGTCGCCGGTGTCCAGCCGCGCCACGGCGTCCACGTCACCGTCTCCCACGCCCAGGGCCCGGGGGTCCGGCGTGGCCCCGGACCGTACGTCCCACAGCGCGGCGCCCGGGCCGAGCCCGTTGGGTACGACGGCCGCGTGCATCCAGTGGGTGTCGGTCCGCACGTGCCCGGCCCGCACCCACTTGGCGACCCGCTGCCCGAACTCCTCGGCCATGAAGCCGTCCGCGGTGCGGACGACGTACCCCTCCTGCCGCGCGAGATCCAGCTTCAGGGCCCGCAGGGCACGCTCGTCGAACACCCCGCGCCACAGCACCCGCGGCACCGGCACGCCGAGGTCGCGCAGGAAGGCGACGGTCCGGTCCCAGTCCAGGCACCAGCCGAGTTCGTCCCACACGGAGAACCCGTAGAAGTGGCTCTCCAGGTCGTCGTACGCGATCGAGTGCCGGGCGAACATGTTCTCCCCGCACACCCGCCAGTCCTCCGGGATCCGGTGCGCGACCCGCCCCTGCAGTGCCTTCACCCACGCCCGGGACGGATGATGGGCGGAGTCCAGCGAGCGGGCGTGGAGTCCGTCGCGGTACAGGGTGGTGTTCTCGCCGTCGAGCTTCTCGGTGACGACGACCTCTCGCCCGCGCAGGCCGTCGAGCTCCGTGACGCGCACATCGTCGGAGGTCGCCCCGGGCGACCACGGCAGATGAGCCGTGCGTGGATAGTGCGTGCGCATGGCAGAACAGGGCCCCCGTGTCGAATGACTGTCCGGCCACTGTAGGAGCGGCGAGGAGCCCGGTTCGACCGAATATCACCCAGGGGGAGCCTGGACGGCGAGCCTGTACTCGGCCGTGGTGAACCGGCCTTGGGCGTCACTGGTGGTGCCGGGCGGGACGACGGGACGGCGGTCGTCCGGACAGGGGTTCTGCGAGCCGTTGTTTGACACCTAACCCCCGCGGGGTAGTGTTCTCGGCTCGATTGGCCATGGCGCGGGAGCGTGTGGCAGACTGTCCGGGTTGCTCGGTTGAGTGCCGATGCTGCGCGCCTCCCGCCGGGAGGACCGGAAGCGAGTCCCACAGTACTCGTCGACCCTCGGGTCGGACGTACGGGAATCTTCCGGGAAGTGTCAGCGGGGTACCGGCCAGGCACTCGGCGGGAGCTCTTCCCCCGATACGCGGCCGCAGGCCGCACCCCCTTGGTTGGGAAATCCTTCGGGAGATCTTCGTAGAGGGAGTGCGACACGCCCGACCGCGTGGGTCGGAGAAGAGAGCAAGACCCACCGAGTACCAGAGCGTTTCACTAGACAAAGGACTACTGAGTAGCCATGGCGGGACAGAAGATCCGCATCCGGCTCAAGGCCTACGACCACGAGGTCATCGACTCCTCGGCGAAGAAGATCGTCGAGACGGTGACCCGCACTGGTGCGTCGGTCGCAGGCCCGGTGCCGCTGCCCACTGAGAAGAACGTGTACTGCGTCATCAAGTCGCCGCACAAGTACAAGGACTCGCGCGAGCACTTCGAGATGCGCACGCACAAGCGCCTGATCGACATCCTCGACCCGACGCCCAAGACCGTTGACTCGTTGATGCGCCTGGACCTTCCGGCCGGCGTCGACATCGAGATCAAGCTCTGAGAGGCGCGGAAGAGATGGCAAAGCAGATCAAGGGCGTCCTGGGCGAGAAGCTCGGCATGACCCAGGTCTGGGACGAGAACAACCGTGTCGTCCCGGTGACCGTCGTCAAGGCCGGGCCCTGTGTCGTTACCCAGGTCCGTACGAATGACATCGACGGCTACGAGTCGGTCCAGATCGCCTTCGGCGAGATCGACCCTCGCAAGGTGAACAAGCCCCTCAAGGGCCACTTCGCCAAGGCCGACGTGACCCCCCGCCGCCACCTGGTGGAGCTCCGCACCCCTGACGCCAGCGAGTACACGCTGGGCCAGGAGATCACTGCCGAGGTGTTCGAGTCCGGCGTCAAGGTCGACGTCACGGGCAAGAGCAAGGGCAAGGGCTTCGCCGGTGTCATGAAGCGTCACAACTTCAAGGGCCTCGGCGCCGGTCACGGCACCCAGCGCAAGCACCGCTCTCCCGGCTCCATCGGTGGCTGCGCCACCCCGGGCCGTGTGTTCAAGGGCCTCCGCATGGCGGGCCGCATGGGCAACGAGCGGGTCACCACCCAGAACCTGACCGTTCACGCCGTTGACGCGGAGAAGGGCCTGCTCCTCATCAAGGGCGCAGTTCCTGGTCCGAACGGCGGCCTGGTCCTGGTCCGCACTGCGGCCAAGGGGGCCTGAGGACTATGAGCACCATTGACATCCTGTCGCCCGCGGGCGACAAGTCCGGGACCGTTGAGCTCCCGGCCGAGATCTTCGACGCCAAGGTCAGCATCCCGCTGATCCACCAGGTCGTCGTCGCGCAGCTGGCCGCTGCCCGTCAGGGCACGCACAAGGTCAAGACGCGTGGCGAGGTCCGCGGTGGTGGCAAGAAGCCTTACCGCCAGAAGGGCACCGGCCGCGCCCGTCAGGGTTCGACCCGTGCGCCTCAGTTCGCCGGCGGTGGCGTCGTCCACGGCCCCGTGCCGCGTGACTACTCGCAGCGGACCCCGAAGAAGATGAAGGCCGCCGCCCTGCGCGGTGCCCTCACCGACCGGGCCCGTCACTCCCGCATCCACGTCGTCTCCGGCGTGGTCGAGGGCGAGGTCTCCACCAAGGCAGCGAAGACGCTGTTCGGCAAGATCAGTGAGCGCAAGAACCTGCTCCTGGTCGTCGACCGCGCCGACGAGGCCGCGTGGCTGTCCGCCCGCAACCTGCCCCAGGTGCACATCCTGGAGCCGGGCCAGCTGAACACGTACGACGTGCTCGTCTCCGACGACGTGGTCTTCACCAAGGCCGCCTTCGAGTCCTTCGTGTCTGGCCCCAAGGCCGCTGAGACCGAAGGGAGCGACGTCTGATGTCCGAGGCGACCGTAACCAGCAAGACCTTCACGGACCCGCGCGACGTTCTCGTCAAGCCGGTTGTGTCCGAGAAGAGCTACGCCCTGCTCGACGAGAACAAGTACACGTTCATCGTCGCGCCCGGCTCCAACAAGACCCAGATCAAGCAGGCCGTCGAGGCGGTCTTCTCGGTCAAGGTCACCGGGGTCAACACGATCAACCGTCAGGGCAAGCGCAAGCGCACCCGCACCGGTTTCGGCAAGCGCGCCAACACCAAGCGCGCCATCGTGACCCTTGCCGAGGGCGACCGTATCGACATCTTCGGCGGTCCGACCGCCTAACGGCGGTCTGGATCGTCCGATATCGGACGAGGACTGAGAAATGGGTATCCGCAAGTACAAGCCGACGACTCCGGGCCGTCGTGGCTCCAGCGTCGCCGACTTCGTCGAGATCACGCGGTCCACGCCGGAGAAGTCGCTGGTCCGCCCCCTGCACAGCAAGGGCGGCCGTAACAACACCGGTCGTGTGACCGTCCGTCACCAGGGCGGTGGCCACAAGCGCGCCTACCGCGTGATCGACTTCCGTCGTCACGACAAGGACGGCGTGCCGGCCAAGGTCGCTCACATCGAGTACGACCCCAACCGCACCGCGCGCATCGCGCTCCTGCACTACGCAGACGGCGAGAAGCGCTACATCATCGCCCCCCGTGGCCTGAGCCAGGGCGACCGGGTCGAGAACGGCCCCGGCGCCGACATCAAGCCCGGTAACAACCTGGCGCTGCGCAACATCCCGGTCGGTACGACCATCCACGCCATCGAGCTGCGGCCCGGCGGCGGCGCGAAGTTCGCCCGTTCCGCGGGTGCCTCCGTGCAGCTGCTGGCGAAGGAGGGCCAGATGGCCCACCTGCGTATGCCGTCCGGCGAGATTCGCCTGGTCGACATCCGCTGCCGCGCCACGGTCGGCGAGGTCGGCAACGCCGAGCAGTCGAACATCAACTGGGGCAAGGCCGGCCGTCTGCGCTGGAAGGGCGTTCGCCCGACCGTCCGCGGTGTCGCGATGAACCCGGTTGACCACCCGCACGGTGGTGGTGAGGGCAAGACCTCCGGTGGTCGCCACCCGGTCTCCCCGTGGGGTCAGAAGGAGGGTCGTACTCGTTCTCCCAAGAAGGCGAGCAACAAGTACATCGTCCGCCGCCGCAAGACGAACAAGAAGCGCTAGGAGCGGGTTTAGATGCCGCGCAGTCTCAAGAAGGGGCCCTTCGTCGACGACCACCTGATCAAGAAGGTGGACGTACAGAACGAAGCCGGCACCAAGAACGTCATCAAGACCTGGTCCCGTCGCTCGATGATCGTCCCGGCCATGCTGGGCCACACGATCGCGGTGCACAACGGCAAGACCCATGTCCCGGTGTTCGTCACCGAGTCGATGGTCGGCCACAAGCTCGGCGAGTTCTCGCCGACTCGCACCTTCCGCGGCCACGTCAAGGACGACCGGAAGTCGAAGCGCCGCTAACCGCGGGGTGGAACGACTAATGACTTACACCGAAGGGACAACCATGGAAGCCAGGGCCCAGGCGCGGTACATCCGCGTCACGCCCATGAAGGCCCGCCGAGTGGTGGACCTCATCCGTGGCATGGATGCCACGGAGGCTCAGGCGGTCCTGCGTTTCGCCCCGCAGGCCGCGAGCGTGCCGGTCGGCAAGGTGCTGGACAGCGCCATTGCCAACGCCGCGCACAACTACGACCACACCGACGCCTCTTCGCTGGTCATCAGCGAGGCGTACGTGGACGAGGGTCCGACCCTGAAGCGGTTCCGTCCGCGTGCTCAGGGCCGTGCCTACCGGATCCGTAAGCGGACCAGCCACATCACCGTGGTCGTCAGCAGCAAGGAAGGAACCCGGTAATGGGCCAGAAGGTAAACCCGCACGGGTTCCGGCTCGGTATCACCACGGACTTCAAGTCCCGCTGGTACGCCGACAAGCTGTACAAGGACTACGTCAAGGAAGACGTCGCCATCCGTCGGATGATGACGTCCGGCATGGAGCGCGCCGGCATCTCGAAGGTTGAGATCGAGCGCACCCGTGACCGCGTGCGGGTGGACATCCACACCGCGCGTCCCGGCATCGTCATCGGCCGCCGTGGCGCCGAGGCCGACCGCATCCGCGGCGACCTCGAGAAGCTCACGGGCAAGCAGGTCCAGCTGAACATCCTCGAGGTCAAGAACCCCGAGGTCGACGCTCAGCTGGTGGCCCAGGCCGTTGCCGAGCAGCTGTCCTCCCGCGTCTCCTTCCGCCGCGCCATGCGTAAGAGCATGCAGTCGGCGATGAAGGCCGGCGCCAAGGGCATCAAGATCCAGTGTGGCGGTCGTCTCGGCGGCGCCGAGATGTCCCGCTCGGAGTTCTACCGCGAGGGTCGTGTGCCGCTGCACACGCTGCGCGCGAACGTCGAGTACGGCTTCTTCGAGGCCAAGACGACCTTCGGCCGCATCGGCGTGAAGGTCTGGATCTACAAGGGCGACGTCAAGAACATCGCCGAGGTCCGCGCCGAGAACGCTGCTGCCCGCGCCGGCAACCGCCCGGCCCGTGGTGGCGCTGACCGCCCGGCCCGTGGTGGCCGCGGTGGCGAGCGTGGCGGTCGCGGTCGCAAGCCGCAGCAGGCTCCGGCTGCCGAGGCCCCCAAGGCCGACGCTCCCGCCGCCGCTCCGGCTGCTGAGAGCACCGGAACGGAGGCCTGACCGAAATGCTGATCCCCCGTAGGGTCAAGCACCGCAAGCAGCACCACCCGAAGCGCCGCGGTATGGCCAAGGGTGGTACGACGGTTGCGTTCGGCGAGTACGGCATCCAGGCCATGACTCCGGCGTACGTGACCAACCGCCAGATCGAGGCGGCTCGTATCGCGATGACCCGCCACATCAAGCGTGGCGGCAAGGTCTGGATCAACATCTACCCGGACCGTCCGCTGACGAAGAAGCCCGCCGAGACCCGCATGGGTTCCGGTAAGGGTTCCCCCGAGTGGTGGGTCGCGAACGTGCACCCGGGCCGGGTCATGTTCGAGCTGTCCTACCCGAACGAAAAGATTGCACGTGAGGCTCTGACTCGCGCGGCCCACAAGCTGCCGATGAAGTGCCGGATCGTCAAGCGCGAGGCAGGTGAAGCGTGATGTCGGCCGGTACCAAGGCGTCCGAGCTGCGCGAGCTGGGCAACGAGGAGCTTGTTGCCAAGCTCCGCGAGGCCAAGGAAGAGCTGTTCAACCTCCGCTTCCAGGCGGCGACCGGTCAGCTCGAGAACCACGGCCGGCTGAAGGCCGTCCGCAAGGACATCGCGCGGATCTACACCCTGATGCGTGAGCGCGAGCTGGGCATCGAGACGGTGGAGAGCGCCTGATGAGCGAGAGCAACGTGACTGAAGACAAGACCGCCCGCGGTTTCCGCAAGACCCGTGAGGGTCTCGTCGTCAGCGACAAGATGGACAAGACCGTCGTCGTCGCTGTCGAGGACCGCGTGAAGCACGCGCTGTACGGCAAGGTCATCCGCCGTACCAACAAGCTCAAGGCGCACGACGAGCAGAACGCTGCCGGCGTCGGCGACCGCGTCCTCATCATGGAGACGCGTCCGCTGTCGGCGACCAAGCGCTGGCGCATCGTCGAGATCCTCGAGAAGGCCAAGTAATTGCTTGAAGGGGTAACCCTTCGAGTTCGTTCCGCCAGGCTCGGTGGGGGCGTCCCCTCGTAAGAGGGGAGCCCCCGCCGGGAACCGGCAGACAATCAGGAGATAGACGTGATCCAGCAGGAGTCGCGACTGCGCGTCGCCGACAACACTGGTGCCAAGGAGATCCTTTGCATCCGTGTTCTCGGTGGCTCCGGTCGCCGCTACGCGGGCATCGGTGACGTCATCGTCGCCACCGTCAAGGACGCGATCCCCGGTGGCAACGTGAAGAAGGGTGACGTCGTCAAGGCGGTCATCGTTCGCACCGTCAAGGAGCGTCGTCGTCAGGACGGCTCGTACATCCGCTTCGACGAGAACGCCGCCGTCATTCTGAAGAACGACGGCGACCCTCGCGGCACCCGTATCTTCGGCCCGGTGGGCCGTGAGCTGCGCGAGAAGAAGTTCATGAAGATCATCTCGCTCGCGCCGGAGGTGCTGTAAGCATGAAGATCAAGAAGGGCGACCTGGTTCAGGTCATCACCGGTAAGGACAAGGGCAAGCAGGGCAAGGTCATCGCGGCCTTCCCCCGCGAGGACCGCGTCCTGGTCGAGGGTGTCAACCGGGTCAAGAAGCACACCAAGGCCGGCCAGACCGCTCGTGGTTCGCAGACCGGTGGCATCGTCACGACCGAGGCCCCCATTCACGTGAGCAATGTTCAGCTCGTCGTGGAGAAGGACGGCAAGAAGGTCGTGACCCGCGTCGGTTTCCGCTTCGACGACGAGGGCAACAAGATCCGCGTTGCCAAGCGGACGGGTGAGGACATCTGATGGCTACCACCACCACTCCGCGTCTGAAGACGAAGTACCGCGAGGAGATCGCGGGCAAGCTGCGTGAGGAGTTCTCCTACGAGAACGTCATGCAGGTTCCCGGCCTCGTCAAGATCGTGGTCAACATGGGTGTGGGCGACGCCGCCCGCGACTCCAAGCTGATGGACGGCGCGATTCGCGACCTCACCACGATCACCGGTCAGAAGCCGGCCGTCACCAAGGCCCGCAAGTCCATCGCGCAGTTCAAGCTGCGTGAGGGTCAGCCGATCGGTGCCCACGTCACGCTTCGTGGCGACCGCATGTGGGAGTTCCTGGACCGCACCCTGTCGCTCGCGCTTCCGCGCATCCGCGACTTCCGTGGTCTGTCCCCCAAGCAGTTCGACGGCCGTGGCAACTACACCTTCGGTCTCACGGAGCAGGTCATGTTCCACGAGATCGACCAGGACAAGATCGACCGCGTCCGGGGTATGGACATCACCGTGGTCACCACGGCGACCAACGACGACGAGGGCCGAGCCCTTCTGCGTCACCTCGGCTTCCCGTTCAAGGAGGCGTAAGCGAGATGGCGAAGAAGGCTCTTATTGCCAAGGCTGCTCGTAAGCCCAAGTTCGGTGTGCGTGCGTACACCCGCTGCCAGCGCTGCGGCCGCCCGCACTCCGTGTACCGCAAGTTCGGCCTCTGCCGCGTGTGCCTTCGTGAGATGGCTCACCGTGGCGAGCTGCCGGGCGTGACCAAGAGCTCCTGGTAGTCCCCTTAATCGGGACAACCGGAGTCTCTCGGTAAGCAGAGGGTTGGCAGGGGCCCTTCTCTCCATGGCTTAGGCTAGGAGGGTTGGGCGTCTGCCGCCCGTACGACTTACTACGCCGTAGGTCCCCGCGCCGCACCCGTCCCGCCCCTGTGTGGGGAGAGGGATGGCGCATACAGGAAACCCCGGCGAGAGAGGCCGAAGGCCAATTCATGACCATGACTGATCCGATCGCAGACATGCTGACGCGTCTGCGTAACGCGAACTCGGCGTACCACGACTCCGTGGTGATGCCGCACAGCAAGATCAAGTCGCACATCGCCGAGATCCTCCAGCAGGAGGGTTTCATCACCGGCTGGAAGGTCGAGGACGCCGAGGTCGGCAAGAACCTCGTCCTCGAGCTGAAGTTCGGCCCGAACCGTGAGCGTTCGATCGCCGGCATCAAGCGCATCTCCAAGCCGGGTCTGCGTGTTTACGCGAAGTCCACCAACCTGCCGAAGGTTCTCGGCGGCCTGGGCGTGGCGATCATCTCCACGTCCCACGGTCTCCTGACCGGCCAGCAGGCGCAGAAGAAGGGCGTGGGTGGGGAAGTCCTCGCCTACGTCTGGTAGTCGGGAACGGAGGAAAAGCTAATGTCGCGAATCGGCAAGCTCCCCATCCAGGTTCCCGCCGGTGTGGACGTCACCATCGATGGCCGCACGGTCGCGGTGAAGGGTCCGAAGGGCTCCCTCACGCACACCGTCGCTGCGCCGATCGAGATTGTTAAGGGCGAGGAGGGCGTGCTCAACGTCACCCGTCCCAACGACGAGCGTCAGAACAAGGCCCTGCACGGCCTGTCCCGCACGCTGGTGGCGAACATGATCACCGGTGTGACCCAGGGATACACCAAGGCGCTCGAGATCAGCGGTGTCGGTTACCGCGTCGCCGCGAAGGGCTCCAACCTGGAGTTCCAGCTCGGCTACAGCCACCCGATCCTGGTGGAGGCGCCGGAAGGCATCTCCTTCAAGGTCGAGTCGCCGACCAAGTTCTCGGTCGAGGGCATCGACAAGCAGAAGGTCGGCGAGGTCGCCGCGAACATCCGCAAGCTGCGCAAGCCCGACCCGTACAAGGCCAAGGGCGTGAAGTACGCGGGCGAGGTCATCCGCCGCAAGGTCGGAAAGGCGGGTAAGTAAGCCATGGCATACGGTGTGAAGATTGCCAAGGGCGACGCGTACAAGCGCGCCGCCATCAAGCGCCGCCACATCCGCGTCCGCAAGAACGTCTCCGGTACGCCGGAGCGTCCGCGCCTGGTCGTGACGCGTTCCAACCGCCACATCGTGGCCCAGGTCATCGACGACATCGCGGGCCACACGCTCGCGTCGGCGTCGACCCTGGACACCTCGATCCGTGGTGGCGAGGGCGACAAGAGCGCCCAGGCCAAGCAGGTCGGTTCCCTGGTCGCCGAGCGCGCCAAGGCCGCCGGCGTCGAGGCCGTCGTGTTCGACCGTGGTGGCAACAGGTACGCCGGGCGCATTGCCGCTCTGGCTGACGCCGCCCGCGAAGCCGGGCTGAAGTTCTGAGCCCCGGTTCCGGGACTAACGGACGTAACAGAGAGAGGTAAATCCAATGGCTGGACCCCAGCGCCGCGGAAGCGGTGCCGGTGGCGGCGAGCGGCGGGACCGGAAGGGTCGCGACGGTGGCGCAGCTGCCGCCGAGAAGACCGCGTACGTTGAGCGCGTTGTCGCGATCAACCGCGTCGCCAAGGTTGTCAAGGGTGGTCGTCGCTTCAGCTTCACCGCGCTCGTCGTGGTGGGTGACGGTGACGGCACCGTAGGCGTCGGTTACGGCAAGGCCAAGGAGGTGCCGGCCGCCATCGCCAAGGGTGTTGAGGAGGCCAAGAAGCACTTCTTCAAGGTCCCCCGTATCCAGGGCACCATCCCTCACCCGATCCAGGGTGAGAAGGCTGCCGGCGTCGTCCTGCTCAAGCCGGCTTCCCCCGGTACCGGCGTTATCGCCGGTGGCCCGGTGCGCGCCGTGCTCGAGTGCGCGGGCGTGCACGACATCCTGTCGAAGTCGCTCGGCTCGGACAACGCGATCAACATCGTGCACGCGACCGTGGCGGCCCTCAAGGGCCTGCAGCGTCCCGAGGAGATCGCGGCTCGCCGTGGTCTGCCCCTCGAGGACGTCGCCCCCGCGGCTCTGCTCCGTGCGCGTGCGGGAGCGGGTGCGTAATGGCCCGCCTCAAGATCACGCAGACGAAGTCGTACATCGGCAGCAAGCAGAACCACCGTGACACCCTGCGTTCGCTCGGGCTCAAGCGCCTGAACGACGTGGTCGTCAAGGAGGACCGCCCCGAGTTCCGCGGAATGGTTCACACCGTCCGCCACCTCGTGACGGTCGAGGAGGTCGACTGACATGGCGGAGCAGAACCCGCTGAAGGTCCACAACCTCCGTCCCGCCCCGGGCGCCAAGACCGCCAAGACCCGTGTCGGTCGTGGTGAGGCGTCGAAGGGTAAGACGGCCGGTCGTGGTACCAAGGGCACCAAGGCCCGTTACCAGGTTCCGGAGCGCTTCGAGGGTGGGCAGATGCCCCTCCACATGCGTCTCCCGAAGCTCAAGGGCTTCAAGAACCCGTTCCGCACCGAGTACCAGGTCGTGAACCTGGACAAGCTCGCGGCCCTCTACCCCGAGGGTGGCGAGGTCACCGTTGCCGACCTGGTCGACAAGGGTGCCGTGCGCAAGAACAGCCTCGTCAAGGTCCTGGGCCAGGGCGAGATCTCCGTGGCGCTGCAGGTGACGGTCGACGCCGTCTCCGGTTCCGCCAAGGAGAAGATTGCCGCCGCCGGCGGCACCGTCACCGAGCTCGTCTGAGACGACTCGATGGCTTGAACATCCGACCGGGGATGCCTCTCATAAGGGGCATCCCCGGTTGGTCGTTCCTTGGGGGGCACGGTCGCCGGTAAGGTGTCGTGCGTTGTTAACTTCAGCCCGGTGTGCCTACTGGCGCCCCGTGCGGATTTTGCCTGATACGTATTCGTCGATCCTCAAGACCGTCACCTCTGACGCAGTAGCGCGGGGGTCGCAGGAGGCACCGTGCTCACCGCGTTCGCCCGGGCGTTCAAGACGCCCGACCTGCGCAAGAAGCTGCTCTTCACACTGGCCATCATCGTTCTGTACCGACTCGGGTCACACATCCCGGTACCCGGTGTCAGTTATCAGAATGTCCAGATCTGTGTCGACGCGGCCACGAAGGGCAACAACAGCCTGTTCGGGCTGGTGAACATGTTCAGCGGCGGAGCGCTGCTGCAGATCACCATCTTCGCGCTCGGCATCATGCCGTACATCACGGCGAGCATCATCCTGCAGCTGCTGACCGTGGTCATCCCGCGGCTGGAGGCCCTCAAGAAGGAGGGTCAGTCCGGCACGGCGAAGATCACGCAGTACACGCGTTACCTGACGGTGGCGCTCGCGGTGCTGCAGGGTACCGGCCTCGTCGCCACCGCCCGGAGCGGCGCGCTCTTCGCCAGCTGCCCCGTCGGCAACGAGATCGTGCCGGACCGCTCGATCTTCACCACCATCGTGATGGTCGTCACCATGACCGCCGGTACCGCGGCCGTCATGTGGCTCGGTGAGCTCATCACCGACCGCGGCATCGGCAACGGCATGTCGATCCTCATGTTCATCTCGATCGCCGCCGGCTTCCCGGGCGCCCTGTGGGCGATCAAGGAGAGCGGCAAGCTCGCCCAGGGCTGGATCGAGTTCGGCACGGTCATCCTGATCGGCTTCGTGATGGTGGGGCTGGTCGTCTTCGTCGAGCAGGCCCAGCGGCGCATCCCGGTGCAGTACGCGAAGCGGATGATCGGTCGCAGGTCGTACGGCGGTACGTCCACCTACATCCCGCTCAAGGTGAACCAGGCGGGTGTGATTCCCGTCATCTTCGCCTCGTCGCTGCTGTACATCCCGGCGCTCGTCGCGCAGTTCTCGAACTCGCAGTCCGGCTGGAAAACCTGGATCGAAGCCCACTTCGTCAAGGGTGATCACCCCTACTACATCGTCACGTACTTCCTTCTGATCGTGTTCTTCGCCTTCTTCTATGTGGCGATCTCGTTCAACCCCGAGGAAGTCGCGGACAACATGAAGAAGTATGGTGGCTTCATCCCGGGTATCCGGGCCGGTCGACCTACTGCCGAGTATCTGAGCTACGTGCTCAACAGGATCACTTGGCCGGGCTCGCTGTACCTGGGTCTGATTGCTCTTGTCCCGACGATGGCGTTGGCAGGCTTCGGCGGCGCGAACCAGAACTTCCCGTTCGGCGGGACGAGCATCCTCATCATCGTGGGTGTGGGTCTGGAGACCGTGAAGCAGATCGAGAGCCAGCTCCAGCAGCGCAATTACGAAGGGTTCCTCCGC
The DNA here is from genome assembly GCF_001278075.1 of Streptomyces pristinaespiralis. Lineage (GTDB taxonomy): Bacteria > Actinomycetota > Actinomycetes > Streptomycetales > Streptomycetaceae > Streptomyces > Streptomyces pristinaespiralis. The sequence goes on along the minus strand of NZ_CP011340.1, from coordinate 3,719,756 downwards.
TGATGCGAATCGTCCTCGTCGGACCGCCCGGTGCCGGGAAAGGGACGCAGGCTGCGTTCCTCGCCAAGAACCTGTCGATCCCGCACATCTCCACGGGCGACCTGTTCCGCGCCAACATCTCCCAGGGCACCGAGCTGGGGAAGCAGGCCAAGGCGTACATGGACGCCGGCAACCTGGTCCCCGACGAGGTGACCATCGGGATGGCCAAGGACCGCATGTCCCAGCCGGACGCCGTGGGCGGCTTCCTGCTCGACGGCTTCCCGCGCAACGTGGGCCAGGCCGAGGCGCTGGACGAGATGCTCAAGGGCGAGGGCGTCCAGCTGGACGCCGTGCTCGACCTGGAGGTCCCCGAGGACGAGGTCGTCAAGCGGATCGCCGGACGCCGTGTGTGCCGCAACAACAGCGCGCACGTCTTCCACGTGACGTACTCCCCGGCCAAGGCCGAGGGCGTCTGCGACGAGTGCGGCGGCGAGCTGTACCAGCGCGACGACGACTCGGAGGAGACGGTCCGCAAGCGGCTCGAGGTCTACCACACGCAGACCGAGCCGATCATCGACTACTACAGGTCCCAGGGCCTGGTGGTCACCATCTCCGCGCTCGGCAAGGTCACCGATGTGACCGCCCGGGCGATGGAGGCCCTCCAGGTGGACAAGGCCGCCCAGGCCTGAGCACCTGCGAGGCAGTTCTCTCGAGAGTTACGGCCGCGGTGTCCTTCGGACGCCGCGGCCGTATCGTTGATAAGCCCGGAACCACTTGTCCAGAAAGGCGCCCGCCGCAATGGTGCAGATCAAGACCCCCGAGCAGATCGCGAAGATGCGCGAGGCGGGACTGGTCGTCGCCGCCATCCACGACGCGACCCGCGAGGCCGCGGTGCCCGGCGCCACGACCAAGGACCTCGACGAGGTCGCCCGCAAGGTGATCGCCGACCACGGCGCGAAGTCGAACTTCCTCGGCTACGGGGGCTTCCCCGCGACGATCTGCACCTCGGTCAACGAGGTCGTCGTCCATGGCATCCCGGACGACAAGACCGTCCTCAAGGACGGCGACATCATCTCCATCGACTGCGGCGCCATCGTCGACGGCTGGCACGGGGACGCCGCCTACACGGCCTTCGTGGGCAGCGGGCACGCTCCGGAGCTCCTCGAGCTGTCCCGGGTGACCGAGGAGTCGATGTGGGCCGGCATCGCAGCGATGAAGAACGGCAACCGGCTCGTCGACGTCTCCCGTGCCATCGAGACCTACATCCGCCGCCAGCCGCGTCCCGCGACCGGCAAGTACGGGATCATCGAGGACTACGGCGGCCACGGCATCGGCACCGAGATGCACATGGACCCGCACCTGCTGAACTACGTCTCGCGCAAGCGCGGCAAGGGCCCGAAGCTGGTCCCCGGCTTCTGCCTGGCCATCGAGCCGATGGTGTCGCTCGGCACGCCGCACACGGAGGTCCTCTCCGACGACTGGACGGTCATCACCACCGACGGCACCTGGTCCTCGCACTGGGAGCACTCCGTCGCGCTGACCGAGGAGGGCCCGCTGGTCCTGACCGCCCACGACGGCGGCAGGGCGAAGCTGGCTGAGCTGGGCATCACGGCGGCACCGGACCCGCTGGCATGACGCGCGGCGGCCGCCGCGCGTCTTCCGTCGCGCACGCCGCTTAACGATCTCCTACGTTGGGCAAACTTGCCGGATTCGTCTTTTCGAATGGCCTGACGTAGACTGATGCGTCGGCTCTCGTGTACCCGTGTGTCCGCACGCGGGGACGGGAGTCGATCAAGGTAGCCGATTCGAAAGGCGAAGCGTGGCCAAGAAGCAAGGTGCCATCGAAATCGAGGGCACCGTGATCGAGTCCCTCCCGAACGCCATGTTCAAGGTGGAGCTCCAGAACGGTCACAAGGTCCTCGCGCACATCTCCGGCAAGATGCGGATGCACTACATCCGTATCCTCCCGGACGACCGGGTCGTCGTGGAGCTCTCCCCGTACGACCTGACGCGTGGCCGGATCGTCTACCGGTACAAGTAGATCTTGTCGCACCCCCATCGCGGGGTGTCGGCACTGACCCGGAGAACCTCACATCCCATGAAGGTCAAGCCGAGCGTCAAGAAGATCTGCGACAAGTGCAAGGTGATCCGCCGTCACGGCCGGGTCATGGTCATCTGCGACAACCTGCGCCACAAGCAGCGCCAGGGCTGACGCACGCCGACCGACCTGCACCCGCAGTTCTTCGCGCGACGCAAGCAATACGTACATACGCAGAACCCGCCCAGCCCGCAAGGGTCGGCGGCACCTCCGGCGGGGGCCGGGGACCTCGCTCGTACCTCGTACGGCGAACGGGGAGCGGTTCTGTGGCAGACCCCCGAACACACAGGAGCCATTGAATGGCACGCGTTTCCGGTGTTGACATCCCGCGCGAGAAGCGTGTGGAGATCGCACTCACCTACGTCTTCGGTATCGGGCGTACCCGGTCCAAGGAGATCCTCGCCTCGACCGGCGTGAACCCGAACACCCGCGTTCGTGACCTGGCCGAAGAGGACCTGGTCAAGATCCGCGAGTACGTGGACGCCAACCTCCAGACCGAGGGTGACCTCCGCCGCGAGATCCAGGGCGACATTCGCCGCAAGATCGAGATCCAGTGCTACCAGGGCATCCGTCACCGTCGTGGCCTGCCCGTGCACGGACAGCGGACCAGCACGAACGCCCGTACCCGCAAGGGCCCGCGTCGCGCCATCGCCGGTAAGAAGAAGCCGGGCAAGAAGTAGTCCTCAGCGGACGCTTTACCAAGCGGTCTTCGCTGTAGGACCGACCACCTCCCCGTAGGAGTAATAGATGCCCCCCAAGGGTCGTCAGGGCGCTGCCAAGAAGGTGCGCCGCAAGGAAAAGAAGAACGTCGCTCACGGCCACGCGCACATCAAGAGCACGTTCAACAACACGATCGTGTCCATCACGGACCCGAGCGGCAACGTGATCTCCTGGGCCTCCGCCGGCCACGTCGGCTTCAAGGGCTCGCGCAAGTCCACCCCCTTCGCCGCGCAGATGGCCGCCGAGTCGGCCGCCCGTCGCGCGCAGGAGCACGGCATGCGCAAGGTCGACGTCTTCGTCAAGGGTCCCGGCTCCGGCCGTGAGACCGCGATCCGCTCCCTCCAGGCCACCGGCCTCGAGGTCGGCTCGATCCAGGACGTCACCCCCACGCCGCACAACGGCTGCCGTCCCCCCAAGCGGAGGCGCGTCTGACCCTGGGTGCGGGACGCATCCTGGTCGACGTAGGGCTTTCGGGCGGTAGGTCCCATCTGGGGGCGTACCGCCCGTACCCTTGCAGTACGCAGTACCTGTCGGGTGTCAAATAGCGGGCATCCATGACTGAAGGAAACACACCATGCTTATCGCTCAGCGTCCCTCGCTGACCGAAGAGGTCGTCGACGAGTACCGCTCGCGGTTCGTGATCGAGCCCCTCGAGCCGGGCTTCGGTTACACCCTCGGCAACTCGCTCCGCCGTACGCTCCTCTCCTCGATCCCGGGTGCGGCCGTCACGTCCATCCGCATCGACGGTGTCCTGCACGAGTTCACCACCGTGCCGGGCGTCAAGGAGGACGTCACCGACCTCATCCTGAACATCAAGCAGCTGGTCGTCTCCTCGGAGCACGACGAGCCGGTCGTGATGTACCTGCGCAAGCAGGGTCCCGGCCTGGTCACCGCTGCTGACATCGCCCCGCCGGCCGGTGTCGAGGTGCACAACCCCGACCTGGTGCTCGCCACGCTCAACGGCAAGGGCAAGCTGGAGATGGAGCTGACCGTCGAGCGCGGTCGCGGCTACGTCTCCGCCGTGCAGAACAAGCAGGTGGGCCAGGAGATCGGCCGTATCCCGGTCGACTCCATCTACTCGCCGGTCCTCAAGGTCACCTACAAGGTCGAGGCGACCCGAGTCGAGCAGCGCACCGACTTCGACAAGCTGATCGTCGACGTCGAGACCAAGCAGGCCATGCGCCCGCGTGACGCCATGGCGTCCGCCGGTAAGACCCTGGTCGAGCTGTTCGGTCTGGCCCGTGAGCTCAACATCGACGCCGAGGGCATCGACATGGGCCCGTCCCCCACGGACGCCGCCCTTGCCGCCGACCTGGCGCTGCCGATCGAGGAGCTCGAGCTCACCGTTCGTTCGTACAACTGCCTCAAGCGTGAGGGCATCCACTCCGTGGGTGAGCTCGTGGCGCGCTCCGAGGCCGACCTGCTCGACATCCGCAACTTCGGTGCGAAGTCGATCGACGAGGTCAAGGCGAAGCTGGCCGGCATGGGCCTGGCCCTCAAGGACAGCCCGCCCGGATTCGACCCGACCGCCGCCGCCGACGCCTTCGGCGCCGACGACGACGCGGACGCGGGCTTCGTCGAGACCGAGCAGTACTGAGAAGGCTTGCGGGGAGCTCCGGCTCCCCGCACACCCTCCGGCGACCGCCAGGAGGGAACTGACACCGGTACCTGACACGGCCGGTGCAGATCACAAGGAGAAACCCCATGCCGCGTCCCACCAAGGGAGCCCGTTTCGGTGGCAGCGCCGCTCACGAGAAGCTTCTTCTCGCGAACCTGGCGAAGTCGCTGTTCGAGCACGGCCGCATCACCACGACCGAGGCCAAGGCCCGCCGCCTGCGTCCGGTCGCCGAGCGCCTGATCACCAAGGCGAAGAAGGGCGACATCCACAACCGTCGCCTGGTGCTGCAGACGATCACGGACAAGGGCATCGTGCACACGCTCTTCACCGAGATCGCTCCGCGTTACGCCGAGCGTCCGGGTGGCTACACCCGTATCACCAAGATCGGCAACCGTCGTGGCGACAACGCCCCGATGGCTGTGATCGAGCTCGTCGAGGGCGAGATCGCGAAGAAGGCGACCGTGGCCGAGGCCGAGGCCGCCACGAAGCGCGCGGTCAAGGAGGACGCCCTCAAGAAGGACGCGTCCGACGAGGCTGCGGAGGCGAAGGCCGACGAGGCTCCGGCCGAGGAGTCCAAGGACGCCTGAGCCTGATTTCAGGTTCGTCGAGCGGGCCCGTTCCCATGGGGGGCGGGCCCGTTCCGCGTGAGTTGAGAGGATGGGTCGCGTGAGCGACGAGGTGAAGCCCGGCTTCGTACGGGTGCGGCTGGATCTTTCGTACGACGGCAAGGACTTCTCCGGCTGGGCGAAGCAGGCCGGCGGCCGGCGGACCGTGCAGGGCGAGATCGAGGACGCCCTGCGGACGGTGACCCGCTCGGGGACGACGTACGAGCTGACCGTCGCCGGACGCACCGACGCCGGCGTGCACGCCCGCGGCCAGGTGGCGCACGTGGATCTGCCCTCGGAGCTGTGGGCGGAGCACCGGGAGAAGCTGCTCAAGCGGCTGGCGGGCCGGCTCTCGCGCGATGTGCGGATCTGGAGCGTGGCGGAGGCGCCCGAGGGCTTCAACGCGCGCTTCTCGGCGATATGGCGGCGCTACGCGTACCGGGTGACGGACAACCCCGGTGGCGTCGACCCGCTGCTGCGCGGCCATGTGCTGTGGCACGACTGGCCGCTCGACGTGGCCGCGATGAACGAGGCCTCCGCCGGGCTGGTGGGGGAGCACGACTTCGCGGCGTACTGCAAGAAGCGTGACGGCGCGACGACCATCCGCACGCTCCAGCAACTGTCGTGGGAACGCGACCCGTCCGGCGTCATCACAGCGACCGTGAAGGCCGACGCCTTCTGCCACAACATGGTGCGCTCGCTGGTCGGCGCGCTGCTGTTCGTCGGCGACGGTCACCGGCCCGCCGAGTGGCCCGCGAAGGTCCTGGCGGCCGGCGTCCGCGACTCGGCGGTGCACGTGGTGCGCCCGCACGGGCTGACGCTGGAGGAAGTCGGCTACCCGGCCGACGAGTTGCTCGCCGCGCGGAACAAGGAGGCGCGGAACAGGCGTTCGCTGCCGGGCCTGTCGACGGGCTGCTGCTGAATCAGGGCTCCCAGGGCAACCATTGCCTTTCCGGACGGTCTTGCATGTGGACGTGACACGGCGTTCAAGTGGCCGGACGGAGTGGGGCAGGGGTGAGTGCCATGGTGGGGAGAAGAACGCTGCGGCGTCTCCTAGGAGGTGTCGCCGCCTTCGGGACGGCCGTCGCCCTCCTGGGCGGTTCCGTGGGGACGGCGCAGGCAGAGGAGCCCGACTACCGCATCCGCCTCGACGCCGAGCTGGGGCTCCCGCTCCCGGGTTCCACACTCCAGCAGCCCTATTTCTTCGCGAGGCTGGACGGACCGGTGGGCGACACCGGACCCAGGGACTACGTCTTCACCTACGACTTCAGCGAGATCGCGGACTTCGTGGACGTCAAGGTCAGGTCGGTGGACGACCACTGCGCCATCGCCGGCACCAAGATGATCTGCCGGGAGACCGTCGAGGGGGAGGACACCCTCATCGGCGTCCCGGAGCTCCGCGCCGCAACGGGCAGCAAGAACGGGCAGAGCGGCACCCTTCGGGTGGTCGGCGAGTCCGAGGGCATCACGGTCCAGGGCGCCTCGACGCTCGTCCGCGTGGGCGGTCCGGATCTCGCCGCCGTCCGTGTGGACCTGAAGGAGCGGCCGGCGGTCGGTGAGGTACAGCGGCCGAGGTTCGCCTTCGTCAACAAGGGCACGCTCCCGGCCCAGGGGGTGCTGCTCGCGCTGACCACCACCCGGGGGATGGAGCTTCCCCGCACCGCGGGGAACTGCGAGTACGCGGACCTGCCCGGGCCGGCCAGGACCGGATTCGCGCTCTGCGCCTTCGAGGGAACCTTCGAGCCCGGCTCCACCTACCGGATCGACCGCGGCATGGAGTTGAAGACCCTGGAGCGGGCGTTCGTCGACCAACTCGGCTACGGCTTCCACGAGGACACGCCCGCCGAGCGCGAACGGCTGCGGGACGGGCTGACGTTCACCCGCGGGACAGGACCTTCGGTCGCCCTCGAGAAGGTGGGCGCCGGCACCCGGTCGACCGACCTGTACATCTGGGACAACCAGGGGTGGTACGAGCCCCAGGCCGTGAACACGGCCGACTTCCAAGCGGTCGGCGACGTCGCGGAGGGCGAGAAGGGCGAGACCGTCACCGTCGATCTGGGCTTTCGCAACAACGGTCCGGCCTGGGTCACCGGCGGCAGCGGGGGTGACCCGCGCACCGTGGGCGGGGTCCAGTTCACGGTGCCGGCCGGCACCAGGGTGACGTCGTACCCGAAGGGCTGCGGCGGCTACTCGGCAGACGGCAAGAACTGGATCGGCGACAAGCCGGGCGCTCCCGTGTACCGCTGTATGTTCGGCGAGTTCGTCCTGGAGGACGAGCGGCACGAACTGCCCTTCGAGCTGACGATCGAGAAGGGCGTCGAGAACTCCAAGGGCGAGATCAGGGTCGTCTCGTTCTACTACGGCGGCCACTCCCGGCACGACGAGACCCCGGACAACGACAAGGCGGCTGTCGTGGTGAACCCGAAGGACGTGCCGCCCGGTGACACGACCGGTGGTTCGACGGGTGGCTCCAGCGGCGGGTCCGCCACGGGCGGGTCGGCCGGTGGCTCCTCGGCCGGGCCCGTCACGGGCGGGTCGACCGGCGGTCCGGCCACCGGGTCCGCGAACGGAGGCCTGGCCGCGACGGGTTCGTCGGCGCTGGTGGCCGGTCTCGGCGCCGCGGCGGCGGTCGTGGCGGGCGGCGTCCTCTTCGTCGCGGCACGGCGGCGCAGGGCGGTCCGACGGCCGCTGTGACGGTGGGACACGACGGAGGGGCGGGCGCCGGTGGCGCCCGCCCCCTTCGGTGAACCGTCTCAGGCGGTGCGGCGGCCGCGCGCCCACAACCACGGGCCGCCGCCAAGTGCCGCGGTGAGTTCCGCGTCCCCGCCGGCCGTCGGCGCGGAGGAGCCGGTGGCCGCGTGACGCACCCCTGGGGAGCGTGACCCCGACGGTGCCGGCCCGCTGTGCGGGGGAGCGTGGCCTCGACGGTGCCTGCCTTGCTGTGCGGGGGAGCGCGCCGTCACGCGCGCTCGCCCGCTACTGCGCCGGAGCGGAGGCCGCCGCGGAGGCCTGCGCCTCGCCGCGGCGGACGATCTGACGGAACGTGAACTCGCCGAGGTCGTCGCCCGTCTGGAAGGCCTTGGTGTCCTGCTTGGTGACGGACTTGGCCGTGGTGTAGCCGGTGGTCGTGAAGTAGGCGTAGCGGCCGTAGGCGTTGAACGTGGAGCGGCACACCGGGCCGCCCTTGCAGAACGCGGGCACGCCCGCGCCCGGCAGCGGCACGACGCTGCCCGACGCCTGCTGGAGGGCCTTCTTCGCCTTCGCCTCGTTCTCGAAGGTGGCGACGGCGATCGTGACCGCGATGCCGTCCTTGCTGTAGGTGGCGCGGAAGACCTGCTCGCAGCCGTTGCTCTCGAGGGCGGTCGCCAGGGCGCCCTTGACGGCGGAGGCGCAGTTGCCGGTGCGGGCCAGCGCGCCCTTGTCGTAGACGCGGTCGCCCATCGTCAGCTTCCTGCCGGGGAAGAGCGTCTCGGCGCTCAGCGGCAGGGTGTCCTTCTTGCGCTCGGAGATGAATTCCTTCGGGTCCGGCGGCGGCAGCGGGGCCACGGACGAGAACGACGGCTCCGGCGCGGTGGTGTTCTGCGGCAGTTCCGGCGGTGCGGGCAGCTGGCTGCTGTTCTTGTCGGAGGCGCTGTCGTCGCCCTCCTTGTTGGACGAGACGATCGCGGTCGCGACGGCGCCGGCTATGAGCGCGGTCGCGAGTGCGCCGCCGCCGACCATGAGCCAGCGCCTGCGGCGGGCGCGGGCGGCCGAGGCGTCGGCGAGCGCGGCCCAGTCGGGCGTACCGTCACTGCCCGACCGGTCGCCGAACGGCTCGAAGGAGTCCTGCCCGTACTGGTTCCGACCGTACCGGCCCGGGTCCTGGCCGTACTGGTTCTGTCCGTACTGGCCCTGGTTGTACGGGTTCTGGTCCTGTCCGCCGGACCCCCACTGTGGTCCCCCCTGCCCAAAGCTCATGCCGCGCATCCTAAACCTGTTGGGCGGGACCGGTCCCGGCAGTCAGAATCGGCCCCATGGGACATGTAGAGGCCGCGCATCTCGAGTACTACCTGCCGGACGGGCGTCCGCTCCTCGCCGACGCCTCGTTCCGGGTCGGTGAGGGCGCGGTGGCGGCGCTGGTGGGGGCCAACGGCGCCGGCAAGACCACGCTGCTGCGGCTGATCGCGGGGGAGATCCAGCCGCACGGCGGTTCGGTGAGCGTCAGCGGCGGGCTCGGCGTGATGCGGCAGTTCGTCGGCTCGGTCCGCGACGAGCGCACCGTCCGGGATCTCCTGGTGTCGGTGGCGCAGCCACGCATCAGGGAGGCGGCGGCCGCGGTGGACTCCGCGGAGCACGCGATCATGACGGTCGACGACGAGGCCGCGCAGATGAGGTACGCGCAGGCGCTGAGCGACTGGGCGGAGGCGCGAGGGTACGAGGCGGAGACCGTCTGGGACATGTGCACCACGGCGGCGCTCGGAATGCCGTACGAGAAGGCGCAGTGGCGCCAGGTCCGGACGCTCTCCGGGGGCGAGCAGAAGCGGCTCGTGCTGGAGGCGCTGCTCCGCGGCCCCGACGAGGTGCTGCTGCTCGACGAGCCGGACAACTATCTGGACGTGCCCGGCAAGCGCTGGCTCGAGGACCGGCTGAAGGAGACCCGTAAGACCGTTCTGTTCGTCTCCCACGACCGGGAACTGCTGGCCAGGGCGGCGGAGCGGATCGTGGCGGTGGAACCGGGACCGGCCGGCTCGGACGTGTGGATCCACGGCGGCGGCTTCGCCACGTTCCACGAGGCGCGGCGGGAGCGCTACGCGCGTTTCGAGGAGCTGAAGCGGCGCTGGGACGAGGAGCACGCCCGGTTGAAGGCGCTGGTGCTGCGGCTGAGGCAGCAGGCGGCGAACAGCCCGGACATGGCCTCGCGGTACCGGGCGATGCAGACCCGCTTCAAGAAATTCGAGGAGGCCGGCCCGCCGCCGGAGCCGCCGAGGGAGCAGGACATCAGGATGCGGCTGCGGGGCGGACGCACCGGCGTCCGCGCGCTGACCTGCAAGGGGCTGGAACTGTCCGGTCTGATGAAGCCCTTCTCGCTGGAGGTCTTCTACGGGGAGCGGGTGGCGGTCCTCGGTTCCAACGGGTCGGGCAAGTCGCACTTCCTGCGGCTGCTGGCGGGTGACGCCTCCGTGGCCCATACGGGGGAGTGGAAGCTGGGCGCACGGGTCGTGCCCGGGCACTTCGCCCAGACCCACGCCCACCCCGAGCTGCTGGGCCGCACGCTCGTCGACATCCTGTGGACGGAGCACGCCAAGGACCGCGGCGGGGCGATGTCCGTCCTGCGGCGCTACGAACTCGAGCGCCAGGGGGACCAGCCCTTCGAGAAGCTCTCGGGCGGGCAGCAGGCGCGCTTCCAGATCCTCCTGCTGGAGCTCGCGGGGACCACGGCCCTGCTGCTCGACGAGCCGACGGACAACCTCGACCTGGAGTCGGCGGAGGCGCTTCAGGAGGGGCTGGAGGCCTACGACGGCACGGTCCTGGCCGTGACGCACGACCGCTGGTTCGCGCGCTCCTTCGACCGGTACCTGGTCTTCGGCTCCGACGGGGTCGTCCGCGAGACACCGGAGCCGGTGTGGGACGAGCGGCGCGTGGAGCGGGTGCGCTAGCCCGCGAAAAGGGGCGGTCCGGCTCCCGCGTGCCGGGGGCCGGGGACCTGTTTTGACCCGCCAGGGGGCAGGCAGGTATTCTACTGGTTCGTTATGCGTATTGGCTTGCTCTATCTCACGTGAGGGGCCCTTACGCCGGTCCACCGGGCCGATGACCAGCGGCAGGCATTCGGGTTGCGTCCCCGCGTGCCGCCAGGGCTGTCGTGATCGTCCGGGTGGCCTTGTCAGGACCACACTCACTGAAGAAGCGAAGGCTACGACCGTGCGTACGTACAGCCCCAAGCCCGGCGATGTCACGCGCCAGTGGCACATCATCGACGCGCAGGACATCGTCCTGGGCCGTCTGGCGACTACGGCAGCGAACCTCCTCCGGGGCAAGCACAAGCCGACCTATGCCCCGCACATGGACATGGGTGACTTCGTCATCATCATCAACGCCGAGAAGGTCCACCTCTCCGGCAACAAGAAGACTCAGAAGATGGCGTACCGCCACTCCGGTTACCCGGGTGGTCTGCGTTCCGTCCGCTACGACGAGCTTCTTGCCAAGAGCCCGGAGAAGGCTGTGGAGAAGGCCATCAAGGGCATGATCCCCAAGAACACCCTGGGCCGTCAGATGCTCTCGAAGCTGAAGATCTACGCGGGTGACCAGCACCCGCACGCTGCTCAGCAGCCGGTCCCGTTCGAGATCACCCAGGTCGCGCAGTAGTTCCGGCCACCCCCTAAGACGAAAAGAAATCTGAGGAGAATCGTGGCCGAGACCACTGTTGAGACCCCCGTCGAGGGCGAAGAGACCTACGCGGAGGTCACCACCTTCGAGTCGGACGCCCCGGTCGAGGGTGAGTACACCACCGAGTCCATGGCGTCCCGCTTCGGCGACCCGCAGCCGGCCGCCGGCCTGGGCCGTCGCAAGAACGCCATTGCCCGCGTCCGGATCGTTCCGGGCACCGGCAAGTGGAAGATCAACGGTCGCACCCTCGAGGACTACTTCCCGAACAAGGTGCACCAGCAGGAAGTCAACGAGCCCTTCAAGGTGCTCGAGCTCGACAACCGCTACGACGTCATCGCCCGTATCTCGGGTGGCGGCGTGTCCGGCCAGGCCGGCGCCCTGCGCCTCGGTGTGGCCCGCGCGCTGAACGAGGCCGACGTGGACAACAACCGCGGCGCCCTCAAGAAGGCCGGCTTCCTCTCCCGCGACGACCGTGCGGTCGAGCGCAAGAAGGCCGGTCTCAAGAAGGCCCGTAAGGCCCCGCAGTACAGCAAGCGCTAAATCGCAGGCTGGCCTGCAGACATCCTGTACGGCTTTTCGTTCGCCCCGGCGGCACTCCGTGCTGCCGGGGCGTTCGTCTATCGACCACCTCGGGCGAACAACGGTTCGAGCATTCAGCATTCTCGGAGGAACAACAGTGGGACGACTCTTCGGTACGGACGGTGTACGCGGCGTCGCCAACGCGGATCTGACGGCGGAGCTCGCGCTCGGCCTGTCGGTCGCGGCGGCACATGTGCTCGCTGAAGCGGGCACGTTCGCGGGCCATCGCCCGACCGCGGTGGTCGGCCGCGACCCCCGCGCATCCGGAGAGTTCCTGGAAGCCGCCGTGGTGGCGGGCCTGGCGAGCGCGGGCGTCGACGTGCTGCGCGTCGGCGTGCTGCCGACCCCGGCGGTGGCGTACCTCACCGGGGCGCTCGGCGCCGATCTCGGTGTGATGCTCTCCGCGAGTCACAACGCCATGCCGGACAACGGCATCAAGTTCTTCGCCCGCGGCGGCCACAAGCTCGCGGACGAGCTCGAGGACCGTATCGAGCAGGTCTACGAGCAGCACCGGACCGGCGAGCCGTGGGAGCGTCCGACGGGCTCGGGCGTCGGCCGGGTGAGCGACTACGACGAGGGCTTCGACAAGTACGTGGCCCACCTGATCGCCGTGCTGCCCAACCGTCTCGACGGCCTCAAGGTCGTCCTCGACGAGGCGCACGGCGCCGCCTCCCGCGTCTCGCCCGAGGCGTTCGCGCGGGCCGGCGCGGAGGTCGTCACGATCGGTGCCGAGCCCGACGGGCTCAACATCAACGACGGCTGCGGGTCCACCCACCTCGAGATGCTGAAGGCCGCCGTCGTCGAGCACGGGGCCGACCTCGGCGTCGCGCACGACGGTGACGCCGACCGCTGCCTCGCGGTGGACGCGCAGGGCAACGAGATCGACGGGGACCAGATCCTGGCCGTGCTGGCGCTCGCCATGCGCGAGGCGGGAACGCTGCGCGGCAACACCGTCGTCGCCACCGTGATGTCCAACCTGGGCTTCAAGCTGGCGATGGAGCGCGAGGGCGTCGAGCTGGTGCAGACGGCGGTCGGCGACCGATATGTCCTCGAGGCCATGAAGGCGCACGGCTTCGGCCTCGGCGGTGAGCAGTCCGGCCATGTGATCGTGCTCGACCACGCCACGACCGGCGACGGCACGCTGACCGGTCTGATGCTCGCGGCGCGGGTCGCGGCGACCGGCCGGACGCTGGCCGACCTGGTGGGCGTGATGGAGCGCCTGCCGCAGGTCCTCGTGAACGTGCCCGACGTGGACAAGTCCCGGGTGCAGACCTCCGCCGAGCTCTCGCACGCGGTCGCAGAGGCCGAGCGCGAGCTCGGCTCCACCGGCCGGGTGCTGCTGCGTCCCTCCGGCACGGAGCCGCTGGTGCGGGTCATGGTCGAGGCCGCCGACATCGAGCAGGCGCGGTGCGTCGCGGGCCGGCTGGCCGACGTGGTGAAGTCCGCGCTCGGCTGAGTCGGGCCGCCGGGTCACACCGCAGAAGTACGTACGCCCGGTCGGGGACCTGTGTCCCGGACCGGGCGTCCGTGTGTCCGCGCCGGTGTCACCCGACCCCGGCGGCCGCGGTGCTCCGGCGCTTCCTGGCCCAGAAGAACTTCTGGGCCAGCAGCGTCAGCGTCCCGGCCAGCACGATGCCCAGCAGGTTCAGCAGCAGCTGCTCGGTCGAGCCCCAGGCCTGTCCGTAGTAGCTGTAACTGAAGGCGACCGCCGCGTTCGCCGCGGCGGGCACCGTGGTCACGGAGATGGCGACGCCGACCAGGGCGCCCGACTTCGACGAGGTGAGCGACAGCATCCCGGCCGTGCCGGCCAGCAGGGCGACGACGAAGGAGAACCAGTCCGGGTTGTAGATGAAGCTGGTGTTGGGGCGTTCCGCCTTCAGCTTCGACAGCTCGAAGAGGTTCACCGCGTCCATGAAGTGGCTGAAGCCCACCGTCACCAGCATCGCCGCGGCGAACCCGGCCATCAGCGCCACGAACGAGCGCATCGCGAGGCGTGGGGCGCGGCGGACGATGGCCGTGCAGAAACCGGCCAGCGGGCCGAACTCCGGGCCGACCGCCATCGCTCCCACGATCAGGATCGCGTTGTCCAGCACCACACCACAGGCGGCGATCATCGTCGCCAGCGTGAGGAACGCGATGTAGGTGACGCTGAGGGTCGACTCCTCGTGCGTGGCGTCCGACAGCTGCTCCCACAGGACCGCGTCCGCGGCCTCGCCGGGCGCCGCCTTCTCGGCCCGGTCCGCGCGGTGCGACAGGGAGAGATCGATGTTCTCCACGGCGACGGAGCCGCATTCGTCGATGCCCAGGTCGCGCAGTGCGGCGAGCAGCTCGTCACCCGCCTCGCGCGCGACGTCGCACATCACCAGATCACCCTGCGGGTCACGGGCGGCCCCGGGGACGACCGCGAGATGCGCCGTGCCCACCGTCTTCTCGAGCAGACCGATCACCTCCGCGGTGCGGTCGGCAGGGGTGATCAGACGCAGATGCAGCACGCCGGAGTCTCCTAGAGCTTGCGCAGTGACAGCCGCTGCACCTTGTGGTCCGGGCCCTTGCGCAGCACCAGTGTGGCGCGGCCGCGGGTGGGAGCCACATTCTCCAGCAGATTGGGCTTGTTGATGGTCCGCCACATGGTGCGGGCGTAGTCGAGTGCCTCCTCCTCGGAGACCTGCGTGTACTTCCTGAAGTAGGAGAAAGGATTCTGGAACGCCGTCTCCCGCAGCTTGCGGAAACGGTTGAGGTACCAGGTCTCGATGTCCTCCGGCCGGGCGTCGACGTACACGCTGAAGTCGAAGTAGTCGGCGAGACCGACCCGGGTCCGGCCGTCCTTGCCGGGCAGCGCCGGCTGGAGGACGTTCAGCCCTTCGACGATCAGGATGTCCGGGCGGCGCACGGTCAGACGCTCGTCCGGGACGATGTCGTAGATGAGGTGGGAGTAGACCGGTGCCGTGACCTCGTCCTTGCCCGCCTTGATGTCCGCGACGAACCGGGTCAGCGCCCGGCGGTCGTACGACTCGGGGAAGCCCTTGCGGGACATCAGCCCACGGGCCTTGAGCTCCTTCATGGGAAGCAGGAACCCGTCGGTGGTCACCAGCTCCACCCGCGGATGCTCGGGCCAGCGCGCGAGCAGGGCCTGGAGGAGCCGGGCGACGGTCGACTTGCCGACGGCCACGGAGCCGGCGACCCCTATGACGAAGGGCGTGCCGCGCTGTTCACCGTGGCCGCCTCCCGCGTCGCCGAGGAAGGTGTTGAGGGCGCCGCGGAGGCCGGCGCTGGCCTGGACGTAGAGGTTCAGCAGTCTGGACAGCGGGAGGTAGACGTCCCGCACCTCGTCGAGGTCGATGACGTCGCCGAGCCCGCGGAGCTGCTCGACCTCCTCGGCACTGAGGGGCAGCGGGGTTCTCTCGCGCAGGGCGCTCCACTCCGCGCGGGTGAGGTCGACGTACGGCGTCGACGCGTGCTCGGCCCGGCGGTGGGCGCTTCGTGGCGGCGAAGTGATCACAGGGCCATTGTCGTGGGTGCGACTCGGTTATGGGTGGTGTGCTCGGTCACGCGGGGCGGGCCCCGCCGCGGCCGTCCCCGGTGGAATGTCAGTGGCGTGCGTCACAGTTATGGGTGAGGTGGGCGCCGACCCGCGACGTCCGCGGACCCGGAGGTTGTCTCATGAGCTATGCCATCCAGGCGGAAGGACTGATCAAGCGTTTCAAGGAGACCGAAGCGCTGGCAGGCGTCGACCTGACGGCCCGCACCGGCTCTGTGCTGGGCCTGCTGGGACCGAACGGGGCGGGGAAGACGACTGCCGTACGGATCTTCGCCACACTGCTGACCCCCGACGGCGGCCGGGCGACGGTGGCCGGCCACGACGTCGTCCGTGAGGCCGGCAAGGTGCGCTCCCTCATAGGCCTCACCGGGCAGTACGCGGCGGTGGACGAGAACCTCACCGGCACGGAGAATCTGCTGCTCATCGGCCGTCTCCTCGGCCTGCCGAGACGGGAGTCCAAGGCGCGGGCCGGCGAACTGCTGGACCGCTTCCAGCTCAGCGACGCGGCGGGACGGGCGGTGAAGACGTTCTCCGGCGGCATGCGGCGCAGGCTGGACCTCGCGGCGAGCCTGGTCGGCCGCCCGAGCATCCTGTTCCTGGACGAGCCGACGACGGGCCTGGATCCGCACAGCCGCGGGGAGCTGTGGGACATGCTGCGGGCCCTGGTCGCGGACGGCGCGACCGCGCTGCTGACCACCCAGTATCTGAACGAGGCGGACCAGCTCGCGGACGACATCGTGGTCGTCGACAAGGGCCGGGTCATCGCCGAGGGCACGCCGGACGCGCTGAAGTCCGAAGTCGGGGGCCAGGTGCTCCAGGTGAGACCGGTGGCCCCGCAGGACCTGGCGCGGACCCGCGCCCTGGTTGCGGAGACGGCCGGTTCGCAGACGCAGACCGAGGGCGAGTCGGTCACCGTGCCGGTCAACGACGCCGAGCTGATGCCGGCGGTCGTGCGCAGGCTGGACCGCGAGGGGATAGCGGTGGGCGAGCTGACGCTGCGGCGTTCGTCCCTGGACGAGGTGTTCCTGGCGCTGACCGGGCACCGGGCCGAGCCCGCGCAGGACTCCGGCCGGCCGGACGAGTCCGCCCGCGAGGCGGAGGAGGCCCGCCACGCGGTCGACGGGACGGAGAGGGAGAAGGCGGTGAGTTCGACATGACCGCGACGACGATGCCGCTCACGCCGGGCCGGTCGGGCAGGGTGAAACCGCTCGACGGGATCAGGCAGACGTTCACGATGGCCTGGCGCAGTCTCGTGGCGGTCAAGCACAATCCGCTGGAGCTGGTCGACTACAGCATCACGCCGATCATGTTCGTCTTCCTGTTCACCTATGTGCTGGGCGGGCAGATGGCCGGCTCCCCGGACGCGTATCTGAAGTACGCGCTGCCCGGGATCATCGTGCAGAACACCCTCTTCATGACCATGTACACGGCCATGGCGTTGAACACCGACCTCACCAAGGGCGTCTTCGACCGGCTGCGCAGCCTGCCCATAGCGCGCTCCGCCCCGCTGGTCGGCCGCATCACCGCGGACCTCACGAAGCACGTGTGGGCCATGCTGCTGATGATCGGTCTCGGGCTGCTCCTCGGCTTCCGGGTGACCGGCGGCCTGGGCGGATTCCTGCTCGGCGCGCTGTTGCTGGTGGTGTTCGCAGCTGCCGTGTCGTGGACCGCCGTGCTCATCGGGATGCTCGCGGGTGACGCGGAGAAGGTGCAGGCGTTCGGCTTCACCCTCATCTTCCCGATCACGTTCACCAGCAGCGCCTTTGTACTGGTGGACACGATGCCGGGCTGGCTGCAGGCCTTCAGCGACGTCAATCCGGTGACGCACCTGTCCGACGCGTTCCGCGGCCTGCTGCTCGGCGGTCCCGTGGCCGAGCCGGTCCTGTGGTCGCTGGTGTGGGCGGCCGGCATCACCCTGGTCTTCTGTCCGCTGGCGATGAGGGCGTACCGGGCGAAGCTGTGAGGCGAGGGCGGCCGGACCGCGGTGTCGGCGGGGCGCGTTATCGTACGGCTCACCAGCAGCGATTCGGGGCACGACAGGCGTGAGCCGTCACCCCGGGAGGGGTCGCTGCGATCACGCAAGGAAAACGCGCCATGCGAAGCACCGCTGTACGCCGTACTGCTCTGGCCGCCGCCGCGGCCTCACTGGTTCTCCTGGTCACCGCCTGCGGTGGCGAGGGTTCCGACGGGGGGACGAAGGAGAAGGGCAACGGCAAGGACTCCGCTGCCGCGGAGCCCGCGGCCAAGGCTCTGACCGCGGCCGAACTGGAGAAGATCGCGCTCGCCGAGGGCGACGTCAAGGCCCACAAGATCGTGAAGGTCGGGCCGCAGGACGACATCGCCGCCAAGGACGTCAAGACGGAGAAGCCCGAGTGCGAGCCGCTCGCCCGGGCACTCGCCGGCACGCCCATGGGCGCGCCGGTCGCCACGGTGAAGCGGCGGGCCACCGCGGAGCCCGACGTGAAGGAAGCCGGCAAGGACGGCGCGATAGAAGGCGCCTTCGACATCACGACGTCGCTGGTCGCGCTCTCGTCGTACGAGGGCCAGGGGGCCGCTGACGCCTTCGCGGCGGTCAAGTCCGCGGGGACGGCCTGCGCCGGCGGCTTCACCATGACGATGGCCGGCACGGAGCAGAAGATCGTCAAGATGACCGAGGCCGAGGTCTCGGGCGGCGACGAGGCCGTGGCGTGGACGATGACCGCCGAGCAGGACGGCGAGAAGCTGCCGTTCAACGTGGCCGTCGTGCGCAAGGGCGGCACCTTCGTGTCGTTCTCCTCGTTCAACCTGATGGCTCCCGAGGGTGACCTGCCGCTGCCCACCGCCGTCATCGACGCCCAGGCGGCCAAGCTCGGCTGACCCGGGCCCCGGCCGGCCACCCGCCCGCCGACGTGACCTGCCCGCACCGGCCCGGAACCGTAGGCTGCCGACATGTGCGGAATCGTGGGTTACGTCGGCGGACAGTCGGCGCTCGATGTGGTCATCGCCGGACTGAAGCGGCTCGAGTACCGCGGCTACGACTCGGCCGGAGTCGCGGTACTCGCCGACGGGGGGCTCGCGGCGGCGAAGAAGGCGGGCAAGCTCGTCAATCTGGAGAAGGAGCTGGCGGACCGGCCGCTGCCGAGCGGCTCCACGGGCATCGGCCATACACGCTGGGCCACGCACGGCGGCCCCACCGACGCCAACGCGCACCCTCACCTGGACAACGCGGGCCGCGTGGCCGTCGTGCACAACGGCATCATCGAGAACTTCGCCGCCCTGCGCGCCGAGCTCGCCGAGCGCGGGCACGGTCTGGAGTCGGAGACCGACACCGAGGTCGTCTCGCACCTGCTGGCGGAGTCGTTCTCGTCCTGCGGTGACCTCGCAGAGGCGATGCGTATGGTGTGCCGCCGGCTGCAGGGCGCGTTCACGCTGGTGGCGGTGCACGCCGACGAGCCGGACGTGGTGGTCGGCGCCCGGCGCAACTCCCCGCTGGTGGTGGGAGTCGGTGACGGCGAGTCCTTTCTGGCGTCGGACGTGGCCGCGTTCATCGCCCACACCCGGTCGGCGATCGAGCTCGGCCAGGACCAGGTGGTCGAGCTCCGCCGGGACGCCGTGACGGTCACCGGTTTCGACGGGGAACCCGCGGAGGTGCGGGCCTACCACGTGGACTGGGACGCCTCCGCCGCCGAGAAGGGCGGCTACGACTACTTCATGCTCAAGGAGATCGCCGAGCAGCCCAAGGCGGTCGCCGACACACTCCTCGGCCGGGTGGACGAGTCGGGGTCGCTGACCCTCGACGAGGTGCGCATCCCGCAGTCCGTGCTGCGCGAGGCGGACAAGGTCGTCATCGTCGCCTGCGGGACCGCCTTCCACGCCGGGCTGATCGCCAAGTACGCCATCGAGCACTGGACCCGTATCCCCTGCGAGGTCGAGCTGGCGAGCGAGTTCCGCTACCGGGACCCGATCCTGGACCAGCGGACGCTGGTCGTCGCCATCTCGCAGTCGGGCGAGACCATGGACACCCTGATGGCGCTGCGGCACGCCCGTGAACAGGGCGCCAGGGTGCTGGCCATCTGCAACACCAACGGGTCGACGATCCCCCGCGAGTCGGACGCCGTGCTCTACACCCACGCCGGGCCGGAGGTGGCGGTCGCCTCCACCAAGGCGTTCCTGACCCAGCTGGTGGCCTGCTACCTGGTCGCCCTCTACCTGGGGCAGGTGCGCGGCACCAAGTGGGGCGACGAGATCAGGGCCGTCGTCCGCGACCTGGCGCAGATCTCCGGACAGGTCGAGCGGGTGCTGGAGACGATGGAGCCGGTGCGGGAGCTGGCGCGCTCCCTGGCCGGCAAGAACACGGTGCTCTTCCTCGGGCGCCATGTGGGGTATCCCGTGGCGCTGGAAGGCGCGTTGAAGCTCAAGGAGCTCGCCTACATGCACGCGGAGGGGTTCGCCGCGGGTGAGCTCAAACACGGGCCGATCGCGCTGATCGAGAAGGATCTGCCCGTCGTGGTCGTCGTGCCGTCGCCCCGCGGGCGCTCGGTGCTGCATGACAAGATCGTGTCCAACATTCAGGAGATCCGGGCCCGCGGCGCCCGGACCATCGTGATCGCGGAGGAGGGCGACGAGGCGGTCGTGCCCTACGCCGACCACCTGGTCCGGATCCCGGCGACGCCGACGCTGCTCCAGCCGATGGTCGCCGCGGTGCCGCTGCAGGTCTTCGCCTGCGAACTGGCCACGGCTCGTGGCAACGAGGTGGACCAGCCGCGGAACCTGGCCAAGTCCGTGACGGTGGAATGAGTGTCGAATGATCATCGGGGTGGGGATCGACGTGGCGGAGGTCGAACGTTTCGCCGCGTCCATGAAGCGGACGCCGGGCATGGCGGAGCGGCTCTTCCTGGAGCGGGAGTTGCTGCTGCCGAGCGGTGAGCGCAGGGGTTACGCCTCCCTCGCGGCGCGGTTCGCCGCGAAGGAGGCGCTCGCGAAGGCACTGGGCGCGCCGGCCGGCCTGCTGTGGACGGACGCGGAGGTGTACGTGGAGGACTCGGGCCGGCCGCTGCTCCGCGTCCACGGCACGGTCGCCGCCCGCGCGGCCGAACTGGGCGTACGTTCCTGGCACGTGTCGCTCAGCCACGACGCGGGAATCGCCTCGGCGGTCGTGATCGCGGAGGGCTGAGGAGCCGTGCCGGGCCACCTTGGTCCGGGCGGCCCGGCGGGGCCGCCCTTGGTCCGGGCGGCTCTGCGCGGCCCGGTGAGGTGTCCCCCGGGGCCGGTGGCCGGGCCTGGCGTGGTGGGCCACGCATCCTGCCTGGCGTTCGACACGGCGGTCGTACTCCGGCCCGGCGCCCGGCCTGGCTGGCCGCAATTCGGGCTTGGCTTCGGCGTCGCAGGGCCGCGCTTGGGCCCGGGCGGCCCGGCGTGGTGGCGGCACTCGGCGCGGCGGGGTGTCGCCCGGGGCCGGTGGCCCGGCCTGGCGTGGTGGGCCACGCATCCTGCCCGGCGTTCGACACGGCGGTCGTACTCTGGCCCGGCGCCCGGCCTGGCTGGCCGCAATTCGGGCCTGGCGTCGGCGTCGCAGGGCCGCGCTTGGGCCCGGGCGGCCCGGCGTGGTGGCGGCACTCGGCGCGGCGAGGTGTCCCCCGGCCGGTGGCCCGGCCTGGCGTGGTGGGCCACGCATCCTGCCCGGCGTTCGACACGGCGGTCGTACTCCGACCCGGCGCCCGGCGTGGCAGGCCGCGATTCGGGCTTGGCTTCGGCGTCGCAGGGCCGCACTTGGGCCCGGGCGGCACTCGGCGCGACGGGGCCCGGCAGGCGGCCCGGGGCCGGCGGCCCGGCCTGGTGCCGGCACTCGGCGCGGTGCGGCCCGGCGGGGCCGCTCGCGGTCGGGCGGCTCTGCGCGGCCCGGCGAGGCGGCCCCGGGCCCGGTGCCCGGACGCGGCGGCCCGTGAGTCGGCCGGGTGGCACGGCGTGGCGGGCGTAACTCCGGTCGCGGGTGGAGGACTTGCGTCGTGGTGGTCGCGCGCGGGGGCGGGGGCTGCGGCAGACTCGGGGGCATGCGTACTGCGTATAGCGTGGAGACCGTGAGGCACGCCGAGGCTCAGCTCATGGCGCGGCTACCGGAGGGGGCGCTCATGCAGCGGGCCGCCGCCGGACTGGCCGCGGCCTGCGCAGGGCTGCTCGGGCGGGTGTACGGGGCCCGGGTCGTACTGCTCGTGGGCAGCGGCGACAACGGCGGTGACGCCCTGTACGCCGGGGCCCGGCTGGCGCGCCGCGGCGCCGGTGTCGTCGCCGTGCCGCTCGCCCGCGGCCGCGTCCACGAGGGTGGGCTCGCGGCGCTGCTCGCCGCCGGCGGGCGGGTCGCCGACGACCCGTTCGAGGCGCTCGCGTCGGCCGATCTGGTGCTGGACGGGATCACCGGCATCGGAGGACGTGGCGGACTGCGGGAGGACGCCGTGCCCGTGGCGCGGGCGGCCCGCGGTTCCGACGCCGTGATCGTGGCGGTCGATCTGCCCAGCGGCGTCGACGCCGACACGGGCCGGGTCCAGGGCGAGGCGCTCCGCGCGGACGCGACCGTCACGTTCGGGACGTACAAGCCGGGGCTGCTCGTCGACCCGGCCAAGGAGTACGCGGGCACCGTGCGGCTCGTCGGCATCGGGCTCGAGGAGCACCTGCCCTCCGTGCCCGTGCTGGAGGCACTCCAACACGCGGATCTGGCCCGGATGTTGCCGGTGCCGGCCGCGGAGAGCGACAAGTACCGGCGCGGCGTCGTCGGCGTCGTCGCCGGGTCCGCGCGCTATCCGGGGGCGGCCGTGCTCTCGATCGCCGGCGCGCTGCGCGGCGGCGCGGGGGCCGTGCGGTACGTCGGCCCGGCGGCCGACGCCGTGATCGCCCGCCACCCCGAGTGCCTGGTGCACGCCGGGCCCCCCGGGAAGGCGGGCAGGGTTCAGGCCTGGGTCGTCGGCCCGGGGCTCGGCGACAACCCCGGTGCGGTGGAGGAGGTGCTGGACTCGGACGTCCCGGTCCTCGTCGACGCGGACGGTCTGCGCCTGCTGGACCCCGCGGCCGTCCGTGACCGGGCGGCGCCGACCCTGCTGACCCCGCACGCCGGGGAGGCGGCGGCGCTGCTGGGCGTGGGCCGTGAGGAGGTGGAGGCCTCGAGGCTCGGTTCCGTGCGGGAACTGGCCGCGCGGTTCGGGGCCACGGTCCTCCTCAAGGGCTCCACGACCCTGGTCGCCGCGCCCGACGGGGAGAAGTCACCGGTGCGGGTCAACCCGATGGGCTCCTCGTGGCTTGCCACGGCCGGCAGCGGCGATGTGCTCTCGGGCCTGGCCGGTTCCCTGCTGGCCGCTGGTCTCGGCGCGCGCGACGCGGGTTCGGCGGCCGCCTATCTGCACGGTCTGGCGGCCCGTCACGCGGCGGCGGACGGCACGCCGATCACGGCGCTCGAAGTCGCCGAGGCGCTCCCGGCCGCGTGGCGGGACGTGAGCGCCGCCTGACGGGGCGCGGCGCCCGCCCGAGGCCCGCGCCGGCCGGGCCGGTGCACGGTGAGTGACGCACGCGACCGCCTGCCGTACGGATCCGGCCGTACGGCTCTGAGACACTGGGCGCGATGAGTCACACAGCACCGAGCAGCCGTTCCGCACCACTGCGCGCACGGGCCGAGATCGACCTGGCGGCCCTGCGCGCCAATGTGCGTGCCCTGCGCGCCCGCGCGCCGCGCGCCGCGCTGATGGCCGTCGTGAAGTCCGACGCGTACGGCCACGGCATGGTGCCGTGCGCCCGCGCGGCGCTGGCGGCCGGCGCGACCTGGCTCGGTACGGCCACGCCCCACGAGGCGCTCGCCCTGCGCGCGGCCGGTGTCGAGAGCCGCGTGATGTGCTGGCTGTGGACGCCCGGCGGCCCCTGGCGCGAGGGCATCGAGGCGGACCTGGACATGTCCCTGAGCGGCATGTGGGCGCTGGAGGAGGTCACCGCGGCGGCGAAGGCGGCCGGCCGCCCCGCCCGTGTCCAGCTCAAGGCCGACACCGGTCTGGGCCGTAACGGGTGCCAGCCCGCCGACTGGCCCGAGCTGGTCGCCGCCGCGCGCACGGCGGAGGACGACGGGCTCGTCCGGGTGACCGGTCTGTGGTCCCACTTCGCCTGCGCCGACGAGCCCGGCCACCCCTCGATCGCCGCCCAACTTGCCGTGTTCCGCGACATGGTGGACCACGCGGAGAAGGCCGGCATCGATCCCGAGGTGCGGCACATGGCCAATTCCCCGGCGACGCTCACGGTCCCGGAGTCGCACTTCGACCTCGTACGCACCGGCATCGCGATGTACGGGATCTCGCCCGCGCCGGAACTGGGCACACCGGCCGACTTCGGGCTGCGGCCGGTGATGACGCTCGCCGCGTCCGTCGCCCTGGTCAAGCACGTTCCCGCCGGTCACGGCGTCAGCTACGGCCACCACTACGTCACGGACGACGAGACCACGCTCGGTCTGATCCCCGTGGGCTACGCGGACGGCATCCCCCGGCACGCCTCCGGCAAGGGGCCGGTCCTGGTCGCGGGCGAGTGGCGGCGGGTGGCCGGACGGGTCGCGATGGACCAGTTCGTCGTCGATCTCGGCGGCACGACCGTCCCGGAGGGCACGGAGGCGATCCTGTTCGGTCCGGGCGACCGGGGCGAGCCGACCGCCGAGGACTGGGCACAGGCCGCGGACACCATCGCGTACGAGATCGTCACGCGGATCGGTACCAGGGTCCCGCGCGTCCATCTGAACGAAGAGCCAGAGGCACACGCCCACGACTCCCACGACTAGGAGAGCGGCACGGTGAGCGAGACCGGTACGGGGGACGCGGCCGAGGCCGTGGTCGAAGCCGCGGCGGCCGCCGCGGCTTCGGACAGCTGGCGTCGCGCGGGCTTCGCCGGAGCGGCGATAGGCGTGGTCGCCGCGGGCGCCGCGGCCGGTGTCGCGCTGGAGCGGCTGACCGTCGGCCGCGGGATGCGCAGGAAGGCACGGCTCGCGCTCGACGCGTCGGGTCCGTACGGCGCCCTGCGCGGCACACCGGGGAAGGCCCTCGCCGACGACGGCACCGCCCTCTACTACGAAGTGGACGAGGTGGACCCGGAGGCCGCCGCACCGCGCCGCCGCAGGCTCTTCGGGCGCAAGGCGCCGGCCCCGGTCACCGTCGTCTTCAGTCACGGCTACTGCCTCAGCCAGGACTCGTGGCACTTCCAGCGCGCCGCGCTGCGCGGTCTGGTGCGTACCGTCCACTGGGACCAGCGCAGCCACGGCCGGTCGGGCCGGGGCGCGGCGCAGGCCGGGCCGGGCGGCCTGCCGGTGACGATCGACCAGCTCGGCCGGGACCTGAAGGCGGTCATCGACGCGGCGGCCCCCCAGGGGCCGCTGGTACTGGTCGGCCACTCCATGGGCGGCATGACGATGATGGCGCTCGCGGCCCATGCCCCGGAGCTGGTGCGGGAGCGGGTGGTGGCGGCGGCCTTCGTCGGCACGTCGTCCGGGAAGCTGGGCGAGGTCAGCTACGGGCTGCCGGTGGCCGGGGTGAACGCGGTACGGCGGGTCCTGCCGGGCGTGCTGCGTGCGCTGGGCTCGCAGGCCGAACTGGTCGAGCGAGGACGCAGGGCCACGGCCGACCTGTTCGCCGGGCTCGTCAAGCGGTACTCGTTCTCCTCGAAGGACGTCGACCCCGCCGTCGCCCGGTTCGCGGAACGGATGATCGAGTCGACGCCCATCGACGTGGTCGCCGAGTTCTATCCGGCCTTCGCCGAGCACGACAAGGCCGAGGCGCTCGCCGTCTTCCAGGGGATCCCGGTGCTCGTCCTCGCGGGTGACAAGGATCTGGTCACGCCGAGCACGCACAGCGAGGCGATCGCGGACCTGCTGCGGGAGAGCGAGCCGGCGGCCGAGCTGGTCATCGTGCCGGACGCGGGCCACCTGGTGATGCTGGAGCATCCGGAGGCCGTCACGGACCGCCTCGCGGACCTTCTGGTGCGGGCCGGAGCGGTGCCGGCAGCGGCTACCGTTGGTCGGTATGGAAGCACCGCACAGCCCGGCGGCTGAGACCGCCGCCGCCGCTCGGGCCCGACTGACGGTCGACTCACCCGAGGAGATGCAGAACCTGGGCCGCAGCCTCGCCAAGCTGCTGCGCCCCGGTGACCTCGTGATGCTCACGGGCGAGCTCGGCGCCGGCAAGACGACGCTGACCCGCGGCCTCGGGGAGGGCCTCGGCGTCCGGGGCGCTGTCACGTCCCCGACGTTCGTCATCGCCCGTGTCCACCCGCCGCTGACGGGCGGTCCGGCGCTGGTCCACGTCGACGCGTACCGCCTGGGCGGCGGCCTCGACGAGATGGAGGACCTCGACCTCGACGTCTCGCTGCCCGAGTCGGTGGTGGTCGTGGAATGGGGCGACGGCAAGGTCGAGGACCTGTCGGAGGACCGGCTGCACGTGATCATCGACCGGGTGGTGGGACCCACGGAGGACGACCGCCGTGTGGTGACCCTGGTCGGTCACGGCGCCCGCTGGGCGGACACGGACCTGGCCGCGACGGCCGCGTAGGACGCCCCGGTTCCCGGGCGGCCGGCTTTGGACATCCGTGTGTTCCGACAAGACGTCGGGAAAATGTTGCGCCCACGACGCACCGCGTGATGACATGGTACCGAGCCCTGGTTAGGTCTACCTAACTTGCTGCCCCCGGAGCCCAGGAGGCGTCCATGCCGGCATCGGAGCGCGAAGCCCAGTCACGTCAGCAGCCGTCCAGGCCCGCACCGGCGAAACCGCTGCCGTCGGCCGTGTCGATGCGGGACCTGCTGGCGTCCTGCGCGGCGGCCAGCGCCGTGTCGACCCCACCCCGCGAGAACGAGACGCGCCGTCCCACGCGCCACCCCGAGACCCACCGGGACGCCGCCTGATCCGTACGGGTCCCGCGCGGGTGAGTCGCACGGGCTCGTACGCCATCACCCGTTCGGGTGATGGCGTACGCATGCGTGCCAGGGCCCGCGGGCCCTGGCACGATCCGAACGAGAGCCCTAGGGGACGACGACGACCTTCGAGCCGATCGTCGCGAACACCCACAGCGCGTCGCCGTCGGCGCGCTTCATCCGCACGCCGCCCGTCTTCTTCGTCGGGTCGGGACTGGCCATCGAGCCGTCGACCGCCGCGCTGAAGCCGACGGACACACCGCCCTCGTTCGCGAACCGCACCACATGCTCGACCGGCACGCCGTCGGAGCCGGACACGCTGCCCGACCGCGAAGTGACCGTGTAGGAGCCGGGCTTCGGGCTGACGGTGGAGGGCATGACCTCGAAGGTCCGCCCGGCCCTGCCGTTCGCGTCCACGAGCCACACCCGTCGGTCGCCGAGCGCGTACACGACACGCATCCCGGTGCCGGAGCCGGCCGGCACCGCCAGCGGATCCTTCGGCTTCTGGGACGCCGCGGCGCCGGGAGTCGTGGCGGAAGGGGAGGCGCTCGGCGGCTTCGGAGCGGCGAGATCATCGGGGACGTCCGCCGCCGCCTGATAGGCGAGGAAACCGACGACGGCCAGCGCGGCCGCCGTGAGCCCGGCCACGAATCCCGAGCTGCTCCGTGCCACCCTGCCCACCTCTTGGATGCGTGTGTTTCCCGAATACCTGTGCTCGGGGTGACGGTAGCACCGTGGCTCCGTTCGACGGGGCCGCCATGGCTCCCTCGCCGGAGCCGTAGGCTGTTTGCGTGCTCTTGCTCGCCATGGATACCGCCACGCCCGCCGTCACCGCCGCCCTCCACGACGGCTCCTCCGTCCTCGCCGAGTCCAGCAGTGTGGACGCGCGCCGTCACGGGGAACTGCTCCTGCCCGCCGTCGACCGGGTGCTCGCGGACGCCGGGGTGAAGCTCGACGCCGTCACCGGCATCGTCGTCGGCGTCGGCCCCGGGCCGTACACGGGACTGCGGGTCGGCCTGGTCACGGCCGCGACGTTCGCCTCCGCGCTCGGCGTACCGGTGCACGGGGTGTGCACGCTGGACGGCCTCGCCTACGCGGCCGGTCTCACCACGCCCTTCGTGGTGGCGACCGACGCCCGGCGCAAGGAGGTCTACTGGGCGCGGTACGAGAACGCCCGCACCCGTGCGACCGACGCGGCCGTCGACCGCCCCGCCGACATCGCCGGCCAGGTCGCCCGACTGCCCGCCGTCGGCGCGGGCGCGCTGCTGTACCCGGAGACGTTCCCGGACACCCGCGGCCCCGAGCACGTGAGCGCCGCGGCGCTCGCCGCGCTGGCGGCCGAGAAGCTGCGGGCGGGCGAGGAGTTCCTGCCGCTCCAGCCGCTGTACCTGCGCCGCCCCGACGCCCAGGTCCCGAAGAACTACAAGGTGGTCACCCCCAAGTGAGCGTCACCACCTTGCGTGAGATGCGCTGGTGGGACCTGCAGCCGGTGCTGGAGCTCGAACACGAGCTGTTCCCCGAGGACGCCTGGTCGCCCGGCATGTTCTGGTCGGAACTCGCGCACTCCCGGGGCCCGCAGGCCACCCGCCGCTACGTGGTGGCCGAGGACGACGACGGCCGGATCGTCGGCTACGCGGGCCTGGCCGCCGCCGGCGGTCTCGGCGACGTACAGACCATCGCCGTCGACCGCGGCCAGTGGGGCACCGGCCTCGGCTCCCGGCTGCTGACCGACCTGCTCCAGCACGCCACCGCCTTCGAGTGCGACGAGGTGCTCCTCGAAGTGCGGGTGGACAACACAAGGGCACAGAAGCTGTACGAGCGCTTCGGCTTCGAGCCCATCGGATTCCGCCGCGGCTACTACCAGCCCGGCAACATCGACGCCCTCGTCATGCGACTGACCGTACAAGGAACAGAGACCTCTGATGGCTGACGAACCGCTCGTACTCGGTATCGAGACCTCCTGCGACGAGACCGGTGTCGGCATCGTCCGCGGCACGACCCTGCTGGCCGACGCGGTCGCCTCCAGCGTCGACGCGCACGCCCGGTTCGGCGGCGTCGTGCCCGAGATCGCCTCGCGCGCCCACCTGGAGGCGATGGTCCCGACCATCGAGCGCGCGCTGAAGGAGGCGGGCGTCAGCGCCCGCGACCTGGACGGCATCGCGGTGACGGCGGGGCCCGGCCTCGCCGGCGCGCTGCTGGTCGGCGTCTCCGCGGCGAAGTCGTACGCCTACGCCCTGGGCAAGCCGCTGTACGGGGTGAACCACCTCGCCTCGCACATCTGCGTCGACCAGCTCGAACACGGCCCGCTGCCCGAGCCGACGATGGCGCTGCTCGTCTCCGGCGGCCACTCCTCGCTGCTCCTCGCGCCCGACATCACCGCCGACGTACGGCCCATGGGCGCGACGATCGACGACGCCGCCGGCGAGGCCTTCGACAAGATCGCACGCGTGCTGGACCTGGGCTTCCCCGGCGGTCCGGTGATCGACCGGCTCGCCAAGGAGGGCGACCCGGCGGCGATCGCCTTCCCGCGCGGCCTGAGCGGGGCCAAGGACCCGGCGTACGACTTCTCCTTCTCCGGCCTGAAGACGGCCGTGGCGCGCTGGATCGAGGCGAAGCGGGCCGCGGGCGAGGAGGTGCCGGTGCGGGACGTGGCGGCCTCCTTCCAAGAGGCGGTCGTCGACGTTCTCACGCGAAAGGCGGTTCGCGCCTGCAAGGACCAGGGCGTGGACCACCTCATGATCGGCGGCGGCGTGGCCGCCAACTCGCGGCTGAGGGCCCTCGCCGAGGAGCGCTGCGAGCGGGCCGGCATCCGGCTGCGCGTCCCGCGGCCCAAGCTGTGCACGGACAACGGCGCGATGGTGGCCGCCCTGGGCGCGGAGATGGTGGCCCGCAACCGGCCCGCGTCCGACCTCGACCTGTCCGCCGACTCCTCGCTGCCCGTGACGGAGCCGCACGTGCCGGGCAACCACGGGCACGACCACGTGCACGAGGTCAGCAAGGACAACCTCTACTCATGACCGTCGTGGCGATGATGTGGGAGGCCCGCGCCGCCGAGGGCCGGGGCGCGGAGCTGCTGGAGTGGGCACGCGCGCAGGAACTCGCGCGCGAGCCGCTGCGCCGGGAGACGCTGCGGGCGGGGCAGGACCGGGTCCTCGTCATCACCTGGTGGGCGACCGACGACCTGCGCGCCGACCTGCCGGAACTGGCCGAGCCGGCCGCCGACCTGATCACCCGCCCGGTGCACCGGTGGCGTTTCGAATCGCTCGGCTGAGATTTCTCGGAAAAACTTCGGCGAGTGTGTCGATCGGCGTCCTGCCCGTTCGACGCACGGGTGAGAGGCGGGGAACGGCCCCGTACTCACGAACCGAGGAGTCACCATGCCGCGCTTCCTGTCGATGATCCGCATCGAGGAGAACCAGATCCCCGAGGGCGAGTTCCCCGAGGGCTTCGACCAGCAGATGGGCGCCCTGTTGGAGGAGATGACCAAGGCGGGCGTCATGCTGGACACCGCCGGGCTCATGCCCACCTCCGACGGCACCCGCGTGAACTGGTCCGGCGGCACGATCTCCTACACCGACGGGCCCTTCACCGAGACCAAGGAGGTCGTCGGCGGCTACGCCATCGTCCAGTGCAAGGACAAGGCGGAAGCCCTCGAGTGGGCGAAGCGTTTCCTGGAGATCCACCCCGCGGAGTGGAACATCACCTGCGAGGTCCGCGAGATCCAGGAGGGCTGACCGCGGGCCGTGCTTGCCCGCCGTTCCCCGCGCTGCTCTGATGGGTGGCCGTGACGGCAGCAAGTGCAGTGGAAGCGGTCTACAGGATCGAGTCGGCGCGGATCATCGCCGGTGTCGCCCGCATCGTGCGGGACGTGGGCATCGCGGAGGAACTCGCGCAGGACGCTCTGGTCGCCGCGCTGGAGCAGTGGCCGGAGTCGGGCGTCCCGGACAGACCGGGAGCCTGGCTCATGGCCACCGCCAAGCATCGTGCGATCGATCTCGTACGCCGCAAGGAGACGTACGCCCGCAAGCTGGCCGAGGTGGGGCGGGCCGTCGAGGACGTGGCGCCGCCGGTCGAGCCGGCGGACCCCGAGGACATCGACGACGACCTGCTGCGGCTCATCTTCACCGCCTGCCATCCGGTGCTGTCCACCCAGGCCCGTATCGCGCTCACGCTCAAGCTCCTGGGCGGCCTGACGACGGAGGAGATCGCCCGCGCCTTCCTGACCGCGGAGCCGACCGTCGCCCAGCGCATCGTCCGCGCGAAGAGGTCACTGGCCAAGGCAGGCGTCCCCTTCGAGGTGCCGTACGGCGAGGACCGCGCCGCCCGGCTCGGATCCGTGCTCGAAGTCATCTACCTGATCTTCAACGAGGGGTACTCGGCCACCGCGGGTGACGACCTGGTCCGTCCGGCGCTGTGCGAGGACGCGCTGCGGCTGTCCCGGGTGCTGGCCGGGCTGATGTCCGGCGAACCCGAGGTGCACGGCCTGAACGCCCTCCTGGAGATCCAGGCCTCCCGGATCCCGGCGCGCACCGGCCCCGGCGGGGAACCCGTACTGCTCGCCGACCAGACCCGCACCAGGTGGAACCGGCTGCTCATCCGCCGGGGCGTCGAGGCGCTCCACCGGGCGGGCGGCGGCCCGTACGGCCCGTACGCGTTGCAGGCCGCGATCGCCGCCTGCCACGCGCAGGCGGTGCGCTACGAGGACACCGACTGGGCGATGATCGCCGCGCTCTACGCGCAGTTGGCGGCCGTAACCCCGTCCCCGGTCGTGGAACTGAACCGGGCGGTGGCCGTCTCGATGGCGGAAGGACCTGCCGCCGGACTCGAGTTGGCCGACGCGCTCGCCGACGAACCGGCCCTGAAGGACTACCACTTGCTGCCGAGCGTCCGGGGGGACCTGCTGGCCAGGCTCGGGCGCGCCGAAGAGGCACGGGCGGAGTTCGAACGGGCGGCTTCCCTCGCCCGTAACTCCCGTGAGAGGGAACTGCTGTTGGAGCGGGCGGCCCGCTCCGCGCCGGAGACCGGCCGGTAACCTCGTCGCATGCCCCGACCTGCGCTCCCGCCTCCGCCCCCGCCGCCCGGGATACGGGCATGGCCCGACCAGGAGGCCCTGCTGGCGGACCGGGCGAGGGCCATGGGGGAGCTCCTGCGTCTGAGCATCGGCCCGGTGCGGCTGCTGCTGTTGTGGCTGACGGCGGCCGGGTTCGCGATCGGGTGGACGATCTTCGGAGCGGCACTTCGGATGTTCGCCGAGGGGGTGGACATATTCAGCCCCCTCTTCGGGGTGATCGCCGGAGCCATCGGCCTGGGGTTCATGATCCCGACCGGACTGGTCATCGGCTTCGGCATCGCGAGCGACGCCGAGGTGCGTGGGCGACTGCGTTCCTGGAGCGCGTTGACCCGCGACCCGGCGGGCGACGGGCGCTACGGCGCACCGGGCCTGAGCCTGCTCTGGTTCCTGCCCTCGTTCCTGCTGTGCGCGTACGGCCTGTGGCTCTCCTTCACGGTCCCGGCCGGCGCCCGTCCGGGCGTGGACACACTGACCGGTGTCGCCCTGCTGATGGGCCTGGGGCTGATCCTCTGGATCACCGGCCTGATCGGCGTCGCCAAGGCGGTGAGCCACTACCGCTGGGCGCTCCGGCTGGTGGCCCGGCACCCGGCTCCGGCCGGGGAGCGGGGCGGCGCGCACCGCTGACCGGGCGGTCCGGGGGGCCTACGGGCCGCCTCAGCGGTGATGGCCGACCATATGGGCGTAGCCGAGGTCCACGACGAGGGCGAGGGCGGCGGGCGTCACGCTGGTGTCGAAGCCGAGGAAGTCTCTTCTGAAGTGCTCGCAGGCAGCACAGAGGGCGAGTGCCTCCGAAGCCTGCGCGACGAACGGCACGACCTCGCGGTCGCAGTAGGGATGTTCGCCGTCGATCCGGCCCTGGAACGCGCTCTCGAACGAGTCGTACTCTTCGTCGTACGCCCAAGTGTCGAGGTCGCGCAGCAGCGGGAACCGGGCTGCCGCCTCCCACTTGGCGAGCGGAACGTCACCGTGGCCCGTCGACCCCTGCCGGTCCGCGAGCCGCAGCAGCGCAGCGAGCCCGGTCATGAACCCGGACACCGTGTCATCGGTGGCGGAGGCGGCGGCCAGCCAGGTCTCTTGCGCGTCCTTCGGGCAACTCCGGAAGAAGTCCTCGTCGAAGGTCAGGGCCAGGTGGTCGAGCTGCGAGGCGAGCGGCTGCAGCGGATGCCGCCAGGTGGGGTCCCAGTGCTCGGTCCGCAGGACCCTGGCCATCCGCAGCACCTGCCACTCGAGTGGATCACCACCCCGTGCGGCGGCGAGGCCCACGAGCTGGAACAACGGACCGCTGGTGAAGGCCCCTTCAGGGTGCAACGGCATCGTCGGACCGTCCCCGCAGTCGTGCGGCGAGTTCGGTGAGCCAGGCGCCGGGGGTGTACGGCGCGGGCGGGTCGACCTCCATGCCGAGTTCGGTGACGGCGAGCGCGTGATCGGAGTCGTCGAGGGGGAGGGTGAGGAGGTCGTGGAGTTCGCCGGTGAGCTGGGCGACCAGGCCGCTGTCGGTGGTGTCCAGGTAGTCCTGGACCGCGGCGTCGTGGTCCTCGAACTCGTCGGGCATGTCCTGGGAGAACCAGCCGCCGAGGAACTGGGCGAGTTCGGGGAAGCGGGCGTGCCACTCCCAGCGGGTCCGCGGGGTGGCCGGGGGCGGTGCCTGGCCGGTCTCGACGCTTTCCTTGAGCCGGTCGGCCAACCGCACGAGCCATGCCTGGATCTCCGCGTCCGGCAGGCCGACGTCCGGTACGGGGTAGAACTCGCCGAGGCGCAGGCGGAGCCGGCCGGGCGGGTTGTCCGCGTAGGCGCGCAGCTGTTCCTCGGCGACGGGGATGGCCCAGGGGCGGGTGCGCCAGGTGTGGCGGAGGTAGGCGGTGAGGGGTTCGTCGTCGTCGGCCCTGTGGCCGACGTAGGCGCGGATGACGTGGTCGAGCTCGCCGTACTTGCGGTCGTGTTCGCGTGGCTTCAGGGACACGGGTGGGGCCTTCAGAGGTAGATCGGGAAGGTGGCGTGGACGGTGAAGCCGTGCGGAGTGCTCTCGTCCCGCTTGAGGATCACCCGGGCCGCGCGCACATCGACCGGGTCACGGCCGGCGAGCATCATCGCCTGGAGCAGGACGCGCCCGACCGGTTCGGGACGGGACGGCCAGGCGGCCTCGATGGTCAGCCTCTGCCGGGTCGACTGGGCGAGCCAGCGGTGGACGGCCTGCTCGTTGGCTGTGACGACCTGCTGGGTCGCCCACTGGGCGGTCTCCCGGTCGGGATAACTGGCGGATCGGGTTCGCATGCGTGAGGGTACCTATCGCTTTTCCCACACCGGCGGGTGGTGGGCCTTCATGTGGTCGATGCAGCTCTGCGCAAGCAAGGGGAGCAACTCCTCGAAATCCACAGCGCCCGATCCGCCTCCGTGTTCCTGCGCGAAGAACCGGTCGAGGGCGTCCTCATTCTGGAACAGGGCCAAGGCCTCGTAACACTCCGCCGCCGTGCCCGGCAGCTCCCATGGGCAACGTGGATGGATCTGGTCGATCCACATGGCGATGCCCTCTTCGATCGTCGACCCGCTCATCTCGTCCGAGATCGCCGAACCGTCCTGGCCGAAGTAGATGGACAGCTTCGGGATGAGACGCGGGAAGCGCAGAGCGAGTTCCCTGGTCGTCATCGCGGCCTCCCCCCTGGGCAGGGAGTTCCACTCCTCCACGTGTGCGGCGATCTCCCGCAGGACGTGCGGCGTGCGCTCTACGGGGTCGGCTGTGGGCATGTTCTTCGGCACCGGAGTGCCCTCCGACAGGGCCGAGGCGAAGAGGTCGGCGGCCGTCCGTAGTTCGGCGGAGACCTCATAGAGGTTGGCTCCACCACCATCGGCGGAGTACCGCATACCTCTGATCATCGGAGCCAGTGCGGGCTCCCAGCGGTCGACCTCGACCGGGAGTCTGTCGTGGAAGGGCGCCATGAGCTTCCTGGCGCTGGACAGCCTGAAGTACTCGTACGAGCGCTGTCGCTTCTCCATGGCTCAGTTCGCCTTCTCTCCCACGATCGGCATGGAGGTCATCACTACGAAGGGAGGATCGAGATCCTCGTTGTAGACGAGTTTGGACTTGACCCCGTAAGTGTCCTCGGCCTTGCTCGCAGGGAAGGGATCATCCCTCATGTGCTGGCGGTCGATGCTCCTGCCGGTCTCCCCGTACGGGGTGTTGTCCACCTTCAGCTCAAGGGGCGTCGGCTTCGCGGCGGACTTCTGGTCCTCGATCCAGGCCGTGATCTCCTCCGAGTGTTTGTCGATGTTGTACTGCGTGGCCCGCTGTGCCGAGTCGAGGTCCTTGAAGGTCGAGGCATTCGCGGGGAAGGGCTGACCGTGCGGCCAGGCCGGCGGAGGCTGGCCCTCCACGATCGGACGAGGGCCCTTCTTCAGGTCGTCGCGGAGTCGCTGGGCCAGTTGCTCGTCGGTCAGCCCGACGTGCCTGGTGGCCGTGTGGGAGTTCTCCAGCCACTCCGTCGAAGCGAGATCCACTTGGTAGATGCCGAGATCGGTGTGGCCGTCGCGCGTCCAGCGGTGGCGGGGCCTGAACTCGTCCAAGGCCCTGGCCCCGAATGCCCTGGCCCTGGCTGCTTCCGCCTCGAAGGTGGGGGCGCTCAGATAGGCCTCGTCGAGCTCGGCCATCAGCGCGCGCACCTTGCCGGCCGCTTCGTGGAACGCGGCGTGACACGCCTCCACGGCCGCATCCGCCCCGGTCTTGTCCATGTGGGAACGGAACGTCATCACGATCTCGCCGAAGGCAAGGGTGGCGGTGAGCCGGGTGAGCTCCATGAGATCCAGGTCGACGGTCAGATCCTTGACGGTCGCCTTGGCGGCCTCCGCTCCCAGCCGGCTCGTCGTCTCCCTGCACTTGTCCGCGGCGTCGGCGGCATCGTGGAAAGCCTTGTGGAGCTCGTCCCCGGTCTTCGCCAGGACTTCGATGATGGGCCGCCGGGCCGACGGTGAATCCTTCGGGTTCGTCTTCCAGTCCCGTGCCCCAGGGGTGTCCCTGGGCACTTCCTTGGCATCCGCGCCGCGGGTCCTGCCCCAGGCCGTCGTACCCCAGATGGTCTGGCAGAAGGAGTTCATGGCGGCCTGCCATTCGCTGTTGCCGCCGTCGGTGATGTAGGCGATACAGTCCGCGAATCCCTTCGCGTGCTCCTTCGCCGCTTTGCCCACCGCCTGCCAGGCGTCACCGATGGCGCGAAGCTCGTCGGTCTGGGCACCGGGCGTGATCTCCACGGTCTTACCGAGCCTCAGGCCGTGCTCGAACGCCTCCTTGAAGGTGTCGGCCAGCCAGTCCGGACCATTGCCGGCCCACGCCAGAATGGGACCGGAGTCGTCCCCGGTGCCCGTCCATCTGATGGAGGAGACGTCGTCGTAGGTCGTCTTTCCCGCGCAGACCGGCGGGCTCTGCAACGGCGGCATCTCGAGGGAGTGGCGTTTGTTCGCCTGCCGCGACGCCCAGTCCGCTCTCTGGTAGTTGTTCGCGGTCTCGGTGAGACCGATGACGACGCCCTCGATGCTCTGGAGCGCACGGGCCCAGACCTGGAGGAAACGCCTGGCGACATCCTTGTACGCGTCGGCGAAGGCATCCGCACCATGGCCCTTGCCCGCGACCTGGGTCTGGCTCCACCCGCCGACCGATCCGAGAAGTCCCGTCGCGGACTTGTGGAACTCGAACTGCTCGTTGCTGACGAGCCCGGACGCGTAATAGACGTGCCCCGGCCTGATGTCGAAGGTGCCGTTGGCGTTCGGAGGCTCGGTGGGCTTGAGCTCTTCGACGTTCTTCTTGCGTTCCCGTTCCGCCGAACCCGTGTCGTGACGTGAGATGTCGACGCCGTGCGGATCCTTCAACGAACCCGGCGACGGCTCAGGGGTGGGAGAGGCACCGCCCGAAGGCGGCGTCTTCGGTGACCCCATGTCCTCGTGGGTACCGGTGGGAGAGGGTGCAGGGGTGGGCGTGCCCATCAGGCGGCTCCCCAGCCACGCAGGACCGCGCGGTGGGCCTCCGCGTAGTTGGCGTGGCCGGTGGTGACGACCTCGTGGAGCCAGGCCTGGGCGGCCTGAAGGTCCGCCATCTGCTTGTCCCACTGGTCGAGTTCCTCGACGAAGGCGTCGCGGGCGTCGCCCTTCCAGGTGAGGACGACCTTCTCGGTGCGGGTGTAGAGATCTTCCAGACGCAGGTTGAGCTGCTTGAGGATGTCCTCGAGTTCGCCGGCGGCTTCGCGCAGTGTGCTGAAGCTGACGCCGATGTAGTCGTCGGCCATGTGTGGTGCCCCCGTGGAATGGTGAGTGTCAGACGTCGAGGATGCGGCTGGCCGGCGTGAGGGGGGCGGTGCCCTCGGAGAGCCTGGCCGCTTCGAGGGCGGCGTCGACACTGCTCCCGGCCTCGCGCATCCGGCGCAGGGTGTCCAGTTCCTGGTCGGTGAAGCCGTCCCGGCTCATCCGCATGGCTTCTTCGAGGACCTTGAGGATCTCCCGGATCCGCACGGCGTCCTCGGCCGCCCCCTGGTGCAGGGCGCGGTAACCCTTGGCCGCCTCGCCCTTCCAGCCGGCCTCGATCCGGTCGACGACCGCGTCCATCCGCCGGACCTGGTTGTCCAGGTGGCGCTGCATGTCGTCGAGGTCGCCGGCGAGTCTGGTCAGGTCGTCGTCGGAGACGTCAAGATGGGCCTTGTCGACCATGGTTCCCCCTCCACGCGGTCGATGCGCTTCCTCAGAACCGTAACAACGCCCTTTGCCAGCAAGGACATTGCAAAGGCCGTGCGAATGTGATGTCCGCTACACCGGTCGGCCGATCAGCATCGTCGGCGCCCCCGCCACCCGCGTCAGGAAGACCGTCGCCGCGTTCGGTCCCTGGGGCTTCACCTTGCGGCGGATCTCTTCCGGTTCGACCGCCGAGCCGCGCTTCTTCACGGTGAGGTTGCCGACCCCGCGCTCCCGGAGCAGCGCCTTCAACTTCTTCAGATTGAATAGCAGTTCGTCCGTGATCTCGTACGCCGTCGCGTACGGGGTCGGGTGCAGCTCGTCCGAGGTGATGTACGCGATCGTCTCGTCGATCAGGCCGCCCGACACGTCCTGTGCGACCTCCGCGACGAGGTGGGCGCGGATCGCGGCCCCGTCGGGTTCGTACAGGTAGCGGCCGACAGGCCGGGCCGGCGGGTTCGGCAGTCCGCGGCCGGTCAGGGTGTGCGGACCCGGGAGGAGGGTGGCGCGCACCGTGGAGGGGGCCGTGCCGAACCAGAGCACCGCCTCCTTGACGTCGCCGCCGTCCGAGATCCACTCCGCCTCGGCGTCCTCGGGGACCGCCTCGTGGGGGATGCCGGGAGCCACCTTCAGGGCTGCGAGGGGGCGGGTGCGAGCCGCGCCGACCGCCCAGGACAGAGGCGGTGAGTACGCCTCCGGGTCGAAGATGCGGCCCCGGCCGCCGCGCCGTGCCGGGTCGGCGAAGACCGCGTCGTACGGGGAGGTGTCGATGTCCGTGACGTCCGCGCAGCGGACCTCGACCAGACCGGACAGGCCCAGCGCTTCGGCGTTCGCACGTGCGACCTCCGCCGTGAGCGGGTCGCGGTCGACGGCCAGGACCGAGATGCCCGCCCGGGCCAGGGCGATCGCGTCGCCGCCGATGCCGCTGCACAGATCGGCGACGCCGCGTACCCCGAGCGCGGCGAATCGCGCGGCGCGGTGTTCCGCGACCGGGCGGCGGGTGGACTGCTCCACACCGTTCGGGGTGAAGAACATCCGCCGCGCGTCCTCCTCGCCGAACTTCGCCGCCGCCCGCTGCCGCAGCCGCGCCTGCCCCAGCGCGGCCGAGACCAGGGCCGCCGGGTGCTCGCGTCGCAGGCGGGTCGCGACGGCCAGTTCGCGGGCGGGGTCGTAGGAGGCCAGCGAGGCCAGCAGCGCTTCGCCCTCCTCGGTGCGCAGTGCGGTGAAGGCGGCGAGCGGATCGAGGTCGTTCACCGGCCCATTGTGGGCCAGGTGGGGGATGGTGCGCTCCTGGTGGCGGTGTCGGACCGGTGAGCGGGCGACGCGCTGACAGGATGCGTCGCCATGCAGCTAGTACGACAAAAAGGAAAATTGAGAGCGTATCGGGCCCGTGCGGCCCTTGTCTCGCTCGTTGTCGCCGCGCTCGGCTCCGGCTGTGCGGCCGAGGGGCCGCCGGAGGCCACCCGCTCCGCTCGCCCCGCCGCCGAGAAGGAGGCGCAGCGGGGGCCCGAGGCGCAGCAGCAGGACGCCCGGAAGGCCCGCGAGGCCGCCGGCGGCGGTCCGGCGCGCCGGGGAAAGGCCGCGCTCAGCCAGAAGGCCCGCGCCGCCGCCGCGAAGAAGTGGGGGCTGAAGCAGACACCGCTCGCGGCGCCCCCGCCGCCCGCGGTCAAGCCGCGGATCACCACCCGCAAGGGGTTCGAGGTGACGGGCGGCGAGGGGCTGCCGCCCGTGTTCACCACCGTCCCGACGAAGGAGAAGATCGTCTTCCTGACGATCGACGACGGCGCGGAGAAGGATCCCGAACTGCTGCGGATGATGTCCGACCTGCGGATCCCGTACAGCGCCTTCCTCAGCGACTACGTCATCAACGACAACTACGGCTACTTCGAGAAGATGCGGGACAGCGGGGTGGCGCTGCACAACCACACCCTCAACCACCCTTATCTGCCCGGCCTCTCGTACAGCCAGCAGAAGCGCGAGATCTGCGGCCAGCAGGACAAGCTGGAGAAGCGGTACGGGAGCCGGCCGCGGCTGATGCGCCCGCCGTACGGGAACTACAACAAGGACACCCTGCGCGTCGCCAAGAAATGCGGGATCAAGGCCGTGCCGCTGTGGGCCTCGGAGGCGTTTCCCGACCACATGGAGTGGCGCGAGTGGGACCGGGACCTGCACCCGGGCGACATCATCCTCACGCACTTCCGCGGTGAGG
This sequence comes from Streptomyces pristinaespiralis, assembly GCF_001278075.1. GTDB lineage: Bacteria > Actinomycetota > Actinomycetes > Streptomycetales > Streptomycetaceae > Streptomyces > Streptomyces pristinaespiralis. Next base: position 3,680,373 of record NZ_CP011340.1, on the reverse strand, counting down.
ACGAGTGGGAGGGCAGCATGCCGGACATGATCCGGCGGGTGATGCAGACGGTCACGGAGAAGGGGTACGCCGTGGCCAAGCTGGAGGACTACGTCTGAGTCGGGGGGCCCGGCGGGCCGGCCCGGGACCGTGGCCGGGCGGCGCGCCGGAGTCCGGATCCGAACGCCACGCGGTCTCGCATTGGCACTCCGCTTGACCGAGTGCTAATCGCAGTCATAGTCTCGGCTCTGGCACTCACCAAGTGAGAGTGCCAACACAGCGACGGGCAGGTCCGGCACCCGCGACGACGGATCCACCTGGTCGCCACCTCAGATCAGTTAACCCCGTGATCTCCGAAGGGGGAGGTCGGATCGTGACGACCGCCAGCTCCAAGGTTGCCATCAAGCCGCTCGAGGACCGCATTGTGGTCCAGCCGCTCGACGCCGAGCAGACCACGGCCTCTGGCCTGGTCATTCCGGACACTGCCAAGGAGAAGCCCCAGGAGGGCGTCGTCCTGGCCGTGGGCCCGGGCCGCTTCGAGAACGGCGAGCGCCTGCCGCTCGACGTGAAGACCGGCGACATCGTGCTGTACAGCAAGTACGGCGGCACCGAAGTGAAGTACAGCGGCGAGGAGTACCTCGTCCTCTCGGCCCGCGACGTGCTCGCGATCGTCGAGAAGTAAGCACCGGCTTCACCTGCATTGCTTCGAGCTGCGCCCCTGGTCACCCCGCGGATTGCCGGGCGGCGAGGGGCGCAGTTCTTTGAACCGACTTTCCGAGAGGGCTGAACCGCTCCCATGGCGAAGATCCTGAAGTTCGACGAGGACGCCCGTCGCGCCCTCGAGCGCGGCGTCAACAAGCTTGCCGACACGGTCAAGGTGACGATCGGCCCCCGCGGCCGCAACGTCGTCATCGACAAGAAGTTCGGCGCTCCCACCATCACCAACGACGGCGTCACCATCGCCCGCGAGGTCGAGATCGAGGACCCGTACGAGAACCTGGGCGCCCAGCTGGTGAAGGAGGTGGCGACCAAGACCAACGACATCGCGGGTGACGGTACGACCACCGCCACCGTGCTGGCCCAGGCGCTGGTCCGCGAGGGTCTGCGCAACGTCGCCGCCGGCGCCTCCCCGGCCGCCCTGAAGAAGGGCATCGACGCCGCGGTCAAGGCCGTGTCCGAGGAGCTCCTCGCGACCGCCCGCCCGATCGAGGACAAGGCCGACATCGCCGCCGTGGCCGCGCTCTCCGCGCAGGACCAGCAGGTCGGCGAGCTCATCGCCGAGGCGATGGACAAGGTCGGCAAGGACGGTGTCATCACCGTCGAGGAGTCCAACACCTTCGGTCTGGAGCTCGACTTCACCGAGGGCATGGCCTTCGACAAGGGCTACCTGTCCCCGTACATGGTGACCGACCAGGAGCGTATGGAGGCCGTCCTCGACGACCCGTACATCCTGATCCACCAGGGCAAGATCACCTCCATCCAGGACATGCTGCCGCTGCTGGAGAAGGTCATCCAGGCGGGTGGCTCCAAGCCGCTGCTGATCATCGCCGAGGATGTCGAGGGCGAGGCGCTCTCCACCCTCGTCGTGAACAAGATCCGCGGCACCTTCAACGCGGTGGCCGTCAAGGCCCCCGGCTTCGGCGACCGCCGCAAGGCGATGCTCGGCGACATGGCCACCCTCACGGGCGCCACCGTCATCGCCGAAGAGGTCGGCCTCAAGCTCGACCAGGCCGGTCTGGACGTGCTGGGCACCGCCCGTCGCGTGACGATCACCAAGGACGACACCACGATCGTCGACGGTGGCGGCAAGAGCGAGGACGTCGCGGGCCGCGTCAACCAGATCAAGGCCGAGATCGAGTCCACCGACTCCGACTGGGACCGCGAGAAGCTCCAGGAGCGCCTCGCGAAGCTGGCCGGCGGCGTGTGCGTGATCAAGGTCGGCGCCGCCACCGAGGTGGAGCTGAAGGAGAAGAAGCACCGTCTCGAGGACGCCATCTCCGCGACCCGCGCCGCGGTCGAGGAGGGCATCGTCTCCGGTGGTGGCTCCGCGCTCGTCCACGCCGTGAAGGTGCTCGAGGGCAACCTGGGCAAGGAGGGCGACGAGGCCACCGGTGTCGCCGTCGTCCGCCGCGCCGCCGTCGAGCCGCTGCGCTGGATCGCCGAGAACGCCGGCCTCGAGGGCTACGTCATCACCGCCAAGGTGGCCGAGCTCGAGGCGGGTCAGGGCTTCAACGCCGCGACCGGCGAGTACGGCGACCTGGTCAAGGCCGGCGTCATCGACCCGGTCAAGGTCACGCGCTCCGCTCTGGAGAACGCGGCGTCCATCGCCTCCCTGCTGCTCACGACCGAGACCCTGGTCGTCGAGAAGCCGGCCGAGGACGAGGGCGACGCGGGTCACGGCCACGGCCACGGCCACAGCCACTGACGCGACAAGCGCCGAGAAGGCCCCCGTCCCCGCAGCGCGCGGGGCGGGGGCCTTCCCCGTGCACGGTCCTACACGGCGCCGATCTGACGCATCAGCCGCAGCATGTCGAAGTGCCACCAGCCTTCCTTGATCATCCCGTCCTCGAACCGGAAGATCGTCGTGCCGGTCATGGTGCACTGCTCACCCGTGGCCGGGATGCCCATGAACTCGCCCTTGTGCTTGCCGCTCATGGTCCACAGCGTCACGACGTCATCGCCTTCGGAGACCTGCCGGTCGAGCTCGAAGGTGAAGTCGAAGGCGCCGCGCCACATGGTGACATCACGGCGGATGACCTCGATGCCGGTCTCGGAGTCCTCCTCGTTGGCGACATCGTGGTCGGTGTAGTCGGTGGCGAACACCTCGTCTATGGCGTTCAGATTCCCGCCGGCCGCGATCTCGTGGAAGAAGCGGCGCGCGGTCGCCGCGTTCTGCTGTTCCTCGCGTACCACGTCGAGGTCGGTGAACGAGGGCATGCCGTCGCAGAGTGCCACCATCTCCTGGAACATCTTGTCCGTCTCCGGGAGATGCGAGTTCTTCATCGCCTCCTCGTACGAGGGGAACTCGACTATCTCGACGTAGTGGTTGCTGTCCGTGCGGTCCTTGCCCATGACGGCGTGGCCGACGGTCCGCTTGCCTTTGGTCTGCTCGACCCACTTGTCCAGGACCGCGTTCATGTCGTCGAACCTGGTGGTCTTGTAGTCGATGATCTGCATGAATTTCATGGCGTCTCCCGAGCCGTCGCGGCCCCCGATGGGATATTCCATTTTAGTGACGCAGATCACATACTGTGCGGTATGTGGCTACTGGGGGCCGTACTTCCGGCCCGTCCTGGACGTGAGCCCGCCCAGCAGCCCGCGCGGCGTCAGCTTCACCACGCCCATCAGCGCCTTGTAGCGGGGATCGGGGATGGAGAGGGACTTTCCCTTGGCCAGGTCGGAGAGCGCCGACGCCACCAGCTTGTCGGCGTCCAGCCACATCCAGCCGGGAATGTTGTCCGTACCCATACCGGCCCGCTGGTGGAACTCGGTGCGTACGAATCCGGGGCACAGCGCCATCAGCCGCACCCCCGATCCCGCGAGATCCCGGGCGGCGCCCTGCGTGAACTGGACGACCCACGCCTTGGACGCGCCGTACGTGCCACGGGGGACGAACGCGGCGACCGACGCCACGTTCACCACGCCGCCCCGGCCGCGCTCCTTCATCGGTCCCGTTGCGGCCGCGGTGAGCCGCAGCACCGCCTCGCAGTGCACCTTCAGCATCGTCAGCTCGTCGGCCATCGAGACTTCGAGGAACCGGCCCTTGTTGCCGAAGCCCGCGTTGTTGACCAGCAGGTCGACGGGGTGCCTGCGGTCCGCCAGACGCTCCTCGACCGCACCGATCCCGGCTTCCCGCGACAGGTCGGCGGTCAGCACCTCGGCCTCGATGCCGTGCCGGTCGTGCAGTTCGGTGGCCTGTTCCTGCAGCCGCTCGGTGTCCCGGGCCACGAGCACCAGGTTGTGGCCATCGGCCGCGAGCCGCCGCGCGAATGCGGCGCCGATGCCCGCTGTCGCTCCCGTGATCAGTGCAGTCGTCATATGCGGCACGTTAACGCCCCGCGTCATCGCCCGGCGCCGCCGCCTGCCCCGTCCACCCTCCGTCCCGTGGCCGCGAACTGCCCCGAGGTCCCGGGCCGGTTCCTCTTCCCGGCGCCCGCCCGCCAGGCCTCGCCTATGCCACGCCGGAGTCGGAGGCGACGCCTGGACCGACCGTCGCGCCGTACTTCGCGACGTACGCGCGGGCGCTCGTCAGGAGCTCGCCGTGCAGAGCGTCACCCGCCTCGAGCACCAGTGGCAGCAGGTGGCGCTCGGTCGTCTCCGCACGGAACGCCATCGCCACGGTGACCTCGTGCTCCGGCCGGTGCACCACCTCCACCGGGTCGCCGGCGCGGATCTCGCCCGGCTCGATGACCCGCAGATACGCGCCGGAGACGCCGCTTCGCGTGAAACGCCTGACCCAGCCCTTCTCGTCGAGCCTGCCCGCGAACGTACGGCACGGGACGCGGCCGGAGGTGACCTCGAGCACGACCGAGTCGCCGATGCGCCACCGCTCGCCGATCCTGGCTCCGGTGACGTCGACGCCGCTGGTGGTGAGGTTCTCGCCGAACGTGCCGTTGGGGAGCGACCGCCCCAACTCGCGCTCCCAGGCGTCGAGATCCTCGCGGGCGAAGGCGTACACGGCCTGGTCGCTCCCGCCGTGATGGCGCAGGTCGCAGACCGCGTCCCCCGACAGTCCGCTGCCGCCCCGGCCCTTGGGGCCCGGGTCCGTCACCCGGACGGGCCCCTCCGCCGGGCGCTTGTCGATTCCGGTCGTGCCGCTCGGCGAATCGGTGTAATCGGCCGCCTTGGGACGGCCCACGTTCACGGTCAGAAGCTTCATGTCCCGCACGCTAACGGACGAGCCCTCAAAGGAGCCGGGAGTTAATCTCCCGTTCCCCCAAGCATCCCTTATGCTCGGAGGGTGATCGAAGCCCGCCACCTCCGCGTCCTGCGTGCCGTCGCCACCACCGGCTCGTTCTCCGCGGCCGCCCGTGAACTCGGCTGCACGCAGCCCGCGGTCAGTCAGCAGATGAAGGCGCTCGAAACCTCCGTCGGGACCCCGCTGCTGATCCGCACCGGCCGCGAGATGCGCCTGACCCAGGCCGGAGAGGCGCTCGTGCGCCACGCGTCCGGCATCCTCGCGGGGCTCACCGCCGCGGAGGAGGAGGTGGCGGCCATCGCCGGGCTCCGGGCCGGCCGGGTCCGTCTCGTGTCGTTCCCCAGCGGCTCCTCCACGCTCGTGCCCACGGCCCTCGCCGCCCTGCGCGCGGCCCACCCCGGCACCCGTGTCTCGCTCGTCGACGCCGAGCCGCCGCGTTCGGTGGAGATGCTCCGCGACGGCGACTGCGACGTGGCGCTCGCCTTCCGCTACGACACGGCGGGGGCCGAGTCGGAGTGGGACGACCTCGTCGTACGGCCGCTGCTCGTCGACCGGCTCGTGGGGCTGGTGCCCGAGGGCCACCGCCTCGCGGAAGCGGACAAGGTGGCCATCGGCGACCTCGCGGAGGAGTCGTGGATCGCCGGCTGCCCGCGTTGCCGGCGACAGCTGGTGGAGGTCTGCGAGAGCGCGGGCTTCACCCCGCGCATCGACTTCGCCACGGACGACTACCCGGCGGTGATCGGGCTGGTGGGCGCGGGGCTCGGGGTGGCCGTCCTGCCCGAGCTGGCGCTGGAGTCGGTACGGCCCAAGGGGGCGCGTCTGGTGACCGTCGAGCCGTCCGTCCACCGCGAGATCGTCGCTTTGACGCTGCCCGACCTGGCCCATGTCCCGGCCGTCTCGGCGACGTTGTCGCAGCTCACCCTCGCTGCCTCCCGCTGACGCGTCCGCTGCGGGCGCGCCGTCCGTGGCGGACGCGGTGTTTGCGGTACTCGGGATTGCCGAGGTGCGCATCCTCCGCGGCGCGCGTCGGCTCCCTGCCGGGAGGGCCGGGGGCCGGGACGCCGGAGCAACTGCCTGCGCACGGGGCAGGCCTGCCGATACGGGGGCGGGTGAAGTGCAGGAACGTTTCTTCGGTTCGTGCGTGCGGCGCGCTCGTCAGCCGCGTACCGCACCGCCCGCGCTCGTGGCGGGGATCAGCCGGTGGCGTGCTCGTCCCATGAGCTCCTCGCGCTCGTCCTCGGTCAGCCCGCCCCAGACGCCGTAGGGCTCGCGCACGGCCAGTGCGTGCGCCGCGCACTCGGCGCGTACGGGGCACCGCATGCAGACCTCCTTCGCGGAGTTCTCGCGCGCGCTTCGCGCCGCGCCGCGCTCACCTTCCGGATGGAAGAAGAGCGAGCTGTCGACCCCACGGCATGCCGCGAGGAGCTGCCAGTCCCACAGATCGGCGTTGGGTCCGGGAAGGCGAGAGAAATCTGCCATGGCGCATGTCCCCTTGAAACCGTGCTGGGTGGATACAGGACCAGGTCGGAAACGGGCGGGACGCCGACCGGACGTGCGCCGGATCCGGCACCAGCACCGTGCCAACGACCGTACATCTGCTGTGTAAGTAGATGTAAATATGACTCATTGCGAATCTAGCCATAGACACCGGAAAAAGGGAAGAAAAGCCGCTGAATGGGGCAGGGGTCCCATCCGAGGAGGACGAGTGCTCCGCCCGAGATCCGTGAAACCTCCGTGTTGCCCCGTGCCGCACCGCCGGTCCCGCCGTCGCCCGCAGAACCGGTGCTCACGCATGCCGAGGGGCCTGCTCACGGAGCGTGCCGAAGTGCGGCGTGCGACCCGTAACTCTTTCGAGTGACCGTCGTTGAGAGGGCGGAGGCGGTTGAAAGAACAAGCTGTCGGGCACATGTCCGAGAGCGTTCAACCGCACAGGTGAAGAAACGTATCCAGCCTGGAGGCTCAAGGTGACGCGCATCAGCTGCGGAGGGCGGCCATGACATCCGTCCTCGTCTGCGACGACTCCCCGCTTGCCCGAGAGGCGCTCCGCCGCGCGGTCGCGACCGTGCCCGGCGTCGAGCGCGTGACGACCGCGGCCAACGGCGAGGAAGTCCTCCGCCGCTGGGGTGCCGATCGTTCGGACCTGATTCTGATGGACGTACGCATGCCCGGTCTGGGTGGTGTGGAGACCGTGCGCCGGCTGCTCTCCGCGGACCCCGGCGCCCGGATCATCATGCTGACCGTGGCCGAGGACCTCGACGGCGTCGCCCTCGCGGTCGCCGCCGGCGCCCGCGGCTATCTCCACAAGGACGCCTCGCGTGCCGAACTGCGCGCGACCGTCACCCAGGCGCTCGCCGACCCCACGTGGCGGCTCGCCCCGCGCCGGCTCCGTTCGGCCGAGATGGGGGCCGCCCCCACGCTCACGGCGCGTGAGATCCAGGTGCTCGAAGGAATGAGCCACGGCCGGTCCAACGCGGAGATCGGGCGTGAGCTCTTCCTCTCGGAGGACACGGTGAAGACGCACGCCAGGCGGCTGTTCAAGAAGCTCGGCGCCTCCGACCGGGCGCATGCGGTGGCCCTCGGATTCCGCTGGGGTCTGGTCCGCTGAGGACCGTGCGAACAGGACGGCGCGGGGGTTACGGATGCCCGAGGGCATCCGTTTCCCGCGCGATGCCGCATCCTTGAGGTGTGGAGTTCCTCGGGGACGAGTCGGTCGAGCGGGAGGGGAGGGCGCAGGGGATGAGTTCCGGCGCACCTGCTCATAACGCTTCGGTGCACAACACAGGACGCAGTGCCACGGACGGCCGCGGGCCAGGGCACCATGGACCGATGCGTGACGACGAGGCGGCGAACGGCCAGGGAGCCATCGGTGCGCTCGTTCACCGTGCCGTCGACGGCGACGAGCAGGCGACGCACGACCTGCTGGCGCACGTCCACCCGCTCGCGCTGCGTTTCTGCCGCTCGCGTCTCAGCCGGCTGCCGGGGGACGCCCGCCACTTCGTCGAGGACCTGGCGCAGGAAGTGTGCGTCGCGGTGCTGATGGCGCTGCCGCGCTACAAGGACACCGGGCGGCCCTTCGAGGCGTTCGTCTTCGCCATCGCCTCCCACAAGGTCGCCGATCTCCAGCGGGCGGCCATGCGCCACCCGGGCTCGACGGCCGTGCCGTCCGACGAGATGCCCGAGCGGCCGGACGATTCGCTCGGCCCCGAGGAGCGGGCGCTGCTCAGCGACGACGCGGAGTGGGCCAAGAGACTGCTCGCCAATCTTCCGGAGAACCAGCGCGAGCTGCTGGTGCTCAGGGTCGCCGTGGGTCTGACCGCGGAGGAGACCGGTCAGATGCTCGGGATGTCCCCCGGAGCCGTCCGGGTCGCGCAGCACCGCGCGCTCAGCAGACTGCGCGCACTCGCCGAGCAGTGAGACCGGTCACCGCCGGCTCCGTATGTCTGCGTATGGCTGCCGTGACGTCTGCGCATGACTGTCGTGTGAACACACAAAGCTGTACATCGATCTTGATCGTGGAATGAGACGGCCCCCCGGGCCGTTAGCATGGACATCCGCAGGGATCAAGGCCATTTGGGGAAGGTGTCATGACCAACGTCGACGGAGTGCCCGAGAAATTCGCGACACTCGGGCTGACCTACGACGATGTGCTTCTGCTGCCGGGTGCGTCGGAAGTGCTCCCTAACGCGGTCGACACCTCGTCCCGTGTCTCCAGGAACGTTCGGGTGAACATCCCGCTGCTCTCGGCGGCGATGGACAAGGTCACCGAGTCCCGCATGGCGATCGCGATGGCGCGCCAGGGCGGCGTGGGCGTTCTGCACCGCAACCTGTCCATCGAGGACCAGGTGAACCAGGTCGACCTGGTCAAGCGTTCCGAGTCCGGCATGGTGACCGACCCGATCACGGTCCACCCGGACGCCACGCTCGCCGAGGCCGACGCCCTGTGCGCCAAGTTCCGCATCAGCGGTGTGCCGGTGACCGATGCCGCGGGCAAGCTGCTCGGCATCGTCACCAACCGTGACATGGCCTTCGAGACGGTCCGCACGCGCCAGGTGCGCGAGGTCATGACCCCGATGCCGCTGGTCACGGGCAAGGTCGGCATCTCCGGCGTCGACGCCATGGAGCTGCTGCGCCGCCACAAGATCGAGAAGCTTCCGCTCGTCGACGACGCCGGCATCCTCAAGGGCCTCATCACGGTCAAGGACTTCGTCAAGGCCGAGCAGTACCCGAACGCCGCGAAGGACGCCGAGGGCCGTCTGCTCGTCGGCGCTGCCGTCGGTGCGAGCCCGGAGGCGCTGGAGCGTGCCCAGGGGCTGGCCGGTGCGGGCGTCGACTTCCTGATCGTCGACACCTCGCACGGACACAACAGCAACGCCCTCGACTGGATGGCGAAGATCAAGTCGAGCGTCGGCGTCGACGTCATCGGCGGCAACGTGGCGACACGTGACGGTGCCCAGGCCCTGATCGACGCCGGTGTGGACGGCGTCAAGGTCGGTGTCGGCCCCGGTTCCATCTGCACCACCCGTGTGGTCGCCGGCATCGGCGTCCCGCAGGTCACCGCGATCTACGAGGCGGCGCTGGCCTGCCGCGCCGCGGGCGTCCCGGTGATCGGCGACGGCGGCCTCCAGTACTCCGGAGACATCGGCAAGGCGCTCGCCGCCGGTGCCGACACGGTCATGCTGGGCAGCCTTCTCGCGGGCTGTGAGGAATCCCCCGGCGAACTGCTCTTCATCAACGGCAAGCAGTTCAAGTCCTACCGGGGCATGGGCTCGCTCGGTGCGATGCAGTCCCGCGGCCAGGGCCGTTCCTATTCCAAGGACCGCTACTTCCAGGCCGAGGTGGCCTCCGACGACAAGCTCGTCCCCGAGGGCATCGAGGGCCAGGTGCCCTACCGCGGTCCGCTCGCGGCCGTGCTGCACCAGCTGGTCGGCGGCCTGCGTCAGACGATGGGCTACGTCGGAGCGGCCTCCGTCGACGAGATGGAGAGCAAGGGCCGGTTCGTCCGGATCACCTCGGCGGGGCTCAAGGAGAGCCACCCGCACGACATCCAGATGACGGTCGAGGCCCCGAACTACAGCAGGAAGTAGCAGCCACACGTCGTGGAGGGGCGGTCCCGGGGTTGCCGGGACCGCCCCTTACGTGTGTGTCGGGGATACTGGTAGGCGCAGACGTAGAGGGAAAGGCCACACATCGTGACTGAGATCGAGATCGGGCGCGGCAAGCGCGGCCGCCGGGCGTACGCGTTCGATGACATCGCCGTCGTACCGAGCCGGCGCACGCGGGACCCGAAGGAGGTCTCGATCGCCTGGCAGATCGACGCCTACCGCTTCGAGCTGCCCTTCCTGGCCGCTCCGATGGACTCCGTGGTCTCCCCGCAGACCGCCATCCGCATCGGCGAGATGGGCGGCCTGGGCGTCCTGAACCTCGAGGGCCTGTGGACCCGCTACGACGACCCGCAGCCGCTGCTCGACGAGATCGCGGAGATGGACGAGGCCAATGCCACGCGCCGCCTCCAGGAGATCTACTCCGCCCCCATCAGGGAGGAGCTGATCGGCCAGCGCATCAAGGAGGTGCGCGACTCCGGCGTCGTGACCGCCGCCGCGCTCTCCCCGCAGCGCACCGCGCAGTTCTCGAAGGCCGTGGTCGACGCGGGCGTCGACATCTTCGTCATCCGCGGTACGACGGTCTCCGCCGAGCACGTCTCCGGCGCCGCGGAGCCGCTGAACCTCAAGCAGTTCATCTACGAACTCGACGTGCCGGTCATCGTGGGCGGCTGCGCCACGTACACGGCCGCGCTGCACCTCATGCGTACCGGCGCGGCGGGCGTCCTCGTCGGCTTCGGCGGCGGCGCCGCGCACACCACACGTAACGTGCTGGGCATCCAGGTGCCGATGGCGACCGCCGTCGCGGACGTCGCCGCGGCCCGTCGCGACTACATGGACGAGTCCGGCGGCCGGTACGTGCACGTCATCGCGGACGGTGGCGTGGGCTGGTCCGGCGACCTGCCGAAGGCGATCGCCTGCGGTGCCGACGCCGTGATGATCGGCTCCCCGCTGGCCCGCGCGACCGACGCGCCCGGCAAGGGCCGCCACTGGGGCATGGAGGCCGTCCACGAGGACGTGCCGCGCGGCAAGCTGGTGGACCTGGGCATCGTGGGCACCACCGAGGAGATCCTCGCCGGTCCCTCGCACAGCCCCGACGGTTCGATGAACTTCTTCGGCGCGCTGCGCAGGGCCATGGCCACGACCGGCTACAGCGAGCTCAAGGAGTTCCAGCGTGTCGAGGTGACGGTGGCGGACTCGCAGCACCGACGCTGACTCTGTTGTGCCCGACGGGCCCGACGCGCCGCAAGGCGCGTCGGGCCGTTCGCGTTCCCGGGAGGCTTGTCGCCCTGCGGGCGGGCGCTTGCATGAGGAAGGCCCGGCATCGACGATGCCGGGCCCTGCTCTGCTCACGGCGTCAGGCCGCGACCTTCTTGGTGACGGCGTAGCCCGCGAAGCCCGAGATGCCGAGGAAGACGTAGGTCATGGCCTCCGCCTCTTCCTTCCAGCCTTCGATCAGGTCGCCGAGGTTCGACGTCAGGATCTCGGTGACGGTCATCGGGTCGGGCGCGGCCTCCGACCACCAGCTGATCATCAGGGCGAAGCCGAAGAGCTGGCCGAAGAAGACGGCGACCAGAGCCAGCGGGACCCCGATGAAGGGAAGGATCGGGTTCCGGCCGCCGACCTTGCCGAGCGCGAAGCCGACGAGCGCGCCGACGGCGAGGGCCGCGTAGCCGATCTCCGTGTAGCTGCCGTCTTCGCTCGCCAGGGCGCGCATCACGCCGCCGTAGGCGAGGGCGCCGACGACGGCGGCCCCCAGGCCGGCGGCGAGGCCGAGCCCGAAGTTGTTGCGGACCGGGGCCGGCGGCGGTGCGGGCGCGAACTGGTCGCCCCCGGCGAACGGGTTGCCGGACGACGGCGGGACGGGCTGGCTCATGGTGGGATTCCCCCTGGGATCAACGGCGTCGCACGAGCGTGCGAGCGGCGGTCCCGGAGACTAGCAGTCCGGTACGACGGAACGGCACTCGGTTATGGGACCGTTGCACGGCCGTACCGGAGCCTGAAAAGGCGTCAGAGGCGGTGTGCCGCCCCGGCCGGAGTCGCCCCCCTTGTGTCGAGCAGGAGTTGGGCCTTTACCGCCAGGCCCTGGAGGTCGTACGTGCGGTGGTGCTGGACCAGGACCGTCAGATCCGCCGCGGCGGCCGCCTCGTAGAGGGAGTCGGCGCGGGGGACGGGGAGCTGGTCCATGCGCCAGTCGGGGACGTAGGGGTCGTGATAGCTCACGGACGCGCCGAGGTCCGTCAGCCGGCGGGCGATCTCGGTGGCCGGGGATCCCTGCAGGTCGGCGAGGTCCGGCTTGTAGGTGACGCCGAGGAGCAGGACGCGGGCCCCGCGGGCCGACTTGCCGTGTTCGTTGAGGAGGGTGGCGCAGCGGCGGACCACGTACTGCGGCATCCGTGAGTTGATCTCCTGCGCGAGGCCCACCATGCGCAGCGGGCGGCACGGGGTGGGGCCGGGGTCCAGGGGGACGCCGTGGCCGCCGACGCCGGGGCCGGGGCGGAAGGCCTGGAAGCCGAAGGGCTTGGTCTCCGCGCAGCGGATGACGTCCCAGAGGTCGATGCCGAGGTCGTGGCAGAGCACCGCCATCTCGTTGACGAGGGCGATGTTGACGTGCCGGAAGTTCGTCTCGAGGACCTTGACCGTCTCGGCCTCGCGCAGACCGCGGGCACGGACCACCTTGTCGGTCAGGCGGGCGTAGAAGGCGGCCGCGGACTCCGTGCAGGCGGGGGTGAGGCCGCCGATGACCTTCGGTGTGTTGGCGTAGCCGTGCGTGCGGCGGCCGGGGTCGGTGCGGCCGGGGGAGTAGGCCAGGTGGAAGTCCCGGCCGGCCCGCAGGCCGGAGCCCTCTTCGAGGAGCGGTCGCAGGAAGCCCTCCGTGGTGCCCGGCTCGACCGCGGATTCCAGCAGGACGGTGGTGTGCGGCCGCAGCCGGGACGCCAGCGCCCGGGCGGCGTCGGCGAGCGGGGTCAGGTCCAGTGTGCCGTCCGCGCCCATGGGCGTGGGCGCACAGATGACGGCGGTGCGTACGCGGCCGAGTTCGGCCGCGTCGGTGACGGTGCGGAAGCCGCCGGAGAGCATGCGCCGGATGTCGGCGGGCGTCACTCCGGCGGCGGGTTCCGTGAGCTGGCGGGGGTCGGGGTCGTAGCCGATGGTTTCGATGCCTGACGCCACGGCGGCCTGGGCGAGCGGCAGGCCGAGGTGTCCGAGTCCGATGACGGCGAGATCTGCGGGCATGGCTTTGGCCGTCCTTCCCGTAGCCGAAGGGGACAGTGAGCGCAAGCCCTGTGGGCAGAACGGGCAGGCGCAATGTCAGACTAGGCGTAAATATGACCGTTATGCCGGATTGTGGGATGTTGGTCGACCGAGTGTTATCCACAGGCGGTGGCTGAAGTCGGCGAGTGCGGACAGAATCGACGGTGTGAGTCCGACTTTGTGAGTCCGGCATTGCGGGTTCGACACGTTGTGAGACCGACCGCAGGAAATACACGGGGGCGACGGGAGGCAACAGTGAGGACAGCGACACTGGGACCCGCGGAGCGCGCGGAAGCGCTCGCCGGGATGGCCGAGCGCGAACTGGACGTGCTGGTGGTGGGCGCCGGCGTGGTCGGAGCGGGCACCGCGCTCGACGCCGCGACACGAGGACTGTCGACCGGGCTGGTGGAGGCGCGCGACTGGGCGTCGGGCACCTCGAGCCGGTCGAGCAAGCTGATCCACGGCGGACTGCGCTATCTGGAAATGCTCGACTTCGCCCTGGTGAGGGAGGCGCTCAAGGAGCGAGGGCTGCTGCTCGAACGGCTCGCCCCGCACCTGGTCAAGCCGGTGCCGTTCCTCTATCCGCTCCAGCACAAGGGCTGGGAGCGGCTGTACGCGGGCTCCGGTGTCGCGTTGTACGACGCGATGTCGGTCTCCTCGGGACACGGGCGGGGTCTGCCCGTGCACCGGCACCTCTCCCGCCGGCGGGCCCTGCGGGTCGCCCCCGCGCTGAAGAAGGACGCCCTCGTCGGCGCCCTGCAGTACTACGACGCCCAGATGGACGACGCCCGCTTCGTGACGACACTGGTGCGGACCGCCGCGAGCTACGGCGCCCAAGTCGCCAGCCGGGCACGGGTGGTCGGCTTCCTGCGGGAGGGCGAGCGGGTCGTCGGGGCGCGGGTGCTCGACGTGGAGGCGGGCGGAGAGTACGAGATCCGGGCCCGCCAGGTCGTCAACGCCACCGGTGTGTGGACGGACGACACGCAGGCGCTGATCGGGGAACGCGGACAGTTCCATGTGCGCGCCTCCAAGGGCATCCACCTCGTGGTGCCGAAGGACCGCATCCACTCCACGACGGGGCTGATCCTGCGGACCGAGAAGTCCGTGCTGTTCGTCATCCCCTGGGGACGGCACTGGATCGTCGGTACCACGGACACCGGCTGGGACCTCGACAAGGCGCACCCCGCCGCCTCCAGCGCCGACATCGACTACCTGCTGGAGCACGTCAACTCGGTGCTCGCCGTGCCGCTCACCCGGGACGACGTGGAGGGGGTCTACGCCGGGCTGCGCCCGCTGCTCGCCGGCGAGTCGGACGCCACCAGCAAGCTGTCGCGCGAGCACACCGTGGCGCATCCGGTGCCGGGGCTCGTCGTCGTGGCCGGCGGCAAGTACACGACGTACCGGGTGATGGCCAAGGACGCGGTGGACGCGGCGGTGCACGGCCTCGACCAGCGGGTGGCCGCGTGCGTCACGGAGGACACGCCGCTGCTCGGCGCCGAGGGGTACCGCGCCCTGTGGAACGCCAGGGCGAGGATCGCCGCGCGGACGGGCCTTCATGTAGTGCGCATCGAGCACCTGTTGAACCGCTACGGCGCCCTGGCGGAGGAGTTGCTCGCCCTTGTCGCGGAGGACCAGACACTCGGTGAACCGCTGAGTGGCGCGGACGACTATCTGCGGGCCGAGATCGTCTATGCCGCGTCGCACGAGGGCGCCCGCCACCTCGACGACGTGCTGACCCGCCGCACCCGCATCTCCATCGAGACCTTCGACCGGGGGACGCGCAGCGCACGCGAGTGCGCCGAGCTGATGGCCCCGGTACTGGGCTGGGAGAAGGCGCAGATCGAGAAGGAGATCGAGCACTACGAGAAGAGGGTCGAGGCGGAACGGGAGTCGCAGCGGCAGCCCGACGACCAGACCGCGGACGCGGCGCGGCTGGGCGCGCCGGAGATCGTGCCGCTCTGATCCGGGCGGCCGGGTCCCCTCACGACGCTCCCTGACTGCCCGTCGCCCCCAGGGAAACCGGCCCCCCGCAGGGCCGGTGACGGAGTCCGGACACGCTCCCCACCAGTGCGGGGGTGGGCTTCACCGCATGTGATGGCATGGTGGGTGGCGTATTCGGGTGCGCCCGGCACGCCGCAGAGTGGACCCGGACGACGTACCGGTCCTGGGGTGAGGGACAATGGGCGCTCTGCCAGGGCGGGTTACCGCATCGCGCGGACAGCGGCAGGCGCGGGCGAAGATCAGGGATCGCAGAGGGGACGCATGTCGGAGGCTGAGCAGTCGCGGAAGCCCCAGCGGGGGGCCGGCTTCGCCGGCGAGGATGCGGACTCTGCCGCGGGCGCGGGGATCGGCTCCGCCGGTTTGGACGAAGGTTCTGCCGCCGGCGCGGCGGACCCGAAAGCCGCCGAAGCGGACGCCCGTCCGGAGGCCGAGGACGCGGTCCCTGAGATCAAGGACGCGCCCTCGGAGGTCAAGGACGCGGCCCCTGCGGACAAGAGCGACGACGGTGACGTCAAGGCCGGCGCGGCCGAACCGGCCGACGCGGTCGCGGACGGTGCAGCGGCCGAGGCGGCAGAAGCCCGAAAGCCCGGTCACGGCACCGGGGGCGGGGCCGTGACGACTGCTCAGGACGACATGCGGAAGGACCCGCGGGACACGGCTCAGGGCCCGGCTCGGAGCGGTCCCTCCGCGGAGACGAAGCCCGCCGCCCCCAAGGACGCGAAGCCACTGTCCGTCACCAAGGCCGGGACGCGGCCCGCGGAACCGGCGGGCGCGCCGGCCGCGGAGGCGGCGTCCGGCGGTGTGAGCGCCGCCAAGTCCGGCGCGTCGCCTGCCGACGGCGGCCGGGGCGCGGGCTCGCAGGCCGCTGCGGCGAAGGCCGCCCCGGCGGACCGGACCGGCCGTGCCGGGGGCGGCGCGGCCGCGCCGGTCTCCAAGGGGCGCGGCGCCACCGGTTCCGAAGGCCGCCTGCTCGCCGGGCGTTACCGTCTCGGCGGCGTCCTCGGACGCGGCGGCATGGGCACGGTCTGGCGGGCGGTCGACGAGACCCTCGGCCGTACCGTCGCCGTCAAGGAACTGCGCTTCCCCAACAGCATCGACGACGACGAGAAGCGCCGGCTCATCACGCGCACCTTGCGCGAGGCCAAGGCGATCGCCCGTATCCGCAACAACAGTGCCGTGACCGTCTACGACGTCGTCGACGAGGACGACCGCCCGTGGATCGTCATGGAGCTCGTCGAGGGCAAGTCCCTGGCCGAGGTCGTCCGGGAGGACGGCGTCCTCACGCCCCGCCGGGCGGCCGAGGTCGGTCTGGCGATCCTCGACGTGCTGCGCTCCGCGCACCGCGAGGGCATCCTGCACCGTGACGTGAAGCCGTCCAACGTGCTCATCGGCCGTGACGGCCGTGTCGTGCTCACCGACTTCGGCATCGCGCAGGTCGAGGGCGACCCGTCGATCACCTCGACCGGCATGCTGGTCGGCGCCCCGTCGTACATCTCGCCCGAGCGCGCCCGCGGACACAAGCCCGGTCCGGCGGCCGACCTCTGGTCGCTCGGCGGCCTGCTGTACGCGAGCGTCGAGGGCTGCCCGCCCTACGACAAGGGTTCGGCGATCGCGACGCTGACCGCCGTGATGACCGAGCCGCTCGACCCGCCGAAGAACGCGGGTCCGCTGGAGGAGGTCATCTACGGCCTGCTCGCCAAGGACCCCGCCCAGCGGCTGGACGACGCCGGCGCCCGAGCCCTGCTCACCCAGGTGGTGAACGCGCCGGAGGCGCCGGTGCTCCCCCCGGAGCCCGAGCCGTCGCCCGAGGCGACCCGGGCCATCAGGCTGCCGTCCGTGCCGCCCGTCCCGCCGGCCGGTCCGAAGGACCCCGCCGCCGACCGGGTCCGCGGCGCGCTGCGTTCCGTGCGCAACGCGGCCGCCGCCGTGAAGGCGGAGTCGAAGCCGAAGCCCGCGCCGGGCGGGGCCGCCCGGCGGGCCGCACCGGTGCGCGCACCGCTCACCGACGTGGTGCCCCGCCGCACGCTGGTGATCATCGCGGCCGTGGCCCTGCTCGCCGTGCTGTCCACGGTGCTGGTCTTCGCCCTCGATGACGACGATCCCGTGAACCGGACCAAGGGCAAGGACGAGACCGCCGCCTCGGCCGGCTCCACGGCCGGTGCCGGAGAGGACAAGGCAGCCGGAGGTACGGGCAGCGACGCGAGCCCCGACAGCGGTGAGGGCACCGGCAAGGACGACGGCAAGGAAGAAGAGGACGGCGGACAGGGCGGCACCGGCAGCCCGGACGGTCAGCCGTCGGGCGACCCCAAGGACGACGCCTCCGCGGGCGGCGACACGCTGCCGGCCGGGTACGTGATGGTCTCCAACGACCGCTGGCACTTCACCATGGCCATGCCCGCGAACTTCAAGCTCACGGGCGTCGCCGGCCAGAACTCGGGCGGGAAGTTCAGCGTCGACGGCGGAGTCCCGCGTGTCCAGGTCGACTTCAACAACAGCCCCAAGGACGACGCTGCGGCCGCGTGGGCCGCGGCGGTCGCCGGCGTGAGCGCGACGAGCAACGGCTACAAGCACCTCGGGATAGGGACGGTCGAGTACAAGGGCTATCCGACCGTGGCGGACTGGCAGTTCGAGCGCAACGAGAACGGCCAGCGGGTACGTATCCTGAACAGGGGCTTCAAGGTGGACGCCAGGCGCGGCTACTCGATCATGATCACGTGCAAGGCGAGCGAGTGGCGCAGCGAGGAGTGCGAGACCCTGCGCAGGACGGCGTTCGCCACGTTCAGCCCCAAGGACTGACCCAGGACACGTATCGTGAGAACCCGCGGACGGTACGCAGCGACAAGAGGCCGGTGAGCGACCGGATTTGACGGCTTCTTGCGTTGTTTCTGTACCGGCCGGGGGACAGCGCGCTCGGGGAGGCGTCGTGGACGACTATGCGGGAAGGGTGCTCGCCGACCGCTACCGCCTGCCGTTGCCGCCGTCCGACGAGTACGAATTCGCGGAGACGCGCGCGTTCGACACCTACAGCGGCCATGAAGTCCTCGTGCGGCAGGTGCCGTTGCCCGAGATCGTCGACGCCGAGGTGCTCGACGCGGACGGCCTCGCCGGCGCGGCGGTGCCGCGGCGTACCCAGGGCGGCAGGAGCGGCGGGACGACACGGCGCCCCGCGGACCCAGCGGTCCGGCGGGCGGTCGAGGCGGCCCAGGCGGCCGCGCAGATTCCCGACCACCCCCGGCTGGACCAGGTCTTCGACGTCTTCGCCGAGGACGGCTCGCTGTGGATAGTGAGCGAACGCGTGGCGGCCCGGCCGCTGGCGGCGCTGCTCGCGGAGAAACCGCTCACGCCGTACCGGGCGGCCGAGATCGCCTCCGACGTCCTCACCGCCCTGCGTGTCCTGCACGCCCACGGCTGGACGCACCGGAACATCACGGTGCGCACGGTGCTCGTCTGCGAGGACGGGCGCGTCGTCCTCACCGGACTGGCGTCCGGCGCGGCGGAGGAGGCGCTGTGCGGCTACGCACCGGTACCGGAGCCGGAGCCCGACACAGCTGACGACGCAGAGCCGGACGACGTGCCGGGGCCGCTCGCCGGGCCCGGCGACCGGGACGCGTCGGCCCGGGGACACGAGGTCGAGGCCGCGCCGGGCCGCCCTGTCCTGCCGCAGCAGAGCGGCCCGTCCACCGGTGTGCCGGACGTGCGCGCCGCCCGTGCCGGGGCGATCGCGGCCTACCGCGCAGGTGCCCGCGCCGGAGCGCGGACGGGCGAGAACCGGCGCCAGGACGAGAACACCGACGGCCGTGACCGCCTGGAGCAGGACGGCCTGGACCCGGACTGGTGGGCCCGCCGCCCCGACGAGGGGCGCCGGGGTCTGCTCGGCCTCGGCGCCGTCCGTGACGAGGACGACGACGCGGACTTCGAGGACGTGGGTCTCGACCTGCTCGGCCCGCCGCGCGACACGGAGACCCACGGCCGCGGGGAGCGGCACGAGGACCGCTATGACGGGGACCGGTACGAAGACCGGTACGGGGCGCAGCGGTACGAAGAGGGGTACGGGACGGACCGTGACGGCGGCCGCTACGGCGCCGACCGGTACGAAGACGCGTACGGCGACACGGACCGTGACGAGGGCCGGTACCGGGACGGCTCCGGCGGCGCTGGACACGGGGACCGTCACGGCGACGACCTTCATGGGGAAGGCCGGTACGGCGACGACCGGTACGACCGGGGCCGGGACGGCGAGGGGCCGGCCCAGGAGGGCCCGGGGAGGGTCCGGCTGACCGGCACCTGGCACGACGCTCCGTTCGCCGGCCGTGAGGGCATGGGTTCGCTGCCCGCCGGAGGCGGCGGCCCCCGGGGCATCGCCGGGCGACCCGAGCTGCCGGGTGCGCGCCCGCACGACCCGTACCGCGACGACCCCTACGGCGTACGCAGGGCGGGCGCCGAGCCCGGGCGTGGCGTTCCGCCCGCCCGTCCGGCCCTGCCCGTCGCACGGGCCGACAGCGGTCCGGG
The DNA here is from genome assembly GCF_001278075.1 of Streptomyces pristinaespiralis. GTDB lineage: Bacteria > Actinomycetota > Actinomycetes > Streptomycetales > Streptomycetaceae > Streptomyces > Streptomyces pristinaespiralis. The sequence goes on along the minus strand of NZ_CP011340.1, from coordinate 3,660,615 downwards.
AGCCGGCGGCCGGCCGGCCGGAGGACAGCGTCCCGCCCTTCCGGCGGCGCGTACGGACAGTACGTCCGGAGGCAGTTGGCACCGTGGTGGTGACGCGTTGCGCGCCGACGCGCAGCGCCGCCCCGCGGCCACGGACGGCGCGGCGGCCCCCGGCCGCTGGGACGAGGTCGTCGCCGGCGGCGGCTCCGCCCCGTACCGCGGTCCCGCGACCCCGCTGGCCGCGGAGCGGGCACGCCAGGCGCGGATCACCGTCGTCGGCGCCGTGACGGAACGCTGGGCGCCGGAGCAGGCCGGCCCTGTCCACGAGAACTGGCAGCTGGCCGCGCCCGTGGGCCCGGCGACCGACCTGTGGGCCCTGGGGGCGCTGCTCTACCGGGCCGTCCAGGGACATGCCCCCTATCCGGAGGAGAGCGCCGCCGAGCTCGTCCAGCTCGTGTGCGCCGAGCCGCCCGCCTTCGCGGAGGAGTGCGGCGCGCTGCGGCCGGTCGTCGAGTCGCTGCTGCGTCAGGACCCCACCGAGCGGCCCGACTTCGAGGAGCTGCGTGGCTGGCTGCGCTCCCTCGTCCGTTCGGCGCCCGAGCCCGAGGCGGGGACGGACGTCGTCCCGCTGCCGGCCGGCGCGGTCGACGGATCGCGGCTGCCGATCGTCCGCCGCCGGGGCGAGCTCGTCCGCAGGCGCCGGGGAGGCGGCTCGGACGCGCACGGCCGCCACCGCCACAAGAAGACCAGAAGCAGGGACGGCGCGGGAGGCAGGGACAGGGCCGGGGGCGTCGACGGGCGCAGGGACAGGCCCGTCGCCCAGGTCCCGCCGCCCAGGCGCGCCCACGAGGAGTCGTACGAGGGCTCCTACGAGCCGTCGTACCGGCGGTCCTACCAGGACACGGGCCGTAAGCCGCGTGCACTCGGCCGCACGCTTCTGCTGCTGATCCTGCTCGCCCTGGTGGCCGCGATCGCCTACGCGGTGCTGTTCATGCCGAAGGCGGGCGACGGGCAGCAGTCGCCGCAGGGCAGGGAGGCGGGCGTACAGCCGTCGCAGCAGGATCCGAGCCCCGGCCGTACCGGTACGGGCACCGACCCGGAGCCCGCGCCCACCGGCACGCCCGGTTCCCAGCAGCCGCAGACCTCCGCCCCGGCCGGCGAACTTCCCGAGGGTTATGTGCTCCGCGACGACCCGGAGGGCTTCCGGATCGCCGTAGACCGGACGTGGCAGCGCCGGCCGATCAACGACGCCGGGCAAGTCCGCTACACCGGCGGGGATTTCACGCTCATCGTCGTGCCCGGCCGGGACAGCGTGCAGACGAACGGCGAGGACCCGCTGGTCTATCAGCGGGACAAGGAGCCGGAGCTCCAGCCCTTCCGGGACTCCTCCTGGGCGAGCGCCACCGGGCTGCGCCGTATCGACGTCGGCGGACGGTCCATGGCCGAGGGCCAGTTCACCTGGCAGGACAGCAACGGCCGTGAGGTGTACGTGCGTAACCTCGCGCTCGCCGTCGACGGCACCTACCACGTCGTCCAGGTGATCGGACCGGAAGCACAGCGTGACAAAGTGACCGAGATCTTCGAGCAGGCCACGGCGAGTTACCGGTCCGCCCGCTGAGTGCGCGGGCGGGCACGGAACGCGCATCACAGTGCGGTCACTTGAGGCGTCCGATGTACCGTGGCCGTACATCCCCTCCGTAACCTGTCATTCCAAGGAACGGGGCGGGGTACGTGGAACACACTCACAGCACAGGCAACGGTCTGTTGCTCGCCGGGCGTTACCGGCTGGGCGAGACCATCGGCCGTGGCGGTATGGGCAAGGTATGGCGCGCCCATGACGAGGTGCTCCACCGGGTGGTGGCGGTCAAGGAGTTGACGGCGGGTCTCTATGTGTCGGAGGCCGACCGGGCCGTCCTGCACGCCCGCACCCAGAAAGAGGCCCGCGCGGCCGCGCGCATCAGCCATCCCGGTGTCGTCACCGTGCACGACGTGCTCGAGCACGACGCGCGGCCCTGGATCGTCATGCAGTACGTCGACGGCCCCTCCCTCGCGGACGCGGTCAAGGAGCCGGGGCGGATCGACGAGACGGAGGCGGCCCGGATCGGGCTGCACATCCTGAGTGCGCTGGGCGCCGCGCACGCGGCCGGGGTGCTCCACCGGGACATCAAGCCGGCCAACGTCCTGCTGGCCAAGGACGGCCGGGCGCTGATCACCGACTTCGGCATCGCGGCCATCGAGGGCGACTCGACGATCACCAGGACGGGCGAGATCGTCGGTTCGATCGACTACCTCGCGCCCGAGCGGGTCCGCGGCCACGACCCGGGGCCTGCCTCCGACCTGTGGTCGCTGGGCGCGACGCTGTACACGGCGGTGGAGGGACGGTCGCCGTTCCGGCGGTCCTCGCCCCTGTCGACCATGCAGGCCGTGGTCGACGAGGAACCGCCGGCGCCGGTGCGGGCGGGACGGCTCGCGCCGGTGATCATGGCGCTGCTGCGCAAGGAGCCGTCGCACCGCCCCTCGGCGGCGGAGGCGGAGCGGATGCTGACGGACGCCATGGAGGGCCGTGGGCCGGCGGACGCCGGGCCTGTGCGGGTGCCGACGCAGCGGCTGCCGCAGCCGGGCGCCCTGGCGGACCGGGCACGCACCGTCCCGGCAACCGCGCCCACCCAGGTCCCGGGCCGCCGTGGTGGGCGCGTACGCACGGCGGTGATCGCCGTCGTACTGGCGGCCGTCCTGGGCGGCGCGGCGGGCGTGGCGACGCAGTACGTGAACGACGGTGCGGGCGGCCGTACCGGAGAGGCCGGGGCGGCCGGAGGCGCCGGGACGGGTGGTACGCCCAGTGCCGCGCCGGACGACCCGTCCGGCCTTCCCGAGGGCTGGCGGCGGGTCGAGGACGTGGAGGGCTTCAGCCTCTGGGTGCCCGAGGGCTGGCGGCGCCAGGTCGACGGCAACCAGATCGACTACACCCCGGACAACGGCCGGCACCGCATCCGCATCAGCATCGACCCGGCGCCCGACCACGAGAACCCGTACATGCACATGCTCGACATGCAGAAGAACCTCAAGAAACGCCTGCCCGAGTACCGCCGGGTGCAGCTCCACCCGAACACCTTCCGGGACCGGACGCAGTCCGCGATCTGGGAGTTCACCTGGACGGAGAGCAAGGAACACCCCGGACCCCGGCGGGCGATCGACCAGATGTACTACGAGGACGACGGCACGGAGTATGCCCTGTACATGTCCGGTCCCGCGCAGGACTGGGCGACGACCCGGGAGCAGTTCGACACCATGCTGCGGGGATGGCGTCCCCCGGCACAGTGAAGGTGCCGCGAGGAGTGCGGCGGGCGGCCGGGAAAATGCCGGACGTGCCTGCGGCCGATGAATAGGGCCTGATCAGGCCTTATGTGCCAGTGATCGCTGGCACGGTCGTGTGTACATGGTGAAAAGCTGTTACCGACGGGTACCCAAAGCGCTGATCTGCGCCTACTCTCGCCCCCATGACGGACTCGCAGGCCACCGCGGCCGCCCTCGGCACCAACCCGACAGCCGCCGCTCCGGCCGGCGCGCGCACCGCCGCCGACGTGGTGACCCCCGAACTGGTCGCCCGGCTGACCAAGTCGGTGGCCGGCTCCGGCCGCACGGCCAACCACGCGCCGTTCACCGGCGAGCAGCTGGCCGAACTGCCCGAGTCCACTCCCGAGGACGTGGCCGCGGCCTTCCAGCGGGCACGCGCCGCCCAGCCCGACTGGGCCGCCACCCCGGTCCGTGCCCGTGCGGCCGTCCTGCTGCGCTTCCACGACCTGGTCCTTCAGCGCCAGGCGGAGATCCTCGACCTGATCCAGCTGGAGACCGGCAAGGCCCGCCTGCACGCGCACGAGGAGGTGCAGGCCGTCGCCGTCGCCGCCCGTCACTACGGACGCAAGGCGCCCTCGTACCTCAGGCCCAAGCGGCACACCGGTGTCGTCCCCGTCCTCACGAAGACCACCGAACTGCGCCACCCGCGCGGCGTCGTGGGGCAGATCGCACCGTGGAACTACCCGCTGGAGCTGTCCGTCGGTGACGCGCTGCCCGCGTTCGTCACCGGGAACGCCGTCGTGATGAAGCCCGACACCGAGACGGCGCTGACCGCCCTGTGGGCGCGTGACCTGCTCGTCGAGGCGGGACTGCCCGCCGAGGTCTTCCAGATCGTCATCGGCGACGGCCCCGTCGTCGGCCCGGAGGTCGTCAAGCACGCCGACTACGTCTCGTTCACCGGCTCCACCCGCACCGGACGCGAGGTGGCGCAGGGCGCGGCGGCCCGCCTCATCGGCGTCTCCCTCGAACTCGGCGGCAAGAACGCCATGCTGGTGCTGCACGACGCCGACGTCGAGAAGGCCGCGGCCGGGGCGGTGCGCGCCTGCTTCTCCTCCGCCGGCCAGCTGTGCATCTCCATCGAGCGGCTGTACGTGCACGAGTCCGTCGCCGACGACTTCCTCGAGCGGTTCGCCGCCCGCACCAAGGCCATGCGCCTCGGCAACTCCCTCGCCTACGGGGCGGACATGGGCTCCCTCGTCGGCGAGCGCCAGCTCGAGACCGTCACCCGCCATGTCGAGGAGGCCGTCGCCAAGGGCGCCAGGCTCGTCGCCGGCGGTGTCGCCCGCCCCGACATCGGGCCGCTCTTCTACGAGCCGACCATCCTCGACGGCGTCGAGTCCCCGATGGCCGTGTGCACGGAGGAGACCTTCGGCCCGGTCGTCTCTGTGTACCGCTTCACCGACGAGGACGACGTCATCGCCCAGGCCAACGCCACCCCGTACGGCCTCAACTCCAGCGTCTGGACCAAGGACGCCCGGCGCGGGCACGCCGTCGCCGCCAGGCTGCGTACCGGGACCGTCAACATCAACGAGGGCTACGCGCCGGCGTACGGCAGCGTCCAGGCCCCGATGGGCGGTATGAAGGACTCCGGTCTCAGCCGGCGCCACGGCTCCGAGGGCATCCTCAAGTACACGGAGGCGCAGACCGTGTCCCAGCAGCGTCTGCTGCCGCTCGCACCGTCGTTCGGCATGGACGACGAGAAGTACGCGGCCTTCATGAGCGCCAGCCTCAAGGCGATGAAGGCCCTCCGTCTGCGCTGATCCGCCCGGACCCGCGACCGCACCCGCACGCCCGCACCTTCCCGAGGAGAGCCATGTCCGAGGTATCCCCTGCCCGAAACCGGGCCGCGGACGACGACACGCAGTACGACTACGACGTGATCGTCGTCGGCTCCGGCTTCGGCGGCTCCGTGTCCGCCCTCCGACTGACCGAGAAGGGCTACCGGGTCGGCGTCCTGGAGGCGGGCCGCCGCTTCACCCGGGACTCCCTGCCCAAGAACTCCTGGGACCTGCGCAACTACCTGTGGGCACCGGCCCTCGGGCTCTTCGGCATCCAGCGCATCCACCTGCTCGGCAACGTGATGGTGCTGGCGGGAGCGGGCGTGGGCGGCGGCTCCCTCAACTACGCGAACACGCTCTACGTGCCGCCGGCGCCGTTCTTCAACGACCCGCAGTGGAAGGACATCACGGACTGGCAGGAGGAGCTGAAGCCCTACTACGACCAGGCCCGGCGCATGCTCGGCGTGCGGCTCAACCCGACGATGACCCCCTCCGACGTCCATCTGAAGGCGACCGCGGAGGCGATGGGCGTCGGCGACAGCTTCCACATGGCGCCCGTCGGAGTGTTCTTCGGGGACGGTGACGACGCCGACGGGACGGTGCGGGCGAGGCCCGGCCAGGAGGTCCCCGACCCCTACTTCGGCGGTGCCGGTCCCTCCCGCAAGGCGTGCAGCGAGTGCGGCGAGTGCATGACGGGCTGCCGGCACGGCGCGAAGAACACGCTCAACGAGAACTACCTGTACCTCGCGGAGAAGGCGGGCGCGACCGTCCACCCGATGACGTCCGTGGTCACCGTCACGGAGGACTCGCGGGGCGGTTTCGCGGTCAAGACCCTGCCCAGCGACAACAGGCGCAAGGGGAAGGGCCGTACGTTCACCGCCCGGCGCGTCGTCATCGCCGCCGGCACGTACGGCACGCAGACCCTGCTGCACCGGATGAAGGACGGCGGACTGCTCCCTCGTCTGTCGGCACGGCTCGGTGAGCTGACCCGGACCAACTCGGAGGCGCTGGTCGGCGCCCAGACCGACAACCGGCGTTACCGCAAGCGGCACGGCGCGGAGCGGGTCGACTTCACCCGCGGTGTCGCCATCACGTCCTCGATCCACCCGGACGAGAACACCCACATCGAGCCGGTCCGCTACGGCAGGGGCTCGAACGCGATGGGCGGCATGACCGTCCTTCAGGTGCCCTACCGGGTGAAGGGCCGCGTCGCCGGCTGGTTCGGCAACATGGCGAGGCACCCGTGGCTCGCGGTCCGCGCCCTGTCCAACCGGCGCTGGTCGGAGCGGACCATCATCGGCCTGGTGATGCAGTCCCTCGACAACTCGCTGACGACCTACCGTAAGCCCAAGGGCATGGGCAAAGGGCTGCTCACCGCCCGCCAGGGCCACGGTGCACCCAACCCCACCCAGATCCCCGAGGCGACCCGCGCGGCGTCCCTGCTCGCCGAGGAGATCAACGGCTTCGCCGGCTCCAACATCGGCGAGCTCATGGGCACCCCGCTCACCGCACACTTCCTGGGCGGCTGTCCGATCGGCGCCACGGCGGCGGACGGCGTCATCGACCCGTACCACCGCCTGTACGGCCACCCGGGCATCTCCGTCGTGGACGGCTCCGCGGTGTCGGCGAACCTGGGCGTCAACCCGTCGCTGACCATCACGGCCCAGGCGGAGCGGGCGATGTCGTTCTGGCCGAACAAGGGCGAGGAGGACCCGCGGCCGGAACAGGGCCGTGCGTACGAGCGCCTGACGCCCGTCGCGCCCAAGGCGCCGGCGGTACCCGAGGACGCGTTCGGCGCGCTCAAGCTGCCGTTCCTCGGCATGCCGGCACTCCCGCCGAAGAAGACGACGGCCGAGCCGGACGTGACGGCGGAACCCGGGAAGCCGGCTCGACCGAAGAAGGCGGCCACGGCGGCGGCCACGAAGACGGCGGCCGCCGAGGAGGCTGCTCTGCCGGAGCCCGCGCCTCTGCCCAAGCCCCAAGAGGCCTGACCGCCCCTCGGAACGAGCACACACAAAGGCCGCTGCACCCCCCTCCGAGTGCAGCGGCCTTGGTGGCTCTGTTCGCCTGAACTTCAGGCGTTACGCGGTGGCGTCACCACGGCGGCGCTTCATCGCGAAGACGACACCGGCGCCGGCGAGGATCGCGACACCGCCGACCGCGCCGATGACCGGCAGGGCCGAGTCGGAGCCGGTCTCGGCGAGGTTGCCGGTGACCGGGAGCTCCTTCACGTCACCCTGGGGCTTGGTGTCGGGGCCCTTGTCCTTGCCCTCGCCGTCACCCGGCTCGGCCTCACCCGGGTTCGGGTTCGGGCTGCCCGGAGCGAGGACGGTGAAGTCGGCGTAGACGCCGGCGCTCTCCGCGATGCACTCCTGGCCGTCGACGTCACCCAGGTAGCCGCCGGAGCCGAGGGAGTAGCTGTCGGCGGCCGGAGCGGTCTTGGCCACGTTGATGCGGAGGTCGATCTTCACGAAGTCCTTGGACTTCATGGTCTCGACGCCCCAGAAGTAGTCACCGGCCCACTCGGAGTCGCCGATCCGCTCCCACTGGTCGGTGCCGGGCAGACGGAACTGCAGCTCAACGTGCTTGCTGAGCCACTTGTCCTCTTCGAGTTCGTCGTTCTCGACCTCGGCGTAGAAGGCGACCTCCTTGAGGTCGGTCTTCGCGTTGTTGGTGACGGTGAGGTTGAACTCCTCCCAGCCGCTGCCGGCAACGATCTGGCCGGGCAGGCCGCTGATCTTGAGGCCGAGCGCCTTCTCCTCCCAGTTCTCGTCCAGCTCCTCGCAGTAAGGCGGCTCCTCGGGGTCCTCAGGGTCCTCGGTGGGAGCGGAGGTTGAGGGCGAAGGCGCGGGGGAGGTGGTCTCGGAGCCGGTCGGGGACGGAGACGTGGTCTCGGAGCCGGTCGGTGCCGGGGAGGTGGTCTCGGAGCCGGTCGGGGCGGGAGAGGTGGTCTCGGAGCCGGTCGGGGACGGAGACGCGGTCTCGGACCCGGTGGGAGCCGGGGAGGTGGTCTCGGTGGCCGAAGGGGTCGAGTCCGTGGCGAACGCGGCCGGCGCCGCCAGGAACGTCGCGGGGGCGATGACAGCGGTCGCGGCGGCGACGGCCATGGCACGGCGAAGCTTCATTGAGTCCTCAGTGAAGTCCGGGTACCGCCGGACGCGGTACGAAGGCTGGTTGTGACCCCCGGCACCACGGTGGGTGCGAACAACTGAGGTCCTTGTTACGCATGCATGACCTGTGACCAGGGTGATTGGTTGCATGCCGACTCACAGGATCTTTATGTGACCTGCGCCACAGGTGCCGCCGTGGCCGGAACGAGACGGATCCGTCATGCGCGGCAGTGGACATCAGACGCGTCCCCGCCCGTTCTCCATGGCGCCGGACGGCGCTCGCCGGCCTGGCCGTCGTGGCGCTCGCCGCAGGCGGCGTGCTGTTCGTGGCGGCCCGTCGCCGCCGCCCCGTGCAGCGCGCACGCGGCACACCGGGAAAGGGCCCCGTGGACGTCATGTCCGCGGGGCCCTTCCGGTCGGCACCGGTGACAGGGAAGCACCGGCGCCGGGCGCGGGGCCGGGGGTTGCACCGCGCCCGGGTGAGGGGAGGCGCCGACCCGCCGCGAAGGGACGCGCAGGGCGGGGCCGGTCTTCGGTGATGTGGTCGCGCGGAGGAGGGACGTGCTCGTGTCGCGTCGTTCGGGGACGGGACGGGATGAAGGGCGTGTGCGACCGTCGGAACCGGATGCGGCCGGCGCCGGGCGTCCCCGGAGCCGACCGCTTGGGGTGACCGGGCTGCTGTCCCCTGCCGACCGGTCACGCGCGCTGGTGCGAGGTCCCACGACGTACCTGCAGTACGTCACACGCACCAGCGGAGCCACGCGTGGTTTTTTCGAGGCCGCCCCTGGCTGGCACGGACAACGGGACCAACGAAGGCCGGCGGGGCGCGTCACGCGCCGTACGGGTGAGGATGCGCCCGAACGCAGATACGCAGGAGTACCCGGGCCGGTCAGATCCGGCCCCGGCACAGCTCCAGCATCGTCATCGCGATCGACGTGCCCGGCCGGCCCAGCGCGTCCCTGTAGTGCGCCAGCACCTCCATCTCGCGCGCCAGGTTCACCCGGCGGCCGCCCGAGGCGATCCGGGCGTCCTGGATGACGGCGGAGACGGCCATCCGTTCCTGGATCAGACCGATGATCCGGTCGTCGAGCGCGTCGATGCGCTCACGGGCACCCGTGATCACGGTGGCGGCCTCGGGGGTGCGGGCGCCGGTCTGCTCCGTGGTGGTCCGCGTGGTCTCGGTGATGCTCATCTCATGGGCTCCTCGTCGTCGACGGGGCCCCGGTCCGCACGGCCCGGAAATGCCGAAGCGCCCCGGGCCTTGTCGGCCCGGGGCGCCTGGGAAGTCGCTGTTCAGCAGCTAGACAGCACGACCATGGCAGCCGGACGGGCCGGTGCCATAGGTAAAGACGAAGGTCAGCTGCTTCTGCATGCGGACAGTATGGACCGGGCCCCGCGGCGCCGGGCAAACCGGGTTCGGATGGTGAGACGAAAGGGGATCTCCGGCGCGCCGGTAGAATCGAATAGCAGACCCCCTCTCCCCGCCGGAAGGCCGCCACCAGTGCCAGCAGCACCCTCCGCCGCCGCCGACCACTCCAACCCGGACGTAGTCCTCGTTGTCGACTTCGGTGCCCAGTACGCCCAGCTCATCGCCCGCCGCGTCCGTGAGGCCCGGGTCTACAGCGAGATCGTCCCGTCCACCATGCCGGTGGCGGAGATGCTGGCCAAGAACCCGAGGGCGATCATCCTCTCCGGCGGTCCCTCCTCGGTCTACGCGGAGGGCGCCCCGCGCCTTGACCGCGCGATCTTCGAGGCCGGGGTCCCCGTCTTCGGCATGTGCTACGGCTTCCAGCTGATGGCGACGACGCTCGGCGGCACCGTCGACAACACCGGCGCGCGTGAGTACGGCCGCACGCCCCTGCACGTCTCCAAGAGCGGTTCGACGCTCTTCGAGGGCACCCCGGACGAGCAGTCGGTGTGGATGTCTCACGGCGACGCCTGCTCCGCCGCTCCCGAGGGCTTCACGGTCACCGCGTCCACCGACGTGGTGCCGGTCGCCGCCTTCGAGAACGACGAGAAGAAGCTGTACGGCGTGCAGCACCACCCCGAGGTGATGCACTCCACCTACGGCCAGCAGGTCCTCGAGCACTTCCTCTACCGGGGCGCCGGCATCGAGCCGAACTGGACCACGGGCAACGTCATCGAGGAGCAGGTCGAGGCCATCCGCGCGCAGGTCGGCACCAAGCGCGCCATCTGCGGTCTGTCCGGCGGTGTGGACTCCGCGGTCGCCGCGGCGCTCGTGCAGAAGGCCATCGGCTCCCAGCTCACGTGCGTGTACGTGGACCACGGTCTGATGCGCAAGGGCGAGACCGAGCAGGTCGAGAAGGACTTCGTGGCCGCCACCGGCGTCCAGCTGAAGGTCGTCGACGCGGCCGACCGCTTCCTCGATGCGCTGGCCGGGGTCTCGGACCCCGAGGAGAAGCGCAAGATCATCGGACGCGAGTTCATCCGGGTCTTCGAGCAGGCACAGGCCGAGATCGTGGCCGAGGCCGCGGGCGGCGAGGACGTCGCGTTCCTCGTCCAGGGCACGCTCTACCCGGACGTCGTCGAGTCCGGCGGCGGCACCGGCACCGCCAACATCAAGTCGCACCACAATGTGGGCGGTCTGCCGGAGGACCTCGAGTTCGAGCTCGTCGAGCCGCTGCGCAAGCTGTTCAAGGACGAGGTCCGCATGGTCGGCCAGGAGCTCGGCCTGCCGGACGAGATCGTCCAGCGCCAGCCGTTCCCGGGACCGGGTCTGGGCATCCGCATCGTGGGCGAGGTCACCCGTGAGCGGCTCGACCTGCTCCGTGAGGCCGACGCGATCGCCCGCGAGGAGCTCACGGCGGCCGGCCTCGACCGCGACATCTGGCAGTGCCCCGTGGTGCTGCTCGCCGACGTCCGCAGCGTCGGCGTCCAGGGCGACGGCCGCACCTACGGCCACCCGATCGTGCTGCGCCCGGTCTCGTCCGAGGACGCCATGACGGCGGACTGGACGCGGATGCCGTACGAGGTGCTGGCGAAGATCTCGACGCGGATCACCAACGAGGTCGCGGACGTGAACCGCGTGGTCCTGGATGTGACGAGCAAGCCGCCGGGCACCATCGAATGGGAGTGACCCTCCCCGAAGTACCGAGCCGACGCCGTCGCTCTCTGTCCGAGCGGCGGCGTCGTCGTGTCCCCGGCTCGGCGACCCACGAGGTGACGTCAACACGGTGAGGCCGTGATTCACCCGCCCTGGCCTCGGCCATCGGGGTGGCGGCGGCTTGCGTGCGGCACAATTCCCATGCATCACAGGGCGGTTGTTCCTGATGCGTGAGAGGTGGCGTTCGGTCGTGGCGGTGCAGGAAGCGGGACGGTGCGACGAGTGCGTGCACGGCGCGCGCGAGAGCCACCGGCGTGCGGTGGCCGAATTCGTCGGCCTGCGCGAGGGGTTCGCAGCCGGCCAGGGACTGCCCGCGGGCGTGGCCCACTCGCCCGGCGCCTCGCGCCAGTGGGTGTCGGACGAGTTGACCCAGGCCGCCCGTACGGTCCGTGACCGTGGCCGGGAGGCGGACGGCTCCCGGCTGCGCCGGCTCAGGCTGCGCTCGCTGATCGCCGTGTGGACCTGCCTCGGTGTCCTCGGCGCCGTCCAGCTGGTGACCGCCATGGGCGCGGGCTGGACCGGCGCCCGTACGGCGGGGCTGCTCGCCGCACTGGCCGTCGCCGGTGCCCTCACGGCCGGGGCCCACGCCCACCGGGCACGCGGCGGGCTCCTCGCGCCGCTGGCCGGGGAGGACAACCGGCTCTCCACCTCACGTTCCGTCGCCACCGCCTGGGTGCTGGTCGTCTGCTACGCCGTGCTGGTCATCGCGCTGCAGCAGGCATGGTCCTCCACGTCCGCCGAGCACGACCGCCTCTTGGGCGGCCTCGCCCTCGGCCGGGGCGCCGGCCTGCTGACCGTCCTCGCCCTGGTCTGCGCGGTCGCCGTGCTGGTGCGCCGGGTCGTCGCGGTACGCGTCCAGGCCCAGCGGCTCCAGAAGGTGCCGGCCGACCGCCCGCACCCCCGCGATCTCGTCTGCGACGACGACGGCCGTGCCGCCTTCGCCGATGTGCAGTACGTGCTGGTGAGCGCCGCCGCCCTGACATACACCCTGGTGCGGCTCGGCCGCAGTCCCGGCCAGTTGCCGGAGCTGCCGTGGGGCGCCGTCCTGTTGATGACCGTCTCCGCGATGACGTACCTGGCGGCCAAGTACGCGGAGGGCGGCCGGCCCGTCGTGATGTCGGTGGTGCGGGCGCGGGAGGCCGGTGACCTGGACGGGCCCATCCGCACCGGCGACGACATCGAGCTGCGCGGCTCCGGTTTCGTCCCGCCGGGCGCGGGCGCACCCGACCGGCTGGCCCGCATGGTCGTCCGTATCGGGTCCGTGCATGTGCACGTCCCGCTGATCCCCGTGCCCGGCGGGTTCGCCAATCCGACGGACACGGTGCTCACCGTGCCGGTGCCGGCGGAGGTCGAGCCCGGGCAGGTCGATGTGCAGGTGGTGACGGCCGCCGGCGTGGAGAGCAACCGCTGCCTGATCGAAGTGACCTACTGATCCCGCCCCTTGCTCCTCGCCAGAGTGTCACGGGACCCGTGTGTCACAAGATCTGTGACTAGTCTGGTGAGCGGCGCGGCCGCGCCGTACGTATGGTCGGGCGACGGGTCGACTGAAGGCGGGGACCAGCGATGACACACACTCATCGGGCGACGGCGGGCCACGGGACGCCCGACGACGGGCCACGCGGATTCAGGGAGCGGGCCGGCCGGTACGCCCTGCTGCCGCTGCGTGTCTTCCTCGGCGTGACCTTCATCTACGCCGGCCTCGACAAAATCACCGACAGCGCGTTCATGTCGGCGACCGGCACCGGCTCCATCGGCGAGATGATGACCGCCGTCCGCGACTCGGCGGCCGTGCCGGCGCTCGTCGACCTGGCACTGAAGAACCCGGAGGGCTTCGGCTACGCCATCGCCCTCGGCGAACTGGCCGTCGGCATCGGCACCCTCGTCGGGCTGCTGGCCCGGCTCGCCGCCCTCGGCGGGGCGCTGATCTCGCTGAGCCTGTGGCTGACGGTGAGCTGGCAGACCGACCCGTACTACTACGGCAACGACCTCGCCTACCTGATGGCCTGGCTGCCGCTGGTGCTCGCGGGCGCCCCCCTGTTCTCCCTCGACGCGCTGATCGCGGCCCGGCGCCGCACCCCGTAGTGCACGGCGGCCACCACGCCCGCCAGGACGAAACCGCCGACGACCACGGGGAACGCCACCCACCAGGGCGTGTGCCAGGCGCCGCCCGCGTCGCCGCCGTAGAGCAGCGCCGCCGTCAGTACGCACAGCCCCGCGACGAACCTCGCGGGGCGGAAGCCGTGCCGGAACTCGCGGCGGGGTCCGCCCGCTCCGTGGCGCACCGCCCCATCACCGGACTCATGACGCTGCACGGGTCACCTCCACCTGTCCGATGCCCACTTCGAGCCTCAGCACCAGCGTGCCCGCCGGCTCCGCCCCGGCCGGCGGCGGCAGTGTCCGCCGGCGGTCCTGGCTCGGGCCGACGTCGATGTCGTTCGGGGTGTCCCCGGGGAGCCGGACGTCGCCGACGCCCACCTCGGCGTCCAGCTTCACCGTCGCGTCCTTCGGCAGGACGACCTTGAGCTGTCCCGCCCCGATCTCGGCCCGTGTCGAGACCGCCTCGCCCGGCGGGACGTCGAGCGTGGACAGGTCGAGGGTGCCGACCCCCGTGCCCAGCTCGTAGAGCGGCTCGACGGCGGTGACCGACGCGGGCCGCCAGTGCTGCTCGCCCCAGCTCGTGCCGATGTCCTTCGGCAGCGCAGTGGCGCCGGCGAGCAGCCCGGCAGTGACCAGCGTCAGCAGGATCGTGCCGAAGCCTGTGCGCCCCAGCAGGGCGCTGACCAGCAGGCCGAGCCCGAACACCGACAGCGCGGCCACCAGCCCGATCTGCAGGGCGGTGCCCAAGGGCTGCCCCTCCCAGCTCAGCCCGGTCCCCAGGCCGCCTGCGACCAGCGCCAGGAGCAGGACCGCGCCGCCGATGCCCCGCGGGCCCCGGCTCTGCGGCGGCACCCGGCCGGGCCCGACCCGGCCGGGTGCCGCGAAGCTCTCGGCGACCGCCGAGTCGGGGCCCCACAGATAGCCGGTCGGCACCGGCCCGGTCGTGCCGTCCTTGACGATCGGGTCGCGCCACCAGGAAGGGCTCTCCGGCGCCGGCGGGGCCTTGGTCTCCGGCGGCGCCTCCGCGACCGTGTGCGCCGTCGCGGGGTCCATCGGAGCGCCCTCGGTCGCAGCCACCCGGCGGCGCTGGGACCAGACGGCCGCTCCGGTGACCGTCAGCGACAGCAGTGCGGCGAAGGAGAGCGCGCTGTCGTTGCTCAGCATGGACAGGAAGATCCCGCAGCCGATCAGCGCGAGGAGCACGGCGGTCAGCGAGGCGCCGTCGACCCGGCCCGACAGCAGCCGGCGGATCTCGTTCTCCTCGTCGTCCTCGGAGGGGACCAGCAACCAGGCGAAGCCGTAGAAGATCAGCCCGATCCCACCGGTCACCGAGAGCACGCCGACCGCGATCCGGAAGATCACCGGGTCCACGTCGCAGTAGCGGCCCAGTCCGCCGCACACCCCGGCCACCACCTTGTGGTGCGGGGAGCGGCGCAGCTGGGGTGCCTCGGGGGGCGGGACGGTCGGCTGCTCTGTCATGGGTCCATGGTGACGGCCCGGAGGGTGGGGCGGGAGCCTGGCCGACCCTGGCCGTTCCCTGATTTCCGTCCCTGAGCCTCCTGCGGCCGAAGCGAGTGGCCGCGGATCAGGGACGGTTGGGGGACGACCCTGATACCGCGTCCCGTCCCGCCGTGTGACGATCGGTGCATGCCAGTCGCCACGCCCGGAACCACCGGCCCTTCGCGCGCCCCGCTGCCGGAGGAGCCGGCTCTGCGCAAGCTGTACCGCAGCGCCGACGGGCGGATGCTCGGCGGTGTGGCCCGCGGCCTGGCCGGGCATCTGGGGCTCCCGGTCATCTGGGTGCGTCTGGTCTTCCTCGGACTGTTCCTGGCCGACGGTCTGGGCGCGGTGCTCTACGCGGTGTTCTGGATCGTGGTTCCCCTCGGGGTCGGCGGCAGGGCCGCGGAACCGCGCTCGGTCTTCGAGACCACACCGGACGGCCGCCGCCGGCTGCGCAAGCCGGACAAGGGCCAGCTGTTCGCGGTGGTCGCCCTCCTCTTCGGCGCCGCCGTCTTCGTCGGCAACGTCGACATGCGCGGCAGCAACCGCTACGTCTGGCCGACGCTGCTCATCGGCGCGGGTGTGGTCCTGGTCTGGCGGCAGGCGGACAACGCCCGCCGGGCCCGCTGGACCGAGGTGGGCCGTCGGCGGCGGCTGCTCCAGCTGGCCAGGGCGCTGGCCGGCGTCGCCCTCGTCGGCATGGGCCTGACCGTCTTCGTGGTGGTCCGCGGCTCTGCCGCCCAGCTGGGCAATGTGCTGACCGCCGCGGTCGCCGTCATCGCCGGTGTCGCGCTGCTCGCGGGCCCGTGGCTGGTGCGCATGACGCAGGACCTCTCCGAGGAGCGGACCATGCGCATCCGGGCCCAGGAGCGGGCGGAGGTGGCCGCCCACGTCCACGACTCCGTCCTGCACACCCTGACCCTGATCCAGCGGAACGCCGACGACGCCGGCGAGGTGCGCCGGCTCGCCCGCGCCCAGGAGCGCGAGCTGCGAAACTGGCTCTACAAGCCGGAGGGCACCGGCAAGGACGAGGACGAGGAGCCCGACACCCTCGCGGAGGCGGTCAAGAAGGCGGCCGCGGAGGTCGAGGACAAGCACGGGGTCCCGCTCGAGGTCGTCGTCGTCGGCGACTGCCCGCTCGACGACAAACTGGGCGCACAGATGCAGGCCGCCCGCGAAGCGATGGTCAACGCCGCCAAGTACGGTGGCGCGGGAGGGGCGGTGCAGGTGTACGCGGAGGTCGAGGGCCGTACGGTCTTCGTGTCCGTACGGGACCGGGGGCCGGGATTCGACCTGGACGCCGTACCGGAGGACCGGATGGGCGTCAGGGAGTCGATCATCGGACGGATGCAGCGCAACGGCGGGACGGCACGACTTCGCTCGGTGCCCGGAGGGGGCACGGAAGTGGAGCTCGAGATGGAGAGGGCGGACGGATGACCGAGGCGGCCGGAGAGACCACAGAGCGTCGGGTACGGGTCGTGCTCGTCGACGACCACCGGATGTTCCGCACGGGAGTGCAGGCCGAGATCGGGCAGACCGAGCGCACGGGCGTCGAGGTCGTCGGCGAGGCCGCCGACGTCGACCAGGCGGTCACCGTGATCACGGCGACCCGCCCCGAGGTCGTCCTGCTCGACGTGCACCTGCCCGGTGGCGGCGGGGTCGAGGTGCTGCGCCGCTGCGCCTCGCTGATGGCGGCGCCGGAGAACCCGGTGCGGTTCCTGGCGCTGTCGGTGTCCGACGCGGCGGAGGACGTCATCGGCGTCATCCGCGGCGGCGCCCGGGGCTACGTCACCAAGACGATCACGGGCAGCGACCTCGTCGACTCGGTCTTCCGGGTGCAGGACGGCGACGCGGTGTTCTCGCCGCGGCTGGCCGGCTTCGTGCTGGACGCCTTCGCGTCGACGGACGCGCCGCCGGTCGACGAGGACCTGGACCGGCTGACGCAGCGGGAGCGGGAGGTGCTGCGGCTCATCGCGCGCGGATACGCGTACAAGGAGATCGCCAAGCAGCTCTTCATCTCGGTGAAGACGGTCGAGTCGCACGTGTCCGCGGTGCTGCGCAAGCTTCAGCTGTCCAACCGGCACGAGCTCACCCGGTGGGCGACGGCCCGCCGCCTGGTCTGACGCGCCACCCGCCGGGGCGTCAGGTCAGCGACATGTCGGTCTTGTCGCCGACCCGGACGTAGCCGACGGCGGCGTAGACCCGTTCGACGTCGGCGTCGCCGGGCTCCAGCCACACGGTCCGGCAGCCTGCGTCGAAGGCCTTCGCGGTCAGGAAGGCGGAGAACGCCGCGCCGATGCCCCTGCGGCGATGGGTCGCGGCGACCGCGACCCCGGTCAGCTCGCAGAGACCCTCGACCGGGACCGAGCAGCTGCCGGCGGCGACCGGGGTGCCGTCGGTGTCGTCCGTGGCGAGGGCCGCCACGCCGCCGCCCTCCACGACGCTGCGCAGCCCGCCGATCTCGCCCTCCGTCGGCTCGCCCTCGAAGCCGTATCCGGCGTGCTGCACACCGGCCGCGGCCCGGTAACCGGCCTCGTCCGACACGACGGTGAAGGTGATCCCCGGTACCGGAGGTGTCACGAGCGCGTCGGGGGTGCAGGCGAGCAGCGGTGCGCGGCGCTCGACCGTGAAACCGGCCGCCAGCAGGGCCGGTTCGACGTCCGGAGCGCAGGACGGCAGGAACTCCAGGCGCGGCAGCCGGTCCTTCTCGCGGAACACCTCGACCAGCGCCCTGATGTCGTCCGCCGTCGGACTGGCGGCGTGGTCGGGGACGGCGTAATTGACGGGCGGGATGGGCCAGTCGGCGTTGTAGCGCACCGTGAAGGGACCCACACGTACGTGGCCGGGCGAGCGGAGTGCGAGCGTGCGCACATAGTTCTGGACGTCGAGATCCACGTACGGCTCCTGCTGGTCGGGGCTGGAACGGACCCAGGGATGGTGACACCGGCCCGGTGAACGGGCAACCGGATTGTTCCTGTACGCCCGTGGCCTGCGCATCACGCGGGGCGGGTCGCTCCCGCGAACGGCATCTCGTCGATCGGCGCGACACGCACCGGGGCGCCGGGACGCGGGGCGTGGATCATCTTCCCGCCGCCGATGTAGAGGCCGACGTGCGAGACGCCGGAGTAGAAGAAGACCAGGTCGCCCGGCGCCAGCCCGGAACGGGGCACCCGCGTCCCGGCGTTGATCTGGGTGTACGTGGTGCGGGGGAGTGAGACCCCGGCGGAGCGCCAGGCGGCCTGCGTGAGTCCGGAGCAGTCGTAGGACCCGGGGCCCGTCGCCCCCCACACGTAGGGCTTGCCGATCGCCGCGTACGCGTAGGCGACAGCCTGCGCCGCGCGGCCGTCGGCGGCCCTGAGGGTGCCACGCGGGGCGCCGGCACGGTCCGCCCGCGCGGGTCCGTCCGACTCGGCGGTGCCGTTGTACCGGGCCCGCTGCTCGGCGGTCAGCCGGGCCAAGAGGCGTTGTGCGGCGGCGAGTCTGCTGCGGACGGCGTCCTTGTGGCCCGCCAGCTCCCTGCGGCGCGCCTCGAGTTCGGCCATGCGCTCACCGGCCTCGGCCTTGAGCCGTGCGAGCTCCCTCAACTGCCGCCGCACGTCCGTGACCTTCGCGGCCTGCAGCGCTCCGGCCCGTTCCGCGAGGGCGGCGCCTTGGAGGTAGTCCTCCGGGGCGGAGGTCAGGGCCAGCCGCAGACCGGGGTCCATCCCGCCGTCGCGGTACTGGGCGGTGGCGAGGGAACCGAGGGCGTTGCGGGAGGCGTTGAGGCTCTCGGTGCGGCGGGCGGCCTCGTCGCGCAGCGAGTCCAGCGACCTGCGGGCGCTGTCCGTCCGTTCCTTGGCGCCGTTGTACTTCTCGGTGGCGACCTCCGCCTCCTGGTACAGCCTGTCGACCCTGGCCTGGATCTGCGCCGCGGTGAGGACCGGTTCCGCGTGTCCCGTGCCGTCGAACGCGGCCGTGGCCGCCGTGCCCGCCAGGGCGAGCGTGACCGCGGCGCGGGCGGCCGGTCCCTCGAGCCGGCGGTCACGGGGTTTTCGGTGCTCCCGGTGTGCTGCCACGAGGCTTCCACGTCCTTCCGTCGTCCCTGCCGCCGCACCTGCGCGTCCGGCGAAGGGCCGCACGGAAGGCGGTCCTCCGCCGGACCTCCCGGCGGTGGCGGCCGAGTGCCGTCCGGCTGAACGACGGCTCGCGGGGAGTCGGCCACCTGGGGAGGGACGCTAGGCCCCGCGTCGACGGGGACGGGGCACAACGACCGTAAATCTCCGGAAATGGACGTCCCTCAACCACTGGTGAACGTCCGGCAGTCGTCGCGGACGCACATCGAGTCGGTCCCCGGACCGATGCCGCGGACAGAGCCACCTGCCCGGCGGACGGTGGTATGGGCCGGGCTAGGCTCCGGGCCATGGACGTACTCATCAATGTCTTCGTCGCACTGCACATCATCGGCATCGCCTCGCTGCTGGGCGGATTCCTGACCCAGATGAAGGCGATGGGCGAGGGCACCGCCCGCTTCAACCCCGCGATGCTGCACGGCGCGCTGACCATGCTGGTCACGGGCGTGGCCCTGGTGGGGCTGAACCAGGCGGACGATCAGACGGTCAACAACGTCAAGATCGGCATCAAGCTGGCGGTGCTGGTCGTGATCCTCGGCCTCGTGTACGTCAAGAGGGACGAGGAGAAGGTCGACAAGGCGCTCTTCGGCGCGGTGGGCGGCCTCACCGTGGCCAACATCTTCATCGCCACGCTCTGGACGTGACCCGCGCGCGGACATGACGGTGCCCGGGCGGCTCGGCCGCCCGGGCACCGGTGCGCCGGGGTACCCCGCGCCGGCCCCGCAGGGCTTCAGGCGGGGCGGACGCTGCCGTAGATCGGCATGTAGTAGATGGACTCCTCGCGGACGTTCGTGCCCGGCTTGGGCGCGTGGATCATCTTGCCGTCGCCGATGTAGATGCCGACGTGGCTGATGTCGTCGTAGAAGAAGACCAGGTCGCCGGGGAGCAGGTCGGCCGTCCCGACACGGGTGCCGACCTTCACCTGGTCCCAGGTGGTGCGCGGCAGGTCGACCCCCGCCGCCTTCCACGCGGCCGCGGTGAGGCCGGAGCAGTCGTACGAGCTCGGGCCGGTCGCGCCCCAGACGTACGGCTTGCCGATCTGGGCTCGGGCGAACGCGAGGACCTTGTCCGCCTTGGCCGCGTACGTGCCGTCGTCGGTACCCGTGCCGGTGTCGGTGCCCGGGTCGGTGGCGCCCGTGTCCGGGGTGGTCTCGCGCTCCTGCTGCTGCCGCTCGGCCTCCGCCCGGGCCGCCGCCTCCGCCTTCGCCTTGGCCTCCGCCTTGCGGCGCGCCTCCTCTTCCTTCTGCCGCTCGATCGCGGCGAGGCGCGCCTTCTCCTCCGCCGTCAGCTCGGAGAGCAGGGCGCGTGCCTCCGCGAGCTTGGTCTGCACCGTCTGCTTGCTGGTGCGCAGGGCCTCCTGGGAGTCCGTGAGGGACTCGAGGCGCTTGGTGGCCTCCGCGCGCTGCTTGGCGGCCGCGGCCCGCTCGGTCTCGTACTCGCTGACCGCCCTGCGCTGCTGGTCCGTCATCCGGTCCATCAGCTGGGTCTGGTCGAAGTACGCCTGGGGGCTGTCCGCGAACATCAGCGCGGCGGTGGGGGTGACGGAGCCGGTGCGGTACTGCGCGGCCGCGTAGTTGCCGAGGGCGCGGCGGGACTCGTTCAGCTTCTCCGTGCGCTGGGCCGCCTCGTCGAGCAGCCGGTCGACCTCCTGGCGCTTCTCCGCCGTGGCTTCCTTCGCCTTGTTGAACTCCTGCGTCGCGCTGCCCGCCTGCCGGTACAGGTCGTCGACCTTCTTCTGTACCTCTTCGATGCTGGGCTTCGGGTCGTTCGGCGCGGCGGTGGCGCTCTGAGTGGAGAGCAGCGTCACACCGGCGAGGGCGGCCGTGGTGAATCCGACGGCGGTGGACGGTTTTGCGGTACGGCTGCGGGGCTTGCGATGCGACGCCAAGGCCGGCATCTCCTTCTTCCGTGGACCGCCTACCGGGTTAGCTGTCGGGTTCGGGCGAACGGAAGACGCCCTACGGACCGAGCGGGGCACGGTCCGATTCACCCCGGTGATGCATGGTGGGTCCCCGGTTCCGAACTCCCTCGGGAGAAGCCCGGATTCGGCGCAGGCCGCCCGTTCGGCGTGGTTCGCCGGGAGGGGTGCGGGCCGCCTGGTCGAGCACGCTAGCCAACTCGTGCGTCTGCTGTGAAGGTTGATGTTCGATATGTCCGATACATTTTCGTGACCTTCTTCCGCGGTCCGCCGCCGGCCGGTCCGCCGGTCGCCCGCCGGATCCGCCCTGTCACGCACGGTGGCTCCCGCGCGTCTTCCGGTGCGGCCACGGTTGTCGGTCCGGCCGCCTAGACTCGTTAAGCGATGAGCAGCCTCTTTGACGACAGCTTCCTGGCGGACCTCCGGCACGACGCGGACGGGCCCCCGCCGCCGCCCGAGGAACCGGCTCCGGAGCAGCTTCCGGACGACCTCTTCCAGGGCGCCTTCGACGTGCCTCCGGCCCGAGACGGGTACTACCGCGACGGCGCCCCGCGTCCCGTCGTGGACCCCGCCGCCCTGCTCGACGGGCTGAACGAGCAGCAGCGCGCCGCGGTCGTTCACACAGGGTCACCGCTGCTCATCGTGGCGGGCGCCGGCTCCGGCAAGACCCGGGTGCTCACCCACCGCATCGCCCACCTGCTGGGCACGCGCCGGGTCCACCCCGGCCAGATACTGGCGATCACCTTCACCAACAAGGCCGCCGGCGAGATGAAGGAGCGCGTCGAGCAGCTGGTGGGCCCGCGCGCCAACGCGATGTGGGTCATGACCTTCCACAGCGCGTGCGTCCGCATCCTGCGCCGCGAGTCCAAGAAGCTGGGCTTCACCTCGTCGTTCTCGATCTACGACGCGGCGGACTCGAAGCGCCTGATGTCGCTGGTCTGCCGCGATCTCGATCTCGACCCGAAGAAGTTCCCGCCGAAGTCCTTCAGCGCCAAGATCTCGAACCTGAAGAACGAGCTGATCGACGAGGAGACCTTCGCCGACCAGGCGGTGGACGGATTCGAGAAGACGCTCGCCGAGGCGTACCGGATGTACCAGGCGCGGCTGCGCGAGGCCAACGCCCTGGACTTCGACGACATCATCATGACCACCGTCCATCTGCTCCAGGCGTTCCCGGACGTCGCGGAGCACTACCAGCGGCGGTTCCGGCACGTCCTCGTCGACGAGTACCAGGACACCAACCACGCTCAGTACACGCTCGTGCGCGAACTGGTGGGCAAGGGGTACGAGGACCTGGAGCCGGCGGAGCTGTGCGTCGTCGGTGACGCCGACCAGTCGATCTACGCCTTCCGCGGCGCGACCATCCGCAACATCCTCCAGTTCGAGGAGGACTACCCGGACGCGACGACGATCCTGCTGGAGCAGAACTACCGCTCCACCCAGACGATCCTCTCCGCCGCCAACGCCGTCATCGAGCGCAACGAGTCCCGCCGCCCCAAGAACCTGTGGACGAACGCCGGCGCCGGCGCCCAGATCACCGGCTATGTCGCGGACACCGAGCACGACGAGGCCCAGTTCGTCGCCGACGAGATCGACCGGCTCACGGACGCGGGCGAGGCGAAGGCCGGCGACGTCGCCGTCTTCTACCGCACGAACGCCCAGTCGCGTGTCTTCGAGGAGATCTTCATCCGCGTCGGCCTGCCCTACAAGGTCGTCGGCGGTGTGCGCTTCTACGAGCGCAAGGAGGTCCGCGATGTGCTGGCCTACCTGCGGGTCCTCGCCAACCCCGAGGACAACGTCCCGCTGCGCCGCATCCTGAACGTGCCCAAGCGCGGCATCGGCGACCGCGCGGAGGCGATGATCGACGCCCTCGCGCTCCGCGAGAAGATCACCTTCCCCCAGGCGCTGCGCCGCGTCGACGAGGCGTACGGCATGGCGGCCCGCTCGGCCAACGCGGTCAAGCGGTTCAACGTGCTGATGGAGGAGCTGCGCACGATCGTCGACTCGGGCGCGGGCCCGGCCGTCGTGCTCGAGGCCGTGCTGGAGCGGACCGGCTACCTCGCGGAGCTCCAGGCGTCCACGGACCCGCAGGACGAGACCCGCATCGAGAACCTCCAAGAACTGGCCGCCGTGGCGCTCGAGTTCGAGCAGGCCCGCGGTGAGGAGGAGGGCACCGGCACACTCGCCGAGTTCCTCGAGCAGGTGGCGCTCGTCGCCGACTCCGACCAGATTCCCGACGAGGACGAAGAGGGCACCGGAGTCATCACGCTGATGACCCTGCACACCGCCAAGGGCCTCGAGTTCCCGGTGGTGTTCCTCACCGGCATGGAGGACGGCGTCTTCCCGCACATGCGGGCCCTCGGGCAGACGAAGGAGCTCGAGGAGGAGCGGCGCCTGGCCTATGTGGGCATCACCCGCGCCCGCGAGCGGCTGTATCTGACCCGTTCCTCGATGCGCAGCGCCTGGGGACAGCCCTCGTACAACCCGCCGTCGCGGTTCCTCGAGGAGATCCCCGGTCAGCACCTGACCTGGAAGCGGACGGGCCCGATGGCGGCCCCCGCCGGACCGACGTCCGGTATCGCCTCCTCGCTGTCCTCCTCGCGTTCACGCGGCGGCGCCTCCGGCTTCGCCACGCGGCGTACGAGCGACAAGCCGGTGATCTCGCTGGCGGTGGGCGACCGGGTCACGCACGACCAGTTCGGCCTGGGCACGGTGGTCGAGGTCAAGGGCTCGGGGGCCGAGGCTCAGGCGACGATCGACTTCGGGGACGAGAAGCCGAAGCGGCTGCTGCTCAGGTACGCCCCGGTCGAGAAGCTCTGACGGCGGCGCCCGGCCCCTGCGGGGGCCGGCGCACGCCGGGCGTGCGGTCGCGCGACGCCTGTCCGGCGACCGCGTGCGGTCGCGCGCCGAAAGCCGGCGGGTGGGTGCAGGTCGTCAGCTGCCCGCGGGTGCACGCCGGCAGCCGCCCCTGGGCAGGCTCGACGCGGTTCCGGCAGGCGGACGGGGCGGGGACTACGCGGGGTCGAGGCCGTGGCTGCGCAGCCACGGCAGCGGGTCTATTGCCGCGCCGCCGCCGGGCCGGACCTCGAAATGGAGGTGCGGTCCGGTGGAGTTGCCCGAGTTGCCCGAGTACGCGATGACGTCACCGGCCTTGACGTAGCCGCTGCGGATCTTGGTGCTGCTCAGGTGGCAGTACCAGGTCTCCGTGCCGTCGGCCGCGGTCACGATGGCCATGTTGCCGTAGGCGCTGTTCCACTGGGTGCGGACGGTGCCGTCCGTCGCGGCCATGACCTCGGTGCCGTACTGGACGGGGAAGTCGATGCCGCTGTGCAGGGACATCCAGTTGACGCCGGACTGGCCGTAATAGGCGCTGAGTCCGTCCTGCTTCACCGGCAGCACGAACTTGGGCCGGAGCGCCTCGCGGCGGGCCGCCTCTTCCTCGCGCTTCTTCTTCTCCGCCGCCTGGCGCGCCTTCAGGTCGATGCGCTCCTGGGTGCGGGAGGCACGGTCCCCGAAGTCACGGGCGTCGGCGCTGAGCGCGGCGAGCTGCGTGTCCATGGCGTTGTTGGCGGCGACCGGCTGCACGGAGGCCGGGTCGGGGGCCGCCACGTTGCTCTTGTCGTCCTTGGTCCCGCTGTCACTGCCGAGGCCGCTGACGGACGCGGCGGCGATGCCGGCGACGCCCATGACACAGGCGGAGGGAACGGCGACGGTGAGGAGCGCCGAGCGCTTGGCGGGGGTACGGCGACGGCCGCGGCTGCCGCCGGAGCGGCGGACCGGGCGGGGGGCGACCGGGGTGGCGGCCACGGCCGGCACGGCGGTCATGGTGCGGGTCAGCGCGTCGTGGTCCGGGACGTCGTCGCCCTGCGGGGCGTCCGGGTCGGCGTCGGTGTCTGCGCCGTACTCCGCGTCGTAGCCGGCTTCGGCGCTGTACTCCGCCTCGTAGCCGGTCTCGGCGTCCGCCTCCGTGGTCTCCGGCTCGGCGTCCTGCTGGGCCTCGAGGGTGTAGCCGTACGTTTCGCCCGCTTCGTAGCCCGGGCCGCTCTCGTACGCTTCGCCGGTCTCGTACGTCGGGGCCGCGTCGTATGCGTCGGCCGCCGTGTACGCGCCGTAGGTCTCGTACGTCTCGTACTCGGCCTGCGGGGTGACCTGCGGGGTGAACTCCTGCTCCGGCGTGAACTGTTGCGGGACGAGCCCCTCGGGCGTGGCCGTCGCGGAGTTCCAGGCCGTGGCGTCGTAGGCGCCGCTCTCGAAGGTGCCGGGTGCCCACTGGCCGGTCGTGTCGTAGGAGAAGGCCGCGGCGGCCGTCTCGTACTGGCCGGTGCCGCCCGCCTCGTTCCAGGCGCTCGCGTCCCACTGGCCGGTGGTGTCGTACTGCGCGTACTGCTGCTGCTCGTACTGCGCCTCGTACTGGGGCTGTTGGGCCTGCTGCGCCGCCGCGTAGGCGTCGTGCCCGGTGCTCGCGTCGCCGCCGGTGTTCCACTGGGACGCGTCGTACTGGCCGCTGTGGCCCGACTCGTAACTGCCCGGCAGGGCACCGAAGAGCGGGTCGGAGTCGAAGCTGCCGGTGGCGTACCCGCCGTACCCGGCGTTGGTGTGCTGGTCGTTCACCAACTTCTCTCTCGCCTCGACAGCAGGACCTGTTTCCGGGTCCACCTGTTTGCACAGGGGGTCCCAGGGGGAAGCAGTGGCGCGACTGTACCCGGCGGTACGCGACGGCGACAATCTTCGGCGGCATCTACGCAATCAGGAAACGGGCATTCAGTCGCGTTTCGGCGGCGCAAGGGCAGAGCTTTGGCCCTACGTTCGAGAAGTGTTCGATGAATCGGTCTCGAAGGGTCACCTCAAGCGACGGACGCGGCCCCCGACGACGATCCCGCTTCCGACACGCCCGACTCGAGCGCCTCGCGGATGCCGTCGGCGACGGCGGGGTGAACAGGCAGTGCGAGATGGCCGATTCCGCTCACCTGCACGTTCTGTACGAGAAGGTCCGGATGGTCGATGCGGGCCGTCTCGACGGGCGCCATGATCCGGTCCAGATCGCTCCAGAAGCTGACGAACCGGGTGCGACAGCCGGGCGCCGGCATGCGCAGCTCCTCGATCACCGGTGAATCCGGGCGCATCTGCCGCACGATCGGGTGTGCGCTCGCGATCGGGGCGACGGTCGTCCCCGAGTGCGGGGTGCCGAGCGTGACCAGGGTGCGGACGCGGCGGTCACCGCCCAGACGCTGGACGTAGTACCGGGCGATCAGGCCGCCCAGGCTGTGCCCGACGATGTCGATCTCGGCGTGGCCGGTGCGGGCGCATATCTCCTCGACATGGCGGCCGAGCAGGTCGGCGGCGGCACGGACGTCGCAGGTGAGCGGCGAGTAGTTCAGGCACTCGACATGGTGCGAGCCCTGCCGGGCGAGGGCGCGGCGGAGCAGCACGAACACCGAACGGTTGTCGACGAAGCCGTGGAGCAGGACGGTGGGGACGGCGTCCGGTGTGCCCGGCAGGCGGCGCGCGGCGCCGGTCTCCGCGTGGGCTCCGTCATCGGCTCCCTTGTGAGGGCGTGGGCGGGGGCGGCGCTCCGGCGTGAGGCCGGTCGGATAGAGGAGCAGATGCCCGGCGAGGATCGCCAGCTCCAGAGCGGTTGCCCGCAGCAGCGCGGCGGGCCACTTCACCGGCAGCGTCACGGGAAAGGGAGGCAGGATCCTCATGACGGCCTCCTCCCGTACGGCACGACGGGGGCGGCTCTGCCCCGCGTGCCCTCATGGGAAGCGCGCTCGGGACCGGTGCGGTCTCCCGCGTCGGTGTCGCACCACCGTGCCGTGCGGCTGTCGGCACGGTGGTGCGACGACCCGTTGTGGACCTGCGGCGGCTCCCCGTGCGACCGTGCCCGCGGGCTGCGCGTGGGTGGCGCGCGATGCCTGATGCCGGTACGACGCTCGGCGAAAAATGTCCTACGTGTGATTTCCCCCTCCCCGCGCACCGCGAAACGGCGGCTTGCGGGATGCTGGAGATAACGTTCGTTCACTCTCCGCGCGCCCTCATGGGCCGCGGGGACCCAGGAGGCAGTGATGGGTGTGACTGGTCCGATCCGCGTGGTGGTGGCCAAGCCGGGTCTCGACGGCCACGACCGCGGCGCCAAAGTGATCGCGCGGGCGCTGCGCGACGCCGGTATGGAGGTCATCTACACCGGGCTCCACCAGACGCCGGAGCAGATCGTCGACACGGCTATCCAGGAGGACGCCGACGCGATCGGCCTGTCGATCCTCTCCGGAGCGCACAACACGCTCTTCGCGAAGGTCATCGAGCTCCTCAAGGAGCGCGAGGCGGAGGACATCAAGGTCTTCGGCGGCGGGATCATCCCTGAGGCGGACATCGCACCGCTGAAGGAGCAGGGCGTCGCGGAGATCTTCACGCCCGGCGCGACGACGGCGTCGATCGTCGACTGGGTCAACGCGAACGTCCGGGCGACGGCGGAGGCGTAACCGACCGCGCGGCTGCCGCCGGTCCTTACGCGCGCCGCGCGCCGTGCACGGTGTCGCGTGGCACGGTGTCCGGTGCGGCCGGCGCGGCGCGGCGCGCGGGGTGTTCCCTTTCGGGGGCGTGCGACGCCCCGAGCGGGGCGCGCCAGGCCCCATGGCGCGCCTGCGGGTGCGCACCGCACCGGCAGCGCCCCGCACTCCTACCGCCCTCGCGCTTGCAGCGTGGCGCCCGCGCCGGGGCCGCACCGCCTGCCGGCGGGACCGGGTCGTCGGTGAGCGGCGATGCCGGGGGCGGCGCGGATGCAGGTCCGTGACCCTCATTCCTGCCGGGTGTCGTAGGGCTTGCGCACCTCGGGCGAGCCCCCGCGCTTGCAGCGTGGCGCCCGCGCCGGGGCCGCACCGCCTGCCGGTGGTACCGGGCCGTCGGTGAGCGGCGATGCCAAGGGCCGGCGCGGATGCAGGCCCCTGTGTCACTCACCGCCCTCGGGCGGCCCCCCCGGGTGCCCGTCGTGCCCGGTCGGCCCGGCGGCAGCCCGTCAGGTGGTGGAGAGTTCCTCGTGCATCGCCGCCCGCAGGCGCAGCGTCGAGACCAGGCGCTGGAACGCCTCCGACCAGTAGCCGCCCGCGCCCGGTGACGCGTCCTCCTGTTCGTCCGGGGTCGCCGTGAGGACTTCCAGCCGGTCCGCCTCCTCCGGTGACAGGCAGCGTTCCGCGAGGCCCATCACGCCGCTGAAGCTCCACGGGTAACTGCCCGCGTCCCGAGCGATGTCGAGCGCGTCGACGACCGCCCGGCCCAGCGGCGCGGCCCACGGCACCGTGCACACACCGAGCAGCTGGAAGGCTTCCGACAGGCCGTGTGCCGCTATGAACTCGGCGACCCACGCTGCCCGTTCGTCGTCCGGCAGGGCCGCGAGCAGCTTCGAACGCTCGGCCGGCGACGTCGTCCCCGGGCCGGTCGACGGCGGTGCGGCGGGTGTGCCGAGCAGGGCGCGCGACCAGTCGGCGTCGTGCTGCCGTACCGCGGCCCGGCACCATGCCGCGTGCAGTTCGTCCGCCCAGCCGTCGGACACCGGCAGCGCGACGATCTCCCGGACCGAGCGCCCGCCCAGCCGGTCCGTCCAGACCGACAGCGGGGCGGCCTCCACCAGCTGGCCCAGCCACCAGGACCGTTCCCCGCGTCCTGACGGCGGGGTGGGGACGATGCCGTCACGCTGCATGTCCGCGTCGCATTCGTGGGGCGCCTCCACGACGATCGTCGCTTCGGTGCCTCCGCTGCGGTCCATGGCGACGCAGGACGCGGCGCGTGCCGCCATGCGGCCGGCGAGCGCGGAATGCGGCAGGGCGGACAGGAGCTCGGCGGCGGTGGAGCGGACGTTGCGGCTGCGGTCCGACAACGCCTGTTCGAGGAACGGCTCGTCCGCGTCGGACAGTCCCGCCCGCAGCGAGTCGAGGAACATCAGCCGGTCCTCCGCCCGCTCGGTCGACCATGTCGAGGTGAGCAGCGCCAGCGCGGCACCGGCGTCGTGGGCGCGCAGACCCGCGAGCAGCGCCACCCGTTCGGCGAACAGGCCTTCCTCCCACAGCCTCCGCACGGCCTCCGCGTCACCCATGTCCGGCAGCGCGGAGCCCGCGGACCCGCCGCGCAGCGCGAACTTCCACTCGGGGTTGAGCCGGGCGAGCCACAGACCGCGCGGTCCGGCGAAGGTCAGCGCGTGCGGGCGCAGGTCGGTGCGGGCACGGGCGGCGTCGAGCAACGCGGGCAGCACGGACGCCGGTGCCCGGTAGCCGTGTTCGTTGGCGGCGGCGAGCCATTGGGGGAGCAGCGCGGTGAGGTCGGGGGCGGTGCCGCGCCTGCCCCCTGAGCCCGAGGGCCCGGAACGGTCGGCCAGCAGCTGGACGAGCCGTCGCCGTGCGGGCAGCGGCAGCGCGCGGCGCGCGTCGTCCGGCGCGGGCTCCGGCAGTGTGCCGCCCGCCGCCGGCGGCGCGGGACTCAGCCCGGCAC
This sequence comes from Streptomyces pristinaespiralis, assembly GCF_001278075.1. GTDB lineage: Bacteria > Actinomycetota > Actinomycetes > Streptomycetales > Streptomycetaceae > Streptomyces > Streptomyces pristinaespiralis. The sequence continues at coordinate 3,631,171 of NZ_CP011340.1, read as the reverse complement.
GGCGCCGCACGGTGTGCAGGGCGGCCGCGTCGAGCAGGGCGACGGGCGCGTCCTTCCCGGCGGGTGTCGTACCGGCCGGCGGTGTCCGGCGGTCGGTGCCGAGCAGGGCCGAGGTGACGAGCTCTTCCCAGGGCGACGCACTGGCGGTGGTGGTCATGAGGTCTCCCTACGTTCAGATCAGCGGGACCGTCTCGGACATGTCCTCCGGCCAGGCCGTGAGCGGGACGAGGCCCCGGTGGCCGAACTCGCCGAACACGGTGACCGGCCGTCCGCCGGCGAGGGCCACGAGCTTCCACAGGCCCGGGCGGGTGAGCGCGGCGGCGGCGACGGGCAGCGCCGCGCCGCCGTCGGCGTCGACGGGCAGCGCCGCGCCGCCGTCGGCGTCGACGAGCTGCCATCCCGTCCCGTCCGGCACGGGTATGACGCGGGTGAGAGTGACCGGCCAGGAGTCCAGCCACGGGTCGTCGCGCAGGGCCTGCCCGTACGCGTCGGCGGCAGAGGCGCACGGCCCGCCCGAAGGCGGTGCGTCGATGGTGGCGGGCGGGCCGAACTGCGTCCCGAGTTCCGCCCTCGGCCGGCCGGCGCCGTGCGACGTGACCTCGGCGTCGATCATCAGTCCCACGGGCAGGGCGAGTTGCGGAGGCCGCCCCGCCGCGCCGAAGGAGAGCAGCAGCGCGGTCCGCCCCGACTCACGTCCGTGCAGCCAGACACGGCGTGTGGTGAGCTTGCCGTCGGCGGAGTCGTACTGGGCGAGGACCAGCCACTGGTCCCGGACCGCCGGGCCTTCCGCGGCCGACGACAGGCCGACCCTGTTGCGGACGGTGGCGGCCAGCGGCTCCGGCAGCCGCTCCAGCCTCAGCCAGGCGGAGTCCAGGAGATGGATCAGGGAGCACTCCTCCAGCAGCCGCACCGGCCAGCCGGGCCCCGAGCCCGGGATCGCGCCCAGCTCCCTGACGCGCGCGGCGAGCCCCGGGGCCTGCGCGTCGACCATGCGTGCGGCGGTCTCCTCCCACAGGCCGTACCCGGACCGCTCGGTGGCGGCGAGACCGCCGCGCACCAGGTCGGCGAGCCGCTGCTCCAGTTCCGTGGCGCCCGCGGTGATCCGCTCCGCCCTGCGTTCCGCCCGCCGCCTGGCCGCTTCCGGGTCGGCGGTGCTCTTCGCGGCACCGGAGCCGGTGCCCGTCTGTTCCTTGGCCGCCGCGCGGCTCCTGCGTCCCGACAGCCATTCGTCCGCCCACTCCGGCACCTCGCAGAGCGGCACCGTCTGCTCGTCGCACGCCCAGAGCAGCAGCAGTCCCAGCGCGTGCTTGCACGGGAACTTCCGGCTCGGGCAACTGCATTTGTACGCGGGGCCGGTGGTGTCCACGACCGTCTGGTACGGCTTGCTGCCGCTGCCCTTGCACAGGCCCCACACGGCCCCGGACGCGTCGCAGCCCGCGCCCGACCAGGGGCCGGCCGCGCCGAGCTTGCTTCCGGCCTTGCGTGATGCAGCGTCAGGAGCCAGTGAAAGAACCTGCTCCGCGGCCCAGCGCGCCACCCCTTGATCCATGGAGGCAGGGGCCGTTCCCCCGTTTGAAAGCAGCATGGGAACGACGCTAAGGGGCACCACTGACAATCGGTCCGACCTGCGAATCCGCCGATGCCGAGAGGGTGTTGGACGGCCGGCGGTTTGCTACTTTCGACACAGTGTGTCGAATTCGGAATCCGGGGGGATCCAGCATGAAGCGCTTCATCCGTACGGCGGTCCGCGCCGTCGCGGCCACCGGCATCGTGGCCGGTCCGGCCTTCGGTCTCACCGCCTGCTCCGAGGCGGTCGACCAGGTCGACAAGGTCGTCGACGAGAAGTACGAGGTGACGTACGAGGTCACGGGCAAGAACGTCGACTCGATCCAGTACCACGGCGGTGGCGGCGAGGCGATGAACCCGAAGATCGAGACGGTGGACAAGCCCACACTGCCCTGGACGAAGACGGTCACGCTGCGCGGCATCATGCCCGCCGCCGTGATGCCGGTCGCCGCCGACCTCACCGGCACCGAGGTCACGTGCAGGATCACGCACAAGGGCAAGGTGCTCACGGAGGAGACGGGAGAGGGCCTCGCCACCGCGGGCGGCTGCATCGCGGAGTCGCCGGTCGGCGGCTGACTCCCGTTATCCACACCGCCTTTCGGCCTCTGACCTGCGGTCATGCCGAGGCCGGGCCGATTGTCAGTGGCATGGTGCACGGTGGATCCCACATCGGGTCGAACGATCTGGAGGGGGATCCATGACCGTGTCAGAAACCGTCGCCAAACCGGGGAACGAAGCCCTGCGACCGCACGCGGAAGACGCTTTCGCCGACGAGCTCGAGGCGCTGGCCGCGGCCGACGACCGGCCGCGGCCGGTGAACTGGCGGCTGTCGCCCTGGGCCGTCGCCACCTATCTCCTCGGCGGCACACTCCCCGACGGCACGGTGATCACACCGAAGTACGTGGGGCCCCGCCGGATCGTCGAGGTGGCCGTCACCACGCTCGCCACCGACCGTGCTCTGCTGCTCCTCGGTGTGCCGGGAACCGCGAAGACCTGGGTGTCGGAGCATCTGGCCGCGGCCGTCAGCGGCGACTCCACCCTCCTGGTGCAGGGCACCGCCGGCACGCCGGAGGAAGCCATCCGCTACGGATGGAACTACGCCCAGCTGCTGGCGCACGGCCCCAGCCGGGACGCGCTGGTGCCCAGCCCCGTCATGCGCGCCATGTCGGAGGGCATGACCGCCCGCGTCGAGGAGCTCACCCGCATCCCGGCCGACGTGCAGGACACGCTGATCACGATCCTCTCCGAGAAGACGCTGCCCGTCCCGGAGCTGGGCCAGGAGGTGCAGGCCGTCCGCGGATTCAACCTCATCGCCACCGCCAACGACCGCGACCGCGGGGTCAACGACCTGTCCAGCGCACTGCGCCGGCGCTTCAACACCGTCGTCCTGCCGCTGCCCGCGACACCGGAGGCGGAGGTCGACATCGTGTCGCGGCGCGTCGACCAGATCGGGCGCTCCCTCGACCTGCCGGCCGCGCCGGAGGGACTGGAGGAGATCCGCCGCGTGGTCACGGTCTTCCGGGAGCTGCGCGACGGGGTGTCCACCGACGGCCGCACAAAGATCAAGTCCCCGTCCGGGACGCTGTCGACGGCCGAGGCGATCTCCGTCGTCACCGGCGGCCTCGCCCTGGCGGCGCACTTCGGCGACGGCGTACTGCGGCCGGGGGACGTGGCGGCGGGCATCCTCGGCGCGGTCGTGCGGGACCCGGCCGCCGACCGGGTCGTCTGGCAGGAGTATCTGGAGACGGTGGTCCGCGAGCGGGACGGCTGGAAGGACTTCTACCGCGCCTGCCGCGAGGTGAGCGCATGACACCGCTCCTGCTCGGGGTCCGCCACCACGGGCCGGGCTCGGCCAGGGCGGTGCGGGCCGCGCTGGAGGCGGCCGCCCCCGCGGCCGTACTGATCGAAGGCCCACCGGAGGGCGACGCCCTGCTCCCGCTGGCCGCCGACGAGCAGATGCGCCCGCCCGTCGCCCTGCTCGCGCACGCCACGGACGATCCGGGCAGGGCCGCGTTCTGGCCGCTGGCCGAGTTCTCCCCCGAATGGGTGGCGATCCGGTGGGCGCTGGCCAACGGCGCGGCCGTGCGCTTCATCGACCTGCCCGCGGCGCATTCGCTCGCGCTGACCGCGGAGCCGGAGGCCGGGCCCCAGGAGGCGGAGGAGGACGCGCCGGACGTCCGGATCGACCCGATCGCGGTCCTCGCCGGGGCCGCCGGGTACGACGACCCGGAGCGTTGGTGGGAGGACGTCGTCGAGCTGAGGGGCTCCCGTCCGGCACCGGACCGCGGGCCGGCGGACGACGCCGCGGGTGAGGCCGGTCCGTTCGCGCCGTTCACCGCCCTCGCCGAAGCCATGGCGGCCCTGCGGGAGACGTACGGCCACGGCGGGCACGACCGGGACCTCGTGCGCGAGGCGTTCATGAGGCTCCAGATCCGCGCCGCGAAGAAGGAGTTCGGGGACAGCGGCGTCGCCGTCGTCTGCGGCGCCTGGCACGTGCCGGCGCTCATGACCGCCACGACGGTCGCCGCGGACAAGGCCCTCCTCAAGGGGCTGCCCAAGGTCAGGACGGACATGACGTGGGTGCCCTGGACCCACCGCAGGCTGGCGCGCCGCTCCGGCTACGGCGCGGGCATCGACTCGCCCGGCTGGTACGGCCACCTCTTCGGTGTCCCCGACCGGCCCGTGGAGCGGTGGATGACGAAGGTCGCCCGGCTGTTCCGGGACGAGGACCGGATGGTGTCGTCCGCCCATGTCATCGAGGCCGTACGGCTCGCCGAGACCCTGGCCGTGATGCGGGGCCGCCCGCTCGCCGGACTGACCGAGACCGTCGACGCGGTCCGGGCCGTGATGTGCGACGGCTCCGACGTACCGCTCGACCTCGTCAGGGACCGGCTCATCGTGGGGGACGTGCTCGGCGAAGTGCCCGACACGGCGCCCGCCGTACCGCTCCAGCGCGATCTGACCCGGCAGCAGCGCAGTCTGCGGCTCAAGCCGGAGGCTCTCGAGCGCGAACTGGACCTGGATCTGCGCAAGGACACCGACGCCGCCAAGAGCCGGCTGCTGCACCGGCTGCGGCTGCTCGCGGTCGGCTGGGGCGAGCCTGCCGCAGGCCGGGGAAGCACCGGCACGTTCCGGGAGAGCTGGCGGCTGCGCTGGGAGCCCGAGCTGTCCGTGAAGGTCGCGGAGGCCGGCGTCTGGGGCACCACGGTGCTCTCCGCCGCCACCGCCAAGGCGGAGGCGCAGGCAGGCGCGGCGACGGCGCTCGCCGAGGTGACCGCCCTCGCCGAGCAGTGCCTCCTGGCCGAACTGCCCGACGCGCTCCCCGTGGTGATGAAGGCCCTGGCCGACCGGGCCGCCCTCGACGCCGACGTGAGCCACCTCGCCCAGGCGCTGCCCGCGCTGGCGCGTTCGCTGCGGTACGGCGACGTGCGCGCCACCGACACGGCGGCGCTCGGCGAGGTCGCCGCAGGGCTCGCCGAGCGGATCTGCGTCGGCCTGCCGCCCGCCTGCGCCGGGCTCGACGCGGACGGCGCTGAGGAGATGCGCGGCCACCTCGACGGGGTGCACGCCGCCGTCGGCCTGCTGCCGGACGCCGACGGCATCAAGGAGCGCTGGCGGTCCGTGCTGCGCAAACTGGCCGGCCGTGACTCCGTCCCCGGGGTGATACGCGGCCGGACGGCCCGCCTGCTGCTGGACGAGGGGCACCTCGAGGAGGACGAGGCCGCACGCCTGATGGCTCTCGCTCTCTCCCCGGGCACGGAGCCTGCCGCGGCCGCCGCCTGGATCGAGGGCTTCGTCGGCGGCGCGTCCGGGGGAGGGCTGCTGCTGGTCCACGACGAACGTCTGCTGGGGCTGGTCGACTCATGGCTGACCGGCGTGTCCGCACAGGCGTTCACCGATGTGCTGCCGCTGCTGCGCCGCACCTTCTCCGCCTACGAACCGGGCGTCCGCCGCACCCTGGGCGAACTCGTCCGGCGGGGGGAGGGGACGGCGGCCACGCGGACGCGGACGGACGCCGGTGTCCCCGGCTTCGGACCCGGCCTCGACACCGCCCGGGCGGACGCCGTGATTCCCGTGCTGGGGCTCCTCCTCGGCATCGACGACAACGAGCTGTACGACCTGGCGGGAGTGGCCGGATGACTGCGAGCGTGAACGACGAGCGGCTGCGGCGCTGGCGACTGGTGCTCGGCGGAGAGTCCGGTGCCGACGGCACGGGCTGCACCCTCACCGGGACCGACGCGGCGATGGACGGAGCGCTCACCTCTCTGTACGGCAGGTCCGCCGGCGCTGCCGACGGCGGCCGCAACAGCAGCCGTTCGGCGGGCCTGGGCGCGTCCGCGCCGTCCGTCGCCCGCTGGCTCGGCGACATCCGTACGTACTTCCCGAGCTCCGTCGTGCAGGTCATGCAGCGGGACGCGATAGACCGGCTCGGTCTCTCCGCGCTGCTGCTGGAGCCGGAGATGCTGGAGGCGGTCGAGGCCGATGTGCATCTCGTCGGCACCCTGCTCTCGCTCAACAAGGCGATGCCGGAGACGACGAAGGAGACGGCCAGGGCGGTCGTGCGCAAGGTCGTCGAGGAACTGGAGAGGAAGCTCGCCACCCGCACCAGGTCCACCCTGACAGGCGCGCTCGACCGCTCGGCGCGGATCAACCGGCCGCGCCACCGGGACATCGACTGGGACCGCACCATCCGGGCGAACCTCAAGAACTACCTGCCGGAGTTCAACACGGTCGTCCCCGAGCGGCTCATCGGCTACGGCCGGGCGTCCCAGGCGGTGAAGAAGGAGGTCGTGCTCTGCATCGACCAGTCGGGCTCGATGGCAGCGTCCGTGGTCTACGCGTCGGTCTTCGGCGCGGTGCTGGCCTCGATGCGCTCCATCGCCACGCGGCTCGTCGTCTTCGACACGGCCGTCGTCGATCTGACCGATCAGCTGGACGACCCCGTGGACGTCCTCTTCGGCACCCAGCTCGGCGGCGGCACGGACATCAACAGGGCCCTGGCGTACTGCCAGTCGCAGATCACCCGCCCCGCCGACACCGTCGTCGTCCTGATCAGCGACCTCTACGAGGGCGGCATCCGCGACGAGATGCTGAAACGGGTCGCGGCGATGAAGGCGTCCGGAGTGCAGTTCGTCACTCTGCTGGCGCTCTCCGACGAGGGCGCCCCGGCCTACGACCGTGAGCACGCGGCGGCCCTCGCGGCCCTCGGGGCACCGGCGTTCGCCTGTACGCCGGACCTCTTTCCGGACGTCATGGCGGCGGCCATCGAGAAACGCCCCCTGCCCATACCGGACATGGCCGCCCATCAGTGACAGGACATGACATGGTGACTCATCGGTAACAGGGGACTTGCGTGGCCCGGGGAGCTTCGTGCGAGCATCGTCGCGATCCCGGCTGACGCCGACCGAGAGAGAGCCCTTCCACCGTGACTGCCGCAGCGCTGAACACCGCTGCCGTCCCGCGCGCGCTGCGCCGGGCGGTGTCCGGTTCGCGGATGCTGCGCGTTCTGCTGTTCCTCGGCGGAGTTCTGACGCTCGGTCTGCTCTTCTGCGGCCAGGCCCAGGCGTCCGAGCTCTCGACCGGTGACGTCAACGCCGAGATCCGGGCCGGTGCCCGGCCCTCGAGCGACGCCGGCACCGCCGCCGTGCCCCGTCCGGCCGATGCGGGAGACAGCCTTCCCGCGCCGGTCACCGCCGGCCCGTCGGCGGGAACGCCGGGATCGCCCGTGTCCGCCGGACCGTCCACCTCCGCCGGTACTCCCGCGGAGGTGCGGCACGCCGAGCAGCGGGCAGCAAGGGAACTGCGGCGTGTGGCCGCCGGATCCCTCCGCATCGTCGAGGCCACGGGCGCCGGGCAGGCCGTGGAAACGGTGCGCGAGACGGCCCGCCCGGTCACCGACGGCGTGCGCCGGCCGGCCGGTCCGCTGCTCGGGTTCGTCACCGGCCCCCTGCCCGGCGGCCCGTTGCCGGGCACCGGTGCCGCGCTGCCGGGCGGTGACGGCGTCCTGGCCCCCGACGACCTTCCGGCATGGCAATGGCAGTACGTGCCGGGCGGCGCGGCGTTCACCGTCGCGCCCACCGGTACGGACCCGGCGGCCGGCGACGCGAGCCCTTCCGCCGAAGGTCCCACCGGTCCCGCCGCCGCCGCACCGCGCGGTGACTGCGGCGGCGCCTACGACGGTCACTCCGGCACTGCGCGGGCCGTGTCCGCGCAGTCTCCCGCGCCCGCACCGACCCCCTCGGATCCGTGCAGGGACCAGCCGGGCGCGGTGCACCACTCCGGTGAGACGCACACGCCTAGGGCGGGTGACCAGCCGGCGGCCACGTCGGCCGGCGGCGCACCGGACGCGTCCGCCTGCGGTGCCGTTCGCCCGGCGGCCGGGCCGCCGACCCGCGACAGGCCGCGCGACGTTCTCGAATTCCCCGGCTAGGGCAGGCCTTCCCCCGCCTCTGACCTGCCACGCGGGGGTGGGCAGGTCTACCCGCCACTCCGGAGCCCCTGTTCTCCGGACCGCCGAACGAATTCGAAGGAACCGCCAAGCATGCACAAGAACATCCGCCGCTCCATCGCGGTCGCGGCCACCGCCACCGGTATGTGGGCCCTCGGGACCGCCGCCGCCAGCGCCGACGAGGCGCCCGTCTCCGTGCCGCTGTCCACCCCGGACCAGGCCGTCGACGCCACCGTCGACGTCGTGACCGACGTGGACGCCGACGCCGGCGGGCTGCTGCCCGAGGCCGACGTCCAGCATGTGGCGACCGGTGCCGCGGACCAGGCCCGCGAGTACGTCGAGGGCGAGCTCCCCTCGTACGAGGCGCCGTCGGTTCCGGACGTCCGCGTGCCCTCTCCCGAGGCCCCGTCGGTGGACGTCCCGTCCGCCCCGTCCGTGGATGCCGACATCGACTACCTCTTCGGTCCCCTCTCCGCGTTCGCGCACGAGCTGGAGCAGGTCCCGGCCGCCGCCGAGGCCCGCGCGCAGGGCGCCGTCGACGCGTCCGGCCCGGTCGTCGACGAGACCTCCGCGGCCGTGCTGCCGCCCGTGGTCGCCACCGCCGTGGCCGGTGCGCAGCCGGTCGCAGCTCAGGCCGCCGGTGACGCGGGTGTGCTCGCCCAGGGCGTCGTCTCCGACGTGCAGCCGTTCGCCGGCGGTGTCGCCGGCCAGGTGCAGCCGTTCGCGGCGGGCGTCGTGAGCGAGGTGCCGCCGTTCGCCGGGGGCGTCGCCGGCCAGGTGCAGCCCTTCGCGGCCGGTGTGGTCGCGGAGGTCCAGCCGCTGGTCGACACCGTGGCCGGCCACGTCGGGCCGCTCGCGCAGGGCGTCGGCCACAGTGCCGGCGACCTGGCCCACGGCCTGACCGGCCAGGTGGACCCGTTCGCGGCGGGCGTGGTGTCGGAGGTCCGGCCGTTCGCGCAGGGTATTGCGACGAACGTCACGGGTGACGCGGCGCCGCTCGCGGACAACGCGGTCGGCGGGGTGCGGGGAGTCGTCTCCGACGTGACCCCGAGCTACCTGCCGTACGGCATCTGACCGGCCACCCCCCGAGGCGCCCGTCAGGTGCCTGACCAGGCAACCAGCGGCAGGGGCGGGACGTCAGCGGCATCCGCTGACGTCCCGCCCCCCGCCGTGCGGGGAGGCCTCCGGCCAAGGTCCGGCCGTATGATCGGGGTGCGCTCTGTGACCGTAATCACCGCTCAGGTGTGATCTGCGATTTAGGGGCGCACCTCCGGCGGGGATAACCTGCCAGGCGGACATGCCGCGCCCACGGACACCGTGTGTGCCTCCCTTGTGACAAGAGCAGTCACGTTGCCCTTCGCGGCACGCCCACGCAGACAACGAACCGCGATCATCAGAAAAGGGACGGACGCGCGTGGACCTGTTCGAGTACCAGGCGAGGGACCTCTTCGCCAAGCACGGTGTACCGGTGCTGGCCGGTGAAGTCATCGACACGCCTGAGGCGGCGCGCGAGGCCACCGAGCGACTGGGCGGCAAGTCGGTCGTCAAGGCGCAGGTGAAGGTCGGCGGCCGCGGCAAGGCCGGCGGCGTCAAGCTGGCCGCCACTCCGGACGAGGCCGTCGCCCGTGCGACGGACATCCTCGGGATGGACATCAAGGGCCACACGGTCAACAAGGTGATGATCGCGGAGACCGCTCCGGAGATCGCCGAGGAGTACTACGTCTCGTACCTCCTCGACCGCACCAACCGCACCTTCCTGGCCATGGCCTCCGTCGAGGGCGGCATGGACATCGAGGAGGTCGCGGCCACCAAGCCCGAGGCCCTCGCGAAGGTCCCGGTCGACGCCAACGAGGGTGTCACCAAGGAGAAGGCCGCCGAGATCGTCGCCCAGGCGAAGTTCCCGGCCGAGGTCGCCGACCAGGTCGCCGACATCCTGGTGACCCTGTGGAAGACCTTCATCGCCGAGGACGCCCTCCTCGTCGAGGTCAACCCGCTGGCCAAGGTCGCCGACGGCCGCGTCATCGCGCTCGACGGCAAGGTGTCCCTCGACGAGAACGCCGACTTCCGTCAGCCGGACCACGAGGCCCTCGAGGACAAGGCCGCAGCCAACCCGCTCGAGGCTGCCGCCAAGGCCAAGAACCTCAACTACGTCAAGCTCGACGGCGAGGTCGGCATCATCGGCAACGGCGCGGGTCTGGTCATGTCGACCCTCGACGTCGTCGCCTACGCCGGCGAGGCCCACGACAACGTGAAGCCCGCCAACTTCCTCGACATCGGTGGTGGCGCCTCCGCCGAGGTCATGGCGAACGGCCTCGAGATCATCCTCGGCGACCCGGACGTCAAGTCCGTCTTCGTCAACGTCTTCGGTGGCATCACCGCCTGTGACGAGGTCGCCAACGGCATCGTCCAGGCCCTGGAGCTGCTGAAGTCCAAGGGCGAGGAAGTCACCAAGCCGCTGGTCGTGCGCCTCGACGGCAACAACGCGGAGCTGGGTCGCAAGATCCTCTCCGACGCCAACCACCCGCTGGTGCAGCGCGTGGACACCATGGACGGCGCGGCCGACAAGGCCGCCGAGCTCGCCGCTGCTGCGAAGTAAGGGAAGAGGGATCTAGAACCATGGCTATCTTCCTGAACAAGGACAGCAAGGTCATCGTCCAGGGCATGACCGGTGCCACGGGCATGAAGCACACCAAGCTCATGCTGGGTGACGGCACCAACATCGTCGGCGGCGTGAACCCGCGCAAGGCCGGCACGTCCGTCGACTTCGACGGCACCGAGGTACCGGTCTTCGGCTCCGTCGCCGAGGCCATGGAGAAGACGGGCGCCGACGTCTCCGTCCTCTTCGTGCCGCCGGCCTTCGCCAAGGCCGCCGTCGTCGAGGCGATCGACGCCGAGATCCCCCTCGCGGTCGTCATCACCGAGGGCATCGCCGTCCACGACTCCGCCGCCTTCTGGGCCTACGCGAAGTCCAAGGGCAACAAGACCCGCATCATCGGCCCGAACTGCCCCGGCCTCATCACGCCGGGCCAGTCCAACGCCGGCATCATCCCGGGCGACATCACCAAGCCCGGCCGCATCGGTCTCGTGTCCAAGTCCGGCACGCTGACCTACCAGATGATGTACGAGCTCCGTGACATCGGCTTCTCCTCCGCCGTCGGCATCGGTGGCGACCCGGTCATCGGTACGACGCACATCGACGCCCTCGCGGCGTTCGAGGCCGACCCCGACACCGACCTGATCGTGATGATCGGTGAGATCGGCGGCGACGCCGAGGAGCGTGCGGCCGACTTCATCAAGGCCAACGTCACCAAGCCGGTCGTCGGCTACGTCGCGGGCTTCACCGCCCCCGAGGGCAAGACCATGGGCCACGCCGGCGCCATCGTCTCCGGCTCCTCCGGCACCGCCGCGGCGAAGAAGGAGGCCCTCGAGGCCGCGGGCGTCAAGGTCGGCAAGACGCCGACCGAGACGGCCAAGCTGGCGCGCGCGATCCTCGCCGGCTGACCTTCCGCAGTACATGTGTGGGCCCGCCCCGGTCACCGGGGCGGGCCCACACGCGTTTCGGCGGAACTGTCAGCCCTGCAGCGGGAGAAGACGCCCGGGTCCGCTCACCGGTTCGGAGCGGAGCTTGTCGCGGAGCTCCCTGTCCTGCTCGGTCAGCCGGTGCGGTCCGTGCTGCGGCGCGGGCACGCCTTCGATCTGCTGGGCCGGAGAGATCGGCGGATCGTACTGCCGTGGCGCCGTGACCAGGGTGAAGGCGGTCGCCGCGATGATCAGCGCGGTCGCCGCGGCGACCGCCCGCGTCCACATCTGCGCCCGGCGCTCGCACCCGCTGCGCACGTCGCACGCCGGTGTCATGAGCGGCGCGGGTCCGGCACCGGCCAGTGCCCTCAGCCGGTCGCGCAGCACGCCGGTGTCCGCCAGTTCGGGGAGCCGCTCGGCCATGGCCTCGCGCGCGTGCACGAGACGGTTCGCGGCGGCGGGGGTGCTGGCCTCCGTCTCCGCCGCGGTCTCCGGCAGTCCGAGCCCGAGGCCGTCGTGGAGCAGCAGGGTCCGGCGGTAGGTCGTGGGGAGCTCCTGGAGCGCCTCGAGGAATTGCCGCCGCGGCTCCTCGCCCGGAAGTTCGTCGGGGAACCGGTGCGCGGGCCGCAGCCGGTTCCACGGGGACATGGCGTACTCGTAGGCGACCGCCCGCACCCAGCCCGCCGGGTCCCGGTCCACGGCGACCTGAGGCCAGCACTGCCAGGCGGTGTGGAAGGCGCGCTCGACCGACTCCTGGGAGAGCCGCCGGCGGCCGGTGAGCAGATACGTCTGGCGCACCAGGTCCGGGGCGACGCCCGCGTACAGCACGTCGAACGCCTCCTCCGGGCTGGGCGCCGGTACGGTGAGCGCCGCCGGACCGAGGGAGCTGACGGTACGTGGGCTGTCGGCGGAGAGCGCCGCGCCGGACGGCGGTCCGGGCCTGGCGCCCGGTCTCGGATGCAGGGCCGCCGGCGGCTTCGCGGCCCGCTTCACGGCGGGACGGGGCCGGGTGTTCGCCGTGGGCTGCGCCGTGCGGGTGGGCGGCGCCGACCGTGCCGGCGACGGCGGATGGGCGCGGTCGGCGGGCGCGTCCTCCGGCGGGGCCGGCGGTTGCGTTCCTCCGGATCGTTCGGCATCCCCGGACCTGCCGTCCGGGTCCCGCGTGTCCCGGTCCCTGCCGTCCCGCGCCCGGTCCTCCCGCTCCCGGTCGTCCCTGTTCCGGTCGTCCTTCAGGGGCCGGCCGGACGGGGCGTACTCGTCGTTCCGCGTGCCGAGGGCGGCGAGCAGCCTGGCGTACGCCTCGCGTTTGCGCCCCCTCGGGTCGGTGCGGCCGGTCTCCCAGGACCGGACCGTCGCCCGCGTGACCCCGATCGTCGTCGCGACCTCGTCCTCGGAGAGGGACTTCGCCTCCCGAAGCCTGCGCCGTTCCTTCGGGGGCGGCAGGGGGGTGCCGGACGCGGAGCGGGTGATGCTCTCGGTCATGAAGGCCCCCTCAGGCACTGCACTCGACAAAAAAGCACATAAACGTATCTTGGGCGACACATCGGTCATTCGCCCGTTACACGGATAAAGCGCGTGTCGTTGGCAGCATGGCCGCGTGACCCAAGTGACCGAACAGAGCCACTCGCTGCCGCAAGCACCGGTCGCCGTGCAGGGCGGCGCGTCGGTCGCGCTGGTCGCGTCGTTCGTACGCGGCGCGACGGCGGCCGGACTCGGGCTCGGCGTGATCACCGTGCTCGTGATGGTGATGTGGATCAGCTCGCCCTTCCCCGACAGCGATCCCACCGACGCCCTGCACGTCGCGGCGGCGCTGTGGCTGCTGGCGCACGGCACCGAGCTCGTACGGACGGACACGCTCACCGGGGCGCCCGCGCCGATGGGGATCGTGCCGTTGCTGCTCGTCGCCGTGGCCGCCTGGCCGGCCCACAGGGCGGCACGCGACGCCCTGGAACCGGCGGAGGGCAGGCCGAGGCCGTCCGCCTGGAGCGCACCGACGATGGTGGCCAGCGGATACGTGATGGTCGGTGCGCCGGTCGTCCTCTACGTGGCCGGTGGTTCCTTCGCCGCCGACCCGCTGAGCGCCCTCGTCCATCTGCCGCTCGTGACGTTCCTGGCCGCGGCCACCGGGGCCTGGAACGCGAGCGGCCGGCCGCTGGGCCCGTTGCCGGACCGGGTGCCGCAGTGGCTGCGGGCCGCCGTCGCCGCCGGCAGGGTGTCCGCCGCGCTGCGATCCGCCGCCGCGGGCACGATCACGCTGCTCGTCGGCGGCGCGGTGCTGGCCGTGACCGCGACGGTCTGGCACGGACGGGCCGCGCAGGAGTCGTTCCTGGGCCTGTCGGGGGAGTGGTCGGGCCGGGCGGCCCTCGGGCTGCTGGCGCTGGCACTGCTGCCGAACGCGGCGGTGTGGGGCGCGGCTTACGGGCTCGGTCCCGGCTTCGCGGTCGGTACGGACGCGACCGCGGCGCCGCTCGCGGCGACCGGCACGCCCGCGCTGCCCGACTTCCCGCTCCTCGCGGCGGTACCGGGCGAAGGGCCCGGCACCCCGCTGCACTGGGCGGCGGTCGCGATTCCCGTCGTCGCGGGAGGGGCGCTCGCCTGGTTCACGGCGGGAGCGGCGGCCCCGCGGCACGGCGAGCGCGAAAGCGCCTGGAGTTCCGGCGGTACGGCCCTCACGGTGCTGCTCGGCGCGGTCGGCTGCGCCGGCCTCATGTGTCTGCTCGCCGCCGCGTCCGGCGGCCCGCTCGGCACCGGCCGCCTCTCGGAGTTCGGCCCCGTGTGGTGGCTCACCGGTGGCGCGGCCCTGCTCTGGACGGCCGGCCTGGGGATCCCGCTGGCCCTGGCGCTGCGTGCGTGGCGGCTGAGGACGCCCGGTCGGGGACGGGGGCGGGGGCTGCTGCGCCGGCGCGGCGCCGCGACCGAAGGGCCTGCGGCCGCGGTGACGTTCACGGAGGCGCCCCCGGTGCCCCCGGCTCCGCCGACGGGTCAGGCGGCGTCGGACACGAGCCTCGACGGTGGGCCCGGCCCGCTCGACGACGAGTCGGAGCTGTACGACTTCCTCCCGGCGGACACCTGGACCGCCCGTGATCCGCGCGATCCGCGGGGGCCGCGCGAGGACCGCTGGGCCGCGCTGAAGGAGTCCTCCGGCGGCTTGATGCCGGACTTCCCCCCACTCCCGCTCCCCGCCCCGCCGACCGCCCCCGGCCCCGGCGCCCGGACCACCACCGACCCTGAGCCCGCCGCCGACCCCGGGGCCGCCGCGACGCCCCCGTCGCCGGCCCCGCCCGCGTCGCAGGCGGCGGAAGACCCCGGCGGCGAACCGCCGAAGGACCCGAGCGGCGAACCGCCCGAGCCCTCTGAGGAAGCCGCCCGCTGACCCTGCGGCGCGCCCGCCTTGGGGTGTCACACCATGGATGGCCCCGGCGGGGAACGACGGAAGGGCCCGGGCGGCGAACCGCCCGAGCCCCGAAGAAGCCGCCTGACCAGCGGCGCGG
Organism: Streptomyces pristinaespiralis; assembly: GCF_001278075.1. Taxonomy (GTDB): domain Bacteria; phylum Actinomycetota; class Actinomycetes; order Streptomycetales; family Streptomycetaceae; genus Streptomyces; species Streptomyces pristinaespiralis. Next base: position 3,616,147 of record NZ_CP011340.1, on the reverse strand, counting down.
CCCGTGCGCTGTCAAAAGACGGCGGACGGCCCGGGCGGGAATCGGCCGGGGCCCGAGTGGTGAACCGCCCCGGGCCCTCCGAGGGAGCCGCCCGCTGACCTGCGGTGCGCGCGCGGCCTTTGTGCTCGCGGACGGCCGAGACCCGGGCGCGGAACGGCTGGAGGGCCCGGGCGGCGAACCGTTCGAGCCCTCCGGAGAGGCCGCCCGCTGAACCGCGGCGCGGCCCGTGCGCTGTCAAAAGACGGCGGACGGCCTGGGCGGGAATCGGCCGGGGCCCGAGTGGTGAACCGCTCGGGGCCCTCCGAGGGAGCCGCCCGCTGACCTGCGGTGCGCGCGCGGCCTTTGTGCTCGCGGACGGCCGGAGACCCGGGCGGGGAACGGCTGGAGGGCCCGGGCGGCGAACCGTTCGAGCCCTCCGGAGAGGCCGCCCGCTGAACCGCGGCGCGGCCCGTGCGCTGTCAAAAGACGGCGGACGGCCTGGGCGGGAATCGGCCGGGGCCCGAGTGGTGAACCGCTCGGGGCCCTCCGAGGGAGCCGCCCGCTGACCTGCGGTGCGCGCGCGGCCTTTGTGCTCGCGGACGGCCGGAGACCCGGGCGGGGAACGGCCGGAGGGCCCGGGCGGTGAACCGCTCGAGCCCTCCGGAGAGGCCGTCCGCTGAAGCGCGGCGCGGCCCGCGCGTTACTCCTTGACGCCCAGTACGCCCCGCAGGGGCTCCGGGAGCTTTTCGTTGCAGGCCAGCTGACCCGACTTCGTCAGCGCGTCGTTCACGCAGGTGTAGTAGTCGCGGTAGACCAGCTGCGCCGTGAAGGACGCCGCCACGATCACCAGCGCGATGCTCGCCATCACCAGGCCGCTCACCGCCGCCGTGATCTGCGGCCTGCCGGGGGCGGCGGGCGGCGCGGACGCGGGGGCGTGCTGAGGCGGGGCCGGGGCGTTCGCCGGGGTTCCGCCGGTGGTCAGGGAGTTGGCGTCGACCCGGCGCCGGGGCTTGGCGCGCAGGGAGCTGATGCTCCAGTACAACGCCAGCGCGCCGAGCAGCAGGGCGATCTCGGGGAAGTCGAACAGTGCGAAGAAGAACGCCCACATGCCCGACAGCAGCGCGTACCGCGCCCGCCGCTGCGCGGGGTCCGTCGGGTCCCAGCGCAGGCCGCCGGGGGTCCCGGGGCCGCCCTGGCCGCCGCCGTTGCCGTCGGGGCGCGGCCGGCCGCCGAAGCCGCCGCCCGACGAGCGGCCGGGCTGGCGGCTGCTCCACTGGCTGCCCCAGTTCGAACCCGATCCCGAGCCCGAGCCCGAGCCGCTGTCCGAGCCGTCACCGCCGGACCGGCCGGAGGAAGAGGAGGAGTCGTCGTCGGACGACGGGTGGCGCGGCTGCCACGGCTGGTCCGGCCTGCCCTCCGGCGGCGGCGCGAAGGGGTTGTTGTCGTCCGTGGACTGGCGCTCCCGCGGCAACAGGAGGTCCGTACGGCGGCGTCGGTCCGGCATCTGGTGAACGTCTTCCCCTCGTCATGCCCTTGATCGGGACCGCCTGGGCGCGGGCCCTGACCCCAGACGCTACCTTCCGGCCACGCCCCCGTCCCGTGGGGGCCGTGCTGTGTGCCGGTATCGTTGCTGACGGTCGACCGCTTCGTAGAGTTCCCCGTATCCGGGGATGCGCTCCATTTGTACGACCGCACAAAGCTGCACCGTAAGCCGCACCGTAACGCGAAAAGAGTCCCCGTGGCCGCCGCCCGCATCGTCGCCCTGGTCTCCGGGTCCGGTACCAACCTCCAGGCCCTGCTCGACGCCATCGCCGCCGACCCCGAGGGGTACGGCGCCCGGATCGTCGCCGTCGGCGCCGACCGCGACGGCATCGCGGGTCTCGAGAGGGCCGAGCGCGCCGGACTGCCCACCTTCGTGTGCCGGGTGAAGGACCACGCCACCCGCGAGGAGTGGGACAGCGCCCTGACCGAGGCCACCGCCGCGTACGAGCCCGACCTCGTCGTCTCTGCCGGCTTCATGAAGATCGTCGGCAAGGAGTTCCTCGCCCGCTTCGGCGGCCGGATCGTCAACACCCACCCGGCGCTGCTGCCCAGTTTTCCCGGTGCCCACGGAGTGCGGGACGCGCTCGCGTACGGCGTGAAGGTCACCGGATGCACCGTCCACTTCGTCGACGACGGCGTCGACACCGGCCCGATCATCGCCCAGGGCGTGGTCGAGGTCCGGGACGAGGACGATGAAGCCGCTCTCCATGAGCGCATCAAGGAAGTCGAGCGCTCGCTGCTCGTCGAGGTCGTGGGGCGTCTGGCCCGGCACGGCTACCGCATTGAGGGACGAAAGGTAATAATCCCGTGACCGCCGAAGGTACGAAGCGCCCCATCCGCCGCGCACTCGTCAGCGTCTACGACAAGACCGGCCTTGAGGAGCTGGCCCGCGGCCTGCACGAGGCGGGTGTCTCCCTCGTCTCCACCGGCTCCACCGCCTCGAAGATCGCCGCGGCGGGCGTCCCGGTCACCAAGGTCGAGGAGCTCACCGGCTTCCCCGAGTGCCTGGACGGCCGCGTCAAGACCCTCCACCCCCGCGTGCACGCCGGCATCCTCGCCGACCTGCGCCTGGAGGACCACCAGCGGCAGCTCGCCGAGCTGGGCGTCGAGCCCTTCGACCTGGTGGTCGTGAACCTGTACCCGTTCAAGGAGACCGTCGCCTCCGGCGCCACCCCGGACGAGTGCGTCGAGCAGATCGACATCGGCGGTCCGTCGATGGTGCGCGCCGCCGCCAAGAACCACCCCTCCGTCGCGGTCGTCACCAGCCCGGCGCGCTATGCGGACGTGCTCACCGCGGCCCGTGAGGGCGGCTTCGAGCTGGCCGCCCGCAAGCGCCTGGCCGCCGAGGCCTTCCAGCACACCGCCGCGTACGACGTGGCCGTCGCGTCCTGGTTCGCGTCCTCGTACGCGCCCGCCGACGAGAGCGACTTCCCCGACTTCCTCGGCGCCACCTGGGAGCGGGACAACGTCCTGCGCTACGGCGAGAACCCGCACCAGCCCGCCGCGCTCTACACCTCCGGCAGCGGCGGCCTCGCGCAGGCGGAGCAGCTGCACGGCAAGGAGATGTCGTACAACAACTACACGGACACCGACGCCGCGCGCCGGGCCGCGTACGACCACTCCGAGCCCTGCGTGGCGATCATCAAGCACGCCAACCCGTGCGGCATCGCGATCGGCGCGGACGTCGCGGAGGCGCACCGCAAGGCGCACGCCTGTGACCCGCTCTCCGCGTTCGGCGGTGTGATCGCCGTCAACCGGCCGGTCTCCGTGGCCATGGCCGAGCAGGTGGCCGAGATCTTCACCGAGGTCATCGTGGCCCCGGCGTACGAGGACGGCGCGGTCGAGGTCCTGGCCCGCAAGAAGAACATCCGCGTCCTGCGCGCCGAGGGCGCCCCGGCGAACCCGGTCGAGGTCAAGCCCATCGACGGCGGCGCGCTCCTCCAGGTGACCGACCGCCTCCAGGCGGACGGCGACAAGCCGGAGAACTGGACCCTGGCGACGGGTGAGGCCCTGTCCGCCGAGGAGCTCGCCGAGCTGGCCTTCGCCTGGAAGGCGTGCCGCGCGGTCAAGTCCAACGCGATCCTGCTCGCGAAGGACGGCGCGTCGGTCGGCGTCGGAATGGGTCAGGTCAACCGCGTCGACTCCGCGAAGCTCGCGGTGGAGCGGGCCGGCGAGGAGAGGGCACGGGGCGCGTACGCCGCGTCCGACGCGTTCTTCCCGTTCCCGGACGGCCTGGAGATCCTCACCGCGGCGGGCGTCAAGGCCGTGGTCCAGCCTGGCGGTTCGGTCCGCGACGAGCTGGTGGTCGAGGCGGCGAAGAAGGCGGGCGTGACGATGTACTTCACGGGGACGCGGCACTTCTTCCACTGACGGGGTTCGTCCGGGCCCGGCCGCCGCTCCGAAGGAGACCGGCGGCCGGGCCCGCGCCCGTCAGGTGATGATGCTCGTGGCCAGGCACTCGTTGGCGTTCACCCATTTGTGGGACGTGATGTTGTTGTCGATGACGAGGCTTCCGCCGTACTGGAAGCGGTTGTCGCTCAGGTCGTCCGCGTAGTACTCGCCGGGCAGCAGGCAGCCGTAGCCCTGGGACCACTGGTAGTCGGACAGCCGGTAGAAGGCGACCACGTCGTTTCCGCCGACATAGCCGGCGTTCATGACGGAGGAGGCGGCGTTGTTGTCGCTGCCCTGGAACGGGCCGCTGCTGTCGCCCCAGTTCGGGTCGTTGCCCTGGGAAGAGCCGAGCAGCCCCTCGCAGCCCGTGTAACGCCAGGCGTACATGGAGCCGTTGCGGCCGGGCCACTCCGGATCGCAACTTGCCGCCGCTGCCGCCACCCTGTCCTGCGAGGCCGCCTGCGCGGTGGCGGGGGCTGCAACGGCGAGGCCGGTCAGGCCGGTCAGTCCGAGAACGGCGAGTACTGTGCACCACTTCCGCATGACTGGTTCTCCTTTGTTCGCCTCGTTCGAGGCATGACGATCCACGGCCAGGTGCCGTGGAAGATTGGGGACGGACGTCAGGACCGGGGCGCGACGATCTTCTGAGCGCGTGCGAGCGCTGCACGCCGCATCTGGTGGAAGGTGTCCAACCGGTACCCGTAGCGCTCGCGCAGCTTCGTCACGTAGTGGGACTCCCGCTCACGGCCGACGGCCCTGAGGCGGGTCTCCCGCGCGCAGACGGCGTCGGCCACGGCGACTTCCCTCTCGGCGGCGAATCCCGTGTCTGCCGGCTGTCGCGAGCCCGACGCGATCGCCGCCCGGCGCGCGTCGCTCGGGTTCTCGTACGGGTGGCCCTTCGCGGTCATGCATGCCGACCACGCCTTGACCGCCGTGGCGAACCGCCGGTCCCGCATCAGGTCCGCTCCGTACAGGGGACGCAGGTTCGTCGCCGTCTTCTCCGCGGCGAACCAAGCTCGAGGGTCGCCGTACAGCCGCTTCTCGCTCTCCGCGACGCAGCCGCCCACCCGCTTGCGGATCGTGCCGCCACCCGGCGCCTCCACAGAGAGCACCGGGGCGCTCGGGCCGCCGTCGAGCGCGGTGTCGTACGCCCTGCCGCGGTCCCGTGGCAGAGCCTTCCGGAAGGCCCCGTTGGGGTTGGTCTTCCGGGCGAGCTCCGCCTTGGCGCTGATCCGGCTTCCGTAGCCGTGCCGGCGTGCCCAGGCGACATCGTCCTGTACGTAACCGACCGGACGACTCTCTTCCGCGGTCAGCGGGTGCACCACCCAGTACCGGAAGCCGTGGCGTGCCATGCACTCCTTGACCAGCTGTTGCGTGGCCTCCGAGAGCAGACGCCTCTCCGTCCCGGTCGATTCGTGGACCGCCGCACCGGTCGTGTCCTCGTTCTGTGCCGTGCATCCGGTCGCGGCGGCGGACAAGGCTGCCGCGACGGCGCACGCGGCGATGAACCTTCGCTTCATGCCACTGACCCCCCGTCGGTGCGCCGCCCGTTCGGCGGCGCACCGACACCATCCCGCCGGAGGCGGGCCGGAGGTACCTCGTAGGTCAGAGGGTGGCGGTCAGCAGGACTTGGCCCACGTGTGCGACAGCACGGAGGAGTCCAGGGCCAGATCCTGCCGCCGGCCCTTCTCGACGCAGCCCAGGCGCTGTTGCAGTCCCGGTTTCGCGAAGTAGGCGACGTGGACGAAGCCGTTGGGGTCGGGCGCGCCGTTGTTGAAGAGGGAGCGGGGGCGTTCGGTGGCCGCCCAGGAGCAGTCGGTCTCGCCGTCGAACCAGTCCGGGTCGTCGCCCTCCCAGGCGCACATCCTGCCTCCGCCGTCCGGCTCCGAGAAGAAGCAGACGGAGCCCGCCCCGCAGCGGTCGTAGCCCGTGGCCGTCCGCGCCGTCCCGGTGCTCCCCGCGGACCCGGTGGCCGCCGGGGTGTCCGGCTTCGCGGCCGGGTCGTCGTCCACGAGCATGCGGATCCCGAAGCCGGCCGCGGCCAGGGCGAGCACGCCGGCGGCCAGCGCGAGCAGGGGCCGCCGCGTGCGTCTTCGGCGCGGTGCCCGGCCCGCGGCCGCGTCCCTGGTCCGTCTCAGCAGGGACGTCGCGTCGTGCCGCGCCCGTTCCTCGTGCGTACGGGCCAGGCAGTCCTGGATGATCCCCCGCCAGGAGGCGGACAGGTCGGGGGACAGGCGGAGGTCCTCGCCGCGGGCGTAACGCACCGCGGCCTCGCGGCGTGCCGCGGGGGAGCCGCCCGGCATCGGGAAGGACCCGGTCAGGACCAGATGCGCCAGGACGCCGAAGGCCCAGACGTCCGTGGTCTGCCGTACCTTCCGGCCGCGTTCGCCGATCTCCGACCACAGCAGTTCGGGCGGCGTGTAGTCGGCCGTCGCGAAGGCCGGGGCGTAAGCATGGGTGCCCTCCAGTTCCGCCGCCATGTTGAAGTCGCCGAGGCGTGCCGTGCCGTCGGTCATGAGCAGGACGTTCCCGGGTTTGAGGTCGCCGTGCACCCAGCCCGCGCCGTGCAGTTGGTGCAGCCCTTCGCAGATCTGTGTCAGCAGTCCGGGTCCCGCCTGCGGCCGGCGCTCCGCCGCGAGCAGCGTCTCGAGCGAGCCCTCCGCCGCCTCCAGCACCAGCACCGTCGCCCCGTCCAGTTCCGGATGCGCGGCGTCGTCGAGCGTCAGCGTCTCGTACATCCGGATCAGCCGCGGGGAGCGCAGTCTGCTGAGCAGTTCCACTTCCCGTTCCGCGAGTTCCCGCAGATGCCGCAGCTGGCGCGGGGTGTGCGTGCCGGTCGGCAGGAACTTCAGGGCGGCCCGGGCCGGGCCGCCTGGCTCCGGAGCGGTGTGATGCGCCGCGTACACATTGCCGAACGCCCCGGCGCCCAGCGGCTCGTCGACGATCCACGCCCCGACGCGGTAGCCCGCGGGCACGGCGGCGATGCCGTACGGCCCCGGGCCGGTCACCGCCCTGCCCCGCTCGTCGCCGCGACGGCGAGCGCCGGCAGGTCGTCCTCGCGTACGAGGTCGAAGCGGAGCGCCAGCGAGACGAGGGACTCCTTCTTGCCGTTCAGCCGCGGCCCCTGATCGGCGGTCTCCGGGCCGGGCTTGAGGCGCAGTTTCACCGCGAGATAGTCGATGTTCCACTGCACGGCCGCCCGGTTCGCCGCGGGCCACACCGGCAGCAGCCGTTCCACGACCTGCTCGACGGTGGGCAGCGGGGCGTGGGGCGCACCGCGCAGGCGGGGCTCGCAGAGGGCCGCGAGCACCAGGAAGTAGCGCTTGGTGCGGTCCAGCGCGAAGGCCAGTGCGGTCGGTTCACCGTCCGGGTCGGGCCCTTCGGCCTCGGCGTAGTCGTGGCGAGGTGCCCAGACGTCGAAGCTGACCGGTTCGTCCGCGGCGGGCAGGACGACGCGGGAGAACTCGAACGGAACGGGCGCGCCGATGCGTCCCGGTGCGATCTTGATGTGCTCGCCGGCGCCTTCCGGGTTCTCCACGACATAGGTGGACGTGCCGCTGAGATTGCTGAGCGACCAGTAGGTGCCCGCGGCGGTGATCTCGCCCGCGGTGCGTGAGACACACGGGTGCGGGATGGTCAGTTGCCTGCTGCCACAGCCCGGTGCGGGTGTGCGGCCGAAGCGGAGCGTGTCCCCCGGTGCGAGTCTGATCTGTTCCTGTGCGGTGACGCAGGATGCCGGTACGACGACGATGCTGTACATCCCAATCCCTTTCCCCCGACGGAATCAGCGCCAGGGTAGGGACAGGTACGTGCCAGGGCACGGCGTTCGCCCGGTGTGGCACGAAAGTGGGCAGGAGAAAGGCCGAAGGCCGTGAAACCCGGGGGTTTCACGGCCTTCGGCCTGTGTCGAGTGCGGGACTCACACGCGCTGGCGGTTGAACCAGGCGCCACCGTCGGACTTGCCGACGAACACGGTCACGAGGATCGCCAGGACGGTGTGCACCAGACCCACGAGGATGAACGGGTAGATGCCCAGGATGGCGGTGATGATGCCGAACACCATCGCAGCGATGCGGATGCCGTTGCCGCCGCTGCCGAACTTGACGGCGAGGACTATGGCGAAGACGCCCCAGGCCAGCACCAGCAGCGTGAGCAGCCACAGGACGCCCGACGAGTACTCGGCGAGGTCCTGGAACTGGACGTCGTCCCTGAGCGCCGGGTCGTCCTTCGCCTTGCCGATGGCCACCGCGCTGAGCGCGAACAGGATCGTGCCGATCAGCTGGAAGCCCGCGATGATGTAGAGCATCACGCGGGCCGCCTTGACGCCGCCCGGCATCTCCTGCGGGCCGGTCGGGAAGCCGCCGCCGTAGGGCTGGACCGGCGGTGCCTGCGGGTAGCCGTAGCCGGGCTGCTGGCTGTAGGGGTTGTTCGGGTCGCCGAAGCTCATGGCGGGTTCCTCCGTGTGGAAATGCGGGGACGACGCGGCCCGAGCGGAGGAACTGTGCTGTTTTTACTGTTTTTGCCCCCCGGCACTGCCCGCGGCACTGCGCGGCTCATCGTCGTCTGAGAGTGGACTTTTTGTCCAGCCGGTATCCACAGGTGTTGTGCAAGTGCAACCTCTCGGCCATCCGCCCGTCGAGACGGAGACCGGGCGGATTGGAACCGGGGCGGGTCCATCCGGGAGGATGGGGGTATGACTGCCCAGATTCTCGATGGCAAGGCCACCGCAGCCGCGATCAAGTCCGACCTGACCGCCCGGGTGGCGGCCCTCAAGGAGCGGGGGATCACACCCGGTCTCGGCACCCTGCTCGTCGGGGACGACCCGGGCAGCCGCTGGTACGTCAACGGCAAGCACCGCGACTGCGCGCAGGTCGGCATCGCGTCGATCCAGCGCGAACTGCCCGACACCGCCACGCAGGAAGAGATCGAGGCGGTCGTACGGGAGCTCAACGAGAACCCGGAGTGCACCGGCTACATCGTCCAACTCCCCCTTCCCAAAGGCATCGACGCGAACCGCGTCCTGGAGCTGATGGATCCGGCCAAGGACGCTGACGGGCTGCACCCGGTGAGCCTCGGCCGGCTGGTGCTGGGCATCGAGGGACCGCTGCCCTGCACGCCGTACGGCATCGTCCAGCTGCTGCGCCACCACGGCGTGGAGATCAAGGGCGCGAACGTCGTGGTCGTCGGGCGCGGCATCACCATCGGGCGGCCGATGCCGCTGGTGCTGACCCGCAAGTCGGAGAACGCCACCGTGACGCAGTGCCACACCGGCACGCGTGACCTCTCCGCCCACCTGCGCCAGGCGGACATCATCGTCGCGGCGGCCGGTGTGCCGCACCTGATCCTGCCCGAGGACGTCAAGCCGGGCGCGGCCGTGCTCGACGTCGGCGTCAGCCGTGACGAGAACGGCAAGATCGTCGGCGACGTCCACCCCGGTGTCGCGGAGGTGGCCGGCTGGGTCGCCCCGAACCCGGGCGGTGTGGGCCCGATGACGCGCGCGCAGCTGCTGGTGAACGTGGTCGAGGCGGCCGAGCGCGCGGCGTCGGCCGAGTCCGCGGCCTGACGGGAAGAGGCTGACCCATGGTGGTACGCGCGGACAGCAGCGGCACCCGCGGCCCGGGTGAGGGTGACGGCGCCCCGGCTCCGGACGAGGCCGGCCAGGATCGCACCGCTCCGGCGACGGCAGCCGGGGCGGATGCGGCGTCCGGCACGTCCGGTGCCTCCTCCGAGGAGGCCGGTGCCCCGTCGCACTCCGGTGCGTCCTGCGCGGACCCCGTGTCCGGCGCCGCCGAGGACGAGGCCGGAGCCGGTCACGGCGACGGCACGGCGGTCGAGGGACACGACGCCGACGACGCGGACCCCGACCGCAAGGCCGGCTCGCGCAGGCCGCCCGCCGTCACGCTGGACACCGCACGGCCCGAGGGCGGCGGACGTGCCGCGCCGAGGGACGCGCCCGCCCCGGCACGGCAGTGGCCGCTGCTCACGGTGCTCTCCCTGACAGGCGTCGGCCTGCTGATCGTCGGCACCGACGCCTTCGCCGACGCCTTCCGCGTCGGCACGATGCTGATCGGCGCCGCTCTCGTCCTCGGTGCCGTGCTGCGCCGCGTCACGCCGTCCGTCGGCATGCTCGCCGTCCGCTCCCGTTTCACGGACATGATCACTTACGGGCTGCTCGGAACGGTGATCGTGCTGCTCGCCCTGGTGGCGCAGCCGAAACCGTGGCTGGACGTGCCGTTCCTCGAGGACGCGGTTCATTTCACGGTGCGTTAGCGCCCGGGTCCAAGGGGTCGGCCTCTCGCGCGAGTAGCTTGAAGTCGAGATGGCCCGGTGTCACTCACAGTGACATCGGGCCGGTCGACGCGCGAGAGGGACGTTCACCCGATGGCCAAGATCAAGGTAGCCGGTCCCGTCGTCGAGCTCGACGGCGACGAGATGACCCGCATCATCTGGCAGTTCATCAGGAACAGGCTGATCCTGCCGTATCTCGATGTCGAGCTGAAGTACTTCGACCTGGGCATCCAGCAGCGCGATGCCACCGGTGACCAGGTGACACTGGACGCCGCCGAAGCCGTCAGGAGGCACGGCGTCGGCGTCAAGTGCGCCACGATCACGCCCGACGAGGCGCGGGTCGAGGAGTTCAACCTCAAGGCGATGTACCGCTCGCCGAACAGAACCGTCCGCGACATCCTCGGCGGCGTCGTCTTCCGCGAGCCGGTGATCCTGGAGAACGTCCCCGGGCTCGTCCCCGGCTGGACGAAGCCGATCGTCGTCGGCAGACACGCCTTCGGGGACCAGTACCGGGCCACCGATCTGAAGGTGCCCGGCCCCGGCACGCTGACGATGACGTACACGCCCAGGGACGGCTCCGATCCGGTCGAGCTGGAGGTGCACGACTTCCCCGGGCCGGGCGTGGCGCTCGCCATGTACAACCACGACGACTCGATCCGCGACTTCGCGCGCGCCTCGTTCCGCTACGGCCTGGCCCGCGGCTACCCGGTCCGGCTGGCCACCAAGAACACGGTCCTCAAGAGGTACGACGGCCGGTTCAAGGACATCTTCCAGGAGGTCTTCGACGCCGAGTTCAAGGCGGAGTTCGCGCGGGCGGGCCTCACCTACGAGCACCGGCTGATCGACGACATGGTGGCCTCGGTGCTCAGGGGGGAGGGCGGCTACCTCTGGGCGTGCAAGAACTACGACGGTGACGTCCAGTCGGCGCTGGTGTCGCAGGGGTTCGGTTCGCCCGGGCTGATGACCTCGGTGCTCATGTCGGCCGACGGCAGGACCGTCATGTCGGAGGCGGCGCACGGCACGGTCACCCGCCACTACCGACGCCACCAGCAGGGCCGGGAGACCTCGACCGACCCCATCGCCTCCGTCCACGCGTGGACGCGCGGACTCGCCCACCGGGGAAGGCTGGACGGCACACCGGAGGTGATCTGGTTCGCCGGGGTGCTGGAGCAGTTGTGTGCGGAGACCGTCGAGGGCGGTCAGATGACCCGGGACCTCGCCCTGCTGATCTCGCCCAACCAGCCGTGGCAGACGACGGAACAGTTCCTGGACACGCTGGACGCCGGGCTGCAGAAGAAGATGGCCGACCGCCTGGCACCGTGAACGGGCCTCGCCGGGCCGGGCGGCGGGACGCGGCACGGCGGAACGGGAGACGGCGCCCGTCCTCTCCCCCGAGGGAGGACGGGCGCCGTCGTGTTTCAAGGGTCATGGACGCGCCAAATCGGTTCAAGGGACGACTGTGGCCTGTGGCACGGAAGTGACCATTCCGCCACGGTGTGATCGTCGTGCTACGGATGCGACACTGGGGCCGCGTCCGAGGACCGTCGGAGGCCACGGGGGGTATACAAAGCGCATACGGGGGACAAGGGGGAAGTACCAATGCCTCGTTGGAGGGAATTGCCCGAAGGGCTGGACCCGGAGGTACGTGAGTTCACCGGCCAGCTGCGTGGGCTGGTCGACCGCAGCGGACTGAGCATCGCGGCGGTCTCCGACCGCACCGGGTACAGCAAGACGTCCTGGGAGCGGTATCTCAACGGACGGCTGCTCGCGCCCAAGGGCGCGGCCGTCGCGCTCGCCGAGGTGACCGGCACCGACACCGGCCATGTGACCACCATGTGGGAGCTGGCGGAACGTGCCTGGAGCCGGGCAGAGGCGCGTCACGACATGACGATGGAAGCGATACGGATCTCGCAGGCGCGTGAGGCGCTCGCCGGTCCCACGGCCGGGCCCGCCACCGGCCCGTACGGCGGCCCCGCCGCGGGCTCACGGCCCCCGGGCGGCCGGCCCGGGCAGCAGGGCCCCGGCGCGCACGGCTCCGGGTACGGCGGCCAGGCCCGGCCCGGCGCCTACGGCTACCCCGGCCCCACCGGTGCAACGGGCGCCACGGCCCCCGCCGGGTACGGCTATCCGGGGCCCACGGGCGCCACCGCCCCCGCCGGGTACGGCTATCCGGGCGCCACCGGCCCCACCGCCCCTGCCGGGTACGGCTATCCGGGTCCCACGGGCCCTGCCGGGTACGGCGCTCCCGGGGCCACAGGCGCCGGCCCCCATGCCGGCCCCACCGGGCCCGCCGGTCACGGCAATCCCGCACCCCCCGCGCCCGGGGACGCGGACGGGCGCCCGGCGGCCAGGCGCCCCCGTAGAGGCCCGTTCGTCGCGGCCGCCGTGGTGAGCGTGCTCATCGTGGGCGCGGGCGGCTGGTTCCTCGTCAACGGCGACGGCGGTGACGGGCGCGAGGACCGGGCCACACGCAGCCCCTCGACCGCGCCCGCCACCACCGCACCGGAGCTGCCCGCCGGGGTGAAGTGCAACGGCGCCGACTGTGCGGGCCAGGACCCCGAAATCATGGGCTGCGGCGGCGAGTACGCGAAGACCGTCTCGACGGCCACCGTCGGTACGGCGGTGATAGAGGTCCGGCACAGCCAGGTGTGCGGCGCGGCATGGGCCCGTATCACCAAGGCGGCCGTCGGGGACGCGGTGCGGATAGCCGTCGGCGGCAAGGTCCAGGAGAGCGCCCTGGTCAACGCGGACAAGGACGCGTACACGCCGATGGCGGCCGCGCCCGACCCGGCCGATGCCAAGGCGTGCGCCACGCTGACGACCGGCAGTGAGGGGTGCACCACCGCGCCGTGACACATCCCTTGTGGCGCGGAAGGGGTGAGACGCGCCACAAGGGGGCGTGGATCGGTCCGGGCCCGGGTCGGATAGCCTGACCGCTGGAAATCTCTTCACGTCAAGATTCACCTCGGGCGTGGACGAGAGGTCCCGTACGAGGGGCAGTGTTGCCCACCGCCAGCTGTCTTACGGAGATCGCCATGACCCGCACTCCCGTCAACGTCACCGTGACCGGCGCGGCCGGCCAGATCGGCTACGCGCTGCTCTTCCGCATCGCCTCCGGCCACCTGCTCGGCGCGGATGTGCCGGTCAAGCTGCGCCTGCTCGAGATCCCGCAGGGACTCAAGGCCGCAGAGGGCACCGCCATGGAGCTCGACGACTGCGCCTTCCCGCTGCTCAAGGGCATCGAGATCACCGACGACCCGAACGTCGGCTTCGACGGCGCCAACGTCGCCCTCCTCGTCGGCGCCCGCCCCCGCACCAAGGGCATGGAGCGCGGCGACCTGCTCTCCGCCAACGGCGGCATCTTCAAGCCCCAGGGCAAGGCCATCAACGACAACGCCGCGGACGACGTCCGTGTCCTCGTCGTCGGCAACCCGGCCAACACCAACGCCCTCATCGCCCAGGCCGCGGCCCCGGACGTACCGGCCGAGCGCTTCACCGCGATGACCCGCCTCGACCACAACCGCGCGATCTCGCAGCTGGCCGCCAAGACCGGCGCCTCCGTCTCCGACATCAAGCGCCTCACCATCTGGGGCAACCACTCCGCCACCCAGTACCCGGACATCTTCCACGCGGAGATCGCCGGCAAGAGCGCCGCGGAGATCGTCGACGACGAGCAGTGGCTGGCCGACACCTTCATCCCGACCGTCGCCAAGCGCGGCGCCGCGATCATCGAGGCCCGTGGCGCGTCGTCCGCCGCCTCGGCCGCGAACGCCGCCATCGACCACATCCACACCTGGGTCAACGGCACCGCCGAGGGTGACTGGACCTCCATGGGTATCCCGTCGGACGGCTCCTACGGTGTTCCGGAGGGCCTGATCTCCTCCTTCCCGGTCGTCTGCAAGGACGGCAAGTACGAGATCGTCCAGGGCCTGGACATCAACGAGTTCTCGCGTACGCGCATCGACGCGTCCGTGCGGGAGCTCGAGGAGGAGCGCGACGCGGTCCGCGAGCTCGGCCTCCTCTGACCCCCGCGCCGCGGACGTCCGCGGCGTCAGGCGCTCACACCACGCCCCGGCAGCCCCGTGCTGCCGGGGCGTACGTGCGTGCGGGAACTGCGGGACAGGTCTACGCAGTCTCGGCTGTCATGCGCGTGATGATGATCCTCCCGGCCCTGACCGAAGCGACCAGTCCGCTCTTCCGTCCCATCAAGTACTCGCTGTTCCCGCCGCTCGGCCTCGCGACCCTCGCGGGGTACCTCGACGAGTCGGACGAGGTGACGCTGTACGACGAGCACGTCGAGCGCATCGACATCGAGGCCCTGCCCAGCCCCGACCTGCTGGTGCTCCAGCCGTACATCACCTCGGCGCGCCGCAGTTACGAGATAGCCGACCACTTCCGTGCGCGGGGCGTGCACGTGGCGATGGGCGGGCTGCACGTCACCTCGCTGCCGGACGAGGCCGCGCGGCACGCGGACACCATCTTCACCGGCCCGGGGGAGGAGCAGTGGCCGCTGTTCCTGAAGGACTTCCGCGACGGCGCGGCGGCGCGGCGCTACGACTCCACGGCGCAGCGCACCCTGGCGGGCCTGCCGCCGGTGCGCCGCGACCTGATCAAGCGCCATCTCTACCTCGTCCCCAACTCGATCGTGGTCTCGCGCGGTTGTCCGCACCACTGCGACTTCTGCTACAAGGACGCCTTCTTCGAGGGCGGCAAGTCCTTCTACACGCAGACCGTCGACGACGCCCTGTCGGAGATCGAGCGCCTGCCGGGGCGCCATCTCTACTTCCTCGACGACCATCTGCTGGGCAACCGGCGCTTCGCCGAGGCCCTGTTCGACGGCATGGCCGGCATGGGCCGCCTCTGGCAGGCGGCCGGCACGGTCAACTCCGTACTGCAGCCGGGTCTTCTGGAACGCGCGGTGGAGGCGGGCCTGCGCAGCCTGTTCGTCGGCTTCGAGACCGTCAACGACGCGAACCTGGCGGAGCGCCGCAAGAACCAGAACATCGGCAAGGACTACGGCGCGGCGGTCCGCCGGCTCCATGACGCGGGCGTCATGGTCAACGCCAGCTTCGTCTTCGGCCTCGACCAGGACGGCCCCGACGTCTTCGACCGCACGGTGGAGTGGGCCGTGGAGCAGGGCATCGAGACGGCGACGTTCCACATCATGACGCCGTATCCGTCCACGGGGCTGTGGAAGCAGATGGAGGCCGAGGACCGCATCGTGCACCGCGACTGGGACCTGTACGACACCCGCCATGTGGTCTACCGGCCCAAGGGCATGACCCCTCAGCAGTTGGAGGACGGCTACTGGCGGGCCTACCGCGACTTCTACCGCTGGTCCAACATCTGGCGCGGCGCCTCCGCCCAGCCCGGGCCGCACGAGCGGATGCGGCACCTCGCGTACGCGGGCGGCTGGAAGAAGTTCGAGCCCGCGTGGGACATGCTGATCCGCTCCCGCCGCACGGTCCGCGCGATGCCCGCGCTGGAGCGCACACTCGCGGCGTTCGGCGGCCGTAAGGCGGCATGACCCGCGCCGCGCCGGCCTGGGCCCCGCGGGGCCCAGGCCGGCGCGGCGGCGGTCGGGCTGGTGTGGCGGCGTCGGGCCGGTGTGGCGCGCCCGGCGGCTGTGGAGCCGGTGGCCGGGACGACGCGGGGCCGGTACGGAGCTGCCGGGACCGGCTGCTCCGCCGCGACCGGGCTCGGCGTGCCCGGCCGCAGGTGCGGACGTCGGTCCGAGACGGCTCAGCCGTGGTCCGGGGTGTGGCGTGAGGTCGGCAGGGGGTTCGCGCCGAGCCAGTGGGGGGTGGTGGTCCAGGCCAGGAGGCGGCGGGCCCGGCCGGTGTCCGCTGTGCCGTCCGCGTCGAACGTGGCGCCCGCGGCGACCAGGCGCAGTCCCGCGAGCGCCGGTGCGAGGCGGGCGGCGACGTGCCGGGGGTGCCGGGCCGTTTCGTCGTCCAGCCCGTCGAGGACCCGCTGCTGTTCGTCCGCCGTGCACAGCGACAGGTGGAAGAGCATCTGCCGCCAGGCGTAGGCCGCGTCCTTGATCGTGCCCAGCGGGCGAGGGTTGCCGTGGACCCGTGTGGTCAGCACGCACACGCTGTGGAAGCAGCGGCGGGCCAGGTCCTCCCAGCCCGGTTCCGGCAGGATCCCGGCGCGCAGCACCAGGGTCGCGAGATTGTGGGTGGTGAGGATCTGCGCCTGCTCGATGACCTTTCCGTTCGCCGCCACGGAGCCGTGCCCGCCGGGACCGGCCCTTTCCGTGCACAGCCTCGTGAAGCCGGGAGAGGTCCGCGCACCGTACGACCTGGTCAGCGCCTCGCCCGTCTCGGCGATCGCCATGTTGCGGACGACGGCGTAGTTGATCCCGTAGTAGCGCTCGTACAGCGTGCCGCGCAGCAGCTCGGCTGCGTCCCGGGCCGCCCGGAGGAACTTCGG
Organism: Streptomyces pristinaespiralis; assembly: GCF_001278075.1. Taxonomy (GTDB): domain Bacteria; phylum Actinomycetota; class Actinomycetes; order Streptomycetales; family Streptomycetaceae; genus Streptomyces; species Streptomyces pristinaespiralis. The sequence goes on along the minus strand of NZ_CP011340.1, from coordinate 3,599,512 downwards.
GCCGAAGGTTCCCATGAAGATGTCCGCGGCCAGTTCCTCCACCAGCGGCGCGCCCAGGTCCGCCTGGCGGGCGAGCACGCCGAGCTCGCGTACGAGCGGGTTGGGCAGCAGCGTGCCGGGGAACGCACGCACGGCCAGTTCGCCGAGCTGCCGCAGGGCGGCCAGGGCGGGTTCCTCGGTGGCAGGCCCGTTCCCGCGCCGGTCGGCCACCGCCTGTACCCATGGCAGTTCCTCGATCCGGACCTGCCGCTCCAGGTCGAGCAGCAGCAGGGAGCGCCGGTTGCGGAAGGCCCGGTACGCCGCGGCCATCAGCGTGCGCAGCGACTCTTCCTCGTACGCCTGCGCCGTCGTCGCGGCGACCAGTTGCGGCACGAGCTCGGCCAGCACCTCGGCGGACGGCACCACGCCGCGTTCCACGAGGGTGCCGATCGGAGCGCTGAGCGCGCCCTCGACGACCTGGCGGATCGCCGCGGGGATCTCCGTACCGGCGGGCAGGCCGGTGTCCCGGTACTCGTGGAGCGTCACCGGGGTGACGAGCGGAGCGACGTCCGCCGCACCGACGTGCGGGGGCAGCCCGGTGAGACGGCGGAGCACGACCTGCGCCAGCGCGTGGTGTGAAGGCAGCGCCGCCTGTTCCGCCTGCTGCCGGCGCAGCGCGGTGTGCGCTCGGGAGCCCGGCGTGCCGCGCTTGCGGACCATGGATGCGACGGCGTGCCGCAGCAGACCGAGCCGGCGGGCGTCCAGCGGAAGCCCCGCGACGACCTCCTCCAGCGCGCCGCGCAGGACGGCCAGGTTCTCCTTGGGGCGGCGGTGCTTGCCGCAGAGCGTGTGCTCCTGCGCCAACGACCGGTATCGCCGCAGCAGTTCCGCGCCACGCTCGAGCCAGTCGCGGTCGGAGGGGACCTCGCCCGGCCCCGTCGTCTCCAGCCAGTGCGCGAGCAGTTCGTCCGAGAACGGCAGCCAGACCGTCAGCGCCTCCCGCTGTGTCTCCACCGCCACGTTCGTCCCGCGGCGGGCGAGGGCCCGGCCGGCGTCGTCGACGGTGCGGCGGTGCACGGCCAGGGTGTCCGGCGCGGCGGCGTCCGACGGCCGCGGCAGGAGACGCAGTCTGCCCGCGAACGGCTCCAGGACGCCGACGGGTTCGAGCGCACGGGTGACGTCGCCCGCGCGGACCAGCCACGCCACCGTGAGCAGCGCCGCCTCCTCCGGCACGTCCACCGAGTAGCGTCCGCTGTCCAGCAGGTCCCACAGGGTGACGAGGCCGGGCTCGGTCAGGAAGTGGTCGAACAGCGCCCTGCGTTCGGCGGGCACGCCGGCCTCGCGGGCGGCCTCCGCCTCGTACGGCAGCAGGGGGCCGCCCGCGGCGGGGCTTCCGGTCACGAACCCGCCGTGGACGACCTCGGGGGTGACCCAGGCGGGCAGGCCGGCGACCGGAGTGCGGGAGCCGATCCGCAGCCGTCCGTCGGCCATCTTGTCGATCACGTCGCGCCAGCGACGTATCCGCTCCTGCGCGCGGTTGCGTGTCCCGGCGTCCTGGTGCGTCAGCGCGGTGGTGAAGGCCTTGGTCAACTGCCCGTACACGTACGACGGCGCTGCGGTGAGGGGCTGCTTCTCAGCGTTCTCGTTCATAAGCCGACGTGGCGGGTCCCGCCCCCGCGCCCTCCGGGTCCCGAGCCCGGCGCTCTGCTGCTGAGCTACACGTCGATGCTCCGGAACGCTAGCCACCTGCCGGCCCGGTGTGCCACCGGATTTGGAGGCGACGCGGGGCCGGTACGGAGCTGCCGGGGCGTCAGCCCGCCGCCGCCGCTGTGACCACCGTGACCGCGACCATCGCCGCCTGCATGTCGCGGATGGCCTTGCGGACGCTCTCGCCCGCCCACTGGCCCTCGGAGATCTCGGACATCCGCGCGGAGAGCTCCTTGCGCGGCACGCCGGGGAAGGCGAGGCGGTGCAGTTTCGCCGAGTGGATCAGTGCGACCAGGCCCGCGGTCCGGTCGTCGGGGGCGCCGCCCTCGAGGACGACGGCGGCCAGGCGCTCCCGGAGCTCGCGTTCGGCCGCCCCGTCCGCCTCCGGGTATCGCTTCACCGGGAACAGGCCCAGGACCTTGTGCTGCTCCTGTGCCACGAGGCCACGCTCACGCAGGCTCTCGATCGTGGCGGTCACCGCCTTGGAGTGGTCCTTCGTCAGCCAGTCCGTGACCTTCGGGGGCCTGCTCCTGCGCCCCGCCCAGGCCGCGAGCTGTTCGAGGCGTCCGTCGAGGAGGGCGACACCGGTGGGCGCCTGGTCCGTGACGCGCACCCGGCCGTCGTCCACCGAGACCCGTCCGGCCATGACCAGGTCGAGCAGGATGCCGCCCGCCACGGCCCACCCCGCGGACTGCCGGTCCTTCGCCGCACCGGACTCGTCGTCCAGTGACAGCAGCATGATCTCCTCGCCCAGCGTGACCGCCATGCGGGCCCCCTTTTGTCCGTCGGTCTCTTGATCATTGGGACGGCCGGGACCTCCGTGCGGTTCCGTGCACGACGGCGTCCGGACCGCCGCAGGCCGTTCCAGGAGGTGGAACGTGCGGCGGGCCGGGCGACGGTGACGCAGGATGAGGCTCATGTCCTCGACCACCGCGACACCCGGCACCGTCCAACTGGCCACGGACACCGGCCAGAACCCACTGGCCGTCTTCTCTCTCGTGATCCTGGGCCTGCTGGTGCTGATCACCTTGTGCGCGTATCTCTTCCCGGCGTTCGTCGCGCGCGGCCGCTTCAGCGCCTCGAGCCGCGCGGGGACGCTCCGGGACGTGGCGCTGGCGTGCGTGGCGGTCGCGTTGGCGATCCAGCTGTTCGGACTCATGTGCGCCATCCGGCTGGAGAACGAGTGGTACACCTGCGCGCAGCAGCGCTACGGGTACTCCTCGCCGGTGGACCGGCCGGACCTCGGGAACATGCGGGACAGCCTGTTCCCGGTGAGTTCGGTCTGCCGCTGGTCGGACGGCTACACGCACGACTTCGTGCCGGCCTTCGTCAATCCGTCGATCGCGGTGCTGCTCGTCCTCGCCGCGGTGACCGGGGCGGGCGCCGCCTTCGCGCGTGCGGGCGCCCGGCGGGACCTCGGAGCGGCCGGGAGGCGCTGAGCTCAGCCGCCCGGCTGTGCCACCGCGGGGGCGCCCGTGTTGACGTGCACGGAGGCGATCCGGTCGAGGTCGTCGAAGAGGACGTCGACCGTGCCGCCGTCGGGGAGCCCCGCGCTCAACTTGTCGTCGCTATGGCGTTGCGGCAGGTCGTGGTGGTCGAAGTACCCGGCGACGACCCGGCGTGCGGATCCGCCGACGAGGCCCGCGCCGGTGAGCAGGACACGCGGCATGGTGATGGCGTCCGGTTCGGCGCGGGGGACCTGCGGATCGTCCGGAACCATGTAGGCGCGTCCGTCGGGGCTCGCCTGTACGCCGATGTACCCGGCGGCCCCGAGCACGCCCATCGCCGTGAACGCGAGGGTCTCGACGGCGCGGCGGGGGTCGTCGTGGCCGGCGAGGGGGACGAGCTCCTCCGTGAACTCGCTCAGGCCGTGAGCCTGCCCGTACGCGCGGAGCCGTTCCGCCGCGGCGACCACCGGTGAACCCGCGAAGCCGGGGTTGGCCCAGGCCCACAGCCATGAGTGCTCGTTGACGTCGAAGGACCCGAGGAGCGAGATCCTCAGCTCCCGTCCGGACTGCCGGTAGAGGCACTGCCCGAGGTCGGCACTCCACTCGCCCATCGGCATGAACTCGTTGAACGTCTCGAGTTGTTCCGCGCCCCAGGCGGCGTGCTGCGCGGTGAGGCCGAGGAACGGATCACTGAACTTCGCGGTCATGTACCTGACCCTATGAGGCCGGGTGGGGACGGCTCCACGCGGCTGGTGACCGTGGTCACATTCGCCCCTTTATGCCCACCTCGACATGTCGCGATGCGGCGGCGCGGGCGGGGTCGGGATCCGGGCGGTCCGGCGGTGCGGGCGGGGTCCGGGCGGCCCCGTGATCCGTCGGCGCGGGTGATCGGGTGCGCCGGGCGCTTCGTGAGCCGGGTCACGTTCCGTCAACCGTTCCGCATGGTTCTTGGTTCCGGGGGCAGGCGGCCAGATCGCCGGGGTGTGACCCGGTGTCGGACAAAACGGGAACGAAAGGCCAAAACGCGACGTGTCGGCAGTACAACAGACCATCCATGTGGGCGGGGAGTGGCGTTTCGCCGTCTCCGGCGCCACCCGCGACATCATCGACCCCGCCGACGGGAGCGTCTTCGCCGTCGTGGCGGAGGGCGGTGTCGCCGACACCGATGACGCCGTCGCCTGCGCGCGTGCCGCGTTCGACGACGGCACCTGGCCGCGTACCCCCGTCGCTGAGCGTGCCGCGCTGCTCCGGCGCGTAGCGGCGCTGCTCGAGCGGGACCGCGAGAAGATCGGCGCGCTGGAGAGCCAGGACGCCGGCAAGACCCTCGAAGAGGGGCGCGTCGACGTCGACTGCGTACGCGACGCCTTCGTCTACTTCGCCGACCTCGTCATGAACGAGAGCGGCGGCCGTGTCGTCGACGCAGGCTCCGACGACATCCACAGCGTGGTCGTGCACGAGCCCGTCGGCGTCTGCGCGCTGATCACCCCCTGGAACTATCCGCTGCTCCAGGCCAGCTGGAAGATCGCCCCCGCGCTCGCGGCGGGCAACACCCTGGTGATCAAGCCCAGCGAGATCACGCCGCTGACCACCGTCGCCCTGATCGAGCTGCTGATCGAGGCGGGACTGCCGCCCGGCGCCGCGAACATCGTCACCGGAGCCGGCGACCCCGTCGGCGCCCGGCTGGCCGAGCACCCCGATGTGGACCTGGTGTCCTTCACCGGCGGGCTCGTCAGCGGCACGAAGGTCGCCCGCGCCGCGGCCGACACCGTCAAGAAGGTCGCCCTCGAACTCGGCGGCAAGAACCCCAACGTGGTCTTCGCCGACGCCTGCGCCACGCCCGACGGGTTCGACACGGCCGTCGACCAGGCGCTCAACGCCGCGTTCATCCACAGCGGCCAGGTCTGCTCCGCGGGTTCCAGGCTCATCGTGGAGGAGTCGTTGCGCGAGCGGTTCGTCGCCGAACTCGCCCGCAGGGCCGAGAAGATCCGCATCGGACGCGGAACCGAGGACGGCGTCGAGTGCGGCCCCCTCGTCTCCGCCCAGCAGCTCGCCAGGACCGAGGAGTTCGTGGCCTCCGCGCTGGCCGAGGGCGCGGTGCTGAGGGCCGGCGGCGAGCGGCCGGAGGGACCGGGCTTCTTCTACCGGCCCACCGTCCTCGACCACTGCCACCGGTCCATGCGCGTCATCCGCGAGGAGATCTTCGGTCCCGTCCTGACCGTGGAGACCTTCCGCACCGAGGAAGAGGCGCTCGCCCTCGCCAATGACACCGAGTACGGCCTCGCCGGTGCCGTCTGGACGTCCGACGCCGGACGCGCCCGCCGGATGGCGCGGCTGATGCGGCACGGGACCGTCTGGATCAACGACTTCCACCCCTACCTGCCGCAGGCGGAGTGGGGCGGCTTCGGCAAGTCGGGCACCGGCCGTGAGCTGGGACCCGCCGGCCTCGCCGAGTACCGCGAGGCGAAGCACATCTACCAGAACCTCGCCCCGCGCCCCGTGCGCTGGTTCGCGGGCTGAGGCAGGGAAACACACCATGACCGACCACATTCACGAGTACGACTATGTCGTCGTCGGCGGCGGCACCGCCGGTTCGGTGATCGCCTCCCGGCTCACCGAGGACCCCGGCGTGACCGTCGCCGTCATCGAGGGCGGCCCGAGCGACGTCGGCCGCGACGACGTGCTGACCCTGCGGCGCTGGATGGGCCTGCTCGGCGGTGAGCTCGACTACGACTACCCGACCACCGAACAGCCGCGCGGCAATTCGCACATCCGCCACAGCCGCGCCCGGGTGCTCGGCGGCTGCTCGTCCCACAACACCCTCATCGCCTTCAAGCCGCTGCCGTCCGACTGGGACGAGTGGGCGGGCGCGGGCGCGGAGGGCTGGGACGCCGCGGCCATGGACCCGTACTTCCACAAGCTGCGCAACAACATCGTCCCCGTCGACGAGGCGGACCGGAACGCCATCGCCCGCGACTTCGTCGACGCCGCGCGGACCGCCCTCGAAGTGCCGCGCATCGAGAGCTTCAACGCACAGCCCTTCCACGAGGGCGTCGGCTTCTTCGACCTCGCCTACCACCCCGAGAACAACAAGCGCTCGTCGGCGTCCGTCGCCTATCTGCACCCATTCCTCGACCGGCCGAACCTGCACATCGCCCTGGAGACCTGGGCGTACCGGCTGGAGCTGGACGGCACGCGCGCCACCGGAGTGCACGTACGCGCCAAGGACGGCGAGGAGCGGACCGTACGGGCCCGTCGCGAAGTGCTCGTCTGCGCGGGCGCCGTCGACACGCCCCGGCTGCTGATGCACTCCGGCATCGGTCCGCGCGCCGATCTGGAGAAGCTCGGCATACCCGTGGTGCACGACCTGCCGGGCGTCGGCGAGAACCTGCTGGACCACCCCGAGTCGGTCATCGTCTGGGAGACCCACGGGCCCATCCCGGAGAACTCCGCGATGGACAGCGACGCCGGGCTGTTCGTACGGCGGGACCCCGCGTCCGCGGGCCCCGACCTGATGTTCCACTTCTACCAGATCCCCTTCACCGACAACCCGGAGCGCCTCGGCTACGAACGCCCCGCGCACGGCGTGTCGATGACTCCCAACATCCCCAAGCCCCGCAGCCGCGGCCGCCTCTACCTGACCAGCGCCGACCCCGAGGTCAAACCCGCCCTCGACTTCCGGTACTTCACCGACGAGGACGACTACGACGGCCGCACGCTCGTCGACGGCATCAGGATCGCCCGGGAGATCGCGAAGCGGGAGCCGCTGGCCGGCTGGCTGAAGCGGGAGGTCTGCCCGGGCCCCGAGGTCAAGTCCGACGAGGAGATCAGCGAGTACGCGCGCAAGGTCGCGCACACCGTCTACCACCCGGCCGGCACCTGCCGGATGGGTGCGGCCGACGACGAACTCGCCGTCGTCGGCCCCGATCTGAAGATCCGTGGCCTTACCGGCGTCCGGATCGCCGACGCGTCCGTCTTCCCGACGATGACGGCCGTCAACCCGATGATCACCGTCTTGATGGTCGGGGAGAAATGCGCGGACCTGCTGGGAGGTAACGCCTGATGAGTACGCCGCCGACACCTGTGTTCTCCGTACGCGATCTGTGGAAGGTCTTCGGCCCCAAGGCCGGCCGGGTCCCCGCCGACCCCGAGCTCGGCGCCCTCGACGCCGCCGGCCTGCGCGAGCGCACCGGCTGCACCGCCGCCGTGCGTGACGTCTCCTTCGACGTCCGCAAGGGCGAGGTCTTCGTCGTCATGGGCCTGTCCGGCTCCGGCAAGTCGACGCTGGTGCGCTGCCTCACCCGGCTGATCGAGCCGACGTCCGGCGCCATCTCCATCGACGGCGAGGACGTCATGTCGATGGACGCCGGACGGCTGCGCGAACTGCGCCGCCACCGCGCGTCCATGGTGTTCCAGCACTTCGGGCTGCTGCCGCACCGATCGGTGCTCGACAACGTCGCCTACGGCCTCGAGATCCAGGGCGTCGGCCGCGCGGAACGCCGCGAACGGGCGGCCGAGTTCGTCGCCAAGGTCGGCCTCGAGGGCATGGAGTCCCGCCGTCCCGGCCAGCTGTCCGGCGGCCAGCAGCAGCGCGTCGGCCTGGCGCGCGCCCTGGCGGTCGACCCCGAGGTCCTGCTGTTCGACGAGCCGTTCAGCGCGCTGGACCCGCTGATCCGCCGCGACATGCAGGAGGAGGTCGTCCGGCTGCACCGCGAGGAGGGCCGCACGATGGTCTTCATCACGCACGACCTGAGCGAGGCGCTCAAGATCGGCGACCGGATCGCCCTGATGCGCGACGGCCGGATCGTGCAGCTCGGCACCCCCGAGGAGATCGTCGGCGAGCCGGCCGACGACTACGTGCGCGACTTCGTCCGCGATGTGCCGCGCGAGCAGGTCATGACCGTGCGCACGGCCATGCGCCCCGCCCGGGCGGCGGAGGCGGAGGCCGGCCCGGCGCTCGCCCCCGGGGCGACCGTCTTCGAGGCCATCGAGGCCGTCGCCCGCACCGGCGAGACCGCGCGCGTCGTCGAGGACGGCAGGTGCCTGGGGGTGGTGGACCACGCGGCGCTGCTCGGCGTGGTCGCCGGCGTGCCCGGCACCAAGGCGGTGGCCGCATGATCCCCACCACGCGTACGCGCCACCACCGGGCGACGGAGGGGCGGTGGCCGCGATGACCGCAGCGGTCACCACACCCGCCTCCGACGAGACTCCGGAGAAGGCCGATACGGCTCCCGCGACGGTGAAGACGCAGGGGAAGGCGGACCGGTCCACCGGACGGTCCTTCCGTGATCTGATGCGCCATCCCGTCAAGGGCAAACTGCTGGTGCTCGCCGCGCTCGCGGCCGTACTCGTACCGCTGTCGGCGGTCGTGTGGGGCAGCGGCCCGTGGCCCGGCGCGCTGAGCGTCGACATCTCCGGCCCGCTCGACGACGCCAACAAGTGGGTCATCGACAACCGGGACAGCCACCCGCTGTTCCTGTACTTCCTGCTGCACCTGTCCAACACCGCCACCGATGCCGTCAGCGGCGTCTACAACGCGCTCGACGCCATGGGCTGGACCGGTGTGTTCGCCGCCGGCGTGCTGTTCGCCTGGCGTGCGGCGGGGCTCGGACGCAGCGGCGTCAAGGTCGCGGCGACCGCCTTCGGCGCGTTCGCCGTGTGCGGGCTGCTCGGCATGTGGGACGCCACCCTGCTCACCATCGCCCTGATGGTCGTGGCCGTGACCTGCGCCGCGCTGCTGGGCGTGCTCATCGGACTGGCGGCAGGGCTCTCCGACCGGGTCGACCGCCTGCTGCGGCCGGTGCTCGACACCATGCAGGTGCTGCCGGCCTTCGCCTACCTGCTGCCGTTCGTGCTGGTCTTCGGCACCGGCACGCCCGCCGCCCTGTTCTGCACCGTCATCTACGCGGCCCCGCCCATGGCGCGCCTGACCACGCTCGGTCTGCGCGGCGCCGACCCCGCGGTGCTGGAGGCGTCCACGTCGCTCGGCGCGAACGCGTGGCAGCGGCTGCGCACGGCCCGGCTGCCGCTGGCCCGCAAGCAGATGCTCCTCGGCCTCAACCAGACGATCATGATGGCGCTCTCGATGGTCGTCATCGCCGCACTCGTCGGCGCGGGCGGCCTCGGCGAGGAGGTCTACTCGGCCCTGTCCACGGTGGACGTGGGCAAGGCGCTCGCCGCCGGCATTCCCATCGTGCTGATCGCCGTCTGGCTCGACCGTACGACCGCGGCAGCCGGCGACCGGATCGGCCGGAGCGCCCCCGGCGGCGGCCTGCTGCACGGCCGCTCCGGCTGGGCGCTGGCAGGCGGCGGCGTCGCCGCGGCCGTGCTGCTGCGCTTCGTGGCCGGCACGTCGTGGCCCGACGGCTGGACGTTCGCCATCTCCACGCCCGTCAACAAGGCCCAGGTCTGGATCACCGAGAACCTCTCGTCCGGCATCCCGGTGCTCGGCGGCACGGAGACCTGGTCGGAGCACTTCACCCTGTGGGTCCTCAACCCCATGAGGGACGGCCTGACCGCGCTGCCGTGGTGGGCGGTGCTGCTGCTGGTCGCCGCCCTGGCCTGGCTCGTCGGCACCTGGATGACGGCGCTGACCGCCACGCTCGCCATGGCCGCGATCGGGGTGCTCGGTGTGTGGACGAAGTCCCTCGACACGCTCTCCCAGGTGCTCGCCGCGCTCGTCGTCACCCTGTTCCTCGGCGTCCTCGCGGGCATCCTCTGCGCCCGTGCGGGACGGCTGGAACGCTGGCTGCGGCCGGTGCTCGACGCCATGCAGACGATGCCGCAGTTCGTCTACCTCATCCCGGTGGTCGCCCTCTTCGGGGTCGCCCGCGTCTCCGCGATCGTCGCGGCCGTCGTGTACGCGCTGCCCGCGGTCGTCCGCATCACCGCCCAGGGCCTGCGCGAGGTCGACCCCGCCGCCCTGGAGGCCTCCCGGTCGCTCGGCGCGTCGACCCGGCAGCAACTCCTCAGGGTCCAGCTGCCGCTCGCCCGCCCCGCGCTCCAGCTCGCCGTCAACCAGGGGGTCGTGCTGGTCCTCGCCGTGGTCGTCGTCGGCGCCCTCGTCGGCGGCGGGGCCCTCGGCTACGACGTCGTCAAGGGCCTCTCCCGCGGCGAGATGGGTCTCGGGATGACGGCCGGAGTGGCGATCGTCTGCCTCGGTCTCGTACTGGACCGGATCACCCAACCGGCACGCAAACGGGCCTGAACGGCCCCGCGCGCACACCGGCGCGCCCCGCCCACGTACCACTCACGTCCCCTCACTCACAGCAGGAGCACCACCATGAACCGCACCAGAACCCTCCGCACCACCGCCGTCGCCGCCGCCCTCGGCGTCCTCTCCCTGAGCGCGTGCAGCGCCGCGGAGACCGGCAAGAGCCAGGACGCGGCCGGCGGCGAGAAGACCGTGAAGCTGACCGTCCCCTCCTGGGTCGGCGCACAGGCCAACACGGCCGTCGCGTCCTACATCCTGGAGGAGGAGCTCGGCTACAAGGTCAAGACCCAGCAGATGGGTGAGGTGCTCGCCTGGGACGCCCTCTCCAAGGGCGACATCGACGCGATCATGGAGGACTGGGGACACCCCAAGGAGGAGAAGCAGTACGTCGAGGACCGGAAGACCGTCGTCAAGGGCGGCGACCTCGGGGTCGAAGGACACATCGGCTGGTTCGTGCCGAAGTACTTCGCCGACAAGCACCCCGACGTGACGGACTGGAAGAACCTCGACAAGTACGCCAAGGAGCTCGCCACCGCTGAGAGCGGCGGCAAGGGTGAACTCCTCGAGGGATCGCCCGACTACGTCACCAACGACGACGCGATCATCAAGAACCTCGGGCTGAACCTGAAGACCAACTACGCGGGTTCCGAGGCGGCGCAGATCACGGCCATCCAGAAGTACGTGAAGGCGAAGAAGCCCTTCCTGACGTACTGGTGGACCCCGCAGTGGCTGAACGCGCAGGTCGACCTCGTCGAGGTGAAGCTGCCCGAGTACAAGGAGGGCTGCGACGCCGACCCGAAGAAGATCGCGTGCGCCTACCCGAACACACCGCTGCAGAAGTTCCTCAACGCGGACTTCGCCAAGAACGGCGGCGAGGCGGCCGAGTTCCTGAAGAACTTCAAGTGGACGACCGAGCAGCAGAACGAGGTCGCGCAGATGATCGCCGGGGAGAAGATGAGCCCGGAGGCGGCCGCCGAGAAGTGGGTCAAGGCCAACGAGGCGACCTGGAAGCAGTGGCTGCCGAAGAAGTGACCTTCGCGGCCCCGCCCGCACGGGCGGGCCGCGTCCGGTGCCCCGCCGGCCCGACGGCCGGTGGGGCACCGCGCATCCTCACGCGCTGCGGCGCACGGACTCCGCGGACCTCGCCAGCTGCACCGCGGACAGGAGGCTCAGGCCCGGAGCCGCCTCGCGCAGCGCCTTGATCGCCTCGACCGAGTCAGCCGGGCCGCGCACCCCCGCCGCCTCCATGCGCTGCTCGACCCAGCGGGCCCGCAGCTGTTCGTCCGTCGCCGCGGACGCCTCCGCGACGACGGCCAGGGCGCGCTCCAGCCCCGGCCGTTCCTCCGGTGCGGCATGCTCCAGCGCGGCGTGGACAGCGGCCTCGATGCCGTCCGCGTCGCGCAGCACGATCACCGACAGTTCCTTCTTCGTGAGTCCCAGCATGAAGTGATCGTCTCCCGGGACCGGCCGGGAACAACCGGAGTTGAGCATCTTCAGAGATTGGCCGCCCCCCGCCCGTACAACTCGCGGGCGATGTCCGCCACCGCCGCCTGCGTCCGCCGGTGCAGACCGGGGCCGAAGGTGATCCGCGTCGCGCCCAGCCGGCCGAGCTCGGCCAGCGGTGGGGCCGACGCGGGCGCGGACACGTTGATCGGTGCGTCGGTGGCGGCACGCAACAGCGGCAGCCGCGCGGACGGCGCGGTGATCGGGTAGACGCAGTCCGCGCCCGCCGCGACATACAGCCGGATACGGGCCACGGCCTGCGCGGGGTCGCTCACCCCGTGCAGGAACGTGTCCACGCGGGCGTTCACGAACAGTTCCCCGCCCGCCTCCGCACGGACCTCCGACAGCCAGTCGGCGTGCGCCCGCGGGTCCTTGAGGCGCTTCGTCGAGCGGTCCGTGTCCTCCAGGTTGCAGCCGACCGCCCCCGCGTCGAGGAGCCGTGCCACCAGCTCCTTCGGCGCCAAGCCGTAGCCGTCCTCGACATCGGCGCTCACGGGGACGTCGACGGCCCGTGCGATACGGGCGACGGCCGCGAACATCTCGTCCGCGGGCGCCTCGCCGTCCTCGTGGCCGAGGGACGCCGAGACCCCCGCGCTCGGTGTGGCCAGCGCCGGGAAGCCCGCGTCGGCGAAGACGCGGGCACTCGCCGCGTCCCACGGCCCCGGCAGTACGAGCGGATCCCCGGCCTCCCGGCCGTGGTGCAGGGCGCGGAACGCCCCCGCGGTCGCGGTCATCGTGATCCCGTCAGTGCTTCAGCGAACCGGGCGTGTAGTGGCCGGGAGCCAGGCGGGCGGTCACGCCGAAGCGGTTCCAGGCGTTGATGACCGTGATCGCCGCGACCAGATGGGCCAGTTCGGTCTCCTCGAAGTGCTTGGCGGCCTTCTCGTAGACCTCGTCGGGCACGAAACCGTCGGTGAGCACGGTGACCGCCTCGGTCAGCTCGAGCGCCGCGATCTCCTTCTCGGTGTAGAAGTGCCGCGACTCGTCCCAGGCGCTGAGCTGCACGATCCGCTCCACCGACTCGCCGGCCGCGAGCGCGTCCTTGCTGTGCATGTCGAGGCAGAACGCGCAGTGGTTGATCTGCGAGGCGCGGATCTTCACCAGCTCCAGCAGCACCGGGTCGAGGTGCCGGCGTGCCGCCTGGTCGAGTTTGACCATGGCCTTGTAGACGTCGGGGGCCAGCTCCATCATGGCCAGGCGCGGGGTGTGCTCGGGGGCGTGGGTACCGTTCGTGGTCGCCTTCGCCGCCGTGTCCGCGGTCGTGTTCGTGGTCGTCATGGCTTCGACCCTAGGAGGCCGGTGGCGCACCGGTATGGTCCATTTCCATGACGGATTCGTGGTCCACTTTCGGTACGGACCTCCACCTCGACGTACGCGGGCCCAGGCTGCGGCAGGGCCTGACGGACGCGCTGCGGGAGGCCGCCCGCTCGGGCCGGCTCGCCCCTGGGGCCCGGCTGCCTTCGTCCCGCTCGCTCGCCGCCGACCTGGGGATCGCCCGCAACACGGTCGCCGACGCCTACGCCGAACTGGTCGCGGAGGGCTGGCTCACCGCACGGCAGGGCTCCGGCACCCGGGTGGCCCGCCGCTCGGCGCCCCGGAAGGCCGCGGCAGGCAGCACGGCGAGGACCCGGCCGGCCCGCGGCCGACCCGCCTACAACCTGCTGCCCGGCAGTCCCGATCTGGCCTCCTTCCCCCGCGCGGAGTGGCTCAAGGCGGCCCGTCGCGCGCTGGACGCCGCTCCCCACGAGGCCTTCGGCTACGGGGATGCGCGCGGCCGCGTCGAGTTGCGGACCGTGCTGGCCGACTACCTGGCCCGCGCCCGGGGGGTGCACGCCGACCCCGAGCGCATCGTGATCTGCTCCGGCTTCGTGCACGGGCTCATGCTGATGGGCAAGGTGCTGCGGCAGCGCCGGGTCAGGGAGGTGGCGGTCGAGTCGTACGGACTCGACGAGCACCGCGACGTCCTGACCGAGGCGGGACTTCGCATCCCTGCCCTCCCCTTCGACGAACTGGGCACCAACCCCGAGGGGTTGGGCGAGGGCGGGCTGCGGGGCGTCGGGGCGGTGCTGATGACGCCCGCCCACCAGTTCCCCGTCGGGATGCCGCTGCACCCGGACCGGCGGACCGCGGCCGTCGACTGGGCCCGCAGGACGGGCGGCCTGATCCTCGAGGACGACTACGACGGGGAGTTCCGCTACGACCGCCGGCCCGTCGGCGCGCTCCAGGGCCTCGACCCGGAACGCGTCGTCCACATGGGCACGGTGAGCAAGTCCCTGGCCCCAGGACTGCGGCTGGCGTGGATGGTGCTGCCCCAGAGCCTGATCGACGAGGTCCTCGCGGCCAAGGGCGGCGTGGAGTGGACGTCGAGCTCGCTGGACCAGCTCACCCTGGCCGAGTTCATCGCGTCCGGCGCCTACGACCGGCATGTACGGGGCATGCGGCTGCGTTACCGGCGACGCCGCGACCATCTGGTGCGGCAGCTGGCGGAGCACGCCCCGGAGATCCGGGTCAGCGGCATCGCCGCGGGGCTGCACGCGGTTCTCGAACTGCCGCCCGGTACCGAGCAGTCCGCCGTGCGGGCCGCGGCCTGGCACGGTCTGGCCGTCGAGCCGATGGGCCGCTTCCGTCACGCGGACGCCCCACCGCGCGGCGACGCGCTCGTCGTCGGCTACGCGACCCCGCCGGACAGCGCGTGGTCGGGCGCGCTGGACGCGCTGTGCCGCTCCCTGGCGTGAGCCGCCGCCCACGGGGCGCGCTGCGCCGCTCGATGGCGTGAGCCACAGGGCACCGCCCACTGGGCGGGTTGCGCCGTTCACCGACGCAGCCACCGCCGCCACCGGGCCGGTCGGGCCCGGGCCGTCTGGTCCGGGCCCAGGCTGCCCGGCAGGACCAAGCCCCGCTCGCCCCGGCTGCCCGGCCCAGCCCGGCCTGTCACGGGGCTGGCCAGCCTGCCCGGCGCGTGCGGCGCGGCCCGGCCCCTACCGGCCCAGGCCCGGTCCGGCTCGGCCCCGCTTGCCCGGTGGCCCGGGCTGGGCACGCCTGCCCAGCCCCGCTTGCCCGGTCTCGTCACGTCGCGTGGGCCGGGCGGTCCGTCAGGACCGCACGGAGTTGGGCCACGCCCCAGTCCAGGTCCTCCTCGCTGATCACCAGCGGCGGTGCGATCCGGATCGTGGCGCCCTGGGTCTCCTTCACCAGCACACCGCGATCCATCAGCTTCTCCGAGACCTCCCGGCCGGTGCCGCGGTCCGGTGCGATGTCCACACCCGCCCACAGCCCGCGTCCGCGCACGGCCGTCACTGCGCCCGCGGCGGCCAGCCGGCCCAGCTCGTGGTGAAGACGCTCACCCAGCTCGGTGGCCCGCCGCTGGAACTCGCCGGTGCGCAGCATTGCGATCACCTCCAGCGCGACGGCGCACGCCAGCGGGTTCCCGCCGAACGTCGAACCGTGCTCGCCCGGCCGGTGGACGCCGAGCACCTCGGCCGAGGACACCACCGCGGACACCGGGACCACGCCGCCGCCCAGCGCCTTGCCGAGCACATACATGTCCGGCACCACGCCCTCGTGCTCGCAGGCGAACGTCCTGCCCGTACGGCCCAGACCGGACTGGATCTCGTCCGCGACGAACAGCACGTTCCGCTCGCGAGTGAGCGCTCGGACGCCCGGCAGGTACCCGGCCGGAGGCACCAGCACCCCGGCCTCGCCCTGGATCGGCTCCAGCAGTACGGCCACCGTGTTCTCCGTGACCGCCGCGCCCATCGCGGTCAGGTCCCCGTACGGGACGATCTCGAACCCGGGGGTGTAGGGACCGTGGTCGGCCCTCGCGACCGGGTCGGTCGAGAAACTGATCAGCGTGGTCGTCCGGCCGTGGAAGTTGTTCGCCGCAACGACGATCTTGGCCATGTTGTCCGGCACCCGCTTCACCCGGTACCCCCACTTGCGGGCGGTCTTGACGGCCGTCTCCACGGCCTCCGCGCCGGTGTTCATCGGCAGGACCGTCTCCATCCCGCACAGCTCCGCGAGCTGCGCGCAGAACTCCCCGAACCGGTCGTGATGGAAGGCGCGTGAGGTCAGCGTGACCCGTTCCAGCTGCGCCTTCGCGGCCTCGACGAGCCGGCGGTTGGAGTGCCCGAAGTTGAGGGCCGAATATCCGGCGAGCAGATCGAGGAAGCGGCGTCCCTCGACGTCCGTCATCCAGGCGCCGTCCGCCGAGGCGACGACGACCGGCAACGGGTGGTAGTTGTGCGCGCTGTGCGCCTCCGCGGCGGCGAGGGCGGATGTCGAGCTCGGCACGGGGCCTCCGATCGTCGGGTCGGACCTCCGGCGCCGGCGTGGCCGGCGTCTCCTTCCATCGTCGCCCGCCGGCCGCGGCTCGCAGTGTGGACGGCACCGCGCGGTGTCCCGACGGGCCGCTAATGTGGGCAGCACGCACGGTGACTGGCGTACGGGGAAACGACCCCGAGGAAGCCGTGCGCGGGCTTTCGCACGAGGTGTCGCCCCGCCTGGGCACCCCGGGAACACGACCGACGACCACGGATCGCCCCGGAGGACCATTCCCATGACCCTTCCCCTCTCCCACCCCGCCCTCTCCACGACCGACCCCGAGCTCGCCGCTCTCGTGGGCGCGGAGGAGCAGCTCCAGTCCGAGACGCTGCGGCTCATCCCCAGTGAGAACTACGTCTCCCAGGCCGTGCTCGAGGCCTCCGGCACGGTGCTCCAGAACAAGTACAGCGAGGGCTACGCAGGCCGCCGGTACTACGAGGGCCAGCAGAACATCGACCAGGTCGAGCGGCTGGCCGTCGCCCGCGCCAAGTCCCTCTTCGGCGTCGACCACGCCAACGTCCAGCCGTACTCCGGCTCGCCCGCCAATCTCGCCGTGTATCTCGCCTTCGCCGAGCCCGGCGACACGGTCATGGGCATGGCCCTGCCCATGGGCGGCCACCTCACGCACGGCTGGGGCGTCTCCGCCACCGGAAAGTGGTTCCGCGGCGTCCAGTACGGCGTACGCCAGGACACCGGCCTCATCGACTTCGACGAGGTGCGCGAGCTCGCCCTCAAGGAACGGCCCAAGGTCATCTTCTGCGGCGGCACGGCACTGCCGCGCACCATCGACTTCGCCGCCTTCGCGGAGATCGCCCGGGAGGCCGGGGCCGTACTCGTCGCCGACGTCGCGCACATCGCCGGCCTGATCGCGGGCGGCGCCCACCCCTCGCCCGTGCCGCACGTCGACGTCGTGTCCACCACCACCCACAAGACGCTCCGCGGGCCGCGCGGCGCGATCCTGATGTCCCGTGAGGAACACGCCAAGGCCATCGACAAGGCGGTGTTCCCCGGGCTCCAGGGCGGGCCGCACAACCAGACCACCGCCGCCATCGCCGTCGCCCTCCACGAGGCCTCGCAGCCCTCCTTCCGTGACTACGCCGCCCAGGTGGTCGCCAACGCCAAGGCGCTCGCGGAGGAACTGCTCGCCCGCGGTTTCGACCTGGTGTCCGGC
This sequence comes from Streptomyces pristinaespiralis, assembly GCF_001278075.1. Classification (GTDB taxonomy): domain Bacteria; phylum Actinomycetota; class Actinomycetes; order Streptomycetales; family Streptomycetaceae; genus Streptomyces; species Streptomyces pristinaespiralis. The sequence continues at coordinate 3,582,174 of NZ_CP011340.1, read as the reverse complement.
GGGACCGACAACCACCTGATCCTGATGGACCTCACCTCCAAGGACGTCCCCGGAAAGGTGGCCGCCAAGGCGCTCGACCGGGCCGGGATCGTCGTCAACTACAACACCGTCCCCTACGACCCCCGGAAGCCGTTCGACCCGTCCGGCATCCGCATCGGCACGCCGTCCCTGACCTCCCGTGGCCTCGGCACGGAGCACATGGCCGCCGTCGCCGCGTGGATCGACCGGGGCGTCGCGGCGGCCGGCAAGGGTGACGAGGACGAGCTGGCGGCGATCCGCGCCGAGGTGGCCGACCTGATGGCCGCTCACCCGGCACCCGGCCTCCCGGCCTGAGCCGTCGAGGCCTGTGGGCCGGGCCCGGAGCCCGGCCCGCGAGGCCCCGGCCCGGCCGTCTCGCCCCGGGCCTAGGGGGCGTCCAGCAGTTCTTGACGCGGGCCCGGGTCGCCGGCGCCGCGGCGGAACGGGAAGGACGGCAGCAGCGGACGGAGGAACAGGGCCAGGACCGCGCCGGCCGCCAGGCCCGGTATCGACCACCACCAGCCGGTCGTGGAGGTCGACGCCGCGGCCGTCGGCCGGGGCCGGTCCTCGCCCGGCGGACCGCCGGCCGGGCCGGCCGGGGCTTCCTCCGTCGCGCCGGCGTCCTGCTCCCACGGGGGTGGGTAGTCCCCGCCCCCGCCCCCGGACGGCGACTTCTCACCCATCAGTCCCAGCCCGCCCAGCAGCTCGATCAGCTTCCCGGGCCGCTGGGCCGTGTGCCAGGTCCCCTGTTCCCCGCCGCTCTCCGTCGAGGTGTGGATCCACACGGTGTCCCGCTCGTCGCCCGGATACAGCCGGTCGACCCGCCACGGATCCACATCGTGGACCATCCACGTCACCGTGATCTGCCGAGTCCCCATCGCCATGTCGAGGGACGGCGGCCGCTCCTTCGAACCGTCGGAACCGGTCGGCCCCAGCAGGTCGGTCAGCGTCCCGTACTCCTTGTCGGCGTAGTACAGCGAGGCCGTCTCACCGCTCTCCGGAGAGACGAGGAACACGCTCGTCGGGCCGCCGGCCGCGGCCACGGGCGCGAAGACCCACGTCAGGGCGAGCAGGGCCGCCAGTGCGGCAACTCGTCGTAGAAGTCGCATACTTCCCCCAGCCGACGCACGGCCCGGACCGTCCGCACCCGCGTCATCTCTGGTACACCGCCCGAGCGCTTCAGGTTCCGTCCCGAGGGTGGGAATTCCGCCCGCCGGATTCCCCGCCGGTTCCGCAGCCGCCGAACACGGTTCACCGATCCCGCCGGGCGCGGGAGCCCACGGACCCCTGCGGGCTGCCGTCGCCTGCCGACCCGGACCCTGCGGGCCGTGCCGCACCCCTGCGGGCCGTGCCGCACCCCTGCGGGCCGTGCCGACGCCCGCAGCCCGTCAAAGCGCCGACTCGGCGATCTCCTCCGCCCGCTCGACCGACGCCACACCCTCCAGCCGCAGCGTGGTCACGGCGTCGGCCGTCGTCCACAGCAGCGTCGGCCCCGCCGTCCGCTCGGCCTGTACCCAGGCGGCGCCGTGGGCGTCGGTCATCGCGAAGCGCAGCCGGTGCGGTTCGGAGAACCACAGGCCGGTCGACCTCGGGGTGCTCGTGCCCGTCCCGTCGTCGCCCAGCATCAGCCACTGCGGCATCAGCCTGGCCTCCTTGGCGAAGCCGATGTCCAGCCGCGCCGGGAACTCGTCCAGCCGGACCGTCCTGCCGTCCTCGCGCCAGCACAGGCTCACCACCGAGCGCCCCTCCGGGCCCACCGTCACCGACACCGCCTCCGGGGCGCCCAGCGCGCCCGGCACCCGGGGCTTGAACCCGGCCCGCCGGCCCGCCTCGGCGAGACCGACCGGGTCCTGGCACCAGGGCACGGCCGCGGCCTTCGACGGCCGGGCGGCGGGATCGTGGTGCACCTCGACCCCGCCGAAGCCGAACCAGTCGGCGACAGCCGCCCGCACGGGCGGGGTCAGCACCAGGACCACCAGCACCCCGGACAGGCCCACCGACAGCGCGCGCCACCGCCGGCGCAGCCACCGCACCGCCCGCCGCGTCCGGGAAACGGCCCGGGCCGGGGGACGGCTCGGTGCCGCCGCCTCCGTGGCGGCGGGCGTCGCGTACGACTCGGCGAGGAGCTGCGCCAGGACCCGTTCCGCCATGGTCTCGCCGTCGACGTCCGGGATGCGGATACCGCGCCCCAGCCCGCGCAGCTCCTCCGCCAGCTCCTCGTGCCCGCCGTGCGCCGGCCCTGCTCGCTCCTCGCGGTCCTCACCGGCGCCCGCGCCCCGCTGCTCGCGCCCCTCGTCCCCGTCAGCCATGCCCCTCACCTCCCTCACCCCTGATCAGCTGCCCCAGCCGGGCCAGGGCGCGGTTCAGCCGGGACTTGACCGTGCCCCGCGGGCAGCCGATCGCCTCCGCCGTCTCCGCCTCGTCCATCTCCAGCAGATAGCGGTAGGTGACGACCTGCCGCTGCTCCTCGGTCAGCTCGGCCAGCGCCGCGAGCAGCACCCCGCGCCGCTCCCGGGCGACGGCGGCCAGCGCCGGATCGGCCGACTCCGGTATCAGCGGCTCCGGCCCCAGCAGCAGTGCCTCCCGGCCGGCGACCGCCCGCAGCCGCACCGCCGAACGCACCGTGTTCCTCGTCTCATTGGCGACGATCCGCAGCAGCCACGGCCGGAACGCCGCCCCTTCCCGGAAGCGCCCCAGCGCCTGGTACGCCTTGAGGAACGCGCTCTGCACCACGTCCTCCGCGTCCGCGCCCGCTCCGAACGCCACGGCCGCCCGCAGCGCGGCCGCCGTGTGCGCGCGGACCAGCTCCGCGTACGCCTCCGGCTCTCCGGCGCGCACACGGGCGATCGCCGCGCCCTCGGCATCGACGAGGCGGCCCCCCTCCGGACCCCGCTCGAGGGTCCCCTCCCGCGTCCTCACACCATTGATACACCGGCGGCCGGAGATCGGTTCCGCACCTGAGAGAATGGTGTGCATGGCCTCATCCCGACCCCGCGCGCTCTCCGGTATCCAGCCCACCGCCGGTTCGTTCCACCTCGGGAACTACCTCGGCGCCATCCGCCAGTACGTCGCCCTGCAAGAGACCCACGACGCCTTCTACATGGTCGTGGACCTGCATGCGATCACCGTGCCGCAGGACCCGGCAGAGCTGCGTGCGAACACCCGCCTCGCCGCGGCCCAGCTGCTCGCGGCCGGCCTCGACCCCGAGCGCTGCACCCTCTTCGTGCAGAGCCATGTTCCCGAGCACGCCCAGCTCGGGTGGGTGATGAACTGCCTCACGGGCTTCGGTGAGGCCTCGCGCATGACGCAGTTCAAGGACAAGTCGGCCCGCCACGGCGCCGACCGTGCCACCGTCGGTCTGTTCACCTACCCGATCCTCCAGGTCGCGGACATCCTGCTGTACCAGGCGGACGCGGTGCCGGTCGGCGAGGACCAGCGCCAGCACGTCGAGCTGACCCGTGACCTCGCGGAGCGCTTCAACGGCCGCTTCGGCCGGACGTTCACCGTCCCCGCGCCGTACATCGTCAAGGAGGTCGCCAAGATCTACGACCTCCAGGACCCGACGATCAAGATGAGCAAGTCGGCCTCCACGCCCAAGGGCCTGATCAACCTCCTCGACGAGCCGAAGACGACGGCGAAGAAGGTCAAGAGCGCCGTCACCGACACCGACACGGTGATCCGCTTCGACGCCGAGGAGAAGCCGGGCGTCAGCAACCTGCTCACCATCTACTCCACCCTCACGGGTACGGCGATCGCCGATCTGGAGCAGAAGTACGAGGGCAAGGGCTACGGTGCGCTCAAGACCGACCTGGCCGAGGTGATGGTCGACTTCGTCACACCGTTCCGGACCCGTACGCAGGAATACCTGGACGACACGGAGACGCTGGACTCGATCCTGGCCAAGGGCGCGGAGAAGGCCCGTGCGGTCGCGGCGGAGACGCTGGCCGACACGTACGACAAGTTGGGATTCGTCCCGGCCAAGCACTGAGCCGGAAAGAGTCGGAGGACCTGTGTCCAAGGACTCTGGCCACAGCGAGGGTGCAGCCGCCACACTGGCGGCTGCACACCTGCTCACCGATCCGTACCGAGGACTGAGGAGAACGACGTGGGGACCGTAACGCTCGGCGTTTCGATCGCGGTCCCGGAGCCCTACGGCAGCCTGCTCCAGGAGCGGCGCGCGGGCTTCGGTGATCCCGCCGCGCACGGCATTCCGACTCACGTCACGCTGCTGCCGCCCACCGAGGTCGACTCGTCGCTGCTTCCCGCGGTGGAGGCGCACCTCGCGTCCGTCGCCGCCGCCGGCCGGCCCTTCACGATGCGGCTGTCCGGCACCGGCACGTTCCGCCCGCTGTCGCCCGTGGTCTTCGTCCAGGTCGTCGAGGGCGGCTCCGCCTGCAGCTGGCTCCAGAAGCGGGTGCGGGACGCGTCCGGGCCGCTGGTGCGCGAACTGCAGTTCCCTTATCACCCGCACGTCACGGTGGCGCACGGCATCTCCGAGGAGGCGATGGACCGGGCGTACGAGGAGCTGTCCGAGTACCGCGCCGAGTGGACCTGCGCCTCCTTCTCGCTCTACGAGCAGGGCGCCGACGCCGTGTGGCGCAAGCTCAGCACCTACGCCTTCGGCGGCGGCATCTCCGGGGTGCCCTCGCAGGGCGCCCCCGTCGACGACCACGTCACCACCCTCTGACCCCGCCCGCCGGTCACCGCGCGTAGCGTTCCGCGGCGGCCCGGCGTGCCGTGTGCCTGCGAGGCGTCACTGCGGGTAGGCGTAACCCATGGACTGGCTGATCAAGCTCCCCGTCGTCGGCCCGATCGTGCAGCGGCTGATGCGCACCCATGCCTGGCGGTCGTACGAGACGCTCGACCGGGTCCACTGGACGCGTCTGGCCGCCGCGATCACCTTCCTCAGCTTCCTGGCGCTCTTCCCGCTGATCACCGTCGCGGCGGCGATCGTCGCGGCCGCGCTCGACCAGCAGGCGCTGGACAAGCTCGACGACAAGATCGCCGAGCAGGTGCCGGGCATCTCCGACCAGCTCGACATCCAGGCGCTGGTGGCCAACGCGGGCACCGTCGGCGTCGTCGCCGGCGCGCTGCTGCTGCTGATGGGCGTCGGCTGGGTCGGCTCGATGCGGGAGTGTCTGCGGGCCGTGTGGGAGCGCGACGACGAGGACGAGGGCAACCCGGTGGTCCGGAAGGTCAAGGACGTGGGGGTGCTCGCCGGTCTCGGCTGCACCGGCCTCGCCTCGTTCGCGGCCTCCGCGCTCGGGTCCATGACCGTCGGCCGGACCGCCGATCTGCTCGGCCTCGACGAGGGCGGCGTCGGCGGGGTGCTGGTGAAGGCCGCCGCCGTCGCGGTCGGTGTGCTGGCGAACTTCCTGATCCTGCTCTACGTGCTGACCCTGCTGCCGGGGGTCCAGCCGCCGCGCCGTCGTCTGGTCGTGGCCGCGCTGATCGGCGCGGTCGGCTTCGAACTGCTGAAGCTGCTGCTCGGCGGCTACATCAGCGGGGTCGCCTCGAGGAGCATGTACGGCGCGTTCGGCGTGCCGATCGCCCTGCTGCTGTGGATCAACTTCACCGCCAAGCTGCTGTTGTTCTGCGCCGCCTGGACGGCGACGCAGAGCAAGGAGGAGGAGCCTGCCCGGTCCGCTACGGACGCGACCCGCGACGCACCCGGTCCGGCAGCGGCCACCGGCGCTTGATCAGGAACATCGCGGTCCCGAGACCTGCCAGGACGGCGCCGGCGACGCTCAGCGCGACGCCGATTCCGCTCGAGCCGGTCTGCGAGGCGGCGACCGGGCCGGCGGGCTCGTCCTTGCCCTCGTCCTTGACGGGCTGCGGGTCGAGGGACGCCGCGGGCTCCGCCGACTTCGGCGGGACCAGCTCACCCACCGGCTGCACCTTGCCGGCCGCCGCGAAGCCCCAGTCCAGGAGCCTGCCCGCCTCCTTGTAGACGGCCTGGCTCTCGCCCGAGTCCGGGTTCATGACGGTGACGAGCAGCACCTTGCCGTTGCGCTCTGCGACACCGGTGAAGGTCGAGCCGGCGTGCGTGGTGCTGCCGTTCTTCACCCCCGCGATGCCCTTGTACGGGCTGATGCCGCTCGCCCCGGTGAGCAGCCGGTTGGTGTTCTGGATCTTGAAGGTGCCGCGCTTCTTGCCCTTCTTCTGCTCGCCGGGGAAGTCGGCGCTCACCGTCGAGCAGTACTCGCGGAAGTCCTTCTTCTGCATACCGCTGCGGGCGATCAGGGTGAGGTCGTAGGCGGACGACACCTGGCCGGGGGCGTCGTAGCCGTCGGGGGAGACGACCTTGGTGTCGAGCGCCTGGAGCTCCTCCGCGTGCGCCTGCATGTCCGCGACCGTCCGGCTGATGCCGCCGTTCATCGCCGACAGGACATGGACGGCGTCGTTGCCGGAACGCAGGAACACGCCGAGCCACATGTCGTGGACGGTGTAGGTGTGGTTCTCCTTGATCCCCACGAGGCTGCTGCCGGCGCCGACGTCCGCGAGTTCCGCGGGGGCGACCTTGTGGACGGTGGTCTTCGGCAGCCGTGGCAGCAGTGTGTCCGCGAAGAGCATCTTCATGGTCGACGCCGGGGGCAGCCGCCAGTGCGCGTTGTGCGAGGCGAGCACCTCTCCGCTCTCGGCGTCCGCGACGATCCATGACCGGCCGCTGACGTCCTTGGGGAGGACGGGCGCGCCGGGACCGAGCCGGACCTGCGTGCCCGGCTTCGCCAGCAGGGACCCGCCGACCGAGGACATGACGGCCGGCGGCTTGGGCTTCTTCCGCTCCGGATTGTCGTCCTGCATGGCCGCGAAGGCGGGGGCAGCGGTCATCGCGGGCAGCAACGCGGCGGCCAGGACCGTCAACGCGGTCCTTCGCGCGGTGGTTTTCAGAGCAGACACGGACGAGAACGTACAGGGCCCGCCTGACAATATGGAGATCGGCCCGCTGTTCGTCCGGATCTGACGCCAGGACAGCCCACCCCGGACAACCCGGTCGGCGGACGGCCGCGATACTTGCTTCATGAAGCTCAGCCGCTCCGTCTCCTGGTTCCTGCTCGCGTTCGGGGTGTGGAGCTGGTTCATCTGGATCACTTTCGTCAAGAACCTGTGGAAGGACGGCAGCGGGCTCGCCTTCGACGACGCGGGCGATCCCACCGGCTACTTCTGGGTCCATCTGCTGCTCGCCGTCACATCCTTTGTTCTGGGGACGGTCATCGGGGTCATCGGGTTGCGCGGCGTGCGCGCCTCGCGCCGTGAGCGCAATCAGGGAACAGGGAGCTGATCGTGGCGGCTGTCGTCGTACTCGTGATCATTCTGGTCGTCTCCCTGCTCGCCGGGGTCCACTGGTACGTGTGGCGGAGGCTGATCCGCGACACGACCGCTCCGGGCGGGCTCGCCCGCCGGCTCGGCACGGTGGCGCTCTGGGTGCTGCCCCTGCTGTCCTTCGCCGCCCTCACCTCGGGGCGCGTCGGGGCGCCCTTCTGGCTGGAGCGGATCCTCGCCTGGCCGGGCTACCTCTGGCTGGCGGTACTGCTCTACCTGGTTCTGGCACTGCTGGCCGGCGAGGTGGTACGCCCCGTGCTGCGCAGGGTGCTGGACCGACGTGACCGGGCTGCCGCGGGCGGCCGGGACGAGGACGGCGAGCCCTCGAAGCCTTCCGGGGCCACGGCCGCGGCAGGGGCGACGCAGGCGTCCGGGACGGCGGGGGACCGGCGTCCGGCCGGCGCCGCCCTCCAAGGGACGGCGCGGGACGCCGGTGCCGATCACGGCCGGGCTGCCGCGGTGGCCGTCGACAGCGCCCCGGCGGCGGCGCCGTCGTCCGGCACAGCGAAGGACACCGGGACCGACGCGGACGCCGGCACCCGCTCCGGGACCGACGCGGACGCCGGCACCGGCGGCCCCGCCGCACCCGGCACAGGGACGAGCGCCACGGCCGGCGCCGAGGGCCCCGCCGGCGTGTCGCGGCGGCTGTTCGTCTCCCGGATCGTCGGCGGAGCAGCCGCCACCGCCGCGCTCGGCACCGTCGGGTACGGCACCTACGGGGTGCTCCGGGGCCCGCGCGTCAAGCGGGTGACCGTCCCGCTGGCGAAGCTCCCGCGGGCCGCGCACGGCTTCCGTATCGCCGTCGTCAGCGACATCCACCTCGGGCCGATCCTGGGCCGGTCCCACACGCAGCGCATCGTCGACTCCATCAACGCCACCCAGCCCGACCTCGTCGCCGTCGTCGGTGATCTCGTCGACGGGTCGGTGGCCGACCTCGGATCGGCGGCGGAGCCGCTCGCCCGGCTCCGCTCCCGCCACGGCTCGTTCTTCGTGACCGGCAACCACGAGTACTTCTCCGGCGCGGACGAGTGGGTCGACCACGTCCGGGAGCTCGGACTGCGGCCCCTGCGCAACGAACGCGTCGAGATCGCCGGGGGGTTCGACCTGGCCGGCGTCGACGACGTGGCCGGCGAGGACGAGGGCCAGGGGCCCGACTTCGTGAAGGCACTCGGCGACCGGGACCGCTCCCGCGCCGCCGTGCTCCTCGCCCACCAGCCCGTCGTCATCCACGACGCCGTCGAGCAGGGCGTCGACCTCCAGCTGTCCGGCCACACGCACGGCGGCCAGCTGTGGCCCGGCAACCACCTGGCGGCACTGGCCAACCCCACCGTGGCCGGCCTGGAACGCTACGGCGACACCCAGCTGTACGTGAGCCGGGGCGCGGGCGCCTGGGGCCCGCCGGTGCGGGTCGGGGCGTCCTCGGACATCACCGTCGTGGAGCTGGCGTCGCGGCAGGCGTAGGGCGATCCCGCCCGCGTGCGGGTCAGGCCTTCTTGCGCGCCGCCACGGTCTCCGCCATGCCGGGGAGGAAGTCCGTGAACAGTTCGTGCACTTCGCGGACGAGCGGGCGCAGCACCCGGAAGCGGGACAGGGCCACACCCCGGGCGGTCAGCTTGGCGCCGCGCACGGCCAGCCGCCTGCTGCGCTCGCTCCCCTCCGACCGGTCGAAGACCCAGTACAGGACCAGTCCCATCTGGGAGAGCCACATCAACTCGGGAAGTATGTCCCGCAGTTCCTCCGCCACCTTCGACTTCGACCCGGCCAGCACCTCCCGGTGGACGTCGATGGCGGCCTCGCGGGCGTGCTCGGACTCGGGGGAGAAGGGGCTGAGCGGGCTCTCCGGGTCGGCAGCGTTCTTGAAGAACTGGGCCGCGAACTCGTGGTACGGCGCGGCGATGTCCAGCCACGCGGTGAGCACTCCGGCCATCCGCGCCTCGAAGTCCGTCTCCTTGTCCAGCACCGGCCGGACCGCCGCCTGGTGCTCCGCGGCGATCCGGTCGTAGAAGCCCTGGACGAGGTGTTCCTTGGAGCCGAAGTAGTAGTAGGCGTTCCCTACCGAGACCCCGGCTTCCTTGGCGATGGCCCGCATCGTCGTCTTGTCGTAGCCGCGCTCCTGGAAGAGCCGGAGCGCGGTCTCGAGGATGAGCGTCCGGGTCTGCTCGCTCTTGGGGGCCCTCGTGCCGGCGGGGTCGTTCGCTTCAGTCACGGTGTCCGAGCCTAGCCGGGTGCGGAGCACCGGTCGTCGCAGGGAGCGGCGCCCGTCCCCGCGCCGGTCATCTCGCGGTACTTGGCCGCCGCGAGCATCGTGACGCGTACGAACGGGGCGCCGGCCGGGGTGGCGAGCCAGTGGGCCTTGGGCCGGTGCTCGGCCAGCGCCCACAGGCACACGATCCAGGCGGCCTGGCCCGTGTAGACCTGGCCGCGGTCCCCGATGACGGTGATCTCGCGCATCGTGCGGGCGTGGTCGAGCTGCGGGTAGCCGCGGCGGGCCGCGGCCGACCCCGCGGCCACGAACCGGAGCGGCACGAGCTTGGGCTGTCGCAGCAGCCAGCTCCGCAGATGCACGCAGAGGGAACAGTCGGCGTCGTACAGGACGGTCAGGGCCCGGACCGCGATGCTCACCGGTGTCACACTCCGGCCGTGCCGGTGGCGGGCGGGGCCCACGGACCCTCGGGCGCCTGCCGGGTCCATCCCTGGGGGCCGACCGGCGGGGTCTGCCGGTCCTCCATCACGCCGCGACGGCGGATCTTGTTGAGGACGTAGACGTTGCCGAGGTGCATGACGCCGAGGACGAGCAGGACGACACCGACCTTGACGGACAGGGCCTCCAGGAGGCCGCGGGCCTCGTCGATCGCGTCGGCCGTCTTGAGGTAGAGCGCGACGAAGCCGAGGTTCACCAGGTAGAAGCCGACCACCAGAAGGTGGTTGACGGCCTCCGCCAGCTTCTCGTTCCCCTTGAGTACGTCGGCGAGGAAGATCCGGCCGTTCTTGCTGAGGGTGCGTGCGACCCAGACGGTGAGCCCGACGCTGATCAGCAGGTAGGCGACGTACGTGACAACAGTGAGGTCCATGCCCCACCCTCCCTTGAACATGTTCAAAAGCTGGCGGTCCTGACTGTAGACCTACTTTTGAACATGTTCAAGCCATCGGGAAAATGCAGGCGGCCACCGGCAGGGGCGCTTAAGGTCGGGCCCCATGACGATCTCTTTCGACCGGACCGGCCAGGGGCCCACCGTCGTGCTGCTGCACTCGGGCGTGTGCGACCGGCGCATGTGGGACCTCCAGTGGCAGTCGCTCGCGGACGCCGGGTACGAGGTGGTGCGCTGCGACTTCCGGGGGTTCGGCGAAACGCCCGCGGAAACAGGCCCCTACAGCGACGCCGACGACGTCCTCGAACTCCTCGACACCCTCGGCATCGACCGGGCCACCCTGATCGGGTCGTCCTACGGCGGCAAGGTCGCCCTGGAACTGGCCGGGCGCCGGCCGGAGCGCGCCGTCGCGCTGATGCTGCTCTGCGCCGGGCAGCCGGGGCGCCCGCCGGGCCCCCGGCTCATGGCATTCGGCCGCAAGGAGGACGCCCTGCTCGAGGCCGGTGACCTCGAGGCGGCCGTCGAACTGAACGTCTCCACCTGGCTCGGACCCGATGCCGACGACGAGACGCGCGAGGCCGTGCGGCGGATGCAACGGCACGCCTTCGAGGTCCAACTGGCCGCCGAGAAGGAGTTTGCCGACGCGGTGCCCGCAGAGGGCAGCGCCGACGACGAGGAGACGCCCGGCGCCGGGGAGGCCGGTGCCGGGCCCGCGCAGCCGGCCGAGCCCGACCTCTCCCGGATCGACGCGCCCTGCCTCGCCGTCTCCGGCGCGCACGACGTGGAGGACTTCCGGCAGATCGCGGCCGGTCTGCCCGCCCTGATTCCGGGCGCCCGCCATGTGGAACTGGACTGGGCCCAGCACCTCCCGTCTCTGGAGCGGCCGGCGGAAGTCACCCGCCTCATCACCGGATTCCTCGCCGGGATCACCGAGAACGTCTCCCGCTAGGCCCATGGCGCCGCGGGTCCGTCGCCCGTACGTACGGCCCGCGGCGGATCCGCGTCCGCCCCGGGAACGGGCGGCCCGGCGGAGGGCTCCCTCTGGACGTCGTCAGCCCTTTCCGGGGGGACGCCGAACGAACTTCGGCCGGCCAGGGGTGAGCCGCCAGGCGCTATGGTCGCCCCCATGGACGCCACGGACCGTGAACTCATCGCCCTCCTCCAGGAGGACGCCACGTCGGCCTACGCGGCCCTCGGCAAGGCGGTCGGCCTGTCCGCCGGCGCCGCGCACGAACGGGTACGGAAACTGCGCGAACGCGGCGTCATCCGCCGCACCACGGTCGACGTGGACCCCGCCGCCCTCGGGCGCGGGGTGCTGGCGTTCGTGATGGTCGAGTCCTCGGCCTGGATGGGCGAGTCCGCGGAGGCGTTCGCCGCGATTCCCGAGATCCAGGAGGCCCACGTCATCGCGGGCACCGCCTCCGTCCTGGTGAAGGTGCGCACCGCCACCACCGAACAACTCCAGGACGTGCTGCGCCGGCTGTACGCGATCGAAGGCGTCAGCGGCACCCAGGCGACCGTCTCGCTGGAGACGTTCTTCGAACGCCCCGTCTCCCCGCTGGACACGCCCCTCGGGGCCTGACTGTCGGTGGGGCGTCCTACTGTTCGGTCATGGCAATGGTGACCTTCGTCGACGAGACGACATCGGGTGGCCGGCGGGACGTCCTGGGGCTGCCCGTCACGGAAGAGCGCCTGACCCTCGCCGAGTTGATCCGCCGCCGGATCTTCGAGGAGACGCCCGAGGGCGCCCAGGAGGCGTACGAGCGCGCCCTGGCGGACTTCGGGGGCAACGGCTTCCTGGTGCTCGTGGGGGACCGTCAGCTCACCGGCCTCGACGAGCGCGTGGACCTCACCGCCGCCACCGAGGTCACCTTCCTCCGGCTCGTCCCCCTGGTGGGTGGCTGATGGCGACGACGCAGGAGCGTGACGCGGTCCGCCGGGTCGAGGACCGCATCGCGGACGGCGACATGGCCGGACTGGCGCGGGACCTGGTGCGGATCGGCACCCTGGCGGGCAACCGGTGGGACGGTGAGCGGGCACGGATCCCGCGGTCGATCGGCGCTCTGACCACCGACCGGCGCAAGGAACTCGCCGATACCCTGGTCCGCCGCTTCCAGAACGGCACCGACACCGAGCAGGTGCGCGGCGTGGTGATGACCCTCGCCGGCATCGCGGGCCGCGGCCTGCCGGACGGGGAGCTCAGCGTCGAACGGCTCCGGCGCATCGACGAACTGGGCACCGCCTACTCCCTGCACACCTACGCCGAGCTGATCTCGCTCGCCCGGGGCGAACTGGACGCCGGGCGCGGCCTGCCCGGCCCGTTCACCGCCGTCCTGCGGCGCACCATGACGGACACCTACGCCCACTCGCCCGAACTGGCAGCCCTGCTGAGGCGCATCGAGCACCCGCTGCTCAACCCCGGCGAGGCGTGGGCGGACCGGGCGCTCGCCGACGCCGAGCGTCTCGGGGACGCGGGAGGACGGCTGCTGGAGCATCTGCGCACCGCGACCTCCGCCCGGCCCACCGCGAAGTGGCGGCAGGCCGCTGCCGCCCTGATCGACGAGATCGGGCCCGGTGAGCTCGAGCAGACGGTGCTCGGCTGGCTCCGGCTGACCGGCGCTCCCCGCACCCTCACCCTGTACACAAGGCCCGGATGGCCCGACCACAACGCCTTGTTCGACCCGTGCAACACCGACGCCCTCCGTGGCGCCGCCTGGCTCGCCGCGCAGCTGCCCGCCTCGCCGGACATCGCCCGTGCTCTGGGCGCCCTCGTGGAGACGGCGCTGCGCAAGGTCCCCGGTGTCGGCGCCCGGGCCCCGAAGATCGCCGGCGCGGGCGTCACCGCCCTGTCCGCGTGCCAGAGCGAGGCGGCACTCGCGGAGCTGGCCAGACTGTCCGTCAAGGTCACGTACAAGGGCACGCTCAAGCAGCTCGGCGCGGCTCTCGACGCCCGGGCGCAGGAGCTGGGGCTGGGGCGCGAGGACGTCGAGGAACTGGCCGTCCCCGCCCACGGCCTGACCGAAGTGGGCCGCGGCGAACAGCCGCTCGGCGACACCACCGCCGTGCTCGGCGTGCACGGCGGCAAGGCGGCGCTGACCTGGCGCACGGCCGCCGGCAAGGAGCTGGGGTCACCACCGGCCGCCGTACGGCGCGACTTCCCCGACGAGGTGAGGCGACTGCGCGCCGCGGCCAAGGACATCGACAAGATGCTCACGGCCTGCTCCGAGCGGCTCGACCGGCAGTTCCTGGCCCGCCGGAGCTGGACGTACCGGGCGTGGCGCGAACGCCATCTCGACCATCCGCTCGCCGGCACGGTCGCCCGCCGTCTCGTCTGGCTGGTCGGCGGCACACCCGCGGCCTTCGACGGCACGGACCTGCGCACCGTCGACGGCGACCCGGTGTGCGCAGCGGCCACCGCGCCCGTGGAGCTGTGGCACCCTGTCGGCAGGCCCGCCGCGGAAGTCGCGGCCTGGCGGGAGTGGCTGGAGACGAAGCAGGTCACCCAGCCCTTCAAGCAGGCCCACCGCGAGGTCTACCCGCTCACCGACGCCGAGCGCGCCACCGGGACGTACTCCAACCGCTTCGCGGGCCATGTACTGCGCCAGCACCAGTTCAACGCGCTGGCGGCGGTGCGCGGATGGACCGCCCGGCTCCGGCTGTGCGTGGACGACAGCTACCCGCCCGCCTTCCGTGAGCTGCCCGAGTGGGGCCTGCGCGCGGAGTTCTGGGTCGAAGGCATCGGCGGCCGGGAGGAGGGCGACCTCACGGGCGCCGGCGCGTACACCAGGATCTCCACCGACCAGGTGCGCTTCCACCGGCTCGGCGCCCCGGCCAACCGGGCGCACGCGGGAGGCGGCGACTACCGCCCCGACCTCCACCGCTCCCGCAGCGGCGAACCGCACGACCCGCTCCCGCTCACGGAGATACCGGAGCTCGTCCTCTCTGAAGTCCTGCGGGACGTCGACCTGTTCGTGGGCGTGGCCTCCATCGGCAACGATCCCACCTGGCAGGACGGCGGCCCACGCGGCCGTCACCGCGACTACTGGGCGTCGTACGGCTTCGGGGAGCTCTCACAGACGGCCGAGACACGCAGGGACCTGCTGGCCCGCCTCGTGCCCCGGCTGGCGATCGCCGACCGCTGCACGGTCGACGGCCGGTTCCTCCGCGTCCGCGGCGACCGTCACCGGTACCGCGTCCACCTCGGCTCCGGGAACGTCCTCATCGACCCGCACGAGCGGTATCTGTGCATCGTCCCCGAGGCGGGCGCCGCCACGGCGGACCCGGGGGCTCTGCCGTTCGAGGGCGACCGGATGATCTCCGTGATCCTCAGCAAGGCGGTGCTCCTGGCCAGGGACACGGAGATCACCGACCCCACGATCCTGAGCCAGTTGTGAGGGCGCCCGGCGGTTCCGGCGGGCCCTCGCGTCCGCACGGGAGCGACTACATGGTGCTCAGCGAGCGCGCGTAGTTGATCTGCCCCATCACCATCTGGAACGTCTCCGGGCCCTGGGCCGGAATCATCGTCGAGTGGTGCTTGCCGCCGCTGGTCACCGTGACCTGGATGAAGCCCGTGGTGGTCTTCTCCTTCATCAGCAGGAACAGCAGCCCCAGCAGACAGAAGATGAAGAAGACGATCGCGAGCACGATCGCGTGCGTCGGGATCTTCTCCTCGGTGCGCGACATGTCCGTCGCGTTCCACACCGAGCCCTTGAGCGGCATGGTGCCGGCGGGGGTGACGATCGAGTCACCCATCACCGTGATGTCCCCGATAGACACCAGCGGCGCGCCGCCCGTCGCAGCGGGCGGGCCGGTGTACGGCACCGGGACGCCCGCGGGCTGCGTCTGCGAGTAGCCCGGCGTCGGATCCTGCGGATAGCCGTACCCCGGTGCGGCGTTGGGGTAGCCGTAGGCCGGCGTGCTGCCGGGCGGCTGGCTGGGCCCCCACTGGTACTCGGGCTCCCCGTCCCTGTACGGATTCGGCGTGCTCATGTTCTCGTCCCCGCTTCCCGTCCCACTGCGTCAGGTCAGACGTCCCCTGATCCTGCCAGGTGCGGACCCCGGGGGTGAAGTCCGCGCCGGTACCCGTACGGACACAACAGGGCCCACCTCCCCGAGGGGAAGCGGGCCCTGTCGTGCCGAGAAGGTGTCAGAAGCGGCGTGTGATCAGCGCGCGCTTCACTTCCTGGATCGCCTTGGTGACCTCGATACCGCGCGGGCAGGCGTCCGTGCAGTTGAACGTGGTGCGGCAACGCCACACGCCGTCCTTGTCGTTGAGGATCTCCAGGCGCTGCTCGCCGGCCTCGTCACGCGAGTCGAAGATGAAGCGGTGCGCGTTGACGATCGCCGCCGGGCCGAAGTACTGGCCGTCGTTCCAGAACACCGGGCACGAGGAGGTGCACGCGGCGCACAGGATGCACTTGGTGGTGTCGTCGAAACGCTCGCGGTCCTCCGCGGACTGCAGACGCTCACGCGTCGGCTCGTTGCCCTTGGTGATGAGGAACGGCATCACGTCGCGGTACGCCTGGAAGAACGGCTCCATGTCCACGACCAGGTCCTTGAGGACCGTCAGGCCCTTTATGGCCTCGACCGTGATGGGCTTCTCCGGGTTGATGTCCTTGATCAGCGTCTTGCAGGCGAGCCTGTTCTTGCCGTTGATGCGCATCGCGTCGGAGCCGCAGATGCCGTGCGCGCACGAGCGGCGGAAGGTGAGCGAGCCGTCGACGTCCCACTTGATCTTGTGGAGGGCGTCGAGGACGCGCTCCTTGGGGTCGATCTCGATCTGGAAGTCCTCCCAGACCGCGTGCTCCGACACCTCGGGGTTGAAGCGGCGGATCCGGAAGGTGGCGGTGATGTACGGGGAGTCGGCGAAGCCGGCTTCCCGCTTCTCCAGGGTCGGGGTAGCCATCAGTACTTACGCTCCATCGGCTGGTAGCGGGTCTGGACGACCGGCTTGTAGTCGAGACGGATCGACTGGGAGCCGTCGTCGCCCACCTCGCGGTACGCCATGGTGTGGCGCATGAAGTTGACGTCGTCGCGGTTCGGGAAGTCCTCGCGGTAGTGACCGCCGCGGGACTCCTTGCGGGCCAGCGCGGAGACGGCCATGACCTCGGCCAGGTCGAGCAGGTTGCCCAGCTCGATGGCCTCCAGCAGGTCCGTGTTGAACCGCTTGCCCTTGTCCTGGATGGACACGTTCAGGTAGCGCTCGCGCAGCTCGGCGATCTTCTCGACCGCGGTCTTGATCGTCTGCTCGGTGCGGAACACCATCACGTTGGCGTCCATCGTCTCCTGGAGCTCCTTGCGGAGCACGGAGACCCGCTCGGAGCCGGTGGAGTTGCGGAGGCGCTCGACCTGCTCGGCGACGAACGACGCGGGGTTCTCCGGAAGGTCGACGTAGTCGGACTTCGCGGAGTACTCGGCGGCGGCGATACCGGCGCGCTTGCCGAAGACGTTGATGTCCAGCAGCGAGTTGGTGCCCAGGCGGTTGGCGCCGTGCACCGACACGCACGCGACCTCACCGGCGGCGTACAGACCCGGCACGACGGTGGTGTTGTCGCGCAGGACCTCACCCTCGACGTTGGTCGGGATGCCGCCCATGGCGTAGTGCGCGGTCGGCTGGATCGGGATCGGGTCCGTGTAGGGCTCGATGCCGAGGTAGGTGCGCGCGAACTCGGTGATGTCCGGGAGCTTGGCGTCCAGCTGCTCCGGCGGCAGGTGGGTGAGGTCCAGGTAGACGTGGTCGCCCTCGGGACCGCAGCCGCGGCCCTCGCGGATCTCCGTGTAGATGGAGCGGGAGACGACGTCACGGGACGCGAGGTCCTTCATGACCGGCGCGTACTTCTCCATGAAGCGCTCGCCGTCCTTGTTGCGGAGGATGCCGCCCTCACCGCGGGCGCCCTCCGTCAGCAGGATGCCCATGCGCCAGATGCCCGTCGGGTGGAACTGGAAGAACTCCATGTCCTCCAGCGGCAGGCCGCGCCGGTAGCAGGCGGCCTGGCCGTCACCGGTCAGGGTGTGCGCGTTGGAGGTCACCTTGAAGAACTTGCCGGTGCCGCCGGACGCGTAGATCACGGCCTTCGCCTGGAAGACGTGGATCTCGCCGGTGGCCAGCTCGTAGGCGACCACACCGGCGGACGTCTTGACGCCGTCGACCTCGGTGATCAGCTGGTCCAGGACGTAGAACTCGTTGAAGAACTCCACGCCCTCCTTGACGCAGTTCTGGTACAGCGTCTGGAGGATCATGTGACCCGTGCGGTCCGCGGCGTAGCAGGACCGGCGGACCGGGGCCTCGCCGTGGTTGCGGGAGTGGCCGCCGAAGCGGCGCTGGTCGATGGTGCCGTCCGGGGTCCGGTTGAACGGCAGGCCCATCTTCTCCAGGTCGAGGACGGCGTCGATGGCCTCCTTCGCCAGGATCTCCGCGGCGTCCTGGTCGACCAGGTAGTCACCGCCCTTGACGGTGTCGAAGGTGTGCCACTCCCAGTTGTCCTCTTCCACGTTGGCCAGCGCGGCGGCCATGCCGCCCTGCGCGGCGCCCGTGTGGGAGCGGGTGGGGTAGAGCTTCGTCAGCACGGCGGTGCGGCTGCGCTTCGTCGCCTCGATGGCGGCGCGCATGCCGGCGCCGCCGGCGCCGACGATGACGGTGTCGTACTTGTGGATCTTCATGGGTGGATTACCTCAGCCCCGTGCCTAGCGGATGTTCGGGTCGAAGGTGAAGATCACCAGCGTGCCCAGAAGGATGGTGAACACCGTGGCGGTGTACAGCAGGCCCTTGAGCCACAGGCGCGTGTTCGGACGCTCCGCGTAGTCGTTGATGACGGTGCGGAGGCCGTTGGCGCCGTGCAGCATGGCAAGCCACAGCATCAGCAGGTCCCAGGTCTGCCAGAACGGGGACGCCCAGCGGCCGGCCACGAAGGCGAAGCCGATCTTGGAGACGCCGCCGTCGAGCACCAGCTGGATCAGCAGGTGGCCGATGACCAGGACGACGAGGACCACACCGGACAGGCGCATGAACAGCCATGCGGCCATCTCGAAGTTGCCGCGGGTCGAGCGCGGGGTCTTCTTGGTGCGCTTGCGGGGGGCCTCGATGAGAGGGGCCGGGTTGTCCACGTCGTAGAGGTGCGCGCCCTCGACGGGACCGACGGCGGAAGTGGTGTCAGCGGACATTTCTGGCCTCAGCTCCCGAAGACTTCGCGGACGGCGTGGCCGAGCACGGGGTAAAGGGCGCCCACCATCAGCACGAACCAGATGGCCATGACCGACCAGAGCATCTGCTTCTGGTAGCGCGGGCCCTTGGACCAGAAGTCCACGGCGATGACACGCAGGCCGTTGAGCGCGTGGAAGAGAATCGCGGCGACAAGGCCGTATTCGAGGAGCGCGACGATCGGCGTCTTGTAGGTGGCGACAACCTCGTCGTACGCCTCGGGGGAGACGCGGACGAGAGCGGTGTCCAGCACGTGTACGAACAGGAAGAAGAAGATGAGGACGCCGGTGACTCGATGAGCCACCCAGGACCACATTCCTTCCCGGCCGCGGTACAGCGTTCCAGCCGGCACGGAAGAACCCTCCGGGAGCGGGGATTGGGGCCATGCCGGCTTGTGGGTGTCGGTCTGGCCCGGCCGGGTACGGTCCACCGGCCCCGGCCATCGTAGCGACGTGTTGTCGGTTCGTTCGCCCGGGGGCCACCGGTGTGATCAAACAGGCAATCAAACAGCCTCGTACGGACTAAGCGACGGACTCCTCCGAGGCCCCCGCGACGTCGCTTTCCGGATGGTTGGCCACTACATGTGCCAGTCGGGAGCGGGCCAGGGCGCGCAGTTCCTCCGCGGAGATGGCGCGCTCCTCGTCCGGTTCGTGGGACAGTCTGCTCCGGATACCGGCCAGTACCTGATCGAGGTACTCGTCGGGCCGGTATCCGTCGAGGCAGATGACGAACGCATGTCCGAATCTGCTCTCGTAGGCGGCGTGCGCGGCGGCGAGGGCGGTGTGGGCGGCCTGCGGGGCGCTCGGCGGCAGTCCGGTGGACGACTCGCCGGCCAGGGCCTCGTGCACATCGGCGGGCGTGAGGTCGTATCCGGCCTCGTCGCAGGCGGCGAGGAGGGACTCGAGGTCGGGGTAGGGGCGGTGTGCTGCCACGCGCAGGGCCCATCGGCGGCTGCCGCAGCAGGCGAGGACGACGGCTTCCGCCTCGTCGGCCGGGGCGCTGTTGAAGTGCTCGAGCCCCGCGTCCGCGCGACGCTGGGACGGTATGGCAGAAGGGGCGCCCGCGCCCCGGTTGTGGTGGAGTGTCGGCGGTCGCTTCGGGAGGCCGGCGGGGACATCGCTGGACAGCGGGGACTCCTCGAACGGAACAGCGGGGCGGCAGGGAAAGGAGAGAAGGGTGTGTCGTAACGCTATCGATATGGACGCGAAGGTGTCCGACGAATGCGCGAATTTCACCCGGACGGGAGAGTTTGGCCGTAAGTAATGCATGCAGGAGGGGGTGCTTCTACGGGGTTTCGCCACTTATGGGAGGTATCAGAGCGATGTGGCTCTCTCACAGGACCCGGCTCGCCGGTGTGTCGGCGGCTTCCGCCGCCGTCTTCTCGATGACGCTCGCGGGCTGTTCCGACGACGGCGCCGGCGGGTCCGGCAGCGCACCGCCCGACCAGGTGGGAACGACGTCCGGGGCGGCTGCCCCCAGCCCGACGCCCACCCGCAGCTACGCGCTCTCCGAAGCACCGGCCACGATTCCCTCCGTGCGCGGCCATCAGGCCGCCCGCGGCCCGGGCTGGAGCAGGACCGCCGACAGCGGGGTCGTCGTCGCGAAGGGCAGCGAGGAGCTCTCCGACGAGGGCCGGCTGCTTGCCCAGGAGCTGAAGCTCTCCTACCGGGGCACCGTCGCCGCCGGCCCGGGCGACGTCGAGCTGGCGCTCGCGGGCAACGGCGCCGCCGAGTCGTACACGCTGACCACCAGCGGCGGGAAGGTCCGGATAACCGGGCCGGACGAGGCCGGCGTCTTCTACGGCACCCGGACGCTGAAGCAGTCCGTGCGCTCCGGCGGCTCGATGCCGGAGGGCGTCGTACGCGACCGGCCCGACCGCCCCCAGCGGGGACTGAACCTCGACATCGCGCGCAAGCACTTCAGTGCCGGGTGGATCGAGGACCGGCTGCGTGAGATGGCCGACCTCAAGCTCAACCAGCTCGGACTGCACTTCTCCGACGACCAGGCCTTCCGCATCGAGTCGGACTCGCACCCCGAGGTCGTCTCCGAGCAGCACCTCACCAAGGACGAGGTACGCCGGATCCTGGCGCTCGCCGAGCGGCTGCACATCACCGTCGTCGGCGAGATCGACTCCCCGGGACACCTGGGCGCGGTGATGCGGGCGCACCCGCAGCTCCAGCTGCGGAACACGCAGGGTGTGCCCCGGCAGGGAGCCATCGACATCTCCAAGCCCGAATCGGCCCGCATCGTCGACGACCTGCTGCGTGAGTACACGGCGCTCTTCCCCGGCGCGTGGTTCCACGTCGGGGCCGACGAGTACCAGGCCCTCACGGTGAGCAACCCGCAGGCCTCCTACCCGCAGCTCGCGCAGGCCGCCCGCCAGAAGTACGGCGAGGGCGCCACCATCGAGGACCTCGCGGAGGGCTGGCTGAACGACCGCGCCGCGGTGGTACGCGAGGCGAAGAAGATCCCCAAGGCGTGGAACGACGGCTTCTTCAGCGGCGGGGTGGTCACCGCCGACAAGGGCATCGAGGTCGAGTACTGGACGGGCAAGGAGATCGGGGCCCGCCCGCCGCAGGAGTACCTGGCGGAGGGCCGCCGCGTGGTGAACCTCAACGACGAGTTCCTCTACTACGTGCTCGGCGAGCCCAACCAGTTCACCTACCCGACGGGCCGGCGCATCTACGAGCAGTGGACGCCGCTGGTGCTGCGCGGCACGGAGCCCGTGCCGGAGAAGTACTCGGACCAGATCCTGGGCGGCCGGTTCGCGGTCTGGTGCGATCTGGCCAACTCGCAGACCCAGGACCAGGTCGCGGCCGGCATCCGCCGACCGCTCCAGGCGACGGCCCAGAAGCTGTGGGACCCGCGGCAGCCGTCACTGAGCTGGCAGTCCTTCGAGTCGCTGGCACAGAAGCTGAGCTGACCAGCGCGAACACCTGGACGGCGGCCGTCTCGCGGACATATGTTCCGCGGGCGGCCGCCGTTCGTTGGCGGCCGTGTGCCGTCGCGACGTCTCCTGGGGAGGGGCGTCTCTCTCATTCGTTCTTCTGTGGGGGGTCACTCAGTCATGCTCTGTTCCGGATGCCGTGAGAACACGGTCGCGGCGGGCGAAGACATCTGCGCGCGGTGCCTGCCGGCGGCTGACCCGTCCGCGCCGGCGTGCTCGCACCCGGCCGCGGTGGGGGCGTCGCAGCAGGCCGCCTCGGACCCGGCCGCCTCGCCGCCGGCCGCGGCGGACACGCGGGTGCGGGCTCCGCAGGCCCCGCCCGCCCCGGGGCTGCGCCCCGTCGTGCAGGCGCCGGTGGCGCCGGGGCCACTGTCGGTACTGCGGTCGCCGGTGGGGTTGGGGCACGCGGTGTCCGTGCTGCTCCTG
Organism: Streptomyces pristinaespiralis; assembly: GCF_001278075.1. Lineage (GTDB taxonomy): Bacteria > Actinomycetota > Actinomycetes > Streptomycetales > Streptomycetaceae > Streptomyces > Streptomyces pristinaespiralis. The sequence goes on along the minus strand of NZ_CP011340.1, from coordinate 3,560,174 downwards.
CTCGTCGCCGTCGGCGAGATCGCCGCCGCCGTGGCCGCGCTCAACCTCCGGCGCCTGATGGAGCTCGCCGCCGTCGGTTACTCCGAGGAGGACGCGGAGCTGGCCGACCGGCTGTTGTTGATCACCTCCGTCTTTCAGGTGGCCCTCTACGTGGCGACGGTGGTGGTCTTCATCGTGTGGTTCCACCGGGTGCGGTCGAATGCCGACGTCTTCGCGCCGGGCACGCTCGAACGCGGCCGTGGCTGGGCGATCGGCGGCTGGTTCGTTCCGGTCGCGGGCCTGTGGATCCCGCGCGGGATCGCGGTCGAGGTGTGGAGGGCGAGCCGCACGGATCCCTTCGCGCCGGACAGGCACGAGCCTCACACGCTGGTGAACGTGTGGTGGGTCGGGTTCGTGGTGGCCACCGTGTTCACGCGCTACGCGGACCGGGCCTACGACGACGCCGGAACCCCGGAGCAGATCATCAGCGCCGTTGACCGGCTCCTGGTCGGCAACGGCCTGCAGATCGTCGCCGCGGTGCTCGCCGTCCTCTTCGTCCGCAGGCTGACGCACATGCAGCACACCAACGCGTCGAAGGGGGCGGGGCGGACGGTCGCGGTGTGAGTCCGCCCGGGGGCGTGCGGGCTCACACCGCGGTCCGCGAGGCCGGGCCAACAGCCGTGCGGGCGGGCCCTGTTCCTGTGGAGGGAAAGTAACAGAGGTGTGACGTGGATGTGTGCCTACGGGGCGAGCCGACGGTAACGTTCTGGCCACGGAGTGACGTAATCACGCCAACGGACGCAGTAGGGACAAGTAGAAGGGCTAGTACTTCGTCCGCGACGGAAGGCGTCCCGCATGACCTCCAAGAGCCTGACGGAACTCATCGCACAGGCGGATGAGCGTGGCCTGGCCGCGAGCGGGCTCGCGTGCCTCGACCGCTGTCTGCCGCTGCTCGCACCGGAGGACGACATGCTGCGTCCGCTCTGGGCGGGGCTGGCCGGCGGCGAGGAGGAGTGGGCCGGCGCCCTCACTGCGGCGCGCCAGGCCATGGAGGGCATGCCGCCGGGTGACGAGGACGCCGCCCTCGTACGGGGGATGCTCGGCGCGGCCCCCTCGGACTGGGCCGTGCCGTCCCTGCGCGAGTGGGCGGACGGCTGCTCGGCCACCGCGCTCGAGGTGCACCGGCGGTTCGACATGGGCGACTGCGCGGCCGAGACCGTCGAGCGCTGTCGCGAGGGCGGCACGGACGGCGTCGGACCGCTGGTCGAGGGGGAGTTGCGGCGCCAGGCCCAGGTGCTGGAGATCCTCGCGGAGCCGCCCGGCGGCAACGGCCTGCGCCATGCGCTCGAGGTGTCGACGGAGGGCCGCCGCATCCTCCGGGCGGCGGTTTCGCGCCGGGCGCGCGTCACCGGCTGAACCGCTGCGGCGCGGTGACGCGATGCGCGCCGTGACACCTCGACGAGGACGGCCTGTTCGGGCCGGGGAGCCGGTCCGCCGGCTCCTGCCGCCGCTGTCGGAGGCCGCCGGTATGGTCGCCGCCATGACACACGAGTTCGACCTGGTCCGGTCGTTGGCGGCCGGTGCAGAGGACCGGCACGCGGCCTGGGACTTCGTCCGCGGATTCGCGGAGCACTGGACGGCCGCTCCGCTCGACACCGGCGGATGTCCCGAGGCCGAGGTCGCGGCGGCCGAGGAGCGTCTTGGCCTGCGGCTGCCGCCCGCCCTGCGTGAGGCGTACACGCTGCTCGGCGGGCGCGAGGACCTGACGTCGAACCACGACACGCTGCGTGCCCTGGCCGAGTTGTACGTCGACGAGGCGGGGGAGGCGCTCGTCTTCCGCGACGAGAACCAGGGCGCGGCACGCTGGGGCATTCTGCTCAGGGACCTCGCACTCGACGATCCGCCGGTGCTCGTGCGCCCCGACCTGGCCGACAAGAACGCCGAGCGGTGGGAGGGCTGGCTGGAGCGGACCTCGCTGGCCTTCCTGGAGATCGTGCTGTCCGAGGCCGCGCAAGCACCGACCGGGCCGGTCGACTACCTGGACGCCCCGGACGACGAGGTCCTCGAGCGGCTGGAACGGGACGCCACCAGGCTGCCGTTCCCCCTGTATCCGGCAGAGGATCCGTGCATCCGCTGGTTCCTGTACCGCGACGTGCTGCTCCGCGACGACGCGGGCTCCTGGATCCATGCCCGCGGCCGCACGGCGGAGGCGCTCGACGGCATACGGGACGTGCTCGCCGGCGATTGGCTGGAGGGCTGAGGCAGGCGGCAGCGCCGGGCGCCGCACCGGTCCCGGCACCGGCCTGCGCCCGGCGGTCGCTTCCCGCGTCCTGCCGGTAAGCGACCGCCGTCCGCCTCGGTCAGTGCGCGTACACCGACGCGCCCGCCGCCCGGCGGATCTCCGGCAGCGCCGAGTAGAGCGTGGCGCCCGGGCAGAGCGTGGCGAAGCCGTCGCGGTGTCCGGAGACGGTGTTGAGCGTGGCCTGGTCACCCTTCTTCCAGACGCCGGTGTCGCCCGCCGCGGTGAGTGTCACCTTCGCCTCGGGGTCGACGCCGTGCAGGCCGAGCTTCCACGCGGCGACGTCGGCCACCGCCTGCTTGGCCGCGGCGCTCGGCGTGCCGCCGTTCTCGAAGTCGCCGAGGACGGAGATGCCGGACGAGTAGCCGTTGAAACCGTAGGTGTGCGCGCCCTGCACGGGCTTGTCGACTCCGCCGGCGCGTCCCTCGAAGACCGTTCCGCACTTGTCGACGAAGAAGTTGTAGCCGACGTCGTTCCAGCCGTTCGTCTTCACGTGGTAGGTGAGGATCGCGCGGATGATGGCGGGCGACTCGGCGCAGTCGTAGGTGTTCGTACCGGCGGTGTGGTGGACGAAGACCGCGTCGACCTTGTTCAGGTACGAGGGAGGGTCGGCGACGAGCGACTCGTCGGCGCCCCAGCCGGCGCGGCTGACGATCGGAGGCACGGACGGCGTCGTGGCGGTGGCGCTCGGGCTTGTGCCGGGCTCCGGGTCGCTGCTGGGCTCCGCGGAGGTCCCGGTGGGCGACGGTTCGGGAGAGACGGTCGGCGGGGGCGTCGGTTCCGTGCTCGTCGTCGGCCCGGCCGGGTCCTCGCTGGGGGACGGAGGAGGGCTGGAGGGTTCGACGGACGGCGACGGGTCACCGGGCTCGGCGGTGGTCGGCTCCGCGCTCGGCCCGGGCGGCGTCGGATCGCCGGACTCCGGCGGCGAGGTCGGGGTCGAAGTCGGGGTCGGGGTCGGGGTCGGCTCGAGGGTCGCGGAGGGTGACGGAGAGCTTCCGGCCCCGCCGGTCGGGCTCGCCGTGGGCGTGCCGGGCGCGGCGGTGGTGGGAGTGGTCGAGGGCGTCGGCGTCGGCGTCGGTGCCGGCTTGCGGGTGGTGGTCCGCTGCGGCTGCACCACGCCGCGTCCGGGCGCGACGGACTGCGTGGCGTCCCGGCCGGACACACCCGGGTCGATCATGTCGAGCCGCAGTGCGTCGGGGACGGCGGTCTCCTCGCCGCCGGCCACGACCCGTGCCTCGACGGCGTCCGAGGCGCCGACCCACAAGGGCTCGGAGGCGCCGCGTACGCCGGAGGCGCCGCCCTCACCGGTCTCCGGTGCCCGGACGTCGAATTCGAGGTCGCGCCACTCGGACCAGGCTCCGCCGTCCGCGGCGCGGGTGCGTATCTGGGCCGTGCCCTCGAAGTCGTCGAGGCTGTCCTCCCAGGAGACGCCGACCAGGGAAAACAACTGTGTCTCGGTGCGGCCGAGTTCGCGCTTCTTCGGGTCCTTGCCGTCCAGGGCCAGGGCGTGTGCCTGCGCCGGGCGCGTGCCGGCGGGCCGGCCGTCGTCCTCCGCGCCCGCGCCGACGGCGACGGCCGTGACGCCCGTCGCCCCGAGGACGACGGCTCCTGTCACCAGCCAGATCGTGCGTGGTGTTCTTCTCGCCCGCTCCGCGCGGGCCCCTCTCGGACTCATGCCTCATCCTCCGTACGCGGCTGACCGCTGATACCGCTAATGATCACTGACCGGCGGCGGGCAGTTCGCCCGCGCAGGTCGCCCGGCCGAACTCGCCGGACGCCGTCGCCCGTTGGACGTGCTCGCCGCGGATCGCGAGGGTGCAGGCCGCCTGGCCACCCTTCTCGCCGAGGACGATGGCGACGGTCGGCGGCTTGCCCAGGGGCACCTGGACGGTCTTCTTCCACGGAAGCTCGGCATCCCGGACGACGGTCGCCGTGCCGTCCTCGCTGCGGGCGAGGTACGAGATCTCGACCGGGCCCTCGCCGACGACTTCGTACGTCACCTCGGCGGTCGGTACCGCGCGGGCCTTCGGCTTCTTCTCCTCGGTGTCGAGCAGGCCGTAGCCGACGAGTCCGCCGCATGCGAGCAACAGGGCGGCGGCGATGGCCAGTCCGGCCCGGCCGTTCCCGGACGCACCCTCGGCCGCGGCGCCCTCCGAGGTCCCCGTGCCGGAGGGGGAGTCCGGCGCTTCCGTGCTGGAGAGGGAGTCCGGCGTCATGCCGTCCTCGCCGGCCGTCTCCGGGGTCGTTGGCCCGTCCTCGTCGGCCGTCCCCGGGGTTGTCGCCCCGTCCTCGTCGGTCGTCTCCGGGGTCGTTGCCCCGTCCGGTGCCGGCCCCGTTCCGGGGTCGTCCTTCGGCGCGTCGTCCCGATCTGCGCTTTCCATGGATTTCTTGGATGACATGAACGGAGCCCGGCTTTCGGTGAGTCGGCGAAGTGGTCTGAATCGGCTCGAGTCGTCGAACCGGGCGGTTATACACCACCCCCCGGGTGCGGCGCGAGCGACCGGAGAAAAGGGGCGAACCAACCCCCTTTCCGGAGCCCGGTCGTCCCGTATGTCCGGCCGGTTGACGAGGCGTCATGCTCATGATCCATAATCCGCTGCCGCGCCCGTGAGCTGGTCCTATCCCGGTTCACAGGCAGAGAGCGGCACGGATCCAGGCTGCATCGGAAACCTCCGGTGGGGCTTACTCGGCGTGCCGTTTTCCGTGTGCGGAAATGCCTTCCGCGCGGGGAATCCGGCCCGTCGCACCGAAAGGTATTGACGTGAAAGTTCCATACAGGAGACATCTCTCCTGTCTGGTGGTCGCGGCGGTGGCGGGAACGCTATTGCCGCAGGTCGCTTATGCGGCCCCGCAGTCCCCGCCCGGCAATGACGACGACAAGGGCGTCGTCGACACCATCGCGGGATGGTTCTCCGACGACGAGGAAACGAAGGAAGCGAAGCCTCCGGTCGGCGGCAAGCTCGAGATACCGAGCCGTCAGAAGCTGCCGAAGGGCGAGAAGCTGACGCCCGCGCAGCGGGTCAAGGAGCTGACGGAGCGGCGCACACCGCAGGCGCGGTTCTGGCAGTTGTCCGACGGACGGGTGGAGGCCGAGCTGTCGGCGAAGCCCGCGTCGTACCGGTCGGGCGCGTCGTGGAAGCCGATCGACACCACGGTGCGCCCCACCGAGGACGAGGGCTTCGACTTCGCGAACAAGACCAACACCGGGCGCAGTTGGTTCGGCGCGGACGCGTCGAAGCTGGTGCGTTTCGAGACGGCCGCGGGGCAGGCGGTCACGCTGGGCCTTGAGGGTGCGGCGAAGGGTGTCGCGCCGTCCGCGAAGGGTGACACGGTCACCTACAAGGGCCTGGCGTCCGGTGCGGATGTGTCGTACCAGGTGGGTGCGGGCCGGGTGAAGGAGAACATCACCCTGGCCGAACCGCCGAAGACGCCGGCGAAGTTCGTGTTCACGCTGGACGCCGGCGAGCTGGAGCCGAAGGAGCGGGGCGACGGTTCGATCGCGCTGTTCGGAGAGGACCCCGCCAACCCGGTCCTGGTGATCCCCCCGGCGTTCATGGCGGACGCCAGGAAGGACAAGGCGTCCCCGTACGGCACGTCCTACAGCGCGAAGGTGTCGCAGGAGCTGTCCCGGCACGGCGAGCAGTGGCGGCTGACGGTCACTCCCGATGCCAAGTGGCTGGCGGCGCCGGAGCGGCAGTACCCGGTGGTGATCGACCCGACGATCACGATCGCGCCGTCGCCGACCGAGTCGCAGGACGTCATGGTCCGCTCGGACGCGCCGACGACGAACTTCAACAGCACGTGGGACATGTCGGCGGGCAAGACCAGCAGCACGGGCATCGCCCGGTCGCTGATCAGGTTCCCGCTGGACGAGATCCCGACCGGTTCGAAGATCGACACCGCTCAGCTGTCGATGTACTTCGACCAGGTCCACACCTCCGGTTCGACCAATGTCGACGTGGAGGTCCGCCGGGCGACCGGTGCGTGGGACGAGACCACGGCGACGTGGGAGAAGACCAGCACGTTCGTCGGCGAGCAGTCCGCGACGAGCGTCGTGATGGACGACGGTGACACGGGTACGGCCGCGGTCGGTGAGTGGCCGCGGGTCAGCGGTACCGGCTACGCGAGCGACTACGCGTACAACAAGAACACCGCGACCGGCGAGTCGTACACCTGGCAGCCGATGGTCCCCGAGGCCGCCGACTACAAGGTCGAGGTCCACACCCCCGTGCAGACGGACGGTGCGACGGCCGCCCCGTACACGGTGAACTCGGCCGAGCCCGCCGCGAACTTCACGGTGAACCAGGCCACCGGTACCACCGGCTGGCGCCAGCTCGGTACCACGCAGATCGACTTCGCCAAGGGCAACACCGGCAAGGTCGTCCTCGGTGACACCGGTGACTCGACGAAGCGGACCGTCGCGGACGGGATCCGGCTGGTCAACCCGGCGCAGATCCGCAAGGACATCGGCGAGTACAACGAGTGGCACAACTTCCGGGTCGGCGACACCGTCCAGAAGTGGGTCTCGGGCACCTCGCCGAACTACGGCTTCGTGATCAAGGCCGTCGACGAGTCCTCCACCGCTCCGCTCGGCGGTCCGCAGTACGAGGCCGGGGACTACGACTACGGCGGCGAGACGTCCACCATCCCGCGCCTGACGGTCACCTTCGGCAAGGTCGGCACCTCGCTGAACTCGCCGACCGTCGTGCACGGCACCGGTCCCGAGCTGTCCTGGGCGGCGTACAAGAACACCACCGGTGACGCGGACCTCGACATCGCCGAGTACCAGCTGCACCGCTCCACGCAGCAGGTGTTCACGCCCTCGGCCGCGACGCTGATCGCGCCGATCGCCAAGACGGCGACCACCTACACGGACACCACCGCGGTCCCGACCCCGGACTCCAGCAGCGCGGAGATCGGCAAGTCGTACTACTACCAGATCGCGGTCAAGACGGCCGATGGTCAGGTGCTGGGCTCCCCGACCCGCGTGGTCGGCGTCCCGAAGGCCGGCCGCACGATGCGGCTGATCCAGGCCGGCGCCGGTGTCACCGACACCACGCTGTCCTCGCTGAAGCCGACGACGAACCTGAACACCGTTGAGCAGGGCACCGTCGGCCAGGACTGGCTGACGGTGGGCAACAACTCCGGCACCTACGGCAAGACCCGTTCGGTGATCAAGTGGCCCACCACCACGATCCCGACCACCGCGACGGTGCTCGAGAGCCGGGTCTTCCTGTGGTCCACGCTCACCGAGCGCACCTCCACGACCAAGGCGCAGTACAACCTGCACGGACTGACCCGGGACTTCACGGAGACCCAGGCCACCTGGAACAACGCCAACTCCACCACCGCGTGGACCACGGCGGGCGGCGACCACTCCTCGGTCGTCTCCGACTACGTGCCGGCCTTCAACACCGACCTCGGCCGCCACTGGTGGGACGCCACGTCCCTCACCCAGGGCTGGGTCAAGACGCCCACCAGCAACAAGGGCACCCTGATCAAGCTGAAGGACGAGACGACGGCCGGCCCGCAGGAACGCTCCATCTTCCTGTCCTCCGCCGCGCCCGACCCGCAGCTGCGTCCCCTGCTGCGCGTGATCTATGTCGACTCCACGACGGAGGACACGTACTACGCGCCGCAGACCCCGGCCCGGATGACGCCGAACACCACCTACACGGTGGAGTTCACGGTCACCAACACCACGTCCTCCGCGTGGGCGGCGGGTGAGCGGGAGCTCTCCTACACCTGGAAGCTCCCCGACGGCACGGACGCCACCACCGGCGGCAACCAGCTGGAGACCCCGATCCCGGCGCTGCTGCCGGGCAAGTCGGCCACGATCCAGGCGAAGGTCGCCACCCCGATCAACTCGGACTCCGGCAACAAGCGCACCGAGTACGTACTCGGCTGGGACGTCCGCAAGATCGCCGACGGGACCTGGCTGTCCGCGGGCACCGGCGGCATCCCGTCGCTGAAGCAGAACGTGGCCGTCGAAGACCCGACCTCCAACACGCTGGGTCTGGAGAAGTTCTACTCGTACACGGGGAAGAACACCGGTGCCGGGTCGACCTTCATGAACAACCTGGCCTCGGGCAACAGCGTCTGGTCATACAACGCGTTCACGAACCCGGGCCGGGGCCTGAGCACCTTCGCGCGGTTCGCGTACAACTCGCTGGACACCAGCGACACCGTCGCTGGTCACGGCTGGTCGTTCCAGGCGGCAGGTCCCATCCGACTGGGCGCCCCGCTGGACTTCCGCCCCAACCCGAACCCGACGGAGATCCGTCTGCCGGACGGCGACGGCACCACGCACATCTTCCGCTGGGACAGCACCAACTCGGTGTGGAAGGCCCCGGCCGGTGTGCACTACAAGGTCACGATGAAGTCCGGCCTGGACTGCAAGCCGACCAAGGACCCAGTACCGGATGCCTGGACGCTCACGCGCCCTGACGGTACGCGCTTCCTGTTCGGCTGCGACGGCTACATGACCTCCACGGTGGACAAGAATGGCAACACGCAGACGTTCACCTACGAGGAGCGCAAGTCCAACAACAAGCCGACGAAGTTCCTCAAGTACATTACCGACCCGGCTGGTCGGCAGACGCTGACCGTCACCTACTTCAACAAGGGTGACGCGTCCTACGACTACATCGACGCCACCGGCGCCAAGGTCACCGGCACCAACCTGACCAACTCCAAGATCTACGACCACGTGAAGTCCATGACGGACATCTCCGGTCGCAAGATCTTGTTCTACTACACCGACAAGGGCCTGCTCGGGCAGTTCACCGACGGTGACGGCTCCGCGCAGCCGAAGGTGTTCAAGTTCACCTACGACGCCACGCAGGGGAACAAGAACGTCAAGCTGGTCAAGGCCACCGACCCGCGCGGCAACGCCACCAACATGGCGTACTACGCTCCGCAGGCCGGTGACGACCCGAAGTACCACTGGTGGACCAAGACGATCACCGACCGCCTCAACGGGAACACCGGTTTCGCCTATGCGGTGAACGCGGGCAACACCAAGTTTGTCGACACCACGGTGACGGACGCGGAGACGCACGCCACCAAGTACGTGACGGACGACTTCGGCCGCCCTGTCCAGACGACCAACGCCAAGTCCCATACCACGAAGATGTCGTGGGACGCGGACAACAACGTCACCTACCTGGAGGAGGCGAACGGGGCGAAGTCCGCGTACTGCTACGACCAGAAGACGGGCTACCCGCTGTGGCAGCGTGACGCGGAGAGCAACAAGTCCGGTGTCCCGCCCTCGTCCGACTGCACCCCGGGCACGTACCCGGCGAACTCGCAGCGGTACAGCTACCAGACCCGGCTCGACGGCTACAGCGCCGACCTGTTCACCAAGACCTCCCCGGAGGGCCGCAAGTGGCAGTTCGGCTATGACACCTTCGGCAACCTGAAGACGGTCACCGACCCCAAGGGGGTCGCGTCGTCCACGGCGGACGACTACACCACCAAGTTCGACTACGACGCCTTCGGCCAGCAGATCAAAGCCACCGACGCCAACGGCAACGCCACCATCTCCGGTGACTTCGACGTGGTCGGTGCCCCGAAGACCGTCACCGACGCCTATGCCAAGGCCACGAAGTTCGTCTACGACGAGCGCGGCCAGGTCACCCAGGTCACCGACGCGCTGGGCAAGACCAGCACGCAAACGTACGACACGTACGGCCGTCCGCTGGTGAGCAAGGTGCCGAAGGACCAGGCGGCGGGCGTCTACATCACCACCCCGGCACCGGTCTACGACGCCAACGACAACATCACGGAGTCGACGTCACCGACGAACGCGGTGTCTAAGGCGGCGTACGACCCGATGGACCAGGTGACGTCGGCGACCGCGCCGGCGAACAACCTGACCGCAGAGCGCAAGACGGCCTACACCTACGACAAGGTCGGCAACCTCAGGACGACGACCGAGCCGAAGGGCGTGGCGACCACCACGGACGCCACGGACTACGTCACCACCAACACCTACGACGCGATCTACCAGCTCACGTCGGTGGTGAACGCCAAGAACGACAAGATCTCCTACGAGTACGACAACGTCGGCAATGCCGTCACGGTGATCGACCCGAAGAAGAACGCGACGGCCGACACCACCGACTACACCGGCAAGACGGAGTACGACTTCGACCACCGGCCGGTCAAGCAGATCGACGCGGCCGGCAAGTTCACCACCACGCAGTATGACAAGGACTCGATCGTCGTCGCGACGATCGACCAGGAGGGGAACAAGACCCAGATAGTCCCCGACGAGCGGGGCATGACCTTCGAGGTCAAGGTGCCGTACGACGGCACCACGGTGCGTACCACCCGCTTCCACTACGACCAGGTGGGCAACACCACCAAGGTCGAGACGCCGCGGGGCACCGCCACCACCGGCACGGACGTGGACTTCGCGGCCCGTACCGAGTACGACAAGCTCAACCGGCCGGTCAAGCAGTTCCAGCCGTACGACCCGGCGGACTCCGAGCACAACAAGGCGGATGTCTACACCGAAACGGTGTACGACGAGGTAGGCCGGGTGAAGAAGACGTCGCTGCCGCCGGCGGGTGACCCGGCACGCATCGACACCGACTACACCTACTTCGACAACGGCTGGATCAAGACCTCCACCGACGCGTGGAACATCAAGACGGCCTACGACTACAACAACGTCGGTCAGCAGGAGAAGCGGACGCTGACCGGTGACAACGGCACGTCCACGCGGACCATGGGCTGGTCGCACTACCCCGACGGATCCCTGAAGGGCCGAACAGACGCCGCCGGAGACCCCTCCGCGGACAGGTCGTACGCCTACGAATACGACCTCAACGGCAACATGCTCAAGATCGGTGAAACGGTCGGCAGCACCACGAGCACGCCGTACACCATGACCTACACCGGTCTGAACCAGGTGGACAAGGTCACGGAGGCGCTCACCGGCCAGACGCCGAAGACCACCTCCTACACCTACGACGCCAGCGGCCAGCTCGACACCGTCAGCCATCCCCAGCAGAACTCGAAGTACGAGTACGACCTGCGCAACCTGCTCAAGAAGGTCACGGCCAGCCAGGTACCGACCGACCCTCAGCCGGACATCACGCAGTTCACGTACACGGATCGCGGTCAGCGCGCCACGCTCACCAAGGGCAACGGCAACACCGTCGAGTACACCTACTACGCGAACAGCGCCGTCAAGACCAGCACCGAGAAGAACCTCTCAGGCGCGCTGGTTTCGTCGCACGGCTACGAGTACGACGCCAACGGCAACAAGAGCAAGGACACGGCGTCGCTGCTGAGCGGTGACGGCGACGGGCTCCGGAACTCCGTGACCAACTACACCTACGACCCGGTCGACCGGATCAAGGAGTTGGACAAGACCGGCAACAAGCCGCGGACGGAGCAGTACTGGCACGACGACAACTCCAACGTCACCAAGCAGTTCTTCCTCCAGAAGTCGGATCTGACCGAGTTCTACTACAACAAGAACCGGCTGAGCTCCTCCTCGAACCTGGTCGATTCCTCGGCCATCTACGACTACGACACCTTCGGCCGGATGAAGTCCGTCACCGAAAACGGTGGCGCGGCCGTCGAGACGAACACCTTCGACGGCTTCGACCGGCTCATCGGCACGGTCCGCAAGGCGGGCGACAAGACCAACACGACCGCCTACCGCTACGACGCTCTCGACCGCACGGTCGAGAAGCGGATCAACAACGCCGTCACCTACGAGTACAACTACCTGGGCCTCGACAGTGAGGTATTGAGCGAGGATCTCGACGGAACCCTTGCCAGGACCTACCAGTTCGGCCTGGGAGGAGAACGCCTCTCCCAGCTGAACCACTTGAACGGCGAGAGCGGCTACTACGGCTACAACAGCCACGGCGACGTCGAGACGTTCACCTCGTACACCAACACTCCCACGTCCACCTACGCCTACACCGCCTATGGCCAGGACGTCAGGGACGAATGGACCGGCCTGGACAGCATTACGGCGCCGGACGACGAGGGGACCAACCCCTACCGCTTCAACGGCAAGCGCTGGAACGCCCAGTCGGAGACGTACGACATGGGCTTCCGGGACTACAGCCCGGAGCACAACCGGTTCATCAGCCGCGACTCGTACGCTGGCGCCGCGTCCGACATGAGCCTGGGTGCCGGGGCCGCCAACAGCAACCGTTACGGCTTCGCCGGCGGCAACCCGGTCAACAACGTCGACCGGGACGGGCACGAGTCCTGCGACGCCGGCTGCCAGGCACGCAGCCAGTACCGCATGGACGGCGCCCCGGTCATCCCCGACCCGGAGAAGCTCGAGTTCAACGTCCAGTACCACGACGGATCCACGGGCCTCGAGAACTGGGTGGACCCCTGGGGCATCTTCAAGGAACTGTCCGGATTCTCCGATGCCGAGGGGTGCACGAACTCCCCGTCGGCATGGCAGTGCACGATGGCTGCGGCTGCGGCATTCCCTGTTGCAGGGAAGTTCCTGAAGGGTGCCAAGTACCTTGACGATGCTGCCGAGACTGCAGCAGGGGCCAAGAAACTGGCTGATGCCATCCACGAGCAGATCCCAAGCGCGTTTGCGCGCGAGGTCTTCAGGACGACTGCAGTGACAGCAGCCCGGACATCTGACGATTCGCTGGTCTATGTGGTCACAGGCGCAGGCCGGGGGTTGGAGAAGGCGCAACTCGACTACATCAACTCGTTGAAGCGCAAGGACATCATCGTCGCGACCAATATGGACGCAGCCCATGCAGAAGCGACGGCCGCCCACTACATGGCATCGAACGGGCTGACCCCAGTCGCTGGTGGCGTGTCGCGGAACGCCTGCGACCCTGACGGCTGCGCGGACTTCCTCAGTCAAGTGGGCGCGCAGATGGCAGGGCCAGTTACCATTGGCACGAAAGCGAAGATCCCAGGGCAGTCCATGTACGTCTGGAACGACCACGAGGCATGGACGAACTTCCTGGCAACGATGGGCTATCGGTGACTGACACGGTGAATCAGCCAGACTGGCGGGATGACGAAACGCTGTCAGCCCAGATCCGCGCCATGACTCGGCAGCAGCGTCACCAGGCCGCGTACCTGGCCCTGCGCAGATTGCAGGCGCCGTTGCTCGACATCGCGATGCCCGTAGAGTGGGGAGTAGATTCCGCAGCTCTCACTTCCGTGCTCCGCGAGGGAGCCACGCGACTGGATGGCGAGGTCAATGAGGACCTTGGGCATGCAATCGCAGAGCTCTGTTCCGCACCCTTGTTTGAGTCCGAGATCGAGCCTGAATTCGCCGAGAGCTTCCAGTTGGAGGTCATCAACGGCTGGCTCATGCTCGGGGAATCCTTGGGGGAGATGAGCGAGGTTCAAACCGATAGGGCCATCAGCCTTGCACGAGAGATGGCCGTATACCTCGACTCATACATGGATGGCTCACTCACCGTGGTCGAGGGGGATGAGCTTCGTGAGCGGTACCTTGCTCGCGTCGCAGACAACCTTCGCGTCTACGGGCTGGGCTATTTCGGCACGAGGAACCTTGAGATCGAGGGTGCCTGCCATGCGGCCATCATTGCTGTTTCAGCAAGCGAGGATCTGCTCGGTTCTGCGGTTGGTCACCAGCTGGAGGCTACCTGCGACGAATACAGCAGCCAGATCTCGTCGGCCCTGAGGGCGTTCACTCAGTGAGATCCCGCGAATGAAATCAACTGAGGTCCCATCGATCAGATCGATGGGACCTCAGTGCTTTGGCCTCAATCCTGGACCCTGCTGCTCAATTCCGTGCAGCACCAGCACCTGTGCGTCGATTTGCGGCAGGAGGAGGGAAGCCGCAGGCTGGCCACCTGATAGGTTACTGGGGCAAGGGCACCGGTCAGGACGTCCGAAACCTGGTGGCTCTGCACGGCAAGGCAAACGCAAGGATGGCCGGCAATGTGGAACGTTTCGGGTGGACGGCCTTGAATAGGGGCAACACCCTGATCATGTCGGTCGTTCCCGTATACGGAGACCCTCATTCGGCCGTTCCCACGACCGTTTGGTATTCCTTCGCGTTCCTGATGAACCCTCGTCGCCCTGGCGCGTCTTGGTTCAGGAGCTCGACAGTCCGGCCCATACTCTCTACGAGATGACGTTCAGCGAGTGGTTGCTGGCTTATCTCAGGGGTGAGGACGTGACGGTGTGTTCTCGCAATTTCGCGCCTGACCGCCCGTTCTGGGAATTCCTTCCTTAGAAATGAGCGCGGTGGCATCTCCTGTCCTGGTGACAGGAGATGCCACCGTGTGAAAATTTCCCGTGATCACCTGATCCACGTGGTTGATCGTTTGCCGGGATTCAGTAGCAATCCCTGTTCCGAAGCATCGCAGCGCATGCTTCAGGGGATCCCTGCCGTCGGTGGCCCTACCTGATACTCGGTCCCCCCGCTACCGACGGCATGACCTGCGGAGCCCCACCATCCATTGGTGGGGCTCCGTTGGTCGAAGGGCATTTGTGGCCGTTTCTCGACGACGGCTAGGGATGGCCGCGGTGCTTCGGCCGCGAGCAGCTGGCGCCGCTCTTTCGGGCATTTCGTTCTGGCGCGTGCTGCTCCAGCGTGACGCCGTACGGCCGACGGCGGACCTCGAGTCGAGGAGGTCGACGCCCAGAGGCTGTGTCACACGGTGGCGGACTTGAGGAACGTGACGAACGACGTCCAGGCCGGGGCCGTGAGGGTGAGGACCGGGCCGTGGGGGAGCTTGGAGTCGCGGACGGGGACGATGCCGGTGTGGGCGTCGCAGACCTCGACGCAGTTTCCGCCGTCGCCGTTGCTGTAGGTGCTCTTGCGCCAGGCAGCGGTGCTCAAGTCAATCCGGTTGCTTGCCATGTCGGTCATCCTCAGCCGCTTGCTCGATCAGGGCGAGGGACGCCTCCGGCGGCAGTGCGGCGGCCCTGAGCCGATCGTATGCCTTGCGGTACTGCTTCACGAGGGCCGGATCGTCGATGGTGTCCCCGCTGTACTGCGCCTCCGTGTAGACCAGGGGTGGGGCGTCGGAGAAGGTCATGATCATGGCCGTGCCCAGCATGAGGGGGTGGGGACCGCATTTCCACGGAAGGATCTGGGGAACGATCCGCCGGCGCCGTGCCAGTGCCGCGATCCGCTCCCACTGCTCGGCCGTCGGTTCCGGGGGGAGGATCGGCTGACGGATCAGGGACTCGGGAAGGATGGCCCAGTATTCAGGGGTGTTGTGGTCGTCGTCGAAGAGACGGGCCCGTGCCATCCGGGCGCTGACCTTCTCCTCCACCGCCTCGTCAGGGGCCATCGGGTGCGCCGACCGCACCACCGCCCGCGCGTACGAGTCCGTCTGCAGCAGGCCCGGGATCAGGGTCGGGCACCACTCCTCGATCGTCTCCGCGTGCTTCTCCGCCTCCAGCACCCGCTCAAAGTAGCTCGCGTGCCCCCGCCTCTTCGCCTTCCGTACGTCCTCGCAGCGGCGCTTGAAGAAGCCGTCCGTACCCAGCACCTGGTCCACGTGCTCCGCCAGTTCCGCCGGCATGCGGCGCGTACCGCGTTCGATCTCGCTGAGGTGGCTGGGGCCGTAGAAGCTGCCCTCGACCAACTGCTGGAGCGTGAGCCCGGCCGCCTCCCGCTTCCAGCGCAACTCACCTCCGTAGAAGGTCGGGACGCCCGCCGATCCGTCGATGTCTTTGCGCTGCCCCATCGTTCACCGTCCTTGGTGCCGTTACCGCTCGCTTCCCGGCGTTCCCCAGCCCGTACCAACTCCACCGCGCGTACGCGCAGTTCAGGGCCGGGTGCCCGAACCTCTTCCACGCTACGCGGCCCGGCGTCACTGTGTGAGCAGTTCGTCACACAGCGCACTGGAAGGTGTGAACCCCATGCACGACCACCCCGACGCACAGACCTGCGCCGAGGAGCTGCGGGCTGCCCTCGCCGCCCACGGCATCACGCTGCCGTCACTCGGCGTCGACCTGCCGACCTTCGCCGCCCGCTACCCGACCCGGCCGCTCATCGCGCTGGGCAACTGCAACCTGCTCACCCCTCGGGCGCTGGTCGCCGCCCTGCGTAGACGAAGTTCGAGTACACGACGCGGATCGACGGCTACTCCGCCGACCTGTGGCGCAAGACCTCGCCGCTCGGCAACGTCTGGGAGTTCGGCTACGACCAGTTCGGCAACCAGACGTCCGTGACGGACCCGGAGGGCGTCGCCTCGGCGACCGCCGGTGACTACACGGCGACCACCGAGTACGACGCGTACGGCCAGCCCACCAAGCAGACCGACGCGAACGGCCACGCCACCACGTACTTCGGCTTCGGCCCGCACGGCTACCCGACGAAGATCACGGACGCGCTGAACAACTCCACGAACTTCGTCTACGACGAGCGCGGCAACACCAAGGAGGTCATCAACGCCAAGGGTGCCAAGGTCACCCAGTCCTACGACTACTTCGGCCGCCCGCTGGAGCAGAAGCAGCCGAAGGACCAGGCGGCGGGCGTCTACATCACCACCCCGGCGCCCGAGTACGACGCCAACAACAACCTGCTGAAGGTCTTCACGCCGAGCGGCGCCGAGTCCTCCTCGGTGTACGACGCGGCCGACCAGGTCACCGACTCGCTCGCGCCGAAGGACCTCACGACGGATCCCGAGCGGCGCACGACCACGACGTACGACAAGGTCGGCAACGTCAAATCCGTCACCGAGCCCAAGGGCAACCTGACGGCCACGGTCGGCGACTACACCACGACCTACACGTACGACGAGATCTACCAGCCCGTCTCGGTGGTCAACGCCAAGGGCGACAAGGTCTCCAGCGAGTACGACAACGTCGGCAACGTGGTCACCGTCGTCGACCCGAAGAAGAACGCGACCGCGGACACCGCCGACTTCACCACCAAGTACACCTACGACCTGAACGACCGGGTCACGAAGACGACGGACGCGGCCGGCAAGTTCACGACGGTCGAGTACGACCTCGACGGACGCTCGCGGAAGGCGACGGATGCCGAGGGCAACACCACGGAGTCGGTCTTCGACCGGCGTGGCCTGGTCAAGGAGATCAAGGTCCCGTACTCGAAGGACGGTTCAGGTGCCATCACCTACCGGACGACCCGCTTCGAGTACGACGAGGCCGGCAACCGGACGAAGGAGATCAGCCCGCGCGGCGTCGCGACCACGGACGACGCGACCGACTTCACCTCCGAGACGGTCTACGACGAGCTGAACCGGGTCAAGGAGCAGCTCCGCCCGTTCGATTCCGGTGACGCCGACTACGGCACCCCGGACAAGACCTTCTTCTTCTACGACTCGGTGGGCCAGCTGGAGCGTGTCTCGGCGCCGCCGTCGCAGGGGCAGACGGTCCGCAACGACACCCAGTACACCTACTACGACAACGGGTGGACGAAGTCCGCGAAGGACCCGTTCGAGATCACCACGTCCTACGACTACAACGCGCTCGGCCAGCAGACGAAGAACACGCTGACCTCGGCCGGCGGCTCGTCGCAGCGGACGATGACCTGGGACTTCTACCCCTCGGGCAACCAGAAGGCCCGCTCCGACGACGGCATCCCGGTCGGCAACCACGTTGTGGTCGTCGACTCCACCGACGTCAACAACACGGCGACGCAGGGCAGCTGGAACGCCTCCCAGGCCATGGGCCAGTGGGGCTACGACGTCCGCACCCATCCCAAGGGCACCGGCGCCGACTCGTTCACCTGGCAGCTCAGCATCCCGCAGGACGGTACGTACGAGGTCTTCGTCCGGCACGGTGACGTGACCGGCGCGGCGACCAACGCCCCGTTCAAGATCACCCACGCGGGCGGCGAGGTCACCAAGCCGGTGAACCAGACCACTCGTTCCGGTGAGTGGGTCTCGCTGGGCTCGTACTCCTTCACGGAGTCCGGCACCCAGAAGGTCACGCTGTCCGACCTGGCCGACGGCACGGTCGTCGCCGACGGTCTGAAGCTCGTCCGCTCCAACACGGGCGAGAGTGACAACGAGAAGAAGGACTTCACCTACCGGTACGACGTCAACGGTCTGCTGGCCGAGGTCAAGGACCTCTCGCCGGGCGCGAAGGCCGACGCGTACGCGATGACCTACGACGAGCTCAACCAGCTCTCGAAGGTCGAGGAGAAGCTCGGCACGACGGTCAAGAACACGACCTCGCTGGCCTACGACGTCAACGGCAACCCGGTCGAGACCACGCACGACGTGACGTGGTCGAAGTCCGAGTACGACGTCCGCGACATGATCAACAAGATCACGAACGCGGACTCGCCGACGGCGGGCAACCAGCAGATCAGCACCTTCACCTACACCGACCGCGGCCAGCCGCTGAAGCAGACGAAGCCGAACGGCAACACTGTCGACTACGCCTACTGGCTCAACGGCGCGGTCAAGTCGCAGGTGGAGAAGAAGAGCGGCGGCACGCTGGTCGCCTCGCACGACCTGGAGTACGACCCGAACGGGAACCGCTCCAAGGACACGTCCAAGGTCATGAACGCCGACAACGCGGCGGACTACCTGGACACCGTCTCGACGTTCGCCTACGACCCGCAGGACCGCATCAAGACGGTCACCAAGACCGGCGACGCGGCGGGCACGGAGACGTACAAGTACGACGGCAACTCCAACATCGTCGAGCAGACGGTGGGCACCGTCTCGTCGACGTCGACGTACGACCGCAACCGTCTGCTGAAGACGTCCGCGGGCGGTGTCGCGTCCACGTACAACTACGACCCGCTGGGCCGCCTGGACACGGTGTCCTCCAACGGGTCGGTGCAGGAGAAGTACAGCTACGACGGCTTCGACCGGATCGCCAAGCACACGGCGGGCACGGGCGCGTCGGCGAAGACGACGTCGTACGTGTACGACGCGTTCGACCGCACGGCGCAGGAGACGACGTCCGGGACGGGCGGGAAGACGACGCTCTTCACGTACCTGGGCATGGAGTCGAAGGTGCTGCGGGAGGAGGTCGCCGGCAAGGCGACCAAGTCCTACCAGTACAGCCCGTGGGGCCAGAAGCTGACCCAGATCAAGCACAACTCGGATGCGACGAAGGAGTACTCGCAGTTCCTCTACCACCCCAAGGGTGACGTGGAGGCGATCACGAAGGACGACGGCAACACCAGGGCGACGTACGGCTATTCGGCGTACGGCTCCGACGACGAGAAGCAGTTCACCGGTGCGGACAAGCCGGACGCTGCGAACCCGGACAAGGAGCAGTACAACGACTACCGCTACAACGCGGCACGTCACGACGACGGCTCCGGTACCTATGACATGGGCTTCCGGAACTACGACCCGGGTCTGAACCGGTTCCTGACGCGTGACATGTACGGCGGCGCGCTGGACGACATGGGCCTGGCGACGGACCCGTACACGGGCAACCGGTACGCGTTCGCCGGCGGTAACCCGATCTCCTTCGTGGAGCTCGACGGCCACCTCTTCGGCATCGACATCTCGCTCTCGGACGTGGGCCACGCGGCCCTGGACGTGGCGGGCATGGTGCCGGTGATCGGCGAGGTCGCGGACGTCGCGAACGGCGTGTGGTACGCGGCCGAGGGCAACTACGCGGACGCGGCGCTGTCGATGGCTGCGGCGATCCCCGGCGTGGGCGCGGCGGCGACGGCGGCGAAGTACGCCAAGAAGGGTGCGAAGGCCGCGGACGCGGTCAAGGGCGGTAAGAACGCTCCGACGCCCAAGCCCAAGACGTCCAAGTCGAAGCCGAACAAGACTGCCGACAAGCCTGCCCCCAAGAAGGAGGCCGGCAGTTGCAAGGTTCCGGCGAAGAAGAACAGCTTCGTCCCGGGCACCAAGGTGCTGATGGCCGACGGGTCCACGAAGAACATCGAGGACCTGAAGGAGGGCGAGTACGTCCTGGCCTCCGACCCGGAGACCGGCGACCTGCAGGCCCGCCAGGTCACCGACACCCGTAACCACAGCGGTGTCAAGCACCTGATCACCCTCACCGTCGACCCCGATGGCAAGAGTGGCGACGCCAAGCCCGAAACCATCACCGCCACGGACGAGCACCCGTTCTGGGTACCGGACTTCGGCAAGTGGGTCGACGCCGAGGACCTCGAGCCCGGCATGTGGCTCCAGACCTCGGCCGGCACCTGGGTCCAGATCACCGCGATCGACGAAGCCCACCGCAGCCAGCGGGTCCACAACCTCACCGTCGAGGGCCAGCACACGTTCTTCGTCGTGACCGGCGAGTTCGCGGTACTTGTCCACAACACCGGCTGCCCGACTGCGGATGCGCTGCGTGCCGCGCCGCATCCGAACAAGGTGACCTTCCCCAAGCTCGACCCCAAGAAGACGGCGGCCGATGCGGGAGGCGTGAAGGCGGCGAGTGGCTTCTCCGCCGATATTCCCGCGGGATTCCAGCGAGCTATGCCGCAGCAGGTCTTGAACGACCTGTCTCCGCATGGTTACGCGAGGAAGGCGAACGAATTTCTGGACAACGCAGGGGGCCAAGGTACGGCCGCCCTGTCTCACGCGGAGAAGCAGGCCTCGGCCCTGAATCCGGGTGCTGACGCGATCTCTGGGAATCGCGCCATGTGTGACGACTGCATCAGCGCATTCCAGCAGAAGGCCAAGAGTCTCGGTCTGAATCAGGCCGTACCACCCGTTTTTTGTCGTGCTGTACCATCTCGATCTGGAGTTACTGAATTATGGGCATGGGGTGGGCAGGGTGATGGAAGAAAGGCGCGGGTTTCCCGTCGGTTATTCTGTTTCGTCGATGATTGCGCATGGCGAGGCAGCACTCGAGGCCGCCGACCCCGTGACAGCGGGAAACTGGTTCGTGCATGCTTTCCGGCTCGGTTCAAGGGAGGCGGGGGCGCTGTTGGAGCAGATCACTCCCACATTGGAAGGCTTGCTGGACGATCCGGCAGAGGGTGCCGGAGCCAATGCGCTACTGGGCGGAATTCATCTCGCATTTGATACGCAGCACGAGCGCGCATTGTCCTTGTTCCGTCGCGCCGCGCTGTCCGGAGACCCTCAAGGTATGCGCGGCCTTGGCTTCATGCTCGCGGAGGGCATGGGCACGACGGCGAACCGTGCGGAAGCAAATGAATGGTTCCAGCGAGGTGCGGAACTCGGTGATGGATACTGTGCCTACAACATGGCTCTGGCGTCCCGTGAAGGTCTGGGGATGCGTCGGAACGCGAAAGAGTTTCTGGCCTATCTTCGTCAGGCCGCCGATGCCGGTGTTCCGGAGGCGTGTGCGCTGCTCGCCGACCAGTACAACGCCCGGGATGAGGAAGAAGATGCCTTCGGGTGGTACTTGACTGCCGCGCAGGCGGGGCACGTTCCTGCAATGTGGGTGGTCGCCGCCAGATACGAAGCCGGCCTGGGGACCGGGGAGGACAAAGTCCAAGCCGTGCGGTGGCTCCTGCAGATGATGCACAGGGGTAACGGCGACGGATTTCATGAAGCGTTGCGGATCGCACGCGGCATGTCGGCAGACGATGTCAGGAGGGCCGGGGAATTGGCGGACCGTACGCCGGATGCCGAGGCGATTCTGCACGTGGTAGGGAACACGTAGGGTCAGACCGACGCCAGATCGGTGGCGATGAGAGACGGGCATCGACTCCCTGTCGCCCCGCGTGTCCGAGACCCCGTCCGGACGAGGCCGTCCTCGCCCCGTTCTATCCGCACCTCGAAGTCCGACCCGTGCTACCGGGGGGCGGACTCGAGCTCCGGCGCGAGGAGGACATGGCGGAGTTCCTGCCGAGTCCGGTAGGGGCGAACCCCGGCGAATTGGTGCCGATGGCGACGGCCACGACGGGCGAGACGCTTTTCCTTCGCGTTCCGACGCCCCCTCGTCGCCCTGGCATGTCGGGGTTCAGGAGTTCGACAGTCCGGAGGGAGAGGGCTGGGCGAGTAGCACGGTACGTATTTCCCGTCCTGCCGAACCGGTCCTCGAGCAGTACGTCCAAGTGAGCCTCGGGGGTGAGATTGTCGACATCGTCCTCGAGGAAGCACGTCCCGCATCGGGAGAAGATGCCATCCGGGGCAAGGATCTGATGTTGACCCATCGACTGCTCCCATCCGCAGAGAGATCGGTCGGGACGACGAACGCCAAGGGGGCAAGCGCGCCATGGACCTCGCATGGGTCGAGTCGGAGGGCGGGCCGATGATTGCCGTGGAGGAGTCGCTGAGGCACCTGTGGGGCGGATACGCGAACACCGACTACGAGACTGCGTGTGCGGTCGAAGGCCCCGCCGGGCTGGTGCCGTTCGAGGAGCAGTCGGCCGGCCCGGGTTCGGCGCTGGTGATCGGTGACCTTCCTGCTCCGACGACCTTCATGGAGGAGTTCGGCGCCCTCGTCCAATGGATCGCGGCTTCCAGCGAGGTCCGACTCGTCGACGTCGTACGGCAGGGCATCGGCTTCGTGGACGAGTGGGAGGACGGCCCGGTCGTCCAAGTGAACGGCCGACTGGCCTTGTTCGACGCCGCACTGCCCGGGACGCAAGCCGCCGCGGACGAACTTCTGCTGGTGGACGTCGAACCGGCGGTCTATCGGCTGAGGACTGCGGACATCGAGTCGGACACCGGTACCTGCGCGCGGGTCCACAGATTCGATCGGTTGATCAAGTGAGTCGCGCGTCGCAGCCGCGCATCGGTGCCGATCGCTGTCGCTGACATCTCGGCGACAGAAGGCGATGGAACGGGAAGCCCCGCCGGTCTCCGGCGGGGCTTCTCGCTGTCCGTGGCCTCGAGCCCGCTGTGGAACGGCCGCCCATACTCGCGCTCAGGCCACCGGCCACGGTGGCACAGCCTCGGCCGGTCGCCGGTCGCGGCGCCCGGCCACGTACCCCCCGATCCCCAGGCCCGTCCCGGCCAGGGCCGTCACGATGCCGAGGATTCCCAGCGACGCCAGGACCACCGGCACGGTGGGATCGTCCTGCACGCGCCCGCGCACCCCGGATGCCGCGACGCTGCCCGACTGCTCGCCGAGGAAGAAGCGCGAGTCGTTCGAGTTCGCCCGGTGGTCGCCCAGAAGGAACAGCCGCCCGTCCGGCACTGTCACGTCGTACTCCCCGGTCCCGGCATCCACCTCGCCGTGCATCACGTACGGTTCGTCGACCGGCTTCCCGTTGACCGTGATCCGGCCCCCGTGGCAGCACACCACGTGATCGCCGCCGAGCCCGATGACCCGCTGGAGGACCGGCCTGCCCCGATACCGGTCGGGCACATCGACGAGCACGACGTCGCCCCTGCGTATCCCGCCCGCGTCCGTCCGCTCGATGAGCAGCCGCTCGCCGGGACGGTACGTGGGCGCCATCGCCTCGCTCATGACGGTGGCGCCTTTGTAGCTCGTCCCTGTGTAACCGATGCCGCCCAGCATCAGGACCAGTCCGAGTGGTACCAGTACCCAGGCCGCGACTCTCAGGCCGCTTCCCGCTCTCCGCTGCCGCATGAACGCCCTTCCCTCGACCCTCCCGACCGCCGGGCGGGCCAGCAGAGGCTAACGGTTCCCGGCGTGACGGTTCGCGGTGGCCCGGGGCCGGAGGCCGGCGCCGAGGGGGTGCGTCACGCGGTGGCGGGCGACTTGAGGGACGTGACGAAGGCGGTCCAGGCCGGGGCCGTGACCGTGAGGACCGGGCCGCTCGGCACCTTGGAGTCACGGACGGGGACGACGCCGGTGTGGGCGTCGCACACCTCGACGCAGTCGCCGCCGTCGCCGTTGCTGTACGTGGACTTGCGCCAGGCGGCCGCGCCGGGGAACGCCTCCGCGACCTCGACGCAATCCCCGCCGGTGCCGTTGCTGTAGCTGCTCTTGCGCCAGACGGCGGTGGTCAAGTCAATCCCGTTGCTTGCCATTTCGGACATCCTCAGCCGCTTCCTCGATCAGGGCGAGGGACGCCTTCGGTGGCAGTGCGGCGGCCCTGAGCCGATCGTATGCCTTGCGGTACTGCTTCACGAGGGCCGGATCGTCGATGGTGTCCCCGCTGTACTGCGCCTCCGTGTAGATCAGGGGAGGGGCGTCGGGGAAGGTCATGACCTTGGCCGTGCCCAGCATGAGAGGGTGCGGTCCGCAGTTCCACGGAAGGATCTGGGGAAGGATCCGGTGGCGGCGGGCCAGTGCCGCGATCCGCTCCAGTTGCTCGGCCGTCTGCTCCGGCGGGAGGATCGGCTGGCGCAGCAGCGACTCGGGCAGGATCGCCCAGTACTCCGGGGTCCTGTGGTTGTCCTCGAAGAGGCGGGCCCGTGCGAGTCGGGCGCTGACCTTCTCCTCCACCTCCTCGTCCGGCGCCAGCGGGTGCGCCGAACGCACCACCGCCCGCGCGTAGGCGTCGGTCTGCAGCAACCCCGGGATCAGCGTCGGGCACCACTCCTCGATGGTCTCCGCGTGCTTCTCCGCCTCCAGCACCCGCTCGAAGTAGCTGGCATGGCCCCGCCGTTTCGCCCGTCGCACGTCCTCGCAGCGCCGGCGGAAGAAGCCGTCCGTGCCGAGCACCCGGTCCACGTGCTCGGCCAGTTCCACCGGCATCCGGCGCGTGCCGCGTTCGATCTCGCTGAGGTGGCTGGGGCCGTAGAAGCTGCCCTCGACCAACTGTTGGAGGGTGAGGCCCGCCTCCTCCCGTTTCCACCGCAACTCGCTGCCGTAGAAGGTCGGGACGCCCGCCGAGCCGTCGATGTCCTTGCGCTGCCCCATCGCCCACCGTCCCTGGTGCCGTGTACCGCCCGTTCCCCGGGGTTCCCCGGCCCGTACCAACTGCAGCGCGCGTACGTGCAGTTCAGGGCGGGGATCCCGAACCTCTTTCACGCTACGCGGCCCGGCGCCACGCTGTGAGCAGTTCGTCACTCAGCGCACTGGAAGGTGTGAACCCACCCATGTACGACCACTCCGAAGCCGACGACTGCGCCGAGGAACTGCGGGCCGTCCTCGCCGAGCACGGCATCACCCTCCCGTCCCTCCGCGTCGACCTGCCGACCTTCGCCGCCCGCTACCCGGCCCGGCCGCTGATCTCCCTCGGCAACTGCAACCTGCTGACCGCCCGGACGCTGGTCGCCGCCCTCCGCAAGGGAGTCGCGTGATGAGCCGGCCGCCCCTGACGCTCGACCTGCTCGCGACCCCGGCCGCCGTGTCCGGCGTACGCCGCGCCCTGGGCGACTACGGCGTCGATCTCCAGCTCTGCGCGAGCGAGCTCGTCACCAACGTGATCCGTCACGTCGGTGAGGGAACGCCGGTGACGGTCCGGGTGTCGTGCGGCGGCGGCCGTACGCGACTGGAGGTCACCGACCCCGACCCGCGTGCCCTGCCCGTCCTGTGCGGGACGGCCACCGCCGACGACGAGTCGGGCCGGGGCCTCGCTCTCCTCGACGCGCTGACCCTGCGGTGGGGCGTGGGGCAGCGGCCCGGCGGCAAGACCGTCTGGTGCGAGCTCGCCGCGTGGCGGTCAGAGGGCTGCGACCGGCTCCGGCCAGGACAGGGCGGCAGCCATGAAGTGCCCGTCGTCCACGGCGAGGAGCTGCGGCGCGGAATTCGCACGAACCCTTGATCGGAGGCGATCCGGATCAGGCGGTCGTCCAGCGCTGTACCGTCTCGTCGTCGCGGACGAGCCACGTTCCGTCGCCGAGCGGCACAGCAGTGACCCCCGGCGTCCGCGGGTAGGTGAGTTCGGCGAGGGGCCTGAGTGTGTGGGCGTCCAGGAGGAGGTGGGTGCCCTCCTCCGCCCACTGTTCCTCGGCCGTCACGACCAGGATCCGCTTGTCGTCGACGAAGCCCGGGGTGCAGCCGACGAAGACCCTTTCGTCCGGGAGGACATCGCCGGCCTCGATGATCACCTCGGCGGCGCCGTCCTGCGTGC
Source organism: Streptomyces pristinaespiralis (assembly GCF_001278075.1). GTDB lineage: Bacteria > Actinomycetota > Actinomycetes > Streptomycetales > Streptomycetaceae > Streptomyces > Streptomyces pristinaespiralis. The sequence continues at coordinate 3,534,093 of NZ_CP011340.1, read as the reverse complement.
GGGTGAGGTATCGGCCGCCGATGTCCTGGATGACCAGCGCGCCCTCCGGGCCGACGCCGACGCAGGCTTCCGTGGCGGTGCCGGTCGCCCGCACGCCGAGCCCGCTGTCCGTGCGGGTGACCAGGAGACACAGGGTGCCGTCCTGACCCATGGAGGCGGTGAGAAGAACCTCTGGGCGTGCGTCCGGGAACTGCTGGAAGGCGTACGCCGCTGAGAAGGACGGCAGGAGGTGCTCGGCGAGCACCTCGCCGGTGGCCAGATCGAGGGCGCGGCAGATGTCGCCCGTGGAGAGCCCGTCGGCTCCGAGGGGTCCGGCCATGGTCGCCAGAAGGACACGGCCGGCCGGGTCGGGCGTGCACGCGCCGGAGGCCCCGGGCGAATGCTGCCGGTCCCGGTGGCGGTGCTCCCAGCGGACGGTTCCGTCGGCCTCGTAGACAGTGACGGCCCGCCGGCTGCTGATGGCCAGGGCCCCCTCGGGCAGCGGTGAGCAGTACGTGCCGGACGTGTAGGGATCCGGGTCGGTCCACGTTGCGCGGTCGGCGAGCACCCGGGACGGATGGGCGTCGACCTTGCCGATGGTGATCGTGCCCTCGTGCCGGGTCACGAGCCAGTGCGCGCCGTCGCGCATGAGCCAGCCGTCCAGGTTGCCCAGTGCCTCGGTGATGCCGGGCAGGGACTCATGCGCGAGCAGCCGTACGGGTGCATGGGGGTGGTTCATGTGCTTTTCCTGGTCCGTGTCCGGGGTGTAGCGGCTGGGCCAGTAGAACTGCCGCCGGTGGGTGGGTTTGTCGTCACCGTACGTCGGTCCCGCGAGCATGCCCTCGATGCGGATGATGGGGGCGCAGAAATCGGGGCAGACGCTGCGCATGGCCGCGCCGTGGGTGGGCAGCCAGTCGTCCGAGCCTTTGCTGTGCAGGCGGCTGAGGTAGTGGAGGATGTTCTGCTGTGCGTGCCCGCCCGGGACGCCCATGTATCCAGGTGGGGGCGAGGGCCGCGCTGTTCGGCACGCGCGACATCAGGGCGAGGCCGCCTGGGGCCGGTGTCAGCGGCATCCGTTTGAATGTCCGCCATGGACGAACGGGAAGAGCCCGCGCACCAGCTGGACGAACTCCTCTCGGTGGTGCACCGGGTGGCCGCCCCGGGGGCGGGCGACCTCAACTGCGCTACACCGGGGCATCCTTCGGGGCACATATGCCTGGTGCCCTCGGAGGTGATCGGCCTTCCCGCTCTCCAAGAGGCGCTCGGCGAGCGGTACGGCCGGCCGCGGAACCTCGCCATGGGCGGGTTCCCCGACCCGACGGTGACCGCGCGGACCGGGCTGCCGCTGCTGGCCCCGTTCGGCGAGCGGATCGTGGAGATGCGCGGATGGGCGTACGCGGACCGATGGATCGGGTGCGGCAGCGCGCGGGCAGGGGACGACGTCCGGCTCGTGGTGCTGGTGGCCGAACGGGAGACCCCAAAGGCGGATACGGCGGAGCTGACGTCCTGGGTGGACGGCGTCGTCGCCGTCACGGGGTGGGACACGAGCCGGCTGCGGACGTACGACTGGGCGGCGGTCGAGACCCGGCTCGGGACGGCGCTGCCGAGCGACTACAAGCAACTGGCCGAGACCTTCGGCAACGGCGCGTTCGACGGCTTCCTCGCACTCCAGACGCCCGACGCGCCCTGCGCGAGCGCGGACATCGTCCGGCACACCGAGTGGCTGGGCGAGTGGGCCAGGACGCGCGGGAGCGAGCTGTGGCGGCCGTACGCCGTGTATCCGGTGCCGGGCGGGCTGCTGCAGTGGGGGAGCACGGAGCAGGCGCACGGGTTCTACTGGCTCACCGAGGGCCCCGACCCCGACAGGTGGCCCGTCCTCGTGACCGAGGACCTCCCCGACTCGTGGGTCCGGTTCGACGGCACGACCGCCGAGTTCGTGCACCGCATGCTCACGCGGCGGGAGCATCCCTTCTCGACGGCCCGCTACTTCGACACCCACTGGTTCGAGAGCTACGAGAGCGAGTCGGAGCCGTGACCCCCCTGTGGTCCGCCACGAGACGGAGGTTTCCGATCGGAGCCGAGATCCGGGGCACCGTCGAGAAGGCCGCTCCCTTCGGCATCTTCGTCTCCGTCGAAGGTGTGCGGCCCTACGGTGTGGTCGCGGATGTCGCCGGAATGTGCAAGGAGGCAGCCGACGCTTCGGTGGTGATCTGGCCCGGCGAGGGCGATCCGGTCACCGGTGTCGTTGTCGAGCACTCGGATCACAACGAGCAGTTGAAGATCCACCTGACGTGACGTCCTCGCACTGACGTGACGCCCGCACTGACGTGACGCCCTCGAAGCGTGACGTCCTCGGAAGTGGGTTGCCCGGAATGTCCGGCGGGGTGATCAAGGGGCGGGGGCTGTTGTACAGTCCGCGCCCCGCCGTGACGTAAGGAAGCCGCCCCATGCGAATCCGCCCCATCCGGAGTGCCGCCGTGTTCGTCCTCCCGCTCGCGCTCACGCTGGCAGCGTGCGGCGCCGAGGCGGAGCCGGCCGGGGCCGGGAGCCAGGAGACGCCGTCGTCCCCGTCGGCCGCCCCGTCCGAGCAGGCCGAGGCGCCCGAGACGGCGGAGGACTTCCTCGACCTCGCCGAGAAGGCGATGGCCGAGGAGCAGGCCTGGTCCTTCTCCGTGAAGGGGGAGGAAGGGCTCACGTCCCAGGGGCAGAAGAGCGCCGCGACCTACGAGGGCACCGTGCAGCGCGCCGTCGGGCGGGCGGCGCTGCACTCGCAGGGCGTCAGCACCAGCAGCAAGGGCAAGAAGAGGACCGAGGAGCTCTACGTCGTCGGCGAAGAGGGCCGTCTGAAGGAGGACTCGGCCGAGTGGAAGGCCGTGTCACCCGCCGATCCGGAGATGCGGAACAAGGCCGACGACCCGATCGCGGTCATCCACGAGTTCCGGATGTACGCGCAGGCCGCCGGCGGCGACGTCAAGGTGACCGAAAAGGACGGCGGCGGCACGGTCGAACTCCGCGTCACGAGCGGCGAGCAGAAGCTGAGCGCCGTCCGGCAGCGTGCCTGGGCGAAGAAGGCGAAGCGCGAGTTCGAGCCCACGGCCGAGCAGCTCCGCAAGGCCGGCATCCCTGTCGACGACGCGCGGCTGACCCTCTCCGGGCTCCAGGAGGTGCTGGTCCTGGACGCGAAGACGTACCGGATCAGGAGCCACCGCCTCGACTTCGGCTTCCTGATTCCGTACAACGGGCAGGACATGGCCTTCGAGCAGCAGGTGACCATGGAGAACCAGGGCCCGTACGACGGCAGGATCGAGCTCCCCGCGGACCTGCGCCGCTGAGCAGGCCGCCGGGGGCGGGGCCCGCGACCGTGTGACGTTCGCCCCCCGGCCGAGCGCACCCGTACCGGGCTCAGTACCAGAACGCCTTGATCACCGCGTCGCCCCTCGCCGCCGCCCGCAGGTAGAAGGCCAGCAGGCCCGAGTGGTGCTCGAAGAAGACGTTCTTGACGTCCGCCTCGTCCCAGGCGGAGAACGGCGCCCGGAAGGCCGTGCCGGCGCGGTCCCAGAACGCGTCGAACCTCAGCCCGTCGAGGAATGCGGCAGCCCGCGCCACCCCTGTCGGACAGAGGAGCGCGAACGGTGGCTGCTCCTCCGACGGATGGCGCACGACACGGCCGCCGAACACGGGCAGCTCCCAGGCCCCGTCCGCGCCCTGTGGCCGGCCGGCGGCCGTCTCGTAGAACTCGTGGACCATCGCGAAGTCCTTGTCGACGGACTCCGCGAGCCCGGCCTCGTACTCCTCGGCGTGTATCTCCCAGGCGGCCCGCATGAACGTGGTCAGGCTGCTGTGGTCGTCCCCGGCCTCGGACTCCGGCACGGCGCGCAGATGCATGTAGAACGACACGGGTCTCCCCGGGGCCGGGGCGACCCGATGCCCGGGCCGCGGAGAAGGAACGGATCGGAAGGGAACGTAGCGCGGGCCACCGACAGCGGGCCGCGCTCCCCGGATCGCTGGTGCCCGGAATGTCTGTCGCCTGGTTTTCGGCCGGGGAGGCGATGTATAACCGGCCAGCCTTGAGGCGCGGCGACGTGCTGCCGCGCCGTTCCGACGAGCCAAGGATCACCCCGTGCTGCGCTCCTCACGTAAATTCCCGTCCGCCCTCGCCCTGGTCGGCGTGATGTCGCTGGTGTCGGCCTGTGGTGGGGGAGAGGAGCCGGCGGGCTCTGCCGCCGCCGCACCGACCGGCGCGGCGGCGCAGGGGGACAAGGAGGTGACGGGCGGTTCCGCGTCGCCCAGCGCGTCCGCCTCCGCCTCCGCCTCACCGAGCGCGTCCGCCTCGCCGTCCGGCTCGCCCTCCGCCTCCGCCTCCGCCTCCGCCAAGGCGTCCGGCAGCACGGCCCCGAAATCCACGGCCACGAGCGGCGGCGACGCGGGCCCGGGCAGCGGTTCCGGTGACGAGCCCGCCGCGCCCTCCACGCCGAACTTCCCCGTGCCCGTGAACGTCGGCAACGCCACCCAGGTCATCACGGTCAAGGCGGGCGGGTCCTACGCCACGGTCACCGCCTGGCAGAAGGGCTCCGCCGGCTGGAAGGCGCAGTTCTCGACGAGCGCCGGACGCGTCGGGTCGAACGGGGTGACCGACGGCGCCACCCGCAGGCAGAACACCTACACCACCCCCACGGGCACCTACACGATCACCGAGGGCTTCGGCGTCGAGTCGAGCGGCACCGCCATGCCGTACACGAAGGTCAACGACAGCCACTGGTGGGTCCAGGACCCGGAGTCGAAGTTCTACAACTCGATGCACACCGAGGCGGGCGCGGACTTCCCGCTGACCGAGTCCGGCGACCGCGGCAGCGAGCACCTGATCAACTACCCGACGCAGTACGCCAAGGCCCTGGTCATCAACTTCAACCGCTGGCCGGCCACCCCCGGCCGGGGCGCCGGGATCTTCCTGCACGTCAACGGCAGTGGCGCCACCGCCGGCTGCGTGTCGGTGCCGCGCGCGACCATGGAGCAGTTCATGGGCTGGGTCAAGCCGTCCGCGAACCCGCGCATCGCGATCGGCTGACAGGACAGAGTCGACATAGAGGGCATTTGGACGGTTCGTGGAGATAATCCCTCGCATCGGCGTGCCCGGTGCCCGCTTCGGCCGGACGCGGGCCTCGGTGCGGGCGGCCCGCGGTGCGCCGGACTCCGCCTTCCGGCGCGCCGCAGACGCCACCTTGACGGACATGTACGTCACGGCGCCGGGCGGGCACGAGGGTGGCGAAGGGTGCGGTGACGGCTTCTTCGAGTTCCTCGAGTACGACGACGCCGACGTCCTCCACGCCGTGGAGGTGGCGTCACCCGCGCCCGTCACCCTGGACGGGATCGTGCTGCTCGGGCGGCCGGCGGCCGAGGTGGTCGCGGAACTCCGTGGTCTGGGGCACGAGGTGGAGGCCGCCAGGGAGGCGGAGGGGTGGGCGCTGCCCGCCCTCGGTGTGGTGCTCGGCGGCACGGCGCAGGACGCGGACGGCTTCGAGAGCGTGCGGCTGCGGGCGACCCCCGTCGGCGACGACGCGTTCGAGTTCTTCGAACCGGCGGGCGGCTCCCGCCCGGCGGGCACCGGGCCCGCCGAGGTCGTCGCGCACCGCGGCATCGGCCCGGTACGCCTCGGATCGGCGCGTGCGGACATGCGGCGGCTGCTCGGTGGCGGAATCGGGTCCGTCCCCGAGTACGGCGGCGCCGCTCAGGACAACTTCTTCGAGGCCGGGGTCGTGCTCACGTACGACGCCGACGAGGCCGTCGTCCGTATCGCGTTCACGCGGCCGGCGTCGGTCGGCCACGGCGGTGTGCCGCTGCTCGGGCGGCCGATGGGCGACGTGCGGGCGGACGCCCTGGCCCGGCGGATGCGGATCGTCGAACGGGAGGCGGAGCTGTTCTTCCCCGACGGCGGATTCAGCGTGCTGACCGCACGCGACGCGCCGGACCTGCCGACCACGGCCGTGGTGTCGGCTCCCGCCCGGCGGGGAGACGACCCGGCGTCCGGGGAGGGCGCGGAGGGAACGGGCCTGCTGTGGTGACGTGTCCGGCCGGGGGGCGTCCGCCGGCCAACTTGGGCTGCCGCCGGCCAAAAAAGGACGACCGGGGCCGCCACCCCCCACAGGAGAGGCCCCGGTCGTCGTTCGTGGCGGGGACCCGAGGGCGCCCCGTACTAACCTCAGCGCCGAGAGTGCTGTTTCTGTCACACCCCGCTGAGTCGCAAACTTGTTGCAAGTTGTACGAGGCGTGGACGCGAGCACTTAAAAGGACGTAGCGTGCTGATTCGCGCAGGACTGCGCGGCAGTGGTGACCAGCTGCGGTACGGAACGACGGGTTGAGGTAGTGCTGGGGGACGACGCGGAGCTGACCGCCGCCGTGCTCGCGGCTCAGGATGGGGACGAGAGCGCCTTCCGGACTGTGTACCGCGCTGTGCATCCGCGGTTGATCGGCTATGTGCGCACGCTCGTCGGTGACACCGACGCGGAGGACGTCGCCTCCGAGGCGTGGCTGCAGATCTCCCGGGACCTCGACAGGTTCAGCGGGGACGCCGACCGGTTCCGCGGCTGGGCCGCGCGGATCGCCCGCAACCGTGCGCTGGATCACATCCGGATGCGGGGCCGCCGGCCGGCCGTCGGCGGTGACGAGACCGAACTGACCGGCAGGCCCGCCGACTCCGACACCGTCGACGAGGCGCTGGAGTCCATCTCCACCAGCAGCACGATGGCGCTCATCGCCCAACTGCCGCAGGATCAGGCCGAGGCGGTCGTCCTGCGGGTCGTGGTCGGCCTCGACGCCAAGAGCGCGGCCAAGACCCTCGGCAAGCGCCCCGGCGCCGTCCGGACGGCAGCGCACCGTGGCCTGAAGCGGCTGGCGGAACTGCTGGGAGCCGACGGCGCCGCTTTCGAAAGCGGGGACCGGCCCCCCTCGGACGTGACTCGCCGGGGCGGGGAGGGCCCCGCGGAGAGCGCTTCGGAACTGGGCGGACTGCCCACCCAGCGCGGCTCCCGCCCCGGTGCGACGGCGCCCGCCGGTGTGACGCATTCACGCCTGCGGACGCAGAAGGACATGTGATGGCCGACGAGCGGTACGAGTGGCTTGGCAGGGACGCGGCAGAGCGACTGCTGCGTGGCGAGCCTGTCGAGGTCGCGGACGAACGCGCCCGTACCGAGGCCGCACGACTCGCCGCCGCCCTCGACAGCGCGGCGCGCAACCCAGGCCACGGCTACGACGACGGCGAACTGCCCGGTGAGGCGGCCGCGATGGCCGCGTTCCGCAAGGCCAGGGCCGAGTCGGCCGCGGCCGGGACTTCTCTCGGGTCCGTGCGGGTCGGCCGTTCCCGGCCGTCCCGCGGCGTGGGCTTCGCCCGGCCCGTCCGGTTCGGGATCGCGGCGGCGTTCGCGGGCTGTGCCATCGGCGGCGTAGCCGTCGCCGCCGGCAGCGGTGTGCTGCCCACCTTCGGCAACGAGCGCCCTACGCCCGCGTCCTCCGTGTCGGCCGCTGCGACACCGGGACCGCTCACGTCACCGTCGTCGAGCGGCGGGGACGCCGGCTCGTCCGCACGCCCCCCGGGCACCACCGGCACCCCGCCCGGTCTGCCGCCCGCGCCGGACAGCACGACCCCCTCGGCCCCCGGCGACGCGGGCGGGAGCACGCCCGGCCTGCCGGCCGGGGACGGCACGGCCACGCCGGGCGGCGAGGACCCGTCGAAGAACACCGACGTGTACCGCAAGTCCGTCGAGGCGTGCCGTGACTACCGCAGCGGCCGGATCGATCCGGACCGCAAGCGCCGCCTCGAGGCGGCCGCCAAGGGTGCCGAGCGGGTCGAGCGGTTCTGCGACGAACTGCTCGGCGACGGCTCCGGCGACGCCGGGACCCCGGGCGGCGAGAACGGCGACGGAGGTGACGGGCGCGAGGACGGCGACGGCACCGGTGGCGGGAAGAACTCCGGCGGCTCCGGCGGCGACCGCGACTCCGACAGCTCCGAGGACGTCCCGCAGCTCGTGCCCGACACCCCGCAGGTCTCCTACCCGCTCGTCCTCGACCCGGCCGCACCGCCGTCGCCGACCGGCTTCGCCTCTCTCGCGGACGCCACCACACGAGCTCTCTGACCTGCGCTTTTTCGGCGCGGAACGCAGGGTGTGACGTTTTTCCGGGCTACGGCGCAGTAGATAGTGAGCCGACTGGTCATCGGCGGCGCAACGAGCCGGGGTTCCCCCCGTACCTACGGCTCAGCGCAATGGCGCGGGCGGGACACGTTCCCCCGGTCCCGCCCGCGCCCTTCTTCCTCAGCTGCCGCGCCCCGCGCCTCACCAGTAGACGACGACCTTGTCGCCGGTCCGCACCTGGTCGAAGAGCGCCGCGACGGCCGCCTTGTCCCTGACGTTCACGCAGCCGTGCGAGGCGCCGTTGTAGCCGCGGGCGGCGAAGTCCGAGGAGTAGTGCACCGCCTGGCCGCCGCTGAAGAACATGGCGTACGGCATGGGAGTGTCGTAGAGGGTCGAGACGTGGTCACGGGACTTCCAGCCCACCTTGAACACGCCTTCGCGGGTCGGTGTGTACTGCGACCCGAAGCGCACGTCCATCGTGGACAGCACCTTGCCGTCGATCATCCACGACAGCGTCCGGGTGGTCTTGCTGATGCACATCACCCGGCCGGTCATGCAGCGCGGATCCAGCTTCGCCTGCGGCTTCTTGACGTCCTTGCCGTCCAGCTCGGCGCGCGTCGGCTTCGTCGTCATGCCGAGCAGCCGATCCCAGGTGACGGTGTCGGTGCTGCCCGTCGCCAGAAGTCCGCGCTTGCCCTGGAAGCCCTTCACGGCGGTGGTGGTGACCGGCCCGTACGTACCTGTCGGCTTGTCGTCGAACCAGCCGATCTGCGCCAGCCGCGCCTGGAGCTCGCGCACCTGCTCGCCCTTGGCGCCGGGCGCCATCAGGACCTTGGGCGCGGGCTTTTGGGTGGAGGGCGACGGCGAGGGCTTCTTCGACGGCTCGGCCGTCTCCGATTCCGACGCCGAAGGCGTCGGCGAGGCCGGCGGCGTGGAAGCGGATGTCGCCGGGGCCGCGCTCGGCGTGCCGGCGGACGGCGCGTCGGTCGCGGCCTCCGCCTTGCAGCCGGCCGTCACCGCGGCCACGACCATCGCGGCCGCCGCGGCCAGCGTTCTCATCCCGACTGATTTCCCGAGCATGTCGCCCCCCACTTGTCTCGTCCCCCACGTATGTCTGTGCCTGATGAGACAAATTCCCGTCCTGCCCGGTTGCGCGATCCCGCGCATCATGGGGGTAACGGTTCGGGGACGAGCGGGCCACGAGCGGCTTCGCCGGTACGGGCTGTGAGCAAGGTCCCAGGGCGTGGCTCTCCATCCCTCGCACGCCCGCCGCTACAGTCCGTCGCAAAGGTTTGTTACCTGTCAGTAGCCCAGCGGGAGGCACAGTCACATGGCGCGCGAGTCCGAGTCGGGACTGCCCATCGAGCCGGTGTACGGACCGGCGGACCTGGAAGGCTGGGACCCGGCGGAGAAGCTGGGCGGGCCCGGTGAGTACCCCTTCACCCGTGGCGTGTATCCGTCGATGTACACCGGCCGGCCCTGGACGATGCGCCAGTACGCCGGCTTCGGCACGGCCGTCGAGTCCAACGCCCGCTACAAGCAGCTGATCGCCAACGGCACGATGGGCCTGTCCGTCGCCTTCGACCTGCCGACCCAGATGGGCCACGACTCCGACGCGCCCATCGCCCACGGCGAGGTCGGCAAGGTCGGCGTCGCCATCGACTCGATCGACGACATGCGGGTGCTGTTCGGCGGGATCCCGCTGGACAAGGTCTCCACGTCCATGACGATCAACGCGCCCGCCGCTCTGCTGCTCCTCCTCTACCAACTCGTCGGCGAGGAGCAGGGCGTCCCCGCGGACAAGCTCACCGGCACGATCCAGAACGACGTGCTCAAGGAGTACATCGCCCGCGGCACCTACATCTTCCCGCCCAAGCCGTCCCTGCGGCTCATCGCGGACATCTTCAAGTACTGCAAGGCCGAGATCCCGAAGTGGAACACCATCTCGATCTCCGGCTACCACATGGCCGAGGCCGGCGCCTCGCCCGCGCAGGAGATCGCGTTCACGCTCGCCGACGGCATCGAGTACGTCCGCACCGCCGTCGCCGCCGGCATGGACGTCGACGACTTCGCCCCCCGGCTGTCCTTCTTCTTCGTCGCACGGACGACCATCCTCGAAGAGGTCGCCAAGTTCCGTGCGGCCCGCCGCATCTGGGCCCGGGTGATGAAGGAGGAGTTCGGCGCCAAGAACCCGAAGTCGCTGATGCTGCGCTTCCACACCCAGACCGCGGGTGTGCAGCTCACCGCGCAGCAGCCCGAGGTGAACCTGGTGCGCGTCGCCGTCCAGGGCCTCGCGGCCGTCCTCGGCGGCACCCAGTCCCTGCACACCAACTCCTTCGACGAGGCCATCGCCCTGCCGACGGACAAGTCCGCCCGCCTCGCGCTGCGCACCCAGCAGGTCCTCGCGTACGAGACCGACGTGACCGCCACCGTCGACCCCTTCGCCGGGTCGTACGTCGTGGAGAAGATGACGGACGACGTCGAAGCCGCAGCGCTCGCCCTCATGGAACGCGTCGAGGACCTCGGCGGTGCGGTCAACGCCATCGAACAGGGCTTCCAGAAGAACGAGATCGAGCGCAGCGCCTACCGCATCGCCCAGGAGACCGACTCCGGCGAGCGCGTCGTCGTCGGCGTCAACCGCTACACGCTGGACACCGAGGAGCCGTACGAGCCGCTGCGGGTCGACCCCGCGATCGAGGCCCAGCAGGCGCAGCGGCTGGCGAAGCTGCGCGCGGAGCGCGACCAGGCGGCGGTGGACACGGCGCTCGCGGAGCTGAAGAAGGCCGCGGAAGGCACGGACAACGTCCTCTACCCGATGAAGGACGCGCTGAAGGCGCGTGCCACCGTCGGCGAGGTCTGCAACGCGCTGCGCGAGGTGTGGGGCACGTACGTCCCCACCGACGCTTTCTGACATACGGAACACAAAGGCGGAGTGTCGTACCGATGTGCGACACTCCGCCCCATGCTGGGTGTCACCGATCTTCCGACCTATCTCGCAGGACTCGTCCTGATCGTCCTGCTGCCAGGACCGAATTCTCTGTACGTGCTCTCCGTCGCCGCGCGCCGCGGTGTGCGTACGGGCTACCAGGCCGCCGCCGGTGTGTGGTGCGGCGACACCGTCCTGATGGTGCTGTCGGCCGCGGGCGTGGCCTCGCTGCTCCAGGCCAACGCGGTGCTGTTCGGGATCGTGAAATACGCCGGCGCCGGCTATCTGACCTGGCTGGCGATCGGGATGCTGCGCGCGGCCTGGTCGATGTGGCGCACCCGCGGCGAGCGGACCGCCGACGAGGTCACCACCGACGTCCCGGCGGCGGAGCGGCCCTTCCGCAAGGCGTTCGTGATCAGTCTGCTCAACCCGAAGGCGATCCTGTTCTTCATCGCCTTCTTCGTGCAGTTCGTCGACCCGGCGTACGCGTACCCCGCGCTCTCCTTCACGGTGCTCGGCGCGCTGGCGCAGCTGGCGAGCGTCCTCTACCTGAGCGTCCTGATCTTCACCGGCACCCACCTCGCGGCCGCGTTCCGCCGCAGGCGCCGCCTGTCGGCGGGCGCGACGTCGGCGGCGGGAGCGCTGTTCCTGGGCTTCGCGGTGAAGCTCTCCCTCAGCGGCACGTGACCTTCCCCCACCCCGGGCCCCACGTCGGCCTCGCCGGCGTTCGGGGCTCGGGGCGCCCGGGGCCTCACCCCAACGCCACCACCCGCTTCAGCACCCTCCGCATCCGCCGCCCCCGCACCACCCTCCGTACCGCCCTGTTGCGGGGCAGCGGCACACCCCCCGGCAGCCCGAGCACCGTCAGACGGCGGCGTTTGAAGTAGCGGGCCGTGCCCGCGTCGAGGTGGTCGCGCAGATGGCGTTCGGCCGCCGGCCGCAGGTCCGCCCGCAGCTTCGGCTGCATCACGAAGCCCACCGCGGAGAGCAGACCGGCGAATCGCCCGTCCGCCGCGGCGGGTGCGCCCGTCCCGCCCGCCGCCAGGTCCGGCAGCAGCGCGTCGGCGATCGTCAGCGGCACCCGGTTGCTGTTCTGGTACGGGCTGAGCCGGTCGAGGAGCGGCTCCGTGCCGATCCGGGCGACCGGGATGCCGTAGAAGGTGCCCGCCGTGAACAGGGCGGTCGAGAAGCATCCCGCCACCAGCGCCGGCCGCATCTGCTTGAACAGCACCTCCGCGAGCACCGGCCGCTCCAGCACGGTCAGTTCGACACCGAGGGACGCCGCCCGGCGCTCCAGCGTCCGCGTCCACGCGGCCGGCGCCGTCGGGTGCGGCTTGAAGACGATGCGGCGGTGCCCGAGCGCGGCCGCGCCCGCCAGCATGCGGACGTGGAGGCCCTCCTCCTCCACCGGCGTCAGGATGCCCAGGGCCGCGAGGTACTGGCCGAGGAGCAGTGCCGGACCCTCCTGTACGCCGGCGCAGGCGTCCGGCACGGCGTCGGAGAGCTCGCCGACGACCTTGACGAAGGCCTCGGTCGGCACGAGCTGCGGCTCCACGCCGAACTCCGCGAGCAGCAGCGGCCTCAGGCCGGGCACCAGGTCGAGGTGCAGCAGCCGCCGCACCCGCTCGCCGACCAGCGGGTCGATCTTGTTGCGGGTGGGGCCGTAGCTCATCAGCCCGTCCGCGTAGACGTCCAGCGCCGCGTCGGGGAAGAGCTGCGCGACCGCCAGCGCCGGATTGACCTGGACGGATTCGACGGCGAGCTCGATCCGGTCGTCGCCCAGGTCCCACAGCTGCCGCAGATACCGCTCCCACAGGGGCAGGTCGTCGCCGCGGGGCGCCCAACCGCCGGGGTGGAAGGGCGCGATGGTGGCGTTCCAGGAGAGGACATCGTCGAAGCGGTCGCGCAGCCGCTCGAAGCCGGCCATCTCGTCGAGGGCCGGTGTCGTCTCCGGTATCGCCGCATTGTTGGAGACCAGCAGCAGCCGGCGGTCGGCGGTGGTGAAGCTGCCGCTGTCGATCGCCGCGGCGAGCGTCGCCGCGCCGTAGAGGGAGGAGGCGAAGAAGATCTGGGTCGTGGCCATCAGACTGCCGCCTCCACGGAGAGGGGGGCGGGCCGGCGGCGGACCTTGCGCAGCCGCGAGGCGCGGTCGGCGTCCATGGAGTCGATGGCCTCGTTCAGCACGTCCTGCGGCATGCGCTTCAGCGCGGCCGCGCTCATCGTGCGCAATTTCCGTGCCACGGCCGGTTCGTACCTTTCGATGGATCCCAGGTGATGGGAAATGACCGCGCAATAGGTGCGGACCGCCTTGGGCAGCAGCCTTTCCGCGTCGGCGTCCTTGGCCGTTTCCTCGATCACCTGGTCGAATGCCTTGATGAAATCGAGCTGCCTGATGTCACCGATCTGAGTGAGCGAGGAAGCGATCCCGCGCCGGTAGAAAATGCCCAGGTGGCTGATCGCGGCGAAAGAATCCGCTTCCCGGTGCAGCCGCCATATCCACGGCCGGTCCTCCGCGGTGCGCAATCCGTGCGTGAAGTGCAGCAGCCCGCGGTCCACGAGCCGCCGGTGGTACATCCCGGCCCAGGCGTACGGGTAGTCGACGGCGGTCGAGCGGGAGGCGGGCAGGATCACGTCCCGCGGACGCAGCACCTCCCCGCGCCGGCCGACGGGCACCCGGTGGATGGAACGGGACCGTCCCGTGCACTGCACATGGTCGGTGCGGACGAAGTCGCACCCCAGGTGCTCCATGGCGTCCAGCAGGTGCTCGAAGTGGCCGGGCGCCAGCCAGTCGTCGCCGTCGAAGAAGGTGAGGTACTGACCGCCGGCCGCGTCCAGACCGGTGTTGCGGGCGGTCGCGAGCCCACCGTTGCGTTCGTGTCTGATCAGAACCGCGCCCGGCAGCTCACGTTCCGCGCGCTCCAGGATCTCCGGAGTCCCGTCCGTCGAACAGTCGTCGACGAGCACGAACTCGAAGTCGGCGCGGGCGTTCGCGCGAAGGCTTCGCAGTGTGTCGGGGGCATATGTCTGCACGTTGTAGAACGGCACGATGACGGAGAGCTTAACCACCCGCGTGACGCTAGGGGTGCGCTCGGCATTCGCATCGACGCATACGAGGATGTCAGGTGAACGTAGGGCGACGAGCTTGTTAACCGACCCGTTCCCCGGCCTGCTTCGCCGTCCGTAGGTGTCCTGTTAACCCTTTGTTGCTGCCGAGTTGGGCCGTCAAACCACATGCCTTTCTAACGTCCTCGACGTGCCAACAAGTACCAGCGAGGCCGTACGGGTCGCCGTACTCGCCGATTCCGACACCCGGTGGAAATGGGGTGCGCTCACCGCGCGCCGCATCGCGCCGAGCACCTCCGTCGAGCTGAGCGGCTTCCTGCTGCGCGGCCGGGCCACACCCACCGCCCGCCAGCTCGCGGAGGTCGGCGTGAGCGCCGACGAGTTGCGCGAGGTGACGGGGAACGAGTTCCTGCGGGCGATGAGGGACGGGTCCTACGACATCGTCGTCCTCGCGCTCGTCGGCGGCGGCGTCCAGGCCATGCTGCACGGCCTCGCCGCACTCGGCCGGGAACAGCGGCCCGTCGTCGTCACCGGCTACGTCGGTGTCGTCTACGAGAAGCTGTCCGACGGACTGCTGCTGCGGCACGGCGCAGACGTCGTGCTGGCCAACTCCCGCCACGACGCGGCGCGTTTCCGCGCCGTCTACGAGGGAGTGGGCGCCGACGCCGGCTCCGTCACCGAGGCCGCGCTGCCCTTCCTCGGCGGGGCGCCGTACCGGCCGGAGGAAGGCCGCGACACCGTCGTGTTCGCCGTCCAGCCGTCCGTACCGGAGTCCCGCGCGGACCGTGCCTACCTTCTGCGCAGGCTCGTCGAGCACGCCCGGCTGCACCCGGAACGCGAGGTGCTGCTGAAGCTGCGCTCCAAGCCGGGCGAGCACACCACCCACCTCGAAGAGATCCCGTACCAGAAGCTCGCGGAGAAGCTGCCCGGCGGACTTCCGCCCAACTTCCGCCCCGTGTACGGGAACATGGGCGAGGTACTGGACCGCACCGACCTGCTGGTCACCGTGTCGTCCACCGCCGCGCTCGAGGCGCTCCACCGCCGCATCCCCACCGCCGTGCTGACCGACCTCGGAGTGCGCGAGGCGCTCGGCAACCACCACTTCCTCGGCTCCGGGCTGCTCGCCTCCTGGGACCGGCTCGACGGCGGCCACCGCCCCACCCCCGACGCCGAATGGCTGTCGCGGCAGGGCGTCGCCGCGGACAGCTCGTACGAGAGCGCCTTCGACGAGGCCCGCAAGCGGGTCGCCGAACTGCTCCTCCTGCCCCGGCTCCCGGCGATCGCCCCGTACTACACGCCGGCCACCGCGCCCGGATACCTGCCCGGTCTGCTCGCCCGCCACCACCTCGCCCCGGACGGCACACCGCTGGCCGGCGCCGCCCCGAAGGCGGAGGCCACCGGCGTACGGCGGATGGTGCGCGACACCGTACGCCGGGCGGCGCGCGGCGCGTACCGCCACGGCGTGCAGCGCGTCGCCCCCGTCATCCGACGGATGGGCGAGCTGTGACCGCCCGTCCTTCCCGCTTCCCGTCCCGATGCGTCAGGAGCCACCGATGACCGTTCTCGCCGTGATCCCCGCCCGAGGGGGATCGAAGGGCGTCCCGGCCAAGAACCTGGCCGCGGTCGGCGGCGTACCGCTCGTCGCGCGGGCCGTCCGCGCCTGCCTCGACGCCCCGCTGGTCACCCATGTCGCGGTCTCCACCGACGACCCCGGCATCGCGGCCGTCGCCCGTGGAGCCGGCGCCGAGGTCGTGCTGCGGCCCGCGGCCATCGCGGGCGACACCGCCACCAGCGAGTCGGCCGTCCTGCACGCCATGGACGCGCACGAGGCCGTGCACGGCGCACCCGTCGACGTGGTGCTGCTCGTGCAGTGCACCAGCCCCTTCATCTCCCGGGAGGACATCGAGGGCGTCGCCCGCGCCGTCGCCCTGGACGGCGCCGACAGCGCGGTGACCGTCGCGCCCTTCCACGGCTTCGTGTGGCGCGAGGCCGACGAGGCGGCCGCCCCCGCCGGCAACAGCGCGGAGCAGGTGGGCGGCGGGTCCGTACTCGTCGACACCACCACGGCCACCGGCTCCGGATACGGCGTCAACCACGACTCCTCGTTCCGGCCGCGCCGCCAGGACCGCCCGCAGGACTTCCTGGAGACCGGAGCCGCGTACGCCATGTCCGCGGCCGGCTTCCGCGAGGCGGGCCACCGGTTCTTCGGCCGCACCGCGCTGGTGCACACCGATCCGGCGCGGGTCCTCGAGGTCGACGACCCGCACGATCTCGCCCGTGCCCGCGCGCTGGCGCCGCTGCTCGACACCGCCGCGGTACCCCGCCGCGAGGACATCGACGCCGTCGTCCTCGACTTCGACGGCACCCAGACCGACGACCGGGTCCTCATCGACGCGGACGGCCGCGAGATCGTCTCCGTCCACCGCGGAGACGGCCTCGGCGTCGCCCATCTGCGCAAGGCCGGCCTGGAACTGCTGATCCTGTCCACCGAGCAGAACCCGGTCGTCGCCGCCCGCGCCCACAAGCTCAAGGTCCCCGTCCTGCACGGCATCGACCGCAAGGACCTCGCACTCGAGCAGTGGTGCGAGGAGCGGGGCCTCGCACCCGAGCGGGTGCTCTACGTCGGCAACGACGTCAACGACCTTCCGTGCTTCCACCTCGTCGGCTGGCCCGTGGCCGTCGCGAGTGCGCACGACTCCGTACGCGCCGCCGCCCGTGCCGTCACTGCCACGCCCGGCGGCGAGGGGGCGATCCGTGAGATCGCCGCCTGGCTCCTCGGCCCGACGCTCAACACCCCTGAACCCGCCCCCATGTCCCCGAAGAAGTAAGGAACCACCCCCATGAGCACGTCCCGTCTGCGCGCCCTCGGCAACAAGATCGCGGGCCCCGGCCACCCCGTCTACGTCACCGGCGAGATCGGCATCAACCACAACGGCGACCTGGACAACGCCTTCGCCCTGATCGACGCCGCGGCCGAGGCCGGCTGCGACGCCGTCAAGTTCCAGAAGCGCACCCCCGAGATCTGCACCCCGCGCGACCAGTGGGACATCGAGCGCGACACCCCCTGGGGCCGGATGACGTACATCGACTACCGCCACCGCGTGGAGTTCGGCGAGGACGAGTACCGCCGGATCGACGAGCACTGCAAGGAGCGCGGCATCGACTGGTTCGCCTCCCCGTGGGACACCGAGGCCGTCGCCTTCCTCGAGAAGTTCGACGTCCCCGCCCACAAGGTGGCCTCCGCGTCGCTCACCGACGACGAGCTGCTGCGCGCCCTGCGCGCCACCGGCAAGACCGTCATCCTCTCCACCGGCATGTCGACGCCGAAGCAGATCCGCCACGCCGTCGAGGTCCTCGGCAGCGACAACATCCTGCTCTGCCACGCCACCTCCACCTACCCGGCCAAGGCGGAGGAGCTGAACCTGCGGGTCATCAACACCCTCAAGGACGAGTACCCGAACGTCCCGATCGGCTACTCCGGCCACGAGACCGGTCTGCAGACCACCCTCGCCGCCGTCGCCCTCGGCGCCGCGTTCGTCGAGCGCCACATCACCCTCGACCGCGCCATGTGGGGCTCCGACCAGGCCGCCTCCGTCGAGCCGCAGGGCCTCACCCGCCTGGTCCGCGACATCCGCACCATCGAGGCCGCGCTCGGCGACGGCGTCAAGAAGGTCTACGACTCCGAGCTCGCGCCGATGAAGAAGCTGCGCCGCGTCGCCGGTGTCGTCGCCGAGGCGGGCGACCGTGAGCCGGCCGCGGTCTGACCACCGGGCGTCCGCGGCGGGCGGACCCCGTCCGCCCGCCGCCGGACCCGGCACGGCCGCCGCCGGACCCGGCACGGCCGCCGCCGCGCACCGCCGCCCGGCTCTCCAGGCCGGCCCCCTTCGGGGCGACCGGGTCGGGGTGCTCCCGGACGGACCCGGTCCTGGCGGCCAGGGCCACGCGGGCCCTGATGGGGCCGGCCCTGACGGACAGGCCCAGGTGTCCCTGGTCGGACCGCTTCCGGGTGGATCCCGTTCCGGCGGATGGGTTCCCGTGTCCTCGACCGGAGCCGTGACCGGCGGCGGGGCTCCTGTGTTCCCGGACGGGTCTGTCCGGGGCGGAGCCCCGATGTTCTCGGTCGGACCCGGGGCCGGCGTCCAGGGCCACGCGGGTCCTGATGGGCCCGGCCCTGACGGACGGGCCCTGGCGTCCCTGGTCGGACCGCTTCCGGGTGGTCGGGTCCTGGCGGGACCGGGCGTACCCGGTCCTGGCGCATCCCGTCCTGGCGTAGCCGGTTCTGACGGACACGGTTCTGACGTACCCGGTCCTGGCGTATCCCGTCCTGGCGTAGCCGGTCCTGTCGGACACGGTTCTGTCGGACACGGTCCTGGCGGACGGGTTCCGGCGGGGCCGGTTCCGGTCGGGGGCGTCCCGGCCGTCGACATCCGCGTCGTGGCCGGCGGCCGCGCGCAGCAATCCACCAGCGCCCTGCGGGGTGGTCAGCCACGGACCCGGCTGAAGGCCGGCCCGGCATCACGAGGTGACAACCAGTGAATCTCGCCTTCGTCGAGAGTCCGGTCCAGCTCCTGAACGTCCTGGAGTGGGCCCACGCCACGCCGGCCGTACCCGGTCCCGGCGATCTCACCGTGGTCGTGCTCTCGCCCACGGACCCCATGTCGCGCGGCCAGCTCCGCCGGATGGCGGAACTGGCCCGGGACGCGGGCTTCGCCGTCCGCTGGCAGGAGGCGCGCGGCGGCATGGGCGCCCCGCTGCGCACCGTGCGCGAGCTCGGCCCGATACTGCGCCGCGCGGAGCGGATCGTCATAGGCGACCCGTTCTCCCGCTACGTACAGCTCCTGCTGACGCTGGTCGGCAGGAAGGACGTCACCGTCGTGGACGACGGCACGGCGACCATGGAGTTCGTCGCACAGGTCTCACGCGGGGAGCAGCTGGTGCGCTGGCACCGGCGCGGCAGCCGCCGCGGGCCGCGCGAGCTGGTGCTCGCCCCGGTCACCTTCCTGGCCCGGCGCCGGCTCGCCCCGTCGAGGACCCGGTCGGTCGAGGTGTTCACCTCGATGCCCGTCGAGCCGCCGCCGGGGATCACGGTCACGCGGAACGACTTCGCCTGGACCCGGGCGCGTTTCGGCCCGCCGACGATCACCCGCGGCGCGGACATGGTCGGCACCTCCCTGGTGGAGACCGGCGTCGTCGACCTCGGGCAGTACCTGGAGGCGGTCTCCGCCCTCGCCCGCGCCCACGGCGCGACCCGCTACTTCGCGCACCGCAGGGAGAGCGCGGACAAACTGCACCGGCTCGCGGTCGAGACCGGCCTGGAGGTGGTCCGCCCGGAACTTCCCCTCGAGCTGATCGCCCGGCGCGGCCCGATCGGAGCAACGGTCCTGAGCTTTCCCTCCACCGTCGTCCACACGCTGCCGTTGGCCCTGGCGGGCACGGGGATCCAGGTGGCGGTCTGCGACATCGCACCCGAATGGCTCAGGGAGAACGCCTCACCGCGCGCGCAGGGCTTCCTGGCAGGCGTCACCGGCACCGCCCGCGATGTGCGGCGGCTGCCGGCGCCGGCTTGAAGAGCCGAGGAGGAGCGGCAGTGAGCGGACGAGCACCGTCCGGAAAGGAAAGATCGACTCAAGAGCGAGCCGCGTGAGTTTACCCACTGCCGCGAGCGGCGAACCGCCGTGAGCGCAGAATTCTGTCCCCTGTGTGGCTGATGTTTTGTTGATCGCACGGCAGTTGAGGCATGAAGGGGCATACCCTTCACTGGGTGAACCAGTTGATGTCCCGCGAGTCCGAAGAAGTCGAACGGCCCGGCGCAGTCGCACTGCCCGGCACGCTGTCCGAGTCGCTGCGTGCCGAACTGATCGCGTTCCGGCGCGACTTGCACATGCATCCGGAGCTCGGCAACCAGGAGTTCCGCACCACCGCCGTGATCAAGGCACGCCTCGAGCAGGCCGGGCTCGAGCCCCGGGTCCTCGCCGCCGGCACCGGCCTGATCTGCGACATCGGTACGCCGGCTCCGGGCACCGTACGGCCCTTCTTCGCCATCCGCGCCGACATCGACGCACTCCCCATCCCCGACACCAAGACCGGCGTCCCCTACCGCTCCACCGTGCCCGACCGCGCCCACGCCTGCGGCCACGACGTGCACACCACCGTCGCGCTCGGAGCAGGGCTCGTGCTCGCCGATCTCGACCGGCAGGGGCTGCTGCCCCAGCCCGTCCGGCTGATCTTCCAGCCCGCGGAGGAAGTGCTGCCCGGGGGAGCGGCCGACGCGATCGAATCCGGCGTGCTCGAGGGTGTCAACAAGATCATCGCCGTGCACTGCGACCCCAAGGTCGACGCCGGCTCGGTCGGGCTCCGGCCCGGACCCATCACCTCCGCCTGCGACCGCCTCGAGGTGACCCTCGACGGCCCCGGCGGCCACACCGCCCGCCCGCACCTGACCACCGACCTGGTCACGGCGGCGGCGAAGATCGTCACCGAGGTGCCCGCGCTGCTCGCGCGCCGCGTCGACGCGCGGTCCGGTCTCGCCGTGACCTGGGGACGCATCGAATCCGGCCACGCCTGCAACGTCATCCCGCAGCACGCCGAACTCTCCGGGACCGTGCGGTGCCTGGACCTGGAGGGCTGGCGCGAGGCCCCCGACCTGGTGCACGCGGCGATCGACGAGATCGCGACGCTGCACCGGGCGAAGTCCCAGATCGACTACGTCCGCGGTGTGCCGCCCGTCGTCAACGACCCGGTCGTCACCGAACTGCTGCGCGACGCGCAGACGGCGCGGCGCGGAACGTATGCGATCGAGGACACCGAACAGAGTCTCGGCGGCGAGGACTTCTCCTGGTACCTGGAGCACGTCCCGGGCGCGATGGCACGCCTGGGCGTGCGGGTACCGGGCGACACGGTCAGGCGGGACCTCCACCGGGGCGACTTCGACGTGGACGAGTCGGCGATCACGGTGGGCGTGGAACTCTTCACGGCGGCGGCCCTCCTGGACGCCCGCATCGCCCTCTGACCCGCTGCGCCCTCGCACTGCGCCCGACCCGATCGGATCCGGCCCGGTTCCGCGGGGCGCGGCGGTCTCGTAGTGCGCCGCGCCCGTTTTGGGGGCGGCCCGGCCCAGGGCGCGGCGGTCTCGTGGTGCACCTGGTCCGGTTCGGGCACGGCCCGGTTCCGCGGGGCGCGTGGTGCACCTGGCCCGGTCCGCGTGGCGCGCGCGCGTGCAGCGCCGGTTCCGGTGAGGTGTCCGGTCCGGCCCGCGTGGCGCGGCGCCATCGTGCTGCGCCGGTTTCGGTGGGGTCCGGTCCGTGGCTGCGGCGGTCTCGTGGTGCGCCGTGCCCGGTTCGGGGACGGCCCGGCCCTGGGCGCGGCGGTCTCGTGGTGCACCTGGCCCGGTTCGGGTCCGGCCCGGCCCAGGGCGCGGCGGTCTCGTGGTGCGCCTACCTCGGTCGGGTCCGGCCCGGTCCGCGTGGCGCGGCGCGCGTGCAGCGCCTCCTCGCGGTGCGAGCTGACGCACGGAGGGAACGGGCGTCAGCGCATCGCGGCGCGAAGCTGCCGTGCCGGGGGTGTGGGGGCGTCAGCCCCCACGGAAACCTTCCTCTCCACTGGAGGGGCCCGGGGGCGGAGCCCCCGGTTTCGGGAAGGGGCGGGGTGGGGGAAAAGCCCCCGGGACGGGAAATGGCGCGACACGCCGAGCCCCCACGGGGACCGGCGCCCCCCGTCCCGGCCTACCGTGGTGCGTGGCCTGTTCGCGACGATCCGATAACGACTGATGAACGGGTCTTTAACTGACATCTACGCGCGTTACGATCGCCGCGAACCCAGCGCCGGAAGTGGCGCTTTCGGTCAGGTTTAAAGGAGCCCCCCAGTGCGCCGGATCACCAGGATCGCCACCGTGGGCATCGCGTCCGCGGCTCTCGCACTGTCTGCCACCGCGTGTGGCGGCAACAAGTCTTCCGAGTCGGGCGGCTCGGAAGACAACGGCGGCAAGGCCGCCATCGCGTACGACATCGGTGGCCGTGGCGACCAGTCGTTCAACGACGCCGCCTTCGCGGGCCTGGAGAAGGCCGAGAAGGAACTCGACATCACGGGCAGCGAGGCCGAGCCCAGCGAGGGCGAGGGTGACCCGGACAAGATCCAGCGCCTCACCGCGCTGGCCCGCGCCGGCAACAACCCGGTGATCGGTGTCGGTTTCGCCTACGCGCCCGCCATCGCCGAGGTCGCCCCGAAGTTCCCGAAGACGACCTTCGGTCTCATCGACGACACCTCCAAGACCGGCCCGAACATCGCCAACCTGGTGTTCAACGAGGAGCAGGGCTCCTACCTCGCCGGTGTCGCCGCCGCCAAGGTGACGAAGACGAACACCGTCGGCTTCATCGGCGGTGTGGAGACCCCGCTGATCAAGAAGTTCGAGGCGGGCTTCGTCCAGGGCGTCAAGGACACCAAGCAGGGCGTCAACGTCAAGGTCCAGTACCTGACGCAGCCGCCGGACTTCGGTGGCTTCTCGAAGCCGGACCTCGGCAAGGCCGCCGCGCAGGGCCAGCTCGACGCGGGCGCCGACGTGATCTACGCGGCCGCCGGTCTCGCGGGCTCCGGCTCGATCGAGGCGACCGCCAAGGCCGGCAAGTGGGCCATCGGCGTCGACTCCGACCAGTACAACCAGAAGGGTCTGGCCGCCTACAAGGACCAGATCCTGACCTCGGTCACCAAGAACGTCTCGGGTGCCGTGTTCAACCTGATCAAGTCGGTCAAGGACGGCAAGCCGCAGACCGGTGAGGTCCGCTACGGCCTCCAGGACAACGGCGTGGGCCTGTCGACCTCCAACCCGGCCTTCACCAAGATGACGGACGTCATCGCCGCGGTGGACAAGGCCAAGGCCGACATCATCGCCGGCACGGTCAAGGTCCAGACCGCTCCGTAACCGAGCGGCCGGAACCGCAGTCCGCGGGCCCCGGGGCGCAAGCCCCAAGGCCCGCGGACCGTTTCCGGCCCCGGGTTTTTGGTATTCGGGAGCGCTACGCGCGTAGAAGGCGCTCAGGCGCGATAACTTCGCCCCGCCCCCTGCCACTCACAGCCCGCCCCTTCCGCCTGCCCTCCCTGCTCCTCCCGCCAAGGAGAGTGCGTCATCAACGCGTCCAGCCCTCCTGCCGCCGTAGAACTGCGCGGCATCACCAAGCGCTTCCCCGGCGTCGTCGCCAACCACGACATCGACATCACGATCCGTCAGGGCACCGTGCATGCCCTCGTCGGTGAGAACGGTGCCGGTAAGTCGACCCTGATGAAGATCCTCTACGGCATGCAGAAGCCGGACGAGGGAACCATCACCGTCGACGGCGAACAGGTCACCTTCTCGAGCCCCGCCGACGCCATCGCACGCGGCATCGGCATGGTGCACCAGCACTTCATGCTGGCCGACAACCTCACCGTCCTGGAGAACGTCGTTCTCGGCGGCGAGAAGCTGTACGGCATCGGCGCCAAGGCCCGGAAGAAGATCCAGGAGATCTCCGACGCGTACGGCCTGGGGGTCCGCCCGGACGTCCTCGTCGAGCAGCTCGGCGTCGCCGACCGCCAGCGGGTGGAGATCCTCAAGGTCCTCTACCGCGGCGCCCGCACCCTGATCCTCGACGAGCCGACCGCCGTGCTCGTCCCGCAGGAGGTCGACGCTCTCTTCGCCAACCTCCGCGAGCTCAAGGCCGAGGGACTGACCGTCATCTTCATCTCCCACAAGCTGGGGGAGGTGCTGTCGGTCGCCGACGAGATCACCGTCATCCGCCGTGGCACGACGGTCGGCACGGCCGACCCGAAGTCCACCACGACCAAGCAGCTCGCCGAGCTGATGGTCGGCAGCGAACTGCCCTCGCCGGAGACCCGCGAGTCGACGGTGACCGACGTCCCGATGTTGAAGGTCGACGACCTCAGGCTCACGGTGACCGACCCCGACGGTGTGGTCCGCGAGGTCCTCGCCGGGATCGGCTTCACGATCCACAAGGGCGAGGTCATGGGCATCGCCGGCGTCGAGGGCAACGGCCAGACCGAGCTCATCGAGGCACTGATCGGCCTGCGCGACCCCGACGGGGGTGTCGTCACCCTCGACGGCGCCGACATCTCCCACGCGCCCACCCGCAAGCGGCGCGAGGGCGGCATCGGCTACATCCCCGAGGACCGGCACCGGCACGGGCTGCTGCTCGAGTCCACGCTGTGGGAGAACCGCATCCTCGGCCACGTCACCGAGTCGCCCAACAGCAAGAAGGGCCTGCTCGACCTCAAGGCCGCCCGCCAGGACACCGAGCGGATCGTCCGCGAGTACGACGTGCGCACCCCCGGGATCGAGGTCACCGCGGCCTCCCTGTCCGGTGGCAACCAGCAGAAGCTGATCGTCGGCCGCGAGATGAGCCACGCCCCCAAGCTGCTGATCGCCGCCCACCCCACGCGTGGCGTGGACGTCGGCGCGCAGGCGCAGATCTGGGACCAGATCCGCGAGGCGCGCCGCGAGGGTCTGGCGGTCCTGCTGATCTCGGCCGACCTGGACGAGCTCATCGGGCTCTCCGACACCCTGCGGGTCATGTACCGCGGCCGCCTGGTCGCGGACGCCGACCCCGCGACGATCACTCCGGAGGAGTTGGGCTCGGCGATGACCGGTGCCGCATCCGGCCACCTCGAGCACGACGAGAACGGTGAGAGCCGATGAAGAAGTTCGACAAGGACCGGCTGATCCTCGGCCTGGCGGGCCCGGCGCTCGCCCTGGTCGTGGCCTTCCTGCTCAGCTCGGTGGTGCTGCTGCTCTCGGACCTCAGCCCGGTCGAGCCGTACCGGCTGATGGTGGAGCAGATCGAGTTCACCGATGTGCAGGTGCTGGTCATCAACCAGACGGGCATCTACTACCTGGCGGCTCTGGCCGTCGCCATCGGCTTCCGGATGAACCTGTTCAACATCGGCGTCGACGGCCAGTACCGCCTCGCGGTCATGCTCGCCGCCGTCGTCGGTGCCGCGGTGGAGCTGCCCGGCCCGCTGCACATCCTGCTCATCGTGGTCGTCGCCATGGCCGTCGGAGCCTTCTGGGCCGGTATCGCGGGAGTCCTCAAGACCACCCGCGGCGTGAGCGAGGTCGTCTCCACGATCATGCTCAACGCCATCGCGACCAGCCTGATCGCCTGGATGATCCTGCCCGCGAACCTCGGCGTGCGGCCCGAGGGTTCCAACGACCTGACCACCGGTGAGATCGCCGAGTCCGGCTGGTTCCCCGGTCTGGCGCTGGACGGCGGCACCATCTACGGCTTCACCTTCGTGGCCTTCGCGCTGGGCATCGTCTACTGGTTCGTCCTCGGACGCACCCGCTTCGGCTTCGACCTGCGCGCCACCGGCGCCAGCGAGTCCGCCGCCCAGGCGAGCGGTGTCGACGCCAAGAAGATGGTCCTCACGGCCATGCTGATCTCCGGCGCCATGGCCGGCCTCGCCGGTATGCCGATGCTGCTCGGCCAGACCCACACCTACAGCCTGAGCTTCCCGGTCGGCGTCGGCTTCACCGCCATCGGCATCGCCCTGCTCGGCCGCAACAACCCGATCGGCATCCTCTTCGCCTCGCTGCTCTTCGCCTTCCTCGACAAGACGGCCGAAGGCATCGGGCTCGAGGGTTACCCGAAGGAACTGGCGCTGATCATGCAGGGCCTGATCGTGATCGCGGTCGTCGTGTCCTACGAGCTGGTCCGTCAGTACGGGCTCCGCCGCCAGCAGCAGAAGGTCGGCGAGGAGCTTGCCGCCCAGGCCCGCAAGAACAAGGAGGTGGCGGCGGCATGAGCGAGTCCACGAGCACTGTCTCCATGGCGAGCACCGCGCCCAAGAAGGGCGGCGGCCGCCGCAAGCTGTCCCTGCCCGTGATCCTGCTGATCGTCGCGGGCGGCCTGGCGCTGTTCTCCCTCGTGCGGGTGATCAGCGGCGCGGACGACCTCACCTCCGTCGGCCAGGTCTCCGGCGCGCTCCAGCTGGCCGTGCCGATCGGCCTCGCCGGCCTCGGCGGTCTGTGGGCCGAGCGGGCCGGTGTGATCAACATCGGCCTCGAGGGCATGATGATCCTCGGCACCTGGTTCGGCGCCTGGGCGGGCTACCAGTGGGGCCCGTGGACCGGTGTGCTGCTCGGCATCGCCGGCGGCGCGCTCGGCGGTCTGCTGCACGCGGTGATGACGGTGACGTTCAAGGTCAACCACATCGTCTCCGGTGTGGCCATCACCATCCTGGCCACCGGCCTCACCCGGTACATGTCGAACTTCACCTTCGCGGAGACCGAGGGCGGCTCCTCCAAGCAGTCGCCGCGTATCGACGCCATCGAGCGGATCACGATCCCCGGGCTCTCCGACTGGCTGGGCGACCTCCAGGCCAAGCACTGGTTCTTCGTCTCCGACCTGGCCGGTGTGCTGGGCGGTCTGGTCACCAACCTGTCGCTGCTCACCGTCGTCGCCCTGCTGCTGGTCCCCGGCACCTGGTGGCTGCTGTGGCGGACGTCGTTCGGCCTGCGCCTGCGGTCCTGCGGTGAGAACCCGATCGCCGCCGAGTCGCTCGGTGTCAACGTCTACAAGTACAAGTACATCGCCGTCATCGTCTCCGGCGGACTGGCCGGCCTCGGTGGCGCGTTCCTCGCGATCATCACCGGCATCTACCAGGAGGGCCAGACCGGCGGCCGCGGCTACATCGGTCTCGCCGCCATGATCTTCGGTAACTGGATGCCCGGCGGTATGGCGCTGGGAGCCGGCCTGTTCGGCTTCACCGACAGCCTCAAGCTGCGCGGCGGCGCCGTGAACGTCCACGCGATGCTGCTGCTGCTCGCCATCCTGCTGCTGATCGCGGTGGTCTGGCAGCTGTACCGGAAGAAGTACGTCGGGGCCGTGATCTCGGCCGCCTTCTCGGCGCTGCTGTTCACCTGGTACGCGCTCACGGACGAGCTCCCGAGCCAGTTCGTCGACGCGGCACCGTACGTGGCCACGCTGCTCGTACTCGCCGTGTCCGCACAGCGGCTGCGCATGCCGAAGGCCAACGGACAGCCGTACTTCAGGGGCCAGGGCAAGTGAGCGCGGAAGCCGGCTTCGACTGGGAGGCCCTGCGGGTACGTGCGCGTGAGGCGATGTCGCACGCGTACGCCCCCTACTCGGGCTTCCCGGTCGGTGTCGCCGCCCTCGTCGACGACGGCCGCACGGTGACCGGCTGCAACGTCGAGAACGCCTCGTACGGGCTCGGCCTGTGCGCCGAGTGCGGCCTGGTCTCGCAGCTCCAGGCGACCGGTGGCGGCCGCCTGACGCACTTCACCTGTGTGGACGGCCGGGGCGAGCTGCTGGTGCCGTGCGGCCGCTGCCGTCAGCTGCTGTACGAGTTCGGCGGCCCGGAGCTGCTGCTGGACACCCCAGGCGGGGTCCTGCCGCTCGCCGAGATGCTCCCGCAGGCCTTCGGCCCCGGGCACCTCGACTAGGAAGCCCGGCCGGGCTTCCGGCCCGGCACCCCGCGGCCCTTCCGCTTCGGTGGAGGGGCCGCTCCCTTACCCTCTCTCTATGCGCGTAGAGCGCGGCAGACCAACCTGGAGGAATGCCATGGACGTCATCTCCGTCATCCGCACCAAGCGGGACCGCGGCGAGCTGAGCCCCCAGCAGATCGACTGGGTCATCGACGCCTACACCCGCGGCGAGGTCGCGGACGAGCAGATGTCGGCCCTGGCCATGGCCATCCTTCTCAACGGCATGAACCGCACAGAGATCGCCCGCTGGACCGCCGCGATGATCGCCTCCGGCGAGCGGATGAACTTCGACGCGCTCTCCCGCCCGACCGCCGACAAGCACTCCACCGGAGGCGTCGGCGACAAGATCACGCTGCCGCTCGCCCCGCTCGTCGCCGCCTGCGGCGCGGCCGTCCCGCAGCTCAGCGGCCGGGGCCTCGGCCACACCGGCGGCACGCTCGACAAGCTGGAGTCCATCCCCGGCTGGCGGGCGCTGCTGTCCAACGAGGAGATGCTGGACGTCCTCGGCACCACCGGCGCGGTCATCTGCGCCGCCGGCGACGGCCTCGCCCCCGCCGACAAGAAGCTCTACGCGCTGCGCGACGTCACCGGCACCGTCGAGGCGATCCCGCTGATCGCGTCCTCGATCATGTCGAAGAAGATCGCCGAGGGCACCGGCTCGCTCGTGCTGGACGTGAAGGTCGGCACCGGCGCGTTCATGAAGACCATCGAGGACGCCCGCGAACTGGCCTCGACCATGGTCGCGCTGGGCACCGACAGCGGCGTGAAGACCGTGGCCCTGCTCACCGACATGTCCACCCCGCTCGGCCTGACGGCCGGCAACGCCCTCGAGGTCCGCGAGTCCGTCGAGGTCCTGGCCGGCGGCGGTCCCGCCGACGTCGTGGAGCTGACCCTCGCGCTCGCCCGTGAGATGCTCGACGCCGCCGGGATCAAGGACGCCGACCCGGCGAAGGCCCTGGCCGACGGCTCCGCGATGGACGTCTGGCGCCGCATGATCGCCGCCCAGGGCGGCGACCCGGACGCCACGCTGCCCGTGGCCCGCGAGCAGCACGTCGTGACCGCGCCCGCCTCCGGTGTGCTGACCCGCCTCGACGCCTACGACGTCGGCATCGCCGCCTGGCGCCTCGGCGCCGGCCGCGCCCGCAAGGAGGACCCGGTCCAGGCCGGCGCGGGCGTCGAGATCCACGCCAAGCCGGGCGACACGGTGACGGCGGGCCAGCCGCTGCTGACCCTGCACACGGACACCCCGGAGAAGTTCGACTACGCCCTCGAGTCCCTGGGTGCCGCCTGGGACATCGCGGAGCCGGGCACGGACTTCACGGCGACCCCGATCGTGCTGGACCGCATCGCCTGACCCGCGCGGAAGCGTGCCCGCCCCGGTGCGACGGCATCCCGCGACCGCGGGGGAGGGACCGGGGCCGGTATTTGTCACCGGCCCCGTCCGGAGCGCTGCGATGAGTTCCCGTCGCGGCGCCGGTCTCTTCCGGTGTGGACGCCATAAAGCCTGCCGTCATGCACATCACCGGGAGGATCACCCCGGCCGATGTGCCGCGCCTGTGTGAGGAACTCCGCCACCTGCTCCGCGACGACGGGACAGGCGGCGGAGCTCCCTGTGAGGTGTTCTGCGACGTCGGCGGGCTGGCCCAGGTGAACCTCGCCGCCGTCGACGCCCTCGCGCGCCTGCACCTCACGGCGCGGCGGCACGGCAGCCGGCTCCGGCTGAGGAACGCCGGACCCGACCTGCTCACCCTGCTGGACCTGGTGGGCCTGCCGGAACTGGCCGACGCCGCCTAGGCGGGCTCCTCCTCCGCCACCGGGGCACCCGTCTTGTCCAGCCGTGCCGGCAGGTCGAACAGCGGGAACCAGCGCTTGGTGTCCAGGAAGAAGTCCATCCCGCCCACCTTGCCCTCCGACAGCTCGAGGACGATGAGCGCCCACGGCTCGTACCCCTCGCCGTCCGCCGACGGGTGGTAGTGGGCGAACGCGGGGGCGCCGTTGGCCACGGTCGGGACCAGGCGCGAGCCACGGCAGACGTCGCCGACGCCGAGCATCCAGCCCACGATGTCGTCGTGGCCGCGCAGCCACAGATCGTAAGGGGGCATGGACATCGTGGCGTCCTCGTGGAGCAGCGCTGTCAGCGCCTTCATGTCGTACCCCTCGAAGGCCGCGACATAGCGCTCCAGCAGCTGCTGCTGCTCCTCGTCGAGCGGGTCCGCCGCGTCGGAAGAGGCCGGGCTCTGCTCGCTGAGCGTGGCGCGGGCGCGCTGGAGCGCGCTGTTGACCGAGGCGACCGTCGTGCCGAGGAGCTCGGCGACCTCGCTCGCCTTCCAGGCCAGCACCTCGCGCAGGATCAGGACCGCCCGCTGCTTGGGCGGCAGATGCTGGAGGGCCGCGACGAACGCGAGGCGGATCGTCTCCCGCTCCACGGCCGTCTCGGCCGGGTCCACCACCGAGGGCAGCACCCGCCCGTCGGGAACGGGCTCGAGCCAGGTGATCTCGGGGCGGGCGTTGAGCTGGGCCTGCGCGACCGGTGTGGGACCGGAGAGGTCCATCGGGCGGGCGCGGCGGTTACCGGCGTTCAGCATGTCGAGGCACACATTCGTCGCGATGCGGTACAGCCATGAGCGCAGGGAGGACCGGCCCTCGAACTTGTCGAAACTTCGCCACGCCCGGACCATCGTGTCCTGGACGGCGTCCTCCGCCTCGAAGGACGAGCCGAGCATGCGGTAGCAGTAGCCGGTCAGCTCTCTGCGGTGCTGCTCCAGCCGCGAATCCAGGTCCTGCGTCGCTGCCAGGTCACTCATCGGGTCCACCCCTGTCACCCATCGGTACCACCGCTTCGAAAGCTACCGCAGGCCACTGACACTCACCGCCGGACGGGAGAATCAGGGGTGGGACCGGGAGTGTTTCAGTGGCGCGCGCCCGCCGGTACGAGCCGCGCCTCGGCCCGCGCCGCGTGCGTCCCGTAGAGGGTGATCGACACGACGCCGAGGACCGCGAGCAGTCCGAGCAGCACCGTGCCGCCCCAGCCGCCGGTGCGGAAGGCGACCGCGCCGAGCGTGCCCCCCGCGCTGCTGCCCAGGTAGTAGGCCGACTGGTAGAGCGCGGACGCCTGGGCGCGGCCCGTCTTGGCGGTACGGCTCACGGAGGACGAGGCCACCGCGTGGCCGGCGAAGAAGCCGGCGGTGATCAGGACGAGGCCGAGGAGCACCGCGGCGAGGGTGTCCGAGAGGGACAGCAGCAGACCCGCGGCGGTCGTGGCGACCGCGAGGTACAGCGCGCCGCGGCGTCCGAGCCGGGCGACGAGCTGTCCGGCAGCGGCCGACGAGACCGTGCCCACCAGGTAGACCAGGAAGATCGAGCCGATCACGCCCTGCGGAAGGCCGAAGGGCTCCGCGACGAGCCGGTAGCCGATCACCGTGTAGACGGCGCCGAAGACCGTCATGAACAGCGCGCCGATCGCGTACAGGCGCAGCAGCAGCGGATCGGCGAGGTGAGTGCGGACGGTCCTCGCGAGGGTGCGGGGGTCGAGCGTCCCGGGCGTGAAGTGCCGGGCCTTCGGCAGCAGCGCGCGGAAGACCAGCGCGCAGGCCAGCGCCATCACGCCGACCGCGCCGAGCGCGACGCGCCAGTCGAAGGCCTGTGCCACCCAGCCGGTGAGGATCCGGCCGCTCATGCCACCGATGCTGTTGCCCGCCACGAACAGTCCGATCGCGCCGACCAGCGCCTTCGGCCTGACCTCTTCCGCCAGGAACGCCATCGCGGAGGCGGGCAGACCGGCGAGCGCCGCGCCCTGCACGGCGCGCAGCGCCACCAGCCACTCGACGTTCGGCGCGAACGGCACCAGCAGGCCGACCAC
Source organism: Streptomyces pristinaespiralis (assembly GCF_001278075.1). Taxonomy (GTDB): domain Bacteria; phylum Actinomycetota; class Actinomycetes; order Streptomycetales; family Streptomycetaceae; genus Streptomyces; species Streptomyces pristinaespiralis. The sequence goes on along the minus strand of NZ_CP011340.1, from coordinate 3,502,654 downwards.
GACCGCGACCGCGAGGGACACCTTCATCACGGCGGTCCGCCCGTAGCGCTCGGACAGCGCGCTCATCGGCAGGACGCACAGGGCCAGCGCGCCGGTCGCGGCGGACACGGTCCAACTGGCGGCCGACGCGGTGACGCCGAAGTCGGCGGAGACGGCGGGCAGCAGCGCCTGCGTGGAGTAGAGGAGGGCGAAGGTCGCCATCCCGGCGGCGAAGAGCGCGAAGCTCATGCGGCGGTAGCCGGCCACGCCGGGGGAGAGAAGGTCGGGGGACGACGGGGCGGCGCCCACGGTGGTGGGCGCCTTGGTACTGGCAGGAGGCATACGTCGAAGGTAGGCTCCGATTTTTCATGCGTCCAATGCATGAAACGGCGATAATCGTTCCCATGGTGCATGAACGCAGCTCAGGGCCCCGCCTGTCACCCAGTAGTTACGAAGAAGACATCACGCTGGAGCTTGCTCCCCGCCTCGCGTACTTCGCCGGCGTCGCCCGGCACGAGCATGTGACGCGCGCCGCACAGGACATGGGCGTCCCTCAGTCGACGCTGTCGCGGGCGATGGTCCGCCTGGAAGCGGACCTGGGCGTCACCCTGTTCGCCCGCAAAGGCCGCACGGTCTCGCTCACCCCGGCCGGCCGCACGTTCCTCGCCTCCGTCGAGCGGGCACTGGCCGAGGTGGAACGGGCCGCGGAGTCCGTCCGCGCCGACACCGACCCACGGTCGGGCAAGGTCGCCTTCGGCTTCCTGCACACCATGGGGTCGGAGACGGTGCCGGGTCTGATCCGCGCCTTCCGCGCGGACCACCCGCGCATCCGCTTCACCCTCGTCCAGAACTACGGCGAGGCCATGCTCGAACGGCTCCGGGCGGGCGAGCTGGACCTGTGCCTCACCTCGCCCGTGCCCGACGCCCCCGACCTCGTCGCCCGCCGCCTCGACGAGCAGCGGCTGCGGCTCGTGGTCCCCGACGACCACCGGCTGGCCGGCCGCAAGCGCGTCCGGCTCGCGGAGGCGGCCGACGAGAGCTTCGTGACCCTCGAACCCGGTTACGGGCTGCGGCGCATCACCGACGACCTGTGCGCCGAGGCCGGGTTCGCCCCGCGCGTCGCCTTCGAGGGTGAGGAGGCGGAGACGCTGCGCGGACTGGTGGCGGCCGGCCTCGGCGTCGCCCTCCTGCCGCCACCGGCCGTCGCCCGCCCGGGAGTTGTGGAGCTGACGGTGACCGCGCCCAGAGCGGCACGCGAGATCGGCGTCGCCTGGCTCGACGGCCACCCGGAAACCCCGCCGGTGGCGGAGTTCAAACGTTTCCTGCTGTCCCGGCGCGGCCGGCTGCTGCCGCAGTAGCCCGCCGGGACGTCGGGCCGGCCGTCAGTGGGCCGCGTCGAGCCTGGCGCGCTGGTCCTCCGTCAGGTCCAGGTCCACCGCGGCCAGATTCTCCTCCAGTTGGGCCACCGAGGACGCCCCCGCCAGCGGGATCACCGGCAGGGCGCCGCCGATCTGCCAGGCGAGCACCACCTGGTTCACGCTGGCGCCGGTCTCCTTCGCGACCTCGCGCAGCGCCGCGAGCCGGGCGGGCGTCCCCGGGTGGTCGTAGTCCGGCGGCAGCGGCTTGTCCTCGCGGGTGTACGCCCCGGCCAGCAGCGGCGAGTACGCGACCAGGGTCAGACCGGGCTCGGCCCGCAGATAGCTCAGCAACTCCGCACCGGCGTGCCCGAGACTGCCGTCCTCGAAGAGATCGGACGGCATGTCGAAGCGCGGCCGCAGATGGCTGTGCTGGTACTGGAGGACCTCGTAGCCGGGCACACCGGCGGCAGCGGCGAGCGCGCGTGCCCGCTCGACGCGCCAGATCGCGTGGTTGCTCGCCCCGAGCAGTCCGACCGTGCCCTCCGCCACCAGCGTGCCGAAGGCCTCCACCGTCTCCGCGAGCGGGACGGTCCGGTCCTCGATGTGCGCGTAGAGCAGGTCGAGACGGTCGACCCCGAGGCGCTCCCGGCTGCGCTCCGCGGCCTCGCGGACCGCCTTGGCCGACAGGCCCTCCGCGTTGTCCACGTAACCGGTGCCGGGGGCGAGCGGCGCGGCGCCCAGCTTGGTGGCGATGACCACCTCGTCCCCGACTCCGCGGCTCCGGCGCCAGCGGCCGAGCAGCGCCTCGCTCTGTCCGCCGACGTCACCGCCGACCCAGAACGCGTAGTTGTCGGACGTGTCGATGAAATTGCCACCGGCCTCGACGTAGCGGTCCAGGACGGCGAACGAGGTCTTCTCGTCGGTCAGGGTGCCGAACAGCATGGCGCCCAGCGCCAGGACGCTGACCCTGCGCGCGCCCGCGCCGGTGCCGATGGTGCGGTACTTCATGGTGGATCCCTCCCCTTCAGGCCCGAAGTCCCCGGGCTCACAAGGGAGTCTGGATTTTGGAGCGCACTTCAAGTCAAGCCCGTCAGGCCCGCAGCGACCGCCCGAATCCCGCCGCCAGCGGCATCCGCAGTCCGAGCGGCGGCGGCGCCGCGAGGGCGTCGGCCACCGGGCGGGCGTAGGTGCCGGTGAAGAGGGAGCCGCGCACGAAGTCCACGGCCAGCGCCTGCACCTCGTTCTGGTACTGGCGCAGCGCGTGCCCGTCGGAGTGGACCTCGAAGCGGCAGATGTCGCGATGGGCCTTCTTGGCGCGCTCGGCGAGCCGGTAGGAGAGCTCCGGGTCCGTGCGCGCGTCATTGGTGCCGTGCACGATCAGCACCTGGCGGCCGGCGAGCTGCCGTACCGGCTCCGGGTCCGCCGCCCGGTCCTCCTCGGGCAGCCAAGGAGCCAGCGCCAGCACGGAGTTGACGGCCGGGTGCCCGGCCGCGCGCAGCGCCGCCCGCCCGCCCATGCCGTGACCCGCCAGGCACACGGGCACGTCCCCGTAGCGGCGTACGACCTCCTCCACCGCCCAGGTCGCGTCGGCGGCGAGCCGGGCGTCCGCCCCGTTCCAGCCGCGGCCCCGGTAGCGGACGCTGTGCACGACCAGCCCGTCGTCGCGCCCCGCCCTCGCGAGCGCGCGGCCGAGCGGCACGACGGCGGCGTACGACCACGCGGACGCCCGGCGCGCCGACTCCGGCTCGCCGTCCGGCAGCAGCAGCACCGCCCCCGCCACCGCCGGGTCCCTGCCGTCGTTCCGGACGCCGAAACGCCCCGGCAGGCCGCCGAGCCTCGCCCGCGGTGTCCGGCCCCCCTGTTCCGCCCGTACGACGGTCGTCTCACCGAGGGCGTTCGCCCCTCCGGCCGCAGCGGCCGGACGCCCCCACCACCGGGGCAGTGCGTGGTGTGCCATGGCAGAACAGTCTCAGAAGCCGAGGTGTACTCCACCCGTACGCACGGTCACTGTTACGTATCGACAGGCGATCCGAGGGGGCGCGCTCTACGCGCGTAGGGGCTAGAGTGCGCAGATGACGAGCCAGACCCTCAATTCGCCCACCGCGGACCAGATCCGCCGCGCCCCGAAGGTGCTGCTCCACGACCACCTGGACGGCGGTCTGCGGCCGGGCACGATCATCGAACTCGCCCGCGACGCCGGGTACGAGGCCCTTCCGGAGGCCGAACCCGACAAGCTCGGCATCTGGTTCCGGGAGGCCGCGGACTCGGGCTCGCTGGAACGCTACCTGGAGACCTTCGCGCACACCTGCGCCGTGATGCAGTCCCGTGACGCGCTCTTCCGCGTGGCCGCGGAGTGCGCACAGGACCTGGCGGAGGACGGGGTCGTCTACGCCGAGGTCCGCTACGCCCCCGAGCAGCACCTCGAGGGCGGCCTGAGCCTCGAGGAGGTCGTCGAGGCGGTCAACGAGGGCTTCCGCGAGGGGGAGCGGCTGGCACGCGAGAGCGGTCACCGCATCCGGGTCGGCGCGCTGCTCACCGCGATGCGGCACGCCGCCCGCGCGCTGGAGATCGCCGAGCTCGCCAACCGCTACCGCGACAGCGGCGTCGTCGGGTTCGACATCGCCGGCGCGGAGGCGGGTTTCCCGCCCACCCGGCACCTCGACGCCTTCGAGTACCTGAAGCGCGAGAACAACCACTTCACCATCCACGCGGGCGAGGCGTTCGGGCTGCCCTCGATCTGGCAGGCGCTCCAGTGGTGCGGCGCCGACCGGCTCGGGCACGGCGTGCGGATCATCGACGACATCGAGGTGGCGGAGGACGGCACGGTGAAGCTGGGCAGGCTCGCCGCGTACGTACGGGACAAGCGCATCCCGCTGGAGATGTGCCCCACCTCCAACCTGCAGACGGGGGCCGCCGACTCCATCGCGGCCCATCCCATCGGGCTGCTGCGGAAGCTGCACTTCAGGACCACGGTCAACACCGACAACCGGCTGATGAGCGGCACCAGCATGAGCCGCGAGTTCGAGCTGCTGACCGAGGCGTTCGGATACACGCTCGACGACATGCAGTGGTTCACCGTCAACGCGATGAAGTCCGCGTTCATCCCTTTCGATGAACGACTGGCGATGATCAGCGACGTCATCAAGCCGGGCTACGCCGAACTCAAGTCCGAATGGCTCTTCCGGCAGACCGCCACAGGCGGGCACTGACCCCTCGCCGTCACCCGGACGGCACCTACACCGAAGCGGCCGGAGCCGTCAATTTCCGGCCGCTTCGCGGTGTTTGCGGGGCATGTGCAAGCCTGACTAGCTTGCAGAGCCGCTCATGTTCCCGTCCCCAAGGATTCGTTCCTGATGAAGCAGTCTGCTGCAAAGACCCTCGGTGTCGCCGCTCTCGGTGCCGCCTTCGCCGCTGCCGCCGCGGGTACCGCCTCCGCGGCCCCCGCCGTACCCGACCCGACGGGTGCGCTCGGCAACCTCTCCACGACGCTGCCGCTCAACGAGGTGACAGAAAAGCTGCCGGCGGGCGCGGCCGCGGTGCCCGCCACCGCGCAGGGTGCCGTCGGACAGGCCGTTCCCTCGGGCGCGACCGACCCCGTCAGCGGTCTGCTCGGCGGCCTCCCGGTGGCCGGCGGTCTCACCGGCGGTCCCCTGGGCGGTCTCACCGGCGGCCCGCTCGGCGGTCTCACCGGCGGTCTGCCGACCGGCGTCTGACGCACACGCCGGCCACAGGCCGGCACACGCCTGTGGGGCGCACTCCCGAACCGGGTGTGCGCCCCGCGGTGTCCGTGCCAGGATCGCCGCCGCCCGTGCGAGCCACGCGGTGACGCCTCCGTACCGCTCACGGCGCCGGAGCTCGAGCGTGCGGCCCTCACCACCAGGGACCTGACCGGGTTCCACGTCTCCGCCGGGAAGAGCGCGCCCGCCCCCTCGGGGCAGCCCACCCCCGACGAGGCCCCGTGCCGGCCGCGGGCCGACGCCATGGGCGACGATCCCGACGGGCGTGCCCGGCACACCGGCGGCCGCGGTCTCGGGTCGCTCGACGACCTCGGCCTCGCGGTCTCGTCGTCGCCCGGTTCCTGCTTCGTGGCGTCCGGCCTCGTGGGTCGCGATCCGCCGCCGGTCCCCCTGGGCCGTCGTGGACGAGCAGCCGGCGAAGGCCGCGCAGGTGCTCGCCGGCTGACGGCCCGGGAAGCCGGGTCACCAGGCGCCGGCGGCCGGCTTCTCGGCGGGCAGCAGCATCCACAGCGCCAGGTAGAGCAGGAACTGCGGGCCCGGCAGCAGGCAGGAGGCCACGAAGATGACGCGCATCGTGGTGGCGGACGTACCGAAGCGCCTGGCCAGCGCTGCGCACACTCCGCCGATCATGCGTCCGTCACGGGGGCGGGCAATTGCGGCCATGGTGGGCTCCTTCACGAGAGCTGTCGCCGGGAGCCTCTCGGTGTGCTCCCGATGACTCCATGGTGGCTTCGCGAAGGGGGACGAAGCGTCGCTCTACGGGGCGATCCCGACCCTGGGAATCGTCGGGGTCGCCCCCTGAGAACCCTCGTCCCTGAGCATGGCCCCGCGCCGTACCTCGCGACCCTGGCCGCGCAGCGCGGTCCCGCCGCGCGTACGCAGCAGTCTGCGGCGCAGCCGGGCACGGCCCGCGGGCACGACCGCGAGGTGGGCGAGTGCCACGCCTGTGGTGTTCAGCAGGAGCGAGTCGATGTCGACGACCTGACCGGGCACCCCGGTCTGCAGCAGCTCGATGCCGAGCGACAGCAGGGCGCCGGCCGCGACCGTACGGGCGAGGGACGCCCACGGGGACACGGCGAGACGGCCGCTCGCCATCGGCAGCAGGACCCCGAGCGGTGCCAGCAGGAGCAGTCCGCCGCCGATGTGCCGTGCGGCTTCGACGGGTCCGAGCTCCAGATGGGCCTTGATGCCCGCGAGGGGTTCCAGGTTCGCCGCCGTCACCCACATCACGTCGAGTGGTCGCAGCGTCAGCCAGGAGACGAGCAGCAGATGGGCGAGGACGAGGACGACGCCCGCCACGCGGAAGCGAATGGCGGCACTGCCGCCCGAACCATGACGCTGCACGCACCCCAAGACGCACGCCCGGCGGGAATCGGTTCCGCCGTTGTTCCGGGAGGGTGACCCTGCCCTTCCGCCGGGCCGGCTCCGCCCCGCCGGCCGGCATTCCGCGGCGGGCTTTTGGGGGAGCGTCCGCGCGGACGGCTTCCCGGATCCGCCTACGGCGGGATTCCTACCTGGCGGCCGGACCCGGCGAAGGCAGCGCCTCGAGCGTGGGCACCGCGCCCTCCGGCCGCTCCTTGGTCCGCGCGGAGCACACGTAGGCGTGCGGCGCGTAGTCCCCGGGACCGCCGAGCACCACCGCGCCGCCGGCCGCCGCGGCCCTGCTCTCGGCCAGGGTGCACACGATCTGGGCCAGAGCCGGTGTCGGCAGGTCCTCCGGCTGACGACTCAGCCGCAGGGTGCCCTCGGGATCGCCGTCCCTGGCGCCGTTCACCAGCAGCGGCCCCCGCACGTACGAGACGAAGCCCGCCTCCCGCTCCGGGGTGGACGGCTCCCTCAGCAGCTCGTCCAGCAGGGCCTGGGCGAACTCGGGCGCGCTGTCGGCCGCCTTGCTCTCGGAGATCCTCGCCGTACGGTCCACGGACTCCAGCTGCGAGGCGCACACCAGGTAGACGCGGACCGGCACGCCCTGCTCCTCCGCCTGCGGGGCGATGCTGTCGCCGGACACCTCGCACGGCACCCGCGAGGGCGCGGCCCCCGCGTCGACGGGCACCTGGGTGGTCCTGATGCCGCAGCCCGCGAGGGCAAGGGCGCCGGCGAGCACGACGAGCGCCGCGAGGGCCCTTCGGGCGCCCGTGGCCTTGCCGGGCGCCGGACGCGCGTCGTTCCGGCCGCCTTCCGTGCTTCCCCTCCGTGCCGTGACGCGTTCCGCTGCACCGCCGACCGCTGTCACAGCGCGTCCCCCTCTCCCTGCGGGCGGCTGTCGTCCGCCGCCGTGCGGCCGCCGGCGCCCGCTGCCCCAGGGGCGTCCGCGTCGCCCGTCCCGACCGCCTCGCAGTCCTGGAGCGAGGACCCGTCGCGCGGCAGCGTCAGCACGAAGACCGCGCCGCCCTCCGGCGAGTTGGCCGCGGTGATGTCACCACCGTGGATATGCGCGTTCTCCATGGCGATGGACAGGCCGAGTCCGCTGCCCTCGGAACGAGGACGTGACGCGCTCGCCTTGTAGAAACGGTCGAACACGTGCGGCAGGACCTCCTCGGGGATGCCGGGTCCGTGGTCCCGTACCTCGATGACCAACTCGCCGTCGACGGGCCGGACCGAGACCCGCACCGGCGAGCCGCCGTGCTTGAGCGCGTTGCCGATCAGGTTGGCCAGGATCACGTCGAGCCGGCGCGGGTCGAGGCGCGCCATGATGCCCCGCTCCGCGTCCAGCTCCACCGCGTCCAGCCAGGCTCGGGCGTCGATGCAGGCGGTGACCTGGTCGGCGACGTCCACCGTGTCCATCACGAGTCTCGCGGTGCCCGCGTCGAAGCGGGTGACCTCCATCAGGTTCTCCACCAGGTCGTACAGCCGCCGGGTCTCGCTGACCACGAGGTTCACGGCGGGGGCGATCATCGGGTCGAGGCTGTCCGCCTCGTCCTCGAGCACCTCGGTGACGGCGGTGAGCGCGGTCAGCGGCGTGCGCAGTTCGTGCGACATGTCGGCGACGAAGCGGCGGCTGGACTCGTCGCGGGCGCTCATGTCGGCGACCTTCTTCTCCAGCGACGCCGCGGTCTTGTTGAACGTCCGTGCCAGCTCCGCCAGTTCGTCCGTGCCGGAGACGCGCAGCCGGGTGTCGAGCTTGCCCTCGCCGAGCTGCCTGGCCGCCTCGCCCAGCCGGTGCACCGGCCGCAGCACGGTCGTCGCGGCCGCCTGCGCGAGCAGCGCGGAGCCGACCAGGGCGAGCAGCGTCGCGATGCCGAGCGACCAGGCGAGCGAGTTGAGGTCCTGCCGCTCCTGGTCGAGGGACTTGAACAGGTAACCGGTCGGCCCGCCGCCCACGATCCTGGTGCCACCGACCAGATACGGCGTGCCGCCGCGTTCGGTCCGCTGCCAGTAGAGGTGGTAGGGCACCGTGTTGCCCGCGCCGATCTCCTGCCGCTCGTTCACCGCGTCCTGGAGCGACTGCGGGACGTCCTTCTTGGTGAACTCGTCGGGGTCGGACGCGCCGACGATCGGCTTGCCCTCGGCGCGTTCGCCGATGAGGAGCACGCTGTAACCGTTGCCGTCGTTCCCCATCTGCTCGGCGACGCGCTGGAGCTCGTCCTGGGTGGGCCGCAGCGGCAGCGCCGCGGCACGGTTCTGCATGTCCTGCCGGAAGTCCTCCAGGGCCGCGTCCTGCGTGCGCGTGAGCACCGCCTCGCGGTTGAGCCAGTACGCGATGCCGGACGCGGACACGGCCGCCGTGAGCGCGACCAGCGCGAACACCACCACCAGGCGCAGCCGCAGGCTGGTCAGGCGGATTCCGGTGAGTATGCCGCGCCGTGGAGCGCCGCCGCCGTTCGTGCCGTCGCTCACCGAACGGTCCCGCCCACCCGGTGCGTCACGGTCACTGCGGGACGTCCAGCCGGTAGCCGACGCCACGCACCGTACGGATCAGGGTCGGTGAGGACGGCACGTCCTCCACCTTCGCCCGCAGCCGCTGCACGCACGCGTCCACCAGGCGCGAGTCGCCGAGGTAGTCGTGCTCCCACACCAGCCGCAGCAACTGCTGGCGGGACAGGGCCTGTCCCGGGCGCCGGCTCAGCTCCAGGAGGAGACGCAGCTCGGTCGGCGTGAGCTGGAGATCCTCCCCGTTCTTGGTGACCGTCATCGCGGAACGGTCGATCACCAGCGAGCCGAACGTCGCCGAGTCGGTGGACTCCCGCTCGCCGCGGCGCAGTACGGCGCGGATGCGGGCGTCGAGGACCCGGCCCTGCACCGGCTTGACGACATAGTCGTCGGCGCCGGACTCGAGCCCGACGACGACGTCGATGTCGTCGCTGCGGGCGGTCAGCAGGATGATCGGCAACTGGTCGGTGCGCCGGATACGGCGACAGACCTCGAAACCGTCGATCCCCGGCAGCATCACGTCCAGCACGATCAGGTCGGGCCGCTGCTCACGCAGCAGTTTCAGGCCGTCCTCGCCCGTCGCCGCGGTGGCCACTCGGTGGCCCTGGCGTGACAGCGAGAGTTCGAGGGCCGTGCGGATGGCGTCGTCGTCCTCGATCAGCAACAGGAAAGGCACGGGGGCCATTCTGGCCCATGGGGAGCCCCAGTTCGACTCCCCGTACCCCGCAGGCCCGTACTCACACCACTTCTGCCCTTGTGACGCGCCTGTGACAGTCGGCGGACACCGCGATGAAAGAGCCCGGGCAAGCTTCTACTCACACGAACGGAACAAGACTCCACTCGACGGGGGGCGCGAGATGAACGCACTGCACAGCACCACCTCAAGCGCAGTTGTGACGCGTCTCCACGACGTCGCGCGGAGCACCGAGAAGTCCGGCGCCGTGAACGGGCGGGGGTGCGTTCGCGGCGCCGGGCGTCAGCACAAGCCGCCGTTCATGGCGGTGGTTGACGCACCCACGGGGGGAAGCGGCGCCGCGTACGGGGAGCCGAAGCCGGCGGGGGAGCGGGCGTCCTGCTCGGAGGCCGAGTTCACGGCCTACGTCCAGGAGCGCAGGGCCTCCCTGTACGCGACCGCCTACCACCTGACCGGTGACCGCTACGAGGCCGAGGACCTGCTCCAGAGCGCGCTGTTCTCGACGTACCGGGCCTGGGAGCGGATCAGCGACAAGGCGGCGGTCGGCGGCTACCTGCGCCGCACGATGACCAATCTGCACATCAGCGCCTGGCGCCGGCGCAAGCTCAACGAGTACCCGACGGAGGAGCTGCCGGAGACGGCGGGCGACACCGACGCGATGCGGGGTACCGAGCTGCGCGCCGTCCTGTGGCAGGCGCTCGCCAGGCTTCCCGAACTCCAGCGGACGATGCTGGTCCTTCGTTACTACGAGGGCCGCACCGACCCGGAGATCGCGGAGATCCTGGACATCAGCGTCGGCACGGTGAAGTCGAGCATCTGGCGGTCGCTCCGCCGGCTGCGCGAGGACGAGGTCCTCAGCTTCGGCCGTGACGAGGAAGAGTCCTTCGGCGAGCTGGTGGCCTGAAGGCAACGGGGGAAACACGGGGGAAGTACGGGGGCTGCCGTTTCGGGGGAGACGGCAGGACCGCTGTTTCGGGGGAGACGGCGGAAGGATCCACGGGGGACACGGGGATCCACGGGGGAAAACGGAGTGGGGCCGGACAGGCCGGGGGGTTCTGTCCGGCCCCACTCCCATGTCCGGGCGGCCGGGGTCCGTCGTTCGGATCAGGCGCGAGCCCGGCAGGATCCGAACGAGAGGCCCTAGGCCGGCTGCCGCGCCACGGGCAGGCGGCAGTGGCCGGCCGCCGCGGCCGCGACACGGCCGAGCGCCTCCGCCTTTCCGCACGGGTGGGCGCCCAGCCCGGCCTGCCGGGCCACGATGCCGCGCTCCGCGCGCATCAGGCGCCAGCCGCGGCGCAGCAGCATCGGGAGCGACTTGCGGCCCTCGCGCAGATCGCGCGCAAGACGGCGGCGGAACGTCGTGGACGGCCGGCCGCGCAGACAGAGCGCGTCGGCGAGCACCCCCATCTCCTGGCAGCGCCCGACGAGGTCGGCCGCGAAGATGCCCTCGGCCACGAACAGCGGCGTGCGGGCCGTGTCGAGGGTCTCCACGTCCACGCGGGAGCTCGTGGCGATGTCGTACACCGGCACGGTGGCGCGGCCGCTGCGGCACAGCTCCGCTATCGCCGCGAGCGCGGCGTCCGCGTCCCAGGAGGAGGGCGAGTCCCAGTCGATGTCGGTGCTGCCCGTCACCAGGGGAAGCGTCGGGTCGTTGGCCTCTTTGTAGAAGTCGTCCAGGCGCAGGACCGGCAGGCCGGTACGGGCGGCGAGAGAGGACTTTCCGGAGCCGGAGGGGCCCGCGAGCAGCACGACGCGGGTCGGGATCGGTTGGGAACTCACGGGAGACAAGTGTGACGCATCGAGCGGCTCCCGGAACCCCCCGGAGGTCCGGTTGGTACGAGCATCACACCGCCGACCACTTTCCGTACGCGCACGATCACTTGATGGGATGGAATCCATGGCTCGTCACGCAGCTTCCAAGAACAACCGGCGCACACTGCTGCGCGCCGGACTCACCGTCGCGGCGGCGGGAGCCGCGCTCGGCGCGGGCGGGGCGACGGCCAACGCGGCCGTGCCGGTGGGGACGGCCACCGGGCTCGTCACCAACTCGGTGAGCGGCGTGGGCGAGCTCAAGAGTCTTCAGCTCCACCCGCTGGCCAACACCGGTGTGGACCCGCTCGACAACGCGGTCGGCACGCAGGTCGCCGACTTCAAGCCGGTCAGCACGGCGATGGCGACGGACAACATCACCAAGGGCCAGGCGCTCGAGGACCTCCCGGTGGCCGGGCCGGTCGCCGCGTCGCTGCTGCCGTAGCGCCTCGCGCCCGGATCGGGACGTGCTCATGGGGAAGCCCCCGCCTCCGGACGGAGAGGCGGGGGCTTCGGCCTGTGCCGGCGGCGTCAGTACGCCGAACCGGAGGCGCCCAGCGAACCGGTCGGGTGCCAGACCGTCTTGGTCTCGAGGAACGCCGTCAGGCGGTGCGTGCCGGGGTCCGCGGAGTAATCCACAGCCTGTGGACGGAAGACCCGCTTCAGGTTGTCCGCGGCCGCGACCTCGAGCTCCTTCGCCAGGACCTCGTCCGCGCCGGTCAGGTCGATGCCGTTGACGTCCTGGTGCGCGGCGAGCGGGGCGGCGATCTCCGCCGTACGGCCGGAGAGCACGTTGACCACGCCGCCCGGCAGGTCGGAGGTGGCGAGCACCTCGCCGAGGGAGAGAGCGGGGAGCGGGGCCCGCTCGGACGCCACGACGACGACGGTGTTGCCGGCGGCGATCACCGGCGCGACCACGGAGACCAGGCCGAGGAACGACGACTCCTGCGGCGCGACGATCGTCACGACACCCGTCGGCTCCGGGGTGGAGAGGTTGAAGAACGGGCCCGCCACCGGGTTCGCCCCGCCCACGACCTGGGCGATCTTGTCCGTCCAGCCCGCGTACCAGACCCAGCGGTCGATCGCCGCGTCGACGACGTCCGCCGCCTTGGACCTGGACAGGCCCTCCGACTGCGCGACTTCGCGGACGAACTGGTCCTTGCGGCCCTCCAGCATCTCGGCGATGCGGTAGAGGATCTGCCCGCGGTTGTACGCGGTCGCGCCCGACCAGCCGCCGAACGCCTTGCGCGCGGCGACGACCGCGTCACGCGCGTCCTTGCGGGACGAGAGCGGCACGTTGGCCAGCCACTTGCCCTTGGAGTCCGTCACCTCGTACACCCGGCCGCTCTCGGAGCGGGGGAACTTGCCCCCGACGTACAGCTTGTAGGTCTTGAAGACGCTGAGTCGCCCGTCAGACATCGAGGTAGGCCTCCAGACCGTGACGGCCGCCCTCGCGGCCGAAGCCCGACTCCTTGTAGCCGCCGAACGGCGAGGTCGGGTCGAACTTGTTGAACGTGTTGGCCCACACCACACCCGCGCGGAGCTTGTTGGCCACCGCGAGGATGCGGGAGCCCTTCTCCGTCCAGATGCCGGCGGACAGGCCGTACTGGCTGTTGTTCGCCTTGGCGACGGCCTCGTCCGGCGTGCGGAACGTCAGCACGGAGAGCACCGGGCCGAAGATCTCGTCGCGGGCGATGGTGTGCGCCTGCGTGACATTCGTGAACAGCGTCGGCGCGAACCAGTAGCCGGAGGACGGCAGCTCGCACGCGGGCGACCAGCGCTCGGCGCCCTCCGCCTCGCCCGCCTCGACCAGGGTCGTGATCCGGGACAGCTGCTCCTCGGAGTTGATCGCCCCGATGTCGGTGTTCTTGTCCAGCGGGTCGCCGAGGCGCAGCGTGGACAGGCGGCGCTTGAGGGAGTCCAGCAGCTCGTCCTGGATCGACTCCTGGACCAGCAGGCGCGAGCCCGCGCAGCAGACCTGCCCCTGGTTGAAGAAGATGCCGTTGACGATGCCCTCGACGGCCTGGTCGATGGGGGCGTCGTCGAAGACGATGTTGGCGCCCTTGCCGCCGAGCTCGAGGGTGACCTTCTTCCTCGTCCCGGCGACCTGGCGGGCGATGGCCTTGCCGACCGCGGTCGAGCCGGTGAAGGCGACCTTGTTCACGTCCGGGTGCTCGACCAGGGCCGCACCGGTGTCCCCGTAGCCGGGAAGGATGTTGACCACGCCGTTCGGCAGGCCGGCCTGGCGGCAGATGTCCGCGAAGAACAGCGCGGACAGCGGCGTCGTCTCCGCGGGCTTCAGGACCACCGTGTTGCCGGTGGCGAGCGCCGGGGCGATCTTCCACGCGAGCATCAGGAGCGGGAAGTTCCACGGGATGACCTGGCCCGCGACACCCAGCGGGCGCGGGTTCGCGCCGTAGCCGGCGTGGTCGAGCTTGTCGGCCCAGCCCGCGTAGTAGAAGAAGTGCGCGGCGACCAGCGGGAGGTCCGCGTCGCGGGTCTCCTTGATCGGCTTGCCGTTGTCCAGGGTCTCCAGGACGGCCAGCTCTCGGCTGCGCTCCTGGATGATCCGCGCGATACGGAAGAGGTACTTGGCGCGCTCCGCGCCGGGCAGGGCCGACCACTTCCCGAACGCCTTACGGGCGGCCTTCACCGCACGGTCCACGTCCTCGGCGCCCGCCCGGGCGACCTCGGCCAGAACCTCCTCGCTCGACGGCGAGACGGTCTTGAAGACCTTGCCGTCCGCGGCGTCGGAGAACTCGCCGTCGATGAACAGCCCGTAGGACGGGGCGATGTCGACGATCGACCGCGACTCGGGCGCGGGTGCGTATTCGAATACGGAAGCCATGATGATCAGTCCACCGTCACGTAGTCAGGGCCGGAGTAGCGGCCGGTCGCCAGCTTCTGCCGCTGCATCAGCAGGTCGTTGAGCAGGCTCGACGCGCCGAAGCGGAACCAGTGACTGTCCAGCCAGTCCTCGCCCGCGGTCTCGTTGACCAGGACGAGGAACTTGATCGCGTCCTTGGACGTACGGATACCGCCGGCGGGCTTCACGCCCACCTGTACCCCAGTCTGCTCCTTGAAGTCGCGCACGGCCTGGAGCATCAGCAGGGTGTTCGCCGGGGTGGCGTTCACGGCGACCTTGCCGGTCGACGTCTTGATGAAGTCGGCGCCGGCGATCATGCCGAGCCACGAGGCGCGGCGGATGTTGTCGTACGTGGAGAGCTCGCCGGTCTCGAAGATGACCTTGAGCCGGGCGCTGCCCGAGGCCTCCTTCACGGCGAGGATCTCCTCGTACACCTTCATGTAGTCGCCGGCCAGGAAGGCGCCGCGGTCGATCACCATGTCGATCTCGTCCGCCCCGGCGGCGACCGCGTCACGGACGTCAGCGATCTTCACGGGGAGGGCGGCGCGGCCGGCCGGGAAGGCGGTCGCCACGGAGGCGACCTTGACCTGGGAGCCCTTCAGGGCCTCCTTGGCGGTCGCCACCATGTCGGGGTAGACGCAGACCGCGGCGGTCGTCGGCGTGGTGCGGTCGGTCGGGTCGGGGTTGACGGCCTTGGCGGCGAGCGCCCGGACCTTGCCCGGGGTGTCCGCGCCTTCGAGCGTCGTCAGGTCGATCATGGAGATGGCCAGATCGATGGCGTACGCCTTGGCCGTGGTCTTGATGGAACGCGTGCCGAGGGACGCTGCGCGGCCTTCGAGGCCGACGGCGTCGACGCCGGGCAGCCCGTGCAGGAAGCGGCGCAGAGTGCTGTCGGACGCGGTCACGTCGGCGAATGCAGGTGCGGTGGTGGGCATGGTCACCAGATGAGCATATCTACGCGCGTAGCGACCTGTACAGGGGGTGCGCGCAAACTCTGCCCGAAACAGGGCAGAAGCCGCGGCCCGCGCAGCGCCACCCCGAACCGGGGTCCCGGAAACCGCGTGCGGCAGAATCGGAGCCATGACGAGCCCCCAGCAGCCCGAGCCCTCCACCGACAGCGACCGGGTCTTCCGTTCGCCCGCCGGAATGGCGGGTGGTGCCGTGCTGCTCGGGCTCATCGCCTGGATCGTCGTCGACGCCGTCGTCCGCGGTGAGGGCCGCACGCCGTGGCTCGCCCTCGCCGGCGCGCTGCTCGCTGTGCCGGTCGTCGTCGCGTTCACCTTCCGCCCGGCCGTCTTCGCGGGCGAGGACCGCATCCGGATCAGGAACCCGTTCCGCACCATCGTCCTGCCGTGGGGCAGCGTGGCTGACGTGCGGGCCTCCTACTCCAGCGAGATCTTCACGCAGGACGGCTCGAAGTACCAGCTCTGGGCCATCCCCGTCTCGCTGCGCAAGCGCAAGGCCGCGGCCCGGCGGCAGGCCCAGGCCGCCTACGACGACCCGCACGGCACGACGTCGGTGCACGCCGACGTGAGCGACGCGAAGTCCCGGATCGCCCCGGCCGACCAGACCATCGCCGACCTGCGGGAACTGGCGGAACGCCGGTCCTCCGCCGCCGAGGCCCAGGGCGCGCCGCAGATCCGCTGGGCGTACGAGGTGCTGGCGCCTGCGGTCGCGGGCGCGGTTCTCCTCGCGGTGCTCCTCGCGACCGGCTGACCCGCCGCTGCCCGTCACCGGGCGGGCTGCGAGCGGGAGCACGGACTTCACGGGACGGCGCCCGCCGCGGCCCGGACCGGACCGCGGCGAGCGCCGGACGCCGTTCGCGGTCAGATGCCGGCGGCGGCGGACAGGTCCCGCTTGATGCCGTCGAGCACCTGCGAGGCGCGCGCCCTGGCCGATGCGAGCGCGCTCGCGTCGGCGACCGGGACGACGACCTCCAGGTAGCACTTCAGCTTCGGCTCCGTACCGCTCGGGCGGACGATGACACGGGCCTTGAACTCGCCGTCGAGGTAGTAGCGCAGACCGTCGGTCGGCGGGAGCCTGTCCGTCCCGACGGCCAGATCCTCCGCCGCCGTGACGCGCAGGCCCGCCAGGGCGGCCGGCGGCTGCTCGCGCAGCGCCCGCATGGCGTTCGCGATGATGCCCAGGTCCTTCACCCGCACCGACAGCTGGTCGGTGGCGTGCAGACCGTGCTCGACGGCGAGGTCGTCCAGCAGGTCGCCGAGCGTACGGCCCTGCTCCTTCAGCTCCGAGACCAGCTCGGCCACCAGCAGCGCCGCCGTGATGCCGTCCTTGTCGCGTACGCCCTCCGGGTCGACGCAGTAGCCGAGCGCCTCCTCGTAGCCGTAGCGAAGGCCCTCGACGCGGGCGATCCACTTGAACCCGGTCAGCGTCTCCTCGTACCCGACCCCGGCGGCGGCCGCGATCCGGCCCAGCAGCGACGACGACACGATCGACTCGGCGAAGACGCCGGTGGCGCCCTTGTGGACGAGGTGCTCGGCGAGCAGGGCGCCGACCTCGTCACCGCGCAGCATCCGCCAGCCGCCGTCCGCGGTGTCGTCCGGGACGGCGACGGCGCAGCGGTCCGCGTCCGGGTCGTTGGCGATGACCACGTCGGGCCCGGCCCGGCGAGCGGTCTCGAAGGCGAGGTCCATCGCCCCCGGCTCCTCCGGGTTCGGGAACGCGACCGTCGGGAACGCGGGATCGGGCTCCGCCTGCTCCGCCACCAGGACCGGGTCCGGGAAACCGGCGCGCGCGAAGGCGGCCGTCACGACGTCCTTGCCGACGCCGTGCATGGCCGTGTAGACGACCTGGGCGGTACGGGGGGAGCCGGCCGTCAGCACGGCGTCCGTACGCGCGAGATAGGCGTCGAGCACCTCGTCACCGAGCGTCTCCCAGCCCTCGTCGGCGCGCGGCACGTCGGCGAGGGCGCGGATCGCGTCGATCTCGGCGGCGATCTCCGCGTCGGCGGGCGGCACGATCTGCGAACCGTCGCCCAGGTAGACCTTGTAGCCGTTGTCCCGCGGAGGATTGTGGCTCGCCGTCACCTCGACGCCCGCGACGGCACCCAGGTGCCTTATGGCGAAGGCCAGGACGGGCGTCGGGAGCGGGCGCGGCAGCACGGCGGCGCGCAGGCCCGCGGCGACCATCACCGCGGCGGTGTCGCGCGCGAAGTCGGCGGACTTGTAGCGGGCGTCGTAGCCCACGACGACGGGGCCGTCGGTCTGCCCCTTGCTCTTCAGGTAGGCCGCGAGGCCGGCCGCCGCCCGGATCACGACGGCCCGGTTCATCCGCATCGGCCCGGCCCCGAGCTCCCCCCGGAGCCCGGCGGTACCGAACTGGAGCGTCCCGCCGAACCGGTCGGCCAGCTCACCGAGATCGCGCGCCTCGATGAGCCTCGCGAGCTCCTCCCGGGTCTCAGAGTCCGGGTCCTCCGCGAGCCATGCCTCGGCCCGGGCGATCAGGTCCTGCTCCTGCTGCACGGTTGTCCGCCTCTCGTCTTCGCTGTCTCGAGTCTGCGCGGGGCGGGCCGCGGCCCGCGAGTCGCAACGCCCGCGGGGGCGTTGTTTCCCCGACCCTCCCCTACGGCCCGGCGGCCGCGGGGACCCCCACCGCCGGTCCTGCCTCCCGGCCCGCCCGGACCCATGGCCGCCGGCTCGGCCTGGTCCCGGCTCGGGCTTCGCCCGACCCCGTGTCCCGGTCCGGTCCCAGCTGTCCGGCACCGGGCTTTGCTTGGGCCGGCGTTCCGGAACTTTGCCCGGCCGGGGCTTCGCCCGACCCGTGTCCCGGTCCGGTCCCGGTTTTCGGGACCAGGCTTCGACCGGACCAGATCGCCGGTTCGGTCCGGGTCCGGCTGCCCGGTATCGGGCTGTGCCTGGTCCGGTTTCGAGCCGGGCTCCGTCCGGCCCTTGCCGGGCCGGGCTCCGCCCGGACCCAGGGCCGTCGGCTCGGCCGGTCCCGGGTTCCCGGACCAGGGCTTCGGCTGGGCCGGAACTGCGCCCGGCCCGGCCGGCTTTCCCGGTACCCCGGCTCGGTCCGGTCCCGGCTTCCGGTACCAGCTTTACCTGGGCCGGCGTTCCGGAACTTTGCCCGGCCCGGCCGGCCTTTCCGGTACCCCGGCTCGGCCCGGCCCTGGCTTTCCCGGCTCGGGCTTCGCCCGACCCGTGTCCCGGCCCGGTCCCGGCTGTCCGGCACCGGGTTCTGCCTGAATCGGGGTTCCCGGCCCCGGGCTTCGCCGGCTCGGTCCGGTCCCGGTTTTCGGGACCGGGCTTCGACCGGACCAGATCCGCCGGTTCGGCCTGGCTTCCCCGGCCCGGGCTCGGCCCTTGCCGGACCGCCCGGCCCCAGGTCGTCGGCTCGGCCGGTCCCGGGTTCCCGGACCAGGGCTTCGGCTGGTCCGGATCCGCCGGATCCGCCGGATCCGCCGGTTCGGTCCGGGCCCGGTTGCCCGGCATCGGCTGTGCTGTGCCTGGAGCCGGTTTCGAGCCGGGCTCCGTCCGTCCTGGCTTCCGGGCCCGGGCTTCGCCGGCTCGGTCCGGGCCCGGCGTTCCGAGAGTCGGGTCCGTTTTCCGGCTTCGGACTCTCCCCGGACCGGCCTCGTGGAGCCCGGCTCTGCCGGGACGCGGCATCCCGGACCTGGGCTCCCCGCTCCGGCCGGGCTCGGCTTCCCGGACCGACCCCGCCCCTCGGGCGCCCGCGCGCCGGCAGGGGCGGGAGACGTCGCTCCCGGGAGCGGGCGTGCCCCGGGTTCGGGAAGGGGCGGGGAGGGGACACGCCCACGCCCCGCCCACGCCGTCTCAGATGCGTTCCAGCACCCTCGTCAGCAGTTCACCCATCCGCGCCGCGGAATCACGGCCCGCCTGCAGCACTTCCTCGTGGTTCAGCGGCTCGCCCGAGAGCCCCGCCGCCAGGTTCGTGACCAGCGAGATGCCCAGCACCTCCGCGCCGGCCTCGCGTGCCGCGATGGCCTCGAGGACGGTGGACATGCCCACCAGGTCGCCGCCGAGCACGCGGACCATGTTGATCTCGGCCGGGGTCTCGTAGTGGGGGCCGGGGAACTGGACGTACACGCCCTCCTCGAGCGTCGCGTCCACCTCCTTGCACAGCGCCCGCAGCCGCGGCGAGTAGAGGTCGGTCAGGTCCACGAAGTTCGCGCCGATGATCGGCGACGCCGCCGTCAGGTTGATGTGGTCGCTGATCAGCACCGGCTGCCCGGGACGCATGCCGTCGCGCAGGCCGCCGCAGCCGTTGGTCAGCACCACGGTCTTGCAGCCGGCCGCGACCGCGGTGCGCACGCCGTGGGCGACGGCCGAGACGCCGCGGCCCTCGTAGAAGTGCGTACGGCCGAGGAAGACCAGCGCGCGCTTCTGGCCGATGCGGTACGAGCGGACCTTGCCGCCGTGGCCCTCGACCGCCGGGGGCGGGAAGCCGGGCAGTTCGGTGACGGGGAACTCGGCCTCGGGGGTACCGAGCGCGTCGACGGCCGGAGCCCAGCCGGAACCCATCACCAGTGCGACGTCGTGGGTCTCGGTGCCGGTCAGCTCGCGCAGGCGGGCGGCGGCGGCGTCGGCCGCGGCGTGGGGGTCGGCGAGAGCGCCGACGAGGTCCGGATTCACAGATGCGTTCACGCGGATGAGGGTAACCCGGGAATTCCTACGCGCGTAGATGACGCAGCCGACGGTCTTCGGATCGTTGTCTTGTCGTTTCCGACGAATCACGCGCGGACGCGTGTGGCCGGCGGCCGCACCGCCCGGAGCGGCCGGCCGCACGCGTCCGTCAGCAGGGGCGCTTGCGCAGCTCCATCACATAGTCGTGGGGCGCGCCCGCCGACTCCGCCGCGTCCGCGAGTTCGCCCAGGTAGCGGGCGGACGGCAGGCCGCCCTCGTAGCCGTTCAGGACGTACACCCAGGCCGGCTCCTCGCCGTCCAGGGTGTCCACACGGACCCGCATGCGCCGGTATATGTCGAGGCCGACACCCTCCCAGCGGTCCATGGAGTCCTCGTCCATGGGGGCGATGTCGTACAGCGCGACGAAGACCTGGGAGCGCGGGGCCTCCACGATCGTGGCCAGCGCCCCTTCCCAGCCCATCTGCTCGCCGCCGAAGGTCAACCGCCAGCCGTTGAGCCAGCCGGTGCCGCGCAGCGGTGAGTGCGGTGCGCGGCGCGTCATCAGCCGCGCGTCGAGGTTGCCGGCGTACGCGGCGTAGAGCGACATGGGGTCGAGGGTACGGGAGGCGAACGAGCGGGCGCCCCTGCCGAGGGCCACGGCGCGGCCCGCCCGGCGGTCGGGCGGGAGGGCCGTGGTGGTCGTGGCCGTATGGAGGCCCCGGGGGGAGAACGCCTGAACGATGCGGGACAATGAAGTACGTACTGCATTCCACCGGGGGCACCCCGGACCCCGGCAGAGCGGGCAGGCGGGCCGGGAACGACAATGCGAGGCGGACTTTTTCGTGACCCGGATCGTGATCATCGGTGGCGGACCCGGCGGATATGAGGCGGCCCTGGTCGGCGCTCAGCTCGGCGCGGAGGTGACCGTCGTCGACTGCGACGGTCTGGGCGGGGCGTCGGTGCTGACCGACTGCGTACCGTCGAAGACCCTGATCGCCACCGCCGAAGTCATGACGACCTTCGACTCCTCCTACGAGGAGCTCGGCATCATCGTGGCCGACGACACCCCGCACATCGAGCAGGCCGCCCGCGTCGTCGGTGTCGACCTCGGCAAGGTCAACCGGCGTGTCAAGCGCCTCGCGCTCGCCCAGTCCCACGACATCACGGCCTCCGTCACCCGGGCCGGTGCGCGCGTCATGCGCGGCCGCGGCCGGCTCGACGGGCAGCAGGCGATGGACGGCTCCCGCAAGGTCGTCGTCCGCGCGGCGGACCGCACGGAGGAGACGCTCACCGCGGACGCCGTGCTGATCGCCACCGGCGGTCACCCGCGCGAGATCCCCGACGCCAAGCCCGACGGCGAGCGCATCCTCAACTGGACGCAGGTGTACGACCTGGACGAGCTCCCCGAGGAGCTCATCGTCGTCGGTTCCGGTGTCACGGGCGCCGAGTTCGCGGGCGCTTACCAGGCGCTCGGCTCACGCGTCACCCTCGTCTCCTCCCGTGACCGCGTGCTGCCCGGCGAGGACCCGGACGCCGCAGGGGTCCTCGAGGACGTCTTCCGCCGCCGCGGCATGAACGTCATGGCCCGCTCCCGCGCCGAGTCCGCCAAGCGCGTCGGCGACCGGGTCGAGGTCACGCTCTCCGACGGTCGCGTGATCACCGGCTCGCACTGCCTGATGGCCGTCGGCGCCATCCCCAACACGGCGGGGATGGGCCTCGAGGAGGCCGGTGTCCGGCTCAAGGACTCCGGTCACATCTGGACCGACAAGGTGTCCCGTACGTCGGCGCCCGGCGTGTACGCGGCCGGTGACGTCACCGGCATCTTCGCCCTCGCGTCCGTCGCCGCCATGCAGGGCCGGATCGCGATGTACCACTTCCTCGGTGACGCGGTCGCCCCGCTGAACCTGAAGACCGTCTCCTCCAACGTCTTCACCGACCCCGAGATCGCGACCGTCGGCTACAGCCAGGCCGACGTCGACGCCGGCAAGATCGACGCCCGCGTGGTCAAGCTGCCGCTGCTGCGCAACCCCCGCGCCAAGATGCAGGGCATCAGGGACGGCTTCGTCAAGATCTTCTGCCGCCCGGGGACCGGGATCGTGGTCGGCGGTGTGGTCGTCTCGCCGCGCGCCTCGGAACTGATCCACCCCATCTCGATCGCGGTCGACAACAACCTGACGGTCGAACAGATCGCAAACGCTTTCACCGTGTACCCGTCTCTGTCCGGGTCGATCGCGGAGGTGGCACGCCAGTTGCACACCCGGAAGACGGCGGGCGAGGGCTGATCGCACCCGCGCACGGAAGAAACCCGGCGAACCCCGGGCACTTCACTCGTCGCGTGAGCAACTTGGGGGCCGCCTATATCACTTGGCGGCCTCTTAAGTGCGCAATTTCCGGTATCCGGCGCATAGAGCTGAAAACTGACGGGCGGTGGGGTTACTGTCAGTTTCGTGTTCGCTGCAGAACGTCGTCAGTTGATCCTCGAAATGGTGCGTGCCAACGGTGCCGTGTCGCTCCGTGAGCTCGCCCGCGTCGTCCAGACCTCCGAAGTGACCGTACGGCGAGACGTGCGGGCACTGGAGGCAGAAGGACTCCTCGACCGCCGGCACGGCGGTGCGGTACTGCCGGGCGGATTCACCCGCGAGTCCGGCTTCCCGCAGAAATCCCTGTCCGCCACCGCGGAGAAGACGGCCATCGCCGACCTCGCGGCCGCCCTCGTGGAAGAGGGCGAGGCCATCGTGGTCGGCGCCGGTACCACGACGCAGGAGCTGGCCCGCCGGCTCGCGCGCGTTCCCGGACTGACCGTGGTCACGAACTCCCTCCTGGTCGCCCAGGCGCTCGCCCATGCCAACCGGGTCGAAGTCGTCATGACCGGCGGCACGTTGCGCGGCTCCAACTACGCGCTGGTCGGGAGCGGCGCGGAGCAGTCCCTCCAAGGGCTGCGGGTCTCCCGCGCGTTCCTGTCCGGGAGCGGGCTGACGGCCGAGCGCGGACTGTCCACGTCCAACATGCTCTCCGCGAGCGTCGACAGGGCGCTCGTCCAGGCCGCGTCGGAGGTCGTGGTCCTGGCGGACCACACCAAGCTCGGTACGGACACGATGTTCCAGACCGTGCCGACGGATGTGATCACCCGCCTGGTGACGGACGAGCCGCCGGTGCACGACGACCGGGCGGCGACGGAGCTCCAGGCGCTCGCGGACCAGGGTGTGCAGATCGCGGTCGCCGGGGCGGGGGCGGCGCCCGCGCCGCGCCCCGAGGTACCGCTGCCCGGTCAGCGCCGCACCCGGGCGGGACTGCGCAGCGCGACGGGCGCGCTGGCCCCGGAGCCCCTTCCGGACCGGTCGGCACGCGTCGCCGACCTGCGCCGTCGCTGAGCCGCCGGGCTCCGGTGCCGCGAGCGGCACGAGGGCCCGGCGGCCGCACGGCGTGAGGGTCGGGACGGCTCGGTGCAGGTCCTCAACGGCAGAACAGCCGCGCCGGGCATCCCCGGCGGCGCCGTCAGCAGGGGCGGTTCTCCGACCGCAGGCCCCGCAGGGTCAGCGTCAGCAGGCGGTCCGCCAACTCCGGGTCCTTGGGGTCCTGTTCCGCCGCGAGCGCGATCGCGTTCGTCAGTTGCATCAGGTCGTCGATCGAGACGTCCGCACGGACCGACCCGGTCTCCTGGGCCCGGGACAGCAGGCGCTCACCGGCGTCGCGCAGGGGGACGCTGCACGCCGACAGGGCGGAGTTCCTGTCGTGGGACGCCGACAGAAGCGCACGGGCGAGACCTCGGTATTCACCCGCATGGGTGATGAGGGCGCGCAGCCACTCCACGAGCGCCGTACACGGCTGCTCCGCACCGGCCAGTTCGCGTGAGCGCTCCAGCAGGGCGGCGAGGGACTCCTGGAAGACGGCGTTCATCATGGCGTGACGGTTGGGGAAGTGGCGGTACAGCGTGCCGATCCCGACGCCCGCGCTGCGGGCGATCTCCTCGAGCGAGGCGTCGGTGCCGCGCTCGGCGAACGCGGCCCGCGCCTCGGTCAGCAGCCGGTCGTAGTTGCGGCGCGCGTCGGCGCGCTTGGTCCTGGTGTCCGTCACACCGCCAAGGATGCCGGACGCCGGGTACGGGCGGCGGCGGAGGGCGGCAGCGGCCCGTCCTGCCGGGCGCGGCCCGGCAGGGACGAGGGGGCGTCGGCGCCGGGACGTCCGCGTCACGAGCAGCACAGGACGCGCCCACGACGAAGGGCCCCCGGCACGGATGCCGGGGGCCCTTCAGCAGACGGTCGGACGTGTCAGTCCTTGATCTCGCAGATGGTGGCGCCGGAGGTGAGGGAGGCGCCGACCTCGGCCGCGAGGCCCTTGACGGTGCCGGAGCGGTGCGCGTTGAGCGGCTGCTCCATCTTCATGGCCTCCAGGACGACGATGAGGTCGCCCTCCTTGACCTCCTGGCCCTCCTCGACGGCGACCTTGACGATGGTGCCCTGCATCGGGGAGGCGAGGGTGTCGCCGGACGCGGCCGACGACGACTTCTTCGCCGCGCGGCGCTTGGGCTTGGCGCCGGCGGCCAGGCCGGTGCGCGCCAGGGTCATGCCGAGCGAGGACGGCAGCGACACCTCGAGGCGCTTGCCGCCGACCTCGACCACGATGGTCTCGCGGCCGGCCTCGTCCTCCTCGGTGTCCCCGGGGACGGTGAACGGCTTGATGTCGTTGACGAACTCGGTCTCGATCCACCGGGTATGGACCCGGAAGGGGTCCGCGGTGAACGCCGGGTCGGCGACGACGGCACGGTGGAAGGGGATGGCGGTGGCCATGCCCTCGACCTCGAACTCCGCCAGCGCGCGGGCCGCGCGCTGCAGTGCCTGCTCGCGGGTGGCGCCGGTGACGATCAGCTTGGCGAGGAGGGAGTCCCAGGCCGGGCCGATGACCGAGCCGGACTCGACGCCGGCGTCGAGGCGGACGCCGGGCCCGGTGGGCGCGTTGAAGGCGGTGACGGTGCCGGGGGCGGGGAGGAAGCCCCGGCCCGGGTCCTCGCCGTTGATGCGGAACTCGAAGGAGTGGCCGCGCACGGCGGGGTCGTCGTAGCCCAGTTCCTCGCCGTCGGCGATGCGGAACATCTCGCGGACGAGGTCGATGCCGGTGACTTCTTCGGTGACCGGGTGCTCGACCTGGAGGCGGGTGTTGACCTCGAGGAAGGAGATGGTGCCGTCGGTGCCGACGAGGAACTCGACGGTGCCGGCGCCGACGTAGCCGGCTTCCTTGAGGATGGCCTTGGAGGCCCGGTACAGCTCCGCGTTCTGGGCCTCGGACAGGAACGGCGCCGGGGCCTCCTCGACCAGCTTCTGGTGGCGGCGCTGGAGCGAGCAGTCACGGGTGGAGACGACGACCACGTTGCCGTGGGTGTCGGCCAGGCACTGGGTCTCGACGTGGCGCGGCTTGTCGAGGTAACGCTCGACGAAGCATTCGCCGCGGCCGAAGGCGGCGACGGCCTCGCGCACTGCGGAGTCGTACAGCTCCGGCACCTCTTCGAGCGTGCGGGCGACCTTCAGGCCACGACCGCCACCGCCGAAGGCGGCCTTGATCGCGATCGGCAGGCCGTGCTCCTTGGCGAACGCGACGACCTCGTCGGCCCCCGAGACCGGGTCGGGCGTGCCCGCGACCAGCGGGGCGCCGGCGCGCTGGGCGATGTGACGGGCGGCGACCTTGTCACCGAGGTCGCGGATGGCCTGCGGCGGCGGGCCGATCCAGGTCAGGCCGGCGTCGATGACCGCCTGGGCGAACTCCGCGTTCTCGGACAGGAAGCCGTACCCGGGGTGGATGGCGTCCGCCCCCGAATCGGCCGCGGCCTGAAGCACCTTGGCCATGTCCAGGTAACTGGCGGCCGGGGTGTCACCGCCCAGGGCGAACGCCTCGTCGGCCGCGCGGACATGCAATGCGTCCCGGTCCGGATCGGCGTAGACGGCTACGCTCGCGATCCCGGCGTCCCGGCAGGCACGGGCAACGCGGACAGCGATTTCGCCACGGTTGGCGATGAGCACCTTGCGCACGATGGCTCCCTCCTTGAAACAAGCTGAGTTTAGGGACTGCCGACACGGCCTTTCGACCCGTCCCCAATGGTGAGCTTGCCCACACGGAGCGTGATTCGAGGCTCGCTCGATCGCGAAATCCCTTGTCGCACCACGGTACGACGGGTTCCTCCCGAGCACAGTAGCCCTCTGGTGTGGTCAAGGTCTCTGTCTGTGGCGGCAGCGGCGCGACACGTTTCTTTGTGGAGTCCCTACGAATGGCCCAACGATTCTTTGCCTGGGGACCGAGCGTGCCGCAACCCTTGTCCCCGCGTTTACCGGTCAGTAGCCTCGCGGCTGTCGTACGTACTTCCGGTACACAGAGGGTTGGGGGCGCCGTGGTGCGCAGACCGGTGGCCGTGGTGGCTGCGCTTGTCCTGCTGATGGAGGCCGTCGGCATCGTGGTGCTCAACGGTGTCATGGCCACGTTCGTCGGGGCCCAGCGAATGTCGCTGGACGGCATGGACCCGGACGTGATGGTCACCGCGACGTGGGGGCTGGGGATAGGGTCCGGCCTCTTCCTCGCCCTGTGCGGCGTGCTGCTCCTCGTGGCGGGCATACGCGACCGGGCGCCCGGCCGCTTCGCCCGCATCGCCCTCATCACCCTTGCCGTCGTGCACGGGGTGCTCGGCGCGGTGGCGGTGGGCCTGGTCGGCTGGAGCGCCTTCGTGTTCCTGATGGTGGTGCTCGGCCTGCTGGTCGCGTCCCTGATCGTGTACGGCAACGACCGGTCCCCGGCCGGGCCTGCCGAGGGCGACGACCAGGCGGCGCCCGTCAGCGGCCCGGCGCCCGCCTGACCCGTCGTCGGCTCAGGCGGTCCAGAGATCCGTGATCGAGAAGCCCAGCTCCGCCAGGAGCCGGCGGAGCAACGGCAGCGACAGTCCGATGACGTTGCCCGGGTCTCCCTCGATGCTGTCGATGAACGGGGCCGAGCGGCCGTCCAGCGTGAACGCCCCCGCGACGTACAGCGGTTCGCCGCTCGCGACGTAGGCGGCGATCTCGGCGTCCGTCGGCTCGCCGAAGCGCACCGTCGTCGACGCGGTCGCGGAAGCGCGGCGGCCGGTCACCGTGTCGATCACGCAGTGCCCTGTCCGAAGGACGCCCGCCCTGCCGCGCATCGCCTTCCAGCGGGCGGTCGCCTCCTCGGCGTCGGCGGGCTTGCCGAGCGCCTCGCCGTCGAGCTCCAGGACCGAGTCGCACCCGATCAGCAGCGCCCCGGCGGCCTCCGGCCGGGCGGCGACGGCCGCGGCCTTCGCCTCGGCCAGCACGAGCGCGAGCTCGGCGGGGGTGGGCGCGGTGAGTGCGTCCTCGTCGACGCCGCTGACGATCACGTCCGGCGCGAGGCCGGCCTGCCGCAGCAGATTCAGCCGTGCGGGGGAGGCGGAGGCGAGGACAAGACGGGTGCGGTGGGGTGACGGGCTGGTCATGGGGGCCATCGTAGGCGGCGGCGCGGGGGTGCTGGGCGGAGTCCGGCCGGGGCCCTGGGCCCGTCCCGGCTCCGGGGTGCGGCCCCCGGGCCGCAGCGGGACAGGCGGCGCGCGCTTTTGTCAGGCCTTGCTCACCGCAGGCCCGCCGCGAACATCGCCACCACCATCGCCAGCGCCAGCACCAGCCCCGCGCGACGCAGCATCGTCTGCATGTCGCGGAGTTCCTTGGGCGGTTCGTTCTCCGGGTCGGACCACAGCATGCCTTCGATGGTGCTGGTGCGGGTGGCCTCGCGCCTGAGTATGCGTACTCAAACCACGAACGCACCCGCCCGCGCGGCGGCCAGCGCCGCCGCCGCCGCTCGCTGTGCGACGTCGGCCGTCAGGGGCTCGCGACTGACGGCGAAGCGGTAGTACAGGGGTGCGGAGACGGCCCGCAGGACGTCCAGCGGGTCGGTGCCGGCCGGGATCTCCCCGCGGGAGAGGCCGCGTTCGACCGCCGGGGTCCACTCGGCGAGCCGGGTCGCGTAGAAGCCGTGGAGGGCCTTTGCGCACTCCTCGTCGCACGCGGCGGCCGCGATGACGGCGGCGAAGACCGGCCCCATGCGCGGGTCGGTGAGGGTGTCCCGTACGAGCGCCGCGTTGGCGCGCAGGTCCCCTTCCAGCGATCCGGTGTCCGCGGCGGGCAGGGACTGCTCGGCCATGTCGCGCAGCAGGTCCGCGACCAGCCCGGCCGACGACCGCCAGCGCCGGTAGACGGTGGTCTTGCCGACTCCCGCGACTGCCGCGACCCGGTCCGGCGTCAGGGCGTGGAACCCGCCGTCGACCAGTGCTTCCTGGGTGGCGGCGAGCACGGCGGCACGGACTTTCGCGGTGCGGCCGCCGGGGCGGACCGTACCCGGTGTGGCGTCCAAACGGGTCTCCTGTTCCATTAGCGACGAGAACTCTGTTAGCGTGCTCCCATCCTAATGGAACTCACCGCCCATTAGTGGCGGAAGGGGTACGTCATGAGCGAATGGACCGCGGCCTGGGCCGCCTCTCCCCAGATGCCCAGCACCGGCTTCACCCCGAACTGGTCCCAGGAAGGCTTCTCGGACGGGACCGTCCGCCAGATCGTGCGCGTCACAGCGGGCGGCGAGCGCCTGCGCATACGGCTCTCCAACGCCTACGGCACGTCCCCGCTGCACCTGACCGGGGCCACCGTCGCCCGCTCCGCCGGCGGCGCCGCGATCGAGGAGGGGTCCGTCCGGGAGCTCACCTTCGGCGGGGCGCGGTCCGCCGTGGTTCCCGCGCGGGCCGAACTGCGCAGCGACCCGGCGGACCTGGCCGTCGAGCGGCTCGGCTCCGTGACGGTCACGCTGTACTTCGCCGGCACGACCGGCCCCGTGACGTTCCACTCGCAGGCGTGGACGGACTCCTACCGGGCCGGCGGTGACCGCCGTGCCGACCTGTCCGGAGCGGCGTTCACCGACGTCACCGCGTCCTGGTACCACCTGGCCGGTGTGGAGGTCGCCGCCGGACGCACGGACGGGATCGTCCTGTTCGGGGACTCCGTCACGGACGGCTTCGGGTCGACGCCCGGAGCGGACCGCCGCTGGTCCGACGCGCTCGCCGAACTCACCGGCCGGCCCGTCCTCAACGCCGGCATCGGCGGCAACCTCCTGCTCAACGACTCGGCCTGGTACGGGGAGAGGGGAACCGCGCGGTTCCGCCGCGACGCCCTCTCGCAGCCCGGCGTCTCCACCGTCGTCGTCCTCGAAGGACTCAACGACATCGGCTTCAGCGAGGCCCCCGACGAGCCGACCTACAAGCCCGCTCCGGTCGTCGGCTCCGCGGAGGTCGTCGCGGGCCACCGGGAGCTGATCCGGCAGGCACGCGCCGCGGGCGTGCGGATCGTCGGCGCGACGCTGCTGCCGCTGGCCGGGTCCGACCACTGGGGCACGCACTCGGCGCGCGTCGTCCCCGAGGTCAACCACTGGATCCGCACGGGTGGCGAGTACGACGCCGTCGTCGACTTCGACCGGGCCCTCGCCGACCCCGCGGACCCGGCGCGTCTGCACCCCGCCTACGACTTCGGCGACCACCTCCACCCCGGCGACAAGGGCTATCAGGTCATGGCCGAGCTGCTGGCCGACGTGCTGTGAACAGCGAGGAGGCCGGGCCCGCACAGGGCCCGGCCTCCTCCGCTCACAGCGCTGTCACACGGGCCAGTAGCTGCGGGCCCACGCCCGCGGGCCGGGCAGCGGCCGGCTGCTGCGGGCGATGCGCGCCGGATCCGACCAGCCCTCCGGCGTCCGGGGTTCCCCGGCCGCGGCTCCGGCGCTCGCCGCGGCGCGGGCCTGGACCACCGCGAGTGCGGCGGCCAGCTCCTCGGGAGTCGGGTTTCCTCGTACGACCCTGATCATCGTCGCGTCCCTTCCTCGTGCCTCGGAGCCCCTACAGGGGGATGTTCCCGTGCTTCTTGGGCGGCAGACTTTCCCGCTTGGTGCGCAGCTGGCGCAGGCCCTTGACGATCTGTGCCCGGGTCTCGGACGGCATGATCACGGCGTCGATGTAGCCGCGTTCTGCGGCCGTGTACGGGTTGAGCAGGGCGTCCTCGTACTCCTGGATCAGCCGGGCGCGGGTGGCCTCCTGGTGCTCCGGGGCCTCGGCGGCGATGGTGCGGCGGTGCAGGATGTTCACCGCGCCCTGCGCGCCCATGACGGCGATCTGGGCGGTGGGCCACGCCAGGTTGAGGTCGGCGCCCAGGTGCTTGGAGCCCATGACGTCGTACGCGCCGCCGAACGCCTTACGGGTGATGACGGTGATCAGCGGGACCGTGGCCTCCGCGTACGCGTAGATCAGCTTGGCGCCGCGGCGGATGATGCCGCCGTACTCCTGGTCCACGCCGGGCAGGAAGCCGGGCACGTCGACGAAGGTCAGCACGGGCACGTTGAACGCGTCGCAGGTGCGCACGAATCGCGCGGCCTTCTCGGAGGCGTTGATGTCCAGGCAGCCGGCGAACTGCATCGGCTGGTTGGCGACGATGCCGACCGGGAAGCCCTCGACCCGGCCGAAGCCGGTGACGATGTTCGGCGCGAACAGCGCCTGGGTCTCCAGGAACTCGCCCTCGTCGAGGACGTGCTCGATCACGGTGCGGATGTCGTACGGCTGGTTCGCCGAGTCGGGGATGAGCGTGTCCAGCTCGCGGTCCTCCTCGCTGACCGCGGTGTCCGCCTCCTCCGGGAAGGACGGCGGCTCGGACAGGTTGTTGGACGGCAGGTACGACAGAAGGGACTTGACGTACTCGATCGCGTCCTTTTCGTTGCCCGACATGTGGTGCGCGACACCGGAGGTGGTGTTGTGGGTACGGGCGCCGCCCAGCTCCTCGAAGCCGACGTCCTCGCCGGTGACGGTCTTGATGACGTCGGGGCCGGTGATGAACATGTGCGAGGTCTGGTCGACCATCACCGTGAAGTCGGTGATCGCCGGCGAGTAGACCGCGCCGCCGGCGCAGGGGCCGACGACCAGCGAGATCTGGGGGATGACGCCGGAGGCGTGGGTGTTGCGGCGGAAGATCTCGCCGTACATGCCCAGCGCGCTGACACCCTCCTGGATGCGGGCGCCGCCGGAGTCGTTGATGCCGATGACCGGGCAGCCG
The DNA here is from genome assembly GCF_001278075.1 of Streptomyces pristinaespiralis. GTDB lineage: Bacteria > Actinomycetota > Actinomycetes > Streptomycetales > Streptomycetaceae > Streptomyces > Streptomyces pristinaespiralis. The sequence continues at coordinate 3,471,633 of NZ_CP011340.1, read as the reverse complement.
GTCTTCAGCGCGAAGTCCATCACCTTGATGATCTTCTGTCCGAACACCTCGCCGAGAGCACCGCCGAAGACGGTGAAGTCCTGCGAGAAGACCGCGACGGGGCGGCCGTCGACCGTGCCGTAACCGGTGACGACACCGTCCCCGTACGGCCGTGTCTTCTCCAGCCCGAAGTTGGTCGAGCGGTGGCGGGCGAACTCGTCGAGCTCCACGAACGAGTCCTCGTCCAGCAGCAGCTCGATCCGCTCCCGGGCGGTCAACTTGCCCTTCGCATGCTGCTTTTCCACCGCGCGAGCGGAGCCGGCATGCGTCGCCTCTTCGATACGGCGCTGAAGATCCGCGATCTTTCCCGCGGTGGTGTGGCTGCTTGGATTCTGCGAGAGGGCGATTTCCGGCTCGGACATCGGGATGCGGCTCCCTGGCTGGTCACGGGGACGGCTTACGGGGACTGGCTTACCGGGGCGTGTTAACGATCGGTTGCTACTGACTCGTAGCGTATCGGCGCGGATACCGTTCGGCAGTGCGGCGTTGGCCACACCTAACCTGGCTTGCATGACGCCTCCCAATGCGCCCGAGAGCCGCTGGTCCGACCTCGAGCGGCCCCCTCTGAACGCCTCCGTCCTGCGCCGCGCCGTCGTCGTGCCGGGCGGTCTGTGGACCTCCCTGGACGTGGTGGCGTCCACCGGTTCCACCAACTCCGACCTGGCCGCACGGGCCGCCTCCCTGCCGGAAGGGGCGGTGCTCGTCGCGGAGGAGCAGACCGCGGGACGGGGCCGGCTGGACCGCACCTGGACCGCCCCCGCCCGCTCCGGCCTCTTCTTCTCCGTACTCCTGCGGCCCGGCGACGACGTGCCCGTGACGCGCTGGGGGTGGCTGCCGCTGCTCGCCGGTGTCGCCGCCGCGACGGCCCTTGCGCGGGCCGCGGGCACGGACATGTCCCTCAAATGGCCCAATGACCTGCTGGTCGTCGTAGGCGGAGAGGAACGCAAGGCGGGCGGCATCCTCGCGGAACGCGCCGGGGACGACGGCGTGGTGCTCGGCCTCGGCATCAACGTCTCCCTCCACGCCGACGAGCTGCCCGTCCCCACCTCCGGTTCCCTGGTCCTCGCCGACGCGGTGTCCACCGACCGTGACCCCCTGCTGCGGGCCGTACTGCGCTCCCTCGAGAAGTGGTACACCGCCTGGCGCACCGCCGGCGGCGACCCGGCCGCCTGCGGGCTCCAGGAGGCCTACGCGGCGGGCTGCGCCACCCTCGGCCGCGAAGTGCGCGCGGAGCTGCCCGGCGGCACGGACCTGACCGGCGAGGCGGTCGCCCTGGACGGCGACGGCAGGCTGGTCCTGGCCACGGCGGACGGCGAGCGGCACTCGGTGAGCGCGGGCGACATCGTGCACCTGCGGCCGGCGCGCTGACGCCCGCCGCACCGTCCCCCGCGGCCGCGGACGAACCTCCTCGGCCGCCGGGACGTGAGCTGGGGCACACCTGCCGTATCGTTGAGGCGATCGCGCGACAGATCGGCAGGGCATTGCGCAGGGAACGGGCAGGAGGCGGCTGGTGACCGTCGACGACACCACTTCCGGCGCGGGCGCGCAGCCGCCGTCGGACGGCTCTTCCGGCGCGTCCGCCTCCTCATCGGGGTCCTCGGGATCCGGGTCCGGGTCCTCCGGGTCGGTGCACCCGAAGCCCCACCACGAGGTCGACCACACGGCGGAGCCGTCGGACGACCCGCTGGCGATACGGCTGGAACAGCTGATCCTCGGCGCCGAGCGCCGCTACACCGCCTTCCAGGCGGCCCGCACCGCCGGAGTCTCCATGGAGCTCGCCGCCCGCTTCTGGCGGGCCATGGGCTTCGCCGACATCGGACAGGCCAAGGCCCTGACCGAGGCGGACGTGCTCGCCCTGCGCCGGCTCGCCGGCCTCGTCGAGGCCGGCCTGCTCAGCGAGCCGATGGCGGTCCAGGTCGCCCGTTCCACCGGACAGACCACCGCCCGGCTGGCCGACTGGCAGATCGACTCCTTCCTGGAAGGGCTCACCGAGCCGCCGGAGCCCGGCATGACCCGCACCGAAGTGACCTATCCGCTGGTCGAGCTGCTGCTGCCCGAGCTCGAGGAATTCCTCGTCTACGTCTGGCGACGGCAGCTGGCGGCGGCGACCGGCCGCGTCGTGCAGGCAGCGGACGACGAGGAGATGGTCGACCGCCGTCTCGCCGTCGGCTTCGCCGACCTGGTCGGCTTCACCCGGCTGACCCGCCGCCTGGAGGAGGAGGAACTCGGCGAGCTCGTCGAATCCTTCGAGACCACGTGCGCGGACCTGGTCGCCGCCCACAGCGGCAGGCTCATCAAGACCCTCGGCGACGAGGTGCTGTACGCGGCGGACGACGCCGGCACGGCGGCCGAGATCGCCCTGCGGCTCATCGAGACGATGACGGACGACGAGTCGATGCCGGCGCTCCGGGTCGGCATCGCCTTCGGCACGGTCACCACGCGCATGGGCGACGTCTTCGGCACGACGGTGAACCTGGCGAGCCGGCTGACGTCGATAGCCCCGAAGGACGCCGTACTGGTCGACGGGGCGTTCGCCGAGGAAGTGATCAGGACTGGGGACGCGCCGGCCTCCGAGGCGGAGGCGGCGGAAGAAGCGGTCAAGGCGGAGAAGGAGGGCCGCGAGGTCCCCACGTACCGCTTCGCGCTCCAGCCGATGTGGCAGCGGCCGGTGCGAGGCCTGGGCGTGGTGGAGCCGTGGCTGCTCTCGCGCCGGCCGTCCTGACAAGTTGCCGCGCCCTGCCCGTCGCCCCCTACGGGCCCGGCGGCGACCCCTGCACCGGCCCCCCGCCCGCCCCCCGCACCCCCTGCCTGCACACCCTGGCGCCCCCGCGCCTCGAATGCCGGCGGGGCCGGACATCGCCCCCGCGCCTTGAGCTCTGGCGGGGTCGAAGGCAGCCGCCGCATTTCGAAAACCGGCGGGGCCGGATGCCGGTCGGCGGCGTTTTCAGCCCGTCCGGCGTTCGAGGACACCTCGCGGAGCGCGGTACGGGGTCCGGGGGCTGCCCCGGCTCGGGGAGGGGCGGGGTGGGGAACGAGCCACCCGCAGCGGTCGCGGCGAGCGCGCCCCTATGATCCCGGTGAACCATCGTTAACCGGGAGGGTGCCCCATGTCCGAGTCCGAGCAGCGGTTCGGGGAGTTCGTCGTCGTACGCAGGCATGAGCAGGGCCACGTCGCCGAGCTCGTCCTCGATCGCCCCAAGGCCATGAACGCGGTGTCCACCGAGATGGCCCGCTCCATCGGGGAGGCCTGCGACGCGCTCGCGGCGGACCGGGACGTGCGGGTGACCGTCGTCGCGTCGAGCAGTGAGCGTGCCTTCTGCGTGGGCGCCGACCTGAAGGAGCGCAACTCCTTCTCCGACGCCGACCTGGTGCGCCAGCGGCCCACGGCCCGGCGTGCGTACACCGGTGTGCTGGAGCTGCCGATGCCGACCGTCGCCGCCGTGCACGGGTTCGCGCTCGGCGGTGGCTTCGAGCTGGCGCTGTCCTGCGACGTGATCGTCGCCGACGCGACCGCGCTCGTGGGGCTGCCCGAGGTGTCTGTGGGCGTCATCCCCGGTGGGGGCGGTACGCAACTGCTGCCCCGCCGCGTGGGGGCCGCCCGCGCCGCCGAGCTCGTCTTCACGGCGCGGCGCGTCGAGGCCGCCGAGGCGCGGGAGTTGGGGCTCGTCGACATCCTCGCGGAGGACGCCCGCGCCGAGGCGCTCGCGCTTGCCGCCCGTATCGCGGTGAACTCCCCGGTCGGGTTGCGCAACGCGAAGAAGGCCATGCGGCTCGGTCAGGGGCTCGACCTGCGCGCCGGGCTCGAGGTCGAGGACGCGGCGTGGCGGGCGACCGCGTTCTCCGGGGACCGCGCGGAGGGTGTCGCGGCCTTCAACGAGAAGCGGAAGCCGCAGTGGCCCGGCGAGTGAGCGGGGTGCCGGTCGCCCGGCCGCTCCACGTACCGGGTCACCAGATCTGATCAAATCGTCCGAAACCTCCCTAAGCTGGGTGGATGGCTGTGGATGGGCGGTTGCGAGCCGTGGTGGCGCTGGCGCAGGCGATGGCCGCGGCCACGACCCCGCGTGAGTCCTGGCGGGCGGCGGCCCTCGGTGCGTGCGGCGCGCTCTCCGGGTCGTTCGCGGCCCTGTCCATGTGGGAGCGCGAGCGCGGGCGGCTGAGGGTGCTGGTCAACGCGGGCGAACGCGCGCCGGACGAGGAGGAGTTCCCGGAGTCGGAGACCTACCCGGTGAACCGTTTCCCCGAGATCACCGAGTTCCTGCACGAACGCTGGGCGGGCGGCGGCGAGTGGGGGTCCCATCCACGCGCGGAGCGCTGTGGGGGAGCGTGGGTGGAGACGGCGCAGGGTCCCGTGACGCCCGGGCACGGCTACTGCCATCAGCGGGTGGCGGCGCTGCGCCGGCGCGGCCGGGGCTGCTGCGTCGTCGCGCCGATCGTGCTGCACGGCATGGCGTGGGGCGAGCTGTACGTGGCCAGGCCGGAAGCGGCGCCCGTGTTCGACAGGGAGGACGCCGACTTCGCGACCGTCCTGGCGTCGGTCGTGGCCGCGGGCATCGCGCAGACGGAGCGGCTGGAGGAGGTCCGCAGGCTCGCGTTCACCGACCCGCTCACCGGCCTCGCCAACCGCCGCGCGGTCGACACCCGGCTCGACGAGGCGCTCGAGCAGCACCGGGCGGACGGCTCCGTGGTCAGTCTGGTGGTGTGCGACGTCAACGGGCTCAAGCGGGTGAACGACACCCAGGGGCACGCGGTCGGTGACCGGCTGCTGGAACGGTTCGGCTCCGTCCTGTCCCTGTGCGGGGCGATGCTGCCGGGCACCCTGGCGGCCCGGCTCGGCGGCGACGAGTTCTGCCTGGTCACGGTGGGGCCGAGCGCCGACGAGGTGGTCGGCGTGTCCGAGGACCTGTGCGTACGGGCGAAGGAGCTGGAGCTCGGGGAGGGCGTCGCGTGCGGCGTCGCGTCGACCGGTGACCCGATCGGTGAGGTGCGGTCGGCCCGGCGGCTCTTCCGGCTGGCGGACGCGGCGCAGTACCGGGCCAAGGCCGCACGCTCCCCGAATCCGGTGGTCGCCGGGCGGGACGGCACGGTGATGCGGCTGGCGGACTCGCCGCCCCGGTCCGCTCAGGACCGCCGCCGTTTCCGGGACGCCCGTCCGGAAGTGGAGGAGGACGACGAGCCGTGGAGCGAGCCGTGACGGCCCGCAGGCCGTGACCAGCTTGTAAGGGGCCGGACCGCCCACCGGTGGTGACAGGTTTGGATTCAATCCGTACGCTGCTGAATATGGATATGCAAACAGTCGTGGTGGGGACGTCCGGTACCACCGCCGATGACGTCATCGCCGTGGCCCGCCACGGCGCCCGGATCGAGCTCTCCGACGAGGCCGTCGCGGCCCTCGCCGCCGCCCGCGGGATCGTGGACGCGCTGGCCGCCAAGCCCGAGCCCGTCTACGGCGTCTCCACCGGATTCGGCGCCCTCGCCACCCGCCACATCAGTCCCGAGTTGCGTGCCCAGTTGCAGCGCAACATCGTCCGCTCGCACGCCGCGGGCATGGGCCCGCGCGTCGAGCGCGAGGTCGTGCGCGCGCTGATGTTCCTGCGCCTGAAGACCGTCTGCTCCGGCCGCACCGGCGTACGCCCAGAGGTCGCCCGGACCATGGCCGACGTGCTGAACGCGGGCATCACGCCCGTGGTCCACGAGTACGGCTCCCTCGGCTGCTCGGGCGACCTCGCGCCGCTGTCCCACTGCGCCCTGGCCCTCATGGGCGAAGGCGACGCCGAGGGCCCCGACGGCTCCGTACGCCCCGCCGGCGAACTGCTCGCGGAGCACGGCATCGCGCCCGTCGAGCTCCGTGAGAAGGAGGGCCTCGCCCTCCTGAACGGCACCGACGGCATGCTCGGCATGCTGGTCATGGCACTCGCCGACCTCGACCGCCTCTACAAGTCGGCCGACATCACCGCAGCCCTGACGCTCGAGGCACTGCTCGGCACCGAGAAGGTCCTCGCCCCCGAGCTGCACGCCATCCGCCCCCACCCGGGCCAGGGCGCCGCCGCCGCCAACATGCTCGCCGTCCTCGAGGGCTCGGGCCTCACCGGCCACTTCCAGGAGGAGGAGGCCCCCCGCGTCCAGGACGCGTACTCGGTCCGCTGCGCCCCGCAGGTCGCCGGCGCCGGCCGGGACACCATGGCGCACGCCCGCCTGGTCGCCGACCGCGAGCTCGCCTCCGCCGTCGACAACCCGGTGGTCCTGCCCGACGGCCGCGTCGAGTCCAACGGCAACTTCCACGGCGCGCCCGTCGCCTACGTCCTGGACTTCCTGGCCATCGCCGCCGCCGACCTCGGCTCCATCGCCGAGCGCCGCACCGACCGGCTCCTCGACAAGAACCGCAGCCACGGTCTGCCGCCGTTCCTCGCCGACGACGCCGGTGTCGACTCGGGCCTGATGATCGCCCAGTACACGCAGGCCGCGCTGGTCAGCGAGCTGAAGCGGCTCGCCGTCCCCGCCTCCGCCGACTCCATCCCGTCCTCCGCCATGCAGGAGGACCACGTCTCCATGGGCTGGTCGGCCGCCCGCAAGCTGCGCACCGCCGTCGACAACCTGACGCGCGTCATCGCCGTCGAGCTGTACGCGGCGACCCGCGCCATAGAGCTGCGCCGCCACCTCACCCCGGCCCCGGCCTCGCGGGCCGCCATCGAGGCGCTGCGCGCGGCGGGGGTCGAGGGCCCCGGCCCGGACCGGTTCCTCGCCCCGGACCTGGCCGCGGCGGACGCGTTCGTACGGGACGGACGGCTCGTCGCCGCCGTGGAGAAGGTCACCGGTCCGCTCGCCTGACCTCCAGCGACACCGAGGCCGCCCCCGCCGTACCGGTGGGGGCGGCCTCGTCGCGTGGGTGGCGGGTCAGGCGGTGCCGGGGTGACGCCGGCGCATCGAGTACGCGACGAAGCCCGCCCCGATGCCCAGGGACAGGGTGCCCCCGATCACGTACGGAGTGGTGTCCACGCTGCCCGTCTGCGCCAGCAGGAGCTCCTCGCCGGCCGCCCCGGCCGCAGCCCCGGAACGGGAGCCGCCGGACTCCTGCGCGGCCTGTCTCTCGGCGGTGGCGTTCGCCGAAGGGACGAACCACAGCGCACACAGCAGGGTCCCTGCGGCTGTGGCGGTGAGCAGCGGTCGACGTGCGACGGACACGAAGTCGATCCCCCTTGAGGCATCCTCGAATTGGCCGGTGGGGCGATGCTAGTGAAAGCAGCGGGTCGTGGGAAAGCCGCGGCCCGAAGGGCCATACCCTCCGTCGTATGACCACCTCTGAGACATCACGCTATGTGCGCCTGCGAGTGGAATTGGTGATCGAGGTCGACGACTCCGGGGCACTGACCGGGGCGGCGCTGGAGCGGATCGCCGCCGACGAGTTCATGCCCGACGACGAGCGGACACACGCCCAGTCCGCGGTGCGCGAGGAGGAGGCGGAGGCCCTCGCGTACCTGGTGGACCCCTTCGACCTGGTCAGCGAGGTGCCCGGGATCGAGCTGGCCCAGGCGTCGTGGAGCTGCGAGCAGATCGATTACGACCCGGACTCCGCCGACTGGGAGCTCGACATGGACGAGGACGAAATCGATGGTTACGAAGCGGGCCCGGACGGTTACCCGGTGCTGGAGGACGGCCGGGGCGCCGAGGGTGAAGGTGACGACGACACCGGCCGGTGGCCGTAACGGGACCGGGAAGTGACCTGTTACATGCTTCGGGCCCGGCCCGCGAGGGCAGGCGCCCTCCCGTACTCCCGCCCGGGCTTCCCGGGCCGGAGCGCGGGGGCGACAATCGAATGACGAAGCCGGACCGGGAACGGTGCAACCGATGAGGCGGATGCAGCGTCGATCAGTTCGGTGGGAGGTGCACCCGGCGGAGGAGTGTCCGGCGGGAGCACCGGTGAGGTGTTGTTCCCCACATCGTGCACCGATGTGGAACCGGATGACCTGAAATGGGGGTTGTCCACAGTGGTTGATCAGGGGACTCGGCAACGATGGAGACGCGTGTGATGACGGACAGCAAGCGGCGCAGCGGATGGAAGATCGCATCCGCGCTGCTCGGGGGCGTGCTGGCCCTGTCGGCCTGCAGCGGCGGCGGGGAAGAGAAGGACGCGGCTGCCGGGACCTCGAAGACGTCACAGGCGCAGATCGACGAGGCCGCCGCCAAGGAGGTCTCCAAGGCGCGAATAGCGATCTCGCCGAAGAACGGCACGACCAACGCGAGCATCAACAACGCGGCCAAGGTCACCGTCACCGACGGCACCCTGTCCGAGGTCACGATGACGACCGCCGACGGCACCGCCGTTGCCGGAACCCTCGCCGCCGACGGCAAGAGCTGGAAGCCCGACGCCCAGCTGGAGCGCTCGACCACGTACAAGATCTCCGCCACGGCCAAGGACGCCGACGGCCTCGAGGCCCACGAGAACGCGTCGTTCACGACCGTCTCGCCGGCCAACAGCTTCATCGGCAACTTCACGCCGGAGGACGGCTCCACCGTCGGCGTCGGCATGCCCGTGTCGATCAACTTCAACAAGGCGATCACGGACCGCAAGGCCGTCCAGTCCAAGATCACCGTGACGTCCAGCAGCGGCCAGGAGGTCGTCGGCCACTGGTTCAACAGCCAGCGCCTCGACTTCCGCCCCGAGCAGTACTGGGCAGAGGGCTCGACCGTCACCATGAAGCTCGAGCTCGACGGCGTCGAGGGCGCCGACGGCGTCTACGGCGTGCAGCAGAAGACGGTCACCTTCAAGATCGGCCGCAACCAGGTCTCCACCGTCGACGCCGCCAGCAAGATCATGACGGTCACGCAGGACGGCAAGACGATCAAGACCATCCCGATCTCCGCCGGCTCCTCCGAGAACCCGACCTACAACGGTCAGATGGTGATCTCCGAGAAGTTCAAGGAGACCCGGATGAACGGTGCGACGGTCGGCTTCACCGACGACGACGGCAAGGGCGAGTACGACATCAAGGACGTCCCGCACGCCATGCGGCTGTCCACGTCGGGCACGTTCATCCACGGCAACTACTGGGGACCCGACTCCGTCTTCGGCAGCGCCAACACCAGCCACGGCTGCGTGGGCCTGAACGACGTCAAGGGCGCCGGCGACGCCAAGCAGCCCGCCGCCTGGTTCTACAACAGCTCGATCATCGGTGACGTCGTCATCGTCAAGAACTCCAAGGACACCACCATCAAGCCGGACAACGGCCTGAACGGCTGGAACATGGACTGGGCGCAGTGGAAGGCCGGCTCCGCCGTCTGACCCGCCCGTGACACCTGACGGTGGCGGCACCCGCGAGGGGGCCGCCACCGTCGTCGTTTTCCGGCCGCCCGCGCGGGCGGCGGTCGAAATTCCCGAGCGGCCCCGTGGGAGCGGGACGTACTGTCCCCGGCATGACGATCGCCCCCCTCCCCACGCCGCCCTCCGACTCCGCCGTGGACGCCTGGCACACCGTGGTCCGCGCCGCGCACCTCCACGACCTTCCCGGGCACGTGCCCCCGCCGGGCCGGGTGGAGACCGAGGGGAAGCTGCGGACCTCGTCGGTGAACGGCCGGACCGTCCACCACGTGGCCGTGGCGGCCGACGGCTCGTACGACGGCGTGGCCTCGGTGGTGCTCTTCGGTGACGGGAACAATCAGCACACCGCGTTCCTCGACCAGTTGGCCGTCCACCCGAGGGCCAGACGCCGCGGGGTCGGGACCCTGCTCTGGGCGGCCGTACGCGACGATCTCGCCGCGGACGGCCGCACCTCCGTCTCCACGATGATCGAACTCGACGGGCCCGGCGAGCGGTTCGCCTCCCGCCACGGCTTCGACAACGCCCTTCGGATGGCCTGGTACGTGCAGAAGCTCGAGGACGCGCCGGACGCCCACGCGGTGCGGCCCACCCTCCCTGACGGGTACGCCTACGCCCACTGGACCGGTGTCGTGCCCGACGGGCTCGCCGACGCCTTCGCCGGGGCCCACAACGCCATGGAGGACGCGCCGATGGGGGACGTGGACCAGTCCGTGCCCAAGTGGGACGCGGCACGGGTACGGGCCGCCGCCCGCGTGATCGAGGACCGCGGCGGCGTCATACTCTCCGCGGCCGTCGTGCACACGGCCGACGGCGCCGACACCGTCGCCGCCTACACCGAACTGGTGCTGCGCGACCCGTCCGACGTCCGGGCCATGCAGTACGACACGGTCGTCGTGCCCGCTCACCGGGGCCGCGGTCTCGGCCTGGCCGTCAAGCGCCACATGATGGGCGTCGTGGCCACCGAGTGGCCCGCCGTACGCGAGACGGCCACGACCGTCGCCGACGACAACGGCCCGATGCTGAAGGTCAACGAACAGCTCGGCTACCGGCGCGAACGTGAGATCGCGTACTTCCAGACCAAGCTGTGAGCGCTCCGGCCCCGGCCCCTTACCCGGCAGGTAATCGCCAGGCGCGCCCTCTCCCGGCAGGCTGGAGGCACATCGAGCCGCCGATCCACGGGAGGACACCATGACCGCGTACGCCGTCGGCAACCTGCAGCCCGCCGCCCGCCTCGATGACGAGGTCCTCGACTACATGGAGCGCATCCAGTCGACCCTCGACCCCTACGAAGGCCGCTTCCTCGTCCACGGCGCGACCCTCGAGGTACGCGAGGGCGAGTGGCCCGGCGCGCTGGTCGTCATCGGCTTCCCGACGCTGCGTCAGGCGCGCGACTGGTACGAGTCGCCCGCCTACCAGGAGCTGATACCGCTGCGCACCCGCCACATGGCGGGCGACATCATCCTCGTCGACGGAGTCGCCCCCGGATACGACGCCTCGGCCACGGCGGCCCGCCTGCGCCAGGCGCAGGAGGCGGTCTCCTGACCGCCGGCCCGTCCAAACCGTGCCGGGCACGGCCGAGACGGCGGCCCGCCGAACCGCGAACCGCCGCGGGCGTCCGGGACGACCCGCGGCAGCCGCCTGACACGGGCCGGGTCACGCCGGGTTTCGCCCCTGGCGCAACCGCTCCTGCTCCACAGCGCGTTGCGGCGCTTCTACGCTGGACGGGTGAGCAGCCACGAGACGAACCGAGCCCGTGTCGTTCCCCTGCGCCCGGCCGCGGCACCCGCCCCCGGCGGGCCGGTACCGGCACCGGGGCAGGCGCCCAGGGAGCCGCTGTGGCGGGATGTCGTCGGCGCGGTCCTGCGCCGTGAGCGGCTGGCGCAGGACCGCACCCTGAAGGACGTGGCGGACGCCGCCCGGATCTCGGTGCCCTACCTCTCCGAGCTCGAACGCGGCCGCAAGGAGGCATCCTCCGAGATCCTCGCCGCCACCGCGCACGCCCTCGGCTTCGGCCTCGCGGACCTGCTGGCCCTGTCCCACCGCGAGCTCGTCCGCCCGGCCCGCTCCACCACGGCCCGCTCCACCACGGCCCGGTTCGGCCGGACCGTGGGGGCGGCACGGCAGGGCGACGTGCGCCTCGCCGCGTGACCGTCAGGGCAGGCAGCGGCGGCGGCTGCTGACGGCCGGTCAGGAGGAGGCGGTGCCTCCGTCCTGGCCGGCGGTGCCACCGTGCTCCACCGCGCGGCCGGCGCGGAGCTCCAGCCGGTCGCCGGTGAACGCGTCGCAGAAGCGCCGGTCGTGGGACACCGCGACCACGGCGCCCTCGTACGCCGCCAGCGCCTCCTCCAGCTCCTCCATCAGGTCGGGCGCCATGTGGTTCGTCGGCTCGTCCAGAACGAGCAGATCGGCCGGTGACGCCAGCAGGCGGGCCAGTTGGAGCCGCCGCTGCTGACCCACGGACAGCGCGGGGACCGGTACGTCCAGATCCACCTCGCGGAACAGGCCCAGGCCGAGCAACTCGTCGGCGAACTCCTCCGGCGGACCCGGCCGGCCCGCCGCATAGGCCGACAGCAGCGGTCCGCGGGGCGGGGCCGCGGGCAGCTCCTGCGCGAGATGGCAGATCGTGACCCGCTCCCCGTGCCGCACCGTGCCCTCGTCCGGGCGCAGTTCCCCGGCGAGCACCCGCAGCAGTGTCGTCTTGCCCGCGCCGTTCGGGCCGGTCACCAGCAGCCGCTGCCCCGGCTCCAGCCGCAGACCCGCGAGCCGCAGCCGGTCACCGACCCCGATGTCCGTGAGCTCGGCGAGCAGCCCCGAGCGGCCCGACGTGCGCGGCCGTGCGGTGAACCGCAGCGGCGGCACCGGCGCGGCGACCGGCTCCCGCTCGAGCCGTTCGAGACGCTGCCGTGCCGCCCTGACCCGGCCCGACAGCTTCGCCTCGTGCGACCGGCGGTGCTTGCCGAAGCCCTGACGCGGATCCTTCCCCGTCGCCGCCAGGCGCTGTCCCGAAGCCGCCACCAGCTCCCGCGTACGCGCCAGTTCGTCCAGCCACTGTTCGTACTCCTGCTCCCGGCGGCGGCGGGCGGCGGCCTTCGCCGCCCGGTGGCCCGCCCAGCCGTCGCCGTGGCGGTGAACGGCGCGGGTGTCGCGGTCGACCTCGAGGATCGTGGTGGCGACCCGTTCGAGGAAGGCCCGGTCGTGGGTGACGGCCACCACCGTGCCGCGGTGGCCGCGCAGCTGCTCCTCGAGCCATTCGGTGGCCTGCCGGTCCAGATGGTTGGTCGGCTCGTCGAGGAGCAGCAGTTCGGGGGAGGCGGCCAGCACACACGCCAGGGAGAGCCGTGACTGCTCCCCGCCGGAGAGGGAGCCGAGCCGCCGCCCGGGCGGCAGCCCGCCCAGGCCGAGCGCGTGCAGGGCGGCGTCGGTCCGTGCGTCGGCCTCGTAGCCGCCGCGCTCCTCGAAGGCCGTGAGCAGTTCCCCGTAGGCGGCGAGTCCGTCCTCGTCCGCGTCGGCGAGGGACGCCTCCGCCTGCCGCATCCTCCGTTCGAGGTCGCGCAGTTCGGCGAGCGCCGTGTCGACGGCGTCCCCGACGGTGTGGCCGGGGCCGAGCCCGAGCGTCCGCTCGAGGGTCTGGTCGAGATGCCCGGTGCCGCCGGGCGCGCTGATCGTGATCACACCGGTGTCGGGTGCCTCCTCACCGGCCATGAGCCGCAGAAGTGTCGACTTGCCGGAGCCGTTCTCACCGATGACGCAGGCGCGTTCACCGGGCCGCACGGTCAGCGACACCTGATCGAGGACGGCACGGCCGTCGTAGGCCTTGGAGACGTCTTTCATGGTCAGTCGGGCGCGTTCGCGCATGGTCTTTCCCTGGGTGACAGGCCCGCCCGGCGGCATGGGCGCAGTGCGCCTGCGGGCATGCCGGGGCAGGGCCGGGTGCTGTCGGACGGACGCGGGAGGGACGTCAGCGGAGTCCTACGACTCGCACGCTGCGTCCGCGTCCGGAATCAGAGAAAGAAGTAGTGCTTGTGCGAACCCATACGTCCAGTCTGCCATCACCGTCGCGGCGGCCGGGACCGAGGACGGCGGCGGCCGCCGGCCGCCGGATCCCGTGGCGGTGCGCTGTCACATCCCCGCCCTCCGGCGGGTCATGGCAGTGACGTACGCAAGACCCGGCCGGAGCGACCCGCTCCGGCGCCCGCCCGAGGGGAGCATCCGTGATGTCCACCGCCCAAGCCGTCGTCACCGTCCTGGCCGCCGCCATGGTGGGATTCTCGGCCGTCTCCGTCTTCCTGCGCACCCAATGGGTCGTGCGGCCCATGGCCGACTACGGCGTCCCCATGACCTGGCTGCCCTGGCTCGGCACGGCCAAGGCGGCCGGGGCCGTGGGCCTGCTCGCGGGCCTGTTCGTGCCGGTCGTCGGCGTCCTGGCCGGGGCCGGGCTGGTGCTGTACTTCACCGGGGCCGTCGCCACCGTGGTCCGGGCGCGCTGGTACGCGCACATCCCGTTCCCGCTGGTGTACGCGGCCCCGGTGGTCGCGGCACTGGCACTCGGGCAGGCCGCCTGAAGGGTCCCTCGGGATCCCTCCTACGGCGTCCCGCCGAAGGTCCACACGGCGTGGGAGCCCGGCCCGACGACGAGGGTGGAACGGCCGATCCGCTCCTCGTGCCGGTGATCCACGGACCGGTTGAGCGACATACCGACCTGACGCAGACCCGCCCGGTCCCGCGGCACGGAGTCGAGCCGCAGCGTGGTGCCGCCCCGCACCGCGAGGACACCGCCGGGCACGGGCCGGACGACGAACCCGCCGGCCCGCAGCAGCGGCACCGTGTTCCCGAGGTCCGTCTCCGTGACCCCGAGGTGGACGTAGGTCACGTCGCGCATCAGGCGGTCCTGGTAGTCGTCGGACAGATAGCGCTCGCGGCCGACGTCACCGGGGTAGGAGGCCGGCTCGGTGTTGCCGCGCGGGTCGGCGAAGTACTCCGGCAGGTACTCCATCCCCCAGGCGCCGAAGGCGTCGTACGTGGTGGTGGTGAACACGGCGTCGAACCACGGCACCGGCACACCGTCGCCGAAGTCCCGGGTCTGCCGGAACTCCACCGGTTCGACGCCCTGGTCGCGCAGCCGCCCGGTCACCGTGGCCAGGTCACCGGCCCGCTCGGTCGACAGCCCCAGCCCGGCGGCGCCCGAAGTGCCGTCCTGGCCGGGCAGGTCGCCCTCCCCGAAGAGTTCGAGATAGGTCTCGCGCCCCATCAGATAGCGACCGGTCCAGGTCCGCCCGTCGGCCCCGGTCGTGGTGCGGACCTGGAAGTTGGCGAAGTCGCGCAGATACCCGGAGTGCTCGACGGCGTCGGCGGTCTCCCGGTCGAGCACCCCGTAGGCGTGGTTGTAGAAGAGCAACTGCCGATCGGCCGGCGGCGGGCCCTCATCGGCCAGCGCCGGCCCCGTGAGGCCCCCGACCGCCCCCGCGAGGGCCAGCACGAGGACCATGGTCATCTGTAATACCCGGCGAAGCAGCATGCCAGGGATCGTAGGAGGACCACGGCGCGTCCGCCCTCGATTCGCGCAAGCCCGTCCCCTGCCGCGGCCGGGCGGGGGCTCAGCCCTCGGCGCGTGCCACACCGATCGGGCAGGAGACGCCCGTACCGCCGATGCCGCAGTAGCCGGCCGGGTTCTTGTCCAGGTACTGCTGGTGGTAGGCCTCGGCCGGATAGAAGGGCCGGCCCTCCGCCGGGAGGATCTCCGTGGTGATCGTGCCGTAGCCGGAGCCCGTCAGGACCTTCTGGTAGGCGTCGCGGGACGCCGCCGCGGCCGTG
Organism: Streptomyces pristinaespiralis; assembly: GCF_001278075.1. GTDB lineage: Bacteria > Actinomycetota > Actinomycetes > Streptomycetales > Streptomycetaceae > Streptomyces > Streptomyces pristinaespiralis. Next base: position 3,456,470 of record NZ_CP011340.1, on the reverse strand, counting down.
GCCTGGGCGGGGGAGTGGGTGTGGATGGCCGAGCGGTACTGGGTGCCCACGTCGTTGCCCTGGCGGAAGCCCTGGGTCGGGTTGTGGGACTCCCAGAAGAGCTTCAGCAGCGACTCGTACGGAACCACCGACGGGTCGAAGACGACGCGGACCGCCTCCGTGTGGCCGGTCAGGCCCGAGCAGGCCTCCTCGTACGTCGGGTTCTGCGTGTAGCCGCCCTGGTAGCCGACGAGCGTCGTCCACACACCCGGCGTCTGCCAGAACTTGCGCTCCGCACCCCAGAAGCAGCCGAGCGCGAAGTCCGCGATCTCCAGGTGCTCCGGGTAGGGGCCGAGCAGGGGGTTGCCGAGGACGGTGTGACGGTCGGGGACCGTGAAGGTCGGCTCCGGGCGGCCCTTGAGGGCCTGCTCGGGGGTGGGCAGCACGGGCGTACGGCCGAAGAGCATGGCTGGTTCTCCTTCACGGTGACGGCACCGGAACAACGTCCCGGTGCCGTCCGGAATTCCACCCGCGCCCGTCCGGGACTCCCCCGCGCCCGGCAGCCGCCGAGAGGCGCTCAGTGCAGCAGTGTCGCCGGGCTGCCGCCGTTCGCCTCGTAACCGGCGACCGCGAGGTTGCGGTACACCGTGTACGCGGCCGCGGGGTCCGGCTCCGTCGTCCAGGGCAGCGCGCCCACGTGGCCGTCGACCTGCACGAGCTGGTGCATCGCCTCCGCCCACCGCTCGGAGTTCACCAGGAAGACGATCAGCAGGTGGCGTACGTGCGCGAGCATCGGGTCGTCCGGGCGGGCGGAGTGCACCGCGAACAGCGCGCCCTCCATGGCCCTGGTGACCACCGCGCTCTGGTAGAAGGAGCGCACGAGGTTCACCTCGGGCAGGTGCTCGTAGACCGCGAAGAGCGGCAGGGCCGCCAGCAGAGACCCCCGCGGGGCGCGGGCCGCGGCCGTCGTGGCGAAGTGGTCGGCCTCCTCCCGGGAGCCGTGCCACTTCTCGCACAAGTGGTGCAGGGCGGCGAGGTGGGCGCCCATGTGGTCGGGCGCGCGGTCGATGACCTTCGCCCAGAGCTGGTCGAACTGCTCGGGGCCGTAGCCGAGTCCACGGGCGACGGCCAGCTCGATGATGTACGGGACGGGGTCGCCGGGCGCGAGCAGCGCGGCCTCGCCGCAGACGGTCCGGGCCTCCTCCAGGATGATCCGGAAGTCGTCCGCGCCGACGGACGACGAGCGCCACGCCTGCTGCACCAGGAACTCGGCGTGCACCTGCGCCGCGCCCGCGTCCTTCGGCGCCTCCGAGCGCCACCTGCGAAGCCACGCGCCGCCGGTGCCGGGCTGCTGCGCCAGCTCCAGGGACGCGGCCCCGGCGAAGGCCTGGACGCGCTGCCAGCGCCGCTCGCCCTCCTTCGGCGTGCCCGCGAGCAGCTGGGAGGCGGCCTTCCAGTCCTGGGTCCGCTGGACGACGTCCAGCACGTCGAGGAGGTCCTGGTCCGGTCCGGGCATCCGGACGTCCAGCTGCTCCTGGCGTACGAATCCGTAGTTGTCCGGGTCGGCGGCGTCGGGCGAGCCGGGCACGGCGAGCCGGATGCCGTTCCGGCGGCGCAGCACGACGGGGCCGATGATCGCGGTCAGCATGCACAGTGCGATCAGGAACCAGAGAATCTCCATGCGCCCATTGTCCCGGACGCCTGTGGTGTGCGGCCACGGCCGGTCCCGCACCGGACTACGCTCGGGCCTCATGAGCGACCAGCACAGCTTCCACAGCTTCGAGACCCGCGCCATCCATGCGGGCAACACCGCGGACCCGCTGACCGGCGCGGTCGTACCGCCCATCTATCAGGTGTCCACCTACAAGCAGGACGGCGTGGGCGGTCTGCGCGGCGGTTACGAGTACAGCCGCAGCGCCAACCCGACGCGCACCGCGCTGGAGGAGAACCTCGCCGCGATCGAGGGCGGACGCCGGGGTCTGGCCTTCGCCTCCGGGCTCGCGGCCGAGGACTGCCTGCTGCGTACGCTGCTGCGCCCCGGCGACCACGTGGTGATCCCGAACGACGCGTACGGCGGCACGTTCCGGCTCTTCGCCAAGGTGGTCGAGCGGTGGGGTGTCGACTTCTCCGTGGCCGACACCTCCGACCCGTCGGCGGTGCGCGCCTCGGTCACCGACCGTACGAAGGTGATCTGGGTCGAGACGCCGTCGAACCCGCTGCTCGGCATCACCGACATCGCGGCCGTCGCGGACATCGCCCGCACGGCGGGCGCGAAGCTCGTCGTCGACAACACCTTCGCCAGCCCGTACCTCCAGCAGCCGATCGCGCTCGGCGCCGACGTCGTCGTGCACTCGCTGACCAAGTACATGGGCGGTCACTCGGACGTCGTGGGCGGTGGGCTGATCGCCGCGGACGCCGAGCTGGGCGAGGAGCTGGCGTACCACCAGAACGCGATGGGCGCGGTCGCCGGCCCGTTCGACGCGTGGCTGGTGCTGCGCGGCATCAAGACGCTGCCGGTGCGCATGGACCGCCACAGCGAGAACGCGACACGGGTCGCGGAGATGCTCACCAGCCACCCGAAGGTCACCCAGGTCCTCTACCCGGGTCTGCCGGAGCACCCGGGTCACGAGGTCGCGGCGAAGCAGATGCGGGCGTTCGGCGGCATGGTCTCGTTCCGTGTGCAGGGCGGCGAGCAGGCGGCGGTCGAGGTCTGCAACCGGGCGAAGCTGTTCACGCTGGGCGAGTCGCTGGGCGGTGTGGAGTCGCTGATCGAGCACCCGGGCCGGATGACGCACGCGTCCGTCGTGGGCTCCGCCCTGGAGGTGCCGGCGGATCTGGTCCGTCTCTCCGTGGGCATCGAGGCGGCGGACGACCTGCTCGCCGATCTCCAGCAGGCGCTGGGCTGACGTGCCCCGGTGCTCCGTCGGCCCCGGTGAACCCGCCGGGGCCGTTTGGGCCGACGGAGCCGGACCGGGATCCGGTCAGACGTGGGCCTTCTCGTCCTGCAGCGAATCGCGCACCATCTGCCTCAGCTCGGGGCTGTCGGTGTGCTCGTGCACGGAGACGGCGTGCTCCACGGCCGCCCGCACGACTTCCTCCTCCTCACCGCTGATGGTGAGGGTGCATCCGGAGACGCTGGGAGTGTTGCGGCAGTCGGCGACTTTCCTGGTCATGACGGCCTCCTGGGCTCGTTCGTCGCGCCCCTCTTTCAGGGTAGATCCGCGACGAGCGGCCGCTACCAGCCTTCGAGCGGCGGTGTCGTGACCGAGGGAGGCACCGTCCACGGTTCGGTGACCGTCGCCCACACCACGCACGCGATCACCAGCACGACCAGCAGCCCGATCCACGCCCGGCGGACCGCCCGGTGGCGGCGCAGCAGCCGTGCTCCCTGTTCCGCGGCGCGCGGGCCGAGGCCGGCGGGGACCACGGGATGGGGGACGTCCATCAGCCGCCTGACCTCGTCCTCCTTGCGTTCCGGGCCGTTCATGACGCCGTCCTCAAAAGCGGGCGGCCGGGGGCCCGGCGGGCGCTGCGCATGGCGGATACGGCACGGCTGCAGATGGCCCGCACCCGGTCCGCGGGAAGTCCGATGATCGCGGCCGTCTGCTCCTCCTCGACCCCCTCGTACAGGCGCAGCACGAGGATCAGGCGTTCCTGCGGGGTGAGGCGGTCGAGCACCCCGCCACGCACCCGGTGGTAGCGCCAGGCGCTGCGGGCGAAGCGGAGGGCGAGTTCCTGGCGGGTGCGGTTGTACGGGTCCTCGCCGCGCAGCCGGTCCCAGCGCGCGTAGGTGCGGGCCAGGGCACCGGTCAGCAGCCGCTGTGCCAGCGGATTGGCGGTCGGGGGCTCGGCGGTGAGCAGGGTCGCGGCGTGCAGCAGTCGGCTCGACGCGCCCGCCACGAAGGCATCGAACTCACGGGCGCGACGGCGGTCCATGGCTGAATTCCGCTCGCTCACGTCCTCATATAGGGCCCGGCGACGGCCCTGGGTCAAGAGGTCTGCGGCGTCTCCGTCTCAGCGGCGGGAAGGCCGGCCTGGCGGGCGGAGAGGGCCGTGTTGAAACGGGTGAGCAGAGTGCAGAACGATTCCCGCTCGCTCTCCGTCCAGCCGTCCGTCACCTGGGCCATCAGTTCGCGGCGAGAGTCGCGGACCTCTTCGAGCTTGGCCCGGCCGCGCGGGGACAGCTGGAGCACGACCGCACGGCCGTCCTCCGGGTGGGAGGTGCGTTTGACCAGGCCGCTGTCGACGAGCGGCGCCACCTGCCTGGTGACGGTCGAGGAATCGATCCCCATGCCGGCGGCCAGTGCCTTCACGCCCATCGGACCTTCGAGGTCCAGGCGGTTGAGCAGCAGGTACGCGGCACGGTCCATCGAGTTGCGGACCTGGCCGACTCCGCCGAGCCGTGTCTGTTCCGCGCGGCGTGCGAACACGGCCACCTGGTGCTGGAGGGCATCGAGGAGACCGGGGCCGCCGGCGGGTTCGGGGGAGGTCCCCCGAGAGGCAGACGCAGTGGTCGTCATGTCCTGAGAAGTGGGCATGGCTGCGGGGGCTCTCTTGTGCGGTGGTCGGTTGGTGGGGGACAGAGTACGCGGCCCCGGGTCCCCGCGTACCTGCGCTGCACAATCCGGTACGGGCCCCTTACGCGGCCGGACTCCGGGCCCTTCCGCCCGCTCCGCCGCGGCTCCCGTCCCGGGTGAGGGCGGCGGTCGCCGGACCGGGATGCGGACGGGGCCGCCCGGTGGGGCCCGAACTGCCAGACTTGGCAGCATGAGCTTCCGTACGCCCGAGATTCCTTCCGTGATCCTCGACGACATCCGAGGGGCGCAGAAGATGCTGTCCGGCGTCGCCAGAGTCACGGCGATGGAGGGCAGCAGGCATCTGTCGCAGCTGGTGGGGGCGCCTGTTCATCTCAAGTGCGAGAACCTCCAGCGCACCGGCTCCTTCAAGCTGCGCGGCGCGTACGTGCGGATCGCCGGCCTCCGGCAGGAGGAGCGGGCGGCAGGCGTCGTCGCCGCGTCGGCGGGCAACCACGCGCAGGGGGTGGCGCTGGCGTCGTCGCTGCTGGGGGTGCGCTCCACGGTGTTCATGCCGGTCGGGGCCCCGCTGCCGAAGGTCGCCGCGACCAGGGAGTACGGGGCCGATGTGCGTCTGCAGGGGCAGGTCGTCGACGAGACGCTGGCCGCGGCGCAGGAGTACGCGCGGGAGACGGGCGCCGTCTTCATCCACCCCTTCGACCACCCGGACATCATCGCCGGGCAGGGGACGGTGGGACTGGAGATCCTCGAGCAGTGCCCGGAGGTGCGGACGATCCTCGTCGGTGTCGGCGGGGGCGGGCTGCTCGCCGGGATCGCGGTAGCGGTGCGGGCGCTGCGGCCCGATGTGAAGCTGATCGGCGTCCAGGCCGAGGGTGCCGCCGCCTATCCGCCGTCACTGGCGGCGGGGCGTCCGGTGTCCGTGGAGCGGCCGTCGACGATGGCGGACGGCATCAAGGTGGGGCGGCCGGGCGATGTGCCCTTCAAAATCATTGGCGATCTTGTCGACGAGGTTCGTACGGTCTCCGAGGACGCGCTCTCCAGTGCGCTGCTGCTGTGTCTCGAGCGGATGAAGATGGTCGTCGAGCCGGCCGGCGCGAGCACGGTGGCGGCACTGCTGAGCGATCCGAAATCCTTCGAGGGCCCGGTCGTCGCCCTGCTGTCGGGCGGCAACGTGGACCCGCTGCTGATGCAGCGCATCCTCCGGCACGGCATGGCCGCGGCGGGCAGGTACCTGTCGCTGCGGCTGCGGCTGACGGACCGGCCGGGTGCTCTCGCCGGTCTTCTCGGCCTGTTGTCAGTGGCGGATGCCAATGTTCTCGATGTGAGCCATGTACGGACCGACCCCCGGCTCGGGCTCACGGAGGTGGAGGTGGAGCTGCACCTGGAGACGAAGGGGCCCGAGCACTGCGAGGAGGTCGCGGCGACCCTGCGCGCCGCGGGTTACACGGTCATGGGCTGAGCGCTTCCGCGGCGGCGGGAGGGCGAGGCGCCTGTATCGCGATACCCGGCGCGGGCCGTGACGCGACACCCTCTTGAGAGACGCGATGTATCGCGTTATGGTGTGGCCCCTGCCATGCTCCCGCCAAGGGAGAGGGCCGAGCCGGCCTGTCGCGCAACCACTGATCCACTCCACCCGTCACCATGGGAGACCCCTATGCCAGGCGCCATCTACGCCGAAGGTCTGGTCAAGACCTTCGGCGACGTAAGGGCACTGGACGGCGTCGATCTCGACGTCCCCGAAGGCACGGTCCTCGGACTTCTCGGCCCGAACGGCGCCGGCAAGACCACCACCGTGCGCGTACTGACCACTCTCCTCCAGCCGGACAGCGGCTCCGCCGTCGTCGCCGGCATCGATGTCCTCAAGCACCCCAACGAGGTGCGCAGGTCCATCGGCCTCTCGGGCCAGTTCGCCGCCGTCGACGAGTACCTGACCGGCCGGGAGAACCTCCAGATGGTCGGGCAGCTCTACCAGATGAGCGCCAGGGACGCGAAGGCACGCGCAGGTCAGCTGCTCGAGCGGTTCAACCTGGCGGATGCCGCCGACCGCCCCGCCAAGACCTACTCCGGCGGTATGCGCCGCAGGCTCGACCTCGCCGCGGCCCTGGTCGTCTCCCCGCCCGTGATGTTCATGGACGAGCCGACCACCGGCCTCGACCCGCGCAACCGGCAGCAGCTGTGGGAGGTCATCCAGGAGCTCGTCGGCGGCGGTACGACACTGCTGCTGACCACGCAGTATCTGGAGGAGGCGGACCACCTCGCCGACGACATCTGCGTCGTCGACCACGGCAAGGTCATCGCCCGCGGCACCTCCGACCAGCTCAAGGCCCGCACCGGCGGCGAGCGCGTCGAGGTCGTCGTCCACGAGCCCGACCAGATCACCCCCGCCCGCGAGGTCCTCGCCGGCTACGGCAAGGGCGAGGTCGCCGTCGCCGAGCACACCCGCAAGCTCACGGTCCCGGTCACCGGCGGCGCCAAGCTGCTCGCCGAGGTCATCCGCGACCTCGACACCCGCGGCGTCGAGATCGACGACATCGGCCTGCGCCGCCCCACCCTCGACGACGTCTTCATCTCGCTCACCGGCCACGCGGCGGAGGCCGCGGAGGGCAACGGCGACGCAGGGCGAGAAGACGCCGCAGGCCCCAGCGCCAGGAAGGAGGGCGCGAAGTGAGCGCCACCACCCAGACCGCGCCGCTCGCGGCGCCCCGCCCCCGTGGCGGCATCGGCCAGGCCGTCAGGGACTCCCTGGTGGTGGCCAAACGCAATCTGATCCGCATGATGCGCATCCCCGAGATGATCATCTTCGGGCTGATCCAGCCGATCATGTTCGTGGTGCTCTTCACGTACGTCTTCGGCGGCTCGATCCAGGTGGGCGGCTCCACCTCACCGGAGGCCTACCGCGAGTTCCTGATGGCCGGCATCTTCGCGCAGACCGTCACCTTCGCCACTGCCGGCGCCGGCGCGGGCATCGCGGACGACATGCACAAGGGCCTTATCGACCGCTTCAGGTCGCTGCCCATGGCGCGCGGCGCGGTCCTCACCGGCCGTACGCTCGCCGACCTCGTGCAGACCGCGCTCACTCTCGTGGTGCTTTCGGTGGTCGCGCTGATCGTGGGCTGGCGGGTCCACGAGAACATCGGCAAGGTGCTGCTCGGCTTCCTGCTGCTGCTCCTGCTCGGTTACGCCTTCTCGTGGATCGGCGCGCTGATCGGTCTGTCGGTGCGCACGCCGGAGGCGGCCACCTCCGGCGGACTCATCTGGCTGTTCCCGCTGACGTTCATCTCCAACGCCTTCGTGGACGCCGGCCAGATGCCGACCTTCCTGAGGCACATCGCGGAATGGAACCCCTTCAGCGCCACCGTCCAGGCCTGCCGGGAGCTGTTCGGCAACCTGCCGCCCGGCTTCAAGACCCCCGACGCGTGGCCCATGCAGCACCCGATCCTCGCCTCGGTGCTCTGGTCGGTGCTGATCCTGGTGGTCTTCCGGACCCTGGCCGTCCGCAAGTACCGCTCCGCCGCCTGACCCGCACACGAAGGGGCCGGACCGCTCACCGCGGTCCGGCCCCTTCGTCGTCTGCGTCGTGCTCAGCCCGAGTAGGGCTTGGCCGCGAGGATCTTCACCGCTGCCTTCTTGCCGTTCGGAAGCTCGTACTCGGCGTCGTCGCCGACCTTCTTGCCGTTCACGCCGACGCCCAGGGGCGACTGCGGCGAGTACGTCTCGATGTCCGCGCTCGCGTACTCGCGGGACGCCATCAGGAACGTCAGGGTGTCGTCCTCGTCGCCGTCGAAGGCGATCGTGACGACCATGCCGGGCTCGACGACACCGTCGTCCGCCGGGGCCTCGCCGACCTTGGCGTTGTCCAGGAGCTGGGTCAGCTGGCGTACACGGAGTTCCTGCTTGCCCTGCTCCTCCTTGGCCGCGTGGTACCCGCCGTTCTCCCGCAGGTCGCCCTCCTCGCGCGCCGCCTCGATCTTCTTGGCGATCTCGGTGCGCGCGGGACCAGACAGGTACTCCAGCTCGGCCTTGAGCTGGTTGTACGCCTCCTGGGTAAGCCAGGTGACGTTGTCGCTGGTCTGGGTCACAGGTGCTCCTCGTAGGTACTGGGAATACAAAGCATCGCCCTACCCACAAGGATGTACCCCCATGGGTGGGCGAAACCACGAGCCTAACAATTCCGGCGGGAAAGGGGGAGGACAAAGGCCTCGGTAAATGCAGAACCCCTGCTCAGCGAGGGGTTCGGGGTGTCACTCGGCGTTGCAGCCCATCAGCTCGGCGCTCGTCGCCTGCCGCGTCGTACGGATCTTCACGACCTCGTCGATGCGGTTCTCACCCTCCTGGCCGATCGCCACGTCGAGCCGGCCCACCTCCGCGCCGTCCTCCGCGAGGGCCCGCACCGTGCAGCTGCCGGCGGTCTGCGCGTCCTTGCGGACCTCGAGATGGACCTGGACCTCGTCGGCGCCCTCCACGACGTCGAACTTGATCACCTCGGCGCTGATCCGCGTACCGGCGACGTAGTCGTAGCCGAACCAGCCGACGAGGGCGAGCATGCAGGCGCCGAGGACGGCCCCCACGATCCGCAGCTTGCGGTCCGCGCGCTCGTCCGCCGTGCGCCCGTAGCGCCCCTGCGGAAGCTTTTCGCCGACAGCCGCCATGATCGTTCCTCTCGAGAGCCGGAGGCAGGAATTTTCCGTCCGCCGATTCGGTCACTATAGAAGTTGCACGACGCGACTATTCATTGAGGATCGAGTCTTGACTGAGCAGCTGCGACTGATGGCCGTGCACGCCCACCCCGACGACGAGTCGAGCAAGGGCGCGGCGACGATGGCCAAGTATGTGTCCGAGGGGGTGGACGTGCTGGTCGTGACCTGCACGGGAGGCGAGCGCGGCTCCATCCTCAATCCCAAGCTCCAGGGTGACGCCTATATCGAGGAGAACATCCACGAGGTGCGCAGGAAGGAGATGGACGAGGCCCGCGAGATCCTCGGGGTCAAGCAGGACTGGCTCGGCTTCGTCGACTCCGGACTGCCGGAGGGCGACCCGCTGCCGCCGCTGCCGCAGGGGTGCTTCGCCCTCGAGGACGTCGACAAGGCGGCCGGCGAGCTGGTGCGCAGGATCCGTGACTTCCGTCCGCAGGTCATCACGACCTACGACGAGAACGGCGGCTACCCGCACCCCGACCACATCATGACCCACAAGATCACGATGGTGGCGTTCGAGGGCGCGGCCGACGCGGAGAAGTTCCCCGAGTCCGAGTACGGGCCGGCCTTCCAGCCGCAGAAGCTGTATTACAACCAGGGCTTCAACCGTCCCCGCACGGTCGCCCTCCACGAGGCGCTGCTCGAGCGCGGTCTCGAGTCGCCGTACGGCGAGTGGCTCGAGCGGTGGAAGGAGTTCCAGCGCGCGGAGCGGACGCTGACCACGTACGTTCCCTGCGCCGAGTTCTTCGAGACCCGTGACCGGGCGCTGATCGCGCACGCCACGCAGATCGACCCCGAGGGCGGCTGGTTCCGCGTCCCCATGGAGATCCAGAAGGAGGTCTGGCCGACGGAGGAGTACGAGCTCGCGAAGTCGCTCGTCGAAACCTCCCTCCCCGAGGACGACCTCTTCGCGGGCATCCGGGACAATGCCTGACATGAGCGCAAGCGCACACCTCGCAATGACGCACATGGCCACCCTCGCCAAGGAGCTCGACGAGAACAAGGTCACCCCCGGTGTCCTCGGCTTCCTCGTCTTCGCGGCGCTGGCTGTGGGCGTGTGGGCCCTGATGAAGTCCATGAACCGTCACATGGGCCGCGTGAACTTCGAGGAGGAGCCGGAGCCGGAGACGGCCGGCGCCTCCAAGAAGCAGGCCGGCGGCTCGGCGGCCTAGAGGGGCGTACGTCGTTGCCGGCGTGACACCACGGCACCACCCGGTGTCGTGGTGTCACGCTGTGCGCCGTACCCGATCTCCCCGGTGACGCCCAACCGACCGCCGTCAGGTACGCGCCCGCTCTCCGGATCGCGTCCCGGAGCAGGCCGCCCGACCCGTCCGGCTCGCCGACCCGTACTCCGCTGGCCGCCGGACCCGGTGCTCACACCCCGTCCGGCACCGCGTACCCCGGCACCGACGGCCACCGCACCGTCAGCACCACCGAGTCCTCCTCGGCGACCCACGAGTGGTCGACGCCCCGCCCCCACACCGCATAGTCACCCTGCTCCGCGAGCAGGACGTCCCGGCCGGGGAGACGGACCCGGAAGCGGCCGCTGATCAGCACGAGCAGCGCAGTCCGCCGATCACCTCGCACCCACAGCGCACGCTCGTCACCGCGCGGGTGGACGCCCCACTTGATCTCCACGGCCTCAGTGTGCCGAACGTCGCCGGCGTCCTTGAAGTGCCCGAGCAGCCAACCCCGGTCCAGCGCCGCGTCCTTGCCCGCGTTGCCCGTGTACACGCCGTCGTGGTCGTTCATCCGGGCGACGCTACCGTCCGCCGGCACGGAGGCGGCTTCGTGGATGCGGGCGGGTGCCGGCGGCCACCACCGCCACGGTCACCGCTCGAACGTGGTGAGGCAGGAGCGGACGAAGTCCTGGAGAGCGGGACCGGTGGTCGAGGACGGGGGCCAGGCGACGCCGACGCGGGTCGGGGTGAGGCCGGTGACCGGGCGGTAGGTGATGCCGGGGCGGGGGTAGAAGCGGGCCGAGGCCGCAGGAGTGAGGCTGATGCCGTGGCCGCCCGCGATCGCCGCCAGCCATTCGTCCGTGTTGCGGGCGACGGCCCCGATCAGGGCGGTGCGGCCGTCGTCGGCGTCGTCGCCGACCCAGAAGTCCCGCCAGGTCCCGGTTTCCGGAGGGGCTGCCACGAACGGCTCGTCCCGCAGCCGGTCGAACGGGATCTCGTCCAGCGCGGCCAGCGGATGGGCGTCCCACAGGGCGACCCAGCGCGGCTCGGTGAGGAGTTCCTCGACACGGAAGGCGTCGTGGCCGGGGAACGGCACGCGGACGAGCGCCGCGTCCACCGCGCCGTCGGCGAGGCCCGCGGACGGGTCGGTCCAGTCGGTGTGCCGCAGAAGGACCCGCCAGTCCGGACGGCGGCGTGCGAACTCCGCGACGATCGCCTGCGTCGACTCGTTGGCCGCGCTCGCGACGAAACCGACCCGCAGCACACGGGCCTCCCGCCCGGCCGCGCCCCGCGTCTCGCGGACCGCCCGGTCCCAGCACGCCAGCACCCCGGCCGCCTCGTCCGCGAGGGCGCGGCCCGCCGCGGTGAGTCGCATCCCGGCCCGGGAGCGGGTGAACAGCGGAACACCCAGCAGCGTCTCCAACTGCCTGATCTGCTTGGTCAGCGTTGGCTGGGCCACGAAGAGCCGCTGGGCGGCGCGTGTCAGATTCCCCTCCTCGGCCACGGCGGTGAAGGAACGCAGCAACCGGGTGTCGATGTCCATGCCGTCAGGCTATGGAAACGGCTATTGGACGCGCTGTCGGCCGACTCGCCAGGGTTGATGCCACGGGGCGTCGGCTCTGCCCCGGCCGCCCTCGTCCCGTCCGACCGGAGTCCGTCATGTCCACGGCCTATGTCGTATTCACCCTCCTCGCCGCCGCGACCAGCGGCTACTCGGCCGCCAACCATTTGATCCGCCCCCGGTGGATCATCGACAACCTGACGAGCTACGGAGTGCCGCTCACCTGGCTCCCCGCACTGGGCGCCCTCAAGGGAGCCGGTGTGCTGGGGCTGCTGATCGGCATCGGATGGGGCCCGATCGGCGTCGCGGCGTCCGTCGGGCTGATCCTTTACTACGCGGGTGCGATGCTCGTGATCGCGTGCTCGGGTCGCTGGGCCCACCTGCCGGCCCCCTTGCCGTTCCTCCTGCTGGTCGCCGCGTCTCTGGCGCTGCGCCTGGCGTCGCCGTGAACGGCCGGCCGCCCCCGCTCCGCCGCGAGCCGGCCGGCCGTCCGGACTCCTCGCGCCTCAGCCGACCGGCACGCCCATGACCTCCCGTGCATGCCGGTTCGGGACCATGTTCAGCTGCCAGGCCTGCCAGCCGTCCTCCAGCCGGACACCCCGCTCCAGCATCACCGCCAGGGTCTCCGCGCAGTCCTCCAGCTTGGCGTCGCGTGACGAATGGCGGGTGGCCATCAGCTCGGACAGCTCCTGCTGGGCGACGACCGTGCCGACCTCGATGCCGCCGGGCGAGGCGTAGGGCAGGAGCGTGCAGCGCAGGAAACGCGCCCAGTCGGCGCCGCGCTCGTCGCCGTACGAGGTGAACAGCGCCGCCGCCTCGTCGCACAGCTCCAGCGCCTGCGGCGCGCGGCTGTTCCCGGCGTCGATCATCGCCAGCTCCAGGCATGTCCACGCCTCGCCGTGCGCGACGCCGATCCGGGCGAAGTCGGCGCGGGCGTCGACCAGGAGCTGACGGGCGAAGCCGGAGTTGCGCAGGCTGCCCGTCCTGGCCGCGAGCTGGTCGCGGGTGACCCGGCCGGAGTGGTGCCGGGCGCAGGCCAGCCCGTACACGTCCCGCATCCGGGAGAACATCGTCCGCGCCCGCTCCAGCTCCCGTACCGCCTGGTCGCGGTCGCCGGACTCCTCCAACGCCTGGCCCAGGTAGTAGAGGGTCCACGCCTCGCCGCGGGCGTCCTCGTTCTCGCGGTGCCTGGCCAGCGCCCGGCGCAGGTCCTCCACCGCCGGCGCGGGGTCGCCGTCGACGAGCCGGGCACGTGCCAGCTGGGTCAGCGCCCATGCCTCGCCGCGGGCGTCGCGGGTGCGGCCGTACAGGTCCAGCGCCACCTCCAGCGCGCTCCGGGCGGCGGGCACGTCGCCCATGCGCAGGAACACCTGCCCCAACTGGAACTGCGACCAGGCCTCGCCGTGCAGGGACTCGCCCTCCCGGTGCAGCGCCAGCGCCGTCTCCAGCAGCCGCAGGGCCTCGGCGAGATTCGCCCGGTCGCGTTCCACCGCGGCCAGCGCGTGCAGCGACCAGGCACGGTCCTCCGCCTGCTCCTGCGACTCCTGGAGCGCGATCGCCTCGTGCAGCTTCGCCGCCGCCTCCGTGAGATTGCCCTGGTGGTGCAGGGTGATCCCGAGCGAGCACAGCGCGAGCGCCGCACCCGCGTCGTGGTGCGCCTCCCGGTACAGGCCCACCACCGACGACAGCGTCGTACGCGCCTTGTCCAGCTCGCCGAGCTGCCGGGCCGCGATACCGGTGCGCCAGCGCACGGAGCGCTCCAGCAGCCCCTGGTCCACGGCCTGGGTGAGTTCGCTGATCTCACCCAGCCGGTACAGGTCGCCGCGCAGCAGGCAGTAGTCGCACAGCGCGCCCAGCAGCCCGAGCACGGCCTGCTGGTCCACGCCCTCCGCGTGCCGCAGCGCCGAGGTGATGAAGCTCGACTCTTCGTCGAGCCAGCGCAGCGCCGCGTCCAGCGAGGGGAAGCCGTACGCCCCGAACTGCCCCGCCCGCGTCGACATCTTGCCGTCGACCATCCGGATCACCGCGCCGGCCAGCTCCGCGTAGTTCCGGATCAGCCGCTCCTGGGCCGCCCCGCGGGCGGCGGCGTCCTCCTCGTCCGTCAGCCGGGCCCTGGCGAAGCGGCGCACCGCGTCGTGCAGGCGGTAACGCCCCGTACGCACATGGTCGATCAGCCCCGCCTGCGCGAGGGCCGCCAGCAGCCGCTTCGCCTCCTTCTCGTCGGTCTCCAGCAGCGCCGCGGCCGCCGCCGGGCCGAGCGAGGCGCGGCCTGCCAGCGCCAGCCGGCGCAGCAGCCGCCGCCCCTGCTCCGGCTGGTCGGTGTAGCGCAGCCGCAGCGCACGCTCGACCGGATCCAGCGGTCCCAGGGCGCGGAGGTCCGCCGCCAGACGGTCCGCGGAACGCTCGCCCAGCGAGGAGCCCGCCGTCCGCAGCGCCAGCGGCAGCCCGCCGCACAGCTCCCGGACCTCCTCCGCGGACCGGACGTCGTACGGTCCCGGGGCCGAATCCGCCGCCGCGGCCCGCAGCAGCTCCTCGGCACCCGCCGCGTCCAGTGCCTCCACCGGCAGCTGGTGCACCCGGGCCGGGATGTCGTCGGGGAGGCCGAGCGGGGCGCGGGCGGTCACCAGCACCAGGCTGTCGGACCGTTCCGGCAGCAGTGCGCGGACCTGGTCCGGGTCGCTCGCGTCGTCGAGCACCACCGTCACCGGCAGCCCGGTCAGGTACTGGTGGTACAGCTCGCCGAGCCGCCGCACCTGCTGCTCCGCGGAGGCACGCTCCCGGAAGAGGAGCTGCTCGCGCGGCGCACCGAGCCGGTTCAGCAGGTGCAGCAGCGCGTCCCGGGTGGGCAGCGGCTGCTCGCCGTCGCCCCGCAGATCGACCACGCACGCGCCCCGGAACAGGTCCTTGAGATGGTGGGCGGCGCGCACCGCGAGCGTCGTGCGTCCCGAGCCCGGGTCACCGTGCAGGACCACCACCACCGGCAGGGTCTGTGTCGACGCGCGCGCCGCGTGCACCCACTGGGTGATCTGCGCCATCGGCTCCCTGCGGCCGGCGAACGGCCCCTCGGGCTGCGGGAGATGCCCGAACGACTGCTCCAGCACGGACCTGCGGCGCGCGGCGGCGGACCGGTCGGCACCGCGCAGCTGCGGCACGACGGCGGCCTTCTTCGCGGGCCGGGCCGACGCGGCCAGCATCCGCTGCTGGTCAAGGAACGGGCGGATGCCCCGTACCTCCAGCGCCGTCAGCCACTGGAGCCGCAGCTGCTCGACGCCGCCGGGCTGGGCCAGTGCTCCCGCCCTGCGGTGGGCCGCGGGCCAGTGCGAGGCGGTGACCTTGGCGACGGTGGTCGCCGCCCCGGCGACGGCCACGACGGCACCGGCCCCGAGCGCGGTGCCCGTCGCCGTCCCGAGGGCGACGTCCGCGCCGATCGCGGCGACGGCGGCGACGGCGGTGACCAGCACGGGCGCGCCCAGCGTCTCCCGGCTGAAGCGCCGCGACAGCGGCTGCTGCCCGGCCTCGGCCTCCGCGAGCGCGTGCTCGTAGGCCGCGTACTCCTCGCTCGCGCCCGCCGCCATCGAGTCGAGAGCCGCGCGCCCCCGCGCGAGGAGCGTCCCGGCGTCCGAGCTCCCGCCCGAACGCCGCACCTCCTCCTCCACCGCCCGGCCCAACAGCCGTTCCGCTTCAGCCCGGTGGCTGTCCCGCATGCGTGTCCCCCGTCCCCCTGGAAGCCCGAATTCTGAGTTCGCTACCCAGATGTCGCGCGGTCAAGTGTCGTGGTCCTGGGGAGGATGTGCGAGAGGTTCCGGCGGGAGAGTCCGCGGGCGGGGTGTCAGACTGGCAGTCCTTCCGGGTCCCGGGACTTCGGGATCCGTGGCCGTGCGAGGGGGGCCGGGATGGGTCTGGTGATCGAGAGCCGGACGTCGGAGCTGCCGTACATCGAGCGCGTGTGGCGCAGCCGGAGCGTCGACGTGACCCGGATGATGTCGGTCGCGACACCCCACTGGGAGCTGGTGTTCTGGGAGCACCAGGGCCGGCCGCAGGCCGCCGTGCTGGGCCCGGAGCCGAGGGCGTCCCAGGCGCCGGTCCCCGAGGACGCCGTCTTCTTCGGGATCAGTTTCGCCCTGGGTACCTCGATGCCGCACATCCCCGTCAGCGGCCTGGTGGGCGGCAACGCGGAGATCCCCGACGTGACGCGGCGTTCGCTGTGGCTGAAGGGTTCGGCCTGGCACGTCCCGGGCTACGACAACGCGGAGGCGTTCGTCCTGCGGATGGTGCGCGAGGGGATCGTGGACCAGGACCCGATCGTGCCCGCCGTGCTCGGCGGGGCCCGCCCCGACGTCTCCGACCGCACCCTGCAGCGGCGGTTCGTCGCGGCCACCGGCCTGACACAGGGCGCGGTCCGGCAGATCGACCGCGCGCGGCAGGCGGCGGTACTGGTCCAGGAGGGGATGCCGGCCCAGGACGTCGTCCACCGGCTGGGGTACTTCGACCAGCCGCACCTGGCACGGTCCTTGAGCCGGTACATCGGCCGGACCGCCACTCGGCTGAGCTCACCGGACGGCGCGGAGCCGCTGTCGCTTCTGTACAAGACCTGAGCCCCGGCGCTGCCTAGTGTTCATGACGTGGCCGACGGTGTCGGCCCGCTCCCGGCCGCAGCGCGGCCCGGGCAGGGGCGGACGGCGGACTCCGCACTCACTCATGGAGGAATCATGCGCAAGGTTGTCTCAGGTCTGTTCATCTCGCTCGACGGTGTCGCACAGGCCCCGAACGAATGGCAGTTCGCGTTCGACGAGGAGATGGGCGCGGCACTGGCCGACACGCTGGAGACCGCGGACACGATCCTGCTGGGCCGGGTGACGTTCACCGAATGGGCCGGTTACTGGCCCACCGTGACCAGTGGCGAGGACGCCGGATTCGCCAAGTGGATCAACGAATCGCCGAAGTACGTCTTCTCGTCGACGCTGGACAGCGTCGACGACTGGGCGAACAGCACGCTGGTCAAGGGCGATCTCGTGGCCACGGTCGACGAGCTCAGGTCGGGCGAGGGCAAGGACATCACCGTCGCCGGCAGCCCGACGCTGGTGCGCTCGCTGCTGGAGCGGGACCTGCTGGACGAACTGGTGCTGCTGATCCACCCGGTGGTGGCCGGCGAGGGGCGCAAGAAGCTGTTCACCGACGACGCCGCGATGAAGAAGCTGGAGCTGGTGAGCGCCAGGCCGACCAGCAGCGGCGTGATCATCGCGACCTACCGGCCGGTGCGCTGACCCGGCACGGGCCGGGCGGGCGGGCTCGTGGATGCGCGGTCGGAGCGCGCAGAGGTCGACCTCGACGGCGAAGGGCGCCACGGCCTTCACCACGCCGGTGAACACGTCCCGTCCCGGTGGACGCGGGCCGCCGGGTCGAGGACGTACGTGAGGACCAGCGGGACGCCCGTCGCCGCCCGCTCGACACGTCGCGGCACCGCTGTTCCGGTTCAACCGGGGCGAGTTGGTCCCATTCCGAGCAGACCGCCCCGCCTGCGGCCGGAGCCGGCCGCAGGCGGAAGTCCCGTCCGCGGAAGCGTCCGTGGTGATCGCGTCGGCGGCCGGCCCGGCGACGAACCGGGCGGCCGTCCCCTACGCCCCCGTCCGCGAGATGCGCGACGAGACACGAACCTGCTCGCCCTCCGCCCGGCCGGGACGCCAGCGCCGCCTTCGTCACGCGCGCCACGCGGCGCTGATCGGGCGCGCGGCACGAACGATGCCCCCGTGGCGCCGGGCGGGGGCCGGGGCGGGTGCGCAAGGATGGAGGTATGGCGAACCGACTTGCGCAGGCCACGTCCCCGTATCTCCTCCAGCACGCCGACAACCCCGTCGACTGGTGGCAGTGGGAGCCCGCCGCCTTCGAAGAGGCGAGGCGGCGCGATGTTCCGGTGTTCCTGAGCGTCGGATACAGCAGCTGCCACTGGTGCCATGTGCTCGCGCACGAGAGTTTCGAGGACGCGGAGACCGCCGCGTACATGAACGAGCACTTCGTCAACATCAAGGTCGACCGTGAGGAGCGGCCCGATGTGGACGCCGTCTACATGGAGGCCGTGCAGGCCGCGACCGGGCAGGGCGGCTGGCCGATGTCCGTGTGGATGACGGCCGACGGGGAGCCGTTCTACTTCGGGACCTACTTCCCGCCCGCGCCCCGGCACGGCATGCCCTCCTTCCGTCAGGTGCTGGAAGGCGTCAGCGACGCCTGGACCGGCCGCCGTGACGAGGTCGGCGAGGTCGCGCAGCGGATCGCCTCCGACCTGGCCGCGCGCTCGCTCGTGGTCGGCGGCGACGGGGTGCCCGGCGAGGAGGAGCTGGCACAGGCGCTGCTCGGGCTGACCCGGGACTACGACGAGCGGCACGGCGGCTTCGGCGGCGCGCCGAAGTTCCCGCCGTCGATGGTCCTGGAGTTCCTGCTGCGGCACCACGCGCGCACCGGCGCCGAGGGCGCCCTGCAGATGGCCGCCGACACCTGCGAGGCGATGGCCCGCGGCGGCATCTACGACCAGCTCGGCGGCGGGTTCGCCCGCTACTCGGTGGACCGCGAGTGGGTCGTCCCGCACTTCGAGAAGATGCTCTACGACAACGCCCTGCTGTGCCGGGTGTACGCCCACCTGTGGCGTGCCACCGGCAGCGATCTGGCCAGGAGGGTGGCGCTGGAGACCGCTGACTTCCTGGTGCGCGAGCTGCGCACCTCCGAGGGCGGCTTCGCCTCCGCGCTCGACGCGGACAGCGACACGGCGGACGGCGGTCACGCCGAGGGCGCGTTCTACGTGTGGACGCCCGCGCAGCTGCGCGAGGTGCTCGGCGAGGAGGACGGGGCACGGGCGGCCGAGCTCTTCGCGGTGACCGAGGAGGGCACCTTCGAGGAGGGCTCGTCCGTCCTCCGGCTCCCGCACGGCGAGGCCGACGCGGACCTCAGGCAGCGGCTGCTCGCGGCCCGCGAGGAGCGGCCGCGCCCGGGCCGCGACGACAAGGTCGTGGCCGCCTGGAACGGGCTCGCGATCGCCGCACTCGCCGAGACCGGCGCCTTCTTCGGCAGGCCGGACCTCGTCGAGCGCGCCACGGAGGCCGCGGACCTGCTGGTGCGGGTGCACATGGACTTCGAGGCCGGTGGCGTGCGCCTGCACCGCACGTCCAAGGACGGCAGGCCCGGCGCGAACGCCGGTGTGCTGGAGGACTACGCGGACGTCGCGGAGGGCTTCCTGGCGCTCGCGGCGGTCGGCGGCGAGGGCAGCTGGCTGGAATTCGCGGGCTTCCTTCTGGACATGGTCATGGACCGGTTCACCGGGGAGGGCTGCGCGCTGTACGACACCGCGCACGACGCCGAGCCGCTGATCCGCCGCCCGCAGGACCCCACGGACAACGCCGCTCCCTCCGGCTGGTCGGCGGCGGCCGCCGCGCTGCTGCTGTACTCGGCGCACACCGGCTCCGAGGCCCACCGCACCGCGGCGGAAGGCGCCCTGGGCGTCGTCAAGGGGCTCGGGCCGCGTGCCCCTCGGTTCATCGGCTGGGGCCTCGCGGCTGCGGAGGCGCTGCTCGACGGGCCGCGCGAGGTGGCGGTCGTCGGCCGGCCGGGCGACCCGGCGACGCGGGAGCTGCACCTGACGGCGCTGATGGGCACGGCGCCGGGTGCGGCGGTCGCGGTGGGGGAGCCGGACAGCGACGAGTTCCCGTTGCTGCGGGACCGGCCCCTGGTGAACGGCAGTTCGGCCGCGTACGTCTGCCGCGGATTCGTGTGCGATTCACCGACCACAGACGCAACAGAACTTGCCCGGAAACTCACCGACTGATACGAGAAAAGCTGAATTTGGGCGTCAGACTCCGGAACGAAATCCTCCGCCTCTATTGTCCTGAACGCAGCTGATCCGGCGCGCGTACTGGGGAGTGACGCGCGTGGGGGAAGTTCGTGCCGACGGCCAGGGGGGTCCTGCCTCGGCACAGTGGCAGGGGGGCCATTCATGCTCATTTCGCTGTTCGTTGCTGCCATTTCCGTGGCGCTGTTCTGGATGGCGGCGTTCACGCTGTGGTGGCAGATGCACGCCTGGCGCACGCCGGAGACTCTCGCGGCGACACGGTTCGACCGGCCCCACGGAGGGGTCGGTCTCTCCTTCTCGCTGCTCCTGCCCGCCCGCCACGAACAGGCGGTGCTGGAGCACACCATCGAGCGGCTGCTGGAATCCAGCCACTCCAACTTCGAGATCATCGTGATCGTCGGACACGACGACCCGGAGACCGCCGCGGTCGCCGAACGCGCCGCCGCCCGCGATCCCGTCCGGGTACGGGTCGTCACCGACACGCACGAGACCAAGAACAAGCCCAAGGCGCTCAACACCGCCCTGCCGCACTGCCGCGGCGACATCGTCGGGGTGTTCGACGCCGAGGACCAGGTCCACCCCGAGCTGCTGGCGCACGTCGACCACGCCTTCACCTCCACCGGCGCCGACGTGGTGCAGGGCGGGGTGCAGCTGATCAACTTCCACTCCAGCTGGTACAGCCTCCGCAACTGCCTGGAGTACTTCTTCTGGTTCCGCAGCAGGCTCCACCTGCACGCGCAGAAGGGCTTCATCCCGCTCGGCGGCAACACCGTCTTCGTCCGTACCCCGGTGCTGCGCGAGGCCGGCGGCTGGGACCCCGACTGCCTCGCGGAGGACTGCGACCTGGGCGTGCGGCTGTCGTCCGTCGGCAAGAGGGTCGTCGTCGCGTACGACAGCGACATGGTCACCCGGGAGGAGACCCCGGGCACCCTGATGAGCCTGCTCAAGCAGCGCACCCGCTGGAACCAGGGGTTCCTTCAGGTCTACCGGAAGAAGGACTGGAAGCAGCTGCCCGGGCGCGGACAGCGCATGCTGGCCCGCTACACCCTGATGACGCCGTTCCTCCAGGCGTACTCGGGCGTGGTCATCCCGGTCAACGTCGCGGTCGCGCTCTTCCTCGACGTCCCGGTGGGGATCGCCATCGTGACCTTCCTGCCGCTGATCACGGCCATGGTCACCTTCGTCTTCGAGATCGTCGGACTGCACGACTTCGGCAAGCAGTACGGGCTGAAGGTCCGTTTCGTGCACTACCTGAAGCTCATCGTCGGCGGCCCCTTCTACCAGGTCCTGCTCGCCGGCGCCGCCGTGCGCGCCGTCTGGCGGGAGCAGCGCGGCCGTAACGAGTGGGAACTGACCAGCCATGTCGGCGCGCACCTCACCGAGGTGACGGACACCAGAGAGGACGCCCGCCGGTGACGACGACCCTGCCTCCCGCTCCCGAGGCCACCGAGCCGGTTCCCGCCGCACCCGTCGCGGCGACGGTGACCACCACCGCGCCCGTGCGCGTCCGCCCGGTCGTGCGGTTCCGCGGTTCGCGGCCCGACCTGCTGCTGTGCGGGGCGCTGTTGCTCGCGATCCTGCTCGTCCAGGGCTGGAACATCACCCACTTCCCGACGCTCAGCGACGACGAGGGCACCTACCTCGCGCAGGCGTGGGCGGTCCAGCAGGGCGAAGGGCTCGCCCACTACACGTACTGGTACGACCATCCGCCGCTCGGCTGGATCCAGATAGCGTTCCTGACCTGGATCCCCTCGCTGATCGCTCCAGAGACGATGACCGTCGCCTCCATGCGGTTCGCGATGCTGGCGGTGAGCGCCGCGTGCGCGGTGCTGCTGTACGTGCTGGCGCGCCGGCTGTTCCTGCCGCGGTGGGCGGCGGGCCTGGCGATGGCCCTCTTCGGTCTCTCGCCGCTCTCCGTCGTGCTGCAGCGCGAGATCTTCCTCGACAACATCGCCGTCATGTGGATGCTGCTGGCGTTCTGCCTGGCCGCGTCGCCCGACCGCCATCTGTGGCACCACTTCGCCGCAGGGCTCACCGCCGCCGTCTCCGTGCTGACCAAGGAGACCATGCTGGTCGTGCTGCCCGCGCTGCTGGTGACCATGTGGCGGCACAGCCACCGGGACACCCGTAAGTTCGCGGTCACCGGAGCGATCACGGCCTGCGCGCTGATCGGCCTGTCGTACCCGCTGTACGCGCTGCTGAACAGCGAGCTGTTCCCCGGAGCCGGCCATGTGTCGCTCATCGACGGCATCGCGTACCAGATGAGCCGGCCCGGTTCCGGCTTCATCCTCGACGAGGACACCGGGTCCCACGGGGTCCTCACGTCGTGGCTGTACTACGACACCGTGCTGCCCGTCGGCGGGCTGGCCGGCGCCGCGCTGCTGCTCGTCACGGTCCGCTGGTCGGTCACGGCACGGGCGCTCGCCGGCCCGGCGCTGGTGGTGGCGATCCTCGCGGTCGTCGCCATGCGGCCTTCGGGCTACCTCCCCGCGATGTACGTGATCCAGGCGCTGCCGTTCCTCGCGCTGGTCCTGGCGGCCGCGGCGGCCAGCGTGGCCCACGCGGTGCTGCGCCGTGGCAACCGGGGTGCCGCCCCCGTCCGGCCGGGCCTGTCCACCGCGGCCGCCCGGGCGCGCGCCGTACGCCTCACCGCGGCCGCCGTGCTGGCCGTGACGGCGGCCGGGTACGTCGCTCCCCGCTGGTACGACGGCAACCGGGCCGCGCTCACCGTCGACGCCAACGGCCCCTACCGTGCCGCGGCCGCCTGGATGCGACACGAGGTCGACGACCCGGCGAACACCCGCGTGCTCGTCGACGACGCCCTCTGGCTGGATCTCGTCCACGACGGTTTCGAGCCCGGCACCGGGGCGATCTGGTTCTACAAGGCGGACCTCGACCCGGCGGTCGCGAAGACGATGCCGCGCGGCTGGCGCGACCTCGACTACGTCGTGTCGTCACCGACCGTACGGCGTGACGCCGTCGACCTGCCCAACGTCAAGTCGGCCCTCGAGCATTCGACGCCGGTCGCCGTCTTCGGCGCGGGCGAGGACCGTATCGAGATCCGCAGGATCGCTGGAGGCGAGCTGTGACCACCCCCCGTACGGGCGCCGAGGAACTCGGCGATCCGGAGCTGAGTGCCGCCCAGGTCGTCGAGCCCGGCGCCGTCACCATCGTCGTCCCCACCTACAACGAGTCCGGCAACATCCGTGAACTGCTGCGCAGGCTCACCGACTCGGTGCCGTCCCGGCTGCCCTGCGAGGTGCTGTTCGTCGACGACTCCACCGACGACACGCCGGACGTGATCCGAAGCGCCGCGCAGGACTGCCCCTTCCCGGTGGGCGTGCTGCACCGCGACACCCCGGACGGCGGGCTCGGCGGGGCCGTGGTCGAAGGCATGCGGAGGGCGGGCTCCGACTGGATCGTCGTCATGGACGCCGATCTCCAGCATCCCCCCGCCCTGGTACCGGACCTGGTCGCGGCGGGGGAGCGCGCGGGCGCCGACCTCGTCGTCGCCAGCCGCTACATCAGCGGAGGCAGCCGCGAGGGCCTCGCCGGCGGTTACCGCGTCGCCGTCTCGCGCGGCGCGACCTGGCTGACCAAGGCACTGTTCCCGCGGCGGCTGCGCGGCGTCAGCGATCCGATGAGCGGCTTCTTCGCGATCCGGCGCAGTGTGGTGAGGGCCGACGCGCTGAAGCCGCTCGGCTACAAGATCCTGCTGGAACTGGCGGTGCGCTGCCGCCCGGAGACGGTCGCGGAGGTGCCGTTCGTCTTCCAGGACCGGTTCGCCGGCGAGTCGAAGTCGACGGCGAAGGAGGGCATGCGTTTCCTCGGCCATCTCACCGGGCTGCGCACCGCGTCCGCGATGGCCCGGATGGTCGCCTTCGGTCTGATCGGGCTGACCGGCTTCGTGCCGAACCTTCTCGCACTGCACCTGCTGACCGGCGCCGGCATGCACTACCTTCCGGCCGAGATCGTGGCCAACCAGTTCGGTGTGGCGTGGAACTTCCTGCTCATCGAGGTGCTGCTGTTCCGTGACCGCAGACGCCACCGGCACTGGGCGGACCGCGCCGGACGCTTCGCGCTGCTGGCCAACGCCGATCTGCTGCTGCGGATCCCGCTGATCGCGCTGTTCGTGTCCTGGCTGGACATGGCGGTGCTGCCGGCGACCGCGCTCGCGCTGCTGACCACGTTCGTCGTGCGCTTCGCCGCGACGGAGGCGCTTGTCTACCTGCCGCGTGCGAAGAGCGCGCCGCCCGCCGCCCTGCCGGACGCGCGGGTCGGCAGCAGTTCCTGAACCCCGAAGACGTCACCCGGAAGAGAGCCGCACGAAGGGAACCCGCTCATGCCGCCACCGCTCCGGATCCCCCGCCGACCCAGACGCAGGACCGCCCTGCTCGCCGTCGGCGCCATGACCACGGCGCTGCTGATGTCCGTACCGCAGACGGCCCAGGCCGGTCCGCCCAACCTGATCTCCAACCCGGGCTTCGAGACGGCGGGCACGGGTGACATGCCCGCCTGCTGGTCCAGGTCCGGCTGGGGCGACAACGACTTCACGTTCGAGACGGTCGCCGACGCCCACTCCGGTACCAAGGCGATGAAGGTCTCGCTGACCCGCCGTGTCGACGGCGACCGCAAGGCCCTGATCACCGAGACCACCGCCTGCGCGCCGCAGGTGACGCCGGACCGGCAGTACGACCTGTCCCTCTGGTACAAATCGACCACTCCGGACGCCTCCGTCACGCTCTTCCGGCACGACACCACGGCCGGATGGCAGTACTGGACGGACCTGAAGACCCTCGAGACGAGCGCCGGTTACCGGCGCGCCGAGGTCCGCACGCCCGCCGTCCCCGCGGGCACCGACCGGATCGCGTGGGGCGTGTCCGTGTACGGCACGGGCTCTGTCACCACCGACGACTACGTGATGGAGGAGGTGTCGGTCCCGGTTCCGGAGCCCACATGCACGGGCACGCCCGAGGAGTGCCTCAAGGGCCGCTGGGACGTCCTTCCGGTGCACAACCCGGTGCGCTCCATGCACTCGGTGGTGATGCACAACGGCAAGGTCCTCGTCATCGCCGGCTCGGGCAACGACGAGGCCATGTTCGAGGCGGGCACCTTCACCTCGGCGGTGTACGACCCGGCCGACGGCACCTTCCGGACGATCCCCACGCCCGTCGACATGTTCTGCGCGGGCCATGTGCAGCTCCAGGACGGCAAGATCCTGATCATGTCCGGCAACAAGGGCTACCCCTCCGCGGACGGCACGATCGGCTACCAGGGCCTGAAGGACTCGTTCGTCTTCGACCCGGCGACCGAGACCTACACGCGCACCAACGACATGAACGGCGGCCACTGGTACCCCTCGGCGACCGTCCTCGGCAACGGTGACGTCATCTCCTTCGGCGGCCTGAAGGAGGACTCGACCGGCAACGTGACCGCGGAGAAGTTCTCCGCCGCCCAGAACAAGTGGCTCCCGATGAACGAGGTCAACCAGACCTGGTCGTACTGGGGCCTGTACCCGTCGATGATCCTCATGCAGGACGGCCGCCTCTTCTACTCCGGCAGCCACACCTTCGGCAACGGCACGCCCGGCACCGGCGCCTCGATCTACGACTACGAGGCCAACACCATCACCGACGTCCCCGGTCTGCAGGCCAAGGACGAGCGTGACGAGTCGGCGAGCGTGCTGTTGCCGCCCGCGCAGGACCAGCGGGTCCTGACGATCGGCGGAGGCAACAACGAGACCAACCCCGTGGCCAACCGCTACACCGACATCATCGACCTGAAGGAGCCGAACCCGGCGTACGTGCACGGCCCGCTGCTGCCGCAGGGAGAGGTCGACCAGGGTCTCGGCCGCCGCCCGCAGACGGGCGCGGAGGGCAAGATGTACGTCTCCGCCGTGCTGCTGCCCGACGGCAAGGTCCTCGAGACCGGCGGCGCCCTCCACGACCGGGCCGACCCGGTGTACGAGGCGTCGTTCTTCGACCCGGTGACCGACACCTACGAGGCGGGGCTCGCCACGGACCCGGTCCCGCGCGGCTACCACTCCTCCTCCTTCCTGCTGCCCGACGGTCGCGTGATGTCGGTCGGCGACAACCCCGGCAACGGCACCTACAACCACAACGTGTCGCTCTACACGCCGCCGTACCTGCTCAAGGGCGCCCGCCCGCAGATCACTTCGGTGATCGACGGACAGTGGACGTACGGCGACACCCAGCGGATCACCGTCGACCGGCCGATCGCGAAGGCGGAGCTGATCCGCCCGGCGGCGGTGACGCACTCGTCCGACCCCAACCAGCGGTTCGTGGACCTGCCGATGACGGTCGACGGGAACAACGTCGACCTGAACGTCACCAGCAACCCGAACCTGGCGCCGCCGGGCTGGT
This sequence comes from Streptomyces pristinaespiralis, assembly GCF_001278075.1. Classification (GTDB taxonomy): domain Bacteria; phylum Actinomycetota; class Actinomycetes; order Streptomycetales; family Streptomycetaceae; genus Streptomyces; species Streptomyces pristinaespiralis. The sequence continues at coordinate 3,430,303 of NZ_CP011340.1, read as the reverse complement.
ACATGCTCTTCGCCGTCGACGCGAACGGCGTGCCCTCGGTGGCCCGGTGGGTGCATCTCGGCGGCCCGCCGGCGATGGCGCGGGCGGCGGCGGGCCATCCTTCCGCCCATGTCCACGACTTCGCGGACGACCTGGCCCGGGCGCCGAAGAAGCCGTTGAAGAAGCGGAGTTCGGTGGCGGTGGACCCGCAGGTCGCGGGCTGCGACCGGCACTACGGCAGCGCCGGCGTCTGCGTCCCGACCACCTTCCCGAAGGCGGTGAAGCGGACGACGGCGGCGCGCTGCGAGTGGCTTGCCGCCCACGACTACGGCCGTCTGAAGGTCAACGGCGGGGACGACCCGCTGCGGCTCGACCCGAACCGCGACGGCGTGGCGTGCGGGAAGGGGGATCTGCGGAGGCGGTGAGCGTCCGCGGGTGGGAGCGGACCTGGTACGAGCCCGGCCGGCCGGCCGGCAGGGCTCGACCGTTCCCGCTCAAGGGGCCGGTCAGCCGGAGGTACCCAGGGCCTGCATGTCGATCATGCCGAAGACCTGGTGGACATAGAGGTTGGTCAGCCGGGGGTTGCGGTGGTTCAGGGGCGCCGGCCGCGGGTGATCTGGTGCAATCGTCTCCGGCGCTTTGGCGCAAGGGCGGCGTCCCTGCCGGACGCCGCCCACCCCGCGGATGCAGGTCAGGGCCGGTGCGGGCCGCAGGCGTCAGATGCGGTGCACGGTGTGCAGCGTCCTGGCGTACGTGCCCGTGCCGTCCAGCAGCGACGCGCCGCCCAGGTCGGACATCGTGGGGCCGTCGACCGTCTTGCGGCTGGACAGGAAACGGCGCCCGCCGGCCGCGTCCTCGCCGAGGTAGATGCCGACGTGGTCGACCGTGGCGCTCACGCCGTCGTCGCCCGAGTCGGCGTTGAACAGCAGCAGGTCACCGGGTTGCAGCTGCGTCGCGGCGGGCGGCGCGGTGCCGTCGGTCCGGTCGACGCGCACCCCGGGCGCGTGGTCCGCCATGTCGCGGGACCTGCGCGGGAGCCGGGTGCCCGACGTGTCCTCGCCCGCGGCCGTCGGAACGCCCATGTGGTAGCCGTAGACCATGCGCGTGTAGCCCGAGCAGTCGAGGTTGCCGGCCTGCTTGGCGGACGGCCCGGTCCAGGTGCCGTCGGGGAAGGTCCAGCCGAGGTTCATGTACTCGTGGAAGTCGGCGCCTTCGTAGCGGTCGCCCCGCGGGTCGAGGTAGCCGTAACCGGCCTCGCCCAGCACCTGCTTGCCCTCCGCCGGTCCCGCCCCGCTGGTCACCGCCGGGGCGCCGGCGAGGAACATGGCGGCGTGGGCGAGGACGTCGGGGGCCGTGGAGCCGGCCCAGCCGCGTATCACCTGCTCCAGCTCCGGCGTCCAGTTCCCGTCGAACGGCTGCGGCAGCACCCGCACCCAGTGCCGGTGCGTGACGCGGGGCGGCACCTCCCAGGTGGCGGCGTCCACCTGGAAGCGGCTGACGATCAGCTTGACGGGCAGGTTGGTGCAGCCGTCGTTGGCCAGCGCCCGCAGGCCCACCCGGCCGGCGCCGAACGTGGCGTCGGTGGCCTCGGCGGCCCAGCCCGCCGGCTCGGCGAGGTCCGACCGCCAGGCCTTGGCCCGGATCAGGGTGCCTTCGCGGCGTACGCGGATCGTCCAGTCGGTCCCGGCGGGTACGTCCGTGGCGAGGGTGAGCGCGGTGGTCAGCTGGGTGACCTGGTCGTCGACCTCCTTCTCGACCCGCAGCTGCACGGCGCCGGAGGTGAGGAACGACAGCCTGGCCCGGTAGCTGTTGTGCGTGTCCTGGTAGCCGAAGGACAGGGCGTACGAACAGGCCTGGCCGGTGGGCACCTTGTCGAACCGGGCCACGGAACGCACGTCCACGTCGGTGAGGCCGTCGTCGCGCACGCTGGCGTGGCGGCTCGCGTGGTCGGTGGTGAGGGTGATGATGCCGGTGCCTGGCGCCACCGAGTAGTCGGTCTCTTCGGGCCCGAGTGTGGACCAGCTGCCGCCGCCCGGTGTGCTGCCCCAGTAGCGGCGTTCCGCCTCAGGCAGTGTCAGGTCCGGCAGGGTGCGCCCGAAGTCGTCCGCGTAGGGCTTCTTGTTCTCGGTGAACGTCCTTTCCGGGCCGGGCAGTACGACGGTCCGCGCGCCGTGCGTCAGCAGGGCGACGCGTTCGCCGCCGGAGGTGATCTCGGTACGTACCGGCGTCCCCGGCAGCACGGTGGCGGTGAGCGGGGTGTGCAGCGCCAGCCGGGTGAAGTGCGAGGCGTCCAGCGGGGCCTGTGTCACCGACGAGAGGGCGGTGCCCGGCCCGGCCGGTGCCGCGAACGGCCCTACGGCCGGTGCGGACTTTGCGGCGTGGGCCGGGGCCGCGGTCAAGGAGCCGAGCGGGACGGAGGCCGCGGAGGCGGCGAGGACGGCGAGAAGGCCGCGTCGTGAGGTGTTCGACATGCAGTCATGATCGGGCAGGGGGCGCCGCCCGGTACGGCGGCCCGGGGCGCAACTCCCCGGCGCCGCCCCGGCGTCAGAGCCGCAGGCCGCCCTCGAGGATGTCCAGCGTGCGGTTCACCACGGCGACCAGGTCGTCCCGCCGGCCGTGCTCGCCCCAGTGGATCAGGGCCTCGCGCAGCGCGGCCATGACGGCGGCGGTGAAGACCCGTACCTCCAGGTCGTCGGGTTCCCTGCCCACGCGGTCGGCGATCGGACGGGCGAGCAGCTGCGAGGTGTCGGCCATCGTCTCTGTCATCCGGGCCCGCAGGGCGGGGACCTCCAGCATGAGCCGGGTGCGCAGGTGCATCTCCTCGGGCTCGTTCTCGAGGATCGCGGCGACGGCGCCGGTCAGGATGATCCGCAGGGACGCGAGCGGCGGTTCGTCCGCGGGCCGGGCCCGCAGCTCCGCCTCCATGACCGGGTCGTACTCGTCGGTGAGGACGATGTCTTCCTTGGTGGGGAAGTACCGGAAGACCGTGGAGGGGGAGACCTCCGCCGCCGCCGCGATCTGCTCGACCGTGGTCGCGTCGTACCCCTGCTCGGCGATCAGCCGGTACGTGGCCCTGCGGATCGCGATACGGGTCTTGAGCTTCTTGCGCTCCCGCAGCCCCATCGGGGGCTGGTGTTCGAAGGGGAGAGGTGCGGTGGCGGCCATGGTCGTCATTGTCGGGCATCCGCCGCCGCCCCCGCCACGTCCGGGGTCACGGCGGCCGGGGCGCTCCCCGGTTTCGGCAGCAGGGCCGCCGCCAGGAGCGCCGTGATCAGGGCGGCCGTCCCGGAGACGAGCAGCACCGTACCCATGCCCCTCGTGTACGCGGCGTCCGCCGCCGCGGTGAGCACCGGGTCGCCCAGCAGATGCGCGGCGACCACGGAGTCGCCGGCCGCGTCGGGGGCGCCGGCCGGCAGCCGGCTCTCGTAGACGGCCGCCAGCAGCGACCCGATGAGCGCGATCCCGATCGCGCTGCCGACCTGGCGGACGGTCGTCAGCAGTCCGGAGCCGGAGCCCGCGCGGTCCGGCGGCAGGGTGTCGATGGCGGCCGTCATCGCGGGCACCATCGAGAAGCCGAAGCCGAGGCCGGCGACCGACAGCCACAGGGCGGTGAAGCCGTAGCCGCTGTCCACGGTGACGCGGCTGCCGAGGAAGCCCGCGAAGGCGAGGACGACGAGACCGGCGGTGATCACCGCGCGGGCGCCGAACCGTTCGGCCAGCGGGGCGCTGCCCTTCGCGGCGACGATCAGTCCGCCCATCAGCGGCAGCATCCGCACCCCGGTGCCGAAGGCGTCGTTCCCTAGGACGGCCTGCAGATACGGCGGGAGCACGAACATCAGCCCGGCGAGCACGAACATCGCCAGGGTCACGGTCAGGGTGTTCAGCAGGAACGAGCGGTCGGCGAGGAGCCCCATGTCGAGCATGGGGCGCTCGGAGCGCTTCTCCCGGACGACGAGGGCCGCGATCAGCACCGTGGCGGCGGCCAGGGCGCCGAGGACCACCGGGTCCGTCCAGCCGCGGACGGGTGCCTCGATGATCCCGTAGATCAGTGCGCCGAGGCCGGTGGCGGTCAGCGCCGTGGACAGGACGCCGACCCGGGGTGCCGCGGGGTCGCGCGTCTCGGGCAGCAGGAACAGGCAGGCGGTGATCCCGATCGCGACCATCGGGATGTTGACCACGAAGACGGAGCCCCACCAGAAGTGGTCGAGCAGCCAGCCGCCGACGACCGGCCCGAGCGGCAGCCCGAGCGCGGAGGCGGCGGTGACGATGCCGACGGCCTTGGCCCGCTCCTCGGCGGCGAACAGCGACGGCACGACGGCCATGCCGAGCGGCATCACGAAGGCGGCGCCGACGCCCATGGCGGCGCGCGCGGCGATGACGGTGGTGACGTCGTCGGCGAGTGCGCCGAGGAGCGAGCCGGCCAGGAAGACGCCCAGGCCCGCCACCAGCATCCGCCGGCGGCCGAACCTGTCTCCGACGAGCCCGGCGGGCAGCATCAGGGCGGCGAAGACCACGACGTAGCCGTCCGCCATCCACTGCTGTTCTCCGGTGGTGGCGCCGAGCTGTTCCGCCATGGCCGGCAGGGCCACGTTCAGGATGGTCATGTCGAAGCCCAGGACGAGCAGGCTCGCGACCATCGCCGCCAGTGCCCACCAGCGCCGGGGGTCGGGTGCGGACATGACGCACCTCCTTAAGAGAGTGGATGTCAAATGACAGTAACTCTCAAAAAGAGGTGAGCGTCAATATTTTGTTGTGCTCGAGCCGGGGTGCGGGCTCCGGGGTGCTCAGGAGTGCTGGTACGCCACCAGCGAGATCCCCACGTAGTGGACGATGAACGCCGCGAGCGTGAGGGAGTGGAACACCTCGTGGAAACCGAACCAGCGCGGCGACGGGTTCGGTCGCTTGATCCCGTAGATCACCCCGCCCGCGCTGTAGAGCAGCCCGCCGACGATCACCAGGACGAGCACGGCGACGCCGCCCTCGCGCAGGAAGTCGGGGAGGAAGAACACCGCGGCCCAGCCCATCGCTATGTAGCAGGGCGTGTAGAGCCAGCGGGGAGCGCCGACCCAGAACACCCGGAAGGCGATCCCGGCCACCGCGGCCGCCCAGACCGCCCACAGCAGCACCCGGCCCGTGGACGCGGGGAGCAGGAGCAGCGTGAGCGGCGTGTAGGTGCCCGCGATGATCAGGAAGATGTTCGCGTGGTCCAGCCGGCGCAGCACGGCCGTGGCCCGCGGGCCCCAGTTGCCGCGGTGGTAGAGCGCGCTGACGCCGAAGAGCAGGCATGCGGTCACCACGTAGATGCCGCAGGCGATCTTGGCCTTGGTCGAGTCCGCGAGTGCGATGAGGACGATTCCCGCGATCACAACGGCGGGGAACATCCCTGCGTGCAGCCAGCCGCGCAGCCTCGGTTTCACCGGGGGCGGGTCCATCTCGGTCACTTCGGGCGTGGCTGCAGTCATGCCCGAATGCTACCTACGCAACCGTAGGTAGCAGCGACGAGTGGCGATGCTCACGTGAGAGGGCCTCTGGACATATGGGCATTCGGCATCGATGATCAGATGAGTGCGGTCGGCACCGGATGAGCGCCAGCCAAAAGTAGGTACGAAGCATCCGGGTCGCGGCCCCCACGGGGCACAAACCAACAAACCCTCACTTAGGAGCGATCGTGGCGCGCGACATCGCGGCTCCCAGCGTCCCCACCAACCACCAGGAGCTCATCTCCTGGGTCGACGAGATCGCAGCGGTCACGCAGCCGGACAACATCGTCTGGTGCGACGGCTCGGAGGCCGAGTACGAGCGGCTGGCCGAGGAGCTCGTGGCCAAGGGCACGTTCAAGAAACTGGACCCGATCAAGCGCCCCAACTCCTACTACGCCGCGTCCGACCCCACCGACGTCGCCCGCGTCGAGGACCGCACCTTCATCTGCTCCGAGAAGGAGGAGGACGCCGGCCCGACGAACCACTGGAAGGCGCCGGCGGAGATGAAGGAGATCTTCGCCGGGGAGAAGGGGATCTTCCGCGGCTCGATGAAGGGCCGCACGATGTACGTCGTGCCCTTCTGCATGGGCCCGCTCGGCTCGCCGCTGTCCGCGATCGGCGTCGAGATCACCGACTCCGCGTACGTCGCCGTCTCCATGCGCACCATGACCCGCATGGGACAGGCCGTCCTCGAGGAGCTGGGCGAGGACGGCTTCTTCGTCAAGGCCGTCCACACGCTGGGCGCGCCCCTGGCGGAGGGCGAGGCCGACGTCCCGTGGCCGTGCAACTCCACCAAGTACATCTCGCACTTCCCCGAGACCCGTGAGATCTGGTCCTACGGCTCCGGCTACGGCGGCAACGCCCTGCTCGGAAAGAAGTGCTACGCCCTGCGCATCGCGTCCGTCATGGCCCGCGACGAGGGCTGGCTCGCCGAGCACATGCTGATCCTCAAGCTCACCCCGCCGCAGGGCGAGTCCAAGTACGTGGCCGCCGCGTTCCCGTCCGCCTGTGGCAAGACGAACCTCGCCATGCTGGAGCCCACGATCTCCGGCTGGACGGTCGAGACCATCGGTGACGACATCGCCTGGATGCGCTTCGGCGAGGACGGCCGTCTCTACGCGATCAACCCCGAGGCGGGCTTCTTCGGCGTCGCGCCCGGCACCGGCGAGCACACCAACGCCAACGCCATGAAGACGCTCTGGGGCAACGCCGTCTTCACCAACGTCGCGCTCACCGACGACGGCGACGTGTGGTGGGAGGGCATGACCGAGGAGCCCCCGGCCCACCTCACGGACTGGAAGGGCAACGACTGGACGCCCGAGTCCGGGACCCCGGCCGCCCACCCCAACGCCCGCTTCACCGTCCCGGCCGCGCAGTGCCCGATCGCCGCGCCGGAGTGGGAGGACCCGAAGGGCGTGCCGATCTCGGCGATCCTCTTCGGCGGCCGCCGCGCCTCCGCGGTCCCGCTGGTGACCGAGTCCTTCAACTGGCAGCACGGCGTCTTCCTCGGCGCGAACGTCGCCTCCGAGAAGACCGCCGCCGCCGAGGGCAAGGTCGGCGAGCTGCGCCGCGACCCGTTCGCCATGCTGCCGTTCTGCGGCTACAACATGGGCGACTACATGGCCCACTGGCTCAAGGTCGGCCAGAACGCCGACGCCGCGAAGCTGCCCAAGATCTACTACGTGAACTGGTTCCGCAAGAACGACGCGGGCAAGTTCGTCTGGCCGGGCTTCGGCGAGAACAGCCGGGTGCTCAAGTGGATCGTGGAGCGTCTGGAGGGCAAGGCGGAGGGCGTCGAGACCCCGATCGGCATCCTGCCGACGGCCGACGCGCTCGACACCGAGGGCCTGGACCTGCCGGCCGAGGACCTCGAGTTCCTGCTCAAGGTCGACACCGAGGTCTGGCGCGAGGAGGCCGCCCTGGTCCCCGAGCACCTCAACACCTTCGGTGACCACACGCCCAAGGAGCTGTGGGACGAGTACCGCTCGCTGGTCGCCCGCCTCGGCTGACCGCCCCGTAAGCCACGTGGCGGGGCGCCCCGACATCCGCCCTGACCAGTGGGGGTCACGAACGACCCGTCACGTGTGAAACGGCCCCCGGAGCCCCCTCAGGCTCCGGGGGCCGAAGTCTCCCGCGGTTCAGGCGCGGCGCCTTGCGCACACGCCTCGCTCACATGTTCCATGGGATCTTCACGTTCGACGACGAACGTGAACTGAGCCTGTGGGGGGCTAAGTTGAGTGCTTTTCAGTACAAGGTGAGACGTCTTGCCGCGACGGTGGCCGCACTCGCGGTCGGCGGCACGGGGCTCGTCCTCGCGGCACCCGCCGCACACGCGGCGGAAGCGTCCGACGTGGTGGCGAAGCTGCCCGCTTCCTCGTTCTCGGACATGGTGGTCGACTCGCAAAACCAGCGCGTCTTCATCTCCGACAAGTCGTCGGCCGCCCTGTACGGGGGCGTGGTCGTCGCCTATGACTTCGAGGGCCACCGGGTCGGTTCGTTCGCCACGGAGACCCGCGCCTCCGGTCTCGCGCTGAGCGAGGACGCGGCCACCCTGTACGTGGGCCAGCGGGAGGGCGTCTTCGCCTACGACACGCTGACCCTGAAGGAGACCGGCCGCACCGCCGCCTACCAGGACGCCTGCGGCCGGGAACTGGCGGTCACCGGAACCAAGCGCTGGCACACCACCACCCCCGCGTCCAACGACTCCTACTGCGACCAGAACCGGACGGACCTGGACTCGGTGGTGGGCGGGGTGCACACGCGCACCAACTGGAACGCCGCGGGCAAGCTGCTGCTCGCGACCGGCGACGGAGCGGCGGACCGGCTGTTCATGGGCCAGGCCAAGGGCCCGGTCTCGCCCGACCCGTTCCTCACGTCGTTCGACACCTCCGGCGACACCCCCGTGCGCGGTGACTCCCGCCGTTTCGCGGACGCCGAGGGCAAGGGCGCGCTGGACCTGAAGGACATCGCCGTCAGCGCGGACGGCGGCCGGCTCGCGGTCGCCGACGCCGCGTACGGCACGCGCCTGCTGAACTCCGGCGACCTGAGCGACGCCGGCCCCGGCTACCAGCCGCTGCCCACGGGCGCCACGGCGTCCGCCGTCGCCTTCAGCGGTGACGGGAAGTACGTGGCGCGCGGAGCCTCGGCCACGGGCAGCACCCCCGACCTGCTGATCCAGCCGGCCGACCCGGCGAACGGCACGACGGCGATGGAGTTCGCCTTCGAGGGCGACCTCGACGGAAACCGCGTCGTCCCGCGCGGCCTGGAATGGTCCAAGGACGGCTCCCGGCTCTTCGCCGTCACCACCAACGCGTACGGCAACGCCTTCTGGCTGCACATCGTGCAGCCCCCGGCCGCCCAGTACGACTCCCGCTTCACCGGCGCGCTGACCCACACCCCGGGTCAGGCCGTCGTCGGCGAACCGGTCGGCATCCGTGGCCGCCTCGAACTCGACGGCACCGCGCCGTCCGAGCCGGTCAGGGTCAGCGCCGTACGCACCACGGCCGACGGCACGCGCAAGCTCGCCGAGGCCGAGGTCGCGGTGGACGGGACCTTCACGGTGCTGGACGTCCCGGACGCCGTCGGCAGCGCGACCTACACGGTCTCGTTCCTCGGCGACCTCACCCACCGCCCGGCCGAGGACGTCTCCCTCACCGTCGACGTCGCGAAGGCGCCGACGTCGATCGCGCTCACCGCTCCGGCGGAGGCGTCGATGGCCGCCGGCGTCGAGATCACCGGCAGGCTGACCGCCCAGGGCCGCGCGCTGCCCGCCGGCGTCACGCTGGCGGTCGAGCGCACGGACCGGCTCGGCACGGGCACGCTCTCCTCGGTCCCGGTCGCGGCGGACGGCACGTTCACGGTCAAGGACCTGCCGCGCGCACGCCGGGACGTGACGTACGCGGTGACGTACGGGGGCGACGACCTGCACACCGGCAGCAGCGCGTCCGCGACGGTGTTCGTCACCCGCTGAGCTACGGGTCCGCCGGTCCCCGCGGGGCCGGCGGACCCGTCGGCCCGTCAGGGTCATGGCACCCGGTCCGCAGCCTCCCCGGCCGCGGACCGGGGCCGTCAGGGGGCGCCGACCAGACGCTGGGTCTCGAGGGCGGCGGTGTGCGCGTCCATCCGCTCCGCGGAGAGGATCGCGGCGGCGGTGTCGGCGCGCGAGGCGGCGACGACGAGGGCGCGGCCGGCGAGGGCGTGAGCGCGCCGGTGCAGGTCGGCCCGGTCGGCGCCGCTGAGGCCCGCGTGGCGGGCCGGCGGTGCGCCACGCAGCCTCGAGACCTGCTCGGCGATGGCGTCGGCCGCCTGCTCGAGACCGAGTTCGTCGGTCACGGCCAGCAGCGCGGCGAGGTGCCCGGCCAGCTGGATGTCCAGCTCTTCCTCGCGGCTCCGGTGGGGGTACTGCGCCTCGTCGGCCATCGAGTGGACCGACTTGGTGCGGATCGGCTCGTACATGGGGATGGCCTCCTGCTCACAGTCAGGAGACCATCCTACATTGGATCGAGTCTAAAGTTGAGTCGCTTCGGGAGTCCCGGGCCGGGGCCTGGGACGACGCCCTACGGCTGGCCGTATCCGTCCAGGAACGTGCCGATCCGGGTCACCGCGTCCGCGAGGTCCTTCGCCGTCGGCAGGGTCACGATCCGGAAGTGGTCCGGCTCCGGCCAGTTGAAGCCCGTGCCGTGCACCACCATGATCTTCTCGGCCCGCAGCAGGTCCAGCACCATCTGCCGGTCGTCCTTGATCTTGTAGACCTTGGGGTCGAGCCGCGGGAACAGATACAGCGCCCCCTTCGGCTTCACGCAGGTCACACCGGGGATCTGCGTCAGCAGGTCGTACGCGACGTCCCGCTGCTCCAGGATCCGTCCGCCCGGCAGCACCAGCTCCTCGATCGACTGCCGGCCGCCGAGCGCCGTGGCCACCGCGTGCTGCGAGGGCATGTTGGCGCACAGCCGCATGTTGGCGAGGATCGTCAGTCCCTCGATGTACGAGGAGGCGTGCGCCTTGGGGCCGCAGACCGCCATCCAGCCGGCCCGGTAACCGGCCACCCGGTAGTTCTTGGACAGCCCGTTGAAGGTGAGGACCATCAGGTCGGGGGCGAGGGCGGCGGTGGGGGTGTGGGTCGCGCCGTCGTAGAGGATCCGGTCGTAGATCTCGTCCGAGCAGACGACCAGGTTGTGGCGCCGGGCGATCTCGGTGAGGCTGCGCAGCATCTCGTCGTCGTAGACGGCGCCCGTCGGATTGTTCGGGTTGATGATCACGATCGCCTTGGTGCGGTCGGTGATCTTGCGCTCGATGTCCGCCAGGTCGGGCATCCAGTCGGACTGCTCGTCGCACCGGTAGTGCACGGCCGTGCCGCCGGACAGCGACACCGACGCCGTCCACAGCGGGTAGTCGGGCGCCGGTACGAGCACCTCGTCGCCGTCGTCGAGCAGCGCCTGCATCGACATCTGGATCAGCTCGGAGACGCCGTTGCCCAGATAGATGTCCTCGACGCCGAGCTCGATGCCCTTGGTCTGGTAGTGCTGCATCACCGCGCGCCGCGCGGACAGCAGCCCCTTGGCGTCGCCGTATCCATGGGCGGTGCTGAGGTTGCGGAGGATGTCCTCGAGGATCTCCGGCGGGCACTCGAAGCCGAAGGCGGCCGGGTTGCCGGTGTTCAGCTTGAGGATGCGATGACCTGCTGCCTCCAGCCGCATTGCCTCCTCGAGGACCGGGCCCCGGATTTCGTAACAGACGTTTGCGAGCTTCGTGGACTGGATCACCTGCATGTCTGTGAGCTTACGGGCGCATAACGCTGATCGCTCCGTGTTTTGGGCCGGTGGGTGCACGGCTGAGAATGTCTGCTTTGTGGCTCACCGGGTGACAAGGTCACGGCCCCTTCGAAACCGCAGCGAGGAAGGCCGGACGCCTGTGAATCCGGCAGTCGGCGAGGTGGGTGTTGCCCTCGTCACCTTCCGGTAAGGTGGCTCGCCCGAGCAGTGCTCCCGGTCGTCCGGGAGCGGTGCCACGACCGAGGAGGTGAGACCCATTCCCGCAGTAGCAGGCTGGGCGCTCTCTTCCGCAGCCGTACGGTCCACCGGGCACTGGTGACCGCGAGGGCGCCCCCGTCGGTGCCCCCGAAAGGCTTCCATGTCGGTCTCCGAGCTGTACCCCTCCCCTTCCTCCGTCTCCTCCGTCGTCACCGCGCTGCGCTCCGCGGGCTGCGTCTTCGCGGAGGACGAGGCGGATCTCCTGATCTCCGCGGCCCGCGACCCCCACGAACTCGCCGCCATGGTCGAGCGGCGGATCGCCGGCCTCCCCTTGGAGCACGTGCTCGGCTGGGCCGAGTTCTGCGGTGTGCGCGTGGCCGTCGACCCAGGGGTCTTCGTGCCCCGTCGCCGCAGTGAGTTCCTCGTCGGCCGGGCGATCGCCCTGGCCCCGCCCCGTCCTGTCGTCGTCGACCTCTGCTGCGGTTCCGGAGCGCTGGGCGCGGCGGTGCTGCGCGCCGTCGGCGCCGGTGAGCTGCACGCCGCCGACATCGAGTCCGCCGCCGTGCGGTGCGCCCTGCGGAACGTCGGGCCCGTCGGCGGCCGGGTTCACCAGGGCGACCTCTACGACCCGCTGCCCGCCGGGCTGGCCGGCCGGGTCGATGTGCTCATCGCCAACGCCCCGTACGTGCCCACCGGCGAGATCGGGCTGCTGCCGCCGGAGGCCCGCGACTTCGAGCCCTTGGTGGCCCTCGACGGCGGCCCCGACGGGCTCGGCATCCAGCGGAGGGTGACCGCGCGGGCCGGCCGGTGGCTGGCGCCGGGCGGTTCCCTGCTCATCGAGACCAGCGAGCGGCAGGCGCCTTCCACCGTCGCCGCCTTCACCCGCCACGGGCTCCAGGCGGAGGTGGCCGTCTGCGAGGACCTGGACGCCACCGTCGTCATCGGGAAGCGGCCGGCTCACGCCGCCGGCGCGGATGGCAGCCTGGCCCGCTGACCCGGCGGCCGGCATGGCAGAGCCCCGGGGCGATGGCGCACCCGGGGCCCTGCCGGACGGCGCCGTCGGCGCCGTCCTGAAGTGTCAGACGTTGGCGCAGGCGTTGCCCGCGGCCGGGTTCAGCAGGCCGATCACGTTGATCGTGTTGCCGCAGGCGTTGATCGGGACGTGCACCGGGATCTGGATGACGTTCCCGGAGAGCAGGCCCGGCGAGTGGGCGGCGATGCCCTCGGCACCCGAGTCGGCCATGGCGGGCGCCGCGCTGCCCACGGCCATGATGATGCCCGCGACGACGGCTGCAGCCTTCATGTGCTTCATTTCGATCCTCTCAGCAGTGACACCATGCGTAGCCACGACCTTCGCGCCACGCTGCCGGATTCTTCGCAGGCGTGCGTCACCGCAGAACTAGTAACGATTTGCTTCCCGCCGGGAAGCCACTCCGAGGCCGGTGTCGGGAAAAGTCACTCGTATGCCTCATGATTCATTCTTCGAACCGTGTTCCGGATTCCGCTCCCGAATTCCGTGGGCGCCGCGCTCATTCGTTCCGGGACACGGCAACGCCCCCGGCGCGGACCGCGCCGGGGGCGTTGCCGGGGAGGGTGCGACTAGTCGACGGCCGAGCCGTTGCCGGACAGGACCGGGATGTCGCTGAGGATGTGCGACAGCGGCTCGTCACCCTTGGCCTGGGTGGAGTTCTCGACGCACTGCTGGTTCTGCGGGGCCGACAGGATCGGCACGTCCTGGACGGCGATCGGGATGAGGCCGACCACAGAGCCCACGTTGGCCTTGGCGGGCAGGCCGATGCAGGGCTTGTTCAGCGAGCCCTGGATGAGGCTCATCTGCGGGCTCATGTCGCCGTGGGTGGCGGAGTTGCCGTACTCCTGCGAGGCGAAGTTGCCGCTCGCCGAGTTGGTGCCCCCGTCGTTGCCGAGAGCGAGGGCCTGCGGGGCCATCATCGCGCCGGCGCCCGCCATGGAAGCGGTGACCATGGCCGTCGTCAGAATCTTCTTGATCACTTACTTGTCCCTTTTCGCTATGAACGCTCGAACGAGGAGCAGGCTGATCAACTGCATCTGCGCCGTTTGGTTCCGGGTGTTCACCCGAATGCCGCAATGTGGATCGGGGCTCGTGCACAATTGGCGGCCCTGCAAGCTATCCGATCGGTGAATTCAATATGACAATTTTGGCGACCGGGCCTGTGTCCGCCGAGGAGAAGGGACGGCGGCGGGCCGTCAAGGAGAACGTCGGAGGCGGCCGGGCCCTCGCCTGGCTGCTCGTGGTCACGGGCGCGGCGGGGCTGCTGGCGGCGTGGGTCATCACGATCGACAAGATCAAGCTCGCCGAGGACCCCGGCTTCACGCCCGGGTGCAGTCTCAACCCGGTGGTGTCCTGCGGCAGCGTCATGGAGAGCGACCAGGCGACCGTCTTCGGCTTCCCCAACCCGATGCTGGGCCTGGCGACGTACTCCGTGGTGATCGGCGTCGGCATGGCGCTGCTGGCCGGCGCCCGCTTCGGCCGGGCGTACTGGCTGGGGCTGAACGCCGGTTGCGCCTTCGGTGTCGGCTTCTGCACCTGGCTGCAGTACCAGTCGCTGTACGAGATCAACGCGCTCTGCCTGTGGTGCTCCCTCGCGTGGGTCGCCACGATCTTCATGTTCTGGTCGGTGACCGCGCACAACGTCCGCCACCGGCTGCTGCCCGCGCCCGCCTGGCTGAGGGGCTTCCTCGACGAGTTCGGCTGGGTGCCGCCGGTCCTGCACACCGGTGTCATCGGCATGCTGATCCTGACCCGCTGGTGGGACTTCTGGACCTCCTGAAGCGGCGCGAAGAAGCGAAGGACCCCGGCGGCCGCGGGCCGCCGGGGTCCTTCGTCGTGCGGGGCGACTAGTCGATCGCCGAGCCGTTGCCCGACAGGATCGGGATGTCGTTGAGGATGTGCGACAGCGGCTCGTCACCCTTGGCCTGCGTGGAGTTCTCGACGCACTGCTGGTTCTGCGGGGCCGACAGGATCGGGATGTCCTGGACGGCGACCGGGATGCCGCCGATGAGGGAGCCGGCGTTGGCCTTGAGCGGCAGGCCGACACAGGGCTTGTTGAGGGAGCCCTGGACCAGGCTGAGCTGCGGGCTCATCTTGCCGTAGGTGGCGGAGTTGCCGTAGCTCTGGGTGGCGCCGTTGCCGCTCAGCGAGTTGGTCCCGCCGTCGTTGCCGAGGGCCATCGCCTGCGGCGCCATGGATGCGCCGGCGGCCGCCACGGAGAGCGCCAGCGCTGCCGTAGCCGTAACCTTCTTCAGCATTTTCTGTCCTTCTGTTGCTTGGGTGCCCGCCGATGGAGCGCCCTGGACAACCAGAAGTCGAAGCCTTTGGTTCTTTCGATTCACTCCAACGGCCCTGTCGGCCGGCCGTGTTCCCCGGTTCCGCGCAAGCGCGTGCCGGGCAGGGACGGACCCCGCCGCGCGTCGTCGGCGGGGCCCGCCCCGAGGGCTCGGAGCCGTACCGCCCGGTCAGCCGCCCAGGGAGACGCCGCCCAGCATGGGCGTCAGCGAGCCCGCCGTCTTCAGGACCTGCTCCGGGGCGTCGCCCTTGACGTTGTTGAGCTCTGTCGCGCTGTCCGCGACCTGGTTCACCGCGGAGCCCGCCTCGACCGACTCCATCTCCGGGAGCGCGGTCACCAGCTCGGCGACACCGCCGTTGAGGCTCATGGGCGGCATGCCCGCCGAACCGGCGGCGAAGGCGGGAGAGGCCGCCCCCAGCGCCGCCACGGAGCCGGCAATGATCGCAGCAGCCTTCGAGTACTTCATCTTTTCGAATCCCTTTCCCCGGCGGGTTCTCCGCCGTCGACAGGGGTAACGAGCCGTGGCCGTACGGGAAACCCCGCATCCCGGCCTTTCTCCACCGCGCGGCGGGACCGGGTCGCCGCTCGCAAGCGGTTCCTCTCAACGACCGAACGGGGAAAGGGTTTTGCCGTATCACTCGTTGGAATGGCTCCGTTCGTGCTGTCAGGGCACCGCCGTCATGTGTGACGAGCCCGTATGTAAGGCGAATGAGATGGCAGCCAAATGGCCGCACGTGCGCGTCCGGCGTGAATTCCACCTAGCTTTCTGACAAAGTGCACTCCTGTTTTGTCGACTTGATCGAAAATGGAGAGCCACCCATGCCGGAGTCGCCGGGCATCGCCGCGCGAGGCGTCCTCGGAGCACTGCTCTGCACGGCGTTCTCGGCCGCTCCGCTCACGGCCGCGGCGGCCCCGGCCCCCACGCCGCCGGAAGCATCCGGCATTCCCTTCACGCAGCGTTACCATTCGGTGCACCGCGGCGGGATCGTCCGCGCCGCGAACTCCGCCATCACCTGCCGCAGTCCCAAGAGCAAGGACGCGGCCTCCTGTTCGTCCCTCCAGCAAGGCGCGCAGGGCGCCAACGGCGACTACGACATGTTCTACGTCGACCTCGACGACGACCCCAACACCTACAACTCCAGCCGGGCCCGCCTCTCCCTGCCGGCGGACTCCCGTGTGCGTTACGCCCGCCTGTACTGGGGCGGGAACCTCCGCGTCGGAGAGCAGAAACCCCCGAAGGACAACGGCCGTGTCCTGATCGCCGAACCGGGCGGCGACTACAAGGAAGTGCTGGCCGACACCCAGGTCGCACACCGCGACGCGGACGGCAGCGACTCCTACCAGGCGTCCGCCGACATCACGCCCCTGGTGCGCAGCAGCGGCTCCGGCCACTGGACCGTCGCCCAGATCAACGTGGCGATGGGCCACTCGAAGGCGGGTGCCTGGGGCGGCTGGACCATGGTCGTGGCCTACGAGAAGGACACCGACCCGCTGCGTGAACTCGTGCTGTGGGACGGCTTCGAGAGCGTCCGCCCCGGGCGCGCGCAGCACTCCGTGACCATGACCGGCCTGCGGATCGGGCCACGCTCGGCCGGACGTGCCGGGCTCGTCGCCTACGACGGCGACCGCGGCGCCCGCGGCGACTCGGTGCGCGTGCGGGCCGATGACAAAGGACAGCTTCTGATCGACGACCGCGCCAATCCGTCCGACGACAGCATGAATTCGACCATTGCCGACTTCGGTACCACGGTGACCGGACGGCAGCCCGCCCACGCCAACACGCTCGGGTACGACTCCGACGTGTTCGACATCCGGCCCGCCCTGGCGGACGGTGCGAATTCGCTGACGTTCCGCTTCGGCGCCGAAGACAACGGGCATTTCCTCGGCGCTCTCTTCGTACAGGCCGACGCGCGCCGCTGATTCACGCACCCACAGTCCACCGCGTTCGAAGAAGGCCGCACGTGCTGCAAAGAAACTGGACTGAGAAAAGCCGAATGACGGTGTTCCACCTGGTTCAGCCGGTGGAGGGGGGAGTGGCACGGGTCGTCACCGACCTCGTCGACGCACAGGTACGCGAGGGCATCCGGGCCGTCGTCGCCTGCCCACCGCAGGGGCCGCTTCCCCGCCTGGCGGCACAGGCCGGTGCGCAGGTGCACCCGTGGCCCGCCGGCCGGGAGCCCGGTCCGCGGCTCGCGGCCGAAGTACGCGCCGTCACCCGGCTGATCCGGACCGGCGCACCGCACATCGTGCACGCGCACAGCGCCAAGGCCGGACTCGCCGGACGGCTCGCCGTACGCGGCCGGGTGCCGACGGTGTTCCAGCCGCACGCCTGGTCGTTCGATGCGGTGCGGGGGCGCAGCGCCGAACTCGCCCTGAGGTGGGAGCGCCACGGCTCGCGCTGGAGCACCCGCACCCTCTGCGTCAGCGAGAGCGAGCGCCGCGCGGGCGAGGAGGCGGGCATCCGCGCCCGCTGGTCGGTGATCCGCAACGGCATCGACCTGACGTACTTCACCCCTCGCGGCGAACACGGCCGCGAGGAGGCCCGCGCCCGGCTGCCGGAACTGGACGGTACGCCCGCGTGGGCGCCCCTCGTCGTCTGCGTGGGCCGGCTGTGCCGGCAGAAGGGACAGGACGTGCTGCTGCGGGCCTGGACCGAGGTGGCCCGGGCGGTCCCCGGCGCCCGGCTCGTACTCGTCGGCGAGGGGCCGGACCGGGAAGCGCTGCGGCAGGGCGCACCACCAGGGGTGATCTTCGCCGGCGACCGGGCCGACACCCGGCCGTGGCTGCACGCCGCCGACCTGGCCGTACTGCCCTCGCGCTGGGAGGGCATGGCGCTCGCCCCGCTCGAGGCGATGGCCTGCGGGCTGCCCGTCGTGGTCACCGACGTCAGCGGCGCCAGGGAGAGCCTGCCGCCCGGTCAGGAGCCTTACGCGCTGGTCCCGCCGGAGGATCCGTCCACGCTCGCGGCGGCGCTGGTCCGGCTGCTGTCGGACCCCGCACTCCGCCAGGACCTCGGCCGCCGGGCCGAGGAACACACACGGGCCACGTCCGACGTGCGCAGGACGGCGGCCGCCGTCCTGCGCCTGTACCAGGAACTACTGAGCCCGCACCGATCCTTGACGAGGGAGCGCAGCGAACGATGACGACGGAGAGTGCCCCCGCTCCCCACAGCACCCGGGCGACGACCGCCCGCCGCCCGGCGCCCTCGCTCCACGCGCCACGCCGCGCGGCCGCAGGCCGACCACCCGTCCGTTCGCACCGCCTGTCCGCCCGCCGTGACCGTCCGACCGCGCTGGTCGTGGCCGACGCCACCGCCGCCGTCGTCACCCTGGCCCTCGCTCCGGCCGTGCTGTGGCCCACGGCCGACTTGCCGGCCGTGTCGGTGGTGCCGCTCGTGACGTTCCAGGGCGTGCTGCACGCCTGGCGCGGCCTCTACCGGCACCGGCTGTCGCCGTCGGCGCTCGCCGAACTGCCCACGCTCCTCGGGCTCGCGATGCTCCCGTGGTACGCCCTCACCGCCACCTTCGCCGCCCAGGACCCCCACTACGGGGTCGTCCTCGCCGCACCGGCGCTCGCCGCCGGCGGCCAGGCGCTGCTCGCCTGCGCCGGCCGGGCGGCCGTCCACCACGCACGCCGACGGGCGGCCGCGCGCAGGCCGCGGTCCGCGCTCGTCGTCGGCCACGGGCCGGTCGCCCAGCAGGTCACCGCGGCCCTCTACGAGCACCCCGAGTACGGGATGCGGCCGGTCGGACAGGTCGACCCGGACCGGCTCGGCGGACCGGTCCAGGCGACCCTGCCCGTCCTGGTGAGACCGGAGGACGTCAGCCGGGCGGTCATCCAGAACGCCGTCGGCCATGCCGTCTTCACCCGGCCGCCCGGCACCGGCCCGGAGAGCGCCGCGCTGCTCGGCCTGTTCGCCCGGCACGACTGCCGGGTGTGGCTGGTCGACGGCACGCCCGCGGATCGGGCCACGCATCGGGGGTCACCGGGCAAGGACCACCTGTGGGGATTCCCCGTCAGGCCGCTGGACACGGCGCGCCGGCCGTTCGCCCTCGCGGGGAAGCGGGCCATGGACGTGTGCCTCGCCGCGATCGCCCTCGTCGCGGCAGCGCCCGTACTGGCCGTCTGCGCGCTCGCCGTCCGTCTCTCCGACGGGCCCGGAATCATCTTCCGGCAGGAGCGGATCGGGCTCGACGGGCGGCCGTTCGTGCTGCTGAAGTTCCGCACCATCAGTCCCGTCGACGAGCACGAGTCCGCCACCCGCTGGAGCGTGGCCTGCGACCGGCGGATGAGCGTCACCGGCAGCCTGCTGCGCCGCACCTCGCTCGACGAACTGCCGCAGCTGTGGAACGTGCTGCGGGGCGACATGAGCCTGGTCGGCCCGCGGCCGGAACGCCCGTACTTCGTCGCCAAGTTCAGCCATGTGCATCCCGGCTACCAGGCGCGCCACCGGATGCCCGTCGGCATCACCGGGCTCGCGCAGATCCACGGCCTGCGCGGCGACACCTCCATCGAGGAACGAGCCCGCTTCGACAACCACTACATCGACACCTGGTCGCTGTGGCAGGACGTCTGCATCCTGGCCCGCACCGCGGCCTCCGTGCTGAGGCTGGGAGGCAGCTGAGATGACAGCCGTCACCTGGACCGCCGTGCGGCACATCCGCACACCACCCTTCCTCCGCCTGCTGCCGCTGGTCGCGACCGTGCTGCTGCCGGCCGCGCCGCTGCCGGCGGTCGGGAGCGGCGCGGGCACGGTGAGCCCGGCGGACATCGCCTCCGCGGTCCTGGTGGTGTGGTGCGCGGCCGAGGTCCTGCACCGCCGCTCCCGGCCGCTGACGCCCGCCGCCGCCGTCGTGTTCGGCCTGCCCGTCGTCGGCTTCGCCGTCGCGACCGTCACCGCGGCCCAGCCGCAGGCCGCGCTCCCCGGCTTCGTGCGCTACCTGCAGGTCTTCGTCCTCGTGCCGCTGGCCGTCGTGCTGCTCGTGCGGGACGCGCGCGACTTCCGCGTCGTCGCCGGCGCGCTGGTCGTCCTGGCGCTCGCCCAGGGCACCGTGGGCACCTACCAGTTCGCCACCGGCACCGGCGCCTCCTACATGGGCGAGAACATCCGCGCCGTGGGCACCTTCGGACCGACGGACGTCATGGGGATGGCGACCGTCGTGTCGTACGGGCTGATCGCGGCGCTCGCCCTCGCCCTGCGCCCCCCGGCCGACGCTCCCCCCTGGCTGCGACCGTGCGCCCTCACGGCCGCGGCCGTGCTCGTCGTGCCGCTCGCCCTGTCGTTCAGCAGGGGCGCGTGGATCGCCACGGCGCTCGCCGCGGTCGCCGTGGTCGCGCTGTGCGGGCTGCGGCAGGCGGTGCGGGTCCTTTCCGCGGTGGCCGCGATCGGTGTCGTACTCGTCGGGGGCCTCGGCATCGGCTCCCAGATGATCTCCGAGCGCCTCAGCAGCATCACCCGCGTCACCGACGCGCCGGACCGGTCGGTCGGCGACCGGTACGCGATGTGGGCGGCGGCGGCCGGGATGTGGCGCGAGGAGCCGGCGGCGGGGGTCGGGCTGAAGGGCTTCCCGGCACACCGAGACGGCCATTCCTCGATCGGCCTGTCCGCCGGCAGCGACATCGCCGGTGCGGGCAGGGAGTTCGAGAAGCAGCCGCTGCTGTCGCCGCACAACATGTATCTGCTCGTCCTCGGCGAGCAGGGCCTGATCGGGCTGACCGCGCTCGCCGGCAGCCTCGCCGCCGTCCTCGTCCTGGGCCTGCGTCGTCTCGTCGGCGGGGACGGGAACGTGCGCCGTTTCGTCGGCGGGGACGGGTACCTGCGTGACCTTGCCGGCGGGGACGGGAACTCGCGTCGCCTTGCCGGCGGGGTGGGGCACCCGCGCCGTTTCGTCGGCAGGGACGGGTACCTGCGCCGCCTGGCCGACCGGGACGGGTTCCCGCGCCGCCTTGCCCGCGGAGGCCGGAACCCGCGCCGTCACGGTGGCGGGCCGCACGGGCCGGCCGTGGACTGCGGGCTGACGGCGGTGGGCCTGATGCTCTGGCAGACCGTCGACTTCCTCTACGCCGACATCGGCGGCCCGTCGACGGCTCTCACGGGTGTGCTGCTGGGCCTGGCGGCCTGGTGGGCGCTCGGCGGAACGAGGCGTGCGTGACCGACGACCCGCGCCCGGCCGCCGGCCGTCGCCTTCGGACAGCGCCGCCCCTGGCGCCGGGCCGCCACGCGGCGTCCCGGGGGAACGACGCCGCCGGTGCCGTGCGGGCCCTGGCCCAGGAACGGGTGAACCAGGGCGGGATCCACGGCGGGGCCGCCGACGACCGGCCACCCCACGACCGCCCGGAGCAGCAGCCCCTCGTGACCGCGGCCGGGGAGCCGCGCGCGGCGGCGCGGCAGGCGGAGCGCACCGCCGACGGGCCGTTCCCCCGGCCCGCAGCCCCGGCGCGGGGGCGGCACGCCCGCCGGGGCGGGCGGACGGGCGGCGCGGGACGCGGCACACCGCCAGCGCTCGGGCGGTTCCTCTTCCGGGCGGCCGCGGTCACCGCCGGGCTCACCGCGGCGGGTGCCGTGCTCGGGCTGGTGCGCGACCAGACCATCGCGCACATCTTCGGGGCCGGCATCGAGAGCGACGCGTTCCTCATCGCCTGGACCGTCCCCGAGATGGCCTCCACGCTCCTCATCGAGGACGCGATGGCCCTGCTGCTGGTGCCCGCGTTCAGCCACGCCCTCGCCCGGCGGGAGGCCGGCCGCCGGATCACCGACCCCGTGGGGGAGCTGGTCTCCGCCACCTTCCCGCGGCTGTTCGCGCTGCTGACCTGCGCGGCGGGTCTGCTGCTGATCGGGGCGCCGCTCGTCGTGCGGGTGCTCGCGCCGGGCTTCGGCGACCTGGGACTCGCCGTGGACTGCACCCGACTGACCGCGCTGACCGTCCTCACCTTCGGTGTCACCGGCTACTTCAGCGCCGCCCTGCGCGCCCACGGCAGCTTCCTGCGCCCCGCGAGCGTCTACGTCGCCTACAACGCCGGCATCATCGCCACGACGCTCGCCCTGCACTCGGTGTGGGGCGTACGCGCCGCCGCGGCCGGCGTGGCCTTCGGCAGCCTGCTCATGGTGGCGGTGCAACTGCCCGCCTTCGCCCGCCGGACGACCCTGCGGCCGCTGGTGCGCCGCCCCCGGGCGAAGGCGCCTCTCCTCGGCGCGGCCGTCCTCGCGCCGGTCGTGCTCTTCGCGGTCGGCCGCCAGTCCCAGGTCCTCGTCGAGCGCTTCCTCGCCGCGCCGCTCCCCGCCGGGGCGATCTCCCATCTCAACTACGCGCAGAAGGTTGCGCAGATGCCGATGGTGCTGTCGCTGATGGTGTGCACGGTGACGTTCCCCGTCGTCGCCAAGGCCATGGCGGAGGGCGACCGCGACCGTGCCCGCCGCCGTGTCGAGCAGGACCTCGCCATGGCCGGCGCGACGGTGCTGCTCGGCACCGCGCTGGTCGTCGGATACGCGCCCCAGATCATCGAAGTGCTCTTCCAGCGCGGCGCGTTCGACGCGCGGGACACCGCCACCACGGCCACCGTCATGCGCGTGTACGCCGCCGGGCTCCTCGGCCACTGCCTCGTCGGCGCGCTCTGCCGGCCGTTCTTCTCCGCCGGCCGGGCCACCTGGTTCCCGGCCGGCGCCATGGCCGTGGGCCTCGCCGTGACCGTCGTCGCCGGAGCGGTCGCGGTGGGCACGTTCGGCGTGAACGGCATCGCGGCCGCCAACGCCGCCGGCATCAGCACCACCGCCCTGCTGCTGCTGTGCGGCCTCGGATCCCGGGGGGTCGCCATCCAGGTGCGCTCCGTCGGCGGCCGCATCGGACGCCTCACGGTGGCGGCGGCCGCCGCCACCGCGGCCGGGCTCCTCGCCGCGCCGCTGACCGGCGGGCCGCTGCAGAGCCTCGCCGCAGGCTGTCTGCTCACGCCCGCCGTCTTCCTGCTCACCGCCCGCGCCCTGCGCGCGCCCGAAGCCGTACACCTGCTGGGACTCGCCCGACGGAGGCTGCTTCATGACCACTGACACCGCGGCGCCGGCCGCCGCCCCGGCCCTCGACCAGCCGTGGATCCTGATGTACCACACCGTGGCCGACCCCACCGACGACCCGTACGGCATCGCCGTCGCACCCGACCGCCTCGAACTCCAGCTCCGCTGGCTGCGCGCCCGCGGCCTGCGCGGGGTCGGGGTGGCCGACCTGCTGCGCGCGCGCACCGCCGGCGACGCCGCCGGCCTCGTCGGCCTCACCTTCGACGACGGTTACGCCGACTTCGTCGAGACGGCACTGCCGATCCTTGCGAGGTACGACTGCACGGCCACCGTGTTCGTACTGCCGGGCCGGCTCGGCGGCACCAACGAGTGGGACGCCGAGGGCCCGCGCCGCGCGCTGCTCACCGGCCGGCAGATCAGGGCCGCCGCGGAGGCGGGCACCGAGATCGCCTCGCACGGACTGTTCCACCACCGGCTGCCGGGCTGCCCGGACGACGTGCTCCTCGAGGAGACCGTCCGCAGCCGCGAACTCCTGTGCGAGCTCACCGGCACGGCCCCGGCCGGCTTCTGCTACCCGTACGGCACCTTCGACCGGCGTGCCGCCGACGCCGTGCGCCGGGCGGGCTACTCGTACGCCTGCGCCATCGCCCCCGGCGCGGAGGCCGGCCCTTACGCCCTGCCCCGCACGCACATCAGCCAGGCCGACCGGGGCGCCCGGCTGTGGGCGAAGCGGCTGCGGCACCGGGCGCGCCGTCTTCCGGCGCTCGGCCCGGTCCACCTCGGCGGTGCCGGATGAGGGTCCTGCACATCATCACCGGTCTCGGCGTCGGCGGCGCGGAACAGCAACTGCGGCTGCTGCTGCGCCATCTCCCCGCCGAGTGCGACGTCGTGACCCTCACCAATCCCGGGCCGGTCGCCGACGGGCTGCGCGCGGACGGCGTGTCGGTCACCCACCTCGGCATGCGGGGCAACACGGACCTCACGGCCCTGCCGCGACTGACCGGGTTCGTCCGGCGCGGCCGCTACGACCTCGTGCACACGCACCTGTACCGGGCCTGCGTCTACGGGCGGATCGCCGCCCGGCTCGCCGGGGTGCGGGCCGCCGTCGCCACCGAACACTCCCTGGGGGGCCGGGAGATCGAGGGCCGGCCGCTCACCCGGGGCACCCGCGCGCTGTACCTCACCACCGAACGCCTCGGCGCGGCCACCGTCGCCGTCTCCCCGACCGTGGCCGGCCGGCTCCGCGACTGGGGCGTCCCCGGCCCCCGCATCCACGTCGTGCCGAACGGCATCGACGCGGCCCGGTTCCGCTTCGACGCTTCCGGGCGGCGCGCCACAAGGCGCCGGCTCGGCGTCCCCGCCGACGCCTACGTGGTCGGCGGCGTGGGCCGGCTCGTTCCCGGCAAACGCTTCGACGTCCTGGTCGAGGCGGTCGCCGCGGTCCCCGGCGTCCGGCTGCTGCTCGCCGGCGACGGCCCGGAGCGGGAGGCGCTGCACGCCCTCGCCGTACGGCTCCGGGCGGCGGACCGGATCCGGCTGCTCGGCGAGTGCGACGCCGACGGTGTCGCGGCGCTGCTGTCCGCCGCGGACCTGTTCGTGTCGGCCTCCCGTGAGGAGGCCTTCGGGCTCGCCGTGGTCGAGGCCCTCGCCGCCGGGCTGCCGGTCCTGCACAGCACCTGCCCCGCCGTCGACGACCTTCCGCCGGACGACGCACCGGGCGCCACCCGGCTGCGCGACGGCGGCGTCCGTGAGCTCACGGACGCCCTGCGCGCCCGCACGACCGCGGGCCCCCGCCGGCTGCCGCCGCCCCGCGCGGTCGGCCGCTACGACATCGCACGGGGCAGCCGCCTCCTGATGGACGTGTACGCGCACGCCCTGGACACCGCCCGACCGGACCGTGACCGGCCGGAGCACTTCCACCCCTACCCGACCCGGAGAGCACTGCCATGACCGAGACGCCCGAGCAGGAGCCCGCCGCCCGCGGCCGGTTCCGCCGCCTTGCGAAGATCACCCTGCCCGTCTGGTGGCCCCTGCCGGTCTGCGCCCTGCTCGGCACGGCCTGCGGCGCCTCCTACGGCCTGCTCAAAGCCCCCGAGTACGCCTCCACCAGCTATGTCGTCGCCGTGCCCGCCAAGGACTCCGACCCCGCCGCCGCGCTCGGCTTCGCCCAGGCCTACGGGCGGATCGCCACCAGCGACTCGACCCTCGCCTACGCGCGGGTCGCGGCCGGCGTCCCGGCACGCGAACTGCGCGACCGGGTGGAGACGGAGACGTCCCCCGACTCGCCGATGATCGCCATCACCGGCACGTCGACCGATCCCGACCAGGCCGCCGACATCGCCAACGCGGTCACCGATGCCATCTTCGTGAGCAGCAATCAGGTGTCCAAGAACACCGGCGTCTCACTGACCCTCTTCTCGCAGGCGGTCTCACCGGACGAGCCGGTCTCCCCGTCGCTGCCCCTCGCCACGGCCGTCGGCGGCTGCGCGGGCGGACTGCTCGGCGGGCTGGCGCTGCTCGTGGGACCGCGCCGCAGGGCCGGCCTCACGACCGCCGGCGTGCCCGCGCCCGCGCACCCCTCGGAACCGGCGGGCGAACGGGAGCTGGTGTGACCCCGGGCGGCGGGCGGATCTCCGTCACCCTGTGCCGCGACCCGGAGGCCTTCGCCGCACTGGCGCCGGAATGGAACCGGCTGCACGACACCTGCCCCACCGCCACCCCCTTCCAGAGCCACGCCTGGCTCCACTCCTGGTGGCGGTCCTACGGCACGGACGGCCGGCTGCGTGTCGTCCTCGTCCGCCGCGACGGCCGGCTGATCGGCGCCGCGCCGCTGACGCTGACGCACGGGCCCATGCCGCTGCTCGTCCCGATGGGCGGCCGGATCTCCGACCACTGCGACGTACTCGTCGACGGCGGCGAGGTCCGGACCGCGGTCGGTGCGCTGGAACGGGGCCTTCGCAGAGCGGCCCGCCACGCGGTGATCGACCTGCGCGAGGTGCGTCCCGGCGCGGCGGCGGAGCGTCTCTACGAGAGCTGGAAGGGCGCCCGCGCCCGGCTGCCCGACTCGGTCTGCATGGAGCTCCCCGCCGCCCCCGTCGAGGAACTCGTCAAGCGGATGACGAGTGCCAGGGCACAGCGGGTGCGCGCCAAACTGCGCAAGATCGACGCGCTGAAGATCGAGGCACAGCCCGTGCCCGAGGCGGAGATCGCCGACGCCGTCACGCACTTGCTGCGGCTGCACGAACTCCAGTGGCACGGCCGCGGCGTCAACCCGGAGCATCTCAGACCCCGGTTCGCCGCCCACCTCGTGCGGGCGACCCGCGAAATGGCCCGCCGCGGCGAGGCCGCCCTGACGGAGTACCGGATGGACGGCGAGGTCGTCGCCGCCGCGCTCACCCTGCGCTCGAGGAACATGGCGGGCGGCTATCTGTACGGGGCGGACCCCGCGCTGCGGGACCGGAAGGCCGACGTGGCGACCATGCTGCTGCGCCACGACGCGCAGCAGGCCGTCGACGACGGCCAGGGTGTGCTCAGCCTGCTGCGGGGGGCGGAGTCGTACAAGAGCCACTGGCGGCCCGAGACCGTCACCAACCAGCGGCTGCTGCTCGCCCCGGCCTCGCTGGAGCCGCTGCTGCGGCTGCACGAGACACGTGCGCGGCTGCGCGAACGGGCCGTCGTGACGGTGCGCGAGCGGCTGCCCGCCGCACGGGAGTGGCGCGACCGCCTCAACAGCCGGCGGGCGGCCTCCGCGAGACGCTGACACGCCTCGGGCCGCCGCCCGCCGGACCCGGGGTGCGAAGGCCGGCGCCGCGCCGTCCCGCCGTCGGTCAGAAGCCCGGCTGTCCTTCCGGCCAGGGGAACTCGACACAGAACTGCCGGTCTTCGATCCACTGTCCGACCCAGTCCCCGAGATCCATGGGGACGCACCAGTCGACGGGGTTCGTCACGACGTCGTCCGGCAGCGGTGAGGGGAGCGGAAGGCCGGGGTCCGTGCCGGCCGGCGGTACGGGCTGCGCCGGGGACGGTCCGGCGGGTGACGGCTCCACGGGTCCGGGCTCGACGGGTGCGGGCTCCGCGGGGCTCGGTACGGCGGGTGCGGGCTCCGCGGGACCGGGCTTCGCAAACAACTTCGAGCGGAACACTTTCGAGGACTGCGGATTGTCTTGGCACTGCCACACCCCGTGCGGGCAGTAGTCTGTGATCGTCTGGTAGAGCGGCTTGTGACGGTCGATCCATTCGAGCATGCGGCGCATGTATTCGGGATTGTCGCCGTTGCGGAAAAGCCCCCACTCCGGATACGAGATCGCCTTGTTGTGCGCCGCGGCGAACTCGACCTGCTTCCGCAATCCGTACGGAGCATTCACCTGTTCGTCGAACGTCCCGCCCGGAGGCTGGTCGTACGAGTCCATCCCGATGATGTCGACCACGTCGTCACCGGGATAGCACTCGGTCCAGGGAATGGCGTCCTGACCGCGATTCGGAGCGAAGTCGAATCGGAACTTCTGCCCGGGGACGGAACGCATGGCCGTGACGATGCGGTTCCAGTACGCCTTCCACGCCTCCGGGTCCGGCGCACAACGGTGCGTGTACGTCGTGCCGTTCATCTCCCAGCCGAGGACGATCACCGTGTCAGGGACACCCGCCTCGACCAGCCGGGTCGCCAGCGTCCGGAAGTGCTTGTCGAAGCTGCCCTGCGCCCCCGCGGCCAGCAGCCCCCTGACCGCGAAGTCCGGCAGCCGCGCCTCGCTGCGCTCCAGCATCGGGACGTTGAGCACGAACATCCGGTCCTCTGCGCCGCGCCGCCAGTCGGCCCAGGGCCGCAGGAACTCCGGCCTGCCCTCGATGTTGGCCCAGCGGTCGCCCGGGAGGTACGTGTGAGCGACCTTCAACTCCCGCCCGCCGAGCCAACGGGACAGTTCGGCCATGCGCTGGATGCCGGGCGGACCGTAATGGAGATAGGCCCCCACGGCGACCGGTGGCTTCCGGGGAGAATCAGGACCGTCGTCCGCGTTGGGGGCGGCGCCCGCCGTCCAG
This sequence comes from Streptomyces pristinaespiralis, assembly GCF_001278075.1. Lineage (GTDB taxonomy): Bacteria > Actinomycetota > Actinomycetes > Streptomycetales > Streptomycetaceae > Streptomyces > Streptomyces pristinaespiralis. Next base: position 3,402,510 of record NZ_CP011340.1, on the reverse strand, counting down.
ATTCCGGAAACAGTGCTGGATACCAGAAGGCCGGCGGTGACCGTACCGATGCACGTGCCGATGAGACGGCGCCGTTGTGGCATGAATTCCTCCTCTGTGCGGCCCGTTCCGGGATGCAACGACCGTAGGCAGAAAGTCGTACGAACGGGCTGCCCGAAGAGGAGTCGGTAGGCCATTAGCGAAGAGGCGCGCTCCACTCAGGACCAACCAGGTGAAAGATATGACTCGAATGCCGACCATCGACACGGGAGTGCCCGCTCTCGTGCTCCGGCTCGACCGGAATCCCTTTCACCACGGCACTTTGGGAGCCGTCAGATCCCTCGGCCGCGCCGGTGTGGAGGTGCACGCCGTCGTCGAGTCGGCCCACAGCCCGGTCGCCCGGTCCCGCTATCTGCACCGGGCCCATGTCAGACCTGTGGGCGAACTCCGCCCGGAGGACTTCGTCGACCTGTTGCTCGACGTGTCCGACCGGATCGGCCGGCCCGCCGTGCTCGTCGCGATGGACGACCTCGGCGCCCTCAGCATCGCCGCCAACGCCCCCCGTCTCGTCCCGCGGTTCCTCTTCCCCGACCAGAGTGCCGACGCCACGGCGGGGCTCGCGGACAAGGCCGAACTGGTACGACTGTGCGAACGGGCAGGCATCGCGCACCCGGAGACGGTCGTACCGGAGAGCGCCGCGGAGGCCGCCGCCGCGGTACGGCAGCTGGGGCTGCCGGTGGTCGCCAAGTGGAGCAGGCCGTGGCTGCTGGACCCGCGGACCGGCCTGCGCAGCACGAGCCTCGTCACCTCGACCGCCGCGGTGCAGCGGCTGTTCGAGCGCACCGGACAGGCCGGCAGCGCACTGGTGCTCCAGCGGCTGCTGCCCGAAGGGCCGTACTGCGACTGGTTCTTCCACGGCTACTTCTCCCGGCGCTCGGACCTGCTGCTCGGCGGCACCGGCCGCAAGGAGCTCGCCTGGCCGCCCGGGGCGGGGCTGACCGCGAAGGGCAGCTGGCAGCACAACGACGAGGTGCGGGAGGCGGCCCTCAGACTGGTGGCGCACTCCGGTTACCGGGGGATCCTCGACCTCGACTTCCGGCGCGACGCGGCGGGCGGCGCCTACCGGCTCCTCGACGTCAACCCGCGACCGGGCGCTCAGTTCAGGCTCTTCACCGACGAGGCCGGGCTCGACGTCGTGCGGTCCCTCTACCTGGACCTCACGGGCAGCCCCGTGCCGCGGGCCGCCGGCCGGCCCGGGCGGGTCTTCGTGGCGGAGAACTACGCGCTGCTGTCCGCGGTCGCCGGGGCCCGGCGCCGGACTCCCGGACGGGCGGGCGCCGCGCACCGCGGGGTCGAGACCGCCTGGTTCGCCCCTGACGACCTGCTGCCGTTCCTCGCCATGGCCGCGGCCTGGCTGCGACGCGGCCTCGTCAAGGGCGGCGACCGCCTGCTACCGCTGCCGCGGCAGCGGACATCGCCTTCCACCGCCGGACCAGAGGCCAGACCAGAAGGAGCGGGAACCGCATCATGTACGACTTGGCAGTGATCGGCGCCGGACCGTACGGGCTCTCCGTGGCGGCACACGCCGCCGCGGCGGGGATGAACCTGCGGGTGTTCGGCAGAACCATGGAGTCCTGGCGGGACCACATGCCCGAGGGAATGTTCCTCAAGTCGGAGCCATGGGCCTCCGACCTGTCGGACCCGGGCGCCAAGTACACCCTCGCCGACTACGCCGCCGTGCGCGGCTTCGAGGCGGCGCACGGCCGTCCGCTCCCGATCGCCGACTTCGCCGGGTACGGGATGTGGTTCGCCGAGCACGCGGCGCCGCCCGTCGAGGAACGGACCGTCACCCGGGTCGTCCCGTCGGGCCGCTGCTTCCGTGTGGAGACGTCGGACGGCGACGGCATCGAGGCGCGGACCGTGGCGCTCGCCGTGGGCATCATGCCCTTCCGGCGCATGCCGGAGCCGCTCGCGGCGCTGCCCCCGGCCCTCTGCTCGCACAGCAGCGGCCACCTGGACCCGAGCGCGTTCGGCGACCTGGACGTCACCGTCGTCGGGGCCGGCCAGGCGGCACTGGAGACGGCGACCCTGCTCGCCGAACACGGGGCGCGGCCGCAGCTGGTGGCGCGCGCGGACCGGATCCGGTGGAACACCGTGCCCCTGCCGCGGCAGCGTGGACGGCTGAGCACCCTGCGCACCCCGCTCAGCGGCCTCGGCAGCGGCTGGACCACCTGGGCCTGGTCACGACTGCCCGGGGCGGTCGGCCGGCTGCCGGCCGGCCCGCGGGAGCGCCTGACCGCCGGCTCGCTCGGCCCGGCAGGCGCGTGGTGGCTCCGCGACCGTTACGAACAGCGGGTGCCAGAACTGCTCGGACACAGCCTCCGGAGCGCCTCGGTGCGCGACGACGGCCGGGTGCGGCTGGAGCTGAACGCGCCCGGAGGGGGGACCCGTTCGCTCGACACCGGCCATGTCGTCGCGGCGACCGGCTTCGTCCCGGACCTGGACCGGCTGGGCCTGCTCGACCCCGGTCTGCGGCAGGCGCTGCGCAGGGCGGGCACCGGCCGGGCGCCGGCGCTGACCCCGCGGTTCGAGTCCAGCTGTCCGGGGCTGTTCTTCGCCGGTCTGCTGACCGCGCCGACGTTCGGTCCCGCCATGCGGTTCGTGTACGGCACGGGGTTCACCGCCGACCGGCTCGTTGCCGGTGTGCGGCGCAGGCTGCGCCGATGACGGGCGGGACGCCGGGGCGGAGCGCTCAGGCAGGGTGCCGGTCGTAGAGCCAGCCCCTGCGGGACCGCGGGGAGGCGGGCCGGGCGGCCGGTTCCTCCGGGACCGGCGACGGAGGCGGGAAGAGGCTCAGCCTGGTCCACTCCCCGTCCGGCCGGCCCGGCATGGTGCGGCCGGCGGCCGTCCACTCACGCGCCAGCTGGTCGTAGATGGGACTGTTACCCGTCGGCGCGGCCGTCGGATCCGTGCTCGTCTGGACGCGCTGCCATCGAGCCGGCGCGGTAATCCTTGCCATATGACCGCCAACGCGCGGCGGGGGCCGAAGTCACTGCCGGGGCCGGGTGGTGGGGGACGCGTGGAACGGCCTTTCGAGCCGGTGCCCCGCTGCGGCGAGATTCACCCGTACGACCCGGGGCGCGCCGCGTCCGATCACCCTCGCGGGAACCGAAGATACGCATCAATGCGCGCCGGATACGCATCAACGCGCGCCGCGGAAAAGGGGATCGATGCGACACAAGGCGACCGTACTGGTGCCGGCGCTCCTTCTGGGCCTCACCGCATGTCAGAGCACCGGCGGCAGCGGGCGGGAGCCGGCGCCCGGGGCGTCCGCCGGGGCGCCGGTGACCGCCACCGGCATCGGCGACACCGCAGACATCGGCGGCGCACGGTTCGGCGAGCACCTCCGGGTCCTCCTGCGCGGGTTCGTCGACCCGGCCGTGGCGACGGGGACCGCCCCGCGGCCCGCCGCCGGACACCGCTGGGTCGGGGTGGAGCTGAACCTCGCCAACGTCGGCGGCACGGCCCACGAGTCGCCCCTCGGCAGGACGTGGGTCGTCGACGACCGAGGGGAGCGCCACCCGGCCGTCCGCTCCGGGGAGCTCACCACCGGCTTCCCGCTGAAGGTACGGACACTGCCCGTCGGCGAACACGCCGACGGCTGGCTGGTCTTCGAGGTGCCCTTCGGCTCCCGTGCCGTGGGGCTCGACTGCACGGTCGGCGGCGAGCGGCGCAGCTGGCGACTGTGAGGGAACGGCGGCGGGCCCGCGCCGGACGCGGCGAACGGCACTTTGGAGTCCGGTTCCCCCGTCCAGGTGAACGAGGGCCGGACGGCGGTGTGCCCGCCACTAGGGTGCCGAGCCATGACCACAGCGAACACCCCCCGATCCGCCGTGAACCGCAGCCGGTTGGGCACGCTCTCCCTGCTCGCATGGACCGGGGATCCCGCTCAGGGACATGACACGCCCTACCTGCTCACCTACTCCCTCGGCGACGGCGTCGACGGGCCGGCCGCGGGGGAGGAGGCCGCCCTGGCGATGATCGCGGAGCTCGGGCTCACCGTCGGCGACGAGATGCACGACCACACGCACGACGGCTCGCACCCGATCCAGCTGCTGGTCGAAGGCGGCCAGGCCGTCGTCAACATGCCGTACCTCAAGGCCCAGTGCCCGGCGCCGCCCGAGTGGCTGGCCGCCGCGGACCGGCGCGGCCACGTCCACTTCATGATCGCGAGCCGCCCGTGGCCGGAGGGGAGGCCGGGCGAGCCCGTCAGCGACGAGGCCTTCCAGTCCTTCCTCGGCGACGAGACCACCCTCGTCAGCTCCGCGCACGTACTGCTGCCCGTGTCGCGGCTGCGCGGCTGACCCTGGCCCTCCGGCCCGGGCGTGGCCCTGGTCAGGAGGCTTCGAAGGCGAAGGGGAGCGACCGGACGCGGTTGTCGAAACTGGAGTCGACCAGGCACGGCGCGCCGACCGTCCGGACGCCGCCGGCCTTGGTGAGCAGTTCATGGAACAGGGCCTTCATCTCCTGCCTGGCCAGGTGCGCCCCGAGGCAGTAGTGCGGGCCGCCACCGCCGTACCCCAGGTGCGGATTGGGGCTGCGGGTGATGTCGAAGACGTCCGGGTCCTCGAAGACGGCCTCGTCACGGTTGGCCGACGCGTAGAACAGCACCACCTTCTCGCCGGGGCGGAAGCCGCGGCCGCCGAGCACGCACTCGGCGGCCACCGTGCGGCGGAACTGGATGATCGGGGTCGAGTGACGGACGATCTCCTCCACCGCGCCGTCCGCGTACCGGTCGAAGTCCGACTCCAACAGCGCCCGCTGCTCAGGGTGTTCACTGAGCAGCGAAAGCCCGTGTGCGATCGCGTTGCGCGTCGTCTCCACGCCCGCGACCAGCAGCAGTGAGAAGAACGCCCCCAACTGCCGGGAGTTCAGCGCCTGGCCGTCCACGTCCGCGCACACCAGCGCGGAGATGAGATCCCCCGTGGGCCGGCGGCGCCGCTCACGGGCCAGGCCCGCCATTACCAGCTGCATATGGGCCAGGGCGCGCAGTCCGCGTCCGGGCATCCGGAGCCGGGACCGCAGGCCGCGCTGCACGCCGACGTTCTCCGAGGCCTGGTCGATCCGGGCAGCGATCTCGGCGCGCGCCTCGCCCGGGACGCCCATCAGGTCGCAGATCACCTCGAACGGCATGCGCGAGGCCACCGCAGGGACGAAGTCCCGCGGCCGGCCGGCCAGCATCTCGCCGACGATGCGCCCGGCGACCTCCCGGACGTTGTCCTCGGTGGCGGCGAGCAGTCTCGGTGTGAACGAACGGGCCACGATCCGGCGCAGCGTGGCATGTTCCGGACCGTCCATGTTGACCATGGAGTTCCCGAAGAGAGCCTTGGCCCAGGGGGCCGGCTCCGGCGTGGTGACGCCCGGCGCGCTGGTGAAGTCACGCGGCCGCCGGCTGGCCTCCGCCACATCGGCGTGCCGGACCAGCGCGTAGAAGCCGGGACGCTCCCCGAAGCGCACCGGTGCGTCACGCGCGCGGAGTTCGGCGAAGGCGGCGAGCCGGGCAGGGCGCGGCAGCCGCCAGAACGTCGGGTCGGACAGATCGGTCTCGGGTGCGGGTGCGGCCGGTCGCGAAGCGACCCGGCCGGGAGTCTCCCTGGCCACGGCAACCTCCAGGTGCTTGAGGCCACATGCTGGCCCATCGAGGCGTCAGCACGCGTCCCGACATTGCTGCGGACGGGCGGAATTTGCACGGGTTCGGCCGTCCGGATCGTTGTGGCAGTACGACGGAGACTCCGTTCGGCACATGAGGGGACGTACACAGCGATGAAGTTGACCACCCGGGGAACTCTGGCGGCGGTACTGGCATGCGTGGGCACGGCCGTGGCGGCCGCACCCGCGGTCGCCGGGACGTCCGTGCCGGTCGTCCTGCCGCTCGAGAGCCTGGAGACGGCGGTACCGGTGGAGACACCGGACCTGAGCACCGGTGTGCCGGTCCCCGTGCCCGGCGCGCCCGAAGGGCCGCGGCACGTGACCGGAACCCTGCTGCCGCAGGGCACGCTGCCGGCGGTGCCCGTCAGCAGCGAACTGCCCCGGACACTGCTGGAGGTCCCGGTGGAGAACCCGCTCGGGGAGGGCAACCTCGGCGTCGCGGAGGTGCTGGCACAGGAGTCGGACGTGGAGCTGGCGAGCCCGGGTGCCTCGCTCGGCGCGCCCGTGACCGCGCCGTCCGGCGAAGGGTTCGGCCTGCCCGAGCCCACGCTGCCGGAGGCCGCGCTGGTCGCACCGGTGCTCCGGGCCGCGCCGACCGGCACCCTGCTGTTCCGCTAGCCGCCACGGCCGCTCCCTCCGGTGGCGGAGCAACCCTTTGACGGCGGCGTCGTTGTCACCACGAGAACCGCTGTCGACACGGCGTCGCGGTACGCCGCGGGCGACAGCGGTCATCACGTGAGGACACCGACGGAGGGGCGATGCCATGAGGACGGGCACCCGGGACGCCACCCGCGGCGGAGCGCGGACGGGCGGCGGATCTCCCGCCCGTCGACTCGTACTTCGGGCCCTCGTCACGGTCGGGGCCGTCGCCGGCACGGCCGGGGCGCTGCTGCCGCTCCTCGGGCGCGGCGGGGAGAACAGGGAGTCCGGCCGGAACAGGGCGGCCACGAAGCGGTCGCTGGAGCGGTTCGCCGAGACGTACCAGGGCCGGCACATCCAGGGCAGCGCCACCGTGATGGTCCCCGCCGGTGAGGAGGGCCGGCACCGGAACGGGGAGGACGCCGACCGGGTCCGCTCCGGCCCGCCGGCCGGGGGCGCCCGGCCGGTGCCGAGCGTGGAGGTCCGCATCGACGGCCGGCCACTGCACGTCATGCGGCGCGCCGACGGCACGTACCTGAGCCTGGTCAACCACTACGAGTCGTTCCCGACGCTGCGGGACGTGGCCCGCGCCGCCGTCGACGAACTGGGAGACGCCCAGCTCTCCTTGACGCCCATGACCGCCATGCACAGCGCCTGACCAGGAGGGCCGGCACCCCGTGTACACCCGCAAGAACCAGCGGAACCTGACCCGTTCCGAGAAGCGGCGGCTGGTCGGGGCGCTGCTGGGGCTCAAGCGCTCCGGCCGGTACGACGAGTTCGTCAGGATGCACGGCGAGTACTACGTCTCCGACGCGGAGGACCGTCCGCGTGCCGCCCATATGACGCCGTCGTTCTTCCCCTGGCACCGCAGGTTCCTGCTGGAGTTCGAGCAGGCGCTGCAGGAGATCGACTCCGGCGTGTCCGTCCCGTACTGGGACTGGACGACGGACAACTCGCCGGCGTCGTCGCTGTGGGCCGACGATCTCATGGGCGGCACCGGCCGCCGCGGTGACCGGCAGGTCATGACCGGGCCCTTCGCCCACGTCAACGGCGAGTGGCCGATCGAGGGCGGTGTCTCGGAAGGCGACTTCCTCACCCGCGACCTGGGCCGCCCGGGCGATCCGGTGTCGCTGCCGACGAAGGCCGATGTCGCACAGGCGCTGGACGATCCGCTCTACGACGCCGCGCCGTGGGACTCCACGGTGCCCCGCGGTTTCCGCAACCGGATGGAGGGCTGGAGAGCCGGCGGCTCCGAACGCTGGCGTCTGCACAACCGGGTCCACCGATGGGTCGGCGGCCTGATGATGAGCGCCACCTCGCCCGACGACCCGGTCTTCTGGCTCCACCACGCCTATATGGACCTGCTGTGGACGCGCTGGCAGGAGGCGCACCCGGGGTCCCGTTATCTGCCGGACAAGGCGCTCGAGCCGTCCGACCCGCAGTACGGGCGGATCTTCTCGGCCGACGATCCGATGCCGCCGTGGGACGTGAAGCCGTCGGCGCTCATGGACCACACACGCTTCTACCGGTACGCCTGACCGGACATCCCTCACGAGCGGCGGGGCCCCGGTCGGCGGGCTCCGCCGCGGGCCCCTCGGGTCCGGACCTCTTCGGGTCCGGCATGCCTCACTGTCATGTCCGGGCGGACATGACTGCGGCCTCCCCCGGAGTGTCGAAGGGGAGGCCGCAGCGTTCCGTGTGGTGGTCAGCCGCCGTAGGCGCCGTGGTCGCCACCGTCGACGTTCGCGCACTGGTTGCCGAAGGTCGGGTTGAGCAGGGCGATGACGTTCACGGTGTTGCCGCACACGTTGACCGGCACGTGCACCGGCACCTGGACCGCGTTGCCGGACACGACACCGGGGGAACCGGCGGCGCCACCGTGCGCTCCGGCATCGGCGGCAGCCATGCCGGCGCCGCCGGCCAGGATGGCACCAGTGCCGGCGACTACGGCGGCTGCCTTCGCGATACGCGACATCAACTTCTCCTTGCGGGACGAGAGTGGGCCGCAGGATTGCGACCAGCACGTTCTCTTCAACGTCGGAACCGACGGGGCGGTAACGGATCAAAATCAAACTTGTCGCTCGATCCGACCAGTCGCCCGGGCGAGCACGGCACCTGAAGCCGATCTTCGATCGTTTGTTCGGTTCCGGAGGTACCGTGAGAGGCATGGCAGCACATCTCCAGGGATCACTCTTCGACCAGACCGACGAGATCCGTCTCGGTCCGCTCGGCGACGCCCGGCGCACCGTGCTCGGTGACGGTGCCTGGATCGACGTTCTGCCCGGCTGGCTCTGTGGCGCGGACGCCCTCTTCGACGAGCTGGTCGGCTCCGTGCCGTGGCGGGCGGAACGCCGGCAGATGTACGAGCGGGTGGTCGACGTGCCGAGGCTGCTCGCGTTCTACGGGGCCGGCGACCCGCTTCCGCATCCCGTGCTGGTGGAGGGGCGGGAAGCCCTGTCACGGCACTACGCCGAGGAGCTCGGCGAGCCGTTCCGCACCGCCGGTCTCTGCTACTACCGGGACGGCCGGGACAGCGTCGCCTGGCACGGCGACACCATCGGGCGCGGCTCGCGCGAGGACACCATGGTCGCCATCCTCTCCGTCGGCGCCCCGCGCGAGCTGGCGCTCCGGCCCCGGCGGGGCGGCGGCGCACAGGTGCGCAAGGCGCTCGGCCACGGCGACCTCATCGTGATGGGCGGCTCGTGCCAGCGGACCTGGGAGCACGCCGTCCTCAAGACGGCGCGCCCGGTCGGACCGCGCATCAGCATCCAGTACAGGCCGCAGGGCGTTCGCTAGCGCGCCTTCAGGGCGTGCGGCGCACGGCGCGGCCGGCGAGCACACCGGTGCGGGCGCCGTCCTCGACGACGAACCGGCCGTCGATCAGCACGTGGGGGATGCCGACGGGCAAGGTGCGCGGCTCGTCGAAGGTCGAGCCCGCCGCCACCGTCAGCGGGTCGAACAGCACCAGGTCGGCGCGGTACCCCTCACGGACCAGACCCCGGTCGGGCAGCCGCAGCCGGGCGGCCGGGCGGGACGTCAGATGGGCGACGGCCTCCTCCAGCGACAGGATGGCCAGCTCGCGCGCGTACCGGCCGAGGTACTGCGGGAACGTGCCGTAGGCCCGGGGGTGCGGCTTGTCGCCCTGGAGGATGCCGTCGCTCCCGCCGGTGTGGACCCGGTGGCGCATGATCTGAACGACGTTCTCCTCGTGGCCGACGTGCTGGAGGATCGTGGAGCCGAGCCGGTCCTCGATCAGCAGCCGCCGGGCGGTCACCCACGGCGCCTCGCCGCGCTCGTCGGCCGACTGCTGGACGGTCCGGCCGACATAACCCGCGACGGCCGGGTCGCTCACTCCGGAGATCTCGATGGTGTCCCACTCGATCGGGACACCGTGGCAGCCGTCGGAGCCGACGACCTCCAAGTGGTGCCGGATCCTCTCGGCCGTCGCGTCGTCCCGCAGCCGCGCCAGCACCGCGTCGGGCCCGCCCTCGCCCGCCCAGCTCGGCAGCATCGCCACGAGCGTGGTGCAGCCGGGGGTGTACGGATAGGTGTCCAGGGAGATGTCCGCGCCGGCGTCCAGCGCCCGGTCGAGCAGCGCGAGCAGATCCGGTGCCTTGCCCTTGTTCACGCCGAAGTTCATGGTGGCGTGCGCGAGATGCAGGGCACACCCGGCCTCGCGGGTCAACTTCACCATCTCCTCGTACGCCTGGAGCGCGCCGGCGCCGTAGGAACGGTGATGAGGGCAGTAGTAGCCGTCGTACGCGGCCACGACCCGGCACAGCTCGGCCAGCTCCGAGTCGTTCGCGTACATCCCCGGCGTGTACGTCAGACCGGACGACATGCCGACCGCGCCCTGCTCCATGCCCTCGGCGACGAGCTGCTTCATCCGGGTGAGCTCGGCGTCGGTGGCGGGGCGGTCCTCCCAGCCCATCGCGTACATCCGGACGGTGCCCTGCGGGATCAGGTACGCGGCGTTCACCGCGATGCCCTGACCGCCGAAGTTCCGGTCGAGACGGTCCAGGTACCCGCCGACCGAACGCCAGTCGAAGTCGATGTCGGAGCCGTCGCCGTTCCAGCCCGTGATGGCCTTGCGCACGGCGGCGAGGGTGTCGTCGTCCACGGGCGCGTACGACAGTCCGTCCTGCCCCAGCACCTCGAGGGTCACGCCCTGGGCCGCCTTCGCGGAATGGTCCGGGTCGCGCAGCAGGGCGAGGTCGGAGTGGGCGTGCATGTCGATGAAGCCGGGTGCCAGCGCGAGACCGTCCGCGTCGAGGACGCGGGGGGCGGTGGGGCGGTGGCCGGTGCCTTCTTCCCGTATCTCTGCGATACGGCCGCCGCGGATGCCGACGTCGGCGCGGAAGGAGGCACCGCCGGTGCCGTCGATGACGCGGGCGTCGCGGATGACGAGGTGCATGGGGGTGCCTTTCGGGTGCGGCGCGGGCGGGGCGGGTGCGGGTGCGTGGCACCTGCGGCGGGCTGTTCCCCCACCCGCCCCTTCCCGTAACCGGGGGCTCCGCCCCCGGACCCCCGCGCCTCAATCGCCGGCGGGGCTGATTTCGCGGAGCGAAATCCAGCCCGCCCGGCGATTGAGGGCACCGCGCGGAGCGCGGTACGGGGTCCGGGGCTTGCCCCCGGTTACGGGAAGGGGCGGGGTGGGGAAGCGCCCCGCAGGGTCAGAAGAACGTGCGGATGAAGTCCGTCACCGTGCCGTCCCGCTCCACCACCGGAATCAGCTGCCACTTGTCGAACGACGTGCACGGATGCGACAACCCCATCCCCACCCAGTCGCCGACCTCCAGGTCCGCCTCCGCCGTCGTGGCGAGCCAGCCGTGCTGGTCGGAGAGGCCGGTGACGGTGATGCCGTCGGCCGGGCGGATGTCGCCGGTGCGGGCGTCGCGGACGACCTGGGCCTTCGGGAGGTCGATGTCGTACGCGGCGTCCCGCTTGCCCGCGTTGACGAAGGCCTGGTCGGGGGTGGGACGGGAGACGACCTGCGCCCACAGCCGGAACGCGGGCTGGAGCGCGCCCTCCTCGGGGACCCGGTTGAAGGGGGTGAGGTGCCGGTAGTGGCCGTCGTCGTGCGAGACGTACGCGCCGGAACGCAGCAGCTTCAGCACGGGGCGGGACAGCGCGGGGATCTCGGCGAAGACGTCGGCGACCGCGTCGAACCACGCGCTGCCGCCCGCGCTGATCACGATCTCGTCGGTGCCGGCGAAACGGCCCGAGCCGTCGAAGTCGGCGGCGATCGCCACCAGCCGCCGCAGCCAGGCGCGTACCCGGTCGCCGTCGGCCTTCGGGACCTCGCCCTCGTAACCGGCCACGCCGACCAGGCGCAGCGTCGAGGTGGCCGCCACCGCGTCGGCGACCGCGGCGCAGTCCGCCTCCGTGCGGGCGCCGGTGCGGGCCCCGTCGCCGGCGCCGAGTTCCACCACGACGTCGAGCGGGCGCGAGACGCCCCGCAGGGCCTCGTCCATGAGCTCGACGCCGCGGACGGAGTCGACGTAGCAGACGAGGCGGAAGTCCGGGTCGGCGTCGAGTTCGCCGGCGATCCAGCGCAGGGCGGCAGCGTCGACGACCTCGTTGGCGAGGAAGATCCGCCGGATCCCGAAGGCGCGGTAGACACGGGCCTGGTGGGGGACGGCCGCCGTGATGCCCCAGGCGCCGCGCTCCAGTTGGCGTGCGAAGAGCTGCGGTGACATGGAGGTCTTGCCGTGCGGGGCGAAGGCGAGCCCGTGGCGCTCCGAGTACGTCTCGAGCAGGGCGAGGTTGTGCTCGACGGACTCGGCGGACAGCGCGAGGACGGGGGTGGTGAAGCCGCCCGTGAAGAGATTGCGGCGGGAGGCCGCCAGCTCACCGACGGTGAGCCCTTCGGCGTCGGGCGGGAGCGCCTTGAACCGGTGGTCGGCCGGTTCGTCGGCGAGCCGTGCGACGGCGTTGTCGGCAGCCATGGGAGCCCTCCTCAATCGCGTTGCATCATCTGCAACGCCCATTGCGTATTTCGCTTGAGGCTGTCTAACATCCGAGCCGACGCGGGGTCAATGGGCCCGGCGACCGACCCAGCGAGGAGCCCACGCGATCATGACCGCGAGCGTGCACGGACCCGTGGACGTCGTCTGCCTCGGCGAGTCCATGGTCACGTTCCTGCCCACGCAGGCAGGGCGTCTCGCCGATGTGCCGTCGTTCGTCCGCGGCATCGGGGGCGCCGAGTCCAATGTGGCATGCGCCCTCGCCGCGGCGGGACACCGCACACGCTGGGTGGGCCGGGTCGGCGCCGACGGCTTCGGCGACCACCTCGTGTCGGCGATCGCCGCGTACGGGGTGGACACCTCGGCGGTGGCCCGCGACCCGGAGCGCCCGACGGGCGTCTACTTCCGCACGGCCACCGACCGGGCGACGGACGCGCACGAGGTCGTCTACTACCGGGCCGGCTCCGCCGCGTCGGCGATGTCCCCGCACACCGTGCCGTCCGGGGCGATCCGGTCCGGCCGCGTGCTGCACCTCTCCGGCATCACGGCGGCCCTCTCGCCCGACTGCCTCGCCCTGATGCGCGACCTCGCGACCCGGCGGGACGGCGGCCCGCTCGTCTCCTTCGACGTGAACCACCGGCCCGGCCTGTGGGGCGACCCGTCCGCCGCGGGCGTCCTGCTGGAGCTGGCCCGTGGGGCGGACATCGTGTTCGTCGGGGAGGACGAGGCGGAGGAGGCGTGGGGAGTGCGGGGCGCGGACGCGATCCGCGCGGCACTGCCGGAGCCGTCGGTGGTGGTCGTGAAGCGTGGTGCGGCGGGGGCGGTGTCCTTCACCCGCCGCCCGGAACGGCACTCCACCCCCGACCCGGGCGCCGTCACCGATGCCGACACCGTGACCACCGTCCCCGCCCCCCGCGTCACCGTCACCGCCCCCGTCGGCGCCGGCGACGCCTTCGCCGCCGGGTTCCTGTCCGCCACGCTGCGCGGGCTCACGGCCGGGCAGCGGCTGCGGCACGGGCACCTGTGGGCCGCGGCCGCGCTCACCGTCCCCGGGGACCTGGCGGCGCCGCCCGCCGCCGGTCACGCCGACCAGCTGGCCGCCCTGGACGACGAGGCCTGGGGGAGACTGCACCTCGGCCCCGGGTGGACGGGGGAGGACCAGGAGGTACGTACACCATGAGCCAGACCGTCGACCGCGCGTTGAGCATCCTTCCGCTCCTCGCGGAGGGGCCCGCCGACCTCGGACAGGTCGCCGACCGCCTCGGCGTGCACAAGTCCACCGCGCTGCGGCTGCTGCGCACCCTCCACGAGCACGGCCTCGTCCACCGCCAGCAGGACCAGCGCTACCGCCTCGGCGCCCGCCTGTTCGCGCTGGCACAGGAGGCCGTGGAGAACCTCGACGTACGCGAGATCGCCCATCCGCATCTCGTCGCCCTCAACGAGCAGATCGGGCACACCGTCCATCTCGCCGTGTACGAGGAGAGCGAGGTCCTCTACATCGACAAGGTCGAGAGCCGCTACCCGGTGCGTATGTACTCCCGTATCGGCAAGCCCGTCGCGATCACCGTCGCGGCCGTGGCGAAGCTGCTGCTGGCCGACCTGCCGGAGGCCGAGCGGCGCGCACTCGCCGAGAAGCTCGACTTCCCCATGTACACGTCCCGTTCGATCCCGAACGCCGGCGCCTTCCTCAAGGAACTGGCGACCGTGCGCGAACAGGGCTGGGCCACCGACCTGGGTGGCCACGAGGAGTCCATCAACTGCATCGGGGCCCCCATCCGCGGTGCGGACGGCCGGGTCGTCGCCGCCATGTCGGTGTCCGCACCGAACGTCGTCGTCACGGCCGACGAACTCCTCACCCTCCTCCCGCTGGTGCGCCGCACCGCCGACGCCATCAGCCGGGAGTACTCAGGACAAGCACCCCGACAGGAAGAACGCCCATGACCGAGAAGACCGCCCTCACCCCGAGCACCCACACCGCGCCGCCCGCCAAGTTCTCCCACGGCGTGCGCAAGGGCAACATCCTCCAGGTCGCCGGTCAGGTCGGCTTCCTGCCGGCCGAGGAGGGCAAGGCCCCCACCCCCGCCGGCCCCACCCTGCGTGAGCAGACCCTCCAGACCTTCGCCAACGTCGAGGCGATCCTCGAGGAGGGCGGCGCGAGCTGGGACGACGTGATGATGATCCGTGTCTACCTCACGGACACGGCGCACTTCGCCGAGATGAACGAGATCTACAACGAGTACTTCAAGGATCTGACGGTCGCCCCCGCCGCCCGTACGACCGTCTACGTCGGCCTCCCCGCCGGCCTGCTCATCGAGATCGACGCCCTGGCCGTCCTGGACTGATCTTCCTGAACCCGCTGCTTCACGGCACGGCGCTGTTCCCCGGAGCGCCGTGCCGCGCTCCCCCCTTGCCGAAAACAGGCGGAAAGCTCCTGGATCCGCCGGAAATCCCCTGAACGGACGCTCCCCATGTTCCTCGCCGCTGACGCACCCCCACCACCCACACCGCACACGGGCGGACTGCTCACCCTCATCGACGGCACCGCCGGTCTGCTGACCGTCGCCGCGCTCGGCATCGCGCTGCTGCTCGTCCTGATCATCAAGGTCCGGCTGCAGCCGTTCGTCGCGCTGCTCGCCGTCTCCATATCCGTCGGCCTCGCCGCGGGCCTGTCGGTCACCGAACTCTTCGGCACGGTGCAGAGGTCCGCCGCCGTCTCGGTCATCGAGTCCGGCATGGGCGGCATCCTCGGCCACGTCGCCATCATCATCGGCCTGGGCACGATGCTCGGCGCGATCCTCGAAGTCAGCGGCGGGGCCGAGGTGTTGTCGTCCCGCCTGCTGAATCTCTTCGGCGAGAAGCGGGCTCCGCTCGCCATGGGCCTCACCGGCCTGATCTTCGGCATCCCGGTCTTCTTCGACGTCGGCATCTTCGTCCTCGCGCCGATCGTCTACGCGGCCGCCAAGCGCTCCGGCAAGTCGATCATCCTCTACGCCATGCCGCTGCTGGCCGGCCTGTCGATGACCCACGCCTTCCTCCCGCCGCACCCCGGCCCCGTCGCCGCCGCCGGCCTGTTCGACGTCTCCCTCGGCTGGGTCATCCTGATGGGCGTCGTCGTCGGCATCCCCGCCGTCATCGCCGCCTGGGTGTACGCCGCCTGGATCGGCAAGCGGCTGTTCGTCGAGGTCCCGCAGGACATGCTGGAGGCCGCGGAGGACGCCAAGGCCGCCGTCGCCGCCGAGCAGGCGGCAGGGGGCCGGCAGCCGCAGGAGTCGCCGGTCGCGCTCGGGACCGTCCTCGCCATCATCGGTACGCCGCTGGTGCTGATCCTCGCCGCGACGTTCTCCTCCATCGCGCTCGAGGAGTCCACGCTCCGCTCGGTCGTCGAGTTCTTCGGCAACCCGTTCGTCGCCCTGACGATCGCGCTCTTCCTGGCGTACTGGCTGCTCGGCATCCGGCGCGGCTGGTCGCGCAAGTCGCTCGAGTCGGTGTCCACCCAGTCCCTCAAGCCCGTCGGCAACATCCTGCTCGTCGTCGGCGCGGGCGGTGTGTTCGGCGCGGTCCTGAAGGCGAGCGGTGTCGCGCAGGCCCTGTCCGACACCTTCAACGACGTCGGTCTCCCGATCATCGTGCTCGCCTACCTGATCTCCCTGGTGCTGCGCGTGGCGCAGGGTTCGGCGACGGTCGCGATCGTCACCACGGCCGGCATCGTGCTGCCCCTCGTGGAGAACGGCGGCCACTCGCAGGCGTTCCTGGCGCTCGTCATCATGGCGATCTCCGCCGGCTCGATCTTCGCCTCCCACGTCAACGACGGCGGGTTCTGGATCGTCGCCAAGTACTTCGGCATCTCGGAGCGGGACACGCTCAAGTCGTGGACGGTCCTCGAGTCGGTGCTGTCGGTCGCGGGCTTCGCGGTCGCCGCGGCGCTGAGTCTGGTCGTCTAGGGCGCACCCTCACGGGTCGGCGGGGCCGGAACCGGCCGGACGCGCGGGTCACCGCGGGTCCACCGGCTCCGGTCCCGCCCGTGTGCGGGCGGGTCAGGCGATCCCCCCGATCGCGACAGCAGAAGTGTGCGTCACCGCGTTGGAAGCCTCGACCGACCGGGCCTGAACCGCGGCCTGTTCAGGTGCGCGGGCGGCTGCCGGGCCGGTGTCTGGGAGACGGCTTCGCGGTCGCCGCGGCGCCGGGGCTAGAGTCGGCGCGTGCTGACATACGAACAGGTGCGTGACTGGGTCCGCGGCAGGTACGGCCCCCGGCATGCCGAACGGCGGATCACCGACCTCGGGTACGCCTACTCGGTCAGCACCCAGCCGGACGCTTACCTGGACGGGGACACGTCCGCGATGACGTTCGGCAACGGGCCGGACCTCGTCGTGAAGCGGACCGGCGCCGTCTGGCAGTTCGGGTCCGGCCCTTCGATGATGCCGCTGTACGACGTCCGTTCGGAGGACGAGCTGCGCCGGGCGATGGCCGCCCTGCTTCCCGGGTGCGACCCGGACCGGCCGCACGAGTCGGTCCCGCTGACGCAGGCGCAGCCGGGGTTCGGGCCGGCGTACCCGCCGTATCCCGCGCACCCTGCGAGCCCGCCGGCGTACCCGGTGAACCCGTCCGCGCCGCCTGCCCATCCAATGAATCCGGCCGCGGGCCCGGCGGTCCCGCCCGCGTATCCGGTGAACCCGGCCGCTCCGGCGGCGTATCCCATGAGCCCGCCGGCGCCCCAGGGCCCCGAGTTCGTCGCCGCCGACGCGGACAACGCGGTTCTTGTCGACGCCGTCGGGATCTCCTTCGACCAGCGGGACGTCGTCACCGACTTCGCCTGGCAGGACGTCCAAGCCGTCCACCACACCGTTCGCGGCCTGTGCCTGCTGGTCGGAGTGACCCATCGGAACGGCGTGTTCCATGAGTGCCGGGTCGGCGCCGGCCGTCAGAAGAAGCTCCGGGAGTGGACGCAGCAGCTGGCCCTGACGCTCGGCCACTACCGCGGCGGCGCCCCCGGCATGTGACGCCCCGGCGGGCGGCCCCTGGTCAGCCGAGGCAGAGGACGAGCAGGCACACCTTGGTCGGGGAGGTCGTCGCCGTGTCCGTCGGGCCGGTCTGCGGCTCGTCGGCCCCGGAGTCCGAGGTGCCGGGCGAGGTGGGGGACGGCCGGACGGCGGGGTCCGTGGTCGCCGGCGCGGTGGTCGGCGAGTCGGAGGCCTCCGTCGGCCGGGCCTGCGGCGCCTCCGGGACGGCCGGCACGGTGCGCGCCGGCACCGCCCGGTCGGGCGCCGTGGTGGGAGCCGAGGAGGCCGGCGCGGTCCGCTGCCCGGAGGCGGCGGTGCCGGACGTCCGGGGTTCGGCACGCGTCGTGGCGCGTTCGGCCGGCTGCGTCGGGTACGCGACGGACCGGCTCTTCCTCGCCTCGTCCGGGACCATCGGGTCCGGTGCGGCGGCCGCGCTCGCGCCGCCCTTGCCGGAGTCGGTCGGCAGCGCGGCGATCGTCAGCGCGCCGCCGACGATCGCGAGTGCCGTGCCCGCGGCGGCCCTGCGCTTGTTCTTCTTCCAGCGGGCCAGCTGCCGCCGCCGGGCGGCACGGCCCTGTCCCGTGGACGTGGTGGCGGCCGCCGCGCCGTCCGCGCCGGTGGTGGAGGCGGCTTCGGGCCGGGCGGGGAACTCCTCCGCCCCGTACGGCTCCCATGTCGCGGCGGCCGTCGCCGCCGGGACCTCCGCGCGGTGCGCGGGCGGGGCTATGTCGGGGGCGTACGCGCCGCAGCCGGGGCACACCAGGGCGCCGTTGAGGTGCCGACGGCATGAGGAGCAGTAGTCCATGTGCTTCTTCCTGTGCTGACTACGCCGCCAAGGACATCGGCGACCTGTTCACGTGAGCGTGCTTGGGCCGGTCGGCGAGCAACGCTAACGGCGGCTCCCGGAGGCGGTGCGCAGCATGTGTGACTCTTTTGGAAAGATTGCCTTTCCCCGGGCCGCGGGGATTGCGCCCACCGCTCGGATTCGTGCCCGGACGCGCCGGTGCCGCGCGGGAGGGGTCCCGCGCGGCACCGGTCACGAACGGTCGGCGGTCAGGCGCAGTACTGCTGCTCCTTGCCGATGGAGCGGTACATGCAGTCCGAGTTCTCCAGCAGTTGGAGCACGGCGTCGCGGTTGCGGCTCGTCTCGCGCTCGATCACCTCGTCGGGCGGGTAGAAGCCGCCGCCGCCGAAGCCGGTCGGGTACATCTCGAAGGTGTAGCCGAAGATCTTCTGGTTGCCCCACAGCCAGTCGTCGATCGACCCGTCGGTGATGTAGAGGTCGCTCGACTGCTCCGCGGTGTAGCCGTTGCTCGCGGCCATCTTCCTTCCGACCGCGGCGAAGGCGTCGCGGTCGTCCTGGGTCATGCCGGGGGCGGTGTCGGCGTTGGTCCAGCCGAACGGCCAGAGGACCAGCTCGCTGTAGGTGTGGAAGTCGATGCCCGTCGCGATCTGCTGCTTGCCGCCGACCACGCGGCTGCGGACGAAGTCGGCGACGACCTTCACCTCGGGAGCGGACTCGGCTGCCCTGCCGCGGTAGGTCTCCGAGCTGGTCGAGCCCGAGGAGCCGCCGCAGCAGCCCCACTTGTAGTTCCAGTTGCGGTTCATGTCCGTGCCGACGTACGAAGAGCCGGAGTTGGGCTGCCGGTTCTTGCGCCAGCTGCGGTAGGAGCCGGAGGCGATGTCGTACTCGCCGCCGTCCGGGTTGAGGTCCGGGACGATCCAGATCTCGCGGCTGTTCACGGCACTTGTGATCCGTGAGTCGCTGCCGTAGTCCTCGCCGAACTCGCGCAGCAGGTAGAGCGCCATCTCGACGGTGAGGTGCTCACGGGCGTGCTGGTGGTGGGTGAAGAGGACCTCGGGCTCGTTCTCGTCCGTGGCCACGTTGTCGCTGATCTTGACGGCGACGATGTCCCGGCCCTGGTAGCTCTTGCCGATGACCCGCTTGCTCATGATGTTCGGATGCTGCGCCACACGCTGGTTGATCTCGGCCGTCATCTCCGCGTAGTTGTGGTAGCGGGAGTCGGCCGACGGGAAGTCGAACGGCTGCACGTCCGCAGCCGTGCGGTGCTGCGGCGGCGCGGGCAGCGCCTTGAGGGTGTGTCCGAGGGCGCGCAGCCGCCGTGCCTCGGCGGAGGTGGCGCTGACGACGACCGTGTGGTCGTCCACCTCGTCGATCGACACGCCGGTGCGGGCGATGGCGGTGCGGTCGGCGACGGTGTCGGGCCCGTGGATCTGGTACTGCCTGATCTGCTCGTCCTCGGCGGCGGCGGGTGCCGGCCGGTCCGGTGACGGTGCGGCGCCGGCGCTGATGGGCGCGGCCACCGCGAGCGCGAGGGCGGCCGCGAGGGTGGCGGCCTTCCTCCGGTTCGCACGTATGCGAAGTCGCATGCTGTCTCCTGGGTGGGGAGTTGTGGGGGGTGGTGCTCAGGTGCGACGTGCGGGTCTGTGCCGGTGTTCGAGCACATCGTGTCGGGGTGACATGCTCGGGTCAAGGAGAGCTTCGGCCGATCCTGGGCCGCCGCCGGATCGGCACAGCCCCTTGCGCGATCACCCGCGCGGCGCTTTGGTGACAGCGATCACCTGGGACGAGTGGAAGGCGGCTGTGCCATGGCAGGCACCACCGAGCAGGACGCGGACGGGACGCTCTCCGCGCCGCGCAAGTCGAGCTGGAAGTACATCGGGCCCGGGATCGTCGTCGCGGCGACCGGTGTCGGGGCAGGAGACCTGGTCGCGACGCTCATCGCGGGCAGCAAGTTCGGATACACACTGATGTGGGCGGCCGTCATCGGCTGCGTCGTCAAGATCTCGCTGGCCGAGGCGTGCGGACGCTGGCACCTGGCGACCGGGCGCACCCTCTTCGAGGGATGGCGGTCGCTGGGGAAGTGGACCACCGTCTACTTCGCCATCTACGTGGTCGTCTGGGGATTCGTCTACGGGGCCACCGCGATGTCCTCCAGCGCGCTGCCCATCGTCGCCCTGTTCCCGGACGGCCCGAGCCTCAAGGTGTGGGCGGTCCTCACGGGCCTGATCGGGCTGGTCTTCGTCTGGTTCAACCGGTACGCCGTCTTCGAGAAGGTCATGACGGTGCTCATCGGCATCATGTTCGTGGTGGTCGTGTACGTCGCGATCCGCGTCACGCCCGACGTCGGCGCCGCGTTCGCCGGGCTGGTCCCGGTCCTGCCCGACGGGTCGCTGCTCTACACCCTCGGTCTGATCGGCGGTGTCGGCGGCACGATCACCATGGCCGCGTACGGCTACTGGGTCAACGCCAAGGGCTGGACCAACACCGGCTGGATGAAGGTCATGCGGCTGGACAACCGCGTCGCCTACATCACCACCGGCGTCTTCGTCGTCGCGATGCTCATCGTCGGCGCCGAGCTGCTGCACGCCTCGCACCTCGCCCTCACCAAGGGGGACAGGGGGCTGATCGACCTCGGCACGATCCTGGAGGACAAGTACGGCGCGGTGACCGCCAAGCTGTTCCTGGTCGGCTTCTTCGCCACCTCGTTCTCGTCCCTGATCGGCGTCTGGCACGGAGTCAGTCTGATGTTCGCCGACTTCGTCGAACGGCTCCAGCGCGACCGCAAGGGTGTTCCCACCGACGAGGGCACCGTGGAGGAGGTGGCGGCCGGCCGGAAGGAGCGCTCGCTGCCGTTCAGGGCGTACCTGCTCTGGCTGACGTTCCCGCCGATCTCGCTGCTCTTCCTGGACCAGCCGTTCGGCCTGGTGGTCGCCTACGGTGTGCTCGGCGCGTTCTTCATGCCGTTCCTGGCGCTCACCCTGATCTGGCTGCTCAACTCCTCGCGCACCCCGGCCGAGTGGCGCAACGGCATCCTCAGCAACGTGATGCTGGCCGCCGCGGGCCTGCTCTTCGTCGTGCTGTGCGTCCAGCAGGTGCGCGAACTGCCCTGGTGAGTGCGGATGCGACGAGGGCCCGTGCCGCCGGGGGAGCGGCGGCACGGGCCCTCGTCGTCCATGGGGTGTTACGGCAGGTTGTGGACGTGCGGTCCGACCGCGTTGGACCAGGCGTTGCCCGCCGTCGCGTCCCAGTTGGTGGACCAGGTCATCGCGCCCCGCAGGCCCGGGTAGGTCTTCGAGGGCTTGAACGAGCCGCAGTTCGTACCGCGGGTGAGGCAGTCGAGCGCGTTCTTCACGATCGACGGGTCGACGTAGCCGCTGCCCGCGCCCCGGGTGGAGGCCGGGACGCCGAGGCCGACCTGGGAGGCGTCGAGGCCGCCCTCGAGCTGGATGCAGGCGAGCGCGGTCAGGAAGTCGACCGACCCCTGCGAGTACACCTTGCCGTCGCAGCCGAGCATCGAGCCGCTGTTGTAGTACTGCATGTTGACGACGGTGAGGATGTCCTTCACCGCGAGCGCCGTCTTGAAGTACTCCGTGCCCGTGTTCTGCATGTCGATGGTCTGCGGCGCCATCGTCAGCACCAGCGAGGAGCCCGCCTTCTGCGACAGCTGGCGCAGCGCCTTCGTCAGGTACGTCGAGTTGATGCCGTGCTCCAGGTCGATGTCGACCCCGCTGAAGCCGTACTCCTGCATCAGCGCGTAGGCGCTGTTCGCGAAGGCCGTGGCGGACGCGTCACTGTTGACGGTGACGTTGCCCTTCTCGCCGCCGACCGAGATGATCACGGACTTGCCAGCGGCCTTCTTCGCGGCGATGTCTGCCTTGAAGTCGGCGACCGAGGCGTATCCGACGGCCGGGTCGAGGTTGAAGACGATCTGGCCCGGCGTGGCCGTGGAGTCGGCGAACGACACCGCGATGATGTCGTACTGCGACTGCACGTCGCGCAGCTTCTGCACGGTGGCGCCGTTGTTGAAGTTCTGCCAGTAACCCGTCAGGGCGTGCTTCGGCACGGCCGGGTTGCCCGGGTTGCCGCCGGTGGGGCCGGTCCGGCCGGTGACCGCGGCCGACTTGGCCGACTCGCCGGCCGTGTTCGTGGCCGTGACCTGGAACTGGTACGAGGTGTCCGCGGAGAGACCGGTCACCGTCGCCGACGTGCCGGAGACGGACTGGACCCTCGTGCCGTCACGGTAGACGTTGTAGCCGGTCGCGCCGGAGACCGCGCCCCAGCTGAGGGCCACGGAGGACGACGTCACCGCGCCGACGGTCGGGGCAGCGGGCGCCGCCGGGACCACCGGGTCCGGGTCGGTGCCGCCGCCGCCGTCGGGGCCGAAGACGTTCACGTCGTCGGCGTAGTAGGCGGCCTGGCCGTACCAGCCGTGGGTGTAGACGGTCACGGACGTGGTGTTGGCGCCCGTGGTGAAGGAGGTGGTGAGCTTCGTCCAGCTGCTGCCGCCCGGCGTCCAGGTGGACACGTCCGTCGTCCCGGTGCCGCTCGCCCCCAGGTACACGTAGCTGCCCTGCACCCACGCGCTCAGCGAGTACGTCGAGTTGGGCCTGACCGCGACGCTCTGCGAGCACTTGGCGTTGTCCTGGCCGGCGGGCGTGGCCTTCAGGGCGGAGGCGCCGCTGTGCACCGGTGAGGAGACGGCCGCGCCGCTGCCGCCGGAGCAGGTCCAGTTGGTGAGGCCGGACTCGAAGCCGGCGTTCTTGGCGACGTTGACGTCGGCGGCCTGCGCGGTCCCGGCGGTGCCCATGAGCGTCAGCCCGGTGCCGACCGCGAGCGCCAGGGAAGCGCCCAGGGCCCTCCTTGCGGATCGCGCCGGGCGGTTCCAGGAGGAACCCGGCCATCTCCGTGAGCGTGTGGTGCGGTCCACTTGCGGCCTCCGGTGGGGGAGTTGGGGGGTGGGGATGGGGCGTGCGGACGGTGGCCACCGTTGGGCGTAAAAACTGGTCCAGACCAATCGGGTTGTCAAGACCTCTGGCAGTGATTGGTCCCCGGAACGGTGTTCACTGCCCGGGCGGTGGTGGTTAGAGTGCTCATGCAGAAACACGGAGTAGCGAGCACCAGCAGCAGGAGCACGGAGCAGTAGGGATCTGCGGCCGCCGGACACCCCGGTGTCCGGAGCTGAACGGGGAACGAGCGTGCCGACCGCAATAGCAGTCACCAGCGCCGACCTGGTGCTACCGCCCACCGACCAACAGACGCCCACCGCCGCCCTGCTCCACCCGCCCGACGAGGCCCCCCTCGACGCCGCGCTCGTCGACATGAGCGTCCTGCTCGAGCAGCACGGCTACGTCGTCGGCCTCTACCCCGCCTCCCTCCCCGCAGCCCACCAGCGCCGGCTGCACACGGTCCGCGCCATGCTGGAGAGCGACCGGATCGCCCTGCTGCGGCTCGACCTGCCGCCGCTCGGCGTCGCCGTGCTCGCCCGGCAGCTGCGGCAGCTGTCGATCTGCGACTTCGGCGCCGGAGTCATCGCCTCCGCCGCCCGGCTGCTCTCCCACTACATCTACGCCGGCGCCCTCCTCGCCTCCGTCGCCCGGCTCGACCGGATCCCGGTGAGCCTCAAGTCCCACGCCAAGTCGTGGATGCCGGGCACCCAGTTCGGGGTGCTGGCCGGCCCCCGGCCCCAGATGGTCAAGGTCGGCGGGGGCGGCGCACTGGCGGGGCCCGACTTCGCCACGCAGCTGATCACCGCCAGGGGGCAGCTCCAGTCGGAGTGGGTGACCGGTACCCTCGCCCCGGCCTGGCGCGTCCAGCAGCTCCACGAGGTCCCGCTGCCGCAGGACTCCGCCCGCTGGTGGGGGACGGGACGGCTGATCGAGTTCGCCGCGTTCATCCCCGACATCTCGGTCCTCTACCAACTGGTCTCTTCCGTACGGCGAGAGGTGTGCACATGGTGCGGCATCCAACTCATCGGTGACCGCTGCGGCTTCTGCTCCGCCCCGCTCACGGCCGCCTCGAGCCGCACGGGGGCGACCAGGGCGCTGACCGCGGGGCCATGACCGGCAGCGCCCGGCTCCCCGCCGCGACCACCGCCACGGCCGCCGTGCCCGCTGCCCGCCAGGAGCGCCCCACGGCCGCGGCGCAGGCCGCCACCGACGCCGTCCCCGCCGCGCGGTCCACCGACCCGGAAGCTCGCGCCGCCTCCGCCGCACCCGCCGTACCCGCCCCATTCGTCCCACGTCATCGAACGAGGTCGTCCCACCCATGAATTCACGGCAGCGCCGCGGCGTTCTCCTGATTCTGCTCTCTGTCGTCTGCGGCATCGCCGCGTTCGCCGGCGTGCTCACCGTGATCGCCGACGTGAACTCGAAGGTCGGCCCCGAGACCACCGCCTATCGCGTCAAGAGCGACATAGCCCCCTACACACCGCTCGAGGCCGGGCAGTTCGAGAAGGTCTCGATACCCGAACGCTGGCTGTCGCGGAGCGCGGTGACCGACCTCGGCGTACTGCGGGGCAAGATCGCCGTGACGGAGCTGCGCAGCGGGTCCCTGCTCCAGAGCGACATGATCGTGCAGAAGCCGGAGCTGGAGAGCGGCCAGCAGGAGATCGCCATCATGATCGACGCGGCGACCGGCGTGGCCGGAAAGATCCGGCCGGGCAACCTGGTCAACATCTTCGCCACCTTCGCCGCGCAGAACGACTCCGGCACCGACCAGTCCCGGCTCATCGTCGCGAACGCCAAGGTCATCGACGTGGGAGAGCTCACGGCCCTCGACCGCAGGAGCGGTGACCGCAGCACCGCCCCCCGGGAGGCGGTGCCCATCACCTTCGCGCTGAACACGGCGGACGCCCAGCGCGTCGCCTACGCCGAGTCCTTCGCGGAACACGTGCGCCTGGCCCTGCTGCCCGACGGGAGCCCCACCACCCTGCGGCCCGGCGACGGCAGCTACGACCTCTCAGAAGACAAGAACAAGTGAGGGCCGGATGACGACGCGAATCCTCCCCGCCGTCGGCGACCCCGACGCCGCCCGGGCCATCGTCAGCCTCCTGGGCCGGCTCCCCGACGCGGAACCGGCGCCACCGGTCGGCGACTCCACCTCGCTCACCGACATGCTGGCCCGGCTCGCCGCCGAGTCGCTCGACGAACTCCCGGAAGTCGTCCTGGTCCACGAGCGCATCGGGCCGCTGCCCGCCCTCGAACTGATCCGGGACGTCGCCCTGCGCTTCCCCGCCGTGGGCGTCGTGCTCGTCACCGCCGACACCAGTCCCGGCCTGTACTCGGCGGCCATGGACTCCGGCGCCCGCGGCCTCGTCGCCCTGCCTCTCGTGTACGAGGAACTGGCGCAGCGCGTCCAGGCGGCGGCCGGCTGGGCCGCGGGCGTACGCCGGCACCTCGGCCACGGCCCCGAGGCGGCGTTCGGCGGGCCGGGCGGCACCGTCGTCACCGTGAGCGGCGCCAAGGGCGGGGTCGGCACGACCGTCACGGCGATCCAGCTCGCCCTGGCGTCGGCGGCCTCCGGTCACTCCGTCGCCCTGGTCGACCTCGACCTCCAGGGCGGTGACGTCGCCTCCTACCTGGACGTCCAGTTCCGTCGTTCCATCGTGGACCTCGCCGCCATCCGCGACATCGGCGCGCGGGTCCTCCAGGACGCCGTCTTCAACCACGAGACGGGAGTGGCCCTGCTCCTCGCGCCGGCGGAGGGCGAACGGGCGGAGGACGTCACCGACCGGCTCGTCCGGCAGACCCTGGGCGCCCTGCGGCAGCGCTACGAGACCGTCGTCGTCGACTGCGGCACGCAGGTCAACACCGCCAACGCCGCCGCCATCGAGTCGGCCGACACCACCCTGCTGCTGACCACGCCGGACGTGGTGACCGTACGGGCCACCAAGCGGATGGTGCGGCTCTGGGACCGGCTCCAGATCCGCAAGGCGGAGGAGACGATCACCGTCGTCAACCGCCACACACGCGCCACGGAGATCCAGCCGCCGCTCGTCTCGAAGATCACCGCCACCAGAGTGGCACGCACGGCGATCCCGGCGAACTTCAAGGAGCTCCAGGGCGCCGTCGACGCGGGCCGTATGCAGGACCTGGAGGCCAAGTCCTCCGTCAAGCAGGCCATGTGGGCGCTCGCGGGCGAACTGGGGCTGGTGAAGGACGTGCAGGGGGACGCGAAGCAGGGCCGGTTCGGGGCCGGACGCCGGCACGGGCGCGCGAAATGACGGCGCCGCCCGCCGCGCGCCTACGGGACGACCGGGGACAGTCGGTGATCGAGTTCACCGGCATGGTGCCCATCATCCTGGTGACGCTGGCCGTCCTGTGGCAGTCGGCGCTCGTCGGCTACACGTTCGTGCTCGCGGGCAACGCGGCGGACAAGGGGGTGGCCGCGGGGACGCGGGCCGGGAACGGCGGCGCGGCGGCCTGCGCGGCGGCCGCGGAGGAGGACCTGACCGGCGGCTGGTCGGCGACCGTCGACTGCGGGCCGGACGGCGACCTGTACACGGCCGAGGTCGCGCTCGAGGTGCCGCTGCTGTTCCCCGGCGTCAACCTCCCGATCACGGTCGAGGGCCGGGCGGGCGCCGCGACCGAGTGGAGGTCCGGGCCATGAGGCGGCACGACCTCCGGGACGACCGTGGCCAGAGCGCCGTCGAATACGGCGGCTGGCTGTTCCTGCTGCTCTTCGTGATGACGATCGCGGTACAGGTGGGCCTCGCCGTGTTCGCGGCCCAGCAGGCCGGTACCGCCGCCCGCGCCGCGGCACGGGTGGCGGCGCAGGACGAGGCGACGACCAGCCCCCAGGCCGCGGGGGCACAGGCACTCAGCTCCTGGCTCGCCGCCGAGATCGTCACCCGCCGGGACGGCGACGCGGTCACCGCCGACGTCGAGGTCACCATCCCCGGCGTGGTCCCCGGCATCAGCTTCGGCACCGTCACCAAGTCCGCCACCATGCCCCTCGACAGGGAGTCGACACGATGAGCCTGCGCGCACGCATCCAGCGCATCGACGGCCCCGAGCCGGCGAACGGCCAGAGCGAGGAGAGCCGGCTCGTCGGCGTCTACCGGGCCAAGCTTCTCGAGGAGATCGACCTCGCCGAGATGTCCACCCTCGCCGCCGCCGAACGCCGCGTCCGCCTGGAGCGCGTACTCGGCCACATCATCAGCCGCGAGGGTCCCGTCCTGTCCACCGGCGAGCGCTCCCACCTCGTCCGGCGGGTCGTCGACGAGGCGCTCGGTCTCGGCATCCTCGAACCGCTCCTGGAGGACGCGTCCATCAGCGAGATCATGGTGAACGGCCCCGAGCAGGTCTTCGTCGAACGTGACGGCCGGCTGGAGCAGTTGCCGCTGCGGTTCTCCTCCACCGAGCAGCTGATGCAGACCATCGAGCGCATCGTCTCCACCGTCAACCGCCGTGTCGACGAGGCGAACCCCATGGTCGACGCCCGGCTCCCCAGCGGCGAGCGCGTCAACGTCATCATCCCGCCGCTCTCCCTGACCGGCCCGGTCCTGACCATCCGC
The DNA here is from genome assembly GCF_001278075.1 of Streptomyces pristinaespiralis. GTDB lineage: Bacteria > Actinomycetota > Actinomycetes > Streptomycetales > Streptomycetaceae > Streptomyces > Streptomyces pristinaespiralis. The sequence goes on along the minus strand of NZ_CP011340.1, from coordinate 3,374,898 downwards.
CGCTTCCCGCGCGCCTTCACCCTCCAGGAGATGATCGGCCTCGGATCCCTCGACGAGCACATCCTGATGCTGCTCGCGGGCCTGGTGCGCGCCAAGTTCAACGTGATCGTCTCCGGCGCGACCGGCACCGGCAAGACCACGCTCCTCAACGCCCTGTCCGGCCTCATCCCGGACGGCGAACGCATCGTCACCATCGAGGACTCCGCCGAGCTCCGGCTCCAGCAGACCCATGTGATCACCCTGGAGTCCCGCCCCGCCAACGTCGAGGGCAAGGGCCGCATCACCATCCGCGACCTCGTGCGCAACTCCCTGCGCATGCGCCCCGACCGCATCATCGTCGGCGAGGTGCGCGGCGGGGAGACCCTCGACATGCTCCAGGCCATGTCGACCGGCCACGACGGCTCGCTCGCCACCGTCCACGCCAACAGCGCGGAGGACGCGCTGATGCGGCTCCAGACGCTGAGCTCCATGTCCGAGGTCGAGCTCCCGTTCGTGGCCATCCACGACCAGATCAACAGCGCCGTCGACGTCATCGTCCAGCTCACCCGGCACGCGGACGGGGCACGCCGCATCACCGAGATCGCCGTCGTCGACTCGTACGGCCGCGAGGACTACCGCTTCGTGACCGTCTGCCGCTTCGAGGCGGAGCCGCCGGCCGGCGACGGGCGGGTCCACGGCAGGTTCCGCTACTTTCCGCTGCCCCGGCGGGTCGCGGAACGCCTCTACATGGCCGGCGAGGCGATCCCGCCGGCCTTCGGCGTCGGCGAGTCGCAGCTGGAGCTCGCCACCCGGGTGCCACCGGGCCTGAGCCCCGTCCCCGACCCCCGCACCGGCCACTCACCCGAAGGGCACCGCCCGCGATGAACCTGCCCCTGGTGACCCTCGGCGTCACGCTGCTCGGCTGCGTCCTCGCCGTCCTCGGCGTGCGCTCCTGGTCGGCGGGACAGGCGCAGCGCCAGGCCCTGGTCGACCGCATGTCGCAGTCCGGCCCGCTCGCGCTCGAGAGCGGCCGCAGGCGCCGCTTCGCGGGAGTGGACCGCAGGCTGCGCGGCACCCGGCTCGGCCGGCGCATCGAGCGGAGCATCTCCGCGACCGGCCTGGAACTGACCGCCGGGGAGTACGCCGTCTACGTCGTGGCCGCCCTGCTGGCGCTCTACTTCGTCGTCGGATCGGTCTTCGCGCCGTTCTTCGGACTGCTCGCCGTCCTGATCGGCGTGTGGGGCGCGAACGGCTTCCTCAACTGGCAGCGGGCCAAACGCACCGAGGCGTTCATCAGCCAGCTGCCCGAACTCACCCGCGTCCTCGCCAACGCCACCCAGGCCGGGCTCGCCCTGCGTACCGCGATCGGCATGGCCGTGGAGGAACTCGACGACCCGGCCCGCGAGGAACTGCGCCGCGTCGCCGACCAGCTGGCCCTCGGCCGGTCCCTCGACGACGCGCTCGGCGACCTCGTCGAACGCCTCCCGTCACGCGAACTCACCGTCCTCGTGTCCACCCTGATCCTCTCCAACCGGGCAGGCGGCACCATCGTCACCTCCCTGCGCAACCTCACCGAGACCCTGGAGGAACGCAAGGAGACCCGGCGGGAGGTCACCACCCTCCTCTCCCAGGTCAAGGTGACGGCGGTGGCCGTCCCGGTGCTCGGCCTCGGCTTCCTGCTCGTCATCAACGGCATGCGGGACGGGGCACTGGAGGACATGACCGGCGCACTCGGCGGACGCGTCGCCGTACTGATCGCGACCGGCCTGTACGCACTCGGCTTCATCCTCATCAACCGACTCACCCGCGTCCGCATCTGAGACCTGACCGAAGGGAGGAGACCCCACATGCTCGGACCGGCCCTGGCCGCAGTCATCGGCATCGCCGTCGTCGGCGTCTTCCACGGCATACGCATGTACCGGGCGGAGGCCAAGCTCCCCGGTGACCTCGCCATCGCTCTCGAGGTCGGCGCCACCCGCACCAGCTACCCGGGCATGGCCATCGACCGCCTCGGCATGCGCTGGGCCCCGTCGGTCCAGCGCCTGATGGGCCCGCGCCGCGTCGACCGCGTCCGCCGCAGACTGGACATGGCCGGCAACCCGGGCGGCCTGACAGTGGACCGGTACGCGGCCCGCCGCGCCGTGTACGGGGTCCTCGGCGGGCTCGTCGCCTTCGGCATGCTCATGAACGGGCACGTCGTCCTCGCCGTCCTGTTCCTGCTCTACGGCCTGTTCTGGACGGACGTCCTGCTCCGGGCGGCCATCGCCCGCCGCCGGGACGACATCGAACGCACCCTGCCGGACTTCCTCGACGTCCTGGCCGTCGTCGTCTCCGCCGGCCTCGGCTTCCGGCAGGCGCTGGAGCGCGTCGCGGAGAAGTACGCGGGCCCCTGGTCCGACGAACTGCGCATCACCCTCCGGCAGATGGACATGGGCATGGGCCGGCGGGAGGCCTTCGAACAACTGCGCCGCCGCAACGAGTCGGAACAGGTGTCCATGTTCGTCTCCGCGCTCCAGCAGGGCGAGGAACTGGGCGCCCCGATCGTCGACACCCTGATCCAGATCGCCAACGACATGCGCAGGACGGACGCGCAGAACGCCAGAAGGAAAGCGGCGAAGGCCGTCCCGAAGGCGACGCTCATCGTCACGAGTTTCATGCTGCCCGGCACGATGATCCTGATCGTGGCGGGCTTCTACTACGCGGCCGACGTCGACTTCGGCGCGATTTTCGGCGGCTGAGGGGTGAGGGTCCCGCGATGAAGGTTCACGAGTGATTCGACCAACGGTCTTCGCTCACGCAAGCGAATGTGGGAGATTTTCCCCGGAGGCCCGGCGTAGTTGCGAGACTCCATGGAGTGATCGGCGGCGAGGGAGGCCGGACCGACATGAACCAGCGGTCCGTCGAAGGGGAACGAGGGGTACGCCATGAAGGACTTCGGCCTGCACAGGGTCGCGGCTGCGACGAGGCTCCGCCTGGAAGGACTCCGCCGTCGCGGCGATCGGGGGCAGGGCTCGATCGAGTACGTCGGGATCACGATTCTGGTGGTGGCGATCGTGGTGCTGCTGCTGAACACGAACATGGGCAGCGAGATCGCGAACACGTTCACTCAGAAAATCAACTCCGTGCTCAACGGCGGAGGTGGCGGCGGGGGCGGTGGCGGCGGCTGATCCGGGCCGGACAGCAGGACGCCGGACAGGCGACGCCGCTCTACATGGCGGCTGTCGTGGGCCTGCTCTTCCTGGTCCTGGTGTATCTGGCCTTCGGGCAGGCCGACGTGACCCGCAACGGCACGCAGACCGCGGCCGACGCGGCCGCGCTGGCAGCAGCCCAGGAATCCAGAGATCAGCTTGCATTGACCGACCTCCTCGACGACCTGGAGGCCATCCTCGACGGCGAGCTTCCGGCGGGCACCCCGGACGGTTGTGCGCGGGCTGCCGACTTCGCCGGCAGGAACGAAGCCGTGGCCGACGGGTGCGCGCCGCTGAACGACGGCCGATGGGGCTTCACGGTCGATGTCCGGTCCCGGAATTCGATGGGCGACAGCGTCATCGAGGGAACCGGCAGCAAGCACGCCACGGCGCGTGCCACGGCGGTGGTCGAACCACGCTGCACCTTCACGCCCGGGGAGACCCCGGCACCGGAGCCGGGCGAAGGGGAAGAGGAGGACGAGCAGAAGCCCGCACCGGGCAAGCTGTTCTGCGACTCCGACGAGTGGGTCATCGACCCCGAAGAGCCCGATCTGCTGCCCGACATGGCAGACCTTTTCACTGTCCGACTGGCCGAGGACTGAGCCGATGAGCGCAAAGGAACAGGATTGATGAGCATGCGGCACATGAGGACCATGCGCCGGGCGGGGGTGGCAGCCGTGCTGTCGTCCGCGTTGGTCCTCACCCTGTCGGCCTGCGGCGGCGACGGCGACGAGGGGAACGCGAAGGGTTCGTCGTCTTCGGCACCCGCCGGGACCAAGGGCAGCGACGAGGCCGGTTCCGTGCCGGAGTCGACCCCCAGTGCACCGGCCGACCCGATTGCAACGGTCAAGGGGGACAAGGGGGTGGAGATGTCCGTGTACTCGGCGCGCAGGGACGAGGGCGGCTTCCTCACGTTGGAGGGCGAGGTGAAGAACACCGGATCGGAAGGGTTCACCGCCCCCGTCCAGTGGAGTGGCCAGGAGCAGTCCGTCGCAGCCACCGGCCGGTCGTTCGCCGGTATGACCCTGGTCGACTCACAGGGAAAGAAGCGGTACTACGTGCTGCGCGACACCGACAACCGCCCTCTCACCACCTATGCCTACAGCAGCTTCATCCAGCCAGGTGACTCTCTTACCTTCTTCGCCCAGTTCCCCGCCCCACCGGCCACCACCACCCAGGTCGCCCTCCAGTTCCCGGGCTTCCCCAGCACCACGATCGAGCTCTCCTGATGCGCCCCGCGACCAGGATCACCGCGACCGCCGTCGTTCTCGCGGGTGCGCTCTCCGCCGGCCTGCTCGCCGGCGGCAACGCCTACGCCGACGACGGCCCCTACGCGGCGCCGCCCGCCGAGGCGCCCGTCAGGCTCGACGCCGACGACTCGGACCTGAAGCTTCCCGAGGGCGCGACGCTCGCCGACCCGAAGGTCGTCGACATCAAGTCCGTCGTCGAGGACATCAGCGGTGAGGAGCGCCGCGAGGAGACGAACTCCGACATCAAGTTCGCCCTCCAGGCCGAGGTCCTCTTCGGCAAGGACAGCGCCGAGCTCTCCGGCGAGGCGACGTCCCGCATCTCGGCGATCGCCGTCGAGATCAAGAACCAGAACGCCAAGAAGATCCGCGTGTTCGGCTTCACCGACGACCTCGGCACCGAGGCGCACGGCGACAAGCTGTCCAAGGAGCGGGCCGACGCCGTCCACAGTGTCCTGGCACAGCAGTTGAGCGCCGAGGGCATCACGTACGAGATCCGCGGCTACGGCGAGGACTACCCGATCGCGAGCAACACCTCGGAGGAGGGCCGCCGGAAGAACCGCCGTGTGGAGGTGTCGTTCCCCAGGGAGTGACGGCCGCGCTCAGTACTGCGTCTGGGCGAACAGTCCGAACGCCCGGGAGACGAACGCCCGCACGGTGCCCCGGCGTGTCAGGACGGACCGGTCGACGCCCGTGAAGAGCGCCGCGAGCGTGATGTCCGCGGCGACGGCGCGGCCGGTGACGGTCACAGCGATCTGCCGGCGCCGGCCGCGGCCGGACCGTGCCACGGTGATCCTGGTACCCGGGTCCTCGCCGTCCGGCAGTCGCGTGAGCACGTACCGGCGGCGGTTCACGGCCCACAGGCGGTACCGGTCCCCGCCGTACCTCATGCGCAGTGCGCGCCCGCGGTGGGTCGGGGCCCAGCGGTTCCTCGACGTGTGGACCGTGGCGTCCCCGAGGCGGAGCGTCATGCGGTTCAGCGTCGGCAGGGTGAGGACTTCCGCGTGGATTCCCCGGGATTCGAAGGTCGCCGTGGGTATGGACCCGCCGCGCACCTCGGCGACGACGGATTCCGAACTCGACGGGTTCAGCGGGCTGGTGACCTTGATGTCCCCGAACTCCGGTGACGTGCCCCGCCAGCCTGACCGCTGCTCGCGTCTGCCGCCTTCCTTCCAGTGGTGCAGCACGAACGGGGTGGCGGCGGAATGCATGGTTCTCCTCGCTGGTCGCGCAGGTCGGAGAACCACGGTACGGGGGCGTGGGTTCGGCCCGTGAGCCGCACGTCAGGTGTCGATCACGACCGTGACGCCCCGCCGCACCCCCCACTCTGCCAGCGCCCCCGCCTCCGCCTCGAGCACATGGCGGGCGCGCGGCCGCGGCAGGCCCACGCGGCCCGGGGGCATGGTGCGGACGGTGAGGACGCGCAGGTCACGGTCCAGGTAGGCCACGTCGATGGCGAAGCGCATCCCCACCGAATGGACGCTGCCGCACGGGGTCAGCAGCATCGCGCCCCCGATGCCGTCGCGGCCGAGGAGACCGCGGCGCCGGGTCCGGTACGTGGCGGCGATCTCGACCCCGGCGACGGGGCGGCCGTCGATCGTCAACGTCCCTGTCCCGTCGCGCCATCGGCGTCCTCGTCGCATGGCCTCCACCGTAGTGCCCGGCCCGGCCTACCCTCGGGGCGTGGACGCAGCGCTGATCGTCGTCGCCGCCCTGTGGGGTGCGGGCACCGGCCTGCTGTGCCCGCGGGCGGCGTACCGGCTCTCCGTGGAGGCGGGCGAGGCATGGCGCAAGGCCTGCCCGGCGGGGCACGTGTACGCGGGGCCGGGGCGCGGGTGGCTCGGGGGTGCCTGCTGCGCGGCTCCCGTCCCGGCGCGGCTCGCGGCACCGCTCGTCACCGCGGCGGCGTGCGCCGTGCTCGCCGCGACGACGGGCGCGCGGCCGGAGGTGGTGGCCTGGCTGGTGCTGGCGCCGTTCGCCGTGCTGCTGGCGCTGGTCGACCTGCGGGTACGGCGGCTGCCGGACCGGCTGACGCTGCCGATGGCCGGCGCGGCCGCAGTGCTGCTCGGGGTGGCCGCGTCGGCGCCGGGTGCGGGCGGGGCGTGGGCGACGGCCCTGCTGGGTGGACCCGCCCTGGGCGGCGCCTACTTGGCGCTGTTCCTGATCCACCCGGACGGCATGGGGTTCGGCGACGTGAAGCTCGCGCTCGCGCTGGGCGTCGTACTCGGCTGGTACGGCTGGGCGGTGCTCTTCGCGGGTGCGTTCGCGGGCTTCCTGTTCGGCTCGCTGTACGGGCTCGGGCTGGTCGCCCTGCGCCGCGCCGGCCGCGGGAGCACCATCCCCTTCGGGCCGTTCATGCTCGCGGGGGCGCTGGCAGGTGTCGTCCTGGGCGGGCTCGCCGCCACCTGATCCGGGTCGCCTGGCCCGCGGGGTCGGGAGCGCCGGAATACGCGCGACACGGCCGTCCGCCGGCGCGCAGAATCGGCCCATGGAGCCCATCGCGAAGAAGCCCGTCAACATCACCGAAGCCCTTGCCTCCTTCGAAGACGTCTACAGTCCGCGCATCGTCGCGCGTATGAACGACTACGACGTCCGTGTCGCGCACACGCTGGGCGACCACGTGTGGCACGTCCACGAGGACACGGACGAGTTCTTCCTCGTCCTCGACGGGCGGTTCGACATCGCCCTGCGCGCGGCGGACGGCACCGAGTCCACCGTGGAGCTGCGCAAGGGCGACACCTTCGTCGTCCCCAAGGGCACCGAGCACAAGCCCACCTCGACCGGCGGCTCCATCCTGATGTTCGAGCCGTCCGGTACGAGCTCGACCGGCGACCGGCACGAGGGCGAGCTCCCCGGCAACGTCGACAGCACGACCGGCCACGAGCTGACCTGACGGCGCGGGCGGCGCGGGCGGCGCGTCACGCGTGAGGCCCGACCGTCACCGTGCCGACGGTCAGCTCGGCGCGGCCCTCCAGGGCCGCGCCCACCCGCTCCACCTCCAAGGCCAGTTCCTCGCGTGCCGCCGCCGGCTCCAGCGCCTCGCCGACCGGTTCCACCGTCACCGCGACACGTCTGCCGGAGCGGCGCTGGTGCCAGACGCCGGCCACGACCCCGTCCACCAGCACCACCGGGTAGTTGCCGGCCTGGCCACCGGCCAGCGCCCGGCCGGCGGCCGCTCCCGGGAACAGCCGCTCCCGGGGCCGGCAGGCGACGGCGAACGCGTCGAAGTAGGGAAGGAGGCGCACGCCGCGCGCCGGTTCCCGGTCAGGGAACGAGGCGTCGCCCCGGGCGACCCACGCCGGCGCGCCCTCGAAGGTGACCTCCGTGATCCTGTCCCCGGCCGCCAGGTCCGTGAAGAGCCGGGCCGCCCAGGCCGGCGGCGCGCCCAGCCACCGGGCGAAGTCGCCGGGCGTGGCGGGCCCGTACGCGCGCAGATAGCGGTGCACCAGTGCGGGGAGAGCGTCCTGCCCGTCCATCGGCGTGATCCCGGGGCTGGTGTACGTGACGTTGCGCCCCCTGTTGGGGCCGAAGGCGAGGGCGCCGCGATGCGCGGCCGTGTGCGTGACCTGACGCCACCGCGGCCACTTGTCCTGGAAGGCCTCCATCACCCGCTCGCCCGCCCACGCCCCGGTGCGGGCGACGATCGCCTCCGTCAGCTCGTCGACGGTGAGCGGCTCGCCCGCCAGCGCGTCACGGACGGCCGCGACGACCTCGTCGGTCTGCCCGGGTGTCATCCGTACGCCGTCCGGCCACGGATTCTTTCCGGCGGGCACCGCCGACAGCGCGCCCGTCCACATCGGAAGGTCCGCCGTGGGCAGCAGATGGACGGTGCCGCGCGGGCCGTACGTCTTCACCAGCGTCCGGTCCGTCCACAGTGCGTGACGCACGTCCGCCCGGGTGGCGCCGGGCGGCAGCCGCAGGGCGACGGAGAGCTCCCCGGCGGACAGCACCTGCGCGTGGGCGCCGAGCATCGCGCCGGCGACGGCGGCGGGGGCGGTGAGGCGCGGGGTTCCCGGTGCGGTCAGCCCCTGACGGGCCAGCCGCCGGGCGTTCGCCCGCGGCCAGGTCACATCGGCGGTCTTCTTCGTCATGCAGGCGACGCTAGGACCCGTACAGGTCAGATGCTGTCCTCTTTGAGCCCCGGGGCGCCGTCCCATTCGATCGCCTGACGGTACGCGGGCCCGTTCGTCAATGCGGCGCCTCGGGGCCGGGGTCCCCCGTGGGAGGTACGGCCCGGCCGCTCCCGGCCCGCTGCCGCACCGCCCCGCGCCGTCCGCGCCGAATTCCGGCGGTACTTCCGGCATGGCGTGGCACCACGCACCGCTTACGAAGGGTTATGGTGGAAACCCCCCCTCGGGCCGGTCCGTATCCCCCCCACGGACCGGCCCGTTTTATGTTTCCTCCCAGGCGGGTCAGCCCCGGTCGGCCCAGATGTTCGTGCCCTTCGTGTCCACCGCGAAGGTGTCGATCTCCTCGAGCTCCGCCTGCGTCAGAGGCGCCCCGGCCAGTGCCGCGACGTTCTCCTCGAGCTGCTGCACGCTCGACGCGCCGATCAGCGCGGACGTCATCCGCGGGTCGCGCAGCACCCACGAGATCGCCAGCTGGGCCAGCGACTGGCCACGGCGGGCGGCGATGTCGTTCAGCCCGCTCAGGCGGCGCACGACCTCGTCGGACAGCAGGTTCGGGTCGAGCGACTTGCCCTGGGTGGCCCGCGAGCCCTCCGGGATGCCCTTCAGGTACTTGCCGGTGAGGAGTCCCTGCGCGAGCGGCACGAAGGAGATGCAGCCCATACCGGCGCTCTCCAGCGTGTCCAGCAGGCCGTCGTCCTCGATCCAGCGGTTGATCATCGAGTACGAGGGCTGGTGGATGAGCGCCGGGACACCCATCTCCTTCAGCAGCCGGGCGGCCTGCGCGGTCTGCTCCGCGTTGTAGGAGGACACACCCACGTACAGCGCCTTGCCCTGCTGCACGGCGGATGCGAGCGCTCCCATCGTCTCCTCGAGCGGAGTCTCCGGGTCGAAGCGGTGGGAGTAGAAGATGTCGACGTGGTCGAGGCCCATCCGCTTCAGGGAGGCGTCCAGCGACGACAGCAGGTACTTGCGCGAACCCCACTCGCCGTACGGGCCGGGGTGCATGAGGTAGCCGGCCTTGGTGGAGACGACGATCTCGTCCCGGTAGCGGGCGAAGTCCTGCGCGAAGATCTTGCCGAAGTTCAGCTCGGCGGAGCCGGGCGGCGGTCCGTAGTTGTTCGCAAGGTCGAAGTGGGTGACGCCCAGGTCGAAGGCGCGGCGCAGGATCGTGCGCTGCGAGCCGAGGGTGCGGTCGTCGCCGAAGTTGTGCCAGAGGCCGAGGGAGAGCGCGGGCAGCTTGAGGCCGGAGCGGCCGCTGCGGCGGTACTCCATGGACCCGTAGCGGTCGGGGTCGGCGAGGTAATAAGGGGAATCAGTCACGCTTCCCTCCTTATCACGGACTTGTGACACACCGGGTTGGGCCGCCGTGCCCGGCCCGCAGTAGGGTTGCGCCTTCGGGGACTGCCGCATGGAGGGGTGTAAGAACTGTGAACCTGCGCGACCTGGTGTACAGGCTCTACGCACGCCGGGTGGAAGGCCGCCTCGACCATGCCCAGGTGCCCAAGCACATCGGTGTCATCCTCGACGGCAACCGCCGCTGGGCGAAGGCCTCCGGCGGCACGGCCGCACAGGGGCACCAGGCCGGCGCCGACAAGATCTCCGAGCTGCTCGGCTGGTGCGCGGAGACCGATGTCGAGGTCGTCACCCTGTGGCTCCTGTCCACGGACAACTTCGACCGCCCCGAGGAGGAGCTCAAGCCGCTCCTCGGCATCATCGAGAACACGGTGCGCAACCTCGCCGCCGACGGGCGCTGGCGCGTGCACCACGTGGGCACCCTGGACCTGCTGCCCGACCACACGCAGCGGGTGCTGAAGGAGGCCGAGCAGGCCACGGCGGACGTCAAGGGAATACTGGTCAACGTCGCCGTCGGCTACGGCGGCCGCCAGGAGATCGCGGACGCGGTCCGTTCGCTGCTGCTGGAGCACGCGGAGAAGGGCACGAGCTTCGAGGAGCTCGCCGAGATCGTCGATGTCGAGCACATCTCCGAACACCTGTACACCCGGGGGCAGCCGGACCCCGACCTGGTGATCCGCACCAGCGGTGAACAGCGGCTCTCCGGGTTCATGCTCTGGCAGAGCGCCCACTCCGAGTACTACTTCTGCGAAGTCTTCTGGCCGGCGTTCCGTAAGGTCGACTTCCTGCGCGCACTGCGCGACTACGCGGCGCGCCACCGCCGCTACGGCGCCTGACCGCCCGCCTCTTCCTGAACCGGGCCGCCCCGCGGCCCCCTTCACGCCCCGCCCCGGACCGGCGCGGCGCGGCAGCCGCGCGCCCCCTCGACGCGCCTCGTCACCGCACGTTCATCCGGTGGACGCCCGGCCTGCCGGCATGGCCGCAGTTGTTCGAGGGCATACCTCTTGCAGGTCGACGTCCGATCCACGAACGTCGGATCTCAGTGAGCGGCTCACGCCGCCCACCCGGGAGGCCCTTTGCACACGAAGGACTGCACCAGCGGTGCGGACCACGCGGAGGGCCGGCGCTCGGCCCGCGCATCGTGGCCTGAGCCCGGCCCGTCCCCCGCTTCGGCGGGAGGACCCATGGCCCGCGACGCCGTCGCACCCCGACCTCGTCCGAGGGGGTACGTCCTTCCGTGGTGAACAGCACAAAGCGCCGTATGAACGACCGGCGCACCTACGTTCTCGACACCAGCGTCCTGCTGGCGGACCCGAAAGCCATGAGCCGCTTCGACGAGCACGAGGTCGTGCTGCCCGTCGTCGTGGTGACGGAGCTGGAGGCCAAGAGGCACCATCCGGAGCTCGGGTATTTCGCCCGTCAGGCCCTGCGCCTGCTGGACGACTTCCGGGTCCGGTACGGCCGCCTCGACTCTCCGCTGCCCATCGGGGACCTCGGTGGCACGCTGCGCGTCGAGCTCAACCACTCGGATCCCGGCGTACTGCCGGCCGGATTCAGGCTGGGGGACAACGACTCACGGATTCTGGCCGTCGCGCGCAACCTCCAGGCGGAGGGGTACGACGTCACGGTCGTCTCCAAGGACCTGCCGCTGCGTATCAAGGCGTCGTCGGTCGGCCTGCTCGCGGAGGAGTACCGCGCGGAGCTCGCCATCACCGACACGGGCTGGACGGGAATGACCGACCTGCCCCTGACGGCGGAGCAGGTCGACCTGCTGTACGGGGAGGAGACGCTGTACGTACCGGAGGCGGCCGATCTCCCCGTGCACACCGGTCTGGTGCTGCAGTCCGAGCGCGGCAAGGCGCTGGGGCGGGTCACGCCCGAGGGCAACGTCCGCCTGGTGCGTGGCGACCGTGAGGTGTTCGGCATCCACGGACGCAGCGCCGAGCAGCGCATCGCCCTCGATCTGCTCCTCGACCAGGAGGTCGGCATCGTCTCGCTGGGCGGCCGGGCCGGCACCGGCAAGTCGGCGCTGGCGCTGTGCGCCGGCCTCGAGGCGGTCCTCGAGCGCAGGCAGCACCAGAAGGTGATGGTCTTCAGACCCCTCTACGCGGTGGGCGGGCAGGAGCTCGGCTATCTGCCGGGCACCGAGGCCGAGAAGATGAGCCCCTGGGCGCAGGCGGTCTTCGACACGCTGTCCGCCGTCGCGGGCCGTGAGGTCATCGAGGAGGTCCTGAACCGCGGCATGCTGGAGGTGCTGCCCCTGACGCACATCCGGGGCCGTTCCCTCCATGACGCGTTCGTCATCGTCGACGAGGCCCAGTCGCTGGAACGGAACGTCCTGCTGACGGTTCTGTCCCGTATCGGGGCGAATTCCCGGGTCGTCCTGACGCACGACGTGGCCCAGCGGGACAACCTCCGGGTCGGCCGCTACGACGGAGTGGTCGCCGTGGTGGAGAAACTGAAGGGGCATCCGCTGTTCGCGCATGTCACTCTCACCCGCTCCGAGCGTTCGCAGATCGCCGCACTGGTGACCGAAATGCTGGAGGACGGGCACATTTGATCCGATAGGCCCGAGGGGCCTATCTGGCAAAAAGGGCATGTCACTTGAAGCCGCCCGGCGAAGCGCAAGAGCGTAGCCGGGCGGCGTCGTGCTGTCCGCCGATTCCTTCAAAAGCCCTGGCGTAAACGGGGTGTGAGCTTTCACACGCAACGAAGAATTGCCTTGCGGCCTCGCCCTGCGGCAGAGTCTTGCTTCCGTCAGGCCCCGCATGCGACACATCCGCACCACAGTTGGTGCACAGCAACACACAATTCAAGACATGTCAGTCGCATGCCGCCCGCGAGCACAATGCGGCAGCTCCCCCGGGGAGTTGCCCACCGGGCCCGCGCCTCCCGTGACCCGATCAGTGGGGAGGCCAGCGTCAGGGGCAAGATTTCGCTCGCGGGGTCACCTGTGCGGGCGATGCTGGAAGGAAACCGTGTGAGCCGGATCTCGGTCCGGGGATTCGCAGTGGCTTCGGCTACTGCGGTCACCACCGTCGGCGCCGTCGTCGGCGTCGCGTCGGGCAACACTCAGCCGTCGGGCGACAACCTCGAGGCCACCGCTGCCGACGCGACGCTCCTCGCGGACATTCCCATGGGCCAGCAGGCCCAGATCCAGGTGTCGTCCCTGACGCAGCAGGCCGACGCACAGGCCGCTGCCGCGGACGCGGCTGCGAAGAAGTCCGCCGAGGAATCGGCACGCATCCAGGCTGCCGAAACCGCCAAGGCGAAGAAGGAAGCCGCGGAGGAGCGGGCTCAGAAGGAGCGCGAGGAGGCCGCGGCCGCGGAGGCCCGTGCCAACCGCGACGCCGTCCGCGACGCGTCGAGCTTCTCCACCCAGGCGTCCTACACGGTCGCCGAGGTCCAGGCGATGGCACGTCAGATGGTGCCCGCCGACCAGTTCCAGTGCTTCAGCAACATCGTGGACCACGAGTCCAGCTGGAACTACCGCGCGCAGAACCCGTCTTCCGGTGCGTACGGCCTCGTCCAGGCGCTGCCGGGCTCCAAGATGTCGACGGCGGGCGCCGACTGGCAGACCAACCCGGCCACCCAGATCAAGTGGGGCCTGAACTACATGGACAGCCGCTACGGCAGCCCGTGCGGTGCCTGGTCGTTCTGGCAGGCGAACCACTGGTACTAGCCGGCAGCCGGTCCGCCGGCCGCTCAACTTTCCGGAGCCCCTCACCGTCCTACGGTGAGGGGCTCCGTGCGTGTACGGTCGGAATCCGGTACTCCCGGGTGGGGGACACCCGCGCCCTCGGGGCGCAGGGGGAGAGTGGCGGGGGGAAGAGGAAGCATCATGTCGAAGGTTCCAGGATGGCTCGGCCGAGTGGGCGCCGGGCTGACCCGGATGGGAGAGCGTCTGGAGGAGCGCCGTAACGAGGGCGCCCCGGACGTCGACGACGAGCTGCCCGGCTCCCCACGGCTCCCCGAGAGCGTTCCGCCGCCGCCGGCGTACGCACCCGCCGTGGCGGCGAAGCCCGATCCGGTCGCCGCCATCCCCTGGGGGATCCGCGTCGCGGCGGAGGCGGGCTGGCGGCTGCTCGTACTGGCGGGCACCCTCTGGGTGTTGATGCGGGTGATCAGCGCCGTGCAGTTGGTGGTGCTGGCGTTCGTGGCGGCCCTGCTCGTCACCGCGATGCTCCAGCCGACCGTCGCCCGGCTGTGCAGGCTCGGCCTCCCGCGGGGCCTCGCCACGGCGGTGACGGCGATCCTCGGCTTCGTCATCATGGGCCTGGTCGGCTGGTTCGTGGTGTGGCAGGTGATGGACAACCTGGACAACCTCTCCGACCGCGTCAGGGACGGCATCGACGAGCTGAAGCGCTGGCTCTTGGACAGCCCGTTCCATGTGACGGAAAGTCAGATCAACGACATCGCGCAGAATCTGAGCGACACGATCGGCACCAACACCGAGGAGATCACCTCTGCCGGTCTCCAGGGCGTGAGCGTGATGGTCGAGGTGCTCACCGGGATACTGCTGGCGATGTTCTCCACGCTGTTCCTGCTGTACGACGGCAAGCGCGTGTGGCTGTGGGTGCTGAAGCTGGTCCCTGCGCAGGCCCGCCCGGGAGTCGCCGGCGCCGGCCCGCGCGCCTGGCGCACACTGACCGCGTACGTGCGGGGCACGGTGGTGGTCGCGCTGATCGACGCGATCTTCATCGGTCTCGGGATCTACTTCCTCGATGTGCCGCTGGCCGTGCCGCTCGCCGTGTTCATCTTCCTCTTCGCCTTCATCCCCCTGGTCGGCGCGGTCGTCTCCGGTGCCCTCGCGGTGGTCGTCGGGCTGGTCACCCAGGGCGTGTTCACGGCGCTGATGGTGCTGGTCGTGGTCCTCGCCGTCCAGCAGATCGAGGGTCATGTGCTGCAGCCGTTCATCCTGGGCCGCGCGGTGCGGGTGCACCCGCTCGCCGTGGTCCTCGCCGTCGCCTCCGGCGGCCTGGTCGCCGGTATCGGCGGCGCGGTGGTCGCGGTGCCGCTGGTGGCCGTGACCAACACGGTGGTCGGCTATCTGGCCGTGTACGGCAGGGAGCAGGCGCTGCGCCAGGCGCCGCCGCCGCACGGCTCGACGTCCCTGGACGCGGCGGCGGTGACAGCCGCGGCCGAGGAACCCGGGCCGGCGCAGAACCGGACACCCGAGGAGCCGGAGTGATCTCGGAACCGGAGCTGGTGCCGGAGGGGCACTTCGGCGCGGCCGAGCTCCCCGGTCAGCGCCCGGCCGCCGACGACATGGTGGCGGGGGACCAGGAACCCGCGGGTCCGCGCCGGGCCCTTCCGGCGTGGCTGTGGGCACTAGGCGGCGCGGTCGTCGCGTCGGCGGTGTGGGCGGCCGGCCTGTACGTGTACTCCACCGCCGGACCGGACCTCGGGGGTTACCGCGCCGGCCGGAATCTGTGCGTGGACGCGGAGTTGAAGGCGCTGTCGGCCGCGATCGGCGAGCGGGTGGACCAGGGCTCGGCATGGCGCAGTGCGCACGAGAGCCTCGACGACGCGTCGTGCTACATCGAGATGAGGCCGCAGGGGTACGAACTCCCGACCGACGAGGACGGGAACGAGCTGGGTGCGCTGCCGAGCGTCTCCGTGGGTTACACCCTGCACAAGAAGACCGACCCCGGCCCCGAGTTCGAGGGGATGATGGCCGCCCGGCACGCGGCCGTCGAGGACACCGCCGTCGACGACGCGTCCGTCGACGACCCGGCAGGGGACGGGACGACGGCACTGCGGCGCGTCGACGGCCTCGGTGAACTGGCCTTCGTCGTCCGGGACAGCGGCGGCATCACTCTGGAGGTGCTCGACGGCCAGGCGGTGCTGTCCCTGTCGACCAGCAGCGACTGGGACGTGGACACCGGCGAGCCGCTCACCGACGTGAACGACCTCGAGCCGATGCTGATCGAGGACATGAGGGCACTGCTGGCCAGGCTGAAGAGCTGAGTGCGCGCAGAAGGGCCCCGCGGACCGGAACGGTCGGCGGGGCCCTTCTGTCGTGTGCGCGAGGACTACTCGGCCATGACGGCCTCTGCGTCCAGCGTCGTGCCCACGGCCTGGATCACCGCGGCGATCTTGACGGCCTCCTGGACCGTCTCGCGGTCCACTCCGGCCTTGCGCAGCACCTGCTCGTGGGAGTCGAGGCACTGGCCGCAGCCGTTGATGGCGGAGACGGCGAGCGACCACAGCTCGAAGTCGACCTTCTCCACACCGGGGTTGCCGATGACGTTCATCCGCAGGCCGGCACGGAGCGTCCCGTACTCCGGGTCCGACAGCAGGTGCCGGGTCCGGTAGAAGACGTTGTTCATCGCCATGATCGCGGCGGCCGACTTGGCGGCGGCGTACGCCTCGGGCTTGAGGTTGGCCTTCGCCTCCGGCTCCAGCTCACGCAGCACCCGCGGCGAACGCGAGGCGATCGCGCAGGCCAGCACGGTGCCCCACAGCTGCTGCTGGGGAAGCTCGCTGTTGCCGATGACCGAGCCGAGGTTCAGCTTCAGGTCCTTGGCGTAGTCCGGCAGGGCGGCCTTCAGTTCATCGAGAGCCATGTGGGATCACTCGCCCGACAGCAGCGCGACGGGGTCCAGGGTGTTCTCGCCCTTGGTCCAGTTGCACGGGCACAGCTCGTCGGTCTGCAGGGCGTCCAGCACCCGCAGGACCTCCTTGGGGTTACGGCCGACGGAGCCGGCGGTCACCATGGTGAACTGGATCTCGTTGTTCGGGTCGACGATGAAGACGGCGCGCTGCGCGAAGCCGTCCTCGCCCTCGATGCCGAGGTCGCGCATGAGCTCGTGCTTCGAGTCGGCCATCATCGGGAAGGGCAGGTCACGCAGGTCGGCGTGGTCCTTGCGCCAGGCGTGGTGGACGAACTCGGAGTCGCCGGAGAAGCCGAGGATCTGGGCGTCACGGTCGGCGAACTCGTCGTTCAGCTTGCCGAACGCGGCGATCTCGGTCGGGCAGACGAAGGTGAAGTCCTTGGGCCACGCGAACACGACCTTCCACTTGCCCTCGTAGGACTTGTGGTTGATCTGCTCGAACTCCTTGCCACTCTCCAGCGAGACGCAGGCAGTCAGCTCGAACGTGGGGAACTGGTCACCGACAGTGAGCACGCGCTCTCCTTGCAAACAGGATTTCCCTTTTGGGGTCATCCGGTGGGGTTGGACGGATCTTGATAGTGGCACAGGGTGCATTGATCGCGGAAATAGCTAGACTCGGTCATCGCGATCGGAGGAACTTATCAGTGGCCGTAACAAACAGGGGCAAACAGCCGAGTCTCGCACAGCTGCGCGCCTTCGCTGCCGTGGCGGAGCATCTGCACTTCCGGGACGCGGCGGCGGGAATCGGGATGAGTCAGCCGGCGCTGTCCGGCGCGGTCTCGGCGCTCGAGGAGGCACTCGGTGTCCAGCTCCTCGAGCGTACGACGCGCAAGGTGCTGCTCTCCCCGGCGGGGGAGCGGCTCGCGGTCCGGGCCAGGGCCGTGCTGGAGGCCGTCGGCGCCCTCATGGACGAGGCGGAGGCGGTACGGGCGCCGTTCACGGGCGTGCTCCGGCTCGGCGTGATCCCGACGGTCGCGCCGTATCTGCTGCCGACCGTGCTGAAGCTGGTCCACGAGCGGTACCCGGAGCTCGATCTCCAGGTGCATGAGGAGCAGACCTCGTCCCTGCTGGAGGGGCTCGGCGCGGGGCGGCTGGACCTGCTGCTGCTCGCCGTGCCGCTCGGGGTGCCCGGAGTCACCGAACTGCCCCTGTTCGACGAGGACTTCGTCCTGGTCACCCCGGAGGACCACTGGCTCGGCGGCCGTCAGGACATCCCGCGCGAGGCCCTGCGCGAACTGCATCTGCTCCTCCTCGACGAGGGGCACTGCCTGCGGGACCAGGCCCTCGACATCTGCCGCGAGGCGGGCCGCACCGAAGGCGCCCCCGTGACCACGACCGCCGCGGGCCTCGCCACACTCGTCCAGCTGGTCGCGGGCGGCCTCGGTGTGACGCTGCTGCCCCGGACGGCAGTCGATGTGGAGACCGGCCGCGCCGGCCGCCTCCAGACCGGCTGGTTCGCCGATCCGGCGCCGTCGCGCCGGATCGCGCTGGCGATGCGGTCGGGGGCCGCCCGGGGCGGCGAGTTCGAGGAGTTCGCACAGGCCCTGCGGGAGGCGATGCGCGCACTGCCGGTGCGGGTCGCGCCCTGAGAGGACGGACGGGCCCGCACCGGCGGACCTCACTCCGTCCGCAGGCCCCCCGGGCGCATCAGACGGACCAGCACCGGCAGGCTCAGCAGCGTCACCACGAGGATCAGGCCCGCCCCCATGCCGGCCACCGGGAGGTACGACCCCCAGTGCGTGACCGGTTTCCCGATCATCCGCAGCATCGTCGCGCCCAGCGCCACGCCGGCCCCGACCGCCATCGCCGTGCCGAGCACCACCAGGACGGCCGTCTGCAGCAGCACCGACCAGGCCAGCGTGGCGCGGCCGGTGCCGAAGGCCACCAGCACCGCCAGCAGCCGCCTGCGGTCCCTGAGCTGTTCGATCTGGGCCACCGCCATCGACGCGGCGATGAGCCCCATCGTCGCGGTGGCGGCGGCCAGCAGCCCGGTCCGGACGCTCTCGTACTGCCGGTCCCGTTCGATCTTGTGGATGGTCCGCACCCGGACCGGGGCGTCGATCCGTGCGGCGGTGTTCCGCACGAACTCCTTCGCGTCCGGCACGCTCTCGTCGATCCGCACCAGCGCCGTGGTCCAGGCGCCGGGGAGCGCCGACACGTCCACGGCGCCCGGTGTCGCGAGGATGCCGGTGTGCTCCTCGCCCACCGGGTCGGGACGCGCCATCACCGTGGGCGACCGCTGCGGCAGCGTCCACAGCATCGGCGCGGAGCCGTCGAAGGGGGTGTCGCTGTTGAGGTTCACCTGCTTGCCCTTTCGGGCGGTCCTGTCGATCCAGTCGCCCGGCGGCTCGTCCCGGGCGCTGTGCACGACGAAGGTGTCGCCGTCGGCGCAGGAGCGGATGCGCGCCAGTTCCCGCAGGGTGGGGCAGTCGCCGACCGTCAGCAGGGTCGTCGGCCGGATGTCCTCCTCGGCGACGGGCTCCGGGGACACCACGTACGCCTCCACCGTGCCGATCACGCCCCGCACGCCTTCGGTGGCGCGGAACCTCGCGATCATCTCGCCGGCCAGTTCACCACTCGGGAACTCCGCGGAGACCGTCAGCTGCGCCCGCTCGGAGTCCTCTCCGGTCGCACGGTTGAAGTCGTCGTGCACCGCGGCGAAGACCATCTGCAGCGCGATCGCTCCCGCCACCGCCACGGTGATGCCGCCCACCGCCCTCGTCGCGGAGGCGCTGCCCAACTGAAGCCGGCGCACGGCCAGGTGCCACGCCACCGGGCCGCGCCCGAGCCGCCGGACCACCGCGTCGACGAGCCACGGCAGCAGCGCGGTCAGCGAGAAGAGCACCAGCAGCGTCCCCGCGGCGACGGGCCACGGTTCCACGACCTCGGAGCCGTCGCCGACGGTGCCGGTCGCCAGGAGCACGGCCAGTCCGGCGGGCAGCATCAGCAACCGCCACCACAGGCGGCCACGGCGCGGCGCCGACCGACGTACGACACCCAGCGGCTCGACCGTCACGGCGCGCATCGCCAGCAGGGTCACCACCACCGACACGACCGGCACCGCGAGAAGGATCAGCGCGCCGAGCAGGGGCACCGGGACGACGTCGGCGGGGAAGGCGCTCAGGTCCCACACCCGTACGGACCCGGCGATCCGCCGTACCACGGCGAAGACCCCGGCTCCGACGGCCAGTCCGAGCACGGCGCCGAACAGCGCCTCACCGGCCGCGATCCAGCGGGTCGTCCGGGCGTCCGCGCCGACCAGACGCAGGGCGGCGAGCCGCCGGTCGCGCTGCTCGCCGCCGAAGCGGACGGCGGTCGCGATGAAGACGGTCACCGGTACCAGCAGCACCACGCACGCCAGGACGACGACGAGGATGAGCACCGGGGCCATCGGATCGGCGTCGCCCCGGGTGCCGTAGCCGTCGACCCGCACACCGCCGGTGTCGGTGGTCAGCGTGGAACTGCCCGCGTAGAAGCGCAGTTCACCCGGATCGAGAAGCCCGGCGTCGCCGATCAGGCCCACCGTGCGGTGGTGCAGACGCTCCTTCAGCAGCCGCCCCTCGGGGGAGGCCAGCAGATCGGCGAGCGCGGGGGAGACGTACATCTCGCCGGCCCCCGGGGCACGGTCGAGGCCCGGCGGCAGCGCAGGGTCGGCGCCGTCCGGCCGAAGGATCTCCCCGCCGACGGTCCGGGTGCGGTAGTCGGTGTCGGCCGGCGCCGTCACCAGGCTGGTCGCCGAGACCGGCAGCTGCTTGCCGAACGCCGGCTGGACGGCTGTCCTGGCAGCGGTACGGCTGTCGCGGGCGTCCATCATCTGGGGTACGGACGCGGCGATGAGCAGCAGCCCGACCCCGAGGCCCACGCCGAGGGCGGTCAGCGCGTTACGGGTCAGGCCCTCACGCCCGCCGGAGACGGCGAAGCGGATGCCCATGGCGAGGTCCCGCAGCCGTGCGGCCGGACCGCGGTGCGGGCGGTGCGCGGGGCGCTGCGGGTCCGGCGTCGTGCCTGCGGCGTGCGGTGCGTGCCGTGTCGTGCTCATGCGAGGCGCTCGGGGTCGCGTGCCCGGCCGTCGCGCACGACGATCTCCCGGTCCGAATAGGCCGCGACGCGCGTCTCATGGGTCACGAGGACGACGGCCGTGTTCTGCCGGCGGGCCGTGTCGGTGAGCAGCGACATGACCCGCTCGCCGTTGAGCGTGTCCAGGGCGCCCGTGGGTTCGTCGGCGAAGACCACCTTGGGGGAGCCGACGAGCGCGCGGGCCACCGCGACCCGCTGCCCCTGGCCGCCGGATATGTCACCGGGCCGCTGGCGCGCGGTGTCCCCGACCTCGAGCCGTTCCAGCCACTCCTGGGCCGTGCTCTCGGCCGCCCTGCGCTTCACGCCGCCGAGCCGCAGCGGCAGCGCCACGTTCTCGACGCAGCTCAACTCCGGGACCAGCTGACCGAACTGGAACACGAACCCGAAGTCCGAGCGGCGCAGCGCGCTGCGTTCCGCGTCCGACAGGCCGGTGATCTCGCGGCCCGCGTAGGTGACGGTGCCGGCGTCGGGCCGGACGATCCCGGCGAGGCAGTGCAGCAGGGTCGACTTGCCGGAGCCGGACGGCCCCATGACGGCGACGACCTCGCCGGGATGGACGGAGAAGGAGGCGTCGTCGAGGGCCGTGGTGGACCCGAAGGTCTTGCGCAGGCCCTCTGCGACGAGCAGGGAACCGGCCGGGATCACGCCCGTACCTCCGAGGCGAGCTGGTCGAGCCGCGCGGCGGTCAGTTCCAGCCAGCGCAGATCGGCTTCCAGGTGGAACAGGGCGTGGTCGCAGATCAGCTGGTCGGCGAGGTCGCCGCGGCGTTTGCGGTCGGTCAGGACCCGCATCAGCCGCAGATGCTCCGCGCGCTGGCCGTCGAGCAGCTCGGCGGCGCTGCGGCCGGTGAGCAGGGCGAGGACGACCTTGGTGTAGAGCGTCGACTGAAGGTACGGCTCAGGCTTCTCGGGCTGGGCGAGCCACCGCTCGACGTCGGTGATCCCGGCGTCCGTGATGGCGTAGCGCTTACGCTCCGGGCCGCCGCCGGACTCGACGCCGTCGACCTCGACGAGGCCGTTCTTCAGGAGCCTGGACATGGTCGAGTAGACCTGTCCGTAGTGCAGCGGGCGGTCCTGCCCGAACCGCTCGTCGAAGGCCCGCTTCAGGTCGTAGCCGTGGCGGGGGCCGGCCTCGAGGAGGCCGAGGAGTGTGTGACCGATGGACATGAGGCCACTGTACTCAGGGTGTATACGCGGCGTGTATAGCGGGGGTGGGTCGCGAGCGCGGCACGGGGTGCGGGTGCGGGCCGCCGCGGGCGCCCCTCGGCGCCCCTGCCCCGCACCCGCACCCCGCCTCCGCGCCGCTACGGCGCCTTGCCCCCGGCGCCTCCCGCACCCCCGGCGTCCCCCGGCGTCCCCGGCTGCGTCTTCGGCGGCCGGCCGCGCCGGGCGATGGGTCCCGTGGACGAGGGCAGCCGGCCCGCGTCCGCCAGTGCACGCCGCAGCAGGAACTCGATCTGCGCGTTCGCGCTGCGCAGCTCGTCCCCGGCCCACCTGGCGAGTGCCTCGTACACCGCCGGGTCCAGCCGCAGGAGCACCTGCTTGCGTTCGGAGGGCGGCGGCGTCACTGGTAGAGCGTGCCCGTGTTGAGGACCGGCTGGGCCGCGCGGTCGCCGCACAGCACCACCATCAGGTTGGAGACCATGGCCGCCTTGCGCTCGGAGTCCAGTTCGACGATGCCCTGCTCGGCGATCCGGGCCAGGGCCGCCTCGACCATGCCGACCGCGCCGTCGACGATCTGCCGCCGGGCGGCCACGACCGCGCCGGCCTGCTGGCGCTGGAGCATGGCGGAGGCGATCTCGGGGGCGTAGGCGAGGTGGGTGAAGCGGGACTCGATGATGTGGACGCCGGCCGCCTCGACGCGCGCGTGCAGTTCCACGGCGAGCTTCTCCGTGATCTCCTCCGCGTTGCCGCGCAGCGACAGGCCGTCCTCGTCGTGGGCGTCGTACGGGTACTCGATGGCGATGTGACGGACCGCGGCCTCGGTCTGGGTGGAGACGAACTCGAGGAAGTCGTCGACCTCGAACATCGCCTGGGCAGTGTCCTCGACCTTCCAGACGACCACCGCGGCGAGCTCGATGGGGTTGCCGTACGCGTCGTTGACCTTCAGTACGGCGGTCTCGTGGTTGCGCACCCGGGTGGAGATCTTGGTCCGTGCCGTGAGCGGGTTGACCCAGCGCAGCCCGTCCGTGCGGATCGTGCCCCGGTAGCGGCCGAAGAGCTGGACGACGCGCGCCTCGCCGGGGGCGACCATGTTCAGCCCACACATGGCGAGGAAGGCGGCGATGCCGATCACGACGCCGCCGGTGATCAGGACGGCCTTGGTGCCGGTGGAGTCGAACGCCGTGGCGGCGACGATCAGCGCCGCCCCCGCCGCCAGGCCGACGAGGCCGAGCAGCAGCGCCAGGCCGCCCCCGATGCTGTGGGCGGCGAACTCACGCACCCGCGGCTGGGGCATCTCCGGTACTTCCGGCGCGTCGGGCGCGCCCGTCCCGGCGCCGGAGGCTGTGTCGTGGCTGGAGGTGACAGGCATGGTCGGTTTCCCCGTTTCCGCGCACGGCGTGTGCCGTCCGCCGGTCCGTCGTCGGTCTAGCAAACTGATATCACTTTAACGCATGTGGCAACCCTGCGGCCCTCTCGTGAGTCGGTTCCTTGAGACGGGGTGCTCATTCTCACGTCCGGAAAAGGGGGGATCAGCTCCTCTTTGTCTGGGTGACCGGTGTTAGCTTTCTGAGCTGATTCCGGGCAGACACCGGTGACCAGAACGCCGGACGAGTGAGCCGGCAGGCCGACAGAGCGGGAGCGACGGAGCGATGGGCCGAGCGGAAGCGCGACAGGCCCGGCAGCGCGGTGCGCGCCGGGCGAGAAAATCCAGGCCCTCGGGCATACGCCGCTTCTTCACGTTCAAGAAGATGCTCGGCACGTTCCTCGGCCTGTGCCTGCTGGCGATGGGCGCGTTCTTCGTGGCCTACCTGCTCGTCCCGGTCCCCGAGGCCAACGCGGAAGCCAAGCTGCAGAGCAACGTCTACAAGTACAGCGACGGCAAGCTCCTGGCCCGTACCGGCGAGGTCAACCGGGAGATCGTCGGCCTCGACAAGATCCCCCAGGACGTCCAGTACGCCTTCGTCGCGGCCGAGAACAAGACCTTCTTCGAGGACTCGGGCGTCGACATCAAGGGCACGCTGCGCGGTCTGAAGAACACCCTCACCGGGCAGGGCAAGCAGGGTGGTTCGACCATCACCCAGCAGTACGTCAAGAACTACTACCTGAACCAGGACCAGACGGTCACCCGCAAGCTCAAGGAGCTGGTGATCTCGCTCAAGGTGGACCGGAAGAGGGAGAAGAGCGAGATCCTCGCCGGCTACCTCAACACCAGCTACTTCGGCCGCGGCGCGTACGGCATCCAGGCCGCCGCCCAGGCGTACTACGGCGTCGACGCCGAGAAGCTGAACGTCGCCCAGGGCGCCTACCTCGCCGCCCTCGTCCAGGCACCCAGCAGCTACGACTGGGCCGTCGCCTCCGACGAGACCAAGGAGACGGTGACCAACCGCTGGAACTACGTGCTGAACAACATGGTCGAGGAGAGCTGGCTCGACAAGAGCACCCGTGACGGCCTGAAGTTCCCCGTCCCGCAGGCCCCGAAGGCGCCCGCCGGACTGAGCGGCCAGGCCGGCTACATCGTCGAGGCGGCCAAGCAGGAGCTCGCGCGCCAGGGCATCGACAAGGCCGACCTCGACGCCGGCGGCTGGACGATCACCCTCAACATCGACTCCAAGCGCCAGAAGGAACTGGAGGGCGCGGTCCAGAAGCAGCTCGAGGACGAACTCGACCGCGAGGACAACAAGGTCGACGCCACCGTGCAGGCCGGCGCCACCTCCGTCGACCCGAAGACCGGCAAGGTCGTCGCGCTGTACGGCGGCGTGGACGCCACCAAGCACTGGCTGTCGAACGCCACCCGCCGCGACTACCAGCCGGCCTCCACCTTCAAGCCCGTCGTGTTCGCGTCCGCGCTGGAGAACGAATCGACCACCCAGGACGGCGACCCGATCGGCCTCAACACCGTCTACGACGGCACCAGCAAGCGCCCGGTCGAGGGCAGCGACACCCCGTTCAACCCGCAGAACGACCTCGACAAGAGCTACGGCCCGGTCAGCGTCCAGACCTCGCTGAACAGGTCGATCAACTCCGCCTTCGCGCAGATGGCCGTCGACGTCGGCCTGGACAAGGTGAAGGAGACGGCGCTCGAGCTGGGGATGCCGGACATCAACTTCCCCGAGCGTCCCGCCATCTCGCTGGGCGTCATGGGCGCCTCCACCTGGGACATGGCCGGTGTCTACGCCACCCTCGACAACCACGGCAAGAAGGTCACCCCGACGATCGTCGCCAAGGCCGAGCACAAGGACCGCGAGTTCGAGGTCCAGGACCCGATCGGCAGCCAGGTGATCAGCCGCGAGACGGCCGACACGGTCACCGCGGGCCTCACGGGCGTGGTGAAGAACGGCTCCGGGATCGCCGCGAAGTCGAGCTTCTACGAGGCGGCGGGCAAGACGGGCACCTCGGAGAAGAACCGGTCCGCCTGGTTCGCGGGCTACACCCCCGAACTCACCACCGTGGTGGCCCTGTTCGGTGAGTCGCCCAAGGACGGCGGCGGCCAGGTGTCCCTCACCGGCACCGCACAGGCCGGCCGCGCCAACGGCGGCGGCTTCCCCGCCAGGATCTGGGCCGACTACACGCTCGGCGCGCTGAACGGCGGCTCCGACGCCGAGTTCGACCTCGACGTGGCGGAGATCGCGAGCCCGGAGCCGACCCCGACGGAGACCGAGACGGAGACCGAGGACCCGACCCCGACCCCGACGGAGACGGAGACGGAGACCGAGGACCCGACCCCGACGCCCACCGACACCGGGACGACGGACCCCACGCCGACGGACGAGGTCCCGACGCCCACGACGACGATCACGCCGCCGACGGGGACGTTCACGCCTCCGGTGGAGCCGGGCGACGGGGACCCCGACAAGGACACCGACCGCCGCCCGCCCCAGCCCTGACGGGCCCCGCACACAGAAGGCGCCCGCACCCCCGTCGAAGGGGGTGCGGGCGCCTTCTCGTGTCTCAGGCCCGGGTGGGCAGCTCGAACCAGACCACCTTGCCGGTGGACAGCCGGGTCGCGCCCCAGCGCCTCGCGAGCCGGTTCACCAGGAACAGACCGCGTCCGCCCTCGTCGGTGTCGCGCGCCCGCCGCTGCCGGGGCAGCTGCGGCGAGTCGTCGCCGACCTCGCAGCGCAGCACGTCGGTGCGCAGCAGCCGCAGGGTCACCGGGCGCTCCGCGTACCGCACGGCATTGGTGACGACCTCGCTGACCAGCAGCTCCACCGAGTCGGAGAGCTCCTCGAGACCCCAGCGGGCGAGTGCCCGCCGGGCGAGGCGGCGGGCCCTGCCCGGCGCCGCGTCCTCCGGCTCGAGGAACCAGTACGCGACGTCGCTCGGGGCGATCCCGTCGAACCGGGCCGCCAGCAGGGCGATGTCGTCGTCGCGGTCGCCGGGGCCCAGCATGTCGAGCACGTCGTCGCAGAGGGCCTCCAGCGGCGGCGAGTGGTCCGGTCCGGTGAGCTGCGCGGTGTCCGCGAGCCGTTCCCGCAGCTGCTCGATGCCCGTCCACACGTCACGCAGCCGCGACTCGACCAGCCCGTCGGTGTAGAGCAGCAGCGTCGCGCCCGCCGGGGCGTCCAGCTCCACGGCCTCGAAGTCGACCCCGCCGACGCCGATGGGGGCGCCGGGCGGCACGCGCAGCACCTCGGCCCGGCCGCCCAGGTGCAGCAGGATGGGCGGCGGGTGTCCGGCGTTGGCGATGGTGATCCGGTGCGAGACGGGGTCGTACACCGCGTAGAGGCAGGTGGCCATGCGGTCGGTGCCGAGGCGCTGGGCCTGCTCGTCCAGGTGGTGCAGGACCTCCTGGGGCGGCAGGTCGAGACCGGCCAGGGTCTGCGCCGTCGTCCGCAGCTGGCCCATGATCGCGGCAGAGGTCATCGAGTGGCCCATGACGTCACCGACCACCAGCGCCACCCGGCTGCCGGGCAGCGGGATGGCGTCGTACCAGTCGCCGCCCACGCGCGCCGTCTCCGCCGCCGGGAGATAGCGCGAGGCGAGCCGTACGCCGGTCGGCTGGGGCAGGGAGTCGGGCAGCATCGTGCGCTGGAGCTCGTCGGCGATGTACGCCTCGCGGCCGTACAGCACCGCCTTGTCGATGCCGAGCGCCGTGTGGGTCGCCAGCTGCGCGGCGACCAGCAGGTCGTTCGGCTCGAAGGCGGGCCGGTCGGGACGGCGCAGGAAGACGGCCGCGCCGATCACCCGGCGGCGGCCGCGCAGCGGCGCGAGTATCGCGCGGTGGCCGGTCGGTACGGAACGTCCGTCGCCGAGCAGCTCGGGCAGCGCGGCGCGGGCCGCGGCCGAGTCGCCGAAGACGGGCCGCACGCCGCGCAGCACCTCGGACAGGGCCCCTCCGGACCGGACCTCACAGAGCTCGGCGGCGGGGGTGGGCTCGCTCCCGGCGTCCAGCAGCGGCATGGCGCCGACGCCGCCCTGGTCCGTGTCGTCGGCGCTGGAGCGCAGCCGGTCGGTGCGCCGGAGCCGCAGCACGAACGGGGAGACCGGCCGTTCGTCGCCGACCGGCAGCGGGTCGCGCAGGTAGACGAGGATCGCGTCGGAGAAGGTCGGCACGGTGGCCCGGCACAGGCCGAGGACGATCTCGTCCAGGTCGATGCCGCGCGCGATCCGCCGGGTGGCGGCTCCCACGAACCGCAGCCGGTCGCCCTCCCGTCTCGCGGTCCCCGCGATGTCCTGGGGCTGCAGCGGCGCCGTGTGCACCTGCGGCTGCGGCTGGGGCTGGGGCGGCTGCCCGGCGGGCACGGGTGACGCCCCGGCCGCCTGCGCCCGCGGCCGGGTGCGTTCCTGGGACCGGGCAGCCAGGGGCTGCCGGCCTTCGTGGGAGGTGGGATGCTCCGTCACGCGTGGGATTCCGTCCATCCGGGCCGGTGGTGCGCTGCGATCGCCTCGTGGGGCGGTATACCCGCTCTGGGGGTGACGTCGACAGGGTGGCGGGCTTCCGGCACGGCTCAACCCCCTGTGGTGAGTGACTCGAGCCGCCTCGTGCGAGACGCTCGGTGACTGGACGCTTGGTGACTGGTGAACGACTGAACGGTCGGGACCTGCGCTCCTGCTCCCTCGTACGGCGCAGCCTTGCGGACGACGATCCTACGTTTGCCCCCAGGGGGCGCATCAAGAGTCTCACGAGGTCGTATACGCCGGAGCGCGTTCCCGTCGGGAACCGGCCGGAGCGCCCGGATCAGGCCGCCTGCCGCGCCGGCAGCCGGTCCCAGTCGGCCGGAAGGGCCGGTACATGCCAAGCAGGGTCGGGTCGCCAGCCCTCCCAGCCGTCGGAGAACGGCGCACCCCAGGCGCGGATCACCTCGACCGCCGCCCGGCCCGCGTCCCGTACGCCCCTCGCCGTCCGGGCGTCCATCAGTCCGACGCGCTGTGCCTGTTCGAACTCGTCCTCGTCCCGCCACAGCCAACTACGGTCCGGATAGACGGAGATGTCGAGGTAGTGGTCCTCGGAGTCGACACCCCCCGACCAGCGGGTACGGGGTTCCTCCAGGTTGACGTACCAGCTGCGGAACTGCCAGTCGTGCTCCCAGAACAGCCACACCGACCAGGGCAGGCCGGGCTGCGCCAGCTTGAGCACGCCGTTGCCGCTCCAGCGGGTGCGGGCGGTGGTGCGGGGCGCGGTGTAGCGGGTGGCGAGCGGCTCCTCGTGCACCGGGGTGCCGTCCGCGATCACCGGCTTCACACACTCGGTGCCGGGGGCCATCCAGACGGCGAGCAGCTCGTCGGTGTCCTGGACGACGGTCACGGGCCGGCAGATGTGGAACGCGCGGCCGGCCCGGCCCGGGGCATGCCCTCGGTACCGCCACAGGATGTGGTCCCCCGGCTCCCAGCGCGCGGTGCCTTCCGTGTCGGTCCTGTGCGGTTCCGTCCTGCCCGTTCCGTGTGCCGGGCCTCCCGTGCCTGTCATGAGCAGATCTTAGGAGCACGGAACGGGCCGCGCCGCGAGGCGTGTCACGGGCCGTGTCACGGCCCGGTCCTCACGGATGGGTCATGCGCAGCACGTCAAGTGCCTCGTCGAGCTGCTCCACGGTCAGCTCTCCCCGTTCCACATAGCCGGACTCGAGCACCACTTCACGGATCGTCCGGCGTTCCGCGAGCGACTTCTTGGCGACCTTCGCCGCCTCCTCGTAGCCGATGTACTTGTTGAGCGGGGTGACGACCGAGGGCGAGGACTCCGCGTACTCACGGGCCCGTTCCACGTCGGCCGTGATGCCGTCGACGGTGCGGTCCGCCAGCAGGCGCGACGCGTTGGCCAGAAGTCTGACCGATTCCAGCAGGTTCTTGGCGATCACCGGGAGCATGACGTTGAGTTCGAAGTTGCCGGCCGCACCGGCCGCCGCGACGGTCGCGTCGTTGCCGGTGACCTGAGCGGCCACCATCAGAACGGCCTCGGGGATCACCGGGTTCACCTTGCCCGGCATGATCGAGGAGCCGGGCTGGAGGTCGGGGAGCGCGATCTCGGCGAGACCGGTGCGCGGCCCCGATGCCATCCAGCGCAGGTCGTTGCAGATCTTGGTGAGCGAGACCGCGACCGTACGGAGCTGTCCGGACGTCTCCACGAGGCCGTCGCGGGCCCCCTGCGCCTCGAAGTGGTCGCGCGCCTCCGTCAGCGGCAGCCCGGTCGTCCGGGCCACCTCGGCGATGACAGCGGCGGAGAAGCCGGGCGGGGTGTTGATGCCGGTGCCCACGGCGGTGCCGCCCAGGGGCAGTTCCGCGAGACGGGGCAGGGAGGCCTTCAGCCGTTCGATCCCGTACCGGACCTGGGCCGCGTAGCCGCCGAACTCCTGGCCGAGGGTGACGGGCGTCGCGTCCATCAGATGCGTACGGCCGGCCTTGACGACCGCCGCGAACTCGGTGGCCTTGCGCTCCAGGGAGGAGGCGAGATGGTCCAGCGCGGGGATCAGGTCGCGGGTGACGGCCGCGGTCGCCGCGATGTGGATGGAGGAGGGGAAGACGTCGTTGGACGACTGGGAGGCGTTCACATGGTCGTTGGGGTGCACGTCGCGGCCGAGCCGTTCGGTGGCGAGGGTGGCCAGCACCTCGTTGGTGTTCATGTTGGAGGAGGTGCCGGAGCCGGTCTGGAAGACGTCGACGGGGAAGTGCTCGTCCCAGCGGCCCTCTGCGACCTCCGCGGCGGCGGCGGCGATCGCCTCCGCCACCTCCTCGTCCAGCACGCCGAGTTGGGCGTTGACCTGGGCGGCCGCGGCCTTGATACGGGCGAGCGCCTCGATGTGCGAACGTTCCAGACGCTGACCGGAGACGGGGAAGTTCTCCACGGCCCGCTGGGTCTGCGCCCGCCACTTGGCGTGGACGGGGACCCGCACCTCACCCATGGAGTCGTGCTCGGTCCGGTACTCGTCGGCGTCGCTCATCGTGTCGTACCTCCTGTAAAAGTTGAGCACTTGTCTTGTTCTGCCTATTCCCAACTGCGCTACCCGCCAGTAAATACCCCGGGTAACCACAACCCGGGGAGGCGCAATGAAAGGCACCGTTCCCAGACTTCGGCTCCGTCGCACCGTGGCGGCCGCCGCCGCACTCGTCACCGTACTGAGCGGCCTGGCCGTTGCCGCTCCCGCGGCAGCGGAGCCCGCCGGCTCGGCGACCGTACCCCTGCCGCCCGAACTCGAGGCCGTCCGGGCCGCAGAGGCGACCGCGCTCTACGGCAGCCCGGCGGAGCGTCCGCTCGACCAGCGCAAGACCGGCCTGGTCTCGCTCGGGGACAGCGAGATCTCCGGCGAGGGCACCGGCACCTACGAGCCCGGCACGAACGGGCCCGACAACTGGTGCCACCGCTCGCCCGACGCCGCCATCCACCGCACCGGCATCCCGGCCGACGTCACCTACAACGTCTCCTGCTCGGGTGCCTCCACCGCCAACATCCGCATCGGCGGCAGCAAGCAGTACGCCGACGAGCTGGTCCAGAGCGACAACCTCGCCGTCAAGGCCCGCAACACCCGCATCAAGATGGTGCTACTGGTCGCCGGAGCCAACGACGACCTCCAGTTCGGCCCCGTCATGACCGACTGCGTCACCCGCTACATCCTGATCCAGGGACCCTGCGAGCCCAAGTACGCCCCGGGCTGGCAGGCCCGCGTCGACGGCCTCGTCCCCAAGGTCGAGCAGACCGTGCGCGACCTGCGCACCGTGATGCGCGACGCCGGGTACCGGGACGGCGACTACAAGCTGGTCGTCATGGGCTACCCGAGCCCGATCGGCCCCGACTTCCGCGACAACCCCGACTTCCCGGGCAAACTCATCTGCGGCGGGATGGGCTACGACTCCGACACCGTGTGGGGCAGGAACGCCGCAGTCCCCGCCTTCGAACGCGGCATGCGCGAGGCCGCGCGCAGGACCGGGGCCGTGTACCTCGACAACTCCCGCCTCTTCCACGGCCATGAGGTCTGCTACCAGGACCCCTGGGCCCGAGGCCTGTACATCGACCTCGGCAACCCCTTCCCGCCGGACGCCAACTCGGTTCGGCAGTCCTTCCACCCCAACATCCGCGGCCACGCCGCCTTCGCCTCGTGCCTGACCCAGATCTACAACTCCTCGGCGCGCGAGGCGAGCTGCGCGGACGTGAACTCGACGGGCAGGCCGGTACTGGTCCCTCACGCCTGGGACGACGCCTACAAGCCGCTGCGCAACGAGGCGACGGGCAACTGCCTGGACATCGAGGGTGCCGAGAGCGCGAACGGCACCGGTGTGCTCGGCTGGGACTGCCACGGCGGACGCAACCAGGGTTGGTGGCACGACACCGCGCGGGGAACCGTCCACACGGAGCTGTCCCAGGACCGCTGCCTGGACGTGCCCGGCGGTGACTACCGGGCGGGCGTCTCCCTCGTCCTCTGGGACTGCCACGGCGGCGCCAACCAGAAATTCGTACGTGACGGGGCCACGGTCCGTCCGGCGTCCGCGACCGGGGTCTGCCTGACCCTGGGCGCGGCGCACGAGCCCGTCCGGCTCCGTGCGTGCGACGGCTCGGCGAACCAGCGCTTCGCCTGACGGCGGGGACCCGGCACCGCGCGCGAGGCCACGCCTCGGGCGCGGTGCCGTTCCGTCCCTCCGGCGTCCGGTGCCATGGCGTGACGACGACCTCCGCCTTCGCGACGACGCCGCCCGCACGGCGCGGCCGGCTTTTCCGGGACGGGCCGAATCCTTTCCGTGGACTCGCGCCTCCTGTACATGTGCCGGTGGACGCCGGGACGGATCGGGAGGTCTTCATGATCGTAGGTATCGCCATCACCGCCGGAGCCGTGCTGCTCTGCACGTGCAGCTATGTCGTCGTGCGCAGGCGGAGGCAAGCCCGTGGGTGACACCTCTTGGCCCGGTGAACAGCTGATCGTCGCCGCCCAGCGCGGCGACATCGATTCGATCACCGCGCTGGTGTCGGGTTCGCACCCGAACGTGCAGCGCTTCGCCCGCTCGCTCTGCGCCACCCCTCAGGATGCCGAGGACGCGGCACAGGAAGCCCTGATCATCCTCTACCGCAAGATCGGGATGCTCCGGGCGTCCGGCGCGCTGGCGTCGTGGATGTTCCGCATCGTCCGCAACGAGTGCCTGCGGCGCGCGCGGACGATGCGCTCGCACGCACCCCTGCCGGACACCGCCGTTCGCTCGGCGGAGGAAGTGGCTCTGCAGCGCATAGAGGCGGGCGAGGTGGCGGCCGCCGTCGCCGCTCTGCCGGCCGAGCAGCGCCACGTACTGATCATGCGGGACATCCAGGGCCACAGCGGACGCATGGTCGCCGAGGCCCTCGGCCTCAGTACCGCCGCGATGAAATCGCGCCTGCACCGCGCCCGCGCCGCGGTCCGGCGGTCCCTTCTCGCCACACCGGAACCCGCGCCTGGAGACGCCCATGACGACAGCTGACGCCGACGGCCGCGACTTCGCGAGTTCTTCCCTGACCCGCCACCTGGTCCGGGGCGGGATCGGCTTCGGCAGCCTGATCGGCTCGGTCGCGTTCGTCCCGGTCACCGGTCCGGTCAGCCTGCTGCTCCTGCCGGTCGGCGTGCTGGCACTGCGCGGCTGCCCGATGTGCTGGGCCGTCGGCCTGATGCAGACCCTCTCGCGGGGCCGCCTGCGGCGCACCTGCGAGGACGGCGCGTGCAGGCTGACCGTCGCGGACCGGCCCCGGGAGGATCGGCGGGGCTCGTCGGTCTCGCCGTAGCGACACCGACGGCCCGGCCCCTTCCGCGTGCCGCGGGAGGGGCCGGGCCGTCGCCTGCCGGGCTACGCGAGGCCGGGGCCGCGGACCGGGATCGAGGTGAACGTCGGCGCGGGCGCCGGGTCCTGGAAGAAGTCGTTGCCCTTGTCGTCCACGACGATGAACGCCGGGAAGTCCTCGACCTCGATCTTCCAGACCGCCTCCATGCCGAGCTCCTCGTACTCGACGACCTCGACCTTCTTGATGCAGTCCTGGGCCAGCCGCGCCGCCGGGCCGCCGATCGAGCCGAGGTAGAAGCCGCCGTGCGTGCCGCACGCGTCGGTGACCTGCTTGGAGCGGTTGCCCTTGGCCAGCATGATCTTGGAGCCGCCGGCGGCCTGGAACTGCTCGACGTAGGAGTCCATCCGGCCGGCCGTCGTCGGGCCGAAGGAGCCGGACGCGTAGCCCTCCGGGGTCTTCGCGGGACCCGCGTAGTAGACCGGGTGGTCCTTCAGGTACTGCGGCATCTCCTCGCCGGCGTCGAGGCGCTCCTTGATCTTCGCGTGGGCGATGTCACGGGCGACGACCAGCGGGCCGGTGAGCGAGAGACGGGTCTTGACGGGGTACTTGGACAGCTCGGCGAGCATCTCGTCCATCGGCCGGTTGAGGTCGATCTTCACGACGTCCCCGTCCTCGGCCAGCTGCTCGTCCGTCGTGTCCGGCAGGAAGCGCGCGGGGTCGGTCTCCAGCTGCTCCAGGAAGACTCCCTCCGCCGTGATCTTGGCGACGGCCTGGCGGTCGGCGGAGCAGGAGACGGCGATGGCGACGGGTAGCGAGGCGCCGTGCCGCGGCAGGCGCACCACGCGCACGTCGTGGCAGAAGTACTTCCCGCCGAACTGCGCGCCGATGCCGATCTTCTGGGTGAGCTCGAAGACCTTCTTCTCCAGCTCCTCGTCGCGGAAGCCGTGGCCGAGCTCCGACCCCTCGGACGGCAGCTCGTCCAGGTAGTGCGCGGAGGCGTACTTCGCGGTCTTCAGCGCGAACTCGGCGCTGGTCCCGCCGACGACGATCGCCAGGTGGTAGGGCGGGCAGGCGGCCGTGCCGAGCGAGCGGATCTTCTCCTCCAGGAACTTCATCATGCTCGCCTCGTTGAGGACGGCCTTCGTCTCCTGGTAGAGGAAGGACTTGTTGGCCGAGCCGCCGCCCTTGGCCATGAAGAGGAACTTGTAGGCGCCGCCGTCGGTCGCGTACAGCTCGATCTGCGCGGGGAGGTTGGAGCCGGTGTTCTTCTCCTCCCACATGGTGATCGGGGCCATCTGCGAGTACCGCAGGTTCAGCTCGGTGTACGCGTCGTAGATGCCGCGCGACAGGGCTTCCTCGTCGCCGCCCTCGGTGAGCACGTTCTGGCCGCGCTTGCCCATGACGATCGCGGTGCCGGTGTCCTGGCACATCGGGAGCACGCCGGCGGCGGCGATGTTCGCGTTCTTCAGCAGGTCGAGGGCGACGAACTTGTCGTTGGAGGAGGCCTCGGGGTCGTCGATGATCCGCCGCAGCTGAGCGAGGTGGGCCGGACGCAGGAAGTGCTGGATGTCGTGGATCGCCTCGGCGGCCAGCTTGCGCAGGGCCTCCGGCTCGACCTTGAGGAACGTACGGCCGTCGGCCTCGAAGGTGGAGACTCCCTCGGCGGTCACCAGACGGTACGGCGTGGCGTCCTCACCGAGCGGCAGCAGATCCGTATACGCGAACTCCGGCATTTCGCCCATTCCTCACTTCGCAGACAGCAGCGTGCCTTCGTTGGCAGCGCCATCCAGCGTAAGACGCCCGCGCGGGCCCGATTCTGTGAGGTAAGGCTCACTTGCCGGGATCTTGCCCGGAACCGGGACCGCGCGGGCGGTGGACGCGGTGGTGCCGCGGGCGGCCCTACTTGGTGACGGTCGCCGTCAGCCGGTACGGGTTGTCGAGGAGCGCGGACGTGCGCCGGGACTCCACGACCAGCTCCCAGACACCCGCCGCCGGGGCCTTGTAGGTGCGGGCGGCCGGGTCACAGCCGTTCCCGCCCAGGTAGCCGGAGTAGCAGGACAGCGAGCCGGGCGCGGCGGACTCGCCGCTGACGCCGGTCGGCCGGAACGCCCACCAGCGGGTGTGGCTGCCGTCGGCGAGGCCGTCCAGCTTCACGTTCAGCGCCGTGGTGCCCGCCGGCACGGCGACGGTGTAGTGGACCGTGCCGTTGCGCTCGGCGACGCCGGTCACCTCGTACGTGGTGCCCGCAGCCAGCGGCGTCGCCGCCTCCACGGCCAGCATCGCCGTCTGCTCGGTGGCCGTGGTCCCCGGGTTGTCGATCCGCAGGAGCGCGCTGTGCACGCCCTGGGAGGACGGCTCCGCGACGACCTTCACGACGGTCGGCTCGTTCAGGCCGAGCATGACCGTACGGGGCACCGAGAAGGTCCCGTCGTCGCCCGTCAGGGTCAGGAGGTAGGGCACCGCCCGGTCCGGGCCCGACGTGCGCGTCAGGGTCACGTCGTATGTACGCGATTCACCGACGCCCTGGCCGCCGCTGCCCGGAGCGCAGCTGTTGAACACACCGCTGCCGGTGTGCGGGGTGACCAGACCGCCCGACAGCGGCGTGCACACGGGAGCGCTGACGCTCACCGCGTCGACAGCGGTGGCGTTACGGGACAGGTAGGTCCACGCGCCCGCCACGTGGAGCGCGCCGCGGCCCTGGGCCACGGCCGGCACCGTGTCGTTGTACCGGGCCGAGGAGTACAGCGCGGAGCGCAGCTCCTCGGGGCCGGCGCTCACACCGCGCTGGGCGGCTGCCGACAGCAGCAGGGCGGCCGCCCCGGTGGCCTGCGGGGACGCCATCGAGGTCCCGTTCATCATCGAGTAGCCGACGGGCAGGGTGTAGCCGGTCTCGGCGACGGACGAGTTGGGCAGCCAGTCGGGGACGGTGGACACGGCCGCGCCGGGAGCGGTCAGGTCCGGCTTGAAGCCGCCGTCCTCACGCGGTCCGCGCGACGAGAACGGGAAGACGCCCAGCCCGTCCCGCACCTGCGAGCCGTAGTTCGCCCACCATGTCGCCCGGGAGACGGACGCGCCGACGCTGACGACCTTGTCGGCGGCCGTCGGGTCACCGACCGTGTTCACGCCGGCGCCCGAATTGCCGGCGGAGATGAAGAGCTGAACGCCGGACTCGTCGATCAGCCGGTTGTAGACGAGGGCGCGGGCGCTCTGCCCGTCGTTGAACTCGGGCGACGCGCCGATGGACATGTTGATCACATCGACGCCGTGCTTCGTGGCGAGGTCGATCATGCCGTCGGTCAGCGCGGCGCTGGAGCACCCGAAGGAGTGGCAGGCACGCATCGAGACCAGCCGGGCACCCGGCGCCTGGCCGTCCATCCGGCCGCCGAACATGCCGTTGGCCGCCGTGATGCCCGCGACGTGGGTGCCGTGCGCCTCGGTGATGATGTTCACGTTGACGCTGACCGTGCCGGGGAAGAAGTCGTCCCTGACCTGGACGGTGAACGGTATCCGCTCGTCGGCCGGCGTCGTCGGGTCGTCGGTCCCGAAGTGGGCGACCTGCTGCTTCTCCCGGTACGGGCGCAGCAGTTCCTCGTCGGTGAAGTCGTGGTCGAGGTCGGTGTCCACCCACACCGCGGAGTCCGACTCGCGCACCAGCGTCGGTACGACGGTGGCTCCCTGGGGCAGCTGGATCGGACGCAGGCCGATGCGCAGGTCGGCCGAGTCCGGCGCCTTCCACGTCTCGCCGCGGACCTGGTCGGTGAAGACCGGCCCGGACACCCTGGTCGCCGACGACAGGTTCTGCCAGGTCGCGTCGAAGAGCAGGTCGATGAAGTTGCGCGGGTCGGTCCCGGCGACCGTGTCGACGAGTTTGCGCTCCCCGGTGGTGGTTCTCGCGAGCGCCGGATGGGTCGGGTCGACCCCCGTGTCCATGATGCCGATCGTGACGCCGCGGCCGTCGTAGGAGGGGTTGTCCTCCTTGAACTCCACCGAACCGGTCTCCCGGGTCGGCATGTAGGCGTTGCTGTCAGGGGTCTTCGCGGAAGGCGCCTGTGGTCCCTGCCCGTCGGCGGCGGCCACGGTGTCCGCCCCCTCCGGACGGACCTCGTCGATCTTCAGCAGTTCGTCCACGTCGACGGCGACGACGTCCTCGATCGCGGCGACCCGGTCCACCATGCCGAACGGCACGTTGGCCTTGATGTAGCCCACGGCCGAATCGGTGCGCGTCGTCCGGATGCCGAGGTCCGCGAGCGCTCGCTCCGCCTCGGCTGTCCGGCCTTCCCGGACGGCGACCAGCAGCGTCGCGAAGTCCGGGACCGCGCGGTCGGCGTTCTTCATGGTGGTACGGGCGAGGTGCTGCTTGCGGTAGGTCGCGAGCAGGGCGCGGTCGTGGCCGCCGAGCTTGTCGGCGGACGGCGTCGCGGCGGCGGACACGTCGGGCTCGGCGGCGGCAGGGGTCGCCTGCGCCGGCAGAGCGGTCAGGGCCAGGGTCCCGGCGGCGAGCAGCGCTGTCGCGATCGCGACGGCGCCGCGCCCGGCTCTCTGGTTCGTGGCGGTGGAGCGAGGACGGGACATGGTCATCCTTCAGCACTCGGGGGCTGCGAACGGCCGTCACACTGGCAGGTGATGACGCTCCCTCATCAGCCCCTGCGGCTGTCGCGTTGGCGTCCTGTCACAAATGCGACAGCCCGTCCGGCACCGCCCCCATGGCCCCGTGCGGCCGGGTCGCACACCGCCGCGCGTCACTCTCCGGCGTCCCGCTCCGACGGCTCGATCCACCCAGGCGGGCGGCCTGCCAGCCCAGTTGGAGGCGGGTCTGCACACCGGCCAGAGCGATGAGGCGCTGCACGCGCCGCTGCACCGTGCGCATGCTCACGCCCCACTGCGACGCGATGGCCTGGTCCGTGCAGCCCGTCAGCAACAGCGACAGCAGCCGCCGGTCCGACACCGACAACGGCCCCTCCGGCACGGCTGCCAGGGCCGCGGGCACCGGCAGGGCCGTCGCCCAGATCCGGTCGAAGAGCCAGTTGAGGGCCTCCAGGAGGATGCCGGTGCGCACCACGAGCCCGACCGGCGCCCCCGGGGCCTGCCGGCGGGGGAGTGCCAGGGCGATGCGCCGGTCGGCGATGACCAGCTTCAGGGGGACCTCCGGCGTGACGCGCATCTCCTCGCCGAGGGCGGCCCACTCCTCCAGCAGCAACGGGTTGTCCACGCTGTCGAGTTCGAGCGTGGCCCGTTCGTACGCCGCCCGGTAGCGCACCCCGGCCCGCAGGGCGTCCCGTTGCCCGGTGTTGTCCGAGGCGGTCACCACCACGGCCGGGCCGGCGACGAGGCTCGACACTTCCTTGGCGCCGCGCTGGATCTGGCGGTAGCGGTCCGCTATCGCGGCCGCCCCTTCCAGGGCCTCCACGGGCTCGGCGCCCGAGCCGCTCTGTCCGTGCGCGCGGTGCTCGGCGGCGAGGCGTTCGACCGCGAGCTGCACCCGTCGTACCTCGTCCAGACGTTGCAGCACCATCAGGTTCAACGTGACGTCGGGCGGCGCCGCGTGGTAGCCGGCGGGCCGGCCGGGGCGCCGGGTCACCAGCCCTTCCGCCTCCAGCCGGGCGAGTGCCGGGATCACCTCCTCCGCGGCGATCCCGGTGCGGGCCGCCACGGCCGTCGCGTCGTTCGCCGGAGCTCTGAGCAGGCAGACGTAGACCTGCTCCTGCACGGCGTCGAGTCCCAGACTTTCGAGCATCGCCCCGCCTCCTCATGACCCGCCCCGCCGGGCGCTCACAGTGCTTGGGCCGACGGCTCGACCCCCTCGCGCACCGGCCACGCCCTCTCGCCGCCGGCCGGCTCCTGCGCCCCCGACCGGCGGCGCACTCCTGCGGCCGGTCGGCTTTCTGCCTCGCGGCCGGCGACCCCTCGCCGCGGCCGCGTCCGGCCTCGCGTCCGCCTCGCGCGTCGGCCGCGTCCGGCCGCCCACCGCTGCCGGCCCCGTGTACGACGGAGCCCCAGCGGGACACTGCCAGAGGCGGATGCCGCGGAAACTCCGGAGCGGGCGGCGGGTTCCCGCCAGGCCGGTTTCCGCCAGACCTGCAACGGGGTGGCTCGGGTGCCGGCTCTCGTCCGGCCGGGTGGCCGCCTTCGGCCGGAACGGCGTGGGCCACTAGTCGCGATCTATCGCGTTTCGCTAGGCTGGTGCCGTGGACCTCGACAAGCATGATTCAGCGGCCTCCGGCCCCGAGCGGCCCCTGAAGCCGGCCGCCTCGCCGGCCCCGGGCGGCGCCATCCGTGCCTCCGACGCCGACCGCGACCGGATCGCGGACATCCTTCGCGACGCCCTGGCCGAGGGCCGGCTGGACGCCGAGGAGCACTCGGAGCGCATCGACGCGGTCTACCGCGCCAAGACCGTGGGCGAGCTGGAGCCGATCGTGGCGGACCTGCCCGCCGCGGGCCCGCGTGCCGAAGGCGCCCCCGTTCGCGCCTACGACGACCCGGCGGACCCGGGCGGCCCGGCGGAGAACCTCGTCGCCGTCTTCTCCAGCTCGACCCGTAAGGGCCGTTGGCGGGTGGGCCGCAGGACGAACGCCTTCTCGCTCTTCGGGAACATCGAGATCGACCTCACCGAGGCCCTCTACGGACAGCGGCTCTCCGTGATCAACGCGACCTCGATCTTCGGCAACGTCGAGGTGCGCGTCCCCGAGAACATCTCCCTGCGCGGCAGCGGGACCGGCATCTTCGGCAACTTCGAGGTCGTGACGCTGGAGGCCGCCGATCCCGAGGCGCCGGTGGTCGTCGTCAACGGCTACACGATTTTCGGCAATGTCGAGGCGAAGCCGAAGCGCGGCCGCCGGATCTCCGACCTCCACGACCGGCTGCGCAAGCACCTGCACTGACGGACTCGGGGGCGAGGGGCGGGCACGGTCGGGCGCGGCAGGGCCCGGGGGGCGCTTTCGCGCCGCACGCGCCGATCCGCAATTCCGTGCGTCGGAACTCAGTGCCACTCAGTGCATAGGCGTGCGCACAGCGGGTAGGGACTGCTGCATCGTCTCTCGCTCGCGAATCCCGTCGTCAGGAGTAGACCGTGCTGCAACTGCCGCATCAGTCCTTGCAGGTGGCCGCCGTGCCGCACCAGCGCATTCCTGCCCGGGAGGACCAGGCAGGTCCCTGGCACGCGGAGGCGGTGTGCCGCCGGGACGAGGCGGGACTGTTCTTCGCGCCCTCCAAGGAGCCGACGGCCGAGAGGCTGTCGCGTGAGGAAGCCGCGAAGAGGGTCTGCGCCCGCTGCCCGGTGATGGTGGAGTGCCGTGAGCACGCACTGCTCCAGCCCGAGCCGTACGGCGTGTGGGGCGGCCTCACCGCGGCGGAGCGCCGCGTGGTGCTGGCCCGGCGCAGGCGCCGCGACATCGAGCTGAAGAAGTCGGCCTCAGCGGCCTGATCCGCCAAGACGGCACGGAAACGGGGCGCCCCCGCACATAGGGCGCCCCTTCCGTATGCCTGCTCCGACGCGAGTGCTCGTACCCGCCGGCGTCGTCGGCCGCGGGCTACTGCGCGCGGTCGAAGTCGATCTGGCTGTACGCCCGGAGCTTCGACAGCCGGTGGGTGGAGTCGATCTGCCGGATGGTGCCCGACTTGGAGCGCATCACCAGGGACTGGGTGATCGCGGTCTCCGCGCGGTAGCGCACGCCGCGCAGCAGCTCGCCGTCCGTGATGCCGGTGGCGACGAAGAAGACGTTCTCGCCGGAGACCAGGTCGTCGGTGCTCAGGACGCGGTCCAGGTCGTGGCCCGCGTCGATCGCGCGCTGCCGCTCCGCGTCGTCCTTCGGCCACAGCTTGCCCTGGATCACACCGCCCAGGCACTTGATGGCGCACGCCGAGATGATGCCCTCGGGCGTGCCGCCGATGCCCAGCAGCAGGTCGACGCCGGTGCCCTCCTTGACGGCCATGATCGAACCGGCGACATCGCCGTCCGAGATGAACTTGATGCGTGCGCCGGTCTCGCGGATCTCCTTGACGATCCCCTCGTGGCGGGGGCGGTCGAGGATGACGACGGTGACGTCCTCGGGCGAGGAGTGCTTCGCCTTGGCGACCCGCCGGATGTTGACGGACACGGGGGCGTTGATGTCGACGTAGTCGGCGGCCTCGGGGCCGGTGACCAGCTTGTCCATGTAGAACACGGCGGACGGGTCGAACATGGTGCCGCGGTCGGCGGCGGCAAGGACGGCGATGGCGTTGGGCATGCCCTTGGCCGTCAGCGTGGTGCCGTCGATCGGGTCGACGGCGATGTCGCACTCGGCGCCGGTCCCGTCACCGATCCGCTCGCCGTTGAACAGCATCGGGGCCTCGTCCTTCTCGCCTTCCCCGATGACGACGACGCCGTTCATGGAGACGGTGGAGACGAGGGTCCGCATGGCCTTGACCGCGGCGCCGTCGGCGCCGTTCTTCTCACCACGCCCGACCCAGCGGCCGGCGGCCATGGCGGCGGCCTCGGTGACCCGGACGAGCTCCAGGGCGAGGTTGCGGTCGGGGGCCTCGGGAGAGACCTCGAGCTGGGACGGCAGATGATTCTCGGTCATCGGAGCGCACCTTTCTGTACGACGACGGCCGTAAATAAAGAGGGTGGGGCGACTCTATCGGTACGTCGACATAATGAGCAGAGGGGGCCACGTATGAGCAGACCTGCCGGATGCGAACATGGTGGACGTGGCAGGTATGCGAGGCAAGCAGACGATCCGGGGCATGTTCCAGTCCATGGCGGTGATCGGCGTCGTCGTGGCGGGCATCTACATGCTCGTTCCGCACGACGAGAACGCCGACCCGATCAGGACGGTCGACTACCGCGTCGAACTGGTGACGGCGCAGCGCGCCGCCCCGTACCCGGTGGTGGCGCCCGACGGGCTGGACAAGGGGTGGCGGGCGACCTCGGTGACCTTCGAGCGCACCAAGGCCCACGCCTGGCACCTCGGCTTCCTGGACCCGCAGGACCAGTACGTGGCGGTGGAGCAGTCCACGGCCCGGCCCGCCGACAAGTACGTCCGGGAGGTCACGCACGACGCCGTCAGGACGGACCGGACCGAGCAGGTGGCCGGACGGGCCTGGCAGTTCTGGGACGGCCCGAAGTACGACGCGCTGGTGCTGACGGACGACCGCTCGACGACGGTGGTCACCGGCACGGCGGGGCCCGAGCGGCTCGCCGAGATGGCGGCGGCGCTGAAGGCCGGCGAGCCGGCCGGTACCGCGTCGCCCTCCGCGTCTCCGTCCGCGTCAACCGGCCCGTCGGTGAAGCCCTCCGCCGGCTCCTGACGCCCGGCGTCGCGACCCGCGCGCGGCGCGGACGCGTCTTGTACGGCGAAGGCCGCCGCACCCTTGCGGGTGCGGCGGCCTTCGTGTGCTGTGCGGGCCCTTGAGGGCGCGTCGCTCAGACGGTGGTGACGACGTCCTCGTAGGACAGACGCGGGGAGCGCGGGAACCAGGCGTCGTCGCCCGGCTTGCCGATGTTGACGACCATCAGCGGGGTGTGGTCGTCGTCCAGGAACTCCTTCTGGATGCCGGCGGCGTCGTAACCCGTCATCGGGCCGGCGGCCAGGCCGGCGGCGCGCACGCCGACGATGAAGTAAGCGGCCTGAAGGGCGGCGTTCAGGCCGGCGGCCTGCTCACGCACCGGGCGCTCGCTGAAGAACATGTCCTTGGCCTGCGGGAAGTGCGGCAGCAGGGACGGCAGTTCCTCGTGGAACTCGTTGTCGGCCGCCAGGATCGCGACCAGCGGGGCGGAAGCGGTCTTCGCCTGGTTGCCCTCGGCCATGTGGCCGACGAGGCGCTCACGGGCCTCGGCGGAGCGGACCAGCACCACGCGCAGCGGGCTCTGGTTGAAGGCGGTCGGACCGAACTTGACCAGGTCGTAGATCGCCTGGACCTGCTCCTCGGTCACCGGCTCGTCGGTGAACGTGTTGGCGGTACGGGCCTCACGGAAGAGGAGGTCCTGGGCGACGGGGTCAAGAACGAGGGACATGTGGCGTACCTTCCGCGTGCGTGAAAAAGCCTTACGCACGCTGCCAACCCGGTCGCATTGAATTAAATTTCAACTACATGCCGAATGTGTCCGTCCTCACACTGCCGCCATCGCCGGTCGATCGTCCCGGCGGCACCCCGCCCGCTCACCCGCCACCCGCGGCCGCCCGTTCCGGACGCTCGCCTCGGCACGGGTCCCCGCGTCCGCGTCCGGGACTCCGCCCTCCGGCCCGGCGGTGCGCTTCGCCCCGCTGTGGCGGCTTCGCCCATCCGCCCGTCGTGTGCCCGGCCTCGCTTCGGTGGCTCTGCGTCCGTCCCGGCCGCTCGCTGCGGTCATCGGCCCCCGCGCCCGCGTCCGGGGCTCCTGCCGTTCTTCGGCCCGGGGTGCCCTTCGTCCCGCGACCGGCAGCCTCCCGCCCATCACTCGTCGGCCCGCCCACCCCGCTTCCGTGGGTGCGCGTCCGTCTCCCGGGCGCCGCTTCCGTGTCCCCGCGTCCGTGCGCCGCCGCGTCCAACCCTGGGAGCCGCCTTCGTCTCCGCCGTCCCTGCCCCGTCCCGGGGCCCCTGGTTCGCCTCCGGGGCGCCGCCTTCGCCATCGCGCCGGCCCGGCACGCTCACCCCGGCCGGCGGCCAGGCACCCCCGCCGGCCCGGCAGCCAGGCGCCCCCGCCGCCGGGCGCGCTCGTCGCGCCCGGCGGCGGGGCCTCAGGCGCCGTCGGGCGCCCCCTCCTCGTCCGGCTTCGC
Organism: Streptomyces pristinaespiralis; assembly: GCF_001278075.1. GTDB lineage: Bacteria > Actinomycetota > Actinomycetes > Streptomycetales > Streptomycetaceae > Streptomyces > Streptomyces pristinaespiralis. The sequence continues at coordinate 3,331,247 of NZ_CP011340.1, read as the reverse complement.
CAGGGCCGCGTCCAGGCGCGCCCGGGCGCCCTCCAGCCAGTGGCGGCACACCTTCGCCAGCTCCTCGCCGCGCTCCCACAGCGCCAGCGACTCCTCGAGCGTGGTGCCGCCGGCCTCCAGCCGGCGCACGACCTCGATCAGCTCGTCACGGGCCTGCTCGTAACCGAGCGCGGCCTCTTCCGTCTTGGCAGCCATGCGATCCACCCTATGTATGAGAAACGACAACAGATCCGGCGCGCACCGCGGGCGTCACTCGCCGACCCGCACCGGGAACTCGCCTTCCGCGACCCGGGCCCGCAGCGGGTCCCCCGCGGTGACCTCGTCCGGTGAGCGCACCACCGCCCCGTCGGCGCGCTGCAGCACCGCGTAACCCCGCTCCAGGGTCGCCGCGGGCGAGAGCGAGACGACCCGCGCCCGGGTGTGCGCCAGCTCCGAGTCCGCGCGGTCCAGCAGATGGCCGAGGACACGCCGGCTCCGGGCGACCAGGGCGTCGACCTCCGCCGCGCGTTCGTCCACCATCCGCCGGGGATGTTCCATGCACGGCCTGGCCAGCGCGTGCGCGAGCCCGTGCTCCTCCCGGTCCAGCAGCCCCTGCACGGTGCGCAGCGCCCGGTCCCGCAGCTGCCGCACCCGGACCAGCTCCTCGCCCACGTCCGGGACGACCTTCTTCGCCGCGTCGGTCGGCGTGGACGCGCGCAGGTCGGCGACCAGGTCCAGCAGCGGGGAGTCCGGCTCGTGACCGATCGCCGACACGACCGGCGTCGAGCACGCCGCCACCGCGCGCACCAACTGCTCGTCGGAGAACGGCAGCAGGTCCTCCACGCTGCCGCCGCCACGTGCCACGATGATCACGTCCACCTCGTCCAGCGCGTCGAGCTCCTTGACGGCCTGGACCACCTGCGCCACGGCGTTCACCCCCTGCACGGCCACGTTGCGCACCTCGAAGCGGACGTGCGGCCAGCGTCTGCGCGCGTTCTCCAGCACGTCCCGCTCGGCCGCCGACGCCCGCCCGCAGACCAGTCCCACCCGGTGCGGCAGGAACGGCAGCGACTTCTTGCGGTCGGCCGCGAACAGTCCCTCCGCACCGAGCGACCGCTTCAGCTGCTCCAGCCTGGCCAGCAGTTCACCGATGCCGACCGGCCTTATCTCCACCGCCCGCAGCGACAGCTGGCCCCTGGGCGCGTACCACTCGGGCTTGGCGTGGACGACGACCCGGGCGCCCTCGGTCACCACGTCGGCGACCGCGTCGAAGACCTGCCGGAAGCAGGTGACGCCCACCGAGATGTCGTACGACGGGTCACGCAGGGTCAGGAAGACGACGCCGGCGCCCGGGCGCCGCGACAGCTGGGTGATCTGTCCCTCCACCCAGACCGCCCCGAGCCGGTCGATCCAGCCGCCGATGAGCCGTGACACCTCGCCGACCGGCAGAGGGGATTCCGCGGACGTGTTGAGAGCCATGGGCCGAGCGTAACGGCCGGGTCGGACAACTTGAGGCGCCCCGGGACCTGACCGCAGGACTCCTGTTTCCTCCGCCGGGGCGCCGCGCCCGGCGGACTAGCCCTCCCCGCCGGGCAGCGTCTCGCGACGCCCCCGCTGAAGCGCCAGCACGACCAGCCCGACCCCCAGCCAGAGCGCGCCCACGATCTGCGCCGACCTCGCCGCCTCCACGATCACCGCGATCAGCACGCCCGCGCCCAGCACCGGCACCACCAGATGCCGCAGCCGGTCCGGGGGCCCGTCCATCCGCCGGACCACGAACCAGCCCACCACGCTCGCGTGCAGCAGCACGAACGCGGTGAGCGCGCCGACGTCGACCACCGACACCAGGTGGTCTAGCCCGCCGTCCCGCCGCGCCGCCCACACCGCCGCCACCATCGTCACCGTCGCCGCGACCAGCAGGGCGAGCCGCGGCACGCCCGAGTCCGTACGCGCCAGCACCCGGGGGAGCCGCCCATCGCGCGCCATGGCGAACAGCAGCCGCCCGGCCGCCGCCTGCCCGGCGAGCGCCGCGAACGCGGCCCCGACCGCCTTGCTCACCGCCACCAGGTCGTGCAGCCAGGTGCCCACCGACGCGTCCACCGCGTCGTAGAACGCCGATCCCTGCCGGGCCGGCTCCGCGGCCAGCCGGGCGGAGGGCACCGGTTCGAGCAGTGCCACCAGATACGTCTGGGCGACGAAGAGCACACCTGCGAGCGCCAGGCAGAAGAGCACCGCCCGCGCCACCCTCCGCGATCCTCCGGTCACCTCCTCAGCGAAGGACGCGATCGCGTCGAAGCCGAGGAACGACAGGACCGCCACGGACACCGCCCCGAGCACCGCCGTGGTGGAGAACCCGCTGTCACCGGTCAGCGGCGTCAGCCAGCCGCGCTGCGCCCCGTCCCGGGCGAGCACCGTCACCGCGGACATCACGAAGACGAGCAGCACCAGGATCTCCGCCGCGAGCACCGCGAAACCGACCCGGGCGGCGGCCCGGACGCCCCAGAGGTTCAGCAGCGTGGTCACGACGACGGCGATCCCCGTCCACACCCACCGGTCGATCTGCGGGACCAGCGCCTCCATGGCGATACCGGAGAACAGGTACGCGACGGCCGGGATCAGCAGGTAGTCGAGCATCGCCATCCACCCGGCGACGAACCCGGGCCCCTCGCCGAGGCCCTTGCGCGCGTAGGTGAACACCGAACCGGCCTGCGGCGCCACCCGCACCATCTGCGCGTAGCTCACGGCGGTGAATGCCATGGCGACGGTGGCGACGACGTAGACGAGGGCGACAGCGCCGCCCGACTTGGCGTCCAGGGTGCCGAACACGCCGACAGGCGCCATGGGGGCGATGAACAGGAGCCCGTAGACGACCAGGTCGCGGAAGCCGAGTGTGCGCCGCAGCCCGCCGCCGCCGGGCACCTCACCGGGGCGGGTCTCCTGGGTGACGGCTCGCCTCATGAGGCCCTCTCTCGCTCGGGGTACCGCCAGTCTGCTGCCGGTGTCCGATCAAACCCCTCATTGGCGTGGCCCTTACGATGGGGCACATGACTGCTACGCCTCCTGCCCGACGCGTCCTCCTCGCCGCCCCCCGCGGCTACTGCGCAGGTGTGGACCGTGCCGTGATCGCCGTGGAGAAGGCCCTGGAGCAGTACGGGTCACCCATCTACGTCCGCCACGAGATCGTCCACAACAAGTACGTCGTACAGACGCTCGAGAAGAAGGGCGCGATCTTCGTCGACGAGACGGCGGAGGTCCCCGAGGGATCCATCGTGATGTTCTCGGCGCACGGCGTGGCCCCGACCGTCCACGAGGAGGCGGCGCAGCGGAAGCTCGCGACGATCGACGCGACGTGCCCGCTGGTCACCAAGGTCCACAAGGAGGCCGTGCGGTTCGCCCAGGAGGACTACGACATCCTCCTGATCGGCCACGAGGGTCACGAAGAGGTCATCGGCACGTCCGGCGAGGCGCCCGACCACATCACCCTGGTCGACGGCCCCGAGGACGTGGCGAACGTCGAGGTCCGCAACCCCGACAAGGTCGTCTGGCTGTCCCAGACCACCCTCTCCGTCGACGAGACGATGGAGACGGTCGACGCGCTGAAGACCAAGTTCCCCGGCCTGATCTCCCCGCCGAGCGACGACATCTGCTACGCCACGCAGAACCGTCAGATCGCCGTCAAGCAGATGGGCGCGGAGGCCGACCTGGTCATCGTCGTCGGCTCGAAGAACTCGTCGAACTCGGTCCGCCTGGTCGAGGTCGCCCTCGGCGCCGGCGCCCGCGACGCCCACCTGGTCGACTTCGCCGACGAGATCGAAGAGGCCTGGCTGGACGGAGTGTCCACGGTCGGTGTCACCTCGGGCGCGTCCGTGCCGGAGGTGCTCGTCGAGGGCGTGCTGGAGTGGCTGTCGAAGCGGGGCTTCGAGGACGTCGAGATCGTGAAGGCGGCCGAGGAGTCGATCACCTTCTCGCTGCCGAAGGAGCTCCGCAGGGACCTGCGCGCGGAGGCCGCCGCCATGTCGGCCGACCCGTCAGGGCAGTGACGCTCAGCGCGGCCCCTTAACGTTGTGTCCATGAACGTCTTCGGAGTTGACATCGGCGGGTCCGGGATCAAGGGCGCTCCCGTGGACCTGGACCGCGGCGATCTGGCGCAGGAGCGCCACAAGGTCCTGACACCGCACCCGTCCACGCCGGACGCCGTCGCCGACGGCGTCGCGGAGGTGGTCGGCCACTTCGGCTGGACCGGCCCGGTCGGCATCACCTTCCCGGGCGTGGTCACCGGCGGCATCACGCGCACCGCGGCCAACGTGGACAAGGGCTGGATCGACAAGGACGCGGCCTCGCTCCTCGGCAGCCGCCTCGGCGGCCTGCCCGTCACGATCCTGAACGACGCGGACGCGGCCGGTGTCGCGGAGATGACGTTCGGGGCGGGGCGCGGCCGTAAGGGCACCGTCATCGTGCTCACGTTCGGCACCGGCATCGGCAGCGCGCTCTTCGTCGACGGCCGGCTGGTCCCGAACACCGAGCTCGGCCACCTCGAACTGGGCGGCCACGACGCGGAGAAGCGGGCCTCCACGAAGGCCAAGGAGGACGCCGACCTCACCTGGCAGCACTGGGCGCGGCGGGTGCAGAAGTACCTGGCGCACGTGGAGATGCTGTTCTCGCCGGAGCTGTTCATCGTCGGCGGCGGGGTGAGCCGCAAGGCCGACAAGTTCCTGCCGCTGATCGAGGGCGTGCGCGCGGAGATCGTCCCGGCGGAGCTGCAGAACAACGCGGGAATCGTGGGCGCGGCGATGGCGGCCGCCGGCAGGTGAACCGGGCCGGGGCCGGCCAGGCCGCCGCGGGACCGACCTCAGCCGCGGCGGCCGGGGCCCGACGGGCCCTGCGGCCCGCGCCCGCGGCGGTGCCGCCGCACCATCGTCCGCACCTTCCGTACGCAGGTGATCACACCGGCGACCAGCGTTCCGCCGTACAGCCATCCCGCGTGCACGGCGAGCGCCGTCACCACGGCCATCGTCTGGCCGCCGAAGCCGCCGCTGCCGCCGGAGATCGGCACGATCCCGACGGTGAACGCGATCGGGACGATGATCGGGGCGCTGACCAGGTCGGCCTCCCGCACCCACAGCGCGGTGAGCGCGCTCACGGGCAGGAACAGCAGCCCGTAGAGGATCGCGGAACCGTCGAAGAGCAACTGGTCCGCAGAGCCGAGCGCCAGCATCGTGGCGGCGGCGAACAGCCCCGCGCCGAGTCCGGTCAGCCGGGGGTTCGGCAGCCGGCGCAGCGCGAGCACCAGGGGAGGGACCGGGCGCGGCGGGCGGGCCGGCACCGGATACACGGTGGCGTCGGCGAGCGTGCCCGGTGCCGGGATGGGAGCCGGCGGCTGCTGCCGCGGCTGGGGGCGACCTGTCCTGTGCTGCTCCACCCGCACAAACTAGGTCGCGGAGAGGCACGAAACCGTCACTAGACACGCCCTTTGGACGACCTTGGGGCTGCGTTCGACTCCGGGCGGACCTGTGACGGCCGCAGCAGGCCGTCACAGGTCCGCCCGCCGCGCCCGTAAACTGGTGGATCGGCCCCACTCACCGCGGGCCGCAAGGCCCCGCCAGTCATCACCCTCCACGTCAGGAAGTCGCCAACGTGTCGCTCACGATCGGAATCGTCGGTCTGCCGAATGTCGGCAAGTCGACCCTGTTCAACGCCCTGACCAAGAACGACGTGCTGGCGGCTAACTACCCGTTCGCCACCATCGAGCCGAACGTGGGCGTCGTCGGTGTCCCCGACTCCCGCCTCGCCGTCCTGGCGGAGATCTTCGGTTCGCAGCGCATCCTCCCCGCCACGGTCGACTTCGTCGACATCGCGGGCATCGTGCGCGGCGCGAGCGAGGGTGAGGGCCTGGGCAACAAGTTCCTGGCGAACATCCGCGAGTCGGACGCGATCTGCCAGGTCATCCGCGCCTTCAAGGACGAGAACGTCGTGCACGTCGACGGCAAGGTCTCGCCCAAGGACGACATCGAGACGATCAACACCGAGCTGATCCTCGCCGACCTCCAGTCGGTCGAGAAGGCGGTCCCGCGCCTGACGAAGGAGGCCCGCCTCCAGAAGGACAAGGTCGCCGTCCTCGCCGCGGTCGAGTCCGCGCAGAAGATCCTCGAGTCCGGTCAGACGCTGTTCTCCGCGGGCATCACCAAGGGCACCGAGCAGGGCGACCTCCTCCACGAGCTGCACCTGCTGACCACCAAGCCCTTCCTCTACGTCTTCAACGTCGACGAGGACGAGCTCGTCGACGAGGACTTCAAGAACGAGCAGCGCGCCCTGGTCGCGCCGGCGGAGGCGATCTTCCTCAACGCGAAGATCGAGTCCGAGCTGATCGAGCTCGACGACGACGAGGCGCTCGAGCTCCTCCAGTCCATGGGCCAGGAGGAGCCGGGCCTCGCGACCCTCGGCCGGGTCGGCTTCGACACCCTGGGCCTGCAGACCTACCTCACGGCAGGCCCCAAGGAGACCCGCGCCTGGACCATCAAGAAGGGCGCCACGGCCCCCGAGGCGGCCGGTGTGATCCACACCGACTTCCAGAAGGGCTTCATCAAGGCGGAGGTCATCTCCTTCGCCGACCTGGTGGAGACCGGCTCGGTCGCCGAGGCCCGCGCGAAGGGCAAGGCGCGCATGGAGGGCAAGGACTACGTGATGCAGGACGGCGACGTGGTGGAGTTCCGCTTCAACGTCTAATACGTCTGGCGAAAGGCCGTCTGACCTGCGACGGAGCGGGTTGGGCGGCCTTTGCTGTCCGCACAGAGTCCGCAGCGTGCTGACTTCGGTCAGCGCGCAGGGGGGCGACTACGCCGCTTCGTCGACCTGCGGCTGGGCATCGGCGGACTGGTCCGCGTACGCCTTGTCGACGGCGGCCCGGGTCCGCTCCTCGGAGTCGGGCCACAGGTGGGTGTAGATGTTCAGCGTCATGGCCGCGTTGGTGTGGCCGAGGCGCTCGGAGACCGTCTTCACGGACTCGCCATGCCTGATCAGCAGGCTGGCGTAGTGGTGCCGGAGGGCATGGGGTCCGGTGCCCTTCGGTATGCCGGCCTTCGCGCAGGCGGGCCGCCAGGACCCGTCCATGAAGTGCGTGTAGACCACGGGTCCGCCCTGCGGCGCCGTGAAGATCCAGCCCTCGGGCCCATCGGCGGGGAAGTCCCGCAGGTGGGCCTTCATCGCATCCACCGCCATGCGTGGGAGCGGGACCGTGCGGTGCGAGCGAGCGGTCTTGGGCGGGCAGACATACACGCCGTGCTTGGCGGTCTGCTGGATCTGCTGCTCGACCGAGACGGTCGCGTGCAGGAGGTCCACGTGCCGGAGCTGGAGGCCGAAGAGCTCGCCGGGGCGGAGCCCGGTGGCCGCGCCGAGCAGCACGAGGCCCTTGTATCGGGCGGGTATCTCATCGGACAGCGTCCGCACCTGCTCGACGGCCAGCGGCACGATCTTCTTCCGGGGCACCGAGGGCAGCTTCGCCTCGGCGCACGGATTGTGAGGGATCATGCGGTCGCGGACGGCCGCCCGGAAGACGGCGTTGACCGTGTTGAAGACCGTTCGTGAGGTGCTGGCGGCCAGCCCATGCGTGGTGGTCAGACTGGTGACCCAGCTCTGTACGTCGCCGGGCTTGATGGCGCCGAGTGACCGCTTCTCCCAAGCCGGGTAGACGTAGCAGCGCAGGTGCTGGGCCACCGCCTTGGCCGTGGAAGGCCGGTGCGGCTGGATGGCCCGCCATTCCTCCGCGTACTCCTTGAAGGGCTTCTTCGCCGATCGCGGGTCGACGTACTGACCGGTGACCAGGCTGGCCGTGACCTCGTCGATCCACCGCTGGGCGTCGATCTTGCGGTCGAAGTGACGGGCGTGCTCCTTGCCGTCGAGATCGCGGTAGCGGGCACGCCATTTGCCGTTGGGGCGCTTTTGGATGTTGGCCAAGTGGCCACTCCTTCGTGTCGGTTGTCAGTAGTGGCCGCCGTCCGCGATGTCGTTGCTGAGCGTGCGAGCGTCGCGCTCGTCGCCCATGAGGCGGAGGCATTGCTCGTGGATCGCCCGCGAGCTGTCGGGATGGGCCTTGATGTGGTCGGCGATGGCGACCACGGCGTGATGGAGGCGGTCGCGCGCGTCGCGGGTCTCGTAGAACGCCTCGACGGCCTCTTGGATGAGCCGCCGGCTGGCGATGTCGAGCCCTTCCAGGGGCGGTGACATGAGCTCTTCGAGAGGGAGCTCGAAGACGCGGGAGAAGGCGAGAGCCTCGTCGAGGTTGATGCGCCGACGGGGGGTGCCGTTCTCGATACGCCAGACCGCCGTCTGGTTCATCTTGACGCCGGCTCTGGTCACCTGCTCGGCCAGCTCAGTCGTGCTCCACCCTCTGACCTCGCGCTCCAGCGCCACGCGCGCGGCCACGTTCCCCTCGCTGTAGAGCAGCGGCACCTCGCCGCCCTCGGGCCTGTCGCCTGCCATCGAACCTCCATCGCCACCGTCGCTATCCCAATTGAAACATGAGCTTCCCGATTTGGTTAACCGGCGATCCCGGGGTACAACTCTATGCAGATCGAATCGCCACCTAGCCGAATGGGAATGCATGCGATACCTGACCACCACCGAGGTCGCCGAGCGCTACCGCACAGCCGAGAGCACCGTCCGCTACTGGCGCCACATCCAGAAGGGGCCGCGCGGCATCAAGGTCGGCAAGCGGGTGCTCTACCCCGAGGCCGAGCTGCTGCGCTACGAGCGCACCCTGATCGACGGCCAGGAGGAATGGGGCTTGGCCTCGTGAGCCGCCAGCAGGCCCAGGCACAGCAACGGCCCCCGGCGCGCCAACGCCGAGGGCCGGAGATTCCCCTGCACGTCGCCCATCCCTGAACGAACGAACCGGTGAGGGGCGGGACCTTGCACGTCCCATCCCTCACTTGAGAGGAACGTCTATGGAGGACTCTATGTCCCCCACCACCTCGAACGCATCCGAGGTTGTCTGGCCCACCCCCGCGGTCCCCGGCCAGGGCATCCCCTGGCGCAACGGGGACCGAAGTGGGGACCGAACGGAGTCACGGTCCCCTGCTTCGACGGGTGTCCCGGTCGGGGACCGAAACACCCCCAGCGCGGCACCTGTGCAGGTCAGCGCCTTGGGGACCGGTCCCGCCGAATCGGAGACCGGGGACCGGACAGTGGCTTTCGGTCCGCCGGTCCCCGAACCCGGTCCCCGAATGCCGGGCGAGCACGGCGCTCTCCGAGCCAATGTTGAGAGCCGCGGTCCCCGCGCATCTGCGGGGACCGCGGCCCCCGACGGCGGATCGGGGACCGGGGACCGCGCTGGTACGGGCGGCGAGACGGCCGAGGAAGGAGCCGCGCTGTTGGATGACCTACATGCGGCGATCGGCCGGTACGTGGTGCTGCCGCGCGAGGAGGCTTTGACAGCGGTCACTCTGTGGGTGGCGGCTTCCCACATTCAGCCCGCCCTCCAGCACGCGCCACGGCTGGCGGTCGTGGGGCCGACGAAGGGCTGCGGCAAGTCCCGCGTCCTGGACGTGCTCCATGAGACCGTGCACCAGCCGATGATGACGGTGAACACGTCGCCTGCGGTGGTCTTCCGCGTCATCGGCAAGAATGCGCCGACGCTGCTGGTGGACGAAGCCGACACCATCTTCGGCCCCAAGGCCGGCGACAAGGAGGACCTGCGCGGTCTGCTGAACGCCGGGCATCAGCGCAACCGGCCCGCCTGGCGGATCTCCGGGCCGGAACACAAGCCGACGGCGTTTCCCACCTTCGCCATGGCCGCGCTCGCCGGGATCGGCGACTTGCCGGACACGATCATGGACCGGGCGGTCGTCATCCGCATGCAGAAGCGCAAGCCCGGCGAGCAGATCGCTGCCTTCCGCTCCCGGTACTCCGTCCCGGAACTGAACGCGCTGCGCGACCGGCTGACCGCGTGGCTGACCCCGCTTCGCGGGGCAGCGGCCCGCTTGGTGCCGCCGATGCCCGTCGAGGACCGCGCCGCCGACACGTGGGAGCCGCTGGTGATCGTCGCCGACCTGGCCGGCGGACACTGGCCCTCGCGGGCCCGTGCCGCCTGCCTGGCGATGACCCGCAACGAGGTGGTCCAGGACGAGCAGACGACGTTGAAGACGCGGCTGCTGCGAGACGTCCGCCGTGTGTTCGAGCAGGAGGGCAACAAGGAGGCTCTGCGCAGCCAGGACCTGCTCGCCGCCCTCGTCCAGGACGCGGAGGCGCCCTGGGCCGAGTACGGCACCAAGGGCCTGAACGCCTACCACCTGGCCAACCTGCTGCGCGACTCCGGCATCAGCCCGGCCAACCACCGCTTCGAAAACGGCAGGCAGGCCAAGGCATACGCCCGCAACCAGTTCCTCGACGCCTGGGCCCGCTACTGCCCCGACCCCGCCCAGCCGGCCCACGCAGCCGGCGAGACCGTGCTCGCACATCGAGCCCAGGGCAAGCCACCGGCCCCTCCGTCGGGGACGCTGCCCATCGGCCCGCCCGGCGGGCCTGCCGGCCCCAAGCCCACTCGCTGACACCAGCTCCGTATCAATCCGTCGCATCCGTCCCCGCGCAGGTCAGCGCGGGGACGGAGTTCCTCGCCGATACGGATCACTCCGTACCTGCGACCGCCTCCGTACCTGTCCTGACCAGCTACGGGACGGATGCAACGGACGTGACGAAGCCCCACCCCACACGACCACCGGAGCACCACCATGCCCGAGACCAGCACCGACAGCGCCCCCACCCGCCGCCGCAGGGGATTCTTCGGCCTGACCCGCCGATCAGCAGCAAGCTGGAGCGAACGAGCCTCTAACGAGGCTTCGTCCGCGCTTGCCCCCGCCCCAGGGGTGGCGGAGGAGAAGGCCGAGCGCCAGGGGGCGCCCGAGCCGGAGGAGGGTGTAGCCGAGACCAGTTGCCCGCCCGCAGCCGACTCCGTCGCCCCGAGCACTCAGCCGCCGACCGATGTCCAACCACCCGTCGAGCAGCCCTCCTGGCGGGACCTCGATGCCCCCGTCCTGCCCGCGCTGATGAACCGCAAGCGCACCGTGGAGAAGCGCGACCAGGAGAAGACCATCCGCTTCACGCGGACAGCTGTGAGCGTGATCAGCGCCGCCGCTCATCAGCGCGGTCAGAAGTTCGCCGGATTCGTCGGGGACGCCGCACTCGCCGTCGCCCTCGGCAAGGCAGGACTGGTCAGCAGCCCGGAAGACGATCCCATCCGCCCGCTGATCGAGGCCGTCGAGGCACACACGGTCGCGCTGAACCGCATCGGCGGCAACCTCAACCAGATCACCGCAGCCATCCACCGAGGAACGGTACCCGAGCGTGCCGAGGCGGTGCTGGACCGCGTCGAGCAAGCAGCCGAGAGCAGCTACCAGCTGATCGACCAGCTCCTGACGAAGGGCATCGCGCATGGTTCCTGACGTCTCCACCGGCTCCGACACCCGCGGACTGATCGTCTACCTCTTCGGCCCCGGCCGCCGCGACGAACACACCGACCCGCACGTAGTCGCCGCCTGGGACATGGCCGGCGCCCCCGACCCCGGCCGCAACCCGGCAGCCACCTACACCCAGCTCGCCAAGCGCCTCGACCACCACGTCGACCTGCGCACCCGCGAACTGGGCGGCAAGAAACCACCCCAGCACGTCTGGCACTGCCCGGTCCGCACCGCGCCCGGCGACCGCTACCTCACCGACACCGAGTGGGCAGAGGTCGCCCGCCGCATCGTTCACGCCACCGGCATCGCCCCCGAAGGCGACGACAAGGCATGCCGATGGATCGCGATACGCCACGCCGACGACCACATCCACATCATGGCCACCACCGTCCGCGCCGACGGACGCCGCCCGCGCACCCACCACGACGGACAGCGCGCCCAAGCCGAATGCCGCAAGATCGAAGCCGAGTTCGGCCTGCGCCGCCTGAAGTCCGGCGACCTTACCGCGCCCCGCGTTCCCACCGGCGCCGAACGTGCCAAGGCCGAGCGCCAGGGCCAGACGGCCACGGCACGGCAGTGGCTGCGCGAGCAGGCGTACGCGGTCGCCGCCGCCGTACGCAATGAAGCCGACTACTTCACCGTGCTGCAGTCCCTCGGCATCAAGGTCAAAACACGCCTCGGCCCCGAGACCGGCGACGTGATCGGCTACAGCCTCGCCGCACCTGGCGACACCAACGCGGCCGACGAGCCCGTCTGGTACGGCGGCTCGAAACTTGCCCCCGACCTCTCCATCAACCGCCTACGCGAACGCCTCCTTGACCAGGAGGTAGCCGACCGCCCGCGGTATGTGGCGGACCCCGCCGACCCATGGCGGCATACCACCACCGCCATAGACACGGCACGCACCGTCCTCGACTCCGGCGACGATGCCACCGCCCAGGGCCACCTGGCCGCCTTCGGCGACGCCCTGCACAACATCGCCAGCGCCACGACCGGCCCTCACCGGGCAGAACTGCGGGCGGCGGCGATGGCGTTCAACCGCGCCCGCCGCTCCGCCACCCGCGCCGACCACCAGGCCGCCACCGCCCTGCGCAAGGCCGCCAAGGAACTCTCCTACGCCTCCAACGAGCCAGGCGGACTCGCCATCGCCCTGCTCTTCGCCACCATGCACCTGGCCCGCGCCGCCGCCAAGTGGCACGAGCAACGCGGCCACGAACAGCAGGCCGCAGCGGCCGAAGAAGCCTTCCGCCACCTCCAGGCGGGCTACCAACAGGCCGCCACACCCGTCCTGGCGGACCTAACCCACCGCGCACCACGAGCCACAACCGCCAGCCGCTACGAGCAAGACGTTCGCGCGGCCCTCCCCGACCACGCCGACCGAATCCTCGCCGACCCCACTTGGACCGCCCTGACCACCACCCTCGCCCACGCGGAGACCGCCGGCCACAACCCCCAACGCCTCCTGGCCGAAGTGGGCACCCAGCGAGAACTCGACAGCGCCGAGCACCCCGCCGAGGTCCTCAACTGGCGCATCACCGCTCAACCGAACCGGCGGGCACAAGCCGCTCGCAGGCAAAGCACCATCAGCGGCACATCGGCCAGGTCTGCCACGCCGCATCCTCCGGTCACACCAGTGGCCACGAGGCCCGAAGAGCGCAGTCGACACCGCTGACGCCCCGATCAGATGCCCTCGCGATGCGTAGTGGCGAGGGCATCTGATCGTTCAGAAACTGAACGGGTGGACGAGTCTGCCTTGTCCAGGTACCTGCCCCAGGTGCGGTGCCGGTCCGGAATCCGCTGCACTGTGCGCACCCGAGGGCACCGTCACCGGATCGTCGATCCCGCATCAGGAGCAGCCCCAGGTCGTCCGACGAGCCGTGACGGCCATGGCCGCGCAGAGATAGAGACCGTCAGGTGCAGGGCTGACAGTCCAATAACTGGTGGCTATCGCTTCCCGGGACGCGGCGCGGAGCGAAGAACGGACCGCGAGGCGCTCATGAAGTCCTGGCGTGCGTTGGTCGTTACCCGGACGGCTTCTGAGAAGCCGGCGTAGTCCGGCCACTCTCGCGTGCCCGTTCTGGCGCGTATCGCACCACACATGAAGTGCAGGGCATCTTCCAAGTTGATCGCCGTCTTGTCGACGGACTCGGGGCCGAGGACCTGCACCCGCTCCAGCACCTTGAAGGCGTCGACGCTGAGGTCATCAACCTCCGCACAGACCCGTTCGCCAAGATCGCTCCAGACGTCCCGCTCGTGGCCGTCGCGCTCTTCCTCATAGCGAGTCCCGAGGACTTGGTTCTCGGCTTCTTCCTCGACCATCCGTCGAAGGCCCTTCACGGCCGTGTCCCAGACATCCAGGACAGCGATGTACGCCTCCTGCCGCTGCCCGCGGAGCCACTGCTCATGCTCGACCTGTGCCTGGTCGCTCACCTGCCGGCGCCCCATCCGCATGCCGATCAGACTGCCGGTCACACCGACGACACCCGCTACTCCGGCCGCTATGACGGCCGCCACCCCCTGATCCATGAGCGTCATCCTGCCGCAGAAAGCACTCGGTACGGGCTGTGGGACGGGCTCATTGGCCAGGGTCTGAGCGATCCGAACACCCGCCGGTCGCGTGATCACACGACCCCTGATCCCTACTCGGCGACGAAGGGTGCGTATCCAACCGGGACTTCGCTGACCTGAAGGTCAGAGAAAATCAAGGTCAGGTTATGCGCGTTCGTCTCGATGCGTACCTCGTGGAAGTCGATCCCGACGGCCTTCGACCAGCGGCGGGTCGCCTCCGACTCAGGCAGAAGCTTGGCTCCCGGATACAGGTCATGCCACTTCACCCCCCAGACGTATCCGTCAAGATCGACACCGGTTTCATGGTCGATGAGCCGGTCGTCCAAAGAGACCCGCCACGTCTCCGCCGGCACTGACGTCTCGCACCGCGCCTCAACGCAGTACCGAAAGAGATGCCGGAGGTGGGCCGGCGCAATGCCGGTACGGGGATCAGCCGTTGCATAGACGACGACCTCGTAGTCACGCATGTAGTTGGTGTATCCGTGGTGCACGACCGCGTGATCGAAGGTCTCGTCCAGCATCTGTTCAAGTACGGCAGTATCCATGCTGCCCTTCTACCTCATTCGACGAGCCCTTCTACAACGAGATTCACGGGGGATCACGCGCCGCTGTCTCAGAGATCGACCGGGGACAAGCCTTAGCAGGCGGCTCCAGCCAACGCCGCGTGACGCTCGTCGAAAATCCCCACGCCGTTGAGTGGCGCCCCGAATGGAACGAAGAGCCCTGGCCGTTTCGCTGGTCCCATAACAGGCAGGCAGGGCCCACAGCGCACTCTGGTGCCCTCGCTGCTCTTGGCAGCGAGGGCACCAGTCCTCATGCAGCGCGGGCCGTGGGTAACTGCGAGACCCACGTCGTGACCTCAATCAGGTGCTCGGGCTGCAGCCCGAGGTGCGGGGCGGGTTGAACGAGGAGCGTCGCCGTTCCCTTGACATTGCGCTCCGCTGCCCAGGTGTGGTCGAGGGTGGTGAAGTCGTCGTCGATCCAGACGGCGGGGGCGTCGCCGAGCCAGGCATCGACGTGGTCGCGCTTCCAGAGGTAGCCGTTGGGGTGGCTAGTGGTGATCTGGGGACGCGGCAGGTCGATGTACGGCAGGGCCGGGAGGTCAAGAAGGGGGCCGATGAGGGTGGTGGCGTCCTGGCGCCAGCTGGTGCACCAGACCGGGGTGACCAGGCCGGTGCGGATGACGTCCATGAGCAGGCGGCCGTGGTCGGGGTTGAGCCAGACGGTGACTGGGTTGGCGGCGCTGCGGCCGGCGGGGACGACGTCGTGGCGGGTGTGCGTGGCCGGAGTCGAGCCGTCCGTGTCGGGGAAGGGTATGAGGACGCCGTCGATGTCGAGGAGCAGGTAGGGCGGGCGCATCGGTTCCTCCGGGGAAGCCGGGGCGAATGGCTGGTCAGAGCTTGCGGGCGCGGATCAGCAGGGTGGTGGGCCAGTGGCCCATGCGGGGGTCGTGGAACTCCTGGGCCGAGGTGAGCCAGAAGCCCGCCTGGCTGAGGTGCTTCTCCCAGCGATCGGTGTCGAACTCCCAGCGGGCGATGGGGAGCCGGGTGCGGTCGGGGAGGGTGACGTGGTCGCGGCGAGGCCGGTCGTCGCCCGAGGGGCTTCGGCCACCGCGCTGCGGGTGAGGGACGGAGAAGGCGAGCACCCGGCCGGGCGTGAGGCGATGGGCGACGGCCGGGAGCAGGAGCTCGGGGGCGACGAGGCCGACGGCGCCGAAGACGGAGTAGATCGCGTCGAACCGCTCGTCGGAGGCATGCAGGTAGTGCAGCGCGTGACCGGCCACGAAGGTGAGGTTGTTGAGCCGTCCGTAGTGGGAGCGGGCGCGGCGGACCTGCAGGCCGACCAGGTCGACGCCGGTGACGTGGGCGCCGTGGCGGGTGGCGAGGTGCGCGGCGTTGTGGCCGGGGCCGCAGCCGAGTTCCAGGAGTCGCTTGCCGCGCAGGTCGGGGCCGAGGATCTCGGCTCCGGGCCCTTGGCCCGGCCTCGTGGTCCACTCCATCCGCGCAGGCACGGCCAGAGGTTCGGCGAGCCAAGCGGCGGTGCGCTGGAGCGCGTGGGCGTGCCAAGGGGATGCTTGGGCGAGCACGTCAGATCTCCAGGAGGTGGAGGACGTCGGTGAGGTGGCGGCGGACGGCCTTGATGTAGGCGGGGTCGGTGGCCGGGTCGTTGATCCAGCGGATGGACTGCTCCATGAACCACTCGACGGCCCACATGCGGTGCCAACCCAGGGCCCAGTTCTCCGCGGTGAGTCCGCCTCGCGGGGCGAGGGCGTCGGGGGTGCCACCGGCGGTGACGTACTGCTCCAGGAAGACGCGCAGGCGTACGGGATGCGGGGGCTCGATGGTGCCATGCCAGCTGGCGAGGTCGAGCAGGCCGGGGCCGGTGAAGGCGCGGGCGAAGTCGAGCAGCCGCCAGCCGCGCTCGCCGATGTGGAGGCTGGTGGGGTGGAACTCGGAGTGCACCCAGCCGAACGGTTCCAGTGTCGCTCCGGCCGAGCGGGCTTTGGCGGCCTTGGCGATACGGTCGAGCGCGTCCTCGACGTCGTCGGCGTCCTGCCACCGGTCGGCCTTGCGCAGCCGTTCGAGGTGCTCCAGCGCCCTGGCCGGGAGCGTCTGCAGCCGGTCCTGGTCGAGGACGGGCAAGGGCGGAGCCGTACGGGTGCCGTGCAGGACCACCGCCGCGGCGACGCCGTCGAGGTCGTCGGCCTCGCGGACGGACGGCCCGAGGTCCTCCATGAGCATGCCGAGCCAGCCGTCCAGGACGGCGGAGGCGTGGACCTGGGGGACGGGGACGCCGAGCGTGTGGGCCAGGCGGAGGGCCTGGTCCTCGCTGTCGAACGGCTTCTTGGCGTACTTGAAGATGGCCGTGGTGCCGTCGGGGAAGGTGACGCGCTCGACGCCGGACATGGACCACACGCGCACCTCCCCCCGCGCGGCGGTGGTCTGGCTGGCCATGGTGAGCAGGTTGTCGAGGAGTTCGGCGCTGGGGTTCACGGTCACGTGGGGGCTCCAGTGGGGTGAGGCGTCCGGGGCGGGCGAGAGGTGCCGGCCCGCCCCGGAGCCTGATCGGGTGGGGTTACGCGGCGGGGTTCACGCGGTGGGCGTAGACCTGCTCGATCCAGCCCGCCTTGAACGCGGCGAGGTCGTCACGGAAGTTCGCCATCGAGGCACCGTAGGGCGCGACGACGCCGCCGGTCTGGTCCGGCACGGACTGGCAGCCGTGCACGAGCCGGCCGCCCAGGGCGGCGTGGGCCTTGATGGACTCGATGCGACGGTGCTCGTTGAACCAGCCGCCGTGGTAGACCTCGTCGAGCATCCCGCCCATCTCGTCGTCCAGGTCGAAGACGACGGAGGTGGCGGCGGGGAAGAACCAGCACGGGCCGACGTTGGAGATGTGCCCGTCCAGCTCGACCTTGTTGAGCGCCATGAGCGTGGCGGCCTCGCGGAGCATCCGCAGGTGGCTGGCGGTGATCTGCGGGAGTCCGAGGCCGGCGAGGTGCTCGTCGCGGAAGAGGTACGCGTACACCTCGTACGCGGTGGACAGCACCCGAGCCGCGTCCGAGGTGGACTCGGCGTGGGCCTTGATGAAGTCGAGCGCGAGCTGCTCGACCGCGCTCTCGGTCGTCTCGTCCGCACCGAGGAGCTGGGCCTTGACCAGCTCCCAGTCGGCGACGAGCCACGTGTTCGACTCGAAGCGGAAGAAGTACTCGGTCGGGTCGAGGGTGATGCGCCGGCCGTCGACCTGGATGCCGGGCAGGCGGCTCCAGCGCGGGTCGAACGCCTCGGGCAGCTCGACCGTGATGGCCGTGGTGTCGATGGTGGTCACCGTGTCTCCGTCTCTGATCGGCCGGGTCCGGGCATAGGAATGCCCGAGCCCGGTGTGGGCGTACGGAACTTCGGGGTGCCGCCCGGACCAAGGGGGAGCCTGGATCACGGTCGCGCCGTTCCGGGCGGCTGCTGATAAGTGAACCGGTGGTCACGCTCAGTGGGTACGGTGGAAGGCAGTTGAAGCGGTATACGCGGTTTACAGCTCCAGGGCGGAGGCGATCGTGGCGGCGCAGAGAGAACCCAATTCCCGTCTGCGCGACGTCATCGCGGTGGTCGGCTGCACCTTCGAGGCCCTCGCCAGAGACGTGCGGCGCATCGCTGCCGAGAACGGCGAGATCCTCCAGACCAACAAGTCGGCCATCTCGCACTGGGTGAACGGCACCCGCGCCCCGTCGGGCCGGGTAGGTCAGTACCTGGCTGAGGCGCTGTCCCGCCGAGCGGGACGTACGGTCACCCGCACCGAGATCGGCCTGCCCGTCGGTGATGCCGAGGAGCCGGCGGAATCCGACCCCGTCCTCGCCGTCACCGATCTGGGCCGCGCCGACGTCGAGCGCCGCCGCTTCCTCGCCATTGCGGCCTTCACTACCGCCGGCGTTGCCATGCCGCTCGGTTACGACCACGAAGCCACTGCCCGCATGCTCCGCGCCCGCACTGGCACATCCCTGGTCGGGGCGGAGGACGTGGACGTCGTACGACAGATCACCACGGCCTTCAGCGCCGCTGACGAGCGCCTCGGCGGCGGGCACGGCCTGACCACCGTCACCGCGTACCTCGCCGACACAGCCGCCCCCATGCTGCGCGGACGCTTCCCCAGCGAAGCCTTACGCCGGGCCGCCTTCGGCGCCGTCGCCGAACTCGCCTACCTCGCAGGGTGGAAACACCACGACCTCGGCCAGGAAGGCGCCGCCCAGCGCTACTACCAGGTCGGCTACAAACTCGCCTGCGAAGCCGACCCCCACGGCCACGCCGCCTGGATGATGCGCGCCCTCGCCCATCAGGCCCTCAGCCTCAAGCAGCCCCACCACTGCGTCGACCTCGTCGAAGGCGCCCTCCGCACAGGTCTCGGCCACGTCGACGGCCAGACCGAGGCGCTCCTCCACATCACCCACGCCCGCGCCTACGCCGCCACCGACGAGAACCCGTCGGCCGCACGCGCCCTGCTCGCCGCCGAGGACGCCCTCCTACGGGACGATGGCCCCCAGCCCAGCTACTCCCACGTGAGCGGCCCCGCCGCCGGCACCGTGGCCAGCCACACCGCCCGCACCTTGACCGATCTCGCCGACCACATCGGTACCGAGCAGCAGCACCGCGACGCCCTCACCCGCTGGGACCCTGCGAAGTACAAGCGCGTCCACGCCCTCACCCACGCCGACCTCGGCGACAGCCTCGCCGCACAGGCCCGCGCCGACGAAGCCGTCGCCGCTTGGACGCAGGCCCTGGTCCTCATGGAAGGCATGACCTCCGACCGCACGCGCAAAGCGATCACCTCGATCCGCTCCACCCTCGCGGTCTACCAGCGCCGCAAAGTGCCCGGCGCCGCCGATCTCGCCCGCCGCGCCCGCGAGGCCCTCGCCTAACATGCCCAACAACCCGCCCGACGAAGGGAACACCGTGGCCCAGCAGACCGACGACCAGCCGAAGGCCCTCAAGCCTGCGCTCGAATCCATGACCCTGCTGGTCGCCGCCGTCATCGTCCACGACACGGCTACCAACCGCGTCGTCCTCCTCCAGCGCAGCGAGAACGCCAAGTTCGCCCAGGGAATGTGGGACCTCCCGGTCGGCAAGAGCGAGCCGGGCGAGCCCATCACCGAAACCGCGGTCCGCGAGCTCTATGAGGAAACCGGCCTCACGGTGAAGCCCGAGTCCCTCAAGGTCGCCCACATCATTCACGGCGCCTGGGGCGTCGAAGCTCCCAACGGCTTCCTCACGGTCGTCTTTGCCGCCCACGAATGGACCGGCGAACCCGAAAACCGTGAACCCCGCAAGCACTCCCAGGTCCGGTGGGTTGACGCCGACGCCATCCCCGAAGCCTTCGTCGACACCACCGCGAGTGCTCTACACCAGTACTTGGCGGGAAGTTCTCAGGTCTCGCTCGACGGATGGAATTAGTTGCGCACCCTACCTGCGTGACTATGCGGCGTCCGGCGGAGGCCAAGCGCACCAGTTGTCGTGCGCCTCCCACGACATGGTCGAACGCTATGTGCCGCGAGGCAACGTAAGGGCTGATCTCCGGGGGTGGCTGTGTTAGGTCGCCTCTGCGGTCGTTGGCTGCAGAGGGAACTGGATCAGCGTCGCCGCACGCAGTTCCTCATTCCGCAAGAGGGAGAGAATCTCGGGTGGCTCATCGCTCATGACCAAGGCTGCTCCCGGGAGCACGGCTTGGCGCAACATCGCCTGCCACACATCGGCGAAGGGCTGCCCCTTTAGTACGTCCAGGGCATCGCGCTGGGCCTCCGCGTCTCCCTGTTGCCAGGCCCGGCCCCAGTCCCTCACTACAGACCTAATGTTCAGTCGGGCAATCTTCCGGCCAGCCACCAAGCGTCGCTCAGGGAGGTTGAGGGCGAGCACGTTGATAGTCGTCCGCCCCCTGTCCGTCTCACCGCGGTACTTGCCTTCCCTGAGGTTCAGCAGCAAGTGGTCGAACGGGTCGTCCCGGGTCGGGTCGATCAGTAGGGGCTCGCCGGTCTCCTCGTCACACTCCCACCAGTGCCTCTTGTACGTGCTGTTACACGGGCCACACGCCAAAAGGTGGTTGGGCCAGAAGAAAGTCTTGAGCGCGTCGTGCTCCCGTGGTTCGAAGTGTTCGATATCGGTCGCGGTAAAACCACCGCAGTACATGCAGCAGCCGAGGACTCCCGGAGCCATTTTGAGGAGTACTTCGCGCAGCCCCCTCTTGACGTCGGCCTCTTCGTTCCACAGGTTATCCGCGTATTTCTTGCGCAGGCCACTTGCTGTGTCCCTTAGCCCGATCCGTTCCGTGAGTACCGCCATGCGTGCCGTCACGGCCTGGGGCAGCGATAGTCGTTGGATTGGGATCACGCGTCGCGCTCCCGGGACAGCCGGTATCGTTCCATCACTTCATCGACACGGGCCACGGGTGAACTGGACAGGCGATCGCGCAAGCGCAGGTATTCCTCGGTCTTTACGGCGTCGGCCCGCCCAAGCAGGACGTCGTACTCCAACTCGGCCAATTTGCTTCGCAGTTCACGTGCCTCGTCGGAATACGGCGAGTCCAGGCCGAACAAGTCCGAGAGTGCTGCGTCGTCCCCTGTCCCAAACACGATCCGCCCGTACAGCTCTCCGTCTACCACCTGTGGCGGTTTTTGCTCCCCCGAGCCCGGCAGCCGGATCAGCCCGCCCGGGTCTGCTGCCTGGCAGATGTACGGGCTGTGGGTGGTGACGATGAACTGGATCGCTGGGAAGTGCGTCGTGAGCCACTGGCCGATGTTCTTTTGCCAGGTCATGTGCAAGTGCGCGTCGATCTCATCGATGAGCACCACGCCCGGGTGCGGCAGTACGATCCTGCCGCCGACGTGTTCCTCGAACCCGAGGTCCCCATACGCTGCGTGCATCTGCCTGACGATGTCCAGGACTAGGGCGATAACGGTCCGCTGACCATCGCTCATCCGCCGCAGCTCGGTCCGGGCGCCCTCCGGGCCGCTGTCACCCTGCCGCCGAAGCCACATCCCCTCCGAGTCCACATCCTCGATGTGGTAGCGATCCGGCAGCAGCCCGTCATTGAGTAGCCGAAGCACCCAGGCTTTCAGCTGACCGATTCCGGGGCGCTCCTCCAAGGTGCGCAGGTGGAGGGAGAGCAGCCAATCGAAGGCTTCAGTTAGGGCCGACTGCTCCTCGAAGAGGGTGCGGAGCGCGGCGGCCCGGTCAAGCTGCTGCGGAGTGCGCTCGTAGAGGCCGGTGCCGGTGAGGCGTCGGAAGGGGCCATACGCGGCGCAGAACCAGCCGGGCGGCGGGGCCGAGGACCACAGTGCGGAGGCGAGGGGCCGGGGGGCCGAGAAGACCACCTCGGTGGGTGGCTCATAGTCCTCGACGAGTTCGTCGAAGAGGCTGCCGTCCTGCTCGGGCCGCCAGTCGAGCCGTGCCTCCACTAGCTCGTTCCCGTCCTGAGCCATAGTGTCGGCGGACCGGTTCGCGAGGACCTTGGCCACGGCGGAACCGCGGGTGGCACCGTGTGTCAGGTACCCCTCGAGCTCCGGTTCCAGCTGGTGTGCCCGGCGCTCACCGGTCAGCGTGAGCGCGATCATGCGCAGCAGTGTGGTCTTGCCCGAGCCGTTCCGCCCGGCCATCACCGTCCAGCCGGCATAGCCGCCGGCTGGACGGGTGAAATCGAGGTCGCAGGCGCGAGGCCCGTGGAAACCACGCACCCCGTCCACTCTGAGCCCCGCCACGTACACCGGCCTGTCCCTCCCTCGGCGTGACATCACGTACGCCGTGTGTGATGTCGCCCACTTTACGGACCGTCGGTGATAACGGCAGTCCCGGCTTGATCTTCGCGTAC
Source organism: Streptomyces pristinaespiralis (assembly GCF_001278075.1). Lineage (GTDB taxonomy): Bacteria > Actinomycetota > Actinomycetes > Streptomycetales > Streptomycetaceae > Streptomyces > Streptomyces pristinaespiralis. The sequence continues at coordinate 3,308,910 of NZ_CP011340.1, read as the reverse complement.
GGTCCCGTGCTGCGTACACCGGCTGCTGTAATCGGTGTACGGACGACTGACTGGTCCGGAGAGGGACGTACTGGGGGAGGGACCCATGAGCGGCGCCGCACCGGAGTGGGCCAGGACGGTAGAGGCAGCTCTGGCTGCCTCGGGCTGGCGGGTCTACGGGCCCAGCGAACGTGAGCTAGGTGTCGCCCATGAGGCGGTGCGTTCCCCGGTCTCGCCCACTCTGGTCCTCTTCACGCTATATGTGCAGGGTCGGCTCTGCGGGATCGTTGCTGCCGGTCCCGCGCAGGGAGAGGAGCGGGATCTGCTTGATGCTGCGGCCGAACAGGCCGCCAGAATCGCGGGCCGGCACGCCGACCGGGCTTGGCGGGGCAACCACCCCCTGCCGTTCCAGTACGCCACCAACGGCGCCACCTGGAGGTTCCGCAACCTTCTGGACGCCGAACACCTAGACGGCACCCCCGCCTCTGACAGCCCTCAGGGCGGTGCTCGCAGCCGTCGCGTCTTTGCCCCGCATCAGCCCGCCACGGTGGAACGCTGGATGCGTGAGGCTGAGCGGATGCCGGCCGCGCCGACTTTCCGCGCTCGCCTGCGGAAACTCCCGACCATGCGCCTCGACTACAAGCGGCTGAGGTCCGCGCAGTACAAGTCCATCAAGGCGTTGGAGAAGTCGCTCGCCGGCGGCAACCAGCGGGCACTGATCCAGATGGCGACTGGTGCGGGTAAGACCTACACCGTCGTGCAGAGCAGCTACCGCTTGCTGCGCCACGCGGGCGCCCGTCGAGTGCTGTTCCTAGTAGACCGCAACAACCTGGGAAAACAGGCGTACAACGAATACCGGGACTTCGTTCCGCTGGGGGCCAGGACGCCCCTGCACGAGCAGATGCCGCTGCGCTTGTTCAGCAAGGGTGCGGTCGCGGACTCAGACAAGATCGTGATCTCGACGATCCAGCGACTGTGGTGCAAGCTCTCGGGGATCCCAGTGCCGGCCGACGATGACGAGAGCTTCGAGACGGAGCGAGCCGACCGCCTGGCGGGCAGCGTGGCATCTGTGGGCTACTGTCCCGACCTTCCGCCCGACTTCTTCGATGTGATCGTTGTTGACGAGTGCCACCGGTCTATTTATGGGCGGTGGCGCCCGGTCCTGGAGTACTTCGACGCCCACGTGATCGGTCTCACCGCGACGCCGATCCACCAAACCTTCGCCTTCTTCGACAACAACTTGGTCAGCCAGTACACGTACGAACAGGCTGTCGCCGACAGTGTCAATGTCGACTACGACATCTACAAGATCGGAACACGGATCACCGAGCAGGGATCGGTGATACCCGCATTGAGCACGGAGGTCCTTCCCGACGGCACCGTCCAGCAGGTCAACTCCGTCATCGCCAAGGTCCACAAGCTGACCCGTGCCGAGCACTGGCAGAGTGTGGAGGCGGACGACCCCTACGCCCGCACCGAGGTTAACCAGCGGGTACGTTCCACGGACCAGATCCGCTTGATCGTGGAGACTTTCCGCGACAACCTCTTCACCGAGATCTTCCCGCCGACCGTCGACCAGGAAACCGGCGAGGTTCAGAGCCGGGAGATTGTCCCCAAGACTCTCTTCTTCGCCCAGAACGACCTGCACGCTGACGCGATCGTGGAGGCCGTACGCACCGCGTTCGGCGGAGCCGGGGATGGTTTCTGCCGGAAGATCACCAGCCAGGCATCCCGCCCTGATAAGGCGCTGTCCGATTTTCGGAACAAGCGCGACCTGCGCATCGCCGTGACCGTCGACATGATCGCCACAGGTACGGACATTCCAGCCTTGGAGTGTCTGGTCTTCATGCGGGACATCCAGACCTGGTCGTACTTCGAGCAGATGAAGGGGCGTGGGGCCCGCACCGTCAAGGACCTCGATCTGGTGAAGGTCACAGCGGACGCTGTCCACAAGGACCGGTTTGTGATCGTCGACGCGGTGGGCGTCACCGAGCACCCTAAGACTGACGCCCGTCCGCTGGTACGGGACGACGCCAAGCCTGTTCCGAGCCTGGAGCGGCTCCTGCGAGCCTGTGAGAGGGGAGAGCTGCTCCACCCAGACGACATCGCCACCCTCGCCGGCCGCCTCAGCCGCCTCGGACGCCGCCTCGATGAGCGGGGCCGGGCAGCTATTGAGGAGTACCTGGGGGTCGACCAGACATACGAGGGAATGGTCCGCTCACTGGTCCGGGCTGCCGACGCCGAACGGCCAGCCCTTGTCCGGGCCGAGAGCTCGGCCCCGGAAGAGGACGGGGAGATCGCCGATGCGGTGGGCTTGCTGGTCGCGAGCGAGGAACTGCGCGCCGCGCTCCTCAGAGCCGCTAGGGACAGCTGGTTGCTCGTCGACCATCTCAGCCAGGACCAGCTTCTTGAAGCGCGCGGGCTGCGCAACGAGGAGGAGGCTCGCAGGGTTGTCGACGACTGGCGGGCGTACATGGCCGAGCATGAGGACGACATGCTGGCCCTCAGGATCGCCTTCCAGGAGCGACGACCGCCGCGCGAGGTGCTCCGTGAGCTGAAGGCGCTGATCGGCAAGGTCCGGGCGACTCGGCGGGAATGGACCGAGGCCAGGCTCTGGAAAGCGTACGTGGATCTGAAGATCGCCCGAGGTGCCGCGCGGCGGAACGCGGGATTGGTCGAGTTCCTGTCCGTTATTCGGTACGAGCTCGGGCTCGACGGGAATGAGTTTCGGCCGTATCGCAGTACCGTTGAGGGTCGCCTCGAAGAGTGGCTCGCCCGCCAGGAGACGGCCGGCGTGGCTTTCGACAACCGGCAGCGGGCATGGCTACGGCAGGTTGTGAACGTGGTGGCGGCCAATGCCACGCTGACGGTGGCCTCGCTGGACGAGGGTCGACGAGCGGCGGCCGGCGGCTACGGAGACTTCGTGGACGCCTTCAAGGACGGCCGGTGGAAGCCGGGTGAGCTAGTGATCGAGTTGGACAGGGAACTGGGTGCGTGAGCGGGATCAAGGTTGGGGCTGGCGGCGAGGCTGGTGGAGACGCGCTGCCGGAGGGGTGGGCGTGGGCGACGGTCGGGGATGTTCTGATCGCTCCTATTGCCAACGGCCGCTCCGTAAGGACGGAAGACGGCGGCTTTCCCGTCCTGCGGCTGACCGCTCTGCGTTCGGACAAGGTTGATCTTGCCGAGCGGAAGGAAGGCGAGTGGACGGCTGACGAAGCGGCTCCTTTTCTCGTGCGAGCCAACGACTTCCTGATCTGTCGTGGCAGCGGATCACTGGATCTTGTAGGCCGAGGGGCTTTGGTTCCCGAGGCCCCCGACCCGGTCGCGTTCCCCGACACCATGATCCGGGTCCGAGTCCCTGTTGAGCACATGAGTCCCCGGTTTTTCACCCGCCTGTGGGCCTCGCCTCTGGTCCGGGAACAGATCGAAGCTGCGGCACGTACAACCGCGGGAATCTACAAGGTCAGCCAGCCTGCTGTGCGCGAGCTTAGGATCCCGGTCCCGCCCACCGCCGAACAGCACCGCATTGCCGCCGCGCTCGACACCCGCATGGCGCGGCTCGATGCCGTTGACCGGGCAGTGACCTCCGCCCGTCGCGACCTCGCTGCCCTCCGTAAGGCTGTCCTGCTGGACGCCGTGCCAGAGCCGGAACAGTGGCCTGCGCACTGGACGGCCACAACGACTGGTAAGGCTGGAACGGTCGAGTTGGGCCGGGCTCGACACCCCGACTGGCACACTGGCCCGAAGGTGCGCCCGTACCTGCGCGTTGCGAACGTCTTCGAGGATCGAATCGACAGCAGCGACGTCAAGGTCATGGACTTCTCAGGGGTCTTCGGCAAATACCGCCTGGAGCCGGGTGACATTCTGTTGAATGAAGGCCAGAGCCCCCACCTCGTCGGCCGCCCCGCCATGTATCGAGGCATCCCCGAAGGGGTCGCCTTCACCAACAGCTTGTTGCGCTTCCGGGCAAGTGGCGACGTGTTGCCCGGCTGGGCGCTTCTGGTCTTCCGTCGTCATCTCCACGCTGGTCGCTTCATGCGAGAAGTGCGGATCACGACGAACCTCGCACACCTCAGTGGCGCGCGCCTGAAGACCGTCGAGTTCCCAGTACCGCCGTTGGATGAGCAGCGACATTTGGTCCGTACCACCAAGCAGCGACTTGCTGCCTTCGGCCGCATCGAGCGCGGTCTGGACCGTGTCGCACGGCACAACAGCGCCGTGCGCCGCGCCCTTCTCTCCGAAGCATTCTCCGGCCGCCTCGTCCCACAGGACCCCGCAGACGAGTCCGCCGAGGAGCTGCTCAAGCAAATTCGCATGGAGCGCGAGGCAGCAGAGACCGAGCGGAAGGCGGCCCGCACGGCGGCACGCACCGGTCGAAAGGCGAAGTCGGACACTATCCCCCCGCCCCCCGCCAGCGCAGACGACACCACCCTCGCAGATGGTGAACAGACCGCCCTCCCCTTGGAGTTCAACCCGTGAATCAGGAAGCCCGCCGGCTTGTGGACCGCCTGTGGAACTACTGCAACGTCCTGCGGGACGATGGCGTTTCCGCCTCCAACTACTTGGAGCAGCTCAGCCTGCTGGTCTTCCTGAAGATGGCCGACGAGACGGAGCAGCTCAACGCCCACCGGCCTTCAGCCGATCACGAGCACATGCTGCCCACTGCTCCCGAGTGGCAGGGCCGCGGCTGGCCCGAGCTCATCGACCTCGAAGGCGATCCGCTGGAGGAGGCGTACAGCAAGCTCCTTATTGATCTCGGCCGACGCACTGACCAGAACGACCACACCACCCTCAGCCTGATCTTCAACCGGGCCCGCAACCACATCGAGAACCCGACCCATCTGCGCCGACTGATTGTCGATCTCATTGATAAGGAGAAATGGCGCAACTCCCGTTCAGACATCAATGGTGCCGCGTACGAGGCCCTGATCGCCCGCAGTGCGTCGGATACCAAGGCCGGAGCGGGCCAGTACTTCACCCCGCGCGCCCTGATCGAGTCCATTGTTCGGTGCATGCGCCCGACGCCGTACGACACGATCACTGACCCGGCCTGCGGCACTGGCGGCTTCCTGATCGCGGCGTATGAATACATCACCCGGGAATATGGGGACGACCTGCCGGACGAAGACCTCCACCGCCTCCGAACGGAATCGATCTGGGGCCACGAGATCGTGCCAGCGACTGCACGCCTCGCCGCAATGAACTGTCTCCTGCACTCGCTCGGTGACCCGACCGGCGAGCCGATCATCGACGTCGGCGACGCGTTGGCCAAGCCCCCCGAGCGGCATGCCAGCCTGGTTCTTGCGAACCCGCCCTTCGGTCGGAAGTCGGGCATCAACGTGTCCGGCAAGGAGGCCGAGGCAGAGGCGGACGACCGCGACAACGTCACGTACAACCGCCCGGACTTCTGGGTGGGCGAACAGACCACGACCAATAAGCAGCTGAACTTCCTCCAGCACATCGGAACCCAGCTCACCGACAAGGGCCGGGCAGCCGTGATCGTTCCTGATGGCGTCCTGTACGAGGGCGGCGCCGGCAGCGTAGGCGATCTGGTCCGCCGCGAACTGCTCACCGGCTACAACCTGCATACCATGCTGCGCCTGCCGGAGAACATCTTCTATGCCGGCGGCGTGAAGGCGCATGTCCTCTTCTTCGAGGCAGTCCCTGGACACCGTGCGGACGATGACCCACCGCACACCACCTACGTGTGGACGTACGACCTTCGCACCGACAGCCGCTTCACGCTCAAGAAGAATCCGATGAAGCCCGAGCATTTGGCCGATTTCGAGAAGCAGGCTTTCGACCCGTCCGACCCGGACCGCAAGCACCGAAAGGAGTCCGACCGATTCCGCCGCCACGCAGCTGCCGAGCTCCTTGCCCAGAAGCAGGTGAACCTGGACATCGCCCGTCTCAGCCCTGAAGCCTCGGCGGCCAAGGAGCCCACGGCGTCCATCGACGCACTGACCCGGTACGTGGCAGGAGACCTCCGCTCAGCCCTGTCCGAGATTGAGGCCTTCGCTCGGGAACTGGGCGTCGACCTCACCGCGGTCTCGGAGTGACTGGACGCACGTGGCCCATTCCTCCGTTCGGGGACCCCGGTACGCCGTAGGGTGCGGAGACCACCTGGTCGCCGCAGTAACGGGACGATGTCGATAGCTCGAGTATTCGCGAGCAGCCTTGCTGTGGCGAATGGCGAGCAGGACCCCTGGCCGGCTCCGGCCGAGGGCGGCGACGAAGAGGCCGCAGTGGAGCTGCGCAGGCACCTCGACTCCCTAGAGACGCCGCAGACCAGTCCGCAGAGCGTCCGCAGAGCACCCATAAACGACCGTCGGGATCCAACGCAGGCCAACGGAAAAATGCCTGGTCAGAGCTCTGTGCGGGGCTCCGTCGCAGGTCAGGATTGGTTGGCAGACATTCCGCTTCAACGTCTAGCGGATGACACCGCCAGGTCGATGATCTGACAAATGCGCAGGTCGGAAGGAGCCTCGTCTTTCGAGGTCACGTTCCTTCCGACCTGTGCTGTCTCGGGACGGGAAGAGAACCGCTGCCGAGATGTGCGGCGAAGAGGGCTGTTCCGGTCGTGGCGGTCTCGCGCAGTGGAGTCGACTGCCCGGGGCTCGACGCTGCCTACGGCCCCGGCGACTCGCCGGCCGCTTGGCCACTGTGAGTGGCGGACGGCAGGCGTGGCACCGGTCGCGCGACCGCGGCGACAGCAGATGGACTTCCGGCCGCTCGGACCCGTGGCTCTCGTGACGGGAAACGGGGACATCGCCGCAAGGCCCGCCAAGCTCCATCCGGCTGCCCCCGGGCCCTCCTGAACGGCTGGGACCGTCCGCCCGAGCACCCCGGGGACCGCCCCCGGCGGTGTCGCACGCCCGTGGAAGGATGTGCGCACGTCGGGGCGGAGGCACATGAGGGGCGTCATGGCAGCACGCGGTGAAGGTCGGGGGACGCCGGTGGTCCGTGCCGGACGGGACGCCAGGGAACTGCTCTCCGAGGCCGGCCGGCTGCTCGACGCGGCGCGGGCGGTCCGCTCGGACCACCGCCGCGCCCTGGCCGATGTCTCCGGGGCGCTCGACCCCATCCGTACCGAGCTGGTGGACAAGGAACTCGGGTCCATCCCCGTGAGCCGCCTCAAGGACGTCACCGAGGGACGGCTGAGGCTCGGGGCCCTCGAAGCGGCCGGATACGGCACGGTCCGTCAGGTGCACGCGGCGGGACGGTACGAGCTGCGGCAGGTCTCCGGCGTCGGCGCGCAGACCGCCGACCAGGCCATCGCCGCCGCCGGTCAGATCGCGGAGGCCGTGGCGGAGACCGTCGCCGTCCGGATCGACGTGGACCGGCCGGAACCGCGCACCACCGCACTCGTCGTCGCCCTGCACCGGCTGATCGAGGCAGGGCCGGAACTGCGGCGTGCCCTGGACGCCGCGGAGCGGCTGGAGAAGCAACTCACCGAGCCGCTGGCGGCGGCTCGGCCCGCCGGCGGGCGGCTGCGCATGATGCTCACCGGCCGGGACGGGCGGGAGCGGGCCCTGACGGCGCTCGCGCGGATCCGCGAGGTGACCGCGGAAGCGGCGGACGCCGAACTGCCGTTGCTGCTCGGGCAGGCGTCCGTCGACCTGCTGCGTTCCCCCGCCTCGGAAGCCGCCGCCTGGGTCGACTTCGAGCTCCGGTCGGCGGAGTACTACAGCCTGCTCGCCGAGGTCTCCGGACGGGGTCCCGACCCGGAGACCGCGGAGGGCTTCCTGCCCGCGGAACTCGCGGAACGGGTCCGCGGGCAGCAGCTCGACGACACCCACCGCCGGGTGTCGCTCCGCGGCTACCAGGCCTTCGGCGCCCGCTTCGCGCTCGCCCAGCGGCGGGTGATCCTGGGCGACGAGATGGGACTCGGCAAGACCGTCCAGGCCGTCGCCGCGCTCGCCCACCTCGCCGCCGAAGGGCACACGCACTTCGTGGTGGTGTGCCCGGCGAGCGTCCTCATCAACTGGACGCGTGAGATCAGGTCGCGCAGCACGCTGCGGCCCGTGCCGGTGCACGGGCCGGACCGTGCGGACGCGTACGCCGACTGGCAGGACCGGGGCGGCATCGCCGTCACGACCTTCGACGCCCTGCACGGCCTGGCCGTACCCGACGGCACGACGCCCGGCATGCTCGTCGTCGACGAGGCCCACTACGTGAAGAACCCGGACGCCCGCAGGTCGAAGGCCGTAGCCCGCTGGGCGGGGCGGTGCGAGCGGGTCCTGTTCCTCACCGGCACGCCGATGGAGAACCGGGTCGAGGAGTTCCGCAACCTCGTCCGCCATCTCCAGCCGGCGCTGCTGCCGCAGATCCAGGGCAGCGACGCGGTCGCCGGCTCCCAGGCCTTCCGTCGCGCGGTCGCCCCGGCCTACCTGCGCCGCAACCAGCAGGACGTGCTCACCGAACTGCCCTCGCTGCTCCAGGTGGAGGAGTGGGAGGAGTTCAGCGCGGCGGACGCGGAGGCGTACCGGGAGGCCGTGGCGAGCGGCAACTTCATGGCGATGCGCAGGGCCGCGTACGCGCGTCCCGAGAAGTCGGCCAAGCTGGAGCGGCTGCGCGAGCTGGTGGACGACGCGGCGGCCAACGGGCTCAAAGTGGTGGTCTTCTCGTACTTCCGCGATGTGCTGGCCGCGGTCGGGGAGGCCCTGGACGAGGGCGTGTTCGGCCCCGTCTCGGGGAGCGTGCCCGCAGCCCGCCGCCAGCAGCTCGTGGACGAGTTCACGGCCGCACCCGGCCACGCGGTGCTGCTCGCACAGATCGAGGCCGGTGGCGTGGGGCTCAACCTCCAGGCGGCCTCGGTGGTCATCATCTGCGAACCGCAGGTCAAACCGACGATGGAGCATCAGGCGGTAGCCCGTGCCCACCGGATGGGCCAGGTCCGCGCCGTACAGGTCCACCGGCTGCTCGCCACGAACAGCGTCGACCAGCGGATGCTCGACATCCTGGAGAGCAAGTCCCGCCTTTTCGACGCCTATGCCCGCCGCAGCGACGTCGCGGAGGCCACGCCCGACGCGGTCGACATCTCGGTCGGCTCGCTGGCACGCCGGATCGTGGAGGACGAACAGCGCCGCCTCGCGGGCCTGCCGCCGACTGAGGCCGAGAAGGCGGGTGACGCCGAGGCCGTGGGTGACGCCGAGCGGGCAGGGAAGGCCGAGCCTGCGGGTGACGCCGAGCAGGCGGGGGACGCCGAGCAGGCAGGGGAGGCTGAGCGGGCGGGCGACGCCGAGCAGGCAGGGGAGGCCGAGCGGACGACTGCGGCAGATTCACCGTCCGACGCCGAGCCGGCGGGCGTTCCGCTGGCGAAGCCCTCGGACTGACCGGCGCACGGCGACAGCACGGCAACGGCCCCGGCCCCGCCGCACCACTCCCCCCGGAACGCCCGGCCCCCTACGGCACGTTCAGCGCGTCGAAACAGACCGTCCCCGTCGCCGCCGACAGCAGGAAACGGCCCGAGTACGTGCCACCGGTCATCTCGTCGTCGAAGGCGTCGCTGTGCTGCCACTGCGCGTCCTCCGGCGCGAACGCGGCCAGCCGCTCCGGCAGTTCACCGAGCGGCACCGGCCCGAACCCGCGCTCCGTGACCGACGTCAGCTCGGCCGCCTTGCCGTCCGCGAGCCGGGCGAAGCCGACGAGCCGGATGTCGGACGGGCCGGGCACCGACCTGCCTTCGTTGTTCTTCACCCGGTCGTAGCCGAGCCAGTGCGCGTCGCTCAACGGCCCGAGGAGCACGAAGGTCTTCTCCAGCGGCTCCGTCTCCGTACGCAGCGGTCCCTCGTCCACTCCGTCCCGCGGGTCCGGTCCTGAGCAGGCGGAGGCGGCCGCCCCCACCGCCAGGACCAGCACGGCCCGCCGTGAGATGTCGCGCACTTCCTGCCCCCTTCGCCGACCGGCCGATCGTAGCGCCGGACGCGGGGCCGGCCGCTCGACGACCAGCGGCCGGCCCGGAGGCCGGTGGGTCAGACCGGTTGGCCGACGGGGCGGATGATCACGGTGTTGATGTCGACGCCCTCCGGCTGCCCGATCGCCCACACGATGGAGTCCGCGATCTGGCCGGCCGTCAGCAGATGCCCTTCGGGGAGGGCGCCGAGACCGTCCCAGAACGGGGTCTCGACACGGCCGGGCGCGACGAGGGTGACGCCCACACCGTCGGCCGTCACCATCCGGCGGGTGTTCTCCGCGAGGCCGGTGACGGCCCACTTCGTGGCGCCGTAGATGTTGCCCGGGGTGTTCTGGAAGCCGGCCACGCTGCCGATCAAAACGATCCGGCCGCGTGTCTCCTTCAGCGCGGGCAGCGAGGCCCGGATCAGAAGCGCCGGTCCGAGGACGTTGGTGAGCACCATTTCCCGCCATCCCTCCGGATCACCGTCCGCGAGGGTGTCGTGCGTGGCGAAGCCCGCGTTCGCCACGACGGCGTCGAGCCGGCCGAACGTCTCGACGGTCGCGTCGACGGCGGCCTGGACCGACTCGTGGTCGGACGCGTCGCCCGGCAGCAGGAGCAGTCCCCCGGGCGAGCCCAGTTCGTCGGCGAACCGCCGCAGCCGCTCAGGGTTCCGCCCGGTGACGGCCACGCGGTGCCCCCGGTCGAGGAGCAGGCGGGCCGCCGCGGCGCCGATCCCGCTGCCGCCGCCGGTGATGCGTGACGTGGGTGGCCGGTGCGCCGCCCTGCGTGGTGTTCTCGTCCATGTGGTCCCCCGGTCCGGTCGTGTGTCGCTCCAGCGCCTGGATTGCACCACTTGGAGCGCGCTCGATGTCAACCGGTCGCGGAACGCCTATGTTTCGGCCGCCCCCGTCTTCAGCCCCGCCCCGCACAGCGGCACCACGGCCGTGCGGTCGGTCCAGCCGCCGGCCGCCGCCCAGCACGCGACGCCCGTCGACTCGACGAACAGGCCCCGCCCCGCGAGGTCGCGTCGGGCCTGCCGGATCTCGTCCTCCGTGACCGTCAGGAACGTTCCGCCCCACTCCCGTACCGCCCGCAGGATCTGCCGTGCCCGCGGCGGGTTCGGGATGGCGATGCCCTCGGCGAGCGTCGGGCGGGCGGGGGAGCGGCCGAGCAGGTCGTCGGCGCCAGCGTGGAACGCCGCGGCCAGAGGCGAGACGGCCTCGGCCTGGACGGCGATCAGGGCGGGACGGGATTCGATCAGGCCGTGCTCGTGGAGCTCGGTCAGTGCCTGGGCCGCGCCGAGCAGCAGCGTGCCGTTGCCGACCGGGACGACGATCGCCTCCGGCAGCCGGCCGCCGAGGTCCTCCCAGAGCTCGTACACGTAGGTCTTGGTGCCGTGCAGAAAGAAGGGGTTGTACACGTGGCTCGCGTAGAAGACCCCTTCGCCGCCGGCCGCGGCGCGAGCCGCCTCCGCGGTGGCCTCCCGGTCGCCGGGGACGAGTTCCAGCCGCGCGCCGTGGGCCCGGATCTGCTCGACCTTCTTCGCGGAGGTCGCCTCGGGGACGAAGACCGTGCAGTCCAGTCCGGCCCGCGCGCAGTACGCGGCCACCGCCGTCCCCGCGTTGCCGCTGCTGTCGGCGATCACGCGGCGCGGCGGTCCCGGCAGGCGCCGGGCGAGTTCGGCCAGCATCACGGCGCCGCGGTCCTTGAAGGACAGTGTCGGCGTGAGGAAGTCGAGCTTCACGCTGACGGTCCCGGTGAGCGGGACGAGCGGGGTGCGGCCCTCCCCGAGGGAGGTGACGGGATCGGTGAGCGGCAGCGCCTCCGCGTAACGCCACAGTGAATTCACCCGCCCCGGCAGCTCGGTGAGGGGGACCGGCGCGGCCCGGAAGTCGAGGTCCCAGGGTCCGTGGCAGTCCGGACAGCACCAGGTGGCAGAATCGACCGGCGAACTGGTTCCGCAGTCGGGGCAGCGGTACGTCGTCATGGTTCGCCAGCATGGCAGTTGTGTGGCGCGCTTGTTACCTGGCGGTCGGGCCTCTTGTGGGATTCCTATGGATCGGTCAATCTTTCGCTCGGCAGGCGTACGCACATGACGCGGATTTGGGGCCGCGTCGTTGGCATGCTCCTGTCGCAATCCCCCACAGCAACGCACCACCAATGAGGAGGACCCCTCACATGTCTGTGATGCGTGACTCGCGGCGAAGACTCGCCGCGGCCAGCGCCATATCCGTCGCCGCGCTCGCACTCGGCACGGTCTACGCCCTTCCGGCCTCCGCCGCCCTGCCGGCGCCCACGGGCGTCATCGAGAACGCGGGCGCGCCCGGAGCCATCGAAGGCAGCTACATCGTCACCCTCGAGGAGTCCGCGGGCGACGCCGGTTCCAGGGCGGGCAAGCGCCTCGCCGCGAAGTACGGCGCGAAGATCGAGAAGACGTACAACGCCGCTCTGAACGGTTACGCCGTCAAGGTCTCCGAGGCGCAGGCGAAGAAGTTCGCCGCGGACCCGGCCGTCGAGTCCGTCGTGCAGAACCGTGTCTTCAAGATCTCTGGCACCCAGCCGAGCCCGCCGTCCTGGGGTCTCGACCGGATCGACCAGAAGGCGCTGCCGCTGAACCAGAACTACACCTACCCCGACACCGCCGGTGAGGGGGTCACCGCGTACATCATCGACACCGGTGTGCGCATCTCCCACAGCGACTTCGGTGGCCGTGCCTTCAACGGCTACGACGCCATCGACAACGACAACACGGCGCAGGACGGCAACGGCCACGGCACCCACGTCGCCGGTACCGTCGCGGGATCCTCCTACGGTGTGGCCAAGAAGGCCAAGATCGTCGGCGTCCGCGTGCTCAACAACTCCGGCTCCGGCACCACCGCTCAGGTCGTCGCCGGTATCGACTGGGTGACGCAGAACGCCGTCAAGCCGGCTGTCGCCAACATGAGCCTCGGCGGCGGCATCGACACGGCCCTCGACACCGCCGTGCGCAACTCCATCGCCTCCGGCGTCACTTACGCGGTGGCGGCGGGCAACGACGGTTCCAACGCCTCCAACTACTCGCCCGCGCGCGTCGCGGAGGCCATCACCGTCGGCTCCACCACCAGCTCCGACGCCCGCTCCAGCTTCTCCAACTACGGCAGCGTGCTGGACATCTTCGCCCCCGGCTCGTCGATCAAGTCGGCGTGGAACACCGGTGACACGGCGACGAACACCATCTCCGGCACCTCGATGGCCACCCCGCACGTCGCCGGCGCGGCGGCGCTGTACCTGGCGCAGAACAAGACCGCGACCCCGGCTCAGGTCTCCACGGCCCTGACCACCGCCGCCACCAGCGGTGTCGTGACCAGCCCGGGCACCGGCTCGCCGAACCGTCTCCTGTACGTCGGCGACGGAGGCACCACCGAGCCGCCCACCGGCGACCGGTTCGAGAACCTCACGGACTACACGATCAGCGACCGCTCCACCGTCGAGTCGCCGATCACCGTCAGCGGAGTCGCCGGCAACGCGCCGACCAGCCTCCGCGTGCCGGTCGACATCAAGCACACGTACATCGGTGACCTGCGGATCGACCTGGTCGCTCCCGACGGTTCCGTGTACAACCTCAAGGCGTACGGGTCCGGCGGCAGCCTGGACAACGTGATCACCACCTACACGGTGAACGCGTCGTCCGAAGCGGCCAACGGCACCTGGAAGCTGCGGGTCAGCGACAACGCGTCGTACGACACCGGGAAGATCGACTCCTGGGCGCTCCAGTTCTGAGTGAGTGAGCCCGTCGAGGCCATGAACCCGTCGAGGCCATGAGCCGATGACAGGCCGAGCGGTGGAGGGGCGGTCGCGTGAGCGACCGCCCCTTCCGCCGTGTCACGGCCGCTCGCGATGCCGTCGGTGCCGTCGGTGCCGCGTCGTATCATTCGCGCGCCTGTTCACATCGGTGTGCGCGAACACCGGACCGACGAGGAGCACCCGCACCGTGGACCCATCCGCACAGAGCGGGCCGCCCTACCCGCAACACCCGTCGTACCGGCCGCCGTCGCCGTACCCGCCGCCCCCGCGGCCGGAGTCCGTGAACGGCCTCGCCATCACCTCGCTGGTCGTCGGCGTCGTCTGCTGTCTGCCGCCGCTCGGACTCGTCCTCGGCGCCGTCGCCCTCGGGCAGATCAGCCGCAAGGGCGGCCGCGGCAAGGGAATGGCGATCGCCGGCATCGTCCTGTCGTCGATCAGCACACTGCTCGTCCTGCTCATGGTGGTGACGGGCGCGGCGGGCGATGCCTGGAACGGGTTCCGCGACGGCGTCGAGGGTGCCTCCCGCTCCAAGAGCACCCAGAACCTGCGCAAGGGCGAGTGCTTCGACGTGCCGGGGGGAGACCTGGAGCGGGAGGTCGTGAACGTCGACATCGTCCCCTGCGACGAGCGGCACGACGCCGAGGTGACCGGGACCTACCGGTTCAAGCGGTCCGACCCGGCGCCCGGCAGCCCGGCGGGGGAGACGTTCGCGGAGGATCGCTGCCTCGATCTCAACGACGCCTACGTCCCGGACTCCTGGGCGTTCCCGGACGACGTGGAGATGTACTACTACCTTCCGACCAGACAGGGCTGGGCGCGCGGCGACCGCGCGGTCACCTGCGCGCTCACCGGGGACGGGCTGACCCGGTCGCTCCGTGTGGGCCCCGGGACCCACGACCCCGACCAGCTCTCCTACATCAACGCCGAGCACGCCGTGGAGAGCGCGGCGTACGAGGAACCGGACGCGGATTTCTCCGACGACCCCGCGCCGTACCGGAGTTGGGCCAAGGAGATGGCGACCGTCCTGGCCGAGCAGGCGACGGCGCTGCGCGGCCGCTCCTGGCCGGAGGGTGCGTCACCTTCGCTGACGGCGAGGGCGAAACAGTTCGAGGCGTCCGGCAAGGCATGGGCCGTGGCCGCGAAGGCGGCGGACGAGGACGCCTTCTGGGCGCACGTGACGGCCGCGGAGTGGGCGCTGACCACCGAGACGCGGATCGCCGCCCGGGACGCCCTGGGACTGAGCACCACCCCGCCGCCGGACGAGGAGTACGCAACCGGCGCGTAGGCCCGCACGGGCGGAGGCCCGCCGCCGCGGAGCCTGCCCCTTACGGTCGGGTCCAGGGAACGCGCAGCGCGGCTCTGCTGTGCGGCCGCGGGCCGGTCCGGTGGCAAGCGCCCCGCGCAGCCTGCCCTGCACGGCCCGGGCACCGGGTCGCGGCCCCGTAGGACGCGTGGTCCGTACGGGGCCGCTTCCGTATCAGCGGCGGACCGGTCGGTGGACCGGTCGGTGGACCGGTCGGTGGACCGGTCGGCGGATCAGCGGCGGCTCAGGCCGCCGTCGACCGCGGCCGTCAGCTCGCCGTCGGCGGTGTCCCCGTCGAGCGACCAGAACATCGCGCCGCCGAGACCGCGGTCGCGGATGTACGACGTCTTGGCGCGCAGCACCGAGGGATCGTCGTACGTCCACAGGGTCGTGCCGTCGAAGAGCCACGCGTGCCCGTTGCGCCGGTCGCGGTGGACTTCGTAGGCACCGGAGTCGGCGAGCTTCTTGAGGGCCTTGTAGTCCTCGTAGCCGGCCGCCCAGGTCGCCGGGGCGGGTGCCGTCGCCGGCTGCCCCATGCCGTCGCCCCCGCCGGTCACTCCGGTCCACCCCTGCCCGTAGAAGGGCATCCCGACCACCAGCTTGCGTGCCGGCGCGCCGCGCCGCAGCCAGTCGCGGACGGTCTGGTCGACGCTGAAGTCCCCGCGGGCGTACAGCGCCGACTGCTGGGCGGTGGTCTTCTCGCCGGAGACGTGGAAGTCGTAGCCCTGGAGGTTGACGAAGTCGAAGTCCCGCATGATCTTGCGGACCTCGAAACCGGCGTCGATCTTGGCCGGCGCGGTCGGCACGAAGGCGGACAGCTCGTAGTGCTTGCGCTGACCGCCCCGGTCCTTCTGCCGGGACTCGGCGTAGTCGTCCAGCTGGGTGCGGAACTCGTGCACCAGCGCCGTGAAGTTCTTCTTGTCCTCGGGCCGGTACACGGTGTCGGCGTCGCCCTCGGAGCCCGGCCACTCCCAGTCGATGTCGATGCCGTCGAACAGTCCGGCCGCCGCGCCCGCGCCCCCGCGCGCTCCGTCGGCCGGAAGGTTGCCCTTGATGTAGAGGTCGATGCACGAGGAGACGAGCGCCTTGCGCGACTCGGGCGTCCGGGCCGCGTCCGAGAAGTGGGTGGACCAGCTCCAGCCGCCCAGCGAGATCATGACTTTCAGGCCGGGGTGCTTGGCCTTGAGCTCGCGCAGCTGGTTGAAGTTGCCGGCGAGCGGCTGCTCCGCGGTGTCGGCGACGCCGTCGACCGAGTCCGCGGCCTCCAGCGGCCTGACGTAGTCCGCCCAGGCGTCGGCCTCGCCGGGGATGTTCCCGGTGAAGCACTTGCCGTCGGCGTTCACGTTGCCGAAGGCGTAGTTGATGTGGGTGAGTCTGGCGGCCTGGCCACTGGTGTCCATGTCCTTGACCTGGAAGTCCCGGCCGTAGACGCCCCATTGGGTGAAGTAGCCGACACGTTTGTACGACTGCTTGTGGTGGCCGTGGCCGCTGCCCCGGTCGCCGTCCTGGGCCGAGGTGGCGACGGCGGCGGGGGCGAGGGTGGCGACGAGCGAGAGCGAGCAGACGGCAACGGCCGCCCGGACAAAGGTTCTTCGACGCATCGGGCTCATTCCTGTGCGCGTGCCGGAAACGGGTTCCGAGAACGGTGTCGTGTGCGCAGGAACGTATTGGTATGGACCATTGCGGTCAAGGGGTGCCGCCATCTGATGGCCCGTACTCGCGGTAAACCTCTGCTCAGCGGCAAATCATCACTTCGGGTGAAACGTTGGCCCACACTTGCGGTCAGCAACCGACCGTTGCGACTCTGTTGCAGTCTGTCAACCTGTTGGGGAGTGGCCAGTGACATTCGGTGAGCAGCCCGCCTACCTGCGCGTTGCGAGCGATCTCCGCGAGAAGATCGTGAACGGCTCGCTGCCGCCGCACACCCGCCTCCCCTCGCAGGCCCGCATCCGCGAGGAGTACGGCGTCTCGGACACGGTCGCCCTCGAGGCGCGCAAGGTGCTGATGGCGGAAGGGCTGGTGGAGGGCCGCTCGGGCTCCGGGACGTATGTGCGTGAGCGGCCCGTGCCGCGCCGGGTCGCCCGGTCCGGCTTCCGACCGCCCTCGGGTGCCAGCCCGTTCCGGCAGGAGCAGGCGGAGGAGGGTGCCCGGGGGACGTGGGAGTCCAGCAGCGAGCAGGAGGCGGCGACCCCGGAGGTGGCCGGGCGGCTCGGGATCGAGCTCGGCGCCCGCGTGATGCGCACGCGCTACGTCTTCCGGGACGCAGGCGAGGCGATGATGCTCTCCACCTCCTGGGAGCCGCTCGAGGTCACCGGCCGCACGCCGGTGATGTTGCCGGAGGAGGGCCCGCTCGGCGGCTGCGGAGTCGTCGAGCGGATGGCCGCCATCGACATCGTGGTGGACAACGTCGTGGAGGAGGTCGGCGCCCGGCCCGGCCTCGCGGAGGAGCTGCTGGCCCTCGGCGGCGTGCCCGGCCATGTGGTGATGGTCGTCGAGCGCACGTATTACGCCTCGGGCCGTGCGGTGGAGACCGCCGACGTGGTCGTGCCCGCGGACCGTTACCGCATCGCGTACCACCTGCCCGTGAGGTGACCTTTCTGCGGCGCTCGTACCGGGCTCCGCAGCGGCCACCGGTACGGGACCAAGGGGCGTATCCAGTCGGATGCGCCCCTTTTCCTGTCTCTTTGTGAAAACCCGTATCCGCTCAGTGAACGTCAGGCGTAGGCTTGGGCATATGCGTACTGCGGTTTCCTGGCGATCGTTACGGACAAGCGGGCCGACCGAGGGAGGGGCGCGATGACCGACAGCGGCGCTGTCCTGCCCTGGCTCGTCATACGGCAGGACGGCAACGGCAACTGCTACCGCGTCGGCCGTTACGCGACAGAGGCAGAGGCGCAGAAGATCGCCGACGCGCTCGACGGACGCGGTCACCAGCGGCTCTACTGGGTCGAGCGGGTCGGCCGGACAGCGCGCTGACGGCGCCTCCGGCGCGCGCGGCCGGACACTCGGGGCCAGTACGCTCCGCCGCATGACTGATCGTGTGGTGGTCGTGGCCGGAGCTGTGTACGAAGAAGGGCGGCTCCTCGCCGCGCGGCGCAGCGCGCCCGCCGAGCTGGCCGGCCGCTGGGAGCTGCCCGGCGGCAAGCTGGAGCCGGGGGAGAGTCCCGAGCAGGCGCTCGTGCGTGAACTGCGCGAAGAACTGGGCATCGAGACCGAACCGGTGGACCGTGTCCCCGGCGAGTGGCCGCTGCGGGCGGGATACGTGCTCCAGGTGTGGACGGCCCGGCTGCTGTCCGGTGAGCCCAGGCCGCTTCAGGACCACGACGCCCTCCGCTGGCTCGGGCCGGACGAGCTCGACGCCGTCGACTGGCTCGACCAGGACCTGCCCGCGGTCGCCGCCTGCGCGCGCCAACGGCGCGAGCGGGCGGAGGGGACCGGGGAGGGCGCACGCCGCTGAGGCGCGCGCCGTCGGGGCAAGCCGTCGGTGGACGAGCTGCCGCGGCAACGCGTGCGGCCATTGCGGTCCGTGGGCGGTAATTCGGGCGACAAACAGGGTATGTGCTGATTAACCCCCTGAAACAGGACATGGTTCCGCTGGTGATCCGGGGAAGTGATCGGCGTGATCGGCACCCGAGGCGAACGCGCCGAGTGGACTTTTCCGGCCGAACCGAACGTGGTGCGCGCGGCCCGGCACGCGGTCCGCGACACCCTCCACCTGTGGGGAATCGACGCCGCCGTCGGTGATCTGACGGTGCTCCTGGTCAGTGAGCTGGTGACCAATTCCCAGCGCTACACCCCCGGCCCGATCAACCTTCGCCTGAGCCGCCCGGAACGTACCGGCGTGGCACCGGTCCTGCTGGTGGAGGTGTCCGATCCCCTTCCGGATCCTCCCGTGGAGAGATCGGCCCGCAGCGAGGACGAGAGCGGACGAGGGCTGCAACTGGTGGCCTGTTCCGCCCGTCGCTGGGGCACGCGCCGGGGCAGGACCGGCAAGACCGTGTGGTTCGAGCTGGCTCTCGCTGGTTAGAAGTCTTCAGGGACGACGATCACGTCGGAGTCGGCTCAAAACGAACGAGACCGCTCTGTGATCGTGAACGCCGTGTCGGTGGGAGCCGTAGTGCTGAATACTGCGGTCATGGCCGGTCCGGTGCGGTGAGCTGGAGGGGACGGTCGCGTGAGCGAAATACCTGAGACGGCGAGCGATGTCGTATGGCAGAGCAGCCCGCCTGGCTCGATCTATGACTACATCAAGGTGGCCTCGTTCTCGATCGGCCACGACGGTCTGGTCGACCAGTGGAGCGACCGGGCCGTGGAGCTGTTCGGCATCGCTGCCGACGAGGCCAGGGGCAAGGACCCGGTCGAGGTCTTCATGCCCGCTGAGCTCCGCCCCCGCGGACGCCGCAGACTGGCCGAGATCCTCGACGGCAAGGAGTGGACCGGACTCGTCCCCTTCCGGATGCCGGGCGGCAGCCAGGCGCACGGCCTCGCCGAGATCTATGTGATGCCCAGTGAGACGTCCCAGGGCGAACAGGGCGCGCTGTGCATCGTCCTCGACGTCCGCGCGCTGCGCCGGATAGAGACCGACCTCGCCGCATCGCAGGCTATTTTCGGCCAATCTCCTTTCGGGTTCCTGCTCTTCGGCACCGACCTCACCGTGCAGCGCGCCAACCAGCGTTTCGCCACCGTCTTCGGCGGCGCCGCGGAGGACCACCGCGGCCGCACCGTGCACGACTACCTCTCCCGCCCGGAGGCGGAGCGGATGAACGCCTCGCTGCGCAGGGTCCTGGAGACCGGTGACCCCGTCACCGACCTCCAGATCGTCGGCACGGCCCCCGGCAGCACCGACCGCAGGCACTGGTCGATCAACCTCTACCGGGTGCACGGCGGATCAGGCCGGCCCGTGGGGGTCGCCGGGGTCGGCACGGATGTCACACGCCGTCACATCGCAGCCCGCGAAGCCGCGAACGCCCGCCGGAACCTCGCCCTCCTCAACGAGGCGAGCGCCCGGATCGGCAACTCCCTCGACCTGGAGACCACCGCCCGCGAACTCCTCGACGTCGCCGTCCCCGGCTTCTGCGACCTCGCCTCCGTCGACCTGTACCAAGGACTGCTCACCGGCGACGAGGCCCCGCCCGGACAGTGGGGCTCCGCACGCTCGGAGGGCTTCGGAGGAGGCAGCGCCGAACTGCGCAGGGTCGCCTTCGCCAGCGCCGTCTCCGACGCCCCGCTGATGACCACTCCGGGCTGCGCGCCAGAAGGGAGCGCCCCCACCGCGGTCGGCGAGGTCCACCGCTACCCGTTCAACTCCCCGTGCGCCGGCGCCCTGCGCACGGCGGCCGTCCGGTCGATCCCCGGCGAGGACGGCAGCCTCGTCCAGTCGACGCTGGCCGTACCGATGGTGGCGCACGACACCGTCGTCGGACTGGTGCAGTTCTCCCGCACCAAGGGCAGCGAACCCTTCGGGGAACGGGACCGGGCCCTCGCCGTCGAGCTCGCGGCCCGCGCCGCCGTCTGCATCGACAACGCCCGGCTGTACCGCAGGGAGCACGAACGCGCCCTCATCCTCCAGCGCAGCCTGCTGCCCCCCGGCGACCCGGAGGCGGCCGGGCTCGACATCGCCTGCCGCTATCTGCCCGGCACCACCGCCACGGAAGTCGGCGGCGACTGGTTCGACGTCATCGAACTCCCCGGCCACCGCACCGCCCTGGTCGTCGGCGACGTGATGGGCCGCGGGCTGCGGGCCGCCGTCGCCATGGGCGAACTGCGCACCGCCGTGAGGACCCTGGCCCTGCTCGACCTCGAACCGGCCGAAGTGCTCTCCGCGCTCGACGAGATCGCGCGCGGCCTCGGCAGCCCCGCCAAGGGCGGCCGCACCTCGGGCGGCGCCCAGGTCCCCTCCCGCGTCGCCCACACGTCCCGCGACGCGGACCTCTCCGAGGTATACCTCGCCACCTGCGTCTACGCCGTCTACGACCCGGTCACCCGGCGCTGCACCTTCGCCAACGCGGGCCATCTGCCGCCCGTTCTGGTCGAACCGGGCGAAGAGGCGCTGCTGCTCGACGTGCCGCCGGGCATGCCGCTCGGCGTGGGCGGCGAACCCTTCGAGGAGGTGGAGGTCGAAGTACCCGAGGGATCCCTCCTCGCCCTCTACACCGACGGCCTGGTCGAGTCCCGCGACCACCCGCTCGAAGAGGGCCTGCGCGCCTTCCGTGCCGCACTCGCGGATCCGGTACGCCCCCTCGAGGACGTCGCCGACCATGTGCTCGGCGCCCTCGACACCCGGCACGGCGAGGACGACATCGCGCTGCTGATGGCCCGCATACAGGGCCTGCCGACCGAAGCCGTGGGCGACTGGCGTCTGCCCCGCGAACCCCGCTCGGTGGGCCGGGCCCGCGAACTGGCCCGCGCCCAGCTGACCGCCTGGGACCTCGAGGCGCTCGTCGACACGGTCGAACTCCTCGTCAGCGAACTGGTCACCAACGCCCTGCGCTACGGGGAGGGCGAGATCCGCCTGCGGCTGCTCAGGGACCGGACCCTGGTCTGCGAGGTGTGGGACGCCGGCCTCGTCCAGCCCCGACGCCGCCGCGCCCGCGACACCGACGAGGGAGGCCGCGGCCTCCAACTGGTCGGCCTCCTGAGCGCGGCGTGGGGCTCACGGCGGACGCCGCGGGGCAAGACGGTGTGGTTCGAGCTGGCACTGCCGGACGGCGAGGGGTCGGCGGAGCCGACGGTGGAGCAGCTGCTGAGCATGTTCTGAGGGCGTGGGGCGGGTACGGGGGCGCGG
The DNA here is from genome assembly GCF_001278075.1 of Streptomyces pristinaespiralis. Classification (GTDB taxonomy): domain Bacteria; phylum Actinomycetota; class Actinomycetes; order Streptomycetales; family Streptomycetaceae; genus Streptomyces; species Streptomyces pristinaespiralis. The sequence continues at coordinate 3,287,163 of NZ_CP011340.1, read as the reverse complement.
CGCCTGCGGCTGGCGTTTTCCCCTACCCGCCCCTTCCCGAACCGGGGGCTCCTCCCCCTACGCCTGGCGGCGTGGGGGGACCCCCACCGGACCCCCGCGCCTCAATCGCCGGCGGGGCTGATTTCGCGGAGCGAAATCCAGCCCGCCTGGGGGCACCTCCCACGGCCGCCAGGCCGTAGGGGGAGATTGAGGGCACCGCGCGGAGCGCGGTACGGGGCCCGGGGCCTGCCCCGGTTCGGGAAGGGGCGGGTAGGGGAACGGCCCCGCGCAGCGGCCGCCGCGCCAACGCGGCCACCCCCGCCCACCCCCTACGCAGACTTCAACGCCGCCAACCTCGCCTCGATCTCCGCGTCCTCCCCCATGCTCTCCAGCTGCTCGAACTGCGCGTCCAGCGACGACGCCGCCAGTTCCTGCTTGCCGAGCGCCCTCGCCTCCTCGCGCCGGACCTTGTCCTCGAAGCGGTGGAGTTCGCTCGTCGGGTCGAGCACGTCGATGCTCTTCACCGCGTCCATCATCCGGTTCTGCGCCTCCGCGGACTTCGCTCTGGCCACCAGTTCGTCCCGCCTCGCCTGGAGCTGTCCCAGCTTCGCCTTCATCTGTTCCAGACCGGACTTGAGCTTGTCGACGACCGCCGTCTGGGAGGCGATCGTCGGCTCCGCCGTCTTCGCCTCCTGCTCGGACCGGAGCTGTCTGCCGAGGGCGACCTTCGCCAGGTTGTCGAACTTGTCGGCGTCCGCGGACTGTCCCGCGGCACGCAGTTCGTCCGCCTTCCTGCTGGCCGCCAGCGCCTTGCCGCCCCATTCCCGGGCGGCGTCCACGTCCTCCTGGTGGTCCTGTTCCATGAGGCGCAGGTTGCCGATGGTGCTCGCCACCGCCTGTTCGGCCTCCACGATGTTGTTCGTGTAGTCGCGGATCAGCTGGTCGAGCATCTTCTGCGGGTCCTCCGCCTGGTCCAGCAGCGCGTTGATGTTCGCCCTGGCCAGCTGGGTGACCCGCCCGAGAACGGTCTGCTTGGTCATGCCACTGCTCCTTGAAAGGCTCCTTGAGCGCCGAACGGAATACGGGCCGGCGTGCGTGACACGGGCCGGGGTACGTCAGAAGCGGCCACCGCCCATCCGGCCCCGCGTGCCACCCCCGCCGAAGCTGCCGGGCCCTCCGCCGAAACCCCCGCCGAACCCGCCCCCGAGGCCGCCGCCGCGTCCCCCGCCGCCGAGCATCCCGCCGAGGAGGATGCCGCCGAGCACCGCGCCCCCGAGTCCGCCTCCGGGGCCGCCGGCCCCCGGCGTGCCGCCCGGTCCGAAGGGGTTCCGGAAGTCGCGCACGTCGTTCTCCGCGAGGCTCTGCGCCTGCTGCGCCAGCCAGTCCGCGCGCTGCGCCTCGGCCAGCGCCGTCTGCGCGTCACCGCCGGTGCCGTCCGGGCCGGCCAGTGCCTGTGCGCGCTCCAGCCGGCGCTGGGCCTCCGCCAGGCGCGTCCTGGCCTCGCTGCCGACGGCGCCGCGGTGGGTGGTGATGTAGTCCGTGGCGGCGCCGATGCCGGAGCGCGCGCCGAGCACGGCCCGCTCCAGCAGGGCCCGGGCGCGCCGTGTCCCCTGCTCCTGTTCCCGGATCCCGGCCAGCGCCTCGTCCAGGGCGGCGTCGGCCTCCTCCACCCGGCGCAGCGCGTCGATGGGGTCGTACCGCCCGGACTCCGTCGCCGTGCGCACCTCCGCGGCGACCGTCTCCGCGCGGGCGATCCGCCCCTGGAGCCCGGCGGTCGAGGTGCCTTCCTCCGTCCCCTTGAGCAGTCCGCGCGCCTCCGCCAGGTCGGTCTCCGTCTCGGTGAGCGCGCTCGGCAGCTTTCCGGTCGCTTCCGCCAGTTCCCGCGCCCGCCGGTCCACGGCCTCGATCAGGCGTGCGGCCTGTGCGACGGCCCCTTCCGCGGCCCGCACCTGGACCGCGGCGGACCCGTTGTCGCCGGCCTCGACGGCCTGCCGGCCGCGGTCGAGGGCGGCCGCGGCGAACTGGAGCCGGTCCTTCGCCTGTTCCACGTCGTTCGCGACGGGGGCCGCCGCCGAGGCCGCGTACCGCTCGCGCATCACCCCCAGCGTGGCCTCCGCGCTGACGACGCGGCCGTCGACGTCCTGGAAGGCGGCCGCCGCCGCGTCCAGTGCCTGCGGCGCGTTGCGTTCCAGGGCCCGCAGCCGGTCGAAGTCCTCGGCCTCGGCGTCGAGCCGGCGATCGGCCTCCGAGCAGCGGGCGAGGATCTCGTCGAGCATCCTGCGGCGGGTGGCGTCGTCCTCCGGGTAGGCGTCGTCCAGTTGCTGGCGGAGCCTGAACGCGGCGGTCAGCTCCTTCTTCGCGTGCGCCACGGCCTCGTGGAAGGGCCGCGCGGCCTCCTCGCCGAACTGGGCCGTGGCGAAGCCGAGTTCCTCCTGGCTCGTGCGCACCGCGTCGTCGGTCTCCACCAGCGCCGTCCTGGCCCGGGCGTCGAGCTCCGGGAGCGGTGGCTGCTCCGGCGCGCCCCAGCCCTCCTGGCCGCCCCGGGGAGTGGTGCGGGTCGCCGTGCGCCGCCTGCGCTTGGTGTACGCGTACGCGGCGAGGACGGCGGCGCCGCCGAGGATCGCGATCGGCAGCACGAGGTCGCCCGCTCCGGTGCCCGCGCCGCCGCCGTCGCCGGGGTCCGCCTCGCCCGGCGTGATGTTCACCGTGGGGACCGGTTCGCCGGCCGTCACCGCGCCGTAGCCGTCGGCGGCGCCGATCGCGGCGCCCGCCCAGTCGTTCTCCCGCAGCGCCGGCTCCACCGCCGTCCGGGCGACCTCGGCGAGCTGTGCGTCGGTCAGGCGGGAGGCGGCGTCGACCCAGTAGGCGTACTGCCGGTCGCGGGTCGCGACGGCGAGCAGGACGTCGTTCGTCCCCAGTCCGTTCCTCGTGGCCGTCTCGGCCGCCCACTCCTGCGCGGAGCGGCCGGAGAAGCTGGTGACGTAGACGACGAACAGCTGGAGCCGCTGCTCGTCGTACAGGCGGTCCAGGGCCCGTGACACCTCGGCCGCGCGGTCGTCCAGGGCGTCCGCGCGGTCGGTGATCTGGCCCTGCCGGGAGAGGTCGACGGGGTCGTCCGCGGCGGCTCCGCCGGTGGCGGGCACGACCAGCCACCACGACGCCATGAGCACGGCGACGAGGACCCGGGCGGCTGTTCGCATCACATTTCGGAGGCTAAGTCCCCCTCTGTTCCGCCGCGACCGCACGCTTCAGGAACCGCGGGCACCCGATCCTGGGTCCTGCACCCCATGGGGATCGACGAGGCAACAGGAACCGACACCCGGCCGGGCGGAAGGACGCGGGCGCTCGTACGGAGATGGCGCAGCCCGCGGCTGAAGTGGCCGAAGAGGATCGCCCTCGCGCTGGCCCTGGTCCTGCTCGTCCCGCCGCTCGCCGGTGCGGTGGCTCTGCGCATCAACTACGCGGGCGACCTCCGGGACGGCACCCGCACCCGCGGCAAGGACGCGATCTGGCTGGGCCACGCCTGGGTGGACGGCCGTAAGAAGGACGCCGACGTCCGGGCCTTCGCCGAGCGGATCCGCGGCACCGGCATCAAGGACCTGTACGTGCACGCCGGCCCGCTCGAGCACGACGGCACCCTGCCCCGGGACCGCTACCCCCGCGCCCGATGGCTCCTGGACGCCGTGCACCGGGAGATGCCGGGCATCCGCGTCCAGGCGTGGATGGGTGACGTGCTGGCCAACGGCGGACCGGACGGGCTGCGCCTGGACGCCCGGTCCCGCGACGCGGTGGTGGGCTCCGCCCGGCAGATCCTCGACGCCGGTTTCGAGGGCGTCCACTTCGACCTCGAGCCGCTGCTCTCCGGTGACCGGGACTATCTGTCCCTGCTCGGCGACCTGCGCGAGCTGACGCGCGAGCGTGAGGCGCAGCTGTCGGTCGCGGCCCATCAGATCGACCCCCTGCCCGCCGCGCACCGGGTGAACGCGGCGGTCAGCGGCCGCGAGAAGTGGTGGTCGCAGGAGTTCTTCGGCGAGGTCGCGCGCCGGGTCGACCAGATAGCGGTCATGTCGTACGACACCTGGATGCCGCTGGAGGGCATGTACGGCGGCTACGTGGCGCAGCAGACCGCCCTCGCGCTCGAGGTGACGCCGGAGGGCACCGACCTGCTGATGGGGCTGCCGTTCTTCCACGAGGACGACCTCGGCCACCACGAGAACGCCGAGACGGTCGCGGCCGCGGTCCGCGGCACCCGGCTCGGCCTCGGACGCACGGACCGCGACAGGAAGCGTTTCGGTGTGGCGCTGTACGTGGACTTCGCAGCCGAGGAGGGCGACTGGAAGGCCTACCGCGAAGGGTGGTGCTGACAGCCCGGGCCGCGGGAGCCGGCGCGGGAGACGCGCCGGCTCCCGCGGTTCAGGACTCCCGGCGCCTGATCTTGTTGCCCAGCCACACCAGGGGGTCGTACTTGCGGTCCGCGGCGCGTTCCTTCATCGGGATCAGCGCGTTGTCCGTGATCTTGATGCCCTCGGGGCAGACCTCCGTGCAGCACTTGGTGATGTTGCAGTAGCCCAGTCCGTGCTCGTCCTGGGCCGTCGTCCTGCGGTCCAGCCCCGTCCCGGCGGCGGCGTCCAGCGGGTGCATGTCCAGTTCGGCGATGCGCATCAGGAAACGCGGGCCCGCGAAGGCCTCCTTGTTCTCCTCGTGGTCGCGCACCACATGGCAGGTGTCCTGGCACAGGAAGCACTCGATGCACTTGCGGAACTCCTGCGACCGCTCCACGTCCATCTGCTGCATCCGGTACTCGCCGGCCGCGAGCTCCGGGGGTGGCACGAACGCCGGGATCTCCCTGGCCTTCTCGTAGTTGAACGAGACGTCGGTGACCAGGTCGCGCACCACGGGGAACGCCCGCAGCGGGGTGACCGTGATCGTCTCCTCCTTCGAGAAGACGGACATCCGGGTCATGCACATCAGCCGGGGCCGGCCGTTGATCTCGGCGCTGCACGAACCGCACTTGCCGGCCTTGCAGTTCCATCGGACCGCGAGGTCGGAGACCTGGGTGGCCTGGAGGCGGTGGATGATGTCGAGGACGACCTCTCCGTCGTTGACCTCGACGGTGAAATCCTCGAGGCCGCCGCCGCTCGGGTCGCCCCGCCAGACCTTGAAGCGGGCTTGGTAGGCGCTCACTCGGTCAGCTCCTCCTCGGCGAGGTACTTGATCAGCTCTTCCTTCTCGAACAGGGCGAGCAGGTCGGCACGGATGGGCTCGGACGTCCTCCGCTCCAGCCGAATCCGGCCGGTGGCCCCGGTGGCCCCGGTGGCCCCGGCGGCCGCGGTGGCGTCGTCGTCCTGCCTGAGCCGGCACACCAGGTTCACCCGGCGCCATTCACGGTCCATGCCGGGGCAGTCCTCCCGGGTGTGGCCGCCGCGGCTCTCCGTCCGCTCCAGGGCGGCGCGCGCGATGCACTCGCTGACCAGGAGCATGTTCCGCAGGTCCAGGGAGAGGTGCCAGCCGGGGTTGAACTGCCGGTGACCTTCGACCCCGGCGCGGCTCGCCCGCTCGCGCAGTTCGGCGAGTTTCGTGAGGGCCTGCTCCATCTCGCCCGCCCGGCGGATGATGCCGACCAGGTCGTTCATCGTCTGCTGGAGCTCCTGATGGAGCGTGTACGGGTTCTCCGGGGCCGCCCCCGCCTCCGGCCCCTCCGCGCTGAACGGGCGCAGCGCCTCGGCGGCCGCCGCGTCGATCTGGGCCTCGTCGACCGCCGGCCGGGCGGGGAGCCGCTGGGCGTACTCGGCCGCGTGCAGCCCGGCCCGGCGTCCGAAGACGAGCAGGTCGGAGAGCGAGTTGCCGCCGAGGCGGTTGGAGCCGTGCATCCCGCCCGCGACCTCTCCGGCCGCGAACAGCCCGGGGACGCCGAGCGCGCCCGCGGTGTCGGACTCGACGGCGATGCCGCCCATCACGTAGTGGCAGGTGGGGCCGACCTCCATGGCCTCCGCCGTGATGTCGACGTCCGCGAGTTCCTTGAACTGGTGGTACATCGACGGCAGCCGGCGCCGGATCACGTCGGCCGGCATCCGGGTGGACACGTCGAGGAACACACCGCCGTGCGGGGACCCGCGGCCCGCCTTGACCTCGGAGTTGATCGCCCGCGCGACCTCGTCGCGCGGCAGCAGTTCGGGGGGACGCCGGTTGTTGTCCGGGTCCTCGTACCAGCGGTCGCCCTCGTCCTCGGACTGGGCGTACTTCTCCTTGAACACGTCGGGCACGTAGTCGAACATGAACCGCTTGCCCTCGGAGTTCCGCAGCACCCCGCCGTCGCCGCGCACCGACTCGGTGACGAGGATGCCCTTCACCGACGGGGGCCAGACCATCCCCGTCGGGTGGAACTGCACGAACTCCATGTTCACCAGCGGGGCGCCGGCGAGCAGCGCGAGGGCGTGGCCGTCCCCGGTGTACTCCCAGGAGTTGGAGGTGACCTTGAAGGACTTGCCGATGCCGCCCGTGGCCAGGACGACGGAGGGAGCCTCGAGGACGAAGAAGCGACCGGACTCCCGCTCGTAGCAGAAGACACCGCAGACCCTGCCGTCCCGCTTCAGGACCCGCGTCACCGTGCATTCCTGGAAGACCTTGAGACCGGCCTCGTAGTCGCCGAGCTCCCGCTTGTCCTCCTGCTGGAGGGAGACGATCTTCTGCTGGAGGGTGCGGATCAGTTCGAGGCCGGTGCGGTCGCCGACGTGGGCGAGACGCGGGTACTCGTGTCCGCCGAAGTTCCGCTGCGAGATCCGGCCGTCCGCGGTGCGGTCGAAGAGCGCGCCCCAGGTCTCCAGCTCCCACACCCGGTCGGGCGCCTCGCGGGCGTGCAGCTCGGCCATCCGCCACTGGTTGAGGAACTTCCCGCCGCGCATGGTGTCGCGGAAGTGCACCTGCCAGTTGTCACCCGCGTTCACGTTGCCCATGGAGGCGGCGATGCCGCCCTCCGCCATGACCGTGTGGGCCTTGCCGAACAGGGACTTGCAGATCACCGCCGTACGCGCGCCCCGCTCGCGCGCCTCGATGGCGGCGCGCAGGCCCGCGCCGCCCGCACCCACCACCACGACGTCCCACTGCTGCCGTTCGAGCTCGGTCATCAGGCACCTTCCATCTAGAACAGCCTCGGATCGTCGAAGGCGCCGGACGCGACGAGGTAGACGTAGAGGTCGGCGAGCGCGACGCTGAACAGGGACGCCCACGCGAGCTGCATGTGACGGGCGTTCAGCTTGCCGACCCAGCCCCAGAGGCGGTAGCGCACGGGATGCTTGGAGAAGTGCCGCAGCCGGCCGCCGATGATGTGCCGGCACGAGTGGCACGAGATGGTGTACGCCCAGATCAGCACGATGTTGACCAGGAACACGAGCGTGCCGAGGCCCATGTGGCCCCACTCGTAGTGCTCGTCACGGAAGGCGAGCACCGTGTCGTACGTGAGGATCCCGGCGACCGGTAGGGCGGCGTAGAAGAAGTACCGGTGGATGTTCTGCATGATCAGCGGGAAGCGGGTCTCGCCGGAGTACTTCTTGTGCGGCTCGGCGACCGCGCAGGCCGGGGGAGAGGCCCAGAAGCCCCGGTAGTAGGCCTTGCGGTAGTAGTAGCAGGTCAGCCGGAAGCCGAGCGGGAAGATCAGGATGAGCAGCGCGGGCGACAGGCCCCACCAGCTGCCGAAGATCTCCCAGTTGGGGCCGGACCGCATCGGTTCGCAGTTCTCGGCCAGGCAGGGCGAGTAGAAGGGTGAGACGTACGGCGCCGCGTAGTAGTCGGCATTGGCGAACGCGCGCCATGTCGAGTACACGATGAAGGCGAGCAGGCCGGCGGCCGTCAGGGCCGGGGCCAGCCACCAGCGGTCCGTCCGCAGGTGGCGGGCGCCGATGGCGGCACGCGTGGCCTCGTGCACGCCCTTGTCGACTTGTGGTGGTTCGGTACCAGTGGCCAACGAAGACTCCGGGTGGAGTGGGATCAGGGATGGGCTCCGGTCCGCCGGCCCCTCCTGCGGGCCGGCTCCTGCTGTCCGGGCCGGTCAGGGCGCGTGCCGGTCGCGGACGCCCAGTCCCTCGTCGTCCGAATCGGTCCACAGCGCGTTGTCGTACGGGGCGTCGGGGATGGTGACCAGCTCGGTCCGGACCTTGGCGGCCGGTGCGGCGGAGCCCGCGAGCGGGCGGGAGCCGCTCAGCCGGTCGACGGTCTGTTCCAGCTGGCCGACACGCCGGACCAGCTCATCGAGGCGGCGCTGGACGGCCGCGAGATCTTCCTGTGACATGACTTGCCCTCACTTCCGCGGGGTGCGGTGGCGTCGTTCATGCGCCTGCGAGTGTCGCGCGTCACATCCCCGCTTGTGAAGGGGACGTACGGGGATTCCCGGCGCAGGCGCTGCCGGTGCGCCCCTCATGGTCGGAGCCTCACTCCCCCCATATTCACCCTTTTTGTTCCCGTTGGCGGCGTTCGTGGTTCGTCCGCACGGGTGGCCTTCACGGGAGCGTCGCCGTGTCTGCGTCCGGCACGGCAATCCATCCACTTCAGTGAGTGGAATCGGTGTGATCATCTCTAAATTCGACGAAACAGGACGAAGAGGTACAAGCCATGTCCCAGGTCGAAGCCCCCCGCGGGCGGACATGCTCCCGAAGGCTCCGCCCCGTCGCACTGCTCGCGAGCGGAGTGCTGGTACTCCCCGTTCTCGCCGGATGCAGCTCGGGCGAGGAGCAGAGCAGGGGGAACCCGCCGGCTCAGGACATCTCGCCCGCCGATCGTGAGCTCGTCGCCGACGGAGGCACCCTGCGCTGGGCCGTCGACACGATGCCCGCCACGCTCAACTCCTTCCAGGCCGACGCGGACGCCACGACCGGCCGGATCGCCGGCGCCGTGCTGCCGGCGCTGTTCACCCTGGACGCGGAGGGGCGGCCGCAGCGGAACCCGGACTACCTCGAGTCGGCGGAGATCGTCGAGCGGGAGCCCAAGCAGGTCGTGCTCTACAAGCTCAACCAGCAGGCCGTGTGGAGCGACGGCCGCGAGATCGGCGCCCCGGACTTCCTCGCCCAGTGGCGGGCCCTGAGCGGAAAGGATTCCTCTTACTGGACGGCGCGCAACGCCGGGTACGACCGGATCCAGAAGGTCGAGCGCGGTGCGAACGACCTCGAGGTCAAGGTCACCTTCACCAAGCCCTACGCGGACTGGCAGTCGCTCTTCACGCCGCTCTACCCCAAGGACGTCACCGGGACCCCGGCGGCCTTCAACGACGGGGCCCGCACGAAGCTCAAGGTGACGGCGGGACCGTTCCGGATCTCCAAGATCGACCAGGAGGCCGACACCACCACGCTCGTGCGGAACCCGCGCTGGTGGGGGGACCGTCCCAAGCTCGACGAACTGGTGCTTTCCGCCGTCCCGCGGGAGAAGCGGGTCGCCGCGCTCGCCGCCGGCAGCCTCGATCTGGCGGCTGTCGACCCCTCGGCCGCGGAACGCATCGCCTACGCGGTGAAGGACGCCGGACGCGGCGGCCGCCCGCTGGCCTACGGACCGGGCGCCGCCAGGACTCCCTCCGCCGCCCTGAAGTCGTGGGCGATGGCCCACGGCTCCGACGAGGAGCTGGCCGAGGTCGCACAGCAGGCCCGCAAGCGGGCGGCGGAGGCTGAGAAGAAGTACGCGCAGGAACAGTCCGCCCTCAGTAAGTACGAGGTCCGCAAGTCACTGGAACCCGCGTACACCCAGCTCGCTCTGAACGGCGAGTCCGGGCCACTGGCCGACGACCGGGTGCGCCGGGCGATCGCCCGGGCGCTGAACCGCAAGGAGCTGGCCGAGACCGTGCTCACGCCGCTCGGTCTGCCCGCGGAGCCGCCCGGCAACCACCTCGCGCTGGCCGGGCAGGCCGCGTACACCGACAACAGCGCCGCACTCGGGGAGCAGGACACCCAGGAGGCGCAGGCACTGCTCGCCGACGCCGGCTGGACTCCCGAGGGGCTGCGCGAGGCACCTGCCAAGGCGGGCGGCGAGGCCGGGAAGCCGGAGGAGAACGGCAAGGACGGTAAGGAGGAGGACAAGAAGAAGACGACGGGCAAGGCCTCCGCCGAGCCGTCCTCGCGCGCTTCGGCGGCGGCGTCGCAGAAGAACAAGGACGCCGCCTCCGACGACGGGCTCTACATCGTCGGTGACGACAAGCCGGCGGCCCGCGACCCGAGGTCCGGCTCCCGTGTCACCCACGTCCTCGCCCCCGCCCCCGGCGCCGCGCTCCAGAGTGTCGCCGTCCGGCGCCAGGCAGCGTCGCTCACCGACGACGGCGCCGGCCCCGCGGACAGGGCGGCCGGGAAGGCCGAGGACAAGGGCGGTATGGCCGGCGCGTACGCCCCGCGCGGTACGGCGGCACCCGGCGCCGCCGCGGGCGGTGCCCTCGGCAAGGACGGGAAGCCGCTGAGCCTCCGCTTCGTCCTCCCCTCCGGCGCCGGCTCCGAGGTGCTGCGCACCGTCGGCGACAAGATCGCGCAGATGCTCGACCGGGTCGGGGTGCGCACGGAGATCATCAAGGTGGACGACGCGAGCTTCTTCAAGGACCACATCGCGTCCGGCGACTACGACCTGGCCCTGTACTCCTGGCCCTCGAGCCCCTTCCCCGCGACCGACGCCCGGCCGATCTACGCCAAGCCCAAGCCGGCCTCCGACGGCTCGCTCCTCGTCGAGCAGAACTACACACGGGTGGGTACGGACTACATCGACCAGCTCTTCACCCAGGCCGCCGGGGAGCTCGACGCGGACGCCGCCCGTGACCTGATGCGCAGGGCGGACGCCCGGATCTGGGCCGCGGCCGGTTCCGTTCCGCTCTACCAGCGCCCGGAGCTGGTCGCGGCACGCAAGCAGGTGGTCAACGCGGGCGCCTTCGGCTTCGGGGAGCCCCGATACCAGGACATTGGTTTCAAGACGGCCGCCACTGCCCCCAAGCAGTAGCCGCACCGGCCGCCGGTCAGAAGAAACCGCAGGTCACAACCTCAGAACTGGCTCAATTTCCTTGCCCGCCGGCACCGCCGGCGGGCAAGCTCGTGCCGACCTTTGACCCAGGCTCGCCCCACGCATGCTCATGCATCACCCTCGTCCGGCAGCCTCCCCACCTGCCGTTGCGCACCGCCTCCGCCGGGCCCGTCGGCACCGGCCGGAGAACCGGCCGCGGCGTGATCCCCGCCTCGTTCGTCCCGGACCCGATCGTTCCGGGAGGCCCGGGTCCCGGCGGCCCCGTACCATGGGACAAGCCGTGGCGTGTCCGCCCGGCGGGCGGACGAGGATCACATCCAACGCCCGATCCCACGATCGAGAGAAGCGCCAGCCAGCATGCCCACGCGCCACGACATCCGTAACGTTGCCATCGTCGCCCACGTCGACCACGGCAAGACCACCTTGGTCGACGCCATGCTGAAGCAGGCCGGTGCCTTCGCCGCGCACGCCGCGGAGCAGCTCGACGACCGCATGATGGACTCGAACGACCTGGAGCGTGAGAAGGGCATCACGATCCTGGCCAAGAACACCGCCGTGAAGTACCACCCCAAGGACGGCGGGGCCCCGGTCACCATCAACATCATCGACACCCCCGGCCACGCCGACTTCGGCGGCGAGGTGGAGCGCGGTCTGTCGATGGTGGACGCGGTCGTCCTCCTCGTCGACGCCTCCGAGGGCCCGCTGCCGCAGACCCGCTTCGTGCTGCGCAAGGCGCTCGCCGCGAAGATGCCGGTCATTCTCTGCATCAACAAGACGGACCGTCCGGACTCCCGGATCGCCGAGGTCGTCGACGAGACGTACGACCTGTTCCTGGACCTGGACGCGACCGAGGAGCAGATCGAGTTCCCGATCGTCTACGCGTGCGCCCGTGACGGCGTCGCCTCGCTGACCAAGCCGGAGGACGGGACCGTCCCGGCCGACAGCGACAGCCTGGAGCCGTTCTTCAGCACGCTGCTCGAGACCGTCCCGGCGCCGGAGTACGACGAGTCCGCCCCGCTGCAGGCCCACGTCACCAACCTGGACGCCGACAACTTCCTCGGCCGTATCGCGCTGCTCCGCGTCGAGCAGGGCGAGCTGCGCAAGGGCCAGACCGTGGCCTGGATCAAGCGTGACGGCTCGATCTCCAACGTCCGCATCAGCGAGCTGATGATGACCGAGGCGCTCACCCGCAAGCCGGCCGAGGTGGCCGGCCCCGGTGACATCTGCGCCGTCGCCGGTATCCCGGACATCATGATCGGCGAGACGCTGGCCGACCCGGAGAACCCGATCGCGCTGCCCCTGATCACGGTGGACGAGCCGGCGATCTCGATGACGGTGGGCACCAACACCTCGCCGCTGGTCGGCCGCGGCGGCACCGGCAAGGGCGCGGACGCGAAGTCCGCGGTCAAGGACCGCAAGGTGACGGCCCGTCAGGTCAAGGACCGGCTGGACCGTGAGCTGATCGGTAACGTCTCGCTGCGCGTGCTGGACACCGAGCGCCCCGACGCCTGGGAGGTGCAGGGCCGCGGTGAGCTGGCGCTGGCGATCCTGGTCGAGCAGATGCGCCGTGAGGGCTTCGAGCTGACGATCGGCAAGCCGCAGGTCGTCACCAAGCTGGTCGACGGCAAGGTCCACGAGCCGGTCGAGCGCATGACGATCGACGTGCCCGAGGAGCACATGGGCGCCGTCACCCAGCTCATGGGTGTCCGCAAGGGCCGCATGGACAACATGTCGAACCACGGCTCCGGCTGGGTCCGCATGGAGTTCGTGGTCCCGTCCCGCGGCCTGATCGGCTTCCGTACGGAGTTCCTGACGAACACCCGCGGCACCGGTATCGCGCACTCCATCCACGAGGGTCACGAGCCCTGGTTCGGTCCGCTGCAGACCCGGAACAACGGCTCGCTCGTCGCCGACCGCTCCGGCGCCGTCACCGCGTTCGCGATGACGAACCTTCAGGAGCGCGGCGTGCTGTTCACCGAGCCCGGCACCGAGGTGTACGAGGGCATGATCGTCGGCGAGAACTCGCGTTCCGACGACATGGACGTGAACATCACCAAGGAGAAGAAGCTCACCAACATGCGGTCGTCCTCGGCCGACTCCTTCGAGGCGATCGTCCCGCCGCGCAAGCTCTCGCTGGAGCAGTCGCTGGAGTTCTGCCGTGACGACGAGTGCGTCGAGGTGACCCCGGAGGCGGTGCGCATCCGCAAGGTCGTCCTGGACCAGAAGGAGCGCGGCCGCGCGGCGTCCCGTGCCAAGCACGGCTGACGGTAAAGCTCTGGAAAACCGCTGAACCGACGGCCCGGCCCTCCGCAGAGACTGTGGAGGGCCGGGCCGTTCGTCAACTCGTTTTCATGGTCCGAGTGTCCGGATATCGGCCGTCGCACTCCGGAACATGTGTTAACGGTCCGTTTCGCGGGTGTCTGTCTGGGATCGCTTTGTCCGGATTTCGGGCTGGAGTCCCTCTCTGATGTTGTCAAAACGAGACCCTTTAGGTGTGGTTTACAAGCCTGTCCTACTTAATAGTTGGCTCCATTGAGCTCGGGTCAATGGGTCATGCGCTGTGGGGAGCGCCGACTCACGAGCACACTCGGGGCACTTGACGAGCGCTGTCAGGGGTGTCAGCGCGCGTAGAACGGTGCCCCTCTTGTAGTGACAAGTGGACTCATGAGGAGGAACCCATGCGTGGTGCCAAGAGCGCCAAGTGGGTCGCGGGAGCGATCGTTGTCGCCCTGGCGGCCACTGCCTGTGGTGGCGGCAGCGGTGAAGAGGGCAAGAAGAACCCGGCCGGCAAGCCTGCCGGTTACGTCTCGATCGACGTCGGCGAGCCGCAGAAGCCGCTGATCCCGGCCGACACGAACGAGACCAACGGCTCGTACGTGATCCAGTCGCTCTTCACGCAGCTGCTGGACTTCGACGCCAAGGGCGAGATCGTCTACACCAACGCCGAGTCGGTGGAGACGACGGACTCGAAGACCTGGACCGTCAAGCTGAAGTCCGGCTGGAAGTTCCACAACGGCGAGGCCGTCACCGCGCAGTCGTACGTCGACGCGTGGAACTGGTACGCGAACATCAAGAACAACCAGCAGAACAGCTTCTGGTTCGCGGACATCGCCGGCTACGACGACGTGCACCCCGAGAAGGGTGACCCGAAGGCCGACAAGATGTCCGGTCTGAAGGTCGTGGACGACACCACCTTCACGATCGAGCTGAAGGACAAGGTCCCGTACTTCAACTACAAGCTCGGCTACGCGACGTTCGCGCCGCTGCCGAAGGTGTTCTACGACGACCCGAAGGCGTTCGGCCAGAAGCCGATCGGCAACGGTCCGTACAAGTTCGAGAAGTGGACCCACAAGAAGCTCATCCAGGTTGCGGCCAACCCTGACTACCAGGGCCCCAACAAGGCTGCGAACAAGGGCATCCAGTTCAAGAACTACGCGACCCTCGAGGCCGCGTACCAGGACGTCGTCTCCGGCAACCTGGACATCATCCGCCAGGTCGGCCCGACGGACCTGCCGAAGTACAAGCAGGACCTGGGTGACGGCGCCATCGAGCAGCCGTACGCGGCCATCCAGTCGCTGGTCCCGGCGTTCTACAGCAAGACGTTCAAGGACATCGACCCCAAGGTCCTCCAGGGTCTGTCCATGGCGATCGACCGTGAGACGATCACCAAGACCGTCCTGAACAACACCCGTACCCCCGCGACGAGCTTCACGCCGCCGCAGGTCAAGGGCAACCAGGACCTGGGTACGGACGTCTTCACGTTCAACCCGACGAAGGCCAAGCAGCTCATCACCGAGGGCGGCGGCGTCCCGGAGAACAAGCTGTTCATCCAGTACAACAGCGACGGCGGCCACAAGGAGTGGGTGACCGCGGTCTGCGAGTCCATCCGCAAGGCGACCGGTGTCGACTGCGTCGGCGACGCCAAGCCGGACTTCCCCACGGACCTCGAGGCCCGTGACAACGACCAGGTGAAGTCGATGTACCGCGGTGGCTGGGTGGCCGACTACCCCGTCAACGTGAACTTCCTCAAGGAGCTGTACCACACCAACGCCGAGTCCAACAACGGTCGTTTCTCCGACAAGGAGATCGACAAGATGATGGAGGACGCGGACAAGGCCAGCTCCCTGGACGAGGCCGTGAAGGGCTACCAGGCGGTCGAGAAGAAGCTTCTCGAGAAGATGCCGGCGATCCCGCTGTGGTACTACCGCATCAACGGTGGCCACGGTAAGGGCGTCGACAACGTCGCGGTCGACTTCCACGGTGACCTCGAGCTCACCGGAGTCACCGTCAAGTAAGCGCCTGCGGGCCTCATCCCCACTCGGCCGTCACCCGCCGCCGTCGGACATCCGGCGGCGGCGGTGGTCCGGGGGCCGTCCCGTGCGGACGGCCCCCGGACCCAGTTAACCCCTCACGGAGGCACCCATGGGGCGCTACGTCGCACGACGACTGCTCCAGATGATCCCGGTGTTCATCGGGTCAACCTTTTTGATCTTCGCCATGATGTTCGCGCTGCCCGGCGACCCCGTCAGAGCGCTCATGGGGGACCAGGCTTTCGACCCCGCCGTGGTCGAGGCCATTCGCCATGACCGCGGTCTCGACCTGCCGCTGTGGCAGCAGTACCTGAAGTACCTCTTCGAGCTGGTTCAGGGGAACTTCGGCACGGAGATCGCAAGCCAGCGTCCCATCGCCGACATCATCGCGCAGGCGTTCCCGGTCACCATCCGGCTCACGCTCTTCGCGTTCACCTTCACGGTGGTCGTCGGCATCGGCCTCGGCATCATCGCGGGTCTGCGTCCCGAGTCCGTGCGGGACCGGGGGCTCCTCGCCCTCACCCTCGTGCTGATCTCGATGCCCTCCTTCGTGCTGGGCTACCTGATGCAGTACCTGTTCGCCTTCAAGTGGGGGATCACCACCCCGACCGTGCAGGACTCCGAGAGCTTCGGAGACCTCCTGCTGCCGGCGATCGTTCTGGGTTCGCTGTCCCTCGCCTACGTGGCACGGCTGACCCGTACCTCGATGGCGGAGAACCTGCGCGCCGACTACATGCGCACCGCGGTCGCCAAGGGCCTGCCGCGACGCCGGATCATCGGCGTCCACCTGATGCGCAACTCGCTCGTCCCGGTGGTCACCTTCCTCGGCACCGACATCGGCAACCTGATGACCGGCGCCATCGTCACCGAGGGCATCTTCAACGTCCAGGGCGTCGGTGACGCGATCTACGAGGCACTCTTCCGCCGCGAGGGCGCGACCGTCGTCGGCATCGCCTCCCTGATCGTCCTCGTCTACCTGCTCGCCAGCCTGCTCGTCGACCTGCTTTACGCGGTCCTGGACCCGAGGATCCGGTATGCCTGAGAAGACCGCAGCCACCGCGGCGTCCACCGGGGCCGAGAAGGTCACCAGCACCGCTGCCGCTCCCGACACCGCGCTGGTCACCGGGGCGCCCAAGCCGGACAAGGCCCGCAGCCTGTGGTCCGACGCCTGGCACGACCTGCGCCGCAACCCGCTGTTTTTGATCTCGGCGGGTCTGATCGTCCTCCTCGTCGTCATCTCCGCGTTCCCGGGCCTGTTCACCAGCGCCTCGCCGCGCGACGCCGACCTGGCGAACCACTACCTCGGCCAGCCGAACTGGAGCCACTTCTTCCAGGCGGACTGGTTCGGTTACGACGGCCAGGGCCGCTCGATCTACGCCCGCGTCGTCTACGGCGCCCGCGCCTCGATCATCGTCGGCGTCGGCGTCACCGCCCTGGTGACCGTCCTCGGCACCCTGGTCGGCATGATCGCCGGTTACTTCGGCGGCTGGATCGACACCCTGCTGTCCCGCCTCACCGACATCTTCATGGGCATCCCGTTCCTGCTGGGCGCGCTCGTCGTCCTCACCAGCTTCGAGAAGCGCGCCATCTGGGTCGTCATCCTCGCCCTGGTGTTCCTGGGCTGGACCCAGATCGCCCGTGTCGCCCGCGGTTCGGTCATCACCATCAAGCAGGCGGACTACGTGGTGGCCGCCAAGGCGCTCGGCGCCTCGACCACCCGCATCCTGACCCGGCACGTGCTGCCCAACGCGCTCGCGCCGATCATCGTCGTCGCGACCATCGCGCTCGGTGGCTACATCGCCGCGGAGGCGACGCTCTCCTTCCTCGGTGTCGGCCTCGCCGAACCGACGGTCTCGTGGGGCGTCGACGTGTCCAGTGGACGTGAGCAGCTGCGTAACGCACCCCACGTGCTGATCATCCCGTCGGTGATGGTCTCGATCACGGTGCTCTCGTTCCTGATGTTCGGCGATGCGGTTCGCAACGCCCTCGACCCCAAGCTGCGCTGAGGAGGGCGTACGACGTGACCATCATCGATAAGACAGCAAGCGTCCCGGCGCCCCGCGAGGGCGGCGAGGCATCCGGTCCACTGCTCGAAGTGCGCGACCTGCACGTCGAGTTCCACACCCGTGACGGTGTCGCCAAGGCCGTCAACGGCGTGAACTACAGCGTGGACTCCGGCGAGACCCTGGCGGTGCTCGGCGAGTCCGGCTCCGGCAAGTCGGTCACCGCCCAGGCCATCATGGGCATCCTCGACATGCCCCCCGGCAAGATCCCGCACGGACAGATCCTGTTCCGCGGCGAGGACATGCTCACCATGAGCAACGAGGAGCGGCGGAAGATCCGCGGCCGGAAGATCGCGATGATCTTCCAGGACGCGCTGTCCTCCCTCAACCCGGTCCTCTCCGTGGGCTACCAGCTCGGCGAGATGTTCCGCGTCCACCAGGGCCTGTCCAAGAAGGACGCCAAGGCCAAGGCCATCGAGCTGATGGACAAGGTCAAGATCCCGGCCGCCAAGGCCCGGGTCGGCGACTACCCCCACCAGTTCTCCGGCGGTATGCGCCAGCGCATCATGATCGCCATGGCGCTGGCTCTCGAGCCGGACCTGATCATCGCCGACGAGCCGACCACCGCGCTCGACGTGACCGTCCAGGCCCAGGTCATGGACCTGCTCGCGGAGCTCCAGCGCGAGTACAACATGGGCCTGATCCTGATCACCCATGACCTCGGCGTCGTCGCCGACGTCGCCGACAAGATCGCCGTGATGTACGCGGGCCGGATCGTCGAGACCGCGCCCGTGCACGAGCTGTACAAGCGGCCGGCGCACCCGTACACCCGGGGTCTGCTCGACTCGATCCCGCGCCTGGACCAGAAGGGCCAGGAGCTGTACGCGATCAAGGGTCTGCCGCCCAACCTGCTGAAGATCCCCACCGGTTGCGCCTTCAACCCGCGCTGCCCCAAGGCGGACGACATCTGCCGTACGGAGATCCCGGCTCTGGCGCCGGTGACAGAGCAGGACGGCAGCGATCTGCCCGGCCGCGGCAGCGCGTGCCACTTCTGGAAGGAGACGATCCATGGCTGAGCTCAAGAAGACGAACGAGGCCGTGGACGCGACCCCGAACGTGACCGAGGTGGAGACCGTCGAGGTCACCTCGGAGGAGGCGGCCGTCGCGGCCCTCGACGCCACGGTCGAGCGCGGTGAGCCGATCCTCCAGGTGCGCAACCTGGTCAAGCACTTCCCGCTGACCCAGGGCATCCTGTTCAAGCGTCACGTCGGCGCGGTCAAGGCCGTGGACGGGATCTCCTTCGACCTCTACCAGGGCGAGACCCTCGGCATCGTCGGCGAGTCCGGCTGTGGCAAGTCCACCGTCGCCAAGCTGCTGATGACGCTGGAGAAGGCGACCGCCGGCGAGGTCTTCTACAAGGGCCAGGACATCACCAAGCTGTCGGGGCGTGCGCTGAAGGCCGTGCGCCGCAACATCCAGATGGTGTTCCAGGACCCGTACACCTCGCTCAACCCGCGTATGACGGTCGGCGACATCATCGGCGAGCCCTTCGACATCCACCCCGAGGTGGCCCCGAAGGGTGACCGGCGCCGCAAGGTGCAGGAGCTGCTGGACGTCGTCGGTCTCAACCCGGAGTACATCCACCGCTACCCGCACCAGTTCTCCGGCGGTCAGCGCCAGCGCATCGGCATCGCCCGCGGCCTCGCGCTCAACCCGGAGATCATCATCTGCGACGAGCCGGTCTCCGCGCTGGACGTGTCCGTCCAGGCGCAGGTCGTCAACCTGATGGAGAAGCTGCAGGACGAGTTCAACCTCTCCTACGTCTTCATCGCCCACGACCTGTCGATCGTCCGGCACATCTCGGACCGGGTCGGCGTGATGTACCTCGGCAAGATGGCCGAGATCGGCACCGACGTGCAGATCTACGACCACCCGACGCACCCCTACACCCAGGCGCTGCTGTCGGCGGTCCCGGTTCCGGACCCCGAGGCGCGCGAGGGCCGGGAGCGGATCATCCTCACCGGTGACGTCCCGTCGCCGGCCAACCCGCCCTCGGGCTGCCGCTTCCGCACCCGTTGCTGGAAGGCGGAGGACAAGTGCGCCACCGAGGTGCCGCTGCTCGCGGTCCCGGAGCGCTTCAAGGGCCAGGACACCCCGGCCGCGCACGAGTCGGCGTGCCACTTCGCCGAGGAGAAGGACGTCGTCCACGCGGCGTAGTCCCCTCGTCGGCGCAGGGCGCCCGTTCCCTCCGGGGAGCGGGCGCCTTCGTCGTGTCCGGCGGGCCGCGGGACGGTGCGGTGGCGGGGCGGGACGGTGCGGTGGCGGGCGGGGCGGGAAAAGCCTTTGCGCCGGTGCGGGCCCGCACCGGAAGGTGTCCGGATGGACGACTTGACCGACCGGACCGGCCGCCGCGTCACGCTGTGCCCGGTCGACGACGACAACTGGCGGGCCGTCGCGGACATCGCGCCGCGGGACGAGCAACGGACCTTCGTGGCGGCCCTCGCCGCCCGGTATCTGCTGCTGTCGATGCGCGGCGGGGTCTGGACCTCGCTCGGTGTCCTCGCCGACGACACGGTGGTCGGCCACGTCATGTGGGCGTACGACGAGGAGGACGGGACGCACTGGGTCGGCGGACTGATCGTCGACGCGGACGAGCAGGGCAGGGGCGTGGGCCGGCAGGCGATGACCGCGCTGATCAGGATGCTGTCGAAGCGCCCGGACTGCCAGGAGATACGGCTCTCGTACCACCCCCACAACACCGGCGCGGCGAAGCTCTACAACTCCCTCGGCTTCACCCCGACAGGGGCGTTCGAGGACGACGAGACAGTGGTGGGCCTCGCGGTCCGGCAGGCCTAGCCACCACGGCGGCGAAAATCCGTTGCGGGGACGTGGCCGGGACGCGAACAGTGGCGGTATGCCACTCACCGTCCGGCCCGCGACACTCGCGGACGCACCCTCCATATGCGCCCTGCTGAACGCCATCGACATCGAGGAGATCGGCCGGGCGGACACCGAGCTGCACACGGTCGAGACCGACCTCGCCCACCCCGAGGTGGACCTCGCCCAGGACTCCTGGCTGGTGCACGAGGAGGGCGACCTCGTGGCGTACGGGATCATCTGGAGCGATTCCGGTGACGGCGACATCGGCGTCGACCACTACGTGCTCCCCGGCCGGCCGGACGCGGCAGTGCCGGTGCTGGAGCGGATCGAGGCGCGCGCCGCCGCGAAGGCGGCCGCGGCCGGCGTGGAGCGGGCCGTGCTCCATCTGAACCTCAACGTCCGGCCCACGCTCGACACCGCGCTCCTCGGCGCCCGCGGCTGGCGCACCGTGCGCCGCCACCACGTCATGACCCGGCCGCTGAGCGAGGCCGACCGGGTGCCGGAGCCGCCCGCCGGTGTGCGTCTGCGCGACTGCACCGCCGACGCCGACCACCGGATCGCCCACGCCCTGGTGGAGGAGACCTTCGCGGAGCACTTCGACCACCACCCGCGGACCTACGAGCAGTGGCTGGCCGACCTCGGGCCACGGGACCGGTCGCTGATGTGGATCGCCGGCGTCGAGGGCGAAGGCGACATGGCCGTCCTGCTGACCAGGGACGACAAGGAATCCATGGGCTGGATCGGGAACCTCGGTGTGCGGAAGCAGGCCCGCGGCCGCGGTCTCGGCAGCCATCTGCTGCGCCATGCCTTCGGCACCTACGCCGCCCGCGGCCGGGACACCGTCGGCCTGGCCGTGGACACACAGAACGAGAGCCGCGCCCTTTCCCTCTACGAGGCGCACGGGATGTCCCCGCTCTATGCGATCGACACCTGGGAGCTGGTTCTGACGGTCTCTCCGGCCTCCGCCCGGGTGAGCTGAAAATGCGTTAGATCCTTTATGGGGTGATATTGGGCCCAAGTCTGACTTGGGATCTAGGAGGCACTCCATGCGCGGAGCCACCCACGCGAAGTGGGCCGCATGCGCGATCGCCGTCGCCCTCACGGCGGCGGCCTGCGGCGGCGGAAGCGACAGCGGCGGCAGTGGCGCCGACGGGATCGTGAGTTCCTCCTGGGGCGACCCGCAGAACCCCCTGGAGCCCGCCAACACCAATGAGGTGCAGGGCGGCAAGGTGCTCGCCATGATCTTCCGGGGACTCAAGCAGTACGACCCCAAGACCGGCGAGGCCAAGGACATGCTCGCCGAGAGCATCGAGACCAAGGACTCGGTCAACTTCACCGTCACCGTCAGACCCGGCTGGAAGTTCAGCAACGGCGAGGCCGTCACGGCCCGCTCCTTCGTGGACGCGTGGAACTACGGCGCCCACCTGAAGAACAACCAGCGCAACGCGTACTTCTTCGGCTACATCGACGGGTACGAGAAGGTCCACCCGGAGAAGGGGCAGCCGAGCGCGCAGACGCTGTCCGGGCTCAAGGTCACCGGCGACCGGACCTTCACCGTCAAGCTGTCGCAGAAGTTCTCCACATGGCCCGACACCCTCGGCTACGCGGCGTTCGCCCCGCTGCCGAGGGCCTTCTTCGACGACCACGACGCCTGGCTCGCCAAGCCCGTCGGCAACGGCCCCTACCTCGTCGACTCCTACGCAAGGGGATCCCAGATGTCCCTGCGCCGCTGGGACGGGTACAACGGACCCGACAAGGCGCAGAACGGCGGCATCGACCTCAAGGTCTACACCGACAACAACACCGCCTACACCGACCTGATCGCCGGCAACCTCGACCTGGTCGACGACGTACCCGCGTCCCAGCTGAAGAACGTGAAGGCGGACCTCGGCGACCGGTACATCAACACCCCCGCCGGCATCATCCAGACCCTCGCCTTCCCCTACTACGACAAGCAGTGGAACACGGCGGACGGAGCGAAGGTCCGCACCGGTCTTTCGATGGCGATCAACCGCAAGCAGATCACCGACACCATCTTCCAGCAGACCCGCACCCCCGCGAAGGACTGGACCTCGCCCGTGCTCGGCGAGGAGGGCGGCTTCGACCCGACTCTGTGCGGCAAGGCCTGCGAATACGACCCCGCGGAGGCGAAGCGGCTGATCGCCGAGGGCGGCGGCCTGCCCGGTGGCCGGGTCACCCTCACGTACAACGCGGACACCGGGTCGCACAAGGACTGGGTCGACGCCGTCTGCAACTCCATCAAGAACGCCCTCGGCAACGACCGGGCCTGCGTCGGCAACCCGGTCGGCACCTTCGCCGACTTCCGGAACCAGATCATCCAGTCCAAGATGCCGGGCCCCTTCCGGGCCGGCTGGCAGATGGACTACCCGCTGATCCAGAACTTCCTCCAGCCGCTCTACTACACCAACGCCTCGTCCAACGACGGCAAGTGGAGCAACAAGAAGTTCGACGACCTGGTCGACAAGGCCAACGCGGAGGCGGACCCGGCCGCGGCCGTCGCGGCGTTCAAGGAGGCGGAGAAGGTCGTACGGGACGAGATGGCCGCCATTCCGCTCTGGTACCAGAACGGCAGCGCCGGGTACTCCGAGCGCGTCTCGAACGTCGCACTCAATCCGTTCAGCGTCCCCGTCTACGAAGAGATCAAGGTCAACTGACGGCCGAAGGCACCCGGCCCGGCGCGCCCGCAGCGCCGGGCCGTCCCCCTTCCCACGACCCCCGGAGCCCTTCATGGGACGTTATGTGATCCGGCGTCTGCTGCAGATGGTCCCCGTCTTCTTCGGCGCCACCCTGCTGATCTTCCTCATGGTCAACGTGATGGGCGACCCCATCGCCGGGCTGTGCGGCGAGCGCCAGTGCGACCCGGCGACGGCCGCGCAGCTGCGCAAGGAGTTCGGCCTCGACAAGCCCCTGTGGCAGCAGTACGCGACCTACATGGGCAACGTCTTCACCGGAGACTTCGGCACCGCCTTCAACGGGCAGGAGGTCACCGAGCTGATGGGCGAGGCCTTCCCCGTCACGATCCGGCTCACCCTGGTGGCCATCGTCTTCGAGATCGTCATCGGCATCGCCCTCGGCGTCGTCACCGGCCTGCGCCGCGGCCGGCCGGTGGACAGCGGCGTGCTGCTGCTCACCCTCGTGGTCATCTCGGTGCCCACGTTCGTCACCGGCCTGCTGCTCCAACTGCTGCTCGGCTACAAGTGGGACATCATCGACCCGTCGGTCTCCACCGACGCGCGGCTCGACGAACTGATCGTCCCCGGCCTGGTGCTCGCCTCCGTCTCGCTGGCCTACGTCACCCGGCTGACCCGCACCTCCATCGCGGAGAACAGCCGCGCCGACTACGTCCGCACGGCGAAGGCCAAGGGCCTGCCCAGGGGCCGGGTCATCCGCAAACACCTGCTGCGCAACTCGCTCATCCCGGTGGTCACCTTCATCGGGACCGACGTCGGCGCCCTCATGGGCGGTGCGATCGTCACCGAACGGATCTTCAACATCCACGGCGTCGGCTACCAGCTCTACCAGGGCATCCTGCGCCAGAACACGCAGACCGTCGTCGGCTTCGTCAGCGTTCTCGTCATCGTCTTCCTGGTGGCGAACCTGCTGGTGGACCTTCTGTACGCCGTCCTGGACCCGAGGATCCGGTATGCCTGAGCCGCAGCAGAATCCGCACTTCGACGACCCGGGGCACACCGCCGTCGCGGCCACCGGAGCGGGCGGGGCGGCCAACCTCGCGATGGCGGAGGGCGAGACGCTGGAGAAGGCCCCCGGCGGGCCCGACGGAGCCGGCCCCGCCGGCAAGCCGCGCAGCCTCTGGTCGGACGCCTGGCGGGACCTGCGGCGCAACCCCGTCTTCATCCTCTCCGCCCTCGTCATCCTCTTCCTGATCGTCATCTCCCTGTGGCCCTCCCTGATCGCCTCCGGCAACCCGCAGTCGTGCGATCTGGCCAAGGCACAACAGGGCTCCCAGCCCGGTCACCCCTTCGGTTTCAACGGGCAGGGCTGCGACGTCTACACCCGTACGGTCTACGGCGCACGGGCCTCGGTCACCGTCGGTGTCTGCGCCACCCTCGGTGTGGCGCTGCTCGGTTCCGTGCTCGGCGGGCTCGCCGGTTTCTTCGGCGGTGCCTGGGACGCCGTGCTGTCCCGGCTCACCGACGTCTTCTTCGGCATCCCCGTCGTGCTCGGCGGTCTGGTGCTGCTGTCCGTCATCACCAGCAGCACCGTCTGGCCCGTGGTCGGCTTCATGGTGCTGCTCGGCTGGCCGCAGATCTCCCGCATCGCACGCGGCAGCGTCATCACCGCCAAGCAGAACGACTACGTGCAGGCCGCCCGAGCCCTCGGCGCCTCCAGCTCACGGATGCTGCTGCGGCACATCGCCCCCAACGCCGTCGCGCCGGTGATCGTCGTGGCGACCATCGCCCTGGGCACCTACATCTCGCTGGAGGCCACGCTGTCCTTCCTGGGCGTCGGGCTCAAGCCGCCGACGGTCTCCTGGGGGATCGACATCTCCTCGGCCTCCCCGTACATCCGCAACGCCCCGCACATGCTGCTGTGGCCCGCCGGCGCGCTGGCGATCACGGTGCTGGCCTTCATCATGCTCGGCGACGCGGTACGCGACGCCCTCGATCCCAAGCTGCGCTGACCGCCCAAGGAGCCGCCATGCCCGCCACGTCCTACGAGGCCGTGATGTCCGCGGAACCGGACACGCCAGGCCGTCTGCTCGACGTACGCGACCTGCACGTGGAGTTCCGCACCCGCGACGGCGTGGCCAGAGCCGTCAACGGCGTGAACTACACCGTCGACGCCGGAGAGACGCTCGCGGTGCTGGGCGAGTCGGGGTCGGGCAAGTCCGTCACCGCCCAGACCGTCATGGGCATCCTCGACATGCCGCCCGGCAGGATCACCGGTGGCGAGATCCTCTTCAAGGGCCAGGACCTGCTGAAGATGCGGGAGGACGAACGGCGGAAGATCAGGGGCGCCGGAATGGCCATGATCTTCCAGGACGCCCTGTCCTCCCTCAACCCCGTACTGAGCGTGGGGGACCAGCTGGGGGAGATGTTCATCGTCCATCAGGGCCTGTCCCGCAAGGACGCGAAGGCCAGGGCCGTCGAGCTGATGGACCGGGTCCGCATCCCCGCGGCCAAGGAACGCGTGGGCCAGTACCCGCACCAGTTCTCCGGCGGAATGCGCCAGCGGATCATGATCGCGATGGCACTCTCCCTGGAACCGGACCTGATCATCGCCGACGAGCCGACCACAGCGCTCGACGTGACCGTCCAGGCACAGGTGATGGACCTGCTGGCCGAGCTCCAGCGCGAACTGGACATGGGGCTGATCCTGATCACCCACGACCTCGGTGTCGTCGCCGACGTCGCGGACAAGATCGCGGTGATGTACGCAGGGCGGATCGTGGAGACCGCCCCCGTCCACGACATCTACCGGGCACCCGCCCACCCGTACACCAAGGGCCTGCTCGAGTCGATCCCGCGCCTGGACCAGAAGGGGAAGGAGCTCTACGCCATCAAGGGCCTGCCGCCCAATTTGATGCACATCCCGCCCGGCTGCGCCTTCAACCCGCGCTGCCCGATGGCCCAGGACGTGTGCCGGACCGACGTACCGCCGCTGTACGAGGTGAACGAGCAGCGCGGCAGCGCGTGCCACTTCTGGGAGGCGGCCATCCATGGCTGAGGCGATCCTCGAGGTGCGCGACCTGGTCAAGCACTACCCGCTGACCCGCGGCATCCTCTTCAAGAAACACGTCGGCGCGGTCAAGGCGGTCGACGGCGTCGACCTCGACCTGTTCGCCGGAGAGACCCTCGGCATCGTGGGGGAGTCGGGCTGCGGCAAGTCCACGCTCGCCAAGATGCTGGTCCACCTGGAGCGGCCCACGGCGGGCGCCATCCGCTACAAGGGCGAGGACATCACCAAGCTGTCGGGGCGCGCGCTGAAGGCGGTCCGCCGCAACATCCAGATGGTGTTCCAGGACCCGTACACCTCGCTCAACCCGCGGATGACGGTCGGCGACATCATCGGCGAGCCGTACGAGATCCACCCGGAGGTGGCCCCCAAGGGCTCCCGCAGGCAGAAGGTCCAGGAACTGCTGGACGTCGTCGGGCTCAATCCCGAGTACATCAACCGCTATCCGCACCAGTTCTCCGGCGGCCAGCGCCAGCGCATCGGCATCGCCCGGGGGCTCGCCCTGCGGCCCGAGGTCATCGTGGCCGACGAGCCGGTCTCCGCACTGGACGTGTCCGTCCAGGCGCAGGTCATCAACCTGCTGGACACACTGCAGAGCGAGTTCTCGCTCAGCTATGTGTTCATCGCACATGACCTGTCGATCGTCCGGCACATCTCGGACCGGGTCGGCGTGATGTACCTGGGACGGATCGTCGAGATCGGGCGGGACGCCGAGATCTACGACCACCCCACCCACCCCTACACCCAGGCCCTGCTCTCCGCCGTGCCCGTGCCCGACCCTCGGGCGCGCGAGCACCGAGAGAGGATCATCCTCACGGGGGACGTGCCGTCGCCCACCAACATCCCTTCCGGCTGCCGCTTCCGCACCCGCTGCTGGAAGGCCCAGGAGCGGTGCGCGCGGGAGGTTCCGCTGCTCGCCGTGCCGCCGCACCTGGAGCAGGCGGCAGGGCCGGCGCACCACCCGTCGGCATGCCACTTCGCGGAGGAGAAGCATGTGGTGCCCAGCGGCGTGGCGCCGGACGACGGCGGCGGCACGAAATCCCTGTGAATCCCCGCCGGTTGTGGGCCAGTTCATTTAACACCGCCGCAACTCGGGCGTCGCAGGTCCGATATACGGACGCCTCACGCTGAGGAACGTACGGCCGTGCGGGTGCCGTAGACCGGCCGGGACCGCGCCATGCGGACCCGGCCGGTCCTTGCCCGTCCCCGTTCCGGTTGTCCGGAACTGTCCGGTCCCCGCCTTGTCCCGCCCCTGGCCGGTATGCAGGATCGTCGATGTGACTCTTACGCGGGGGGCCAGGATCACGGGAGCGGCGCTGTGCGGCGTGCTCGCCCTGATCACGGGAGCGTGGATCGTCAGGGACATCTCGGTGTCCGGCGGGCTCGAGGGACTGTGGCGCTACTGGGCCTCTGACCCCCGGCGGGAGTGGCGGATCGCCCAGCAGGCCACCTCGCCGCTCGACGGCGCGCTTCTGGCGGTGTACGCGGGCGTCGGCGTCGCCGTGCTGCGCTCGTCGGTGGCGGCCTCCGCGCTGGTCGCAGCCGCGGTGTTCACCCTCGCCGTCCGGCTGCCCAGCCTGTGGGTCCTGACCGCCTCCTGGGCGTATCTCCAGCCCACCGACTCGATCCGCACCCGCGCGCTGTTCAGCACCTTCGCCGTGCTGGGGCTGGCCGTCGGGCTCGTCATCACGGCCGTGGCGGGAAGACGCCCGGCAGAGGCGCACGACGACCAGGGCCCGCGCGCCGCCCCGCACCGCCGGACGCCCGCCGGGCCGACCGTCGTGGTGGCCTGGCTCGCCGGCGCGCTCCTGCTCCTGGAGGCCGCCCTGGTCACGGCCTGGCAGCTCCGCTTCGGCTACCAGTTCGGGCCGGAGGTGTACCTCGACAGCCTGGTCGGCGGCGAGCGGGTCGGGCAGCGGCTGCTGGCGCCGCCGTCGGGCTGGCTGGCGGCCACGACCGTCGTCCTCGGCCTCACCGCGGGCGTGGGCCTGCTGGCCAGGGCCGTGTACTCCCGGCCGCTGGGAGCAGTCGTCGCCGTGGCCGTGCTCGCCTCCGGAGCGGTCGGCGTGGACGCCGCCGTCCGGCTGCGGATCCTCCAGCACTTCGGCCGAGCGCCGCTGGAGTACCAACTGCTCGTCGCAACCTCCGTGTTCGAGCTGGTCGCGGGGCTCCTGCTGATCGTCCTCCTCACGCGCCGCGGCGAGAGCGGACCGGCGGGCGGGTCCGGGGCGACCTCGGGCTACGGGTATCCGCAGCCCGCCCCCGGCTACGGCTATCCGCCGGCCCGGCCCGGATACGGGTATCCGCCCTCCGCGCCGCCCGGTTACGGCTACCCCCACCCGGGCTCACCGCCCGGCTCCCCGTCCGGCGGCGGGTTCGGGCCCCCGCCGCCGTCGTCACCGCCGCCGAACTGGTAGTCCCGGTGTCACGCCCGACCCAGCGACCGCTTGAGGAAGTCGACCTGGAGAAGCAGCAGGTTCTCCGCGATCTGCTCCTGCGGCGTCATGTGCGTCACCCCGGTCAGCGGCAGCACCTCGTGCGCCCGGCCTGCGGCCAGCAGCGCCGACGAGAGCCGCAGCGTGTGGGCCATGACGACATTGTCGTCGGCCAGACCGTGGACGATCATCAACGGCCGCGCCGGGCCCTCCGCGGACGTCAACCCGGCATCGGTCACCAGCGAGTTCGCCGCGTACGCCGCGGACTGCGCGGCCGGGTCGCCCAGATAGCGCTCCGTGTAGTGGGTGTCGTAGAGCCTCCAGTCGGTGACCGGGGCGCCCGCCACCGCCGCGTGGAAGACGTCGGGGCGGCGCAGCACCGCCATGGCCGCCAGGTAACCGCCGTACGACCAGCCGCGGATCGCCACCCGGTCGAGGTCGAGCGGGAAGGAACCGGCCAGTGACTGCAGCGCCTCGATCTGGTCGTCCAGCGTCGGCGTGAAGTCGCCCACGACCGCCTTCTCCCAGCCGGGGGAGCGGCCCGGAGTGCCCCGGCCGTCGGCGACGACCACGGCGAAACCCTGATCGGCGAACCACTGCGAGGTCAGGTACGGATTGTGCGCCGCGAGCACGCGCTGGCCATGAGGTCCCCCGTACGGGTCCATCAGCACCGGCAGCGGACCGTCCGCATCCCGGTGGCCGGACGGCAGCAGCACCGCGCACGGGATCCGGCGGGCGCCCGCCTCGGTCAGCGTCGGCCGGGCACGCAGCACCGGCTCCTCGGCGTGCGAGGCCACCACCGCGACCTGCTTGCCGTCCCTGAGCACCTGGACGAGCGCGCCGCTGACGTCCGTACGCGACGAGGCCAGGACGGTCACCCCGCCCCCGCGCACCGCCGCGTGGACCCCCGGGCCGTCGGACACACGCTCGACGCCCAGCTCGTTCACCCGGTACACATGGATCTCGCCGGTCTCCGGCTCCGCGGAGTCCGCACCCGCCGCCGCGGAGACCAGCACGTCGCTCTCGCCGATGTCGAGCACCGCGCGCAGCTGCAGCTGCGCGCCGGTCAGCACCCGGTCGCCCACGGCGAGCACCCGCGCTCCGCCCTCGTCGGCGATGCGCACCAGCCGCCCGCCGCCGAAGCCCTGCTCGTAGGAGGACTCAGGGGCCCAGGCCGGGACGCCGGAGAAGAGTTCCAGCCAGGCCTCGTCCTCGTCCACGTGCACCGTCCGGGTCGAGCCGGACTCCGGGTCCACGGCCAGATACAGCTGGGTGCGCTGGTCCCGCGACTGCACGAGCAGCAGCGGAGGGCCGGCGGCGGACCAGTGCACCCGCGCCAGATAGGGGTAGCGCTCGCGGTCCCAGGTCACCTCCGTGCGGTTCCCGTCCAGAGCGACGAAGAACAGCCGGACGGTGGCGTTGGGCGTCCCGGCGGCCGGATAGGCGACCTTCGAGGGCTCCTGGTCCGGCTGCGCCGGATCGGGGATCCACCAGCGCCGCACGTCCCGCTCGTCGGCGCGGGCGACGAGCAGCCGGTCCGAGTCCGGTGACCACCAGAAGCCGCGTGAACGGCCCATCTCCTCCGCCGCGATGAACTCCGCGAGGCCGTACGTGGTGTGCTCGTCCTCCGGCTCCGCGAGGGCACGGTCCTCCTCGCCCTCCGCGCCCGTCACACGCAGCGCGCCGCCGGCCACGTACGCGACCAGCCGGCCGTCGGGGGACGGCCGCGGGTCGAGCACCGGCCCCGGCGTGGGGAGTTCACGCGCGGTCCCCGCCCGCAGCTCCGCGGTGAACAGCCGCCCGGACAGGGTGAACGCCGCCAACTCGACCGCTCGGTCCACCGCGTAGGCGACGATCCCGGCCGACCCTTCCCTGCTGCGCTCGCGCCGTGCTCGTTCCTCGGCGGAGAGCTCCTCGGCGATGCCGCCCAGCAACTCCCGCGGATCGGCGGCAGGCCGCTCCTGCGGCGGGCCGTGGCCCTCGAGATCGAGCACCCACAGCAGTCCCGAACGGTCCGTTCCGGAGGACGAGCGCAGAAAGACCACGCGTGAACCGTCCGGCGACACCGTGAAGGCGCGGGGGGCGCCCAGCGTGAAGCGCTGCGTCCGCGCGGACTGACGCGGGAAGGAGAGGGGTTGCGTCGACGTCATGCGACCGAACCTTAGGGGGTGTGCGCCCCCATGTGCTGCCGTGCACCGATCGATGCACAGGCACGGATAGTTATGATCCGTAGCGCAAGGTGGGTATGAACCTCCTGGCACATGTCCTGGCACATGCAACTGGCCCGTCCCGACCGAATATCTGTGGAGGTGAACCGCCGTGGCACTCTCGATTTCGGCGGTGGTGCTGCTGGCGATCGTCGTCTTCCTGCTGATCCGGAAAGCCGGGCTGAAGGGGGGACATGCGGCGGTCTGTGTGTTGCTCGGGTTCTACCTCGCCAGCTCGTCGGTCGCGCCGACCATCACCGAGCTGACGACGAACGTCGCGGGGATGCTCGGGGGCATCAAGTTCTGACCGCCCGTTCTAGGGTGTCCTTCATGAAGGATCTCCCCGACCGCCGTCTGCTCCTCGTACACGCGCATCCGGACGACGAGTCGATCAACAACGGCGCCACCATGGCCCTGTACGCGGCGGCCGGCGCCCAGGTCACCCTGGTGACCTGCACCCTCGGAGAGGAGGGCGAGGTCATTCCGGCCGATCTCGCCCATCTCGCGCCGGACCGGGAGGACCGGCTCGGGCCCTACCGGGCCGGGGAGCTGGCCGCGGCGATGAAGGAGCTCGGTGTCACCGACCACCGCTTCCTCGGCGGCCAGGGGCGCTTCCGGGACTCCGGGATGATGGGGCTCGAGCAGAACCACCGCGAGGGGGCGTTCTGGAGCGCGGACGTGGACGAGGCGGCCGCGCATCTCGTCGAGGTCGTCCGTTCGGTGCGTCCGCAGGTGCTGGTGACGTACGACCCCGACGGGGGATACGGGCACCCCGACCACATCCAGACCCACCGCGTGGCGATGCGCGCCGCGACTCTCGCCGCCGAGCCCGGCTTCCGGCCGGACCTCGGAGCGCCCCACGCGATCGCCAAGATCTACTGGAACCGCGTCCCGCGCTCGGTCGCGGAGGAGGGCTTCGCCCGGCTGCGCGCCTGTGAAGCGGACTTCCCCGGTGTCGCCGAGATCGGTGACATCCCCGGTGTCGTGGACGACTCGGAGATCACGGCCGAGATCGACGGCACCGCCTACGCGGACCGCAAGGCGGCCGCGATGAGGGCGCACGCCACCCAGATCGCGGTGGACGGACCATTCTTCGCACTCTCCAACGAACTGGGGCAACCTCTCTTCACCACCGAGTACTACCAGTTGGTGGCCGGGGAATCGGGCGCGGAGCCCGGCGAGCGGGAGCACGACCTCTTCGCGGGGGTTTCGTCATGAGCGGCCGCAGTCGTGCCGGTGCCGGCCGTGCCGGCGGGGGGACCGGCAGCAGCGCCGCCGGCGGGAGCGGCGCAGGCGGCGGCGGGAGCGCGCCCGGGTCCTGGATCACCCGTCCCCCGAAGGCCCCGAAGCCCGGCCGCCTGGTGGCGTACCTCGCCCTGGTGATCCTCGGGGCGATCGTCGGCACGGCCGGCTCACTCGTCCAAGCGGCATGGATGCCGGGCGGGTTGGTGCTGGCACTGCTGGCCTCCGCCGGCCTGTTCATCGGCTCGCTGCGGGTGACGGGCTCCCAGCTCGGCGTCGCCTGCTCCGCCGTGGGCTGGCTCGCGGCGATCGTCCTGCTGAGCACCGGACGGCCCGAAGGGGACGCCATGTTCGGCGCCGGGATCGGGCCCCTCGTCTTCATGCTCGGCGGCATGGCGGTCGCTGTGATGTGTGCCACCATGTCGCGGGCGTCGCAACCGGGCGGCGGCCCGGGCCGACTTGGCGGATAGAACAACGCAGGACCCCAGCAAGCACCCGGTGCGACCGGCCCCCTAGGGTGGGTCGACCCACGGAGTGGGAAGCCGTCGAACTGACCATGCCCGTACGGTCGGCCGAAGGCCGCTTCCCACAGTCCCGGGGTGTTCGTCGGCGGCGGCCAGTATGGTGGTGCGCGCCGCCGAGCCGCCCGCAGCAGTAGCTATCCAGTAAGAAACGGGCGGCGAAGCCAACCGGGAGAACCTGCTTTGAGTCGTGAAACTGACAGTTCGTCCTCCGGCCCCCAGGGGCGCGGTGGAGCCGCGTACCCCTCCGGGACACCGCCGTACGGATCGCGCCAGTATCCGTCGCTGCACCCGCAGGACGCTCCGGACGAGGCCGCGGAGGCCCCCGAGCAGCAGCCGGAAGAGCCCAGGACCGAGACGACGCTGACCACGCGCATCCGGATCAACATCCCGGGTTCCCGGCCGATCCCGCCGGTCGTCATGCGTACGCCGATGAGCGACGTCGACGCCAGGCCCGCCTCCGGCGGTTCCGGCACGTCGGCCGGCTCCCGTGCGTCCGGCGGGCCAGGTGCGCCGGGCGGTTCCGGCGGCGCCGGTACCGCAGAGCGGGAGAGCGAGCGCACGGGCAGCACACCGCGCCCCGGAGCGGCCCGCGAGACGGCAGGTCCCGCGGGACCTGCGACCGAGGAGAAGCCCGCCACCAGCGACTGGTTCGCGCCGCGCAAGCCCGCCGCGGGCGCGACACCCGCGGCCGGTACGCCGACGCCGGGCGCGGCCGCGCCGACTTCGCCGGCCGGCCCTCCCGCGCCGGGCGGCCCCGCCGGCAACGGCGGTGCGGGTGCGTCCGGAGCGGGCGGTGCCGGTTCGGCCCCGCGTTCGGGCCTGGCGGCCCTCGCGGAGCAGGCCGGAGCCCCCGGCGCGCCCTCCGGCCCCTCGGCCCCCCGCCCCGGCGCGTCCGGCGGCGGTCCCGGTGCGCCCGGCCAGGGCAACGGCTTCGCCCCCGGCCGTAACACGCCCCCGCTGGGCGTCCGTCCGCCCGGCGCGCCGGACCGCGACGGCGGCCCCATGGGCCCCACGTCCGGCCCGGTCACCGGCAGCATGCCGCTCGGTCAGCGCCCCGGCGCCCCGGTGCCCGGCATCAACACGCCCCGGATGTCCGACGACACGGCGGTGCTCACCCCGCAGAAGCCGGCGCCCGAGGGCGACGGCGGTCACGGCCATGTCTCCGGTGACACGCTCACCAGCGGCATCCCGGTGGTCCCTGGCGGCGGACACCGCTCGCCCTTCCCGCCGCCGGGCGGACTGCAGACGGGTCCCGGGACGGGTCCCAACCCGATCCTTTCCCGGCCCGGCCCGCAGGCCGGTGACGGCGACTTCTCCGTGCCGGAGTTCCCGGCCGGCCCGGGCGGCTCCGGCGGTCCCGTCGTGCCCGGCCCCTCGGCCGAGCCGGCTGCCCGGCCCGCGCCCCGGCCCGCGCCGGCCAAGAAGGGCCGCTCCAAGCTGGTGCTCGTCGGTGCCGGCGTGGTCGGCCTGCTGGGCATCGCGTACGGCGCCGGGCTGCTGCTGAACCACTCCGACGTGCCCAAGAGCACCACGGTCCTCG
Source organism: Streptomyces pristinaespiralis (assembly GCF_001278075.1). Classification (GTDB taxonomy): domain Bacteria; phylum Actinomycetota; class Actinomycetes; order Streptomycetales; family Streptomycetaceae; genus Streptomyces; species Streptomyces pristinaespiralis. The sequence goes on along the minus strand of NZ_CP011340.1, from coordinate 3,253,351 downwards.
GCGTCGACATCGGCGGCGGCACCAGGGACGAGGCCGTCAACAAGCTGGACGCCACGCTGGGCGAGCGCGCCAAGGCGCCGCTGCAGCTCTCCGTGGGCGGCAAGAAGGCCGAGCTGCACCCCGACAAGGCCGGCCTGTCCCTGGACAGCCAGGCCACCGTCCGCGCGGCCGCGGGCAGCGACTACAACCCGGTCTCCGTCATCGGCTCGCTCTTCGGCGGCGAGCGGGTCGCAGAGCCGGTGATCGTCGTGGACGAGGAGAAGCTGAGCGTCGCCCTCGCCGACCTCGCGGGCACCGCGGGGTCCTCCAGCGACGGCACGATCCGCTTCGAGCCCAACAAGGCCGTCGCCGTGCCCGGGAAGCCCGGGGAGACGCTGGACGTCGGCCGCTCCATGATCTCGGTCAAGGACGCGTACCGCGCCCAGGTGCAGACCGGACAGCCGGACCTGGTCGAACTCCCGGTCGCCACCCGGCAGCCGACCATCACCCAGGCCGAGCTGGACCGGGCGATGAAGGAGTTCGCGGAGCCCGCGATGTCCGGTCTGATCACGATCAAGGCGGGCGGCAAGTCGATCCAGTTCGGCCCCGCGAAGTCGCTGCCGAAGATCCTCTCCATGAAGCCGATCGACGGCAGGCTCGTCGAGGTCTACGACAAGAAGGCGATCGAGCAGCTGCTCGAGGGCGTCTTCGACGGCATCATGATCACCAAGGGTGACGGCAAGAAGCACGAGGTCTCCGCGGACGACGTGGCCCAGGCGATGGGCCCGGCGCTGCGCGGCAAGACCCCGGCGGAGCGCACCGCGGTCATCGAGCTCGACCCGAGCTGAGTCGCTTCACCGACGTGGCCCCTCGCCCGGTCCGGGCGAGGGGCCACGTCGTTTCGCCCGTGGCTCACGTCGAGAGCGACGACGGGCGGCCGGCCCTCCGCGGCGTCTTCTTCGCCCGCCTCGGCCACCTGCACCACCGCGGTCCGGCCCTGCGAGTTCAGCCAGGGACGTCGTCCGCCGTGCCGATGACGGCAGGGCCGCACCCGTCGGGCAGGTTCCTCACAATCAGTTCGACAGCTTCCTCGACGGTATCGGGCTCACCGAGGACGGCTCCGTCGGAGTGCCGGATGACGATGAACCCTCCTCCAGCCCGGCGGAACAGTGCGCCCACGTCTCCCGGTGTGGGGAAGCCTGTGCACCGGTTGAGGTAGAGGGCACCGTGGCTGACCACCGGATACAGCTCCCGCAGGCGAGGGTGTGCGAACGCGGCGCGGGGCATGGCGGGATCGACCGTGTACGAGTCGTACGCGAGGACCTGCTGCCACTGCGCGGACACGACCCGAGCGGCCTCCTCGGCTTCGTTCCCGTGCGTCATACGTCCCCCACTGTGCCAAGTATGGCCGGGCCACACCGCTCCGGGAGATTGGCCGCGACCAGTGCGAATGCTTCCTCCAGGGTTTCCGCCCTGCCCACGGCGCCTATGCCCATGGGTCCTCGAACCCAGAACCGCCCGTCAGCGCCCCTCGGATAGACCTGGCCGCCGACATGCGCGGCCGGCATTCCGGTGCACCGGCTGAAGTACATCACTCCGTGGCTGACCATCGGGGAAAAGCTGTCTCAGTCGCGGCTGCGCATAGGCCGCCCGGACGGTTTCCGTGTCGATCAGGTCCTGATTCCCTTCCAGGAGATACCGCCATTGTCTGGCAACGATCTCAGGCAGGGCCGCACCCGTCGCGCAGGTACGCCACGACGAGCGCGAACGCCTCCCGAGGGTGTCCGCCTCGCCGAGGAACTCCGTCGCGTCACAGCACTCCTGCTGTGCCGGCGATGGCCGGGCCGCGCCCCTCGCGGCCTGACCACACACCGACAGGTGTCCGCCCATGCGGAACAAGCTCATCCGTGGCACTCGGCGCGTCTCTGCGGACGCGGCCCTGACGTTCGCGGTCAAAGGTCGTCCGGAGTGCCGTCGACGGCCGGGCCGCACCCCTCCGGGAGGTTGGCGGCGATCAACTCGTAAGCCTCCTCCACGGTCTCGACCGCGCCGAGGAGAGTGTTGTCTGATTGCCGGCGCACGCGGTAACCACCGGCCGCTTGGGGAAAAGCGGTGGCGACATCGTGGGTCCAGGGATATTGCGTGCAGCGACTCAAGTAGAGGATCCCGTGGCTTACCATCGGGAAGAGTTCTCGCAGAGCGGGGTGCGTGTACGCGGTGCGAGCAACCAGAGGGTCGATGCGATCCGGGCCGTAGCCCAGAATCCGGTTCCACTCTGCTTCAACAAGTTCTGCGGCGTCCGACATTTCATGATTCGCCATTCAGTGCGTCCCTCAGATGCTTCGGTAGTTTCGAGAGGTCCGGCTGGATCTCTGGGATATCAGGTTTGGGGACCTTGATCTCCTTGTATCCGCCGTTCTCCTCGTCGCGGGTGTACCAGTGGATTTCTTCCCAAGGACGGCCGGGCCGTTCACTGTCAGGGTCTCCCCAAGCGGCAGCCCCGTCGTAGTTGCGCACCGCGTAAGCGACCTCGCTCATTTCCCAGGCCGTTCCGGAGCCACGTCGAGGATAGTTGTCCTCATGAGAGGTGTTGAACTGGGCGCCATGCTGTGCCGCCGCCTGGAACGCATCCACGATATCTGCCGGGGTGCTCCAGTTTCCGACTCTGCCCTCGCTGTTCGGCATGCCGTCCAAGGTGATGGACAGGGTTGTGTTGCGGTCTCCGACGGCGGCCATGACGTTGGTCATCCATATCGGCCCACCTGCTTCCTCACCCGAGTAGGCATTGCCGTTGTAGGTGTGTGCTCCTGGATCCTGAGGCCGATTTGGATCGTGGTTCGGATAGGAGGGATCGTTTCGCAGATATCTGGCCAAGGACTCCGATTGCCGGTGGGGTTCCATATCGACGCCCAGCACCACGCTGTGCCTGTGCTCGCCGTTGCGGTGCGGGCAACCCGCCAAGCCCAGCGGGTCGATCCACCGCGTCGGGTTGTCGACGTACGTGACCGCGTTCGGGGCCGGGACCAGGCCCAGGGGGTCCGGGGAGAGGTAGCGGCCCGACTCGGGGTCGTAGTGGCGGTGGCGGTTGTAGTGGAGGCCCGACTCGGGGTCGAAGTACTGGCCGGGGAAGCGCAGCGGTGTGTACGCGGTGGCGCTGCGGTTCCACGTCGTCGTACCCCACAGGGTCGCCCGGGTGCGCCAGGCCACCTTGCCCTGCTCGTCGACGAGTTCGCGCGGCGTCCCGACCAGGTCCGTGACGATCGCGAAGAAGCGACGGTCGACCTCCGACCGGTCGAGGAGTCGGCGTTCCACCTGGGTGACCGGCTTCACGCCGTCGTGGTCCCAGGTCAGGGCGACGGAGTCGGCGGAGCCGGTCAGTGAGGTGGTCTGTTCGCACAGGGTGTCGCCGTCCCACGTGAAGGTCACCTCCTCGGCGACCGTCGTCGCGTCTGCCGACAGGCGTTGCTTCGCGATCCGGCGGCCCAGCGCGTCGTACACGTAGCGCCAGCGCGTCCCGTCCGGTGTGGTGACGGAGACCAGGTGGTCCTCGGCGTCCCAGCCGTAGTGCCAGGTGTCCGGCTTGCGCGAGAGACGGGCCTTCTGGCGCAGGACGACCCGGCCCTGCGCGTCGTGTTCGTAGCGGACCCTGCCCGCACGGGTGATGCGGGTACCGACGTACTCGCGTGGGCCGTCGGTGTCACCGCCGCCCGGGGAGGACGCTGTCGTCTGGTTGCCGGCCTCGTCGTAGGCGTACCGCTCGCTCCAGTTCTCGGCGGTGACGCCCGTGACCCGGCCTTCGCGGGTCAGTTCCAACCGCCGTCGGCCGCCGAGCTGGTCGTCGACCGAGGTGAGGTGGCCGTCCGCGCGGTACGTGTAGGTGCGGTGCTGGAGAGTCCGGTCACCGGCACCCCGGACGCGCTGGTCGGTCAGGCGGCCGCCGGCGTCGTAGGCGTGCTCGATGGCCAGTGTGTCGCCGATGCGGCGGGTGCTCTCCCTGCCCGACTCGTCGAACTCGAAGACCACTGGGTGGCCCGAGGCGTTCAGCTCGGCGTGGAGGTCCGCGGGGAAGGACCAGGTGCTGACCGCTCCGGAGGGGGTGGTGCGGCGGAGGCGGCGGCCGGTCTCGTCGTAGACGTTGGCGAGTTCCCGGCCGTTGCAGATCTCGCGGAGGATCCGGCCCGAGCTGTCGCGTACGAAGGACAGTTGGACGTCCGGGCTCACGGCACTGGCGAGGTGACCGTGGATGTCGTAGGTGAAGCGGGTGACCGCACCGTCCGCGTCTTTCGTGATCACGCGGCCCGCCGAGTCGCGCTCGTAGCGGACCGTCTGCCCGAGGCCGTTCGTACGGGCGGACAGGCGGCCCATCGCATCGTGGGCGTACGTGAGGGTGCGGCCGTCGAAGTCCGTCTCGGAGGTGAGGCGCCCCGCCGAGTCGTACTCGTAGCTCCAGGTGAGGCCCTGCGGGTCGGTCACGGCAGCGAGGCGCAGCTCTGTGTCATGAGCGAACTCGTGGCGCGCGCCGTCCGGTGCGGTGCGGGCGGCGACCAGGTCGAAGTGGGTGTACTCGAAGCGGGTCTCGCCGCCCACAGCGTCCGTGTGGACAAGGCAGTTGCCCTCGCCGTCGTAGGTCCACGACTGCTGCGCGCCGTCCGGGTCGGTCCGACGAGCGAGCTTGCCCTCGACGGTCCACTCCAGCTCGGTGGTGCGGCCCTGCGGATCGGTGATCCTGGTCGCCCGCCCGAAGGCGTCCCGCGTGTAGCGGGTGACCGCGCCGAGCGGGCCGCGGACCGCCAGCGGGAGACCGGCAGCGTCGCAGTGCACCCGGTCAAGTGCGCCCAGGGAGTCGTCGACCCCGGTGAGCTGGCCGCGCGGCCCATGGGTAAGGCGGGTCGTCGACCCGTTCGGGCGTGTGAAGAGGGTCGGGTTGCCGCGCTCGTCGTACTCCTGCCGCGATGTGGAACCGTCCGGGCCGGTGACGGATGCGAGCTGGTTCAGCTCGTTGTACTCGACGGTGGCCGCGGTGCCGTCCGGGTGGTCGACACGGGTGAGGTTGCCGCGGTCGTCGTAGGTGTAGGCGGTGGTCCGGCCGAGGGCGTCGGTGCGGGAGAGGAGGCGGTCGTACCGGTCGAAGGTCTGGTGAGTCGTGTTCCCCAGGGGGTCGGTCTCCGCGACGACCTGCAGGTGGTCGTTGAAGTGGAAGACCTTCGTCGCGCCGACCGAATTCGTGTACCGGGTGATCGGGGCGCCCGTCTCGCCGTGGACGTCGTGGACGAACGTGGAGGACAGGTATCCGTCCGGGCCGATCGTGCGGACGACCCGGCCGGCGCTGTCGTAGACGTACCGGAAGGTGGAGTCGTTCCGGTCGGTCCAGGAGGTGATTCTGGCGTCGGCGTCGTAGGTGAAGCGGAGCGGCCGGCCGGAGGAGTTGATGACGGCGTCGAGGTTGCCCCGTGCGTCGTAGCCGTAGCGCATGACGGTGACCGGGCCGTCCGGTGTGCGCAGGGCGAGCTCGCGTACGCGGGCCTCCTCGACGGCCAGGGTGACCCGGTATCCACCGTCATGAGTGACGGCCGTGGGGCTGCCGTCCCGGCGGCGGGTGAACGTGATCCGGTTGAGGTTGCGGTCCTCGATCTCCCTGAGCCAGTACGCGGACGACTCGTTGTACGGGCTGCCGGTGAACGAGCGCGTCAGGCCGGAGTGCGGATCGGTGACGCGATAGGTGGTCTCCCCGTTGACCTCGTCGCCGTGCAGGAGAGGCAGACGCGCCCCTTCGAGAGGCAGGACGCCGTCCGGTTCGTCCGGCAGCGGCAGCCGGGGGTAGACGAGGAGGGAGCCGTCCTCGCGCGACCAGACCGCGCCGCCGCCGAGCGGGTCGAGCTCGATCCGCTCGTCCAGGGTGGAGGCCCAACTGCGGCCGAACCACTGGCCGAAGCGGTATCCGGAGAGGTGAGTGCGCCGGAGGACCAGGGGCAGGACGCCCGGCAGGGACAGGTCCGTCTGGGGCAGTGTCATCTCGCCGGTGGCGACGTCCACCGGGTCGTTCTCACAGGTCTTCTTGTCGAGCGGGATGCCGTTGCGGCGCGGATCGTCCTTGGCGTCCTTGAGCGAGTCGGGCTTGGTGTGGGCGGAGTCCTTGGACCGGTCGCCTCCGGGGCGGGTGCCCCCCTTCCCGCCGTCGCGCCCGTCGCCGCCGTCCTTGTTCTCCCGGGCGAGCCTGTCCTTGATTGCCTGGTCGGTCCTCTTCTGGTTGTCGGAGATGTCCTTGACAGCCTTCGGCAGCTTCTTGCCGAGGTGGTCGCCCATCTCTTTCGTGGCCTTGCCCAGGGCCTCCATCGCTTTGTCGACCACCGGGTCGAGCGCGCCGGCGATGTCGTCCTTGCCACGGGTGCGGCCGTGATGGGACCTGGCCTTGGTCAGCTTGCCGGCGGTCTTGCCGTGGACGCCGACGCTGACGAGGTTCAGCTTGGTGCCGGCGCGGTCGTGCTCGGAGTGCTCGATGTGGACGCCTTTGCCGGCACCTGGTCCGGGGCCTGGTGAACCTCCTGCGGAGGCCAGGTGCATCGCGTCCTTCGCGCCTTGGACGCCCTCCTTGAAGCCGTCCTTGCCGGCTTGGCCCACCTGGTTCATGTCGACGCCGTTCTGCAGACCCAGCGCGTCGGCGGCGACCTGAATGGCGAGGTCGGCGGCCATGTTCTCGAGGGCCGCGACTGCGGGTTCGGTCATCGCCGAGACGATGTAGGCGACGACCTCCTCCATGCATTCCTTGATGACCTTGCGGACGGCCTGCTGGCAGGCGGCGATGGCGGCGGCGCCGAGGAGCATGGACAGTCCGCCGGTGACGGGGATGAGGGCCATCGAGATGCCGGCCTTGCCGGCGAGGACGCCGAGGTGGACGAGGGCGGCGTACTTCATGGCCTCGATCGCCGTGGCGGCGTTGTCCAGGGCGCCCGCGATGGTGCGGGCGGCCCCGGCGATGTCCTTGATGTGCTTGTCCTTGACCTTGCCCCAGTGGCCGTTCAGCGCGTCGATGGCTTCGCCGTAGCCGGAGGACAGCAAACGTTGCACGTGCTGGTTCGCGAGATGGCCGTCGTCCTCGAGGTCCTCGGCGAACTCCCGCAGGGAGTCCGCCATGTCGCGGTAGGCGTCCTCGTCGACGTTGGGCCAGTTGACGCCGATGACGTCGAGCAGGGTGTCGGCCCAATCAGGCACAGTTACAGCCACAGTGCGAAATCCCCCCGTGCGAGCCTGTGTTCGCAGAATGCATGTGCGAAAAAGATCTCACGGGTGATCGTCGCGCCCAAAGCCGTTTCGGCGGGACGGCCTACAAGTGAGGTATCCGACAGTGGAGTTGGGACTCATGGATTCCTGGCGGCGCGCGGGCGTCGAGAGAGCCGCCCTGCCCGCGGTGCGAGCGGACGCAAAAAACACCGTGGCCGTCGGGCAGTACGCGGGTTATCGTCCGGGCTCACACCCGGCACGCCCGACTCCCGAGAGCTGATCATGACCAGGCAGCAGCACGCCACCACCCCCACCACGACCCTGTGGCGCCCCACCGGCCCCGAGGAGCTGGAGTTGGTGCGGAAGTCGGGATGGCGGGCGTGGCCGCCGAGGCTGCCCGAGCAGCCGATCTTCTATCCCGTGCTCAACGAGGACTACGCGATCCGCATCGCCAGGGACTGGAACGTCAAGCACGACGGTGCCGGGTTCGTGACGCGGTTCGAGGTCGAGTCCGAGTTCGTCGCGCGGTACCCCGTGCAGCAGGCGGGCGGGAGGACGATCCTCGAGCTCTGGGTGCCGGCCGAGGAGCTCGACGAGTTCAACGCGCACATCGTGGGCGAGATCCAGGTCGTGCACGAGTTCCGGTAGGCCCGGCAGGGCGGACCCGGTCCGGAAGGCTTCGGCGGGCCCGGAACAGCCTCAGTTGAGCATGGCCCTGGCCGCCCGTGCCCGTCCCCGGATCTCCTCCGCCGCCGTCGGTTCGACCGCGTCCACGACCTCCGCGTACGCGTCCATCTCCGCCGCGCCCGTCAGGAAGTCGCCCCGCTGGACGAGCAGTTGGGCACGCTCGAAGCGCAGGCGGGCCGGGTGGGCGGGGAGCAGGAGAAGGAGGTCGAGCGCCCAGAGGGCGACCGCCGAGTGCTCCGGGCGCTGGGCAGCCCAGGCGCGGATGTTGTTGAGGATGCGGGAGACCACCGCGAGCGGATCGGCGGGCGTCAGCATGGACGGGGTCAGGGACGTCCCCACGGCGCTCGTGACGAGCAGGTCGGCCTCCGTGCCGGAGAGCACCCGGCCGGCCGCGAACGGGTCGGCCAGGACCTGCCCTGCCGGGTCCTCCGGGTCGCCGAAGCCGACCACGAAGTGGCCCGGAAGGGCGACTCCGTAGACATGGGCGCCCGCGCGGCGGGCGACCTCCGTCCAGACGACCGAGAGCAGGATCGGCAGGCCCCGGCGGCGGCGCAGGACCTCGTGGAGGAGCGAGGACTCCAGGTGCTGGTAGTCGCCGGCCGTGCCGTGGAAGCCCTCCCGGCCACCCAGCAGGTCGGCGACGGCCGCCGCCCACGCGTGCGGGTCCCGCAGCCCGTACGGGAGCATCCCGGCCAGGCGGTCCAGCTCGATCTGGGCCGCGTCCGTGCCCGCCTCGTCGAGCGAGGGGTCGGCCTCCGCGCCGATGAGCAGGCAGAGCAGGGCCACGTCCGGCCGCTGTGAGCGGGCCTCCTGCGCGAAGCGGGACCGCCGGTCGTTCTGGTGCATGAGCTCCGCCCCCGGCTACATCGCCCGGTAGTGGTGGTAGTGGTGATGGACCCGGAAGCCCATCCCGGCGTACAGGGCACGCCCCCCGTCATTGTCCGACTCGACCTGCAGCCAGGCAGCCGAGGCTCCCTCCTCGAGGGCCCGGCGGGCCAGCGCGGCCATGATCGCCTTCGCGAGCCCCTGGCGGCGGTACTCCGGGTCCACCTCCACCGCCATGAAGCCCGCCCAGCGTGCGTCGACCACACATCGGCCGATGGCCGCGGGGCTCCGACCCTCCCCGGGTATGGAGGCGAACCATACGGAAGGGCCGCTGCCGAGGACCTTCAGCACATGTGGTCCTGGCACACCGGAACGCTGGTAGCGCCGCAGCCACGCCTCGTCGAACGAGCGGGACAACGTGACCCGGGAGACGTCCGCGTCCAGGTCGCCCACCGCCGCCAGGCCGCCGACCTGCACCTGCGCCGAGACCTCGGCGCGCCAGCCCCGGGCCTCCAGCTCGGCGCAGAGCTCCTCCTGCGTGCCGGCGGCGCCTGTGGCGGTCTGCGCGTACGCCGGAAGACCGCGTGCCGCGTACCAGTCCCGCACCCGCGCCAGCGCGTCGTCCAGCGGCATGCCCGGATCGCCGAGGGGGAGGACCGAGTTCGCCCGCCGGGTGAAGCCCGCCGACGCCCGCAGCTCCCAGTCGCCGAGCCGCTCGCTCTCCACCGGCTGCCAGGCGCGCGCCGTCACCCTGGCCAGCTCCTGGAAATCGGCCGCGGGGCCCCTGCGCCGCGCGGGCTCCGCGGGCACGACCTTGCCCGCGACCAGCAAGGACTGCGGGATGCGGACGCTCTCGCCCGTGCGGCGTGTGATCACCAGCACATCGTCGGTCCATGATGTGAGAACACCAACCGTGTCGGTGAACTTCGCGACCGGCCCTTCAGCGTCGCTCAAGCACCGCACCGAGACGCGTTTGCCCACGTCAGCAGGGCTGATCCTGATTTCGAGCCGTCCGCCCGCAGTGAATTCCACAGCTCTGTGAGCCCCTCCTGTTCGGATCGTTACCAAGAACGGAGATACTAGAGGCGGGCATCGACGACGCCGCGCTCCCGCGCAAGCCAGCCCTTATCGAGGAGGAACGACAGCGTGACCTACGTCATCGCGCAGCCTTGTGTCGACGTCAAGGACAAGGCGTGCATCGAGGAGTGCCCCGTCGACTGCATCTACGAGGGCTCCCGGTCCTTGTACATCCACCCGGACGAATGCGTCGACTGTGGTGCTTGTGAGCCGGTCTGCCCGGTCGAGGCCATCTTCTACGAGGACGACACCCCGGAGGAGTGGAAGGACTACTACAAGGCGAACGTCGAGTTCTTCGACGAGCTCGGTTCGCCCGGTGGCGCCTCCAAGCTCGGCCTGATCGAGCGCGACCACCCCTTCATCGCCGCCCTGCCGCCGCAGAACGGCTGATCGAAGTCCGCATGTCCCCGGTCCCGTACGGTTCGTCGTCCGTACGGGACCGAGGCGTTTGACGCACCCCGCCGGACGCACCCGGTCGTCCCCCGACGTCCGCGCGCCCCGCCGTCCGACGCCCTGACCGACAGCCCGAAACGACGCCGTACCCGAAAGTGAGCGCCGCCGTGCCCGCAGTCTCCTCGCGACTCCCCGTCTTCCCCTGGGACAAGCTCGAGCCCTACAAGGCCACGGCCGCGGCCCACCCCGACGGCATCGTGGACCTCTCCGTCGGCACCCCGGTCGACCCCGTGCCCGAGCTGATCAGGAAGGCACTCGTGGCGGCCGCCGACTCGCCGGGCTACCCCACGGTCTGGGGCACGCCGGCGCTGCGCGACGCGCTCGTTTCCTGGGTCGAGCGCCGGCTCGGCGCCGCGAACGTGGCGCACACCAACGTCCTGCCGGTCGTCGGTTCGAAGGAGCTGGTGGCCTGGCTGCCGACGCAGCTGGGTCTGGGCGCCGGCGACCGGGTCGCCTACCCGCGTCTCGCCTACCCCACGTACGAGGTCGGCGCGAGGCTCTGCGGCGCCACCCCCGTGGTCTACGACGACCCGACCGAGCTCGACCCGGAGGGCCTGCGGCTGCTCTGGCTCAACTCACCCTCCAACCCGACCGGCCGGGTGCTGGACAAGGACGAGCTGACCCGCATCGTCGCCTGGGCGCGTGAGCACGACGTGCTGGTGTTCAGCGACGAGTGCTACCTCGAGCTGGGCTGGGAGGCGGAGCCGGTCTCCGTGCTCCACCCGGACGTCTGCGGCGGCTCGTACGCCGGTGTGGTGGCCGTCCACTCGCTCTCCAAGCGCTCCAACCTGGCCGGCTACCGCGCCGCCTTCGTCGCGGGCGACGAGGACGTGCTGGGCGAGCTCCTGAAGATCCGCAAGCACGGCGGCATGATGACCCCCGCCCCCGTCCAGGCCGCCACCGTCGCCGCGCTCGGCGACGACACGCACGTCACCGAGCAGCGCGCCAGGTACGCGGCCCGCCGCACGGCCCTGCGGACCGCGCTGGAGTCGCACGGCTTCCGGATCGAGCACAGCGAGGCCAGCCTCTACCTGTGGGCCACCCGCGACGAGCCGTGCTGGGACACCGTCGCGTACCTGGCCGGTCTGGGCATCCTGGTCGCGCCCGGCGACTTCTACGGCGAGGCGGGCGAGCGTTTCGTACGTGTGGCCTTCACCGCGACCGACGAGCGGGTCGAGGCGGCGGTCAAGCGCCTCGGCTGAGCGGGACCCGATGCACGGGAAGGGCCCGGGAGCAGCTGCTCCCGGGCCCTTCCCGCATGTGTGCGCCGTGCCGTCAGCCGATCGGCAGGCCGCCGCCGCCCAGCGTGCCGGTGGGCAGGCCGCCGCCGGTCAGCGAGTCGGTCGGCAGGCCGCCCTCGGTGGTGCCGCCGACCAGGTCGCCCGCCTGCTCGGCGGTGTCGCCGGCGGCCTTCGTGGCGACCGGCGTGGCCGTCTTGGCCGTCTTGCCGACGGTCTTGGTCGCCACAGGGGCGGCCTTCTCCGCGGTCTTGCCGCCGACCTGGCCGGCGACCTTGGTGGTCTCCTTCGAGACGCCGTCGACCGTGGAGTCGACGTTCTCCGTGTCGAGGGCCGAGAGGCCGCCGACCGGGGCCTGCGGGAGTTCAACGGCGCCTGCGGAGCCGGCCGCACCGACCACGGGAGCTGCTCCCGCCGCGATGAGCAGCGCGGCACGGGCGATCCGACGGGTCAGGGGGAGGGACATGATGCTCCTTGGGACGAAAGGACGTTCGGGATGCTGCGTGTCCGGCGTTCGGACGTCCTGACAACCGGGGGGAGCGGGGGAGAAGTTGCGGTGATCCAAGGTAAAGAGTTGGTAATGCGTCGCATTATCGTTCTCGGATAAAAACGGTCAAAAGCTGCATGGTGAAGCGATCTGCCGAACCGTCACTTCCCGTCGCCCGTAAGGGGAATCGAGGTCGGCGCCGGACGGTGCTCCGCCGGCCGGAAGGGGGTGTCGCTCGGGTGAACGGACTGACTCGTTCGAGCGAGTCGCTGAACTAGCGTGCGATGCGAATGCGGACGTCGTTCGTGCCGTTTTCGTCGCCGCCCGCCGGGCGCCAGCCCTCTTCCGACTCCTCGGCGCTCCACACCCGGCCCGCGTACGAGACCTCCTCGATGCGCAGTTCGTCCGCCCGCGCCACCGCCCAGTGCGCGAGCTCCCAGCCGCGCTCGCCGCCCCGCCCGGTCCCGCCGCCGTGCGCCCCGGTGCCGCCGTCGCCCGTCTCCGCCGCGCCGACCGTCGCCTGTACCGGGACGGACACCTCACGCGCACCCGCGTCGCCCGCGCGGCCCCGGCCGCTGCCGCCCTTCGGCAGCACCTCGGGCCCGAACGCCCGCGTCAGCTCCGCCTTGACCCGTGCCGGGTCGCCGGGACCGCCGCCGCTCTTGACGTCACAGGTCAGGGTCGCGGAGGCCCGGCCCGTGAGGGCGGCGGCCAGCAGCGCGGCGTCCGGCTCGTGCTTGGCGTACGCCTGCGGGAAACCGCTGCGCTGCACGCGCTGCGCGGCCACCGTGAGCGGCAGCCGTGAGTAGCCGGGCACCTCGGCGAGGCCGTCGTAGAACTTCCCCGACGCGTAGACGGGGTCCAGGATCTGCTCGGGCGTCCCCCATCCCTGCGAAGGGCGCTGCTGGAACAGGCCGAGGGAGTCCCGGTCGCCGTGCTCGATGTTGCGCAGCGCCGACTCCTGGAGCGCGGTCGCCAGCGCGATCGTCACCGCCCGTTCCGGCATCCCGCGGGTCGTGCCCACCGCGGAGATCGTCGCGGCGTTCCCCGCCATCTCGGCGGAGAGCTCGTACGACGGGCCGTCGCCCTCGGCCGTACGGACGACACAGCGCGGGGGCCCGCCCCCGGTGACGTACTGCACCGCGACGTAACCGATGAGGGCCAGCAGCACGAGGGACGCGGCCGCGAAGCGCAAGAGGCGGCCGCGCCGGACGGGAGAGGCGGTCTCGGACACCCGCCCACCGTACTGGAGCCCCCCGAGCGCCCCCGGGGGGTGTGCCGGTCGACACATCCCGGCGACCGCCTATCGTCGGAGCCATGCCTGAGACCGCGCTTGACCTCACCCTCGACGCCCCCGCGCTCACCGCAGCCCTGGTCGACTTCCCGTCGGTCAGCGGCGCGGAGAAGCCCCTCGCCGACGCCATCGAGGAAGCGCTGCGCGAGCTGCCGCACCTCACCGTCGACCGGCACGGGAACAACGTCGTGGCCAGGACCCGCCTCGGCCACCCCGAGCGCGTGGTGCTCGCCGGGCACATCGACACGGTCCCGATCGCCGACAACGTGCCCTCGCGGCTCGACGACGACGGCATCCTGTGGGGCTGCGGCACCAGCGACATGAAGTCGGGCGTCGCCGTCCAGCTGCGGATCGCCGCCACCGTTCCGGAGCCCAACCGCGACCTCACCTTCGTCTTCTACGACAACGAAGAGGTCGCCGCACACCTCAACGGGCTGGGGCATGTGGCCGAGGCCCACCCGGACTGGCTGGTCGGTGACTTCGCGATCCTGCTGGAGCCCTCCGACGCCCAGGTCGAGGGCGGCTGCCAGGGGACGCTCCGGGTCCACCTGCGCACGAAGGGGGAACGGGCACACTCCGCGCGCAGCTGGATGGGGTCCAACGCCATCCACGCCGCCGGCCCGATCCTGGCCCGCCTCGCGTCGTACGAGCCGCGCCGGCCGGTCATCGACGGACTGGAGTACCACGAGGGCCTCAACGCCGTCGGCATCGAGGGCGGAGTGGCCACCAATGTCATCCCCGACGAATGCACCGTGGTGGTCAACTACCGCTACGCACCGGACCGCAGCATGGCCGAGGCCGAGGCGCACGTCCGCGAGGTGTTCGCCGACTGCGGTGTGAGCGAGATCGTGGTGGACGACCACACGGGCGGAGCCCTGCCCGGGCTGTCGCACCCGGCCGCCGCCGCGTTCATGGAGGCGGTGGGCGGCACCGCGCAGCCCAAGTTCGGCTGGACGGACGTCTCACGCTTCAGCGCTCTCGGAGTGCCCGCGGTCAACTACGGTCCCGGCGACGCGCTCTTCGCCCACAAGCGGGACGAACACGTGGCCGTGGACAAGATCACGCACTGCGAGGACCGGCTGCGTGAATGGCTCACTTCCTGATCTCGCATCCTGGCGGATCGCCCCGATTTCGCCATTCGTAACGTCGGCCGACCTACCCTGAGCCAAAGCAGATGATGTTCGGCGGAGGGAGCAGGTCATGAGCAACCCCGAGGGATTGCGGGCGCTGGAGGAGCAGCGGCTGGGACCGGTACTGCGCCGCAGGGAACAGATCCGGCCGGGCACCACCGATCAGCGGCTGCTCGACACCGAGGGCGACTCCCAGTGGGTGCACACCGACCCGTGGCGGGTCATGCGTATCCAGTCCGAGTTCGTGGAGGGCTTCGGCGCTCTCGCCGAACTGCCCAGCGCCATCAGCGTCTTCGGTTCCGCCCGCACCCCGGCCGGCTCGCCCGAGTACGAGGTGGGCGTCGAACTCGGCAGGGCGCTGGCCAAGGCGGGCTTCGCGGTGATCACCGGCGGTGGTCCGGGCGTGATGGAGGCCGCGAACAAGGGCGCGAGCGAGGCCAAGGGGATCTCGGTCGGCCTCGGCATCGAGCTGCCCTTCGAACAGGGCATCAACCCGCACGTCGACATCGGGGTGAACTTCCGCTACTTCTTCGTCCGCAAGACGATGTTCGTGAAGTACGCGCAGGGCTTCGTCGTGCTGCCGGGCGGACTCGGCACGCTGGACGAACTCTTCGAGGCCCTGACCCTCGTCCAGACCCGCAAGGTGACGCGCTTCCCGATCGTGCTCTTCGGCACGGACTACTGGAGCGGTCTGGTCGACTGGCTGCGAGACACCGTCATCGCTCAGGGCAAGGCGTCGGAGAAGGACCTGCTGCTCTTCCACGTCACGGACGACGTGGAGGAGGCGGTGGCCATGGTCTCCAAGGAGACGGGCAGGTAGCCGGACAGGGCCCGGGCCCCGGACGTCCGGGGCCCGGGCCGCGTATGTTCCGGACCTTCCCGGTGCCCGGCGTCTCGTGCGCGCAGGCTCCGGCTCTCCCGGCTCCGGTTCTCGGGCCGGACGATCCCGGCCCCGGTTCTCAGGCCAGACCGCGGCGCGCCACCGCGGGCGGCCGGTGGCCCGCGATCGAGGCCACCATGTCCAGGACCTGCCTGGTCTCCGCCACCTCGTGCACCCGGTACACCTGCGCGCCCAGCCAGGCGGACACCGCCGTGGTCGCCAGGGTGCCCAGCACCCGCTCCTTGACCGGCTTGTCGAGGGTCTCCCCGACGAAGTCCTTGTTCGACAAGGACACCAGCACCGGCCAGCCCGTCTCCGTCATCTCCCCGAGCCGGCGCGTCGCCTCCAGGCTGTGCCGGGTGTTCTTGCCGAAGTCATGACCGGGGTCGATCATGATCCCGTCCCTGCGGACGCCGAGCCCGACCGCCCGCTCCGCCAGCGCGAGCGTCACGCGGAGGATGTCGGCCATCACGTCGTCGTACGCCACCCGGTGCGGCCGCGTACGCGGCTGCGCGCCGCCCGCGTGGGTGCACACCAGGCCCGCCCCGTACCGCGCGGCGACCTCCGCCAGCTTCGGGTCCACGCCGCCCCACGCGTCGTTCAGCACATCGGCGCCCGCCTCGCAGACCGCCGCGCCCACGTCGTGGCGCCAGGTGTCGACACTGATCACCACGTCCGGGTGACGTCGCCGCACCTCGGCCACGAAGCCGACCGTGCGCCGCGCCTCCTCCTCGGCGGACACCGCCTCGCCGGGACCGGCCTTCACCCCGCCTATGTCGATGATGGCGGCGCCCTCGGCCACCGCCTGCTCCACGCGGGACAGGGCGGGCTCGTCCCGGAACGTCGCGCCCTGGTCGTAGAAGGAGTCGGGCGTCCGGTTGACGATCGCCATGATCACCGGCTCGTGCGCGTCGAACTCGCGCCGTCCCAGCCGCAGCATCCGCTGTTTCCTCCTCAGATCGTTCGCCTGCGACCCTAGCTGTCGGTGCCCCGTGGCACGATCAGCAGTGGACGGTTTTCCGTTCGGGTAAGTTCCCCCGGGGACGTACGGGAAGTTCGGGGAGAGGGTCGCTCGTGTTCTGGTTCTTGCTGATCGCGATGGTCGTGGTCATCGCGGCGGTCACGCTCGTGGTGGTCGGCGGCAGTGACAGCGCGGCGCTGCCGGAGGCCCCTCCGGAGCAACTGGTGGACCCGCTGCCGCTCGACCGACCCGTCGGCCGCGCCGATGTCGAGGCCCTCCGCCTCCCCGTCGGCCTGCGCGGCTACCGGATGGCGGACGTGGACGAGGCGCTCGGCCGCCTCGGCGCGGAGCTCGCCGAGCGGGACGCGCGCATCGCCGAGCTGGAGTCCGCGCTCGCCGGGGCCCAGGCCACCGCGGTGAGCAGGCAGGACATGTTCACCAAGCCGGGCGAGGAGCCGGGCCGGTGACCGTGGTGACCGGCGCCGCCGTGCCGGGCCCCGACGGCAGGCTCCGGTGCCCCTGGGGGCTGTCCACCGCCGACTACGTCACGTACCACGACGAGGAGTGGGGCCGCCCGGTCCACGGCGACGACGCCCTGTTCGAACGGCTCTGCCTGGAGGCCTTCCAGTCCGGGCTGTCCTGGATCACGATCCTGCGCCGCAGGGAAGGCTTCCGCAGCGCCTTCGACGGCTTCAAGATCGCCTCGGTGGCCGCGTTCACCGAGGCCGACGAGGAGCGTCTGCTCGCCGACCCCGGCATCATCCGCAACCGCGCCAAGATCCGGGCGACCCTCGCCAACGCGCAGGTGCTCGCCGAGTGGCCCGCAGGCGAGCTCGACGAGCTGATCTGGTCGTACGCGCCCGGCGCGACGCGGTCCACGCCCCGCACGATCGCCGACGTGCCGGCCGTCACCGACGAGTCCACCGCTCTGGCCAAGGCGCTCAAGAAGCGCGGGCTGCGCTTCGTGGGCCCGACGACGGCGTACGCCCTGATGCAGGCCTGCGGACTCGTCGACGACCACCTCGCCGACTGCGTGGCGCGCGGCGGAGGCCGCTGACGCCACGGCGGTCCGGCCGGCTCAGCGGCCGAGGTACTTGGGGGTCTCCTTGGCCAGGAACGCCTGCACCGCGATCGCGTGGTCCTCGGAGGCGCCCGCCTTCGCCTGCAGCTCCTCCTCCTTGTCCAGCGCCTCGCTCAGCGAGCGGTCCGCGCCGTAGGCCATCGACTCCTTCAGCGCGGCGTAGGCGAGCGTGGGCCCGTCGGCCAGCGCGCGGGCCACGGCGGCGGCCTGGCCGGCCAGCTCGTCCGCGGGGACGAGCTTGTTCGCGATGCCCCACTCGTACGCCTCCTGCGCCGAGAACGAGCGGGGGAAGAGCAGCAGGTCGGCGGCGCGGCTCTGTCCGATCAGGCGGGGCAGCGTCCAGGAGACGCCGGAGTCGGCGGTGAGGGCCACGCCCGCGAACGACGTCGTGAACTTGGCCGTGTCGGCGACGACCCGGTAGTCGGCGGCCAGCGCGAAGCCGAGGCCGGCGCCGGCGGCCACGCCGTTGACCCCGGCGACGACCGGCTTCTGCATCCCGGTCAGCGCCCGGACGATGGGGTTGTAGTGCTCGCGCACGGTGCTCATGGTCCCGCCGCTGCCCGACTCACGGTCGGCGGCGAGCAGGGACACGTGCTCCTTGAGGTCCTGGCCGACGCAGAACGCCTTGCCGGTGGCGGTCAGCAGCACCGCGCGCACCGCCGGGTCGGCGGCCGCGGCCTGCACGGCGTCGCGCAGAGCGACCTTTGCGTCGACGTTCATCGCGTTCATGGCCTCGGGCCGGTTGATCGTGATCGTCGCGAGTCCGTCGTTCACGTCGTACAGCACGGAGTCGGCCATGGCGGGTCCCCTTAGGTGGTTCTGACGGCAGTGTCGAGGCCAGCATGACGGAGATCATCGGGTGTGCACATGTGACCTGCGTCAAACAATCTCCGTGGGGCGCCTGGGGAGCGGCGGCGAAGTATCGCAGCCACATCGCCGAATTGAGTGGTTTTGAGAGAGCGCGTTGCGCAAGCGATGCCGACTGATGTTGGTCTTTGGGTCCCGCCATGCGGGATAATGACCTGGAAGCAATGTGTTCGATGCCGGTGACACAGCACCTCTCACGGGGCCGCCGGCTGCGATGAGCTGGTTTCAGGAAGGGGAACGAGCATGGCGGCCATGAAGCCGCGGACGGGCGACGGCCCGCTCGAGGTGACAAAGGAGGGGCGGGGCATCGTCATGCGCGTTCCGCTCGAAGGCGGCGGTCGGCTTGTCGTCGAACTGACTCCGGACGAAGCCGATGCACTCGGTGACGCCCTGAAGAAGGTCGTCGGCTGACGCGCCCTGATTTTCCACTGCCCCGGCACGGTTCGTGCCGGGGCAGTGTGTGTTTTCAGGGAATGCGGCGGACCCGGTCCCGGCAGGCGTCCGGAGCGAGGGGTACGGGGGCGGAGCCCGGAAGAACCGTGCGCGGCGCCGTCTCAGGCGCGGCGGACCGCGCAGAGGAGACCGTCGCCCACCGGCAGCAGGGTCGGCAGGAGTTCATGACTCTCACGGACCGCCCGCAGCAGCTCACGCACGCGCAGGACCTCCGCCGGCTGAGCCGCGGAGTCGACCGTACGGCCGTCGGCGAAAACGCCCTCGAAGCAGACGAGTCCGCCCGGCCTCAGCAGGCGCAACGATTCAGCGAGGTAGTCGAGGGACTCGGTGCGGTCGCCGTCGCAGAAGACGAGGTCGTAGCCGCCGTCCGCGAGCCGCGGCAGGACGTCGAGCGCACGGCCGGGGATGAAGCGGGCGCGGTTCCCGGCGAAGCCGGCCGCCCGGAAGGCCTCGCGGGCGAACTGCTGGCGTTCCGGCTCGAGGTCCACCGTGGTCAGGACGCCGTCCGGGCGCATGCCGTGCAGCAGGTAGATGCCGGAGACTCCCGTCCCCGTCCCGATCTCTGCCACCGCCTTCGCGTCGGCGGTCGCGGCCAGCAGTCGCAGGGCGGCGCCCGTGCCCGGGGACACCGAGGGCAGCCCTGACTCCCGGGCCCGGTCCCGGGCCCAGCGCAGAGCGTCGTCCTCGGCGACAAAGGCGTCGGCGAACGCCCAGCTCGTCTGCTGGTTGGCGGTTATGACCCTCTCCTGTCCCCGTAGTTGGCGCGACGCTGACTGTATCCGCTGGGCCCGGGAACCCGCAGATGGGACCGGTCGTTGTTGAGGCAGAGGGAAGCGCGTGGAGCGGGGCCCGGATGCCGGTTCCAAATCCACGTAAAGATTCTTATCCGGAGCTAACGGGCGAGGTGGCTATGGTAGGGGCTCCGCTGGACACCACCAGAGCCGACAGGGGAGGTGCGGCTGCACCTGCGGATCGGGGAGGAGTGCTGAGGCGCCTTCTCAGGTCGGTGGGTGAGCCGAAATCCGTGACCAACACTGCTGACCGTTCTACGCCCTCCGACTCCGTCACCACGGCGACCTTCGCATCGGATGCGGAATCGCAGGCCTGGACTCCTCCCACGTGGGAGGAGATCGTCAGCACGCACAGCGCACGGGTCTACCGCCTCGCGTACCGCCTGACGGGTAACCAGCACGATGCCGAGGACCTCACACAAGAGGTCTTCGTCCGCGTCTTCCGCTCCCTGTCGACGTACACGCCCGGCACCTTCGAGGGCTGGCTCCACAGGATCACCACCAATCTCTTCCTGGACATGGTCCGCCGCAAGCAGCGGATCCGCTTCGACGCTCTGGGCGACGACGCGGCAGAGCGTCTGCCCAGCCGGGAGCCGTCGCCGCAGCAGGTCTTCAACGACAGCCACTTCGACGCGGACGTCCAGCACGCGCTGGACACCCTCGCGCCCGAGTTCCGCGCCGCCGTGGTGCTCTGTGACATCGAGGGCCTGTCGTACGAGGAGATCGCCGCGACGCTGGGCGTGAAGCTCGGCACCGTCCGCAGCCGCATCCACCGCGGCCGCTCCCACCTGCGCAAGGCACTGCAGCACCGCTCCCCGGAGGCGCGTGCGGAGCAGCAGCGCTCGCTGGCGGGCGCCGTGGGCCTCGCGGGGGAGGGTGGACCGGCGTGAGCGGCACAGGTCCGACTCCTGCGGAACAGCATCTGGGGGACCGGCTGGCCGCACTCGTCGACGGTGAGCTGGAGCACGACGCCCGCGACCGGGTCCTCGCGCACCTGGCCACCTGTCCGAGATGCAAGGCCGAGGCCGACGCCCAGCGTCGTCTCAAGAACGTCTTCGCCCAGGCCGCACCGCCGCCGCTCTCCGAGGGGCTGCTCGCGCGGCTCCAGGGGCTGCCCGCAGGTCCGAGCGCCGTAGGCGACGACGACGAACCCGGCCCCTTCGGCGGCGGACGTGCCGCCGGCGGGGTGTTCGGAGCGCTGAACCCGTCCGCGGGAAGACCGCGCGACCCTCGCGCGGAGACGTTCGGCTACGTCCCCGGCGGGGCCCACGCGGCCGTTCTGCCCGGTGGCGGCAGCGGCTTCCGGATCCACGAGGTCGGCCGCGCGGAGGCTGAGCGCTCGCCGTGGCGCGGCAGGCGGTTCGCCTTCGCGGCGGCCAGCGCCGTGTCCTTCGCCGCCATCGCCCTGGGTGGCGCAGTACCGCTCGACGCCGTCGGTGAATCCGGTGCGCGCGGGCAGGGCGGCGGCAACAAGGTGACGCCGCTGCGCACGTCGTCGCCGACGACCGCCGCGAACAGCACGACCCCTGGATCCGGCGGCGGTGCGACCACGTACCGCAGCACGGACGGCGACCGCCGCCGAGGCGGGAGCGGCCAGACCAGGCCGGGCTCCGGGCCGGTGATCGCCGCAGTGCCCGGCGAGCCCGGTGGCCAGGACCTCAACCGCCACCTCGGTGTCTCGCCGCTGTCCCACGCCTCCTCGACGACGCCGTTGATACGTCCGACGGCAGCGGCGCCGCTCCACCTGGCCGCCGCCCCGGCGATCGGGCCTGTGGCCACTCCCGTGCCCAGGCATCTGGCTGCCCCGTCGCAGCCTGCCCCGCCGCCTTCGCGCTGACCGGCACCGGGCACCTGAGCAGGACCCGACCAGGACCCTGCGCGCCGATTCGCAAACCTGGTTGAATCTCAGCGGGTGCCCGCGGGGGCGCCGCAGCGGCCGGCAGTTTGCGGGGAGAGCATGGACGACGGGAAGCCCACCGGACCCAAGGCGAAGTGGTGGAGCCGCCCCGACAAGGGGCGCGCGGTCCCCTCCGAACAGGAGGCAGCCGTGCCGGAAGAGGCTCCCGGGGCCCGGGACGCTTCATCGGTGGACGCATCACCGGCACCGGACACGGACCGGGCGGACGCACAGCCGGACCGGGCGACGGTCCCTGCGCCCGCTGACGCGCCCGTACCGGCTCCCGCCGAGGCGGCGGCCCCTGCGCCGGCCGAGGCCCCCGCGGGTGCGCCCGTACCGGCTGCTGCCGAGGTGACGGCCCCTGCGCCGGCCGAGGCCCCCGCCCAGGCGCCGGTGGACGTGCCGGCGCCGGTGGACGCCACAGTGCCCGCAGCGCCCGCCGCATCCGTCGCCACGGCCCCGAGGCCCCAGCCGCTGCACGAGCCTGATCCCTACAGCACCCCGCCGTACGGCGGCCCCGGGCCGTGGGCGCCCGCCCCTCCTGTGCAGCGCCCGGTGGCGACGCCTGCCCACGGCACGCCGCTGCCTGCCCAGTACGCGACGGCCGGCACCGCGAGCGCCGGCTACGCGCAGCAGCCGCACCCGCACCCGGACCACCAGCACCAGCACCAGCACCACCCCCAGCCCTCGCACCCGCACCCGCATCCGCAGCCCGACCCCACGGTGCCGCCCGCCGCGGCCACCCTGGCCGGTCCGCCTCCCGCTCCGGAGCGACCGCAGCCGCTGTCCTCCGTCTGGCTCCGCTACGACCCCTGGAGCGCGCCGGGAGCGCCGCTCACCCACCACGGTGAGCCGGCCGCCCCCCGCAGGCGCCGGCGCGGCCCGCTGCTGGTCGGAGCCCTCGTCGTCGCGCTCCTCGCGGGCGGTACCGGCGGAGTCATAGGGGCGTATGTGGAGCGCAACGGCGGTGTGACCCGGATCGAGCTCCCGCAGGCCGGCCGCGAGAGCACCGACCGCGCACCCGACAGCGTCGCCGGCATCGCCGCGAGCGCTCTGCCGAGCGTCGTCACCCTGCACGTCAGCGGCGACGCGGAACAGGGCACCGGAACCGGCTTCGTGCTCGACGAGCAGGGCCACATCCTCACCAACCACCACGTCGTCGACCCGGCCGGCGCCTCCGGTGACATCTCGATCACCTTCAGCGGCGGTGAGACGGCCAAGGCCACCCTCGTCGGCAAGGACAGCGGCTACGACCTCGCCGTCGTCAAGGTGACCGGTGTCGGCGGCCTGAAGCCGCTGCCCCTGGGCAACTCCGACAACGTCCGGGTCGGTGACCCCGTCGTCGCCATCGGCGCACCGTTCGACCTCCAGAACACGGTCACCTCCGGAATCATCAGCGCCAAGGAGCGGCCGATCACCGCCGGCGGCGAGAAGGGTGACGGCAGCGACATCAGCTATGTCGACGCCCTGCAGACCGACGCACCGATAAACCCGGGCAACTCGGGCGGCCCGCTCGTGGACGGCAAGGCCCGGGTCATCGGGATCAACAGCGCCATCCGTGCCGCGGACACCGGTGCGGGCGCCGACGGGGCCCAGGCCGGCTCCATCGGACTCGGCTTCGCGATCCCCATCAACCAGGGCAAGCGCGTCGCTGAGGAGCTGATCAACACCGGTAAGGCCACGCACCCGGTGATCGGGGTCAGCCTCGACATGAAGTTCGCCGGGGACGGGGCCCGCGTCGGTGACAAGGGCCAGGACGACTCCCCCGCCGTCACACCTGGCGGTCCCGCGGACAAGGCGGGCGTCGAACCCGGTGACGTCATCACCGAGGTCGACGGCCGGCGGGTGCACAGCGGAGAAGAGCTGATCGTGAAGATCCGCGCACACCGCCCCGGTGACAAACTGGAGCTGACGCTGCGTCGCGGCGGGGACGAGCGGACGGTGACGCTCGTGCTCGGCTCCGCGGACAGCTCATGACCATCTCGGCGCTGCCCGGAAGGTACCGGGCCGACAGTTTCGCCGGGTACCGTGGACCGGACCCGGATTCCGGCCGGTCCGCGGACCGTGGCGGGCACGAGGAACGCAGCGAGCACGGAGAACACGAGGAGCAGCAAGGTGTTCAATGACATAGGCGCACTGGAGCTGGTGGCGCTCGTGGTGCTCGCCGTGCTCATCTTCGGCCCCGACAAGCTGCCGAAGGTCATCCAGGACGCCAGCCGCTTCATCCGGAAGGTCCGCGCGTTCTCCGAGAGCGCCAAGGAGGACATCCGCAGCGAGCTCGGGCCCGAGTTCAAGGACTTCGAGTTCGAGGACCTGAACCCGAAGGCGTTCATCCGCAAGCAGCTCGCGGAGAACGAGGACCTCAAGGAGCTCCGCAGCAGCTTCGACCTCAAGAAGGAGATCAACGAGGTCGCCGACGCCGTCAACGGAACGGAGCATTCGGGTGTGTCGGACACGTCCGTGCCCGCCGCGGTGAACGGTTCCTCCTCCGGCGGCCCCGACCTGCTCAAGAAGGGTGAGACGCCCGCCCGCGACGACCGCCCGCCCTTCGACGCAGACGCCACCTGAGCACTGTCAATCCCTGCGAGCGGGGACAGGGTGGCTATTCTCCATCTGTCCGGCAGTGAGGACGCCCGAGGGGGGCGGGTCCGCTGCAGGTGTGAAAGACGGAGAGGCGGCCGGGTACATGTCGACGACGAGCCGGGTGACGGAGCAGCAGGGGACGGCGGGCGAAACGCCGGACCAGAGCGGCTACAGATCCCGCACGGCGCAGGGGGACACGGCTGCCCGGCGTGCGGCGGAGGGCTTCAAGAACGCCGCCTTCCCCTGGTACGCGCTGGACGAGGCCTTCACCGGTCCCCGGCGCCTGATGCAGGTGGGCACCGCCGCCGACGGGACGGTCCAGCACGGGGCGATCGGTCACGGCGACGAGCCGACGATACGGTCCGAGACGGCAGGCACCGAGAAGGAGCGTTTCGCCGTCGTGGTGACCGTCGCGGCGAACCCGGTCAGACGCAGCGGCGACGGCACGGGGGTGCTGGAGGCCACGACCGTCTCCTCGGCCGCCTGGCTGGCCGGCTCGGGCCTGCTGGCCCACACCTGGCCCGAGAAGCTCGACCACTCGCTGCGTGACGACTGGCTCGACCAGCAGACGGAGACCGCCTTCGAGCTCGCGGACGATCTGAGCGGCCCCGAGTGGTCGACCCTCTCGCTGCCGGTCGACGGGGTACCGACGTCCTTCCACTACCGCGAGTCGGAGTTCGGCTGGGTGCTGGCCGGCACGACCGGGGCCGGAGTCCACATCGGCGCGTACGGGCGCGGGATGAGCGCCTACGGCCTGGGGTTCTCGGTGGTCGCCAACCCGGCCGCGTACGTGCGCTGACCCGTGTGCGGGGTGACTCCCGTACGGGCGCGACCGGGCGGTCACGGACCCGAAGAGACAGCGAGGGCGCCGCTCGGGTCGAGCGGCGCCCTCGGTGCCGGTGGGGGCGAGTGCCCCTCCGGTCAGAACTTGTTGCGCGGGGTGATGCCCAGCGACATGCCGGACAGACCGCGCTGACGGCCCCCGAGCTTGTCCGCGATCGCGCGCAGCGCCGAACCCGCGGGGGAGTCCGGGTCCGTGATGACGACCGGCTTGCCCTCGTCGCCGCCCTCGCGGAGCCGCACGTCGATCGGGATGGAGCC
Organism: Streptomyces pristinaespiralis; assembly: GCF_001278075.1. Taxonomy (GTDB): domain Bacteria; phylum Actinomycetota; class Actinomycetes; order Streptomycetales; family Streptomycetaceae; genus Streptomyces; species Streptomyces pristinaespiralis. Next base: position 3,228,349 of record NZ_CP011340.1, on the reverse strand, counting down.
CAGCACCGGCACCGTGGCGCCGGTCGTCTTCGTCAGGCCCTCCGCGACCCGCTGACCGCCGCCGCTGCCGAAGACGTCGACCATCTCGTCGCAGTGCGGGCACGGCATGCCCGACATGTTCTCGACGACGCCCACGATCTTCTGGTGCGTCTGCACCGCGATGGAACCGGCCCGCTCGGCCACCTCGGCGGCCGCCTGCTGCGGAGTGGTGACGACGAGGATCTCCGCGTTCGGGACGAGCTGGGCGACGGAGATCGCGATGTCGCCCGTACCCGGCGGGAGGTCGAGCAGCAGGACGTCCAGGTCGCCCCAGTACACGTCGGCGAGGAACTGCTGAAGCGCCCGGTGGAGCATCGGGCCGCGCCACACCACCGGCGCGTTGCCCGGCGTGAACATACCGATGGAGATGACCTTCACGCCGTTCGCGGACGGCGGCATGATCATGTTCTCGACCTGGGTCGGACGCCCGTCCGCACCCAGCATGCGCGGCACGCTGTGACCGTAGATGTCCGCGTCGACGACGCCGACCTTCAGACCGTCCGCCGCCATGGCCGCCGCGAGGTTCACGGTCACGGACGACTTGCCGACGCCGCCCTTTCCGGACGCCACCGCGTACACCCGCGTCAGCGAACCCGGCTTGGCGAACGGCACCTCGCGCTCGGCGGTGGTGCCCCGCAGCGACGCCGCGAGGTCCTTGCGCTGTTCGTCGCTCATCACGTCCAGCGTGACCTCGACCCGAGAGACGCCGTCGACGCGGGCGACCGCCTCGGTCACGTTCTTGGTGATCGTCTCGCGCATCGGGCAGCCCGAGACGGTGAGGTACACCGTGACGGCGACCGTGCCGTCGTCCCCGATGTCGACCGACTTCACCATGCCCAGGTCGGTGATCGGTCGGTTGATCTCGGGGTCGTTCACCGTCGCCAGTGCCTCGAGCACCGCGTCTTGTGTAGCCATACGGAGATGGTACGGCTCCGGCCACCGCCTGCGGAAAGGCCGTCAGCGGTCGTCTTCGTCACTACCGCCGGTGCGCTCGTGCGGGGAAGGGACCCGGTGCTCGTCCATCTCCCTGACCAGATCCTCCAGCTCGGAGCGGATCCAGTCCCGCGTCGGCACCTCGCCGAGGCCCATCCGCAGCGCCGCGATCTCCCGGGTCAGATACTCGGTGTCCGCGATCGAGCGCTCGTTCTGCTTGCGGTCCTGCTCCAGATTGACCCGGTCGCGGTCGTCCTGCCGGTTCTGCGCCAGCAGGATCAGGGGCGCCGCGTACGACGCCTGGAGCGACAGCGCGAGGGTCAGGAAGATGAACGGGTACTCGTCGAAGCGCAGCGGGGCGGGGGCGCTGACGTTCCACACCACCCAGGCGATGATCGTCAGGGTCATCCAGACGAGGAACCGGCCCGTCCCGAGGAACCGTGCGATCTTCTCCGAGAGACGCCCGAACGCCTCCGGGTCGTAGTCGGGCAGCAGACTGCGGCGCGGGGCCCGCGGCAGGTCGAGCCGCACCCGGGTCCGCGGGGCGGCGCTCGCCCCGGCCGGCATACGGCCCTGCTGTTCGAACCGGTCGGGCGGCCCGGTCTCGCCGCTACCCATGGGCGGATTCTTCGAACTCGGTCTCGCGCCAGTCGTCGGGCAGCAGGTGGTCCAGTACGTCGTCGACGGTCACGGCGCCCAGCAGCGACCCGCTCTCGTCGACGACCGGCGCCGCCACCATGTTGTAGGCGGCGAGGTGCTGGGTGACGGTCCGCAGCGGGGTGCCGGGCGACAGCGGTGGCAGGTCGCTGTCCACGATCGAGCTGACCAGCGCGAACGGCGGGTCCCGCAGCAGCCGCTGGAAGTGCACCGTGCCCAGGTACTTCCCCGTCGGGGTCTCGTCGGGCGGCCGGCACACGTACACCTGCGCGGCGAGCGCGGGGGACAGGTCCTGCTGACGCACCCGGGCCAGGGCGTCGGCCACCGTGGCGTCGGGGCGCAGCACGATCGGCTCCGTCGTCATCAGTCCGCCCGCGGTGCGCTCCTCGTACGCCATCAGCCGCCGCACGTCCGCCGCGTCGTCGGGCCGCATCAGCGTCAGCAGCCGTTCCTTGTCCGCCTCCGGCAGTTCGGACAGCAGGTCGGCGGCGTCGTCCGGGTCCATGGCCTCCAGGACGTCGGCGGCCCGTTCCTCCTTGAGCTTGCCGAGGATCTCCACCTGGTCGTCGTCGGGCAGCTCCTCCAGCACATCGGCCAGGCGGTCGTCGTCGAGCGCCGCGGCCACCTCGGCACGCCGCTTGGGCGACAGATGGTGCAGCACATTGGCCAGGTCGGCCGGACGCAACTGCTCGAAGGTGGCCAGCAGGCTCTCCGCGCCCTGACCGTGCTCCTCGAGCGAGAAACCGGTGACGGCGGACCACTCGAGGGTCAGCGTCTCGCCCTTGCGGCGCAGCGCCCCGCCCTTGCCCTTGCGTACGAACACCTTGTCGATCTCCCAGTCTCGGCGGGCGGGTAGCTGCTGGATCGCCACGTCGAGGACGGTGACCTCCTCGCCGCTCTCCACCAGGCGGACCCGGCGGTCGAGCAGTTCACCGAGCACCAGCCGCTCGGTGGGACGCTGCTCGAAGCGGCGCACATTGAGCACACCGGTGGTGATGACCTGGCCCGACTCGATGCCCGTCACCCGGGTCATGGGGAGGAAGATCCGGCGGCGGCTGATGACCTCGACCACCAGGCCCAGCAGCCGCGGCGGGCGGCGGCCGACGCGCAGCATCGCCACCAGGTCGCGTACGCGCCCCACCTGGTCGCCGTTGGGGTCGAAGACGGGCACGCCGGCGAGGTGCGAGACGAAGACCCGCGGGGCGCCTGCCGCCATGTCCGCCCCTCCTCCACTGCCGGTCACTTCTGCGCCGAAATTGCTGGTTCCGGACCGTTTCAGGCTAGCCGGTACCGATCCGGGCCGCTCCCGGCCGACGGCCGTACGGCTGCCTGCTACGCGTGCATCCCGCACGGGTACGCTGCGGTCTGCCATTCCCCACAGATGAGAGGCAGTGCGCTTGTGACTCCCCTCCCGCCGGCCGGCCGAGTGCGCCGCGCCGGGCTCTCCGCGGTGCTGTGTGCCGGGCTGACCATGGCCCTCGGTGCGTGCGGCGAGGACCCGGACGCGGGGACCAACGGGGTCGGGAAGCTGTCGGCGGAGGAGATCGAGACCAAGGCGCGGACGGCGGCCGACGCGGCGGCGTCCGTACGTCTGTCGGGCACCCTCGTGAGCAAGGGGGGCACCTACAAGCTGAACATGCGCCTCAAGCACGACGGTGGCACCGGCTCGCTGACGTCCAAGGAGAACGCCTTCGAGCTGCTGAGGATCGGCGACACCCTTTTCCTCAAGGCCGACGCCGGCTTCTGGAGCCACGCGGACGGTGACGAGGACAAGGAGCCGAGCGAATCGGACCTCGAGGCGGCGAAGAAGCTGGCCGACAAGTACGTCAAGGTCCCCAAGGGCGACCCCTCGTACAAGCAGTTCCGCGGCTTCACCGACATGGATGTGCTGCTCGACGGGCTGCTCGGGATGGAGGGCGAGCTCAGCAAGGGCGACCGGACCCGCGTCGGCGGAGTACGCACCATCAAGGTCACGGCGGGCGAGGGCGGCCGGGGCGGTGTGCTGGACGTGTCGCTGGAGGGCAAGCCGTATCCGCTCCAGTTCACCCGGGCCGGCGGCGCGGGGGTGCTCACACTGGGCGACTGGGACAAGGACTTCCCGCTGGCGGAACCGTCGAAGGGCGAGACGGTCGACTACGGCAAGCAGCTCCCGAAGTCCTCCGAGCAGAGCTCCTGACCTCCGGGCGGAGCGCCTGCGGTCCGGCCGTCAGGGAGCATGCTCCGGCCGGCGCGGGCGGATCAGCCGCGGCGCCCCCGCCGCTTCAGCAGGAGCCGCGGCAGGGCCGCCGGAGCAGCCCGGCGGGTCGTCGCGGCGGTCGGCAGCGGCGCGGCCGCCAGTGAGCCGTCGGGCAGGTCGGTGACCGCGTCCCGCGGTTCGAGGCGCAGCACCCGGCATTCGCGCGCCCAGCGCTCGGCCATCCGCTCCGCGTCCGGCGCGTTCAGCCGCTTCCCCTTGAGCTCGCCGACGGCGGCCTCCCACGCCTCGGAGTGCGGGGCGAGCTCGCTCACGCGGGCCGACCAGGCGACGAGCCTGCCGCCCTTGTCCTTGCTGCGGACGGTGACCTCCGCGTCCCCGCCGTCCACCAGACCCGGCAGCGGCTGCTCGCCCGGCCCGTCGCCGACGATGTACGCGGCGCCCTCGTGCCAGACGTGCCACAGGGCACGCGTGTGGCCGGCGCCGCGCACCCAGATGAGGCCGGACTTCTTCGTGGCCTCCTCGACGAGCGCCCGGCCGAGCAGATGCGATGTCATGCCTGCAGCCTATCGACCGGGTCCCGTACTACAGCCAGCCGTTCCGCTTGAGCGTGCGGTGGATGGCGAAACAGACCACCGCGATGCCCGTGAGCACCAGGGGATAGCCGTACTTCCACTTCAGCTCCGGCATGTGGTCGAAGTTCATGCCGTAGATGCCGCAGACCGCCGTGGGGACGGCGATGATCGCCGCCCAGGAGGTGATCTTGCGCATGTCCTCGTTCTGGGCGACGGTCGCCTGGGCCAGGTTGGCCTGGAGGATGGAGTTCAGCAGCTCGTCGAAGCCGATGACCTCCTCCTGCACCCGTGCGAGGTGGTCGGCGACGTCGCGGAAGTACTTCTGGATGTCGGGGTCCACGAGCCGCATGGGCCGCTCGCTCAGCAGCTGCATCGGACGCAGCAGCGGGGAGACGGCCCGCTTGAACTCCAGCACCTCGCGCTTGAGCTGATAGATCCGCCCGGCGTCGCCACCGCGCGGGCTGCCCTTGGCAGGCGCGGAGAAGACGTCGATCTCCACCTCGTCGATGTCGTCCTGCACGGCCTCCGCGACCGCGATGTAGCCGTCGACGACATGGTCGGCGATGGCGTGCAGCACCGCGGAGGGGCCCTTGGCGAGCAGCTCCGCGTCCTTCTGCAGACCGTGCCGCAGGGCGCGCAGCGATCCCTTGCCGCCGTGCCGGACCGTGATGACGAAGTCCCGGCCGGTGAAGCACATCACCTCGCCGGTCTCCACCACCTCGCTGGTGGCGGTGAGCTCGGCGTGCTCGACGTAGTGGATCGTCTTGAAGACGGTGAACAGGGTGTCGTCGTACCGCTCCAGCTTGGGCCGCTGGTGGGCGTGGACCGCGTCCTCGACGGCCAACGGGTGGAGCCCGAACTCCGCGGCGATACCGGCGAATTCGGACTCCGTCGGCTCGTGCAGGCCGATCCAGGCGAAGCCGCCGCCCTCCCGCACCCGCAGCATCGCCTCATGGGGCGTCAGGCACGCGGTGCTCTCGAGGCGCCGGCCGTCACGGTAGACGGCGCAGTCGACGACGGCGCTGGAGGCGGAGGGGTCACGGGTGGTGTCGTAGCCGCTGTACGGGGTGCTGCTCTTGCGCAGCGAGGGGCGGACCGCTGCACGCAGGTCACGGATCATCGACATGGCTGGCTCCTTCACGGAGAGGCCGTCGGCGGTGGCGTGGCACAGCCCGGAATGGGGACGTGAGTCGTACGTCCGCAAAGCGGGCGGCACCGCGGGAGCGCGGTGACGGCGTTCGCTACAGACAGGCAAAAACGAAGTGCTCGCGCTCTTCCGTCGTGCGAAATGCCGTGGGGCCCCGTGCGGGAAAGGCCTCAGTACACCGGAGTCCGGTTCGTCGGGTCAGGACCGGCGAAGGGAACGGTGCCGTGCGGAAGAGCTGCTGGTACTGCACGATCGACTTCGATCCACCGCAGCCTCACCTCCTCCGGCCGGTCCCCCGTGAGGGACGACGTGTCGTCGGGACTTGAAGGCAACACTTCTGTGTCCGTCCCGACCAGCGGCCAAGCCTATCAGCCGACTACGGGTCAATCCCTGTGTTTGCCCGCTCCTTACGCGTTTTATGCTCGCGACATGGAAGACGTTCTCGCTCTTGTCGAAGCCCGGCTCCGCAGCGCCCTGGGGGAACCGGACGCACGCGCCGCGGTGACCTTCCTGGGCACCGATCGCATCGAGGTGCTGCGCTTCCGGGACCGGGACGGCGACAAGGACATCGTGCGCTACGCCACACTCGGCATGTCCGCACACCCGATGACCGACCCCACGGCGGCACTCGCCGATCCGGTGAAGGGCCCCCGTGCGGAGCTGGTGCTGACCGTGCGCGCCGGGCTCGCGGACACCGACAAGGTGCTGCGTCCGCTCGCGGTGCTGGCCGCGTCCCCGCAGGTGGAGGGCGTGGTCGTGGCCCCGGGCGCCTCGCTCGACGTCGGGGAGGCGCTGTGGCCCTCCGCGCCGTTCAGTTCGGTGCTCGTCGCGGAGCCGGGCGGGCTGGTGGAGGACCTGGAGCTGGGCGACCCGATGGACCCGGTGCGCTTCCTCCCGCTGCTGCCGATGACGTCGAACGAGGCGGCGTGGAAGAGGGTGCACGGTGCGGCGGAGCTCCAGGAACGCTGGCTCACGCACGGGACGGATCTGCGCGATCCGCTGCGCCGGTCCGTGACGCTGGACTGAACCACCCGGCGGTTCAAGCGGATTCACCCTGCCGTTCAAGCGGATCGGCGAGAGCGCGGGCGTGTGACGAGGTTTCAGGTCGCGCCTCTGCGCATCCCGTTCCGTCCCCCTCACCAGCACGGCCGCCACGTGGAGCCGGTCGTTGCTCCGCTCGGGGGACTTCTTCCCGGTCCGGAGGTTCGGCGCCCGCCGGCCGTCGTATTGCCTGATAAGTGATTCCTGCATCTATTCTCACCGGCCCGGAGGCGCGCTCCGGACGGGTGATCGTCCTTGACGCGGCGTCCACCGGAGAGGACCGTTGACCCTTATGAGGGGCGAACCCAGTTGCCCGAAGTGCGGTGGCCGGGTGAGGGCGCCCGGTCTCTTTGCCGACTCCTGGCAGTGCGATGTGCACGGCGCCGTGCACCCGCTGCAGCCGGTGATCCCGCCCAGTGTCGAGGCCCTCGGTGTCGTGGTGCACCGCGCGCAGGTCCCCGTGTGGATGCCCTGGCCACTTCCGGTCGGCTGGCTCTACACCGGCGTCGCCTACGCGGGCGACGACCGCAGCGGTGGCCGGGCCACGGCCGTCGCGTGTTCCGGCCCGGGGCCGCTCGGCGGCATCGGAGAGCTGCTGCTGATCGCCGAGGAGCTGGGCGTCGGCCTCGGATCCCGTTACGCCGGTATCGACGGGCCCGACCCGGGACCGCACATCGACGTCGACAAACCACCGCAGGCCAAGGTGCTCGCCGCCGGCCGGCCCACCCCGCTGTGGCACGTCAAGGGCGTGCCGGACGACCGGGCGGTGTTCGCCGGCGAAGCGCGGGGCCTGTGGCTGTGGGCCGTGGTCTGGCCCGAGCAGTCCGGGCTGCTGATGTACGACGAGCTGGTCCTCACGGACCTGCGGGACGCGGGCGCGGAGGTCGAGCTGCTGCCGTGCGGGGCCCTGTCGCCGCGACTGCTGTCCTAGGGCTTCGTCTCGCTCACTCGTGCGGCAGGGCGTGCTTCCGCGGCAGTTATCCTGAGGTGTCCCTGTCCGCCCCGAGCCCCGGAGTCACGCGTCGTGCGCATCGACCTGCACACCCACTCCACGGCCTCGGACGGCACGGACACCCCGGCCGAGCTGGTGCGCCACGCGGCGGCCGCCGGTCTGGACGTCGTCGCCCTCACCGACCACGACACCACTCGCGGCCACGCGGAGGCCGCCGCGGCCGTCCCGGCCGGCGTGACTCTCGTCACCGGGGCCGAGCTCTCCTGCCGCCTCGACGGCATCGGCCTCCACATGCTGGCGTACCTCTTCGATCCCGAGGAGCCCGACCTGCTGCGCGAGCGGGAGCTCGTCCGCGACGACCGGGTGCCGCGCGCCCGGGCGATGGTCGGCAGGCTTCAGGAGCTCGGCGTGCCCGTCGAGTGGGAGCAGGTCGCCCGTATCGCCGGGGACGGCTCCGTCGGCCGGCCCCACATCGCCGAGGCCCTCGTCGAGCTCGGCGTGGTGCCCTCCGTCTCCGACGCCTTCACGCCCCTGTGGCTGGCCGACGGCGGCCGGGCGTACGTGGAGAAGCACGAGCTCGATCCCTTCACGGCGATCCGCCTGGTCAAGGCCGCCGGCGGGGTCACCGTCCTCGCCCACCCGTTCGCCGTGAAGCGCGGTCGCGTGGTGCCGGAGGCCGCCGTCGCGGAGCTCGCCGCGTGCGGCCTCGACGGCATCGAGGTCGACCACATGGACCACGACGAGGCGACCCGCGCCCGGCTGCGCGGCCTCGCCCAGGAGCTCGGGCTGCTGACGACCGGCTCCAGCGACTACCACGGCAGCCGCAAGACCTGCCGGCTCGGTGAATACACCACCGATCCCGAGATCTACGGCGAGATCACCCGCCGTGCCACCGGGGCGTTCCCGGTGCCGGGCACGGGCGGAGCCGTTTCCTAGGGCATTCCCGCCCCGGCTCCACGTCACCGGGCTCACGCCACCGAGGACATGCCCTCACCCCCGCCTGCCCACTCGTACGACCCTCTCCCGCAAGGCCCTCACTGTGTTCGACGCTGCCGTTTTCGGCTCCCTGTTCCTGACCCTCTTCGTCATCATGGATCCCCCCGGGATCACGCCGATCTTCCTCGCCCTCACCTCCGGGCGCGCCACCAAGGTGCAGCGCCGGATGGCCTGGCAGGCCGTGGCCGTCGCCTTCGGCGTGATCACCGTCTTCGGCATCCTCGGTCAGCAGATCCTCGACTATCTGCACGTCTCCGTCCCCGCGCTGATGATCGCCGGCGGGCTGCTCCTGCTGCTGATCGCTCTGGACCTGCTCACCGGCAAGACCGACGAGCCCAAGCAGACCAAGGACGTCAACGTGGCGCTGGTGCCGCTGGGCATGCCGCTGCTGGCGGGCCCCGGCGCCATAGTCTCCGTGATCCTCGCCGTGCAGCACGCGGACGGAGCGGGCGAGCAGGTCTCCGTGTGGGCGGCGATCGTCGCCATGCATGTGGTGCTGTGGCTGACCATGCGTTACTCGCTGGTGATCATCCGCCTGATCAAGGACGGCGGCGTGGTCCTGGTGACCCGGCTCGCCGGCATGATGCTCTCCGCGATCGCCGTGCAGCAGATCATCAACGGCGTCACCCAGGTCGTCCAGGGCGCCTGAGCGGCCTGCCCCGAACGCAGCACGCCCCCGTACGGTTCGTCCGTGCGGGGGCGTCGTGCGTCGTCGAGCGGGCGGGCGTTATGAAGCGGCGTCGGTGTCGGCGGGCCGGATGTAGATGCGCTGGCCGGTGTAGGCGGCCTGCTGCACGATCCGATTGACGGAGGCGGCGTCCACGACCGTGCTGTCGACGGCCGTGCCGTCGATGTCGTCCAGTCGCATGATCTCGAAGCGCAAGCGCTTCTCCCTTCGTCTGATCCTCCTGCAGGAGAACTGAGTGGCTGACGGACGGGTGTCCCCGTCCGTGTACACAGGTGTCAACGGGATGCATCCTGCAAACATTCCCTACGCTAAGGAAATTTTTCGGATGCCTAACTACTGGCGAGTAGCGCTCCGGACACGGACAATGAGCCCCGTATGAACGACGCAGAGATCAACCAGATCGCAGGCCGCCTGGAGCGCACCAATGAGCTCCTGCAGCGGATGCTCGCCGAGGTCGCGAAGACTCCCTCCACCCATGCCATCTTCGTCGACGCCGGTTACGTCTATGCAGCGGCCGGGTTGCTTGTAGCGGGCACGGAGGACCGGCGCTCCTTCGACCTCGACGCGGAAGGCCTGATCGAGGCCTTCATCGACAAGGCGCGCACGATCTTCGCCGACAGCCGGCTGCTGCGGGTCTACTGGTACGACGGCGCCCGGCGCCGTATCCACACCTCCGAGCAGCAGGCCATCGCCGAGCTGCCCGACGTCAAGGTGCGCCTCGGCAACCTCAACGCCAACAACCAGCAGAAGGGCGTCGACTCCCTCATCCGCACCGATCTGGAGTCCCTCGCCCGGCACCGCGCCATCAGCGACGCGGCGCTCGTCGGCGGCGACGAGGACCTGGTCTCCGCGGTCGAGGCGGCCCAGGGATACGGGGCGCGGGTCCATCTGTGGGGCATCGAGGCGGGGGAGGGACGCAACCAGGCGGAGCCGCTGCTGTGGGAGGTCGACAGCCAGCGCACCTTCGACCTCGACTTCTGCCGTCCCTACATCACCCGCAGGCCGGTGACCACCTACGAGAACGAGGGCTCACCGCCGCCCTCACGCGACGAGGTGCGTTTCGTGGGCGCGCAGATCGCCGCGACCTGGCTGGTCGAGCGGGGCCGCACGGAACTGGCCGAGCTGCTGCCCGGCCACCCCTATCTGCCCGGCTCCGTCGACCAGGACCTGCTCAACGAGGCGGAACGGCGGCTCCAGCGCTCGCTGCGCGGGCACGCGCTGCTCCGGCGTGCGCTGCGCGACGGTTTCTGGCAGCACCTGCAGGCCCAGTACTGACTGCTGCTTCACCGGCTGCTGCTCACCGCACGTCGACCGGGAGCCGTACGGATCCGCGACCCGCAGGGACACGGACTCAGTGCTGATCCCAGAACCGGACGAGCGCCGCGGCGGTCTCCGCAGGGCGGTCGGTGTTCGGGGAGTGCTCGGCGCCGGCCACCACCGTCCGGTGCGCGCCCAGCCGCTCCGCCATCTCGTCCAGCAGCGGCACCGGCCACGTGTCGTCACGTTCGCCCGACAGCACATGTGTGTGCGGCGGCCGTACGGCGGCGAGTTCGGCGACCCTGTCCGGCTCGGTCGTCAACTGCCGTCCTGTGGCGAGGAGCTGGGCCGGATTGTGCAGCAGCCATCGCCGTCGCAGGTCCTCACGGTCCTCCGTGGCCTCCTCCGCCGCGTCCTCCGGCGCGTCGAAGGCGAGGATCGCCTCCCACACCTGGTCCATCCGCATCACCGCGAGCGCGTCGCTCAGGAGCTTCACCCGCTGCTGCTGGGCCGGACTGATCTGCGCCGGACCGGACGACATCAGCGTCAGCGTCACGAACGGTGAGGCGTCCATGAGGACGGCGGCGCGGGCGATCTGGCCGCCGAGCGAATGCCCCACAAGGTGCAGCGGGCCGCCCAGTGCTGCCGCCTGGGCCAGCACGTCCCGCGCCAACTCGTCCTGCGCGTAGGCGGCCTGGTCGGCAGGGCCGGCCGTCTCGTACTGGCCGCGGCCGTCGACCGCGACGGCGCGATAGCCCGCCGCGGTCAGCGGCTCGAGCAGCGCGATGAAGTCCTCCTTGCTGCCCGTGTACCCGGGCAGCAGCAACGCGGTGCCGCGCACGTCCCCGGACGGCCGCGCGTCCAGTACGGCGAACGCGCCGCGCGAGGTGGAGAGCGCGCGGGGAAGTGCGCAGACGGGCGGGACGAAGGTGGGCGGCCGGCTCATGCGGACGAGGCTAACGCGGGGGAGGCGGCATGGGGACGGCCGGGGCCGCCGTGCGGGCGTGTTCCCCTACCCTGCCCCTGCCCGGACCGCGCCGCGCGCGGTGCCTGCGACGTCCCCCCGCCCTGGCGGCCGTGGCAGACGCCTTCGGCCGGATCCTCCCCGCCGGAGCCGGGACCCCCGATCAGGGCAGTGGGAAACACAACGGCCCGGCCCCTCCCGGGGCCGGGCCGTGATGAGTTGCGTGGGCGTCAGCTCTCCGGCTGCGCCACCGCCTTGCGCGTACGCGTCCGACGCGGCTTCGCCTCCGGCTCCACCGAGGCCTCGGCGTTCACCGCGGTCTCGGCAGCCACCGCCGCCTTGGGCTCCGCGGCCTTGCGGGCGCGGGTCCGGCGGGGCTTGGCCTCGGGCTCGGCCGCGACCTCGACGGCCTCTACCGTGTCGACGGTCTTGCGGGCGCGGGTCCGGCGCGGCTTGGCCTCGGGCTCGGCCGCGACCTCGACGGCCTCTACCGTGTCGACGGTCTTGCGGGCGCGGGTCCGGCGCGGCTTGGCCTCGGGCTCGGCCGCGACCTCGACGGCCTCTACCGTGTCGACGGTCTTGCGGGCGCGGGTCCGGCGCGGCTTCGTCCCGGCGTCGGCCTCGACGGTCGCGGCCGCCTCGGCCGTGTCGACGGCCTTGGCCGTACGCGTCCGGCGGGGCTTCGCCTCGGTCACGGTGGCTTCGGCGGTGTCGACCGCCTTCACCGCACGCGTCCGGGTCCGGCGCGGCTTGGTCTCAACGACCGTCTCCGCCTCGACCGTCCCGGTGCCGGCTGCGGCGGTGTCGACAGCGTCGACCGCCTTCGCGGCGCGGGTGCGGCGACGCGGCTCGGCCGCGGCCGCGGTCTCCGCGACCGCGACGACCGCCTCGGCCTCGGCGACGACGGCCTGCGCGGCACCGCGGGTACGGCGGCGGCGCGGCTTGGACTCGGTCTCAGCCTCGGCCTCGACGACGGGCGCGGTCTGCTCGACCGTCTCCATGACGGCCGTCGCCTCGGCGGACGCCTGTGCGCCCACGCGGGTACGGCGGCGGCGGCGCGGCGTGCGCGGCTCCGAGGACGCCTCGCCGGCGGCCTGCTCGGGAACGACCGCCTCGGTCACTGCCGTCTCCGCCGTGGACTCCCCGCCGCGGGTGCGGCGACGCTGACGCGGCGTACGGGTACGGGCCGGGCGCTCCTCGCGGGCGGCCGGGGCCGACGCGGTCCGGCGGCCGCGGCCACCGGTCTCACCGAGGTCCTCGACCTCCTCCGCGGACAGACCGGCGCGCGTGCGCTCGGCGCGCGGCAGGACACCCTTGGTGCCGGCCGGGATGGACAGCTCCTCGAACAGGTGCGGCGACGTGGAGTAGGTCTCCGGCGGGTCCGGGAAGCCCAGGTCCAGCGCCTTGTTGATGAGCTGCCAGCGCGGGATGTCGTCCCAGTCGACCAGGGTCACGGCGGTGCCGGACGCCCCCGCGCGGCCCGTGCGGCCGATGCGGTGGAGATAGGTCTTCTCGTCCTCGGGCGACTGGTAGTTGATGACGTGCGTGACGCCCTCGACGTCGATGCCCCGCGCGGCGACGTCGGTGCACACGAGCACGTCCACCTTGCCGTTGCGGAACGCGCGCAGCGCCTGCTCACGGGCGCCCTGGCCCAGGTCGCCGTGGACGGCCCCGGAGGCGAAGCCGCGCTGTGCGAGCTGGTCGGCGATGTCCGCCGCGGTCCGCTTCGTACGGCAGAAGATCATCGCGAGCCCGCGGCCCTCGGCCTGCAGGATGCGCGAGACCATCTCGGGCTTGTCCATGGAGTGCGCGCGGTAGACGCGCTGCGTGGTGTTACGGACGGTCGCGCCCTCGTCGTCGGGCGAGGTGGCGCTGATGTGCGTGGGCTGCGACATGTAGCGGCGGGCGAGGCCGATGACGGCGCCCGGCATGGTCGCGGAGAACAGCATGGTCTGGCGCTTGGCCGGCAGCTGCTGGATGATCTTCTCGACGTCCGGCAGGAAGCCCAGGTCGAGCATCTCGTCGGCCTCGTCGAGGACCAGGGCGCGCACGTGCGAAAGATCGAGCTTCCGCTGGCCCGCGAGGTCCAGCAGACGCCCGGGCGTGCCGACGATCACGTCGACGCCCTTCTTGAGCGCCTCGACCTGGGGCTCGTACGCCCGGCCGCCGTAGATGGCGAGCACACGGACGTTACGGACCTTGCCGGCGGTCAGCAGGTCGTTGGTGACCTGGGTGCACAGCTCGCGGGTGGGGACGACGACCAGCGCCTGAGGGGCGTCGGTCAGCTGCTCGGGCTTCGCCCGGCCCGCCTCGACGTCCGCGGGGACGGTGACGCGCTCCAGCAGCGGCAGGCCGAATCCGAGGGTCTTGCCGGTGCCGGTCTTGGCCTGGCCGATGACGTCGGAGCCGGAGAGCGCGACGGGGAGCGTCATCTCCTGGATGGGGAAGGGGGAAAGGATGCCGACGGCCTCGAGGGCTTCGGCGGTCTCGGGGAGGATCCCGAGATCCCGGAAAGTCTGCGTAGTCAGGGTGTTGCCTCTTCTGTGAGACGCGGCGCGAGGCGAACGCTGGGGGTCGTACCGCACCTGGGTACTGGACCGGCCGTGGATTGGCCGGATGGCGCGGGACCACTGCCGTCGCTCGAGCGCTCGTACCGCTGAGGGGGCCCCTCATCTGCGGTCCTGCGCAACTGTGCGCATGATCCACGTGGAGGGCGGTCGGGGTCGGAGCCGATCGGGCCACCGACCGGGCATCCTCATTCATCAGACGGCCTACCGAGGGCACAGAAGTACTCTGACGCTCAGCAGGCGCATTACCACTGTACCCCGGATTCGCGCATGTGTGTTGGGTGAATTCACGAGAACTGTGTTCCCGCCGCTGATGACCAGGCCCTTCCCCGGTGTGGCGGGCGGGCTATTGTGCCGTCCATGGAGACGCCTGACAACGCCACTGAATCGACCGGTCACACCGGTATCGCCGCCCAGGACTGGGCTGCGGCGTCCGCGGAACCGCAGTACCGTGCCGCCGTCGTGGACCTGCTCGGGGCGCTCGCGTACGGCGAGCTGGCGGCATTCGAGCGGCTCGCGGAGGACGCCAAGCTGGCACCGTCGCTCGGCGACAAGGCCGAGCTGGCGAAGATGGCCTCCGCCGAGTTCCACCACTTCGAGCGGCTGCGCGACCGCCTCACGGCCATCGACGCCGAGCCGACGGCCGCGATGGAGCCGTTCGCCCAGGCCCTGGACGACTTCCACCGGCTGACCGCGCCGTCCGACTGGCTGGAGGGCCTGGTCAAGGCCTACGTGGGCGACTCGATCGCCAGCGACTTCTACCGCGAGGTGGCCGCCCGTCTGGACAGCGACACCCGCGCGCTGGTGCTCGCGGTGCTCGACGACACCGGTCACGGCAACTTCGCCGTGGAAAAGGTCCGCGCGGCGATCGAGGCGGACCCGCGGGTCGGCGGCCGGCTGGCCCTGTGGGCGCGGCGGCTCATGGGCGAGGCCCTGTCACAGGCGCAGCGGGTGGTGGCGGAGCGCGACGCGCTGTCCACGATGCTCGTGGGCGGTGTGGCGGACGGCTTCGACCTGGCGGCGGTCGGCGAGATGTTCTCCCGGATCACCAAGGCTCACACCAAGCGCATGGCCGCGCTGGGGCTGGCCGCATAGGTACGGCTTTCGTCCGGGCAGCTTTCACGAGCGGATTTCCCGTTTTTCACCGGCGCGGGAGAAAGGCTTCGGAAAGGGCCTAAGGGGCGCTTCCCGGGGCCTCGCGTCCCGGAATCGCCCCCGCTGTCCGGTCCGGGGCCCGGTCCGCCGGGCTGTTCGTCGCCGGGCTCGTCCTCCGGCCGTCCTCGGGGCGGCCGGACGTCGTGCGGGCTCAGAAAGGGAACGCGCGGCGCAGTCTGCGGGTCGACGGGCGGATCAGCAGCGAGAGCAGCACCGCCCCGATCGCCACGGCCCCCAGCAGGGTCGCGAGGGTGTACCCGGGCCCGAGGGCCACGTGCGTCACGTACGCGCCGAAGAGGGCACCCAGCGCGCCGGTGGCGAAGACCGCCCTGCGGGAGGGGAGCCGGTCGCCGAGGTGGTGGACCGCCGCCCAGGAGAGTGCGAGCCCGAGCAGGACTGAACCGAGCGATTCCAAGAGCACTGCCGATCTCCTCACGGACGCCGGGCGGGGGCGGGTCGGTCGTAGCCCGTACTACCCGGCGTACACGGAACGCAACCCTCCTACAGGCGGTCGGAGCAGCGCTGAACAGCGGAGGAGGGCCCGGCGGTCGTCCCGCCGGGCCCTCCTCCGAAATGCTTCACCGCGCTCGCCCGGACACCGCCCGGGGCGTGCGCCGCCGTCGCGCCTACAGCGCGCCGAACCCCACGCGCCGCGTGGTCGACTCACCGATGTCGACATAGGCGAGCCTGTCGACCGGCACCAGGACCCTGCGGCCCTTCTCGTCCGTGAGGCTGAGCAGCTGCGACTTGCCGGCCAGGGCCTCCGCCACGACGCGCTCGACCTCCTCGGCGGACTCCCCGCTCTCCAGAACGAGCTCCCGGGGTGCGTGCTGCACGCCGATCTTGACCTCCACGGCTATGTCCCTCCGAACGGTCAGTGCGTTGCGCGGTCAGCCGCGCCGTACGCAGCACACATTAGCCCCAAGGCGGCAGCCGTCAGGCGCCGCCCGCGAACGCCAGGAGCGAACAGGTGGACGCCGGGCCCCCGGCCGGGGGCCCGGTCTCAGTGCTGCTGGTCGGTGCCGTGCAGCGGGAAGCCCGCGATACCGCGCCAGGCCAGCGACGTGAGCAGCTGCACCGCGGTGTCCCGCGGGATGGCCGAGCCGCTGGAGAGCCAGTACCGGGCGACGACCTGGGAGACGCCGCCCAGGCCCACCGCCAGCAGCATCGACTCGTCCTTGGACAGGCCCGTGTCCTCCGCGATGACGTCGGAGATGGCCTCCGCGCACTGCAACGACACCCGGTCCACCCGCTCGCGGACGGCCGGCTCGTTGGTCAGGTCCGACTCGAAGACCAGCCGGAAGGCGCCGCCCTCGTCCTCGACGTAGGCGAAGTAGGCGTCCATGGTGGCGGCGACGCGGAGCTTGTTGTCCGTCGTCGAGGCGAGCGCGCCGCGGACGGCCTGGAGCAGCGACTCGCAGTGCTGGTCCAGCAGCGCGAGGTAGAGCTCGAGCTTGCCCGGGAAGTGCTGGTAGAGCACGGGCTTGCTGACTCCGGCACGCTCGGCGATGTCGTCCATCGCCGCCGAGTGGTACCCCTGAGCCACGAAAACTTCCTGGGCGGCGCCCAGGAGCTGGTTTCTGCGGGCTCGGCGTGGCAGGCGTGTGCCCCGCGGGCGCGCCGCCTCTGTCTGCTCGATGGCTGTCACGCCGCCTCCCAATGTAAGAACAAGCACAGTTCTGACAAGCACAGTTCGGGAAGACACTTCTTCGAACAAGAATTGCCTCGGCCGGCGCGGGGCTCCGCGCGCGCTGTGCGCCGCGCCCGCCATCGTACTTTTGGGTAACCCGGCTGTGCGTCGTGCGGACGCAGGATTTCACGGACCGGACAGTCTCGGAAGCTGCCGGTTCCCGGACCTTGCCCGGACATACCGGGGCAACGGGCCGCAGGTCACCGGTAGTCGTCCTCGTCGAGCTTGACCACACGAGTCTGTTCGACGGCGTCCGCCTCGTTGGCGGCGGCCGGGTCGACGTGGTTCATCGGGTCGTCGCGCTCGGCGCGCACGTCGGTGTGCTGCTCGGCGGCATCGGCCTCGGGGACCTCTTCGTCACGCGTCCCGCTGTTCTCGTTCTCGTCTTCCTGGAATGTCTCGGGATCGGTCGGATCGACTGACATGCGGCACCGCTTTCGATGGAGAGCGTGCTTTTGATACGAGCCTATGAGGTACTGATTCATGGCGCTACGTGGTGATTCGGTGACGAGGTCCGGGTGCCCTTCAGAACGCGGGTGATGTGTGACGCCGAACACATCAAGCACCGCGTGATCGTCTCGTAACATTGCCGCATGTCTTCGACCGAGCTGCCGGGAGCCCGCGCCCTCAGTGCCGCGATGGCCCCGAAGGTCGCGACGGTGCGCGTCGCCGACGGCGAGAAGCTCCGTTCCGTGTCCCTGCCGGGGCTCACGCTGACGGTCCGCTCCCGGCCCCCCGTGCGCGCCGGGCTGCCGCCCGCGTTGTACGTGCACGGACTGGGCGGCTCGTCGCAGAACTGGTCGGCACTGATGGCGCAGCTCGAGGACCGCGTCGACGGTGAGGCGCTCGACCTGCCCGGCTTCGGGGACTCCCCGCCGCCGGACGACGGCAACTACTCGGTGACTGGCCACGCCAGGGCGGTGATCCGTTTCCTCGACGCGAGCGCCCGGGGCCCCGTGCATCTGCTGGGCAACTCCCTCGGGGGCGCCGTCTGCACCCGCGTCGCGGCCGTCAGGCCCGACCTGGTGCGCACCCTGACCCTCGTCTCGCCCGCCCTTCCCGAGCTCCGCGTGCAGCGTTCCGCCGTGCCGACCGCGTTGCTCGCGCTGCCGGGAGTCACCGGGCTCTTCGCGCGGATGACGAAGGACTGGAGCGCCGAACGCCGCACGCGCGGGGTGTTGGCGCTCTGTTACGGAGACCCCTCACGGGTGACGGACGAAGCGCTCCGTCACGCCGTCGAGGAGATGGAACGGCGGATGAGCCTCCCCTACTTCTGGGACGCGATGACCAGGTCGGCGAGGGGCATCGTGGACGCCTACACGCTCGGCGGGCAGCAAGGTCTGTGGCGTCAGGCGGAGCGGGTGCTCGCCCCGACGCTCCTCGTCTACGGGCGCAAGGACCTGCTCATCTCGTACCGTATGGCGCGCAAGGCGGCAGCGGCGTTCCGGGACTCCCGGATGCTGACGCTCCCGGAGGCCGGGCACGTTGCGATGATGGAGTACCCGGAAGCGGTCGCCCAGGCCTTCCGGGAGCTGCTCGACGACTGCGGTAGGAGCTGATCCGGGGCGTGGGACGACACAGCCGCAAGGGCCCCCTCCCGAAGGGAGCCCGCGCCGGCACGGACGGTGGGCCGGCCTCCGGTGAACGGGAGGCCGTGACCGCCGCACCCGGCAACGGGCGGCGCAGACTCGCCGCGGGGCCGGACGCCGGTCCCAGCCGGAACATTCCCGGTCACGGCGGTACCGATCACGGGACGCCGCACGCCCGTGGCGGGCACCCGGAGCACCGTGAGCCCGGCGGCGGGTGGGGGGAGTGGCAGGGCGCGACGCCGGCGCAGGGCGTTCCGCGCGTCCAGCCGCCCCCGCCGCGCACCATGACCGGCGGGCCGCGTATACCGGGCCCGCGGCGGGAGTACGTCGAGGCCTTCGACAGGGCCCCGGAGCCGCGCCCGCAGCGTCCTGACCGGTACTCGCCGGACCATCCCTACGACCCGTACGACTCCGTCACCGACTGGGACACGGGACACGGGCGGCCGCCCGGGATCGCGGCGGACACCGAGGCCGACGGGCTTCCTGACCCCGACGCCGCGCCGGCCGGGGAACCGCCCGCGAAGGGCGGTAAGGGCCGTACGTTCACGGGGATCGCGGCCGCCGCGGTGACCACCGTGCTCGCCGTGGTGGTGGCCGGGCAGGTCGCGACGGACCGGTCGGGCGAGATCGGCTCCCAGGCGTCCGGCGAGGAGCGTGGGGCGCAGCAGCGCCCCGACCGCTCGGAGGGCAGGCCCACGCCGCCCCAGGCGGCGAAACCGCCGGCCGCGCCCCCGACCTACCAGCAGCTGATGACGCGGCAGTTCCCGATCGACCCGGAGCTCAAGGCCTCCGGTGAGTTCGTGGCCGTTCCCGGTTTCGACAAGGCGCCCGGCAAGGGCCGCAAGGTCAGCTACCGCATCGACGTCGAGAAGGGTCTCGGCCTGGACGCCGGCCTCTTCGCCAGGGCCGTCCAGGAGACGCTGAACGACGACCGCAGCTGGGCGCACGGCGGGGCCATGACCTTCGAGCGGATCTCGTCGGGCGAGGCCGAGTTCGTCATCACGCTGGCCAGCCCCGGGACGACCGCCGTCTGGTGCGCGAAGTCCGGGCTCGACACGACCGTGGACAACGTCTCCTGCGACTCCGCCTCGACCGAGCGCGTGATGATCAACGCGTTCCGGTGGGCGCAGGGCGCGGAGACCTACGGCGACGACGCGATGCTGGCGTATCGCCAGATGCTGATCAACCACGA
This sequence comes from Streptomyces pristinaespiralis, assembly GCF_001278075.1. Taxonomy (GTDB): domain Bacteria; phylum Actinomycetota; class Actinomycetes; order Streptomycetales; family Streptomycetaceae; genus Streptomyces; species Streptomyces pristinaespiralis. The sequence goes on along the minus strand of NZ_CP011340.1, from coordinate 3,208,713 downwards.
GGTCGGGCACCGCCTCGGGTACAACCACGTGAACTGCGCCACGCGGGGCGCGCTCGCGCCCGTGATGCAGCAGCAGACCAAGACGCTGGAGGTCGGCGGCATCAAGTGCCGGGCCAACCCCTGGGTGCATCCGGGCGATTGATCCGCTCCTCCGCGTACTGGCCGTAGCCTGACCCTCTGTAGGCGAGTCGCACCGTAGCGCGACAGAACGCCGCCCGGCTGTGAAAGTTACGTGCATTCACCCCTTCCGGTGGCGCGACGGACAACCGTCCGTCGCGCCACCGGCATGTCCGCTTAACGTCGTTCCGCTGTGAGTCGCCGGAAATCGACGGCGGCCGCCCACAACGGGAGATCGGGGGTGCACCTGTGCGGATCGGACTGCTTACGGAGGGTGGTTATCCGTATGCGAATGGTGATTCCAGGCTCTGGTGCGACCGGCTGGTGCGCGGGCTCGAGCAGCACGAATTCGACCTGTACGCCCTGAGCCGGAGTGCCGAGCAGGAGAAGCAGGGCTTCCTCCGGCTCCCCCCGCAGGTACGCAGGGTGCGCACGGCGGCCCTGTGGGCGCCGGCGGACGACGGCCGGACCTACGGGCGGCGCGAACGCCGAAGATTCGCCGGCCACTTCAAGGACCTCGCCGCCGCGGTGTGCGCCGACGGCGACGGCTTCGCCGACGGCCTGTACGGACTGGCCGAACTCGCCCGTGAGTACGGCGGGCTCTACGCCGCTCTCCGCTCGGAGACCGCCGTGCGCGCCCTCGAGTCGGCCTGCCGGGCCCCCGGGACGCGTCGCACGGTCCACGGTGCGACGGTGGTGGACCACCTGGCCTTCGCCGACCGGCTCGAGCGGGCCCTGCGCCCCCTGCTCCTCGACTGGTACGACGAGGACGGCCTCGGCGCGGTCGACCTCTGCCACGCGGCGGCCGGTGGACCGGCGGCCCTTCCCGGCCTGTTGGCCAAACGCTTCTGCGGAGTCCCGTTGCTGGTCACCGAGTACGGGGTCCAACTGCGCGCCCACTACCTCGCCGCCACCGACGCCGGGCTGAGCGCACCGGTCCGGGCCCTCCTCGCCGCCTTCCACGGCCGGCTGGCCGCGGAGGTCTACCGGCAGGCGTCCGTCATCACACCCGGCAACACCCACGCACGGCGCTGGCAGGAGAGGTGCGGCGCGGACCGCGAGAAGCTGCGCACCGTCTATCCCGGCATGGAGGCGGATCGTTTCGCGGCCGTCGGCGAGAGTGCCGACACGGGCGATCCGCACACCCTGGTGTGGGTCGGACGGATCGAGCCGTCCAAGGACCTCATCGCCCTGCTCCACGCCTTCGCCGAGATCCGCAAGGCGGAACCGCTCGCCAGGCTCCGTCTGTTCGGAGCGCCGGCGCAGAGCCCGGAAGCGGCCACCTACCTCGCCCACTGCAAGGCGCTCGCCGCGCAGCTCTTCCCCGACGAGGCCGAGGGGGCCCATGCCGTGGGCGACAACCCGGTCTCCTTCGAGGAGATCGGCGGCCCAGAGGCGCCGGAGCTCGTCGACGCCTACGCGGCAGGGGGAGTGGTCGTCCTGTCCAGCGTCGTCGAAGGCTTCCCGATCAGCCTCGTGGAGGCGATGTTCTGCGGTCGCGCGACCGTGTCCACGGACGTCGGCGCGGTCGTGGAGGTCATCGGCGGCACCAGGCTCGTCGTGCCCCCGCGCAATCCGCGGGCGCTCGCCGACGCCTGCGTCTCCCTGCTGCGCGACGGGGCGCGGCGGGAGCGCCTGGGCGCCGCGGCGCGCGCCCGCGCACTCGAACTCTTCACCGTGGAACAGAACCTGACGGCATTTCGCGGTATCTACCTGGAGCTGATGTCGCACTCGCCGGTCCCGCGGGACCTCGTCGACGCCGACGGCGAACCGCTGCCCTTCGCGCACCCGGCCGAGTGTCACGTACCGGCCCGCTGGACCGGCGCGGCGGCCCGCCCCCGCACCCCGAGCTGGGCCGAGGAGCCGCGTCTCGTCGCGGCCGGAGCCCCACCGGAGACGGCGAAGGAGACACACCCATGACGGCCCCCAGAGTCACCGGGATCACTGCGCCCGCGGACCCGTTCGGCGGTACCGGTCCGGCGCCGGTCCTCGAGTCCCTCGCGCGGCTGGACGAGGAGCCGGCCGCGGTGGACGCCGCCGACACGGTCGCGGGCCGCCGGACCGACACGGCGGCGGAGCCGTCACCGGAGGCCGCCGCCGCGCCGCGAGCGGGCTCACCGACGGACGATGACGCGACCGGGGGTCCCGGGCGGCCGTCGCAGCCCTCCGCGGCCGTCGCGGACGGCGGCCCCGGCGGTGCGCGGCAGGGGCGCCGGGGGCCGGCCGACCCGGTCAAGGCGCTCATGCACCGCCACCGCGAACTGTGCGAGCAGGCCGTCGACCCGCTGGAGATCGCGGCGGGCCTCGAGGCGCACGGAGTCACGAACCGCACCGCGGCACGCTTCCGCCACCGTGACGTGTTCGCCCTCGCCGAGGAGATGTACGCGCGTGTGCCCCGAGGCAAGGAGCACACCGCCGCCCCCGTCCGGCCGGCGCGCGCCGCCGATCCGCGCGCCGGCCGGGCCTTCCCCGCCCCGGGGCTCCTCCTGTCGCTGCTGCCGGGCGCCGTGTGCGCCCTCACGGTGGCGGGCACGGCCGTCACCGTTGGTGTGCCGCGGCTCGTGGTGGGTGTGGCCGGCGCCGCCGCGGTGGCCGTCACGGTGGCGCTCTGCCTGCGCCGCGGGCCCCTGCGTGCGAAAGGCCGCGGCGTGGCCTCCGTAAGGATGTGGACGCTGTTCCTGCTCGCCCAAGCCGCCTACGGCCAGGGGTTCCTGCACGAGGTGATCGCCGGCGGCCCTGACGACGCCTGGTCCATGGAAACCTCACCGCTCGTCGGCCTCGCACTGGCCGTCGTCCCGGCGGCCTGGTGCGCCCACCTGTTCTCCGTACTCGCCCGGCGCAGGCTCGAACGGAGCAGGGGCCTCGACGAGTTCGCCTCCGGGGCCCGGCCGTTGCTCCTCGGGGCGCTGGTCCTCTACACGGGCACCCTCCTGGTGCTGCTCACGGCGACCGGGCTGGTGCTCCCCGGCGGCGCGCTCGCCCCGACCGCCGCGCTCGGCACTCTGCTGTTCCTCGCGCGTCTGCTCATCGTCCACGGCTTCGCGGGACCCGCGGCCACCGCCCTGGCGGCCGCCTGCGCCGCAGAGGCGGCCGCCCCGGCCCTGCTGCTGGTGGGACGCCTGCCCGGTCTCGAAGCCGTCGCCCGTCCGGTGGAAGCGATCGTCGCCGCCTGGGGCGTGGCGGCCGTACCGGCTCTCGCCTGCGGCATCGCCGCGCTCGGGCTGCTCGCCCACGCCGTACCGGCCCTGTCCCGGGCCTCGGCACACACCCCCTGACCCCCTCCGAACGCCGCCGGCGCATCCGCCGCACTCCGCGGAGCCGACACCGCGGAGCAACCGGCCTACATGGCACCGAAAGCAACATCCCTAAGGAGAAAGCCACATGACACCGCAACACCCAGCTCCGGCCCGTCGGTCCCGAGGAGCCGCGCGATGAGGGTGCTCCTGCTCGGTGCCAATGGATTCCTCGGCCGTTTCGTCGCCGACCGGCTGCTCGCCGACCCGGCCGTGCACCTCACCGCCCTGGGCCGCGGCGACGACGCCGATGTCCGCTTCGACCTCTCCGGCGGCAGCCCGGGTGCGCTGACCCGCTTCCTGGGCGCCGTGCACCCCGGCGTCGTCATCAACTGCGCGGGCGCCACCCGCGGCGGCGCCCGCGAACTGACCAGGCACAACACCGTCGCCGTCGCGACCGTCTGCGAGGCGCTGCGCCGCAGTGGCTGCGGTGCCCGGCTGGTCCAGGTGGGCTGCGCGTCCGAGTACGGTCCCTCGCAGCAGGGCTCGTCGACCGCGGAGGACGCCGTCCCGCGGCCCGGCGGCCCCTACGGGGTGAGCAAGCTCGCCGCCACCGAGCTGGTGCTCGGCTCGGGTCTGGACGCCGTCGTCCTGCGCGTCTTCTCTCCCGTCGGCCCCGGCACGCCGGCCGGCTCCCCGCTCGGCCGGCTCGCCGAAGCCATGCGGCGCGCCATGCAGGCCGGCGACGGGGAGCTCAAGCTCAGCGGCCTCGGCGTGCAGCGCGACTTCGTCGACGTGCGTGACGTGGCGCGCGCCGTGCACGCCGCCTCGCTCTCTGCGGCGCAGGGCGTCGTCAACATCGGCACCGGCCGGGCCGTGAAGCTCAGGGACGCCGCGTCGATCCTCGCCAGGGTCGCCGGCTACGCGGGCGCCCTGCACGAGCTGGACGCGCCCCCCGGCCGCCCGGTCATCGGCAGCCCGCGCTCCGAGTCGATCGTCGAGCACCTCGCCGCGACACCGTCCCCGTATCCGGACGGCTGCGGAAGCTGGCAGCAGGCGGACGTGCGCACCGCGCGCGACCGGCTCGGCTGGCGTCCCCGTATCAACCTCGAGGAGTCCCTCGCCGACATCTGGATGGAGGCAGCATGCCGCATCTGACCACGACGGACACACCGCTGGCCGCCACCGGCGCGGAAGGGCTGGGGTTCGGTATCCCCGGCTACGCGCACCCCCTGCTCGCTCCCGCCGAATGGGCCGAGCTGACGCGGCCGGGGACGCCGCTGCACTGGGTCGTCCTCAATGTCGCGGCGGGGCCGGGCGACCGGCCCGACCCGCACTGTCTGGAAGCCGTCGGCCGGCTGCGCAACGCGGGCGTGCGGGTCCTGGGGCACCTCGACATGTCCCATGGATCACGGACGTTCGGTGACCTCGTGCGTGACGCGCAGCACTTCTCCGACTGGTACAAGGTCGACGGCTTCCTGCTGGACCGCTGTCCCACGGAGCGGGCAGACCTGGCGAACGTGCGCCGGACCACGGCCACCCTGGACGCCGTGGTGGACGGCGGACACATGGTGCTGGGCCACGGTTCGCATCCGTATCCCGGCTACGCGGAGGCCGCGGACCAGCTGGTCACCTTCTCCGGGCCGTGGGCGGAGTACCGCTGGTCACAGGTGGCCGAGTGGACGGCGGAGTATCCGCCGGAACGGTTCGTCCACTTCGTCCACGGGGTGCCCCGCACCCACCTGAAGGAGGCCACCCGCATCGCCCGGTGGCAGGGCGCAGGCACCATCTTCTTCACCGACCGGGGCGGCCGGTGGGAAGGAAGGGGGCAGATCGGGCCATTCGAGACACTGCCCGGTTACTGGGACGAAATCGTCTCGCAGATCGGACGTGGTGTCTCGGAATGAGAAGGGCCGTGGCAGTGTTACGAGGAGAACAACCGTACTGACATACCGACCGACGGAGCCCCCGTGTCGCTGCCACCCCTGGTCGAGCCCGCAGCCGAGCTCACCGTAGACGAGGTCCGCAGGTACTCCCGCCACCTGATCATCCCGGATGTCGGGATGGACGGGCAGAAGCGGCTGAAGAACGCTCGTGTGCTCGCCGTTGGCGCGGGCGGACTCGGTTCGCCGGCCCTGATGTACCTGGCGGCCGCCGGTGTCGGAACGCTCGGCATCGTGGAGTTCGACGAGGTCGACGAGTCGAACCTGCAGCGTCAGATCATCCACAGCCAGGCCGACATCGGCCGGTCCAAGGCCGAGTCCGCCCGTGACAGCGTCAAGGGCATCAACCCGTACGTGAACGTCGTCCTCCACGAAGAGCGGCTCGAGGCCGACAACGTGATGGAGATCTTCAGCCAGTACGACCTGATCGTCGACGGCACGGACAACTTCGCCACGCGCTACCTGGTCAACGACGCCTGTGTGCTGCTGAACAAGCCGTACGTATGGGGTTCCATCTACCGCTTCGACGGCCAGGCCTCCGTCTTCTGGTCCGAGCACGGCCCCTGCTACCGCTGCCTCTACCCGGAGCCCCCGCCGCCGGGCATGGTCCCGAGCTGCGCCGAGGGCGGCGTGCTGGGCGTGCTGTGCGCGTCCATCGGCTCGATCCAGGTCAACGAGGCCATCAAGCTGCTCGCCGGCATCGGTGAGCCGCTGGTCGGCCGGCTCATGATCTACGACGCCCTCGAGATGCAGTACCGCCAGGTGAAGGTCCGCAAGGACCCGAACTGCGCGGTCTGCGGCGAGAACCCCACCGTCACGGAGCTCATCGACTACGAGGCCTTCTGCGGTGTCGTGTCCGAGGAGGCCCAGGAGGCGGCGGCCGGCGCGACGATCACTCCCAAGCAGCTCAAGGAGTGGATCGACGACGGCGAGAACATCGACATCATCGATGTCCGCGAGGTCAACGAGTACGAGATCGTCTCGATCCCGGGTGCCCGGCTGATCCCGAAGAACGAGTTCCTGATGGGCACCGCCCTCCAGGACCTGCCCCAGGACAAGAAGATCGTCCTGCATTGCAAGACGGGTGTCCGCAGTGCGGAAGTCCTGGCCGTGCTGAAGTCGGCGGGCTTCGCCGACGCGGTGCACGTCGGCGGCGGCGTCATCGGCTGGGTCAACCAGATCGAGCCGGAGAAGCCGGTCTACTGATCGTCCCGGAACGCGAAGGCCCCGGACCGCGTCGAGCGGTCCGGGGCCTTCGCCGTGTCGGCGCGCGGGCAAGAGCTCAGGAGGTACAGGTCTTGCCGCTCCGCGGCACCTTGCCCTCGAGCAGGTAGGCGTCCACGGTCTCCGTGACGCACTTACCACTGCCGTACGCCCCGTGGCCCTCACCCTTGTTGGTGATCAGCACGCCGACCCCCTTGCCGAGTTCGTCGGCCATCTTCTTCGCACCCTCGTACGGGGTCGCCGGGTCACCCGTTGTACCGATCACCAGGATCGGCGCCGCGCCGTCCGCGGACACCTCCGGCGTCTCCCACTCGCCGGGCACCGGCCAGTCGGCGCACCAGCCGGCCAGGTCCCACGCCAGATACGGGCCGAAGACCGGGGACACGTCGGTGAACTCGGCGAGATGCCGGGAACGCACCTCGGCAGGCGACACCCGGCCCTTGGCGTCCGCGCACGATATGGCGCGCTGCGCATGGCTCTGGGTGCCGTAACGGCCGTTCTCGTCACGGTCGTTGTACGAGTCGGCCATCAGCAGCAGCCCCGTGCCGTCGCCCTGTTCCGCCGCGTCCAGCGCCTGGGTCAGGTACTTCCAGCTGCTCTGCGAGTACAGCGGCTGGATGATCCCGGTCAGCGCCAGGCCCTCGGTGAGCCGTCGGCCGTCGGCCGTGGGCATCGGCCTGCGGTCGAGCTGCTGCAGCAGTTTCACGATGCGCCCGGTGCCCTCCTCGGCGCCGATGCCCCGGCTCTTGAAGTAGTTCTCCAGCGCACGCTGGAATCCGCGTGTCTGGTTGCGCGAGTGCCCCGCGTAGTCGGCGGACGGGTCGACCACGGCGTCGAGGACCAGCCGCCCGACGTTCTGCGGGTACAGATGGGCGTAGACGCCGCCCAGTTCGGTGCCGTAGGAGAAGCCCAGGTAGTGGAGTTCTCCGTCACCGAGCACGTGGCGTATCAGGTCCATGTCGCGTGCGGCGTTCGCCGTGCCGACGTGCGGGACGACCCGGCCGGAGCGCTCCGCGCAGCCCTTGCCGAAGGACGCCGCGTCGGCCATGAAGGTCCTCTCCTCCGCCGCGGTGTCCGGAGTGGCGTCCAGGCCCAGCGACCTCGCCGTCTCCTTGTCGCCACGGCACACCACCGCGGAGCTCGCCGCCACGCCGCGCGGGTCGAAGCCGACCAGGTCGTAGCGGCTGTGCAGGCTGCCGTAGCCCTCGGCCGCGCCGGGCAGTGCCGCCACACCGGAGCCGCCGGGCCCGCCGAAGTTGAAGAGCAGCGAGCCGATGCGCTTTTCGGGGTCCTTCGCCTTGGAGCGGATCAGCGCGATGCCGATGGTCTCCCCGGCCGGGTCGCCGTAGTCCAGCGGGGCCTCGACCGTGGCGCACTGCCACTGGCCGCCGGGCACCTGCGCCGAGCTGCCGTACGCCTCGACCGGGGCCTCGCAGCGCTTCCAGTCCGGCTTCTGGCCGGTCAGCGCGGCCGGCAGGGCGGGATCACCGGAGGGGGTCACGCCGGGGGAGGAGGCGGCGGAGGACGGGGAGCCGCTGTTGCGCCCGTCGTCGGCCCCGTCCCCCCCGTCGCCGCTGCATCCGGCCGCGCCGGCTGCCACGAGGAGCGTCGCCGTTGCCAGGGCCACCGCTCGCACCCGATGTCTCATCCCACACACCCCAACGGTCATCGAAGACAGTTTCGACATCCTAGGCAGCACCGCCGCCCGGACTACTTGCACACCGTGCCGTCGGAGGGGACCCGGCCGTTCAGCAGGTAACCGTTCACGGCCTTCTGGACGCAGGGGCTGCTGCTGTACGAACCGTGCCCCTCGCCCTCGTACGTGACCTGGACCGCGACGCCCTTGCCCAGCGCCCGGGCCATCGCCTTCGTGCCCTCGTAGGGCGTCGCCGGGTCGCCGGTGTTGCCGACCACCACGATGGGCGGCGCGCCGGGCGCAGAGACGTCCGGGTGGTCCCAGGTGCCCGCCACCGGCCACTCGCTGCAGCTGGCCTGGCCCCAGGCGAGGTACTCGCCGAAGACGGGGGAGGCCTTGCGGAACTCGGGAACCATGGCCTTGGCCTGCTCCAGGGTGTAGCGGGCCTTGGCGTCGACACAGCCGATGGCCGTGCCCGCCGCCTGGATGTTGCTGTAGGTGCCGTTCTCCGACCGCCCGCTCTGCGCGTCGGAGAAGGCCAGCAGCAGAGCTCCGTTGCCGCCGTCGGCCTCGTCGAGGCCCTGCTCCAGCAGCTTCCAGTACTCCTTGGAGTAGAGCGTGTGGATGATGCCGTTCGCGGCCTGCCCCTCGGTGAGCATCCGCTCTCCGATCCCCGGCACGGGCTTCTTGTCGAGCCGGTCCAGCAGGCGGATGACCCAGTCCTCGATCTCGGCCACGGAGGAGCCGGGGAGCCGGCAGGCGTCGCCGCGGTCCAGGCAGTCCTCCGCGAAGTTGCCGAGGGCCAGCTGGAAGCCTCTGACCTGGCCGAGCGCGCTCTGGACGGTGCCTTGGGTCGGGTCGACGACGGCGTCGAAGACGGCCCGGCCGATGTTCTTCGGGTACAGGTGGGCGTAGACGCCGCCCAGCTCTGTGCCGTACGAGATGCCGAAGTAGTGGAGCTTGTCGTCGCCGAGGACCTGGCGCATCAGGTCCAGGTCCCGTGCGGCGTTGAGGGTGCCGACGTGCGGGAGCTCTTCACCCGAGTTCTCCTCGCAGCCGTCGGTGAAGTCCTCGATGCCCCGCTGGAAGCTCTTCTCCTCGGCGGAGTCGTCGGGCGTCGGGTCGCCGGCCGCGAGCTCGTCCATCTCCCTGTCGTCGAGGCACTCCACGGGAACGCTGCGGCCGACTCCCCGCGGATCGAAGCTCACCAGGTCGTAGCGGTCGCGGAGGGCCTCGTACTCGGACGCGAGGGCAGGCAGGGCGTACACCCCGGAGGCGCCCGGCCCGCCGAAGTTGTAGACGAGGGAGCCGATGCGGTTCTCGGGGTCACGCGCCGGGGCCCGGATCAGGGCCAGCTCGATGGTCTCGCCGTCCGGCTTCGCCCAGTCCAGCGGGACGTCCATGAACGAGCACTGCCACTTCGTCCCGCCGGGCAGCGGCGACGGCGCCGGACCGCCGCCCTCCGCCTCCGAGGGAGCGGGGCACGGCCGCCATTCCAGCTGCTGGGAGGCGAGGTCCTTGGGCCGGTCCCCGTCGCCGTTCCCCTCGTCGGAACAGCCGGCGACGGCCAGCAGTACGGCTGTCACGGTGGCGGCGGCCGCGGCCCGCGCGGCGGAGGAAGTCATCGGCATGCCGCCATCGTGCGCCGCCACCGCGTGCCCCGCACGGGCGACCGGTCCATGCGGGTGGAGGCCGCGGCGCTGCGCCGGACGGGTGAGATTCCCGCGGTCCGGCAACGGGCGTCGGGCCGTCCCCGGACCGTCAGAGGGAGCCCTTGCGGGTGAGGTGCGTGAAGGCGAACCAGCCCGGTAGGACCGGCAGCCACAGCGTCATCGTCCGGTACAGCAGCACAGCGGGCGCGGCGACCTCCTTCGGCACGCCCACCAGCACCAGACCGCCCAGCAGCGCGCCCTCGACGGCGCCCACACCGCCCGGCGTCGGCGCCGCCGAGCCCAGTGCGTTGCCGGCGAGGAACACCACGGCGATGCTCGCGTAGCTCACCGGCTGGTGGCCGCCGTCGAACGCCCGGACCGACGCGTCCAGACAGAGCACGAAAAGACCCGTCAGCAGCAGCATCCCGCCGATGCCGGTGATCAGCTTCCCCGGCCTCTGGAGCACGTCCAGCATGCGCGGCACGACGCCGGCGAACAGCGACCGCAGCCGGGTCACGACGAACTTCCGCAGGAACGGGATCGCCGTCACCACCAGGACCAGTACGGCGACCGTCAGCAGACCGGCGATCACCGTCCTGGACGGGGTGAGCGACGCCGTCTTCTCCGTGCCGGTCAGGTAGCCGAAGGACAGCAGCAGCAGGATGTGCGCGCCGAGCCCGAACAGCTGCGAGGCGCCGACACTGGCCACGGCGAGACCCGGCCGGACCCCGGAGCGCTGGAGGAACCGGGTGTTCAGGGCCACGCCGCCGACCGCGGCAGGGGCGACGATCTTGACGAACGACCCGGCGACCTGCGCCGTCACCGTCCGCAGGAAACCGACCCGTTCGGGGACGAACCCCAACAGGCTCATCGCCGCCGCCACGTAGCTGAGCGCGGAGAACAGCAGGGCCGCCGCCACCCAGCCCCAATGGGCGTTCGCGAAGACGGTGCCGAAGTCGATGCCGGCGATCTGCGACAGCAGGAAGTACGCGGCGACCGCACCGGCGATGAAGCTGACGAGCGTGCGGGGCCTGATCCGCTCCAGACGGACCGGCTCCACCGGAGCCTGCGGCCTGATCAGCAGCACCTGACGGCGGATCTGGGAGAGCAGGTCCTCCTCCCGCGCCTCGTCCATGGCTTCGTCCATGGCGCGCTTGTCCGCCTGCTTCTCCGCGCGCTCCACCTTGCGGGCCGCCTTGCGGTCGTCGGCGGAGGCCTCCTCCGTACGGGCCCGCTTCGCCGCCTCCGACGCCTCCAGCACCGCGTCCCGCTCGCGCTGGGCCCGCTCGCGTGCCTGATGGCGCAGGGTGGCCCGGGTCGAGCGGCTCAGGGCGATCGGCTGGAGGAGCGGCAGGCAGTCGGCGACCTTGTCGGGGCCGAGCACGTCGACCGCCGCGGCCACGGCCCGTTCGGCGCCCACCCGCAGCCCCAGGGTGGTCAGCAACTGGGCGATGTCCATCCGGAGCACCATGTCGCCGGCGGCGATCTCGCCGCCGCGCAGATCCGTGATGATCACCTGGCCGCCGGGGTCGACCAGGATGGCGTCCCCGGCGAGCCGGCGGTGCGCGATGCGGCGCGACTGGAGCGCCTTCACCTGTCGCCACGCGCCGCGCACCACGTCGTCCGTGATCTCGTCGTCGGCCAGGGAGTCCAGGGAACGGCCGCCGGAGTGCTCGTACACGAGCATCACGGCGTCGGGCCCGAGCTCCGACGTGGCGATCAGCTTGGGGGCGTTGGCGCCGGCGGCGATCGCCGCGTACGCGAGCAGGGCCTCCTGCTCCAGCGCCTGGCGCAGTGACTGGATGGAACGGCGGGTCGTGATCGAGCGCAGTGTCAGCCGGCGCCACACGCGGTAGAAGAAGCCCTGCGCCTGCTGCTCGCGGTCGACGACGGTGACGTCCAGCGGCGGGCCGTCCTCCAGCGACACCAGATAGCGGCGGCCGCGGTCCTGGTCCGCACTCTCCGGGGCGTCGTCCTCCGCACGCATGGCGGTCACCGGCCGGAAGCCGACGTGACGCAGCCCGGCGAGCAGGTTCTGGCCGGTGGGGCGGACGTTCGGTGAACCGACGGCGTAGAGGGTGCCGTACGCGACGGTCCAGCCCAGCAGCACGGTCAGCAGCACCGAGAACGGCGTCGTGTAGCCGGCGACGAGCATCGCGAAGGCGTCGAGCATCAGCACCATCCACAGGACCACGCGCCAGCGGGGCCTGCGGGCCATGCCCACCGCCGTCATGTAGGCGATGACGGGAGCCAGGTATCCGTGCACCGGGTCGGTCAGCTCGCCGCCGGTCTGCTGCTGCGTCAGCGCGTCCTGGAGCGAGCCGGGGGCGCTCTTGGCGACCCAGAGGTCGGTGGCGAGGGTGACTCCGTGGGCGAGGACCGCGGCGAGCACGCCGTCCGCGATCCGAAGACCGTCGCGTTTGATCAACCGCTCGATGGCGAAGGCGACGGGCACGAGCAGCACGGCGATGCTGGACGCCAGGCCGGCGATCTTGACCAGCAGGTCGGGGGCCTGCCCGGTGCCCTTGTTGATGTCCTGTTCGAGGCCGCTCGTGGTGCCCTGCGCGAAGGCGGCGACGGCCAGCACGACGGCGATGGCCAGGATGCCGATCAGCAGCCGCATCAGGTCCGACGGACGGTGCACGCGTGCGGCGAGCAGCGGCTCGTCCCCGGAGACCTGGTCCGCGTGGGCCACATCGGCCTCCGATGACCCGGCCGCCGGCGTCTCCCTGCCGGGAACCGCCTTCTCCGGGCGCGGCTCGGAATCAGGGGTGCCTGCTGCCTTCGGCTGCACGCCCTGCTCCTTCGCCGTCTCGGTCTCTTCTTGATCTCGTATCACCAGTCACCGCCCGCACGATGGTGGCACGACCGGACGACAGAGAGGGGCATCAGGGTGCAATGCGGGGTCGCGAGGCGCGAACGGTACCCCTCTTTGCCTCCCATGTGCCGATTCTCCCTCTCCGCACGGCGCCCTTCTCGCCCAGGGTGGGCCGGGCCCCGCTCCTCCCGGCCGTGCCTCCTGCCCTCGGGCCGCTCGCGGCCGGGGAGGCCCGGTTCGTGGCCGTCGCGGCCCAGGCGTTGTCGGTGCCGTGCGGCAGGATGGGTCGGATGGACGAGCTGCCTGAGTACGCCGAGCGGGTTCTGGAGGTCGCCGAGCGCATCCCGCCGGGCCGGGTCATGACCTACGGGGACGTCGCGGAGTGGCTCGGCGAGGGCGGACCCCGCCAGGTCGGCCGCGTCATGGCGCTGTACGGCGGTGCGGTGCCGTGGTGGCGGGTGGTGCGCTCCGACGGCGTCCTGCTGCCGGGCCACGAACTGCGCGCCCTGGACCGGTACCGCGAGGAAGGGACCCCGCTGCGTGAGGCGTCCCGCGCCGCGGAGGGTCATGTGCCGCGCCTCGACATGAAACGCGCGCGATGGGACGGCGCCGGGGCGCACAGCGACGAAGCTCACATATGACAGCTTCCGCCAAGCGGCGACAGGGCGGGGACTCCGAGGACCGTACGGGGTACGGGACGGCTCCGCCGTCCGCACCCGGGCGCCTGGCGTAGCGTCTTCAGCGCGCGGCACGAACCGCACTCTCACCACCAGCACACCCACCAGGACCGGCGATCCACGTGAGCTCCTCCTCCACCACCGGGCATGTGCCGTACCCGCAGCAGGTACGGCAGGGGGTTCTCCCGCGCCCGCACGGGCGGAGCGGCAGGTCCCCGGGCGCGTACCGGCTGGTGCGAACCCCTCCGGGTCCCGTGAATCCCCCTCTCCTGGACGCAGCGCAGCGCGCAGTGGTTGACCATGGGGACGGTCCGCTGCTGGTGCTCGCCGGACCCGGCACCGGAAAGACGACCACGCTCGTCGAGGCCGTCGCGGCTCGTATCGCGGCCGGTACGGACCCTTCCCGCATCCTTGTCCTCACCTTCAGCCGCAAAGCGGCGGTGGAACTGCGCGACCGGATGGCGCTGCGGCTCGGCGGCGCGCGCGGACCGCAGGCCACGACGTTCCACTCCTACTGTTACGCGCTCGTCCGCGCGCACCAGGACGCCGACCTGTTCGCCGAACCGCTGCGTCTGCTGTCGGGTCCCGAACAGGACGTCACCGTGCGGGAACTCCTCGCCGGCCAGATCGGCCTGCCCGGCGTCCGCTGGCCCGACGAACTGCGGGCGTGCCTCACCACCCGCGGCTTCGCCGACGAGGTCCGTGCCGTGCTCGCCCGGAGCAGGGAACTGGGCCTCGGCCCGGACTCCCTCGCCCGCTTCGCGGCCCGCACGGGCCGGCCCGACTGGGGGGCCGCCGCCTCGTTCCTCGCCGAATACCTCGACGTCCTCGACCTCCAGGGCGTGCTCGACTACGCGGAACTGGTGCACCGGGCGGTCCTGCTGGCCGACGACGTGGCGCTGCCCGGCTACGACGCGGTGTTCGTCGACGAGTACCAGGACACCGACCCGGCCCAGGTGCGGCTGCTGCGCGCGTTGGCGGGCGGCGGGCGGACACTCGTCGCCTTCGGCGATCCCGACCAGTCGATCTACGCGTTCCGCGGCGCGGACGTGAACGGCATCCTGGACTTCCCCGAGGCCTTCCCCCGCGCCGACGGCGGTCCCGCCGGCGTCGCCGTGCTGACCACCTCCCGGCGCAGCGGAGCGGCTCTGCTGGCGGCGACCCGGCTGCTGACCCGCCGGATGCCGCTGACCCGGCTGCCGGCCGGCAAGGTGCGCGCCCACCGCGAACTGGGGGCGGTCCGCGAGGGCGGCCGCGTCGAGGCGTACACCTACCCGACGGCCTCCGCGGAGCTGGACAACATCGCGGACATCCTGCGCCGCGCCCATCTCGAGGACGGCGTCCCCTGGCACGAGATGGCGGTCCTCGTCCGCGCGGGCGGCCGCACCATCCCCTCGATGCGGCGCGCCCTGACGTCGGCGGGCGTACCGCTCGAGATCGACGGCGACGACGTGGCGCTGCGCCACGAACCGGCGGTGGCGCCGCTCCTGACCGCCCTTCGCACGGTCGCGACGGCGGCCGCGGGCCGCCCGGCGAACGCGCCGGCCACGCCCGGCGACACGGTCGGGGAGCCGGACGCCGGTGACGGGGCGGCGGCGACCGGTGTTTTGGAGGGGGGCAGCGGAGAGGCGGGTGCCGGTGACGGGGCGGGTGCGGCGACCGGTGTCCCGGACGGGGCGGGTGCGGCGACCGGTGTCCCGGACGGGACGGGCGAGGAGGCGGGTGCCGGTGACGAGGCGGGCGAAGAACCGGAGCCCGGTCGTCCCGAGCCTGCCGTCTGGATCGACACCGAGACCGCGCTCACCCTCCTGACCTCGCCGCTCGGCGGCATGGACACCGCGGACCTGCGCCGTCTCGGCCGGGCGCTGCGGGACGAGGAACGGGCCGGGGGCAACGCCCTGCCGCCGCCGTCCGACCAGCTTCTCGCCCGTGCGCTCGCCGAGCCCGAGCGCCTTGTCGCACACGATCCGGCGTACGCCCGCGGTGCCCAGCGTCTCGGCGCCCTCCTGCGCAAGGCACGCGAACTCCTGGAGGGCGGAGGCACCGCGGAAGAAGCCCTGTGGCTGCTGTGGGACGGCACCCCGTGGCCGCAGCGCCTGGAACGCGCGGCGTTCCGCGGCGGCGCGGCCGGCCGCAACGCCGACCGTGACCTCGACGCCGTCTGCGCGCTCTTCGAGACGGCGGCACGCGCGGAGGAACGCACCGGCGGCCGTGGCGCACTGAACTTCATCGAGGAGATCGAGGCGCAGGACATCGCCGCCGACACCCTCTCCAGGCGGGAGGTCCGGCCGGAGGCCGTACGGCTGATGACGGCGCACCGCTCCAAGGGCCTGGAGTGGAGCCTCGTCGTGGTCGCCGGTGTGCAGGAGGGCCTGTGGCCCGACCTTCGCCGCCGGGGCTCGCTCCTCGAGGCCGACCGCATCGGGCGGGACGGTCTCGCCGAGCCGCTGACCCCCGGCGCCCTGCTGGCGGAGGAGCGCAGGCTGTTCTACGTGGCGGCCACCCGCGCCCGCAACCGTCTCGTCGTCACCGCGGTCAAGGCCCCGGCGGACGACGGCGACCAGCCCTCCCGCTTCCTGGCCGAACTGGGCGTCGAGCCGCGCGACGTGACCGGCCGTCCGCGGCGCCCGCTGGCCGTCGCCCCGCTCGTCGCCGAACTGCGTGCCACCACCGTGGATCCGGACGCCTCACCCCGGTTGCGGGAGGCCGCCGCCCGCCGGCTGGCCCGTCTCGCGGCCCTGACCGACGAGGAGGGCCAGCCGCTGGTGCCCTCCGCGCACCCGTACCGCTGGTGGGGCCTGCACGACGCCACCCACAGCGCGAAGCCGCTGCGGGACCGGGACCAGCCCGTCACCCTCTCGGGCAGCGCGCTCGACCAGCTGGCCAACAGCTGCGCGCTCCAGTGGTTCCTGGGCCGGGAGGTGAAGGCCGACGCGCCCGCGACCGCCGCCCAGGGCTTCGGCAACGTCGTGCACGTACTCGCCGACGAGGTCGCCTCCGGCCGTACCCCCGCCGACCTCGCCGTCCTCATGGAACGCCTCGACTCCGTGTGGGACGCGCTCGTCTTCGACGCCCCGTGGAAGTCCCAGCAGGAGAAGGGGCACGCGCGCGCCGCGCTCGAGCGCTTCCTGCGCTGGCACGTCATGGACCGTGGCGGACGGAGCCCCGCCGCCACCGAGCACGACTTCGACGTGACGCTGGAGGCGGGCGGGTTCGAGGTGCGCATCCGGGGCTCCATGGACCGTGTCGAGCGGGACGAGCAGGGCCGGGCCTACGTCGTCGACTTCAAGACGGGCAAGCAGACGCCCACGAAGGACGAGGTCGCCCGCCATCCGCAGCTCGCCGTGTACCAGCTGGCCGTCCGCGAGGGTGCCGTCGACGAGGTGTTCGGCGGGAACCGTCCCGAGCCGGGCGGCGCCGAGCTCGTGCAGCTGCGACAGCCGGCCGCGAAGAAGGAGGGCGGCGACGCCCTGCCCAAGGTCCAGGCGCAGGAGGCGCTGACCGGCGAGTGGGTGGGGGACCTGCTCGCCACCGCGGCCGGCCGGGTGCTCGACGAGCGCTTCACGCCCTCCACCGGGCAGCACTGTGGGCACTGCGCGTTCCGCGCCTCGTGCAGCGCGCAGCCGGAGGGCCGCCAAATAGTGGAATGACCGGAGTTTTGTCATGCAATGTCACATTTACGCGGATCCAATGGAGTTCCCGGCCACCTCGACCGGTCGTGGCGGGCACATCCGGATCTGCGAGGAGAGACAACATGACGGCCAAGCGGAAGTCACTGGTGACGGCGGCGGTCTGGGCGAGTGCCGTCGTCGTGCTGGCGGGCTGTTCCCAGGACGGTGACATCAAGGCCAAGGGGGCCTCCGGGGAGCGAAGGGGGCCCGCGGCCGTGACGAGCGGCGACGGCGAATCGCTGGAGGGCCTCGACGCGGGGCAGATCGCCGACAAGGCGGTCGCGGCCACCAGAGCCGCCAAGTCCCTGACCATGGCGGGCCGGGTCGAGAAGGACGGCGAGCCGGTCTCCATCGACCTGGCCCTCGACTCCGGCGACAAATGCAGCGGCCTGCTCGGCGTCAAGGGAGGCAGGGCGGAACTCCGCCAGGTGTCCGAGGTCATGTACCTCAAGGGCGACGAGCAGTTCTGGAGCGCCTCACTGAGGGAGCGTTCCTCCGAGTCCCCCGGCGCGGACAACGGCGCCGTCGTGGAGCTCATGCAGGGCAGGTGGGTCAAGATGCCGACCGGCACCGTCAAGGACCTGGACCGCGTCTGCGACCTCAAGGCGATGTTCGCGCAGATGGACGTGGACGAGGCGGACCGGAAGCAGATGACCAAGGGCCCGGACTCCGAGGTCGAGGGCGTACCGACGGTGACGCTGGTGAAGAAGGAGCAGGACAGGACGACGACGGTGCACGTCGCGAAGGAGGGCAAGCCGCATGTCCTCAAGATCGTGAAGGCCGGTGGCGACGAGACCGGCACGATCATCCTGTCCCACTACGACGAGCCGGTGAAGGTCGAGGCGCCGCCGGCCGAGGAAGTGGTCGACCTCGACAACCTGACCGGGGGAGCGGGCCTCGGCTTCGAGGCGGGTGCGACGCAGTCAGGGGACGGGAGCGGCACGGCCGGGGAGCCGGACAGGGGAGGGGACGTCGGCGTCGGGGCAGGCACGGAAGCCGGCGCGGACCCGGAAGGGGACGCGGGCACGGGCTCGGCGGAGGGGGCCGCTCCGGACCAGGGCGGTGACGCCGATGCCGGTGAGGGGGCTGTCTCCGGTGACGGTTCGGGTCCCGGCACCGGATCGGATGCGGTCACCGGCGACGGGGCCGGCACAGGAGCCGGCACGGATTCCGGCGGCGACACCGGTTCCGGCGCGGGGACGGCCGCGGACGGTGACAGCACGTCCTGACAGCACGTCCTAGGGGCCGGTACGGGCCGCGGGTTGCAGACCGCGGGTCCGGGCCTGCCCGCTCGGGGCTGAGGGCTCGGGACTCAGCACTCAGGGCCCGGGCCTGAGTGCTCGGGGCTCGGGACGCAGCACTCAGGGGCTGTCCGTGCGCCGGGGCCGGGCCCGGCCCCGGCGGACAAATGGGGACCACTGCTGTCAGTGGTCCCCGTTAGCCTCTATCGGGTGACCGCACGCATCACCGATCCCGAGCAGCTCAAGGAGCTCCTCGGCATCCCCTTCACCCCGGAGCAGACGGCCTGCATCACCGCGCCGCCCGCCCCGCAGGTCATCGTGGCCGGGGCCGGTTCGGGGAAGACGACGGTCATGGCGGCGCGGGTGGTCTGGCTCGTCGGCACCGGCCAGGTGGCACCCGACCAGGTCCTCGGGCTCACCTTCACCAACAAGGCCGCGGGCGAGCTCGCCGAGCGCGTCCGCACCGCGCTCGTCCGGGCCGGCGTCACCGACCCCGACGCCATCGACCCGGGCGACCCTTCCTCGGCCTTCGGCGGCGACACCCCGGTCGGGGAGCCGCGGATCTCCACGTACCACGCCTTCGCCGGCCAGCTCCTCAAGGACCACGGCCTGCGCATCGGGCTCGAGCCGACCGCCCGGCTGCTCGCCGACGCCACCCGTTACCAGCTCGCCGCCCGTGTGCTGCGCGAGGCCCCGGGGCCGTACCCCGCGCTCACCCGCTCCTTCCCCTCCCTCGTGAGCGACCTGCTCGCGCTCGACGCGGAGCTCGCCGAACACCTGGTGCCGCCCGGCCGGCTGAAGGAGTACGACACGGAGCTGCTCCGCACCCTTGAAGGCGCCCGGCTGACCAACGTGGACCTCCGCAAGGTCCCGGAGGCCGCAGAGGCGCGCCGCGAACTGCTCGACCTGACCCTGCGTTACCGCGCGGCCAAGCGGCAGCGGGACCTGCTCGACTTCGGTGACCAGATCGCCCTCTCCGCCGAGCTCGCACTCACCCGCCCCGAGGTGGGCACCGTCCTCCGCGACGAGTTCAGGGTCGTCCTGCTCGACGAGTACCAGGACACGTCGGTGGCCCAGCGACTGCTGCTGTCCGGGCTGTTCGGGCAGGGCACGGGCCACGCCGTCACCGCGGTCGGCGACCCCTGCCAGGCGATCTACGGCTGGCGCGGGGCGTCCGTCGCCAACCTCGACGACTTCCCCGTCCATTTCCCGCACTCCGACGGCCGTCCCGCAGACCGCTACTCGCTCAGCGAGAACCGCCGCAGCGGCGGGCGCCTGCTGCACCTCGCCAACGGCCTCGCCACGCCGCTGCGCGCCATGCACGAGGGGGTAGAGGCACTGCGGCCCGCGCCCGGGGCCGAGAGGGACGGCATCGTGCGCTGCGCGCTGCTGCCGACGCACGCGGAGGAGATCGAGTGGCTGGCCGACTCCATCGCCCACCTGGTCCGCACCGGCAAGGAGCCGGGCGAGATCGCGGTCCTGTGCCGTACCGCGGGCGACTTCCCCGAGATCCAGGGCGCCCTGGTCGCGCGCGACGTCCCGGTGGAGGTCGTCGGCCTCTCCGGGTTGCTGCACCTGCCGGAGGTCGCCGACCTGGTGGCGATGTGCGAGGTGCTCCAGGACCCGGGCGCCAACGCCTCCCTCGTGCGCATCCTCACCGGCCCCCGGTGGCGGATCGGGCCGCGCGACCTGGCGCTGCTCGGCCGCCGCGCGCGCCTGCTCGTCCACCACGCCTCGGCCGACGACGATCCTGAGCGGCGGCTCGCCGCGGCGGTGGAGGGCACCGATCCGGCCGAGATCATCTCGCTCGCCGACGCACTCGACACGTTCCTGGAGTCCGCCGGAGGCGAGGACGACGGCCTTCCCTTCTCCGCGGAGGCACGCGTCCGGTTCGCCCGCCTCGCCGCCGAACTGCGTGACCTCCGCCGCTCGCTGGCCGACCCGCTGATGGACGTCCTGCACCGGGTGCTCTCCACCACCGGCCTCGAGGTCGAACTGTCCGCCTCGCCGCACGCGCTGGCCGCCCGCCGCCGGGAGACCCTCGCCAACTTCCTGGACATCGCCGCCGGTTTCGCCGCGCTCGACGGGGAGGCCACACTGCTGGCGTTCCTCGGCTTCCTGCGCACCGCCGCGCAGTACGAGAAGGGGCTCGACAACGCCCTTCCGGGCGGTGAGAACACGGTCAAGGTGCTCACCGCGCACAAGTCCAAGGGCCTCGAGTGGGACGTCGTCGCCGTGCCCGGGCTCGTCGCCAAGCACTTCCCGAACGACCAGGCCCGCGAGGCCTGGACGTCCCAGTCCAAGGTCCTTCCGCACGCCCTGCGGGGCGACGCGGCCACGCTTCCGGACGTCGAGTCGTGGGACGCGGGGGGACTGAAGGCCTTCAAGGAGGCGATGAAGGACCATCAGCACACGGAGGAACTGCGCCTGGGCTACGTGACCTTCACCCGCCCCCGCTCGCTCCTCCTCGGCTCCGCGCACTGGTGGGGTCCCAGCCAGAAGCGGCGGCGCGGCCCTTCGGCGTTCCTCAAGGCGCTGTACGACCACTGCGAGCAGGGTCACGGCGAGATCGAGGTCTGGGCGGACGAGCCCGAGGAGGACGCGGAGAACCCGGCGCTCGGGACGACCACCGCGGACCACGCCTGGCCGCTGCCCCTGGACCCCGTCTCCCTGGCCCGCCGCCGGGCAGCGGCGGACACCGTCCTGGCGCACCTCGATGCGCTGACGGCAGGGGAGGGCGGGGCCGGAACCGGGCCTGTGGCGGGTCCGCGTGCCGAAGCAGCAGAAGCCGCACGCGAAGGCGAACCGGAGCCCGAGCCGCAGCCGGAGTTCGACCCCGAGTCGGGCTTCGGGCCGGAGTTCGACCCCGAGTTCGACTTCGGGTTCGAGCCCGAGGCCGGGTTCGACGCCGGGCCCGAGGCCGGGTCGGAGGCCGGGCCGGCGACCGTGACGGTGCCGTCCGCCGACCCCGGTTCCGTGACGGTTCCCTCGGCCGACCCGGATGAATGGGACTGGCCGACCGAGTCCCCGGAGGACGACCCCTTCGCGCCCCCGCCGCCGGCGCCGACCGTCCCGCATCAGCCGTCCCCGCACTCGGAGCGCGTCGCCGTCGCCGCCCCCGGAGGGGCCGGAGCTGCCGCGTACCCCTCCGGCCCCCGGGACGCCGGAAACCCGCACCGGGGATCGGGAAAGAACGAGCGGGAGGAGGCGCTCACCCCCGAGGAGGCCCGCGCGGTCGCGTCCTGGGACCGCGACCTCGACGCGCTCGCCGGCGAACTGCGCCGTACCCGCGCGACCGTCCGCGACGTCCTTGTGCCGGCCTCCCTCTCCGCGTCCCAGCTGCTGCGCCTCGCCGCCGACCCCGACGGCTTCGCCCAGGAGCTCGCCCGTCCCATGCCCCGTCCACCGCAGCCCGCGGCCCGCAGAGGCACCCGGTTCCACGCCTGGGTGGAGTCGCGTTTCGAAGAAATGCCCCTTCCCATGCTCGGCCCCGACGAACTGCCGGGAGGCGCCGACGAGCACGACATCGCGGACGAGCAGGACCTCGCCGCACTCAAGGACGCCTTCGAGCGCACGCCGTACGCCCGCCGTACCCCGTACCGCGTCGAGGCGCCGTTCCAGTTCACGCTGGCCGGCCGGGTCGTGCGGGGCCGTATCGACGCCGTGTACCGGACCGGTGAGGGCACCTACGAGATCGTCGACTGGAAGACCGCGCGCAACGGCGTCGCCGACCCGCTCCAGCTCGCCGTCTACCGGCTCGCGTGGGCCGAGCAGCACGGCATACCGCTCGACGCGGTGACCGCCACGTTCGTGTTCGTACGCACCGGCGAGATCGTTCATCCGGACGGCCTCCCCGACCGGGCGGGCCTCGAGCGCATCCTGCTGGGCGGGACGGCCGACGAGTCCGGTGCCGTCGCCCGTTAGGCTCAAGAGCATGAGCGAGACCCCGGACAACGCCGTCCGTACGTACATCCAGCAGCACCGCGCCGCCTTCCTCGACGACCTCGCCGAGTGGCTGCGCATCCCGTCCGTGTCGGCACAGCCGGAGCACGACGGGGACGTACGGCGCAGCGCCGAGTGGCTCGCGGCCAAGCTGTCGGAGACCGGCTTCCCGGTCGCCGAGATCTGGCCCACGCCCGGCGCCCCCGCGGTCTTCGCCGAGTGGCCCTCCGGCGACCCGGACGCGCCCACCGTGCTGGTCTACGGCCACCACGACGTGCAGCCCGCCGCCCGTGAGGACGGCTGGCACACCGACCCGTTCGAGCCGCGGATCACCGACGGCCGGATGTACGGCCGCGGCGCCGCCGACGACAAGGGGCAGGTGTTCTTCCACACACTCGGTGTGCGCGCCCACCTCGCGGCCACCGGCCGTACCGCCCCCGCGGTCAACCTCAAGCTGCTGATCGAGGGCGAGGAGGAGTCGGGCTCCCCGCACTTCCGCGCACTCGTGGAACAGCAGGCGCACCGCCTCGCCGCCGACGCCGTGATCGTCTCCGACACGGGCATGTGGTCGGAGACCACCCCGACCGTCTGCACCGGCATGCGCGGCCTCGCCGACTGCGAGATCACGCTGTACGGCCCCGACCAGGACATCCACTCCGGATCGTTCGGCGGCGCCGTCCCCAACCCGGCGACCGTCGCCGCCCGTCTGGTCGCCGCTCTGCACGACGAGGACGAGCAGGTCACGATCCCCGGCTTCTACGAAGGCGTCGCACCGCTCACCGACGAGGAGCGCGAGCTGTACGCCGAGCTGCCGTTCGACGAGGAGACCTGGCTGCGCACCGCGAAGTCCCACGGGACGCTCGGCGAAGCCGGCTACTCCACCCTGGAGCGCCTCTGGGCCCGCCCGACGGCCGAGCTGAACGGTATCGGCGGTGGCTATCAGGGCCCCGGCGGTAAGACGATCATCCCGTCGTCCGCGCAGCTGAAGCTGTCCTTCCGGCTGGTCGCCGGTCAGGAACCCGACAAGATCGAACGCGCCGTCACTGACTGGGTCGCCGCCCGGATCCCGGCCGGCATCCGGCACGAGATCGTCTTCGGCGCCGCCACCCGGCCGTGTCTGACCCCGCTCGACCACCCGGCCCTGCAGTCGGTCGTACGCGCCATGGGCCGTGCCTTCGACGGTCACAAGATCCGCTTCACCCGCGAGGGCGGCTCGGGACCCGCGGCCGACCTCCAGGACGTGCTCGCGGCGCCCGTGCTGTTCCTCGGCATCTCCGTACCGTCCGACGGCTGGCACGCACCGAACGAGAAGGTCGAGCTGGAACTTCTCCTCAAGGGAGTGGAGACGACCGCCCATCTGTGGGACGACATGGCCCGCACCCTTCGCTGAAAACATGTCCCGATCCGCCCCGGGGGAGTTGGAAGAACCGTGAGCACCCACAGCTACGCCGATGCCGCAGACCGTCCCATCGGTCTCACCGCGCCCAGCGGCATCGACCGCGAGGCGCACAACCGTCTCGACGAGGCATGGCTCGCGGCCGCGTGGAGCCATCCCACGACCCGTGTGTTCGTGGTCTCCGGTGGCCAGGCCCTGATCGACGACACCCCCGACGGCCGCACCGAGCTGGTCATGACCCCGGCCTTCGAGGCCCCGGTCACCGAGACCCACCGGTACTTCCTCGGCACCGACGAGGAAGGGGTGCGCTACTTCGCCCTCCAGAAGGACGCCCTGCCGGGCCGCATGGACCAGTCGGCCAGGCCCGCCGGTCTGCGCGAGGCCGGGCTGCTGCTGTCGCCGCGCGACGCGGGGCTGCTGGTGCACGCGGTCGCGCTGGAGAACTGGCAGCGGCTGCACCGCTTCTGCTCCCGCTGCGGCGAGCGCACCGTCATCGCCGCCGCCGGACACATCCGCCGCTGCCAGGCCTGCGGCGCCGAGCACTATCCCCGCACCGACCCTGCCGTGATCATGCTCGTCACCGACGACCAGGACCGCGCCCTCCTCGGCCGTCAGGTCCACTGGCCGGAGGGCCGTTTCTCGACGCTCGCGGGCTTCGTGGAGCCGGGGGAGTCCATCGAGGAGTCGGTGCGCCGCGAGGTCCGCGAGGAGGTGGGCGTCGGCGTCGGCGAGGTGGAGTACGTCGCCAGCCAGCCGTGGCCCTTCCCCTCGAGTCTGATGCTGGGCTTCATGGCCCGCGCGACGACCTCGCGGATCGAGGTCGACGGCGAGGAGATCCACGAGGCGCGCTGGTTCTCCCGTGAAGACCTGCGGGCCGCGTTCGAGTCCGGGGAGGTGCTGCCTCCTTACGGGATCTCGATCGCGGCGCGCCTCATCGAGCTCTGGTACGGCAAGCCGTTGCCGAGGCCCGGCGACGTGGTCTGAGGCCTGAGGGCTGAGGTCCGAGGCGTGAGGCCCGTCACGGCCACGCGCCCCGGCTCCGGGGCCACGTTCCGGCCGCGGCGGACACACGACGGCCCCGAGGGCCACACGTTCCGGCCCTGATGGACACACGAACGGCCCCGGCCGTATTGGCCGGGGCCGTCGTCCGTCCGCCGGGGGCTCGACCGAACCGGCCGACCGTGGTCGCCGCTCGGTCGGACCGGACGCCGGTACCGGCGCCCGGTACAACTCGGGGGCTAGACGCCCACCTTCTGCTTGACCTGGGCGAGAGACGGGTTGGTCAGCGTCGAACCGTCGGGGAAGAGCACGGTGGGAACCGTCTGGTTGCCCCCGTTGGCCTTCTCGACGAAGGCCGCCGACTCGGGGTCCTGCTCGATGTTGATCTCGGTGTACGCGATGCCCTCACGGTCCATCTGGCTCTTCAGCCGACGGCAGTATCCGCACCACGTGGTGCTGTACATCGTCACAGTGCCCTGCATCGTCTCTTGCTCCTGGGGTCTCGGGGGCCGGGGGGTGTCATCACCTCGGGCTAGAACGTACGTGACGCGGTAACGATTCCCGAGCCCCGGTGTGACCCGCATCCGTACGACCGGAGCGCAATTCGTACGACTGATGAGGCAGCCCTGTGGACAACCGCCGCATCCGCCCCCGGCGACCTGGCAGCATGGCGGGGTGACA
Source organism: Streptomyces pristinaespiralis (assembly GCF_001278075.1). GTDB lineage: Bacteria > Actinomycetota > Actinomycetes > Streptomycetales > Streptomycetaceae > Streptomyces > Streptomyces pristinaespiralis. The sequence continues at coordinate 3,183,483 of NZ_CP011340.1, read as the reverse complement.
GCAGCAACGCACTCCTCTCTTTTCCCGCAGGTCCCCGAGTCGGCGGACGCCGTGCTCGACGGGCTCGATCCCGAGCAGCGCGAGGTGGCGACCGCCCTGCACGGTCCGGTGTGCGTGCTGGCAGGAGCCGGCACGGGCAAGACCCGCGCGATCACCCACCGCATCGCGTACGGGGTGCGCGCGGGCATACTCCAGCCCGCCAGTGTGCTCGCCGTCACGTTCACCAACCGCGCCGCCGGCGAGATGCGGGGGCGGCTGCGCCAGCTCGGTGCCGGCGGCGTCCAGGCACGCACGTTCCACTCCGCCGCCCTCCGCCAGCTCCAGTACTTCTGGCCGAAGGCGGTCGGCGGCGACATGCCGCGACTGCTCGAGCGAAAGATCCAGCTGGTGGCGGAGGCCGCGGCCCGCTGCCGGATCCGCCTCGACCGCAATGAGCTGCGGGACGTCACGGGAGAGATCGAGTGGGCCAAGGTCACCCAGACCGTGCCCGCGGACTACCCGGCGGCGGTGTCCAAGTCGCTGCGCGACGCGCCCCGTGACCCGGCCGAGATCAGCCAGGTCTACGCCATGTACGAGCAGCTCAAGCGCGACCGCTCGGTGATCGACTTCGAGGACGTGCTGCTGCTCACCGTCGGCATCCTGCAGGACCGGCACGACATCGCCGACCATGTCCGCCGCCAGTACCAGCACTTCGTCGTCGACGAGTACCAGGACGTCAGCCCCCTCCAGCAGCGCCTGCTGGACCTGTGGCTCGGTGACCGGGAAAGCCTGTGCGTCGTCGGTGACGCCAGCCAGACGATCTACTCCTTCACCGGCGCCACCCCCGACCACCTGCTGAACTTCCGCACCCGCCACCCCGGCGCGACGGTGGTCAAGCTGGTCCGTGACTACCGCTCCACCCCCCAGGTCGTCCACCTGGCCAACGGCCTGCTCGGCCAGGCCCGTGGCCGCGCCGCCGAACACCGCCTCGAGCTGATCTCCCAGCGCGAGCCGGGCCCCGAGCCCTCGTACGTGGAGTACGCGGACGAGCCCGCGGAGGCGGAAGGCACCGCCCGCCGCATCCGCGAGCTGATCGACGCGGGTGTCCCGGCCGGCGAGATCGCCGTGCTCTACCGGATCAACGCCCAGTCGGAGGTGTACGAGCAGGCTCTGGCGGACGCCGGCGTCCCGTACCAGCTGCGCGGGGCCGAGCGGTTCTTCGAGCGGCAGGAGGTGCGCGAGGCGGGCATCGCCCTGCGCGGCGCCGCCCGCGCCGGCGGCAACGACGCACTCCTCGACGACGTGGAGGACCTGCCCTCCCAGGTGCGGGCCGTCTTGTCCACCAAGGGCTGGACGACGGAGCCGCCCGCCGGTTCCGGTGCCGTGCGCGACCGCTGGGAGTCGCTGGCGGCGCTGGTCCGCCTCGCGGAGGACTTCGTGCGCGCCAGGCCGCAGGCGACGCTCGCCGATCTGGTGGCCGAGCTGGACGAGCGGGCCGCCGCCCAGCACGCGCCCACCGTCCAGGGCGTCACACTCGCCTCCCTGCACTCGGCGAAGGGCCTGGAGTGGGACGCCGTGTTCCTCGTCGGGCTCACCGAGGGCATGATGCCGATCACCTACGCCAAGACGGACGAGCAGGTGGAGGAGGAGCGCAGGCTCCTCTATGTGGGTGTCACCCGCGCGCGGCTGCACCTGTCCCTGTCCTGGGCCCTGTCGCGTGCGCCGGGCGGCCGTGCCTCCCGCCGTCCGACCCGTTTCCTGAACGGCATCCGCCCGGGCTCCGCAGCGGCCGGGCCGCGGACCGCCGGCGGGGCGGGCGGTGTCGAGCGCGGCGGCGGCCGCCGTAAGCGGCGCGGCCCGGTGCTGTGCCGGGTCTGCGGCAAGACGCTGACCGACGCGGGCGAGATGAAGCTGATGCGCTGTGAGGACTGCCCCTCGGACATGGACGAGGCGCTGTACGAGCGGCTGCGTGAGTGGCGCTCCGACCAGGCCAAGGAGCTGGGCCAGCCCGCGTACTGCGTCTTCACGGACAAGACACTGATGGCGATCGCCGAGGCCGTGCCGGGCACAGAGACGGAGTTGGCGGGGATCTCCGGGGTCGGCGGCCGCAAGCTGGATCGGTTCGGGGCCGATGTCCTGGCCATCTGCGCAGGTGAGGAGCCCGGCGAGGCCGACGAGGAGGACTGATACAAACTCGTCGAAAAAATGGTTTGCGCGCGCCCCGGCCAGACCCATAGGTTCTTAACCACGAAGAACAGCGGCTTCTCTGAAGCCCTGTCTTCGTGCTGTACTTATCCGAATAGCGTGACCGGCCTGTCCGGTCCTCGAGACGCCGAGAGGAGGCGATTCCAGTGATCAGCATCAAGACCAGCTTCGTCAGCACCGCCAAAATGACCGATCGCTCGGTCGTCTCCGCCTGCTCGCTCGGCTTCTCCCCCGTGTTCCTCGGCACCGGTATGTCCGGCATCTCCGCCGTGCTTCCCGTGTCCGGCCTGGGCGGTCTGCCTTGCATGGAGCGCAATGAGCGACCGACCAAGGCACTGGCAGCAGGAGTAGCAGCGGCAGAGGCTCAGGCCTATGCCTTTGCGGCGGCCAGTGCCGAGACCGAGCAGAAGACGACGCAGCACCACACGAAGTGGGCCTTCCGCGGGCTCGAACCCTGGAGTGATCCAGCCTGATACGGCATCAGGCCGGCGCCTTCAGGGCCGCGGAACCCCACCCGGGATCCGCGGCCCTTCTGTTTTCCCCAACGGGAGAACAGCGCGAAGGGGCCTCGGGACCAGAAGCACCCGGTACCAACTGCCACCCGGCCGACCGGCCGGAACGACCAGACGAGGAAATACACACCGTGCAACTCGAAGCGCACGCCCCGTCCGTACCGCCTTCCGAGACCACCTCCCCGCCCGTCCGTACCGAGGACTCCACCTTGACTCCCCTCACTGCGCTCACCGCGCTCGACGACGCCATCGAGAACCTGGGCGTGCCCGTCCCGTGCCGCTCCTACGACCCGGAGGTCTTCTTCGCCGAGTCGCCGGCCGACGTCGAGTACGCCAAGTCCCTCTGCCGCACCTGCCCGCTGATGGAGGCCTGCCTCGCGGGCGCCAAGGAGCGGCGTGAGCCGTGGGGTGTCTGGGGCGGAGAGCTCTTCGTCCAGGGCGTCGTCGTTGCCCGCAAGCGGCCGCGTGGTCGCCCGCGCAAGAACCCGGTTGCGGCATGAACGCCATCGGAACCATCGATCGACCCGTCACGCACGACCCCCAGAAGCAGGCCCCGATGACCTCTTCCACGAGCGAGCCCCAGGGCTCCGCCACCCCAGCTGTCACCACCATCGGCGCGAACGCCTCGCGTCAGAACAGGACCCGCGAAATGCAACTCATCCCAGAAGCCCTGGCTCGTGCGCATATGCACGAGCGCCTGCGTGAAGTCGACGCGGAACGCCAGGCCGTGCGCCTGGTCGCCGCCCGACGCATGCAGCGCCGCGCCGAGCGCGTGTCGATGCGCGCGCGCCGCGCACTGGCCATGGCCGTCATGCACTGACGGCGAAGCCGTCCACGCGGGGCCGGTCCTCACGGACCGGCCCCCGCGGTGCGTTGTGACGCGCACTCGCCGCCGGGCGGGGATATCGTCGCGAGGTGGACCAGGACAAGGCTCCCCACCCCGAGCAGCCGGGGGACGAGGGCATCGTGTGCGCCGGCTGCGGCAAGGTCGCCGAGGGGCTGCCGGTGACCTGGACCTGCTCCGTGGAGAACGGCGTCCGCCATTACCTCTGCGAAGACTGCGCCCGTGACAACATCCGGGCGATCGAGAGCCGGCTCGACCCGCAGTGGTGGTGACCGTCCGCCGAGTGCTGTCCGGCCGGCGGCGCCGCTCGGCGTGCCGTCAGGCTCCCGCCTCCACCACGGCGGTGCCGTCCGTGCTCTCGTCCTCCGCCTCTGCGGCGTCCTGCGCGACGAACCCGGGCAGCCACTCCTCGAGTTCACCGCGGAGCCGCACGGTCGCGTTCAGCTGGCAGAGCACCCCGATCGTGCTCAATGTCACACGGTGTATCAGCAGATACGCGGGCGGCAGGTTGAGCTGCTTGCCCAACTGGTGCGCGGGGGAGCGGACGTCGGCGATCCGGGCGGCCTGCGTGCGCATCCAGCCACGGGTGAAGGTGAACTCCTCCACCTCGGCCGGCTCGATGATCGGCAGCAGGTAGTCGAGCACCGCTTCGGGGTCGAGGTCGATCGACTCCTTGACGAACCCCTCTTCGCACAGCAGTCCGTAGACGGCCTCCGCCTCACCTTCGAGGGTCATCCGCAGACATGCGCCGATGGTGTCGGGAAGCCCGCCCGGCAGCCGGTCCACCGTGCCGAAGTCGAGGACGCCCAGGCGCCAGCCCTTGCCGTCCTCGTCGGGAAGCAGTCGGAAGTTCCCAGGGTGCGGGTCGGCGTGGAGAAGTCCCGTGCGAGCCGGGCCGGAGAAGAGGAACCTGGCCAGCAGCTGACCCGCCCGGTCCCGTTCCTCGGGGGTGCCGCCGGAGATGACCTCGGCCAGCGGTATGCCGTCGATCCACTCGGTCACCAGGACCTGGTCGCCCTGGTGGACCACGTCCGGAACCAGGACGCCGGGATCGTCCGCGAACTCTGCGGCGTGCTCCCGCTGTGCCTGGGCCTCCAGCGCGTAGTCGAGCTCTTCCGAGACGCGGTCACGCATCTCGGAGATGAGTGGCTTGATGTCCATGCCCGGAATCAGCGGCCCCAACAGCCTCGCGAAGCGGCTCAGTTGCGCCAGGTCGGACAGCAGCGCCTCTCCCGCCCCCGGGTACTGCACCTTCACGGCGACCTCGCGCCCGTCGTGCCACACCGCACGGTGCACCTGCCCGATGGACGCGGCGGCGGCCGGTTTGTCCTCGAAGCTCAGGAACAGCTCACGCCAGTCCTCCCCGAGGCGCTCCTCGAGCACCGAGTGGACCGTCCGTGTCGGCATCGGAGGCGCCGCCTCCTGAAGCTTGGTCAGCGCGGCTCGGTAAGGACCGGCGATCTCCTCGGGCAGGGCCGACTCGAAGACGGACAACGCCTGTCCGAACTTCATGGCACCGCCCTTGAGTTCCCCCAGCACCTTGAACAGCTGATCGGCCGTGCGCTGTTGCAGCTCCCGGGCCACGATCTCGGCGGACTTGCCGCCGATCCGCTTTCCCAGCCCCCATGTGGCGCGGCCGGCGAATCCCAGTGGCAGCGCTGCCAGCTTGGCGGTCCGGGTAACCGCCTTCCGGGGAAGATCAGACATACGCCCCTCCAAATGCCAGACAGCGTGCCGCGATTGCCGACGGCGTCATTCCGCCGACCGCGTGTACCCGTTCATTGTGTCGTGTGCCGGACCCACTGCTGAGGTGTGCCTCCTCTCAGTTTTCCCCGCCGCACTGCAGGCACAGTCGAGGTGGGGTGTGATCCGTTCCGATCGCCAGGACAGCTGCGGCAGCGAAACCTCCCATCTGGCCCCGGTGCTCACGGGCGCCCCGCCGTCGAGGAAGGACAGCGCATGACACGCGGCCAGCCCCGACACGACCGCGGCCAGCGCGACATCGCAGGCCGGTACGGTCCGGTGCCGCCCCGACCGCCACTGTGCCAGCAGCCGCCCCCTTCCCGGATCGCGCTCGGCCTGTCCCCGCTCCATGCAGCCCGCGCACGCCGTACAGCCCGGCAGTACGAGGGGACCGACGACGCCGGTCGCCTCCACGACGCCCGTATAGAGGTGGGGTGTGCCGGTCGCGATCCATCCCTCGGCATCACTTGGGGCCGGGGCGTACGCGGCCAGCCCGTCGCGCGGTGCCACGACGACGAGGCTGAGTGCCGGCCCGCCGCCCGGGTCATGGGCCTCCGCGGCACGCGGAGGCCGGTCCGGGGCCGCCCGCCGGACCAGCCGCCGGGCCGCGGTGTCCCTGCGCTCGCCGACCGCCTCCGTGGGCAGGCCGCCCGGTGCCACATCGCCCGGCTCCGTGATCCCGCCGTCCAGCACCTCGACCCGCCCCACCCCCGCGGCCGACAGTGTCGCGGCGATCGACGCACCCACCCGCCCGGCTCCGCGGACCTGGACCCGTATGGCCCGCCGGGCCGCCACGGCACCTGCCGCGCCGCCCGGTTCGGGATGGATCACGGACAGGGCGGCGATGTCCGGCCGCAGCCGGTCATGGGCGGCCGCCCGCTTGCGCAGCGCCGCGGCCGCCGGACCGCCGGCCGTCGGGTCGTCGAGCAGACCGGCCGCGGTCAGCCGGTGCACCAGGGCCTCCGCCCGACCGTCCGGCAGGCCCATCGCCCGCGCCTCCTCGCGGAGCAGGGGTAGGCCCCGGGTGCCGTCGAGCAGTTCCATCAGGGCACCGGTCGCGGTGTCGACCGGCCCGAGAGTCACCGCATGCGCGGGTGTCACTCCGAACTGCACGCTCTGGCGGTCCCGCCACGCCCGCCGCAAGGCAGGCTTCATCATCGGATGCATTCCGCTTCCCCCGTCGGTCTTTGTCCTCGGACCGTCTCCGAGCCGTTGTCAGAATGCGGGGCCGCGGCGGGACGTGTGAAAAGTTGTCCACAGGTTCGGGGTATTAGTCGTTCAAATGGTGCAGCCATGGGGCGGATCAAGAGTGCGGGGTCCGGGGACACGACTTCTCCCAGGGACAGCGGGTAACGTCGGGGCCGTGCCCGTCGACCCACCCGCTCGCCTCGCTGGGGAGACCTCACCGCACAGCGCGGGAGGTCAGCAGCGCGGCGCGCAGCGTCCCCAGTCCCGCGGATCGGGGACGAGCGCGGTCGAGGTCCGCCGCAGCGCCAGGCGCAGCAGAACGGTCTCCGCCTACCGCGAGGGGGACCGCACCATCGTTCTGATCCCCGCCCGGATGTCGGAGGCGGAGGAGCGGCGCTGGGTGGGCGTGATGCTCGACAAGCTGGCGGCGCAGGAGAGCAAGCGGGTACTCGGTGACGCCGAACTGACGGAGCGCGCGGAACGGTTGTCCGCCCAGTATTTCGACGGGCGTGCCAGGCCCGCGTCGGTGCGCTGGGTGACGAACCAGAACACCCGCTGGGGTTCCTGCACTCCGGCAGAGGGCAGCATCCGGCTGTCCCACCGCCTCCAGGGCATGCCGGAGTACGTGGTGGACTACGTGCTCCTCCACGAGCTGGCCCACCTGCTCGTTCCCGGTCACGGACCCCGGTTCTGGCGACTGCTTGAGGCCTACCCCCGCACCGAACGGGCCCGTGGCTACCTGGAGGGTGTCGTGGCCGCCGGCCGGCTGCCGCACCTGCCCGCCGACCGCGGAGAGTGACTGTCGACGGTCCTGTACCGAATGTGTACCGGCTTGGCTCAATCTCACGCCCAGCGGTTAGCCTGACGCGACGCATTCAATTCGGGATGGGGGACGGTCGTAACGCATGGCCAGGGAATTCCAACGCGGCCACAAGGCCAAGATCAGTGATCTCACTCCGGGAACGGATCTGTACGTAGGCGTGCAGATCGCGGCTCCTGGTCTGACCTTCGACAGCAGCTGCTTCGGACTCGATGCCAACGAGCAGCTCTCCGACGACCGGTACTTCATCTTCTTCAATCAGCCGAAGTCGCCCGAGGAGTCCATTCAGCTGCTCGGCGCGCAGTCCGGCGACACCGAGTCGTTCCGCGTCACGCTCGACCGCATTCCGGCGAACATCCACAGGCTGTCCTTCACCGCCACGATCGACGGCGCCGGTCAGATGTCGCAGATCGGCCCCGGGTACATCCGTATCGTCGCGGGCGGCGAGGAGGTCGTCCGTTACGCCTTCACCGGCTCCGAGTTCACCACCGAACGAGCCGTGATGCTGGGTGACTTCTACCTCAAGGACGTGTGGCGTTTCGCCGCCGTCGGCCAGGGGTTCGACGGCGGGCTCGAGGCCCTGCTGAAGAACTTCGGCGGCGAGGTCGCGGAGGAGGAGGCGCCTGCCGCTCAGCAACCGCAGGGCGCAGCGCCGTCGTTCGCCCCGCCCCCGCAGGCGGCGGCCCCGGCCCCGGCTTTCGGCGCGCCCGCACCCGCGGCGCCGCCGGCTCCCCAGGCGCCGCAGCCCGCACCGGCCTTCGGAGCGCCGGCGGGCCAGGCGCCCGCGGCCCCGCAGCCCCAGATGCACAGCGCGCCCACCATGGCGGCGCCGATGACGCCGCCGGCCGGGACGGTTCCCCCGCCCGCCCCGTCCCCGTACGGACAACCGCCGCAGCAGCCGCAGCAGCCTCAGTACGGTCAGGTCCCCGGGCAGATGCCGGGTCAGGTCCCCGGGCAGATGCCCGGCCAGGCGCCTCAGCCGGGCATGCCGTCGCCTTACGGTCAGCAGGCTCCCGCCCCGTACGGCCAGCAGCCTCCCGGCATGCCGCAGGGAGGGATGCCCCAGGGCATGCCCCAGGCCGGCGGCGGTCTGCAGGCGGCCCTGCAGCCGTACCGCGAGACTGCCACCGGCCAGCGGTGGACCCCGCAGAACCAGCAGCTCATGCGGGTCGACCTGACCATGGGCGGCATGCCCGTGCTGGCACGTCAGGGCAGCATGGTCATGTACCAGGGCAAGGTCGACTTCAGCTACAAGGGCGCCGGCTTCGCCGGCCGGGTCGTCGGGAACGCCACCGGCCAGGAGATGCAGCTGATGCGCTGCACCGGACGCGGCCAGGTCTTCCTCGCCGAGGACGGCTCGCACCTGCACCCCATCGAGCTCCAGGGCGACGGGATCTGCGTCTCCGCGGAGAACGTCCTCGCCTTCGACGAGTCCCTGCAGCACGAGGTCCGCCGCATCGAGGGTCACGGCATCCCCGGCGGCGCGCTGTTCACGATGATGTTCCAGGGCACGGGCACGGTCGTCGTCAAGACGCACGGCATCCCCGTGATCCTGCCGGTCACGCCGACCACCTTCGCCGACTGCAACGCGGTCGTCGCCTGGTCGGCCGCCTCGCAGGTCATCCTCTCCAGCCAGGTCCGGCTGCGCCGCAACGCGTACCCGGGACACAGCGGAGAGACCGTGAACCTCCAGTTCCGGGGCGCCCCCGGCAACTTCATCGTCGTCCAGCCGTACGAGGTCTGAGGGAGCCCTGACAATGAACCAGCAACTCGCGGGCTTCGCCCCGACCCCCGTGGTGGCCCGGATGGAGAACCACGGCCGCACCATGCTCAAGGTCGCCATGGCCACCGGCCAGGACCTGTACGCGCGCACCGGCTCGATGGTCGCCTACGAGGGCTTCGTCCAGTACGAGCCCAACCCGCCCGCCGTCCGCCAGATCGCGGCCCAGTGGGTCACCGGCGAGGGCGCGCCCATCATGAAGTGCTCGGGCGACGGCCTGCTCTACCTCGCCGACTACGGCGCCGACGTGGTCGTCATCAACCTCAACAACGACTCCCTCTCGGTCAACGGCACCAACGTCCTCGCCTTCGACGCACACCTCCAGTGGGGTGTGGAGAAGGTCAAGGGACTGGCCAAGTTCGCCGGCCAGGGCCTGTGGAACGTGGAGATCGCGGGCACCGGATGGGTGGCCCTGACCTCGCGCGGCACGCCGATCGTCGTCGACTGCGGCCGCGGCGAGGACGAGACGTACGTCGACCCCGACGCGCTCGTCGCCTGGTCCCCGAACCTGAAGGTGAAGGGCAAGCGCAGCTTCAAGGCGTCCTCGCTGATCGGGCGGGGCAGCGGGGAGGCCTACCAGATGGCCTTCTCCGGCCAGGGGATCGTCGTCGTACAGCCGAGCGAGGACAGTACCGACCGCCTGCGGATCCGGCACTGAGGGGGAGCGAGAACACATCATGCAGAGTCCTCTTTTCAGCCACACAGAACAGCAGAGCCAGGACCGGTACGTCGTCCAGAACCCGCAGCTGCTGCGGGTCTCGCTGACCGGACACGACGACGTCCTGGCCCGCAAGGGCGCCATGGTCGCCTACCAGGGCCTCGTCGACTTCGACGGCGAGTACCAGACGAGCAGCCAGCGCAGGGCCCGCGCCAACACCGGTGAGGGTCTCGACCTGATGCGCTGCTCCGGGCAGGGCACGGTCTACTTCGCCAACCTCGCGCAGTACGTCCATGTGGTGGACGTCGACCAGGACGGCATGACGGTCGACAGCGCGTACGTCCTGGCGCTCGACTCCACGCTGCACACCGAGGTGATCGCGGTGGACAGCCAGTACGGCATCTCCGGGTCGGGCAAGTACCAGCTCAACATCTCGGGGCGGGGCAAGGTCGCTCTGATGACCTCGGGCCAGCCGCTGATGATGCAGGTCACCCCGGACAAGTACGTCAACGTCGACGCGGATGCCATCGTCGCCTGGTCCTCGGCGCTGCGGGTGCAGATGCAGGCGCAGACCCACTCCTCCGGTGTCCGCCGCAGGCGCGGCAACACCGGAGAGGGCTGGGAGCTCAGCTTCCTCGGCCAGGGCTTCGCCCTGGTCCAGCCCAGCGAGGTCATGCCGCCGCAGAACGCCGATCTCGGGCAGGGCGTGCGCGCCCAGTTCGGTGTCGGCCAGCACGGTGCCCATGCCCAGAACCAGAACAACGCCTGGAACTAGCGCGGAGACACAGCACGGGTAAGGGGCGGTCGCCATGGCGACCGCCCCTTACCCGTGCTCCTGCTAGCGCTGGAGAGCCTCCCGCGTGCGCTCCATGAGCTGTACGACGGAGGTGTCGGCGACGCCGGCCACCTCGTCGTAGCGGAACCAGCGCAGATCCAGCGACTCGTCGCTGATGGCCTCGACCGCTCCCGCCGGGGCGAGCGCCGCGTACTGCACGTCCAGATGCCAGTGGCACGGCGCCGGAATGGCGTGCCGGTCCAGGGTGACCGGCCCGCCGGGCAGCAGCTTCAGCCCTGGGATCCCCGACTCCTCCGTCGCCTCGCGCAGCGCCGCCGCGGCGAGGGACGTGTCGCCCGGTTCGCAGTGGCCGCCCATCTGCAGCCACATGCCGAGCTTCTTGTGCAGCGTCAGCAGCACCCGTCCGCGCTCGGGATCGACCACCAGGGCGCTGGCCGTCAGATGTCCCGCCCGGCAGGCCTTCCACATGCCGTCCGGATGGGCCTGAAGGTGGTCCAGGTACGTCTGGCGCAGCGCCGCCTGGCTTCCCTGCCCGTCGTAGTCCTTCAGGACGAGCAGCGCGTCTTCGTGGAGGCTCACTTGCCGGTCTCGTCCTCGTCCGTCCCGGAGCCGTCGTCCGTCCCGGAGTCGTCGGCCTTCTCCGTACCGGGCTTCTGCGCCCGGCCGCCGGCCGCTTCGCCGAGCATCTTGTCCAGCTCGGAGAAGTCCAGCTGCTCGCGGTGGACGAAGCCGTCCGGGTCGTCGAGGTCGGTGGCCGTCGGCAGCATGTCGGGGTGCTCCCACAGAGCGTCCCGCCCGTCCATGCCGCGGGCGTCGGTCAGCGAGGCCCACAGCCGCGCCGCGTCCCGCAACCTGCGCGGACGGAGCTGAAGGCCGATCAGGGTGGCGAACGTCTGCTCGGCGGGACCGCCGGAGGCGCGGCGCCGGCGCAGGGTCTCGCGGAGCGCGCCCGCGGACGTCAGGCGCGACGAGGCGGCCTCATGGACCACCGCGTCCACCCAGCCCTCGACCAGCGCGAGAGCGGTCTCCAGGCGGGCCAGGGCGGCCTTCTGCTCCGGAGTGTCCTCCGGCTGGAACATGCCCTGCTGGAGTGCTTCCTGCAGCTGCTCGGGATGGGTGGGGTCGAACTGGCCGACCACGTCCTCCAGCTTGGAGGTGTCCACCTTGATGCCACGGGCGTAGCCCTCGACCGCGCCGAACAGGTGCGACCGCAGCCACGGCACATGGGCGAAGAGCCGCTGGTGGGCGGCCTCCCGCAGAGCCAGGTACAGCCGGACCTCCTCGCGGGGCACGCCGAGGTCCTTGCCGAGCGCCTCCACGTTCAGCGGGAGGAGGGCGGCCTTGCCGGCCGGGCCGAGCGGCAGACCGATGTCGGTCGAGCCGACCACCTCGCCGGCCAGCACACCGACGGCCTGGCCGATCTGCTGCCCGAACATCGCGCCGCCCATGGAGCGCATCATCCCGATCAGCGGACCGGCCATGGCCTGCAACTCCTCGGGCAGGACATCACCCATGGCGAGGCCGACACGCTCGGCGACCGGGTCCACGAGCTGCTGCCACGCGGGCAGGGTCGCCTCGACCCACTCCGCGCGGCTCCACGCCACGGCCGTGCTCGCGCCGGAGGGCAGCGACGTCACGCCGTCCAGCCACAGGTCGGCCAGCCGCACGGCCTCCTCGACCGCGGTCCGCTCGACCGGGCCGACGCTCGCGTCCTTGGTGCCGTCCGGTGTGCCCTGGGCGACGGTCTGGCGGGCGATCTGCTTCGCCATGTCCCAGTTGACCGGGCCGCCCTCGTAGCTGAGCATCTGGCCGAGCTGCTGGAAGGCAGCGCCCAGGTCGTTCGGGTTCAGGGAGCCGAACATGGCCGCGAAGGGGTTGTCCCCGCCGCTGTCCCCGAAGCCGAACCCGAAGGGGTCGGCGGGGGAGGACCCGCCGGAGCCCTGACCACCTCCTGCGGGATCCTTCTTCTTGCCCTCGTCGCCGTTCTCCGGCTCCTCCGGCGGAAGGCCGAATCCGAATGGGGTGTCACTCACGGGTTTCCTCGGCTCGTAGGACCGCCGGCTTCCTGCCGGCGGCGACTGCCCGACAACACCATCCAGCGTAGACATCCGAACCGCTTATGGGCTCGATGCTCCGCCGACACTGGGCCTGCGGCAGGATGGACGCCACCTGGTGCGTATGCGTCATTCGCTCACGTACTGAAGACAACCGCTGGAGACGCCTGGTGAGTTCCCCAGATCCGCAGGTTCGCGCAGCGCGAAACCGCTCAACCCCGACCGGGGGCCGCGGGCCGTCGGGCCGTGGCCCCGTGGTCGCCGTCACCGGTGCCGCCACCGGCGTCGGCGACCTCCTCACGAGGCGCCTGGCCGCGTCCGAGGAGGTCAAGCAGGTCGTGGCCCTGGACGAACGCCGGGGCGAGGTGTCCGAGGCCCAGTGGCACATCCTCGATGTGCGGGACCCGGCCATCGCCGAGAAGCTGCGCGGCGTCGACGTCGTGGTGCATCTGGCGCTCGACCTCGACCTGGAGTCCGATCCCGCCGCACGGACCGCGTACAACGTGCGCGGCACCCAGACGGTGCTGACGGCCGCCGCCGCCGCCGGTGTCCACCGTGTCGTCCTGTGCACCTCGGCCATGGTCTACGGGGCGCACCCGGACAACGACGTCCCCCTCTCGGAGGACGCGGAACTGCGTGCGACCGCGGAGGCGACAGGGGTCGGCGACCTCCTGGAGATCGAGCGGCTGGCCCGCCGGGCTCCGCGCGCCCACCCCGGTCTCAACGTCACCGTGGTCAGGCCGGCCGTCCTGGTGGGCGGCACCGACACCGCGCTCACCCGCTACTTCGAGTCGCCACGGCTTCTCGTGGTCGCCGGATCACGCCCCACCTGGCAGTTCTGCCACGTGGAGGACCTGGTGAGCGCGCTCGAGTACGCCGCCCTGGAGAAGGTCGAGGGCGAGCTGGCCGTGGGCTGTGACGGGTGGCTGGAGCAGGAGGAGGTCGAGGAGCTCAGCGGCATCCGGCGCATGGAGCTTCCCTCGGCGGTCGCCCTGGGCGCGGCTGCCCGCCTCCACCGCATCGGTCTCACGCCCTCCCCCGCCGGGGACCTTGCCTACACGATGCACCCCTGGGTCGTGAGCGTGAGTGGCCTGCACGACGCCGGCTGGCGACCGCAGTGGACCAACGAGGAGGTGCTGGCCGCGCTCCTCGAGGAGGTGGAGGGCCGGCACACGGTGGCCGGCCGCCGGCTCGGCCGCAAGGACGCCACGGCCGCGGGCGCCGCGGGTGCGACCGTCGCGCTGCTCGGCACGGCGGCCCTGGTCCGCCGGGCGCGCAAGGCACGGCGGAGGATCTGAGGCGGCGGGCCCGGGAAGCTGTAGGAGGCTCCAAAGGGGATCGTCCTCGAACGGTCGAACGGGCTATTCCGCGTTGTCGGTGCCGTACGGCACGATGGACGGCATGGCAAGCACGTACGACCATCCAGGTGAGCAGGCGGCGCAGGACCCGATCCGTCTGCTGGCGATCCGCGACACGCCGCTCTCCCTCGACGAGGTCTTCGCGGCGGTCGGCGACGACGCGGCGGGTGGCACCGCCCTGTTCGTCGGCACCGTGCGCAACCACGACGGTGGCGTCGATGTCGACGCCCTCGGTTACTCCTGCCATCCCACGGCGGAGGCGGAGATGCGCCGTGTCGCGGAGAAGGTCGCCGCCGACTATCCGGTCCGTGCGCTCGCCGCTGTCCACCGTGTGGGTGACCTCGCGGTCGGGGATCTCGCGGTGGTCGTCGCCGTGTCCTGCCCGCACCGGGGCGAGGCGTTCGAGGCGTGCCGGAAGCTGATCGACGACCTCAAGCACGAGGTGCCGATCTGGAAGCACCAGCGGTTCTCCGACGGCACGGAGGAGTGGGTGGGCGCCTGCTGAGGGCAGCCGGACGAAGCAATTTTCCGCTCATCCGTCCGCTGAAACGCGGTCGGTACCCATCCGCCCGATTTGCGTAACCCCACCCCTGCCGTGAGCGTTGAACCGGCAGATGACTAATCTGCTGATCACTTGGTTGCGTGTGCTCATGGGGTAGGGAGGTCGCGATGGCAGTTCTGGCCTGGTTGCTGATTCCGCTGTTCGCTGCTGTCGGTGCGGCGATATGGGCGGGCTGGGCTTCACGGGACCGCACCAGCGGTGACGTGGCGGAACTCGCCGGCTATGCCCGCTTCCGCGACGTGATGGAGAAGGCCGCCTCCGAGACTGTACGCCCCTGATCGCCCCTTCCGCGGCCGCCGAGCGGCCCGGGACGGCCCCCCGGACGACCGGCCCCGACCGTGCGTCCACAGGCGTGTCCCGTACTGTCGTTCCATGCCACGCCGCACCGCGACGATGCTCGCCTCCACCCTCGTCTTCATTGCGCTGCTCTGCGCAGGCGTGTTCCTCAAAGTCCCTTACGCGGAGATGTCGCCCGGACCGACGGTGAACACCCTCGGGTCCGCGGACGGCGAGCCGGTGCTCGACATCTCGGGCCACAAGACGTATCCGACGACCGGCCACCTGAACATGACGACGGTCAGGGTCACCGGCGCCGACTACCGGATGAACCTCCTCGAGGCGGTCTACGGCTGGGTGGCACACGACAATGTCGTCGTGCCGCACGACACCCTCTACCCGAACGGGAAGACGGAGGAGGAGTCGACGCAGGAGAACGCCGAGGAGTTCAGTCAGTCCCAGGAGAGCGCCAAGGTCGCCGCCCTGCGTGAGCTGAAGATGCCGGTCAAGGCCCGCGTCGTCGTCTCCTCCGTGGTCAAGGGATCGCCGTCGCAGAACAAGCTCCACGCCGGGGACGTGATCCGTGCCGTCGACGGCACCGCGGTCAAGCAGCCTGAGGACGTCGCCAGGCTCGTCGTGAAGCACAAGCCCGGTGAGGACGTGGTCTTCACCGTGGTGCCCGCGGACGAGGCGGCCGCCGCGGAGAAGGCGGGCAAGGAGCCGACGGGCACCGAGAAGGTCACCGTCCCGACGGTCAAGGCGGAGGACGACGGCCGGGCGATCGTCGGGATCCAGGCGGGCACCGACCACACGTTCCCGTTCGAGATCGACATCAATCTGGCCGACGTCGGAGGACCGAGTGCCGGTCTGATGTTCGCGCTCGGCATCGTCGACAAGCTCACCTCCGACGATCTGACCGGCGGCAGGTTCGTCGCCGGCACGGGCACCATCGACGACTCCGGCAAGGTCGGGCCGATCGGCGGCATCGAGATGAAGCTCGTCGGCGCGCGCAACGCCGGCGCGGAGTACTTCCTCACCCCCAGCGACAACTGCGCTTCCGCGGTCTCCGACATCCCGGACGGACTGACGCTGGTGAAGGTGGACACCATCGCGGACGCGCGGAAGTCACTGGCGAAGATCAATTCGGGTGCCACCGCGGACCTGCCGAGCTGCTCGGCAAGCTGACAGCCCGCGACCGCGGACATCGACGCCGCGCCCCGTCGGGGCGCGGCGTCGGCATGTGCGGGGGGCTACGACTCGAAGGTGGCGGCCAGGGCCTCGGCCAGCCCCGGCACCAGCCCGGCTCCGGTCAGCACCTCGTTCGGGGAGTCCTTCTCCCGCAGTCGCAGCGCGGACTCCCGGCTGCCGTCGCGCAGCACGGCCACCGTCATCCGGACCTCCTGACGGTCCGGGTGCTCGGCGACCCACCGGGTGAGGGCCGCGTCGTCGAGGCCGACCGGCACGGAGGCCTCCGCGGAGGGCGGCAGCATCAGGCGCTCCACCGTCAGGGCGCAGCCGGCCACCGCGTCGGGCCAGGCGATGGTGCCGAGGAACTCGTCGAGCGGGGTGCCGGCAGGGATCTCGTCCTGCTCGACGGGGGTGAGCGGCGCGGCGGCGTCGTCAGCGGCGTCCAGACCGAGCTGGCGGGCGAGGCCCGGCTCCTGGGAACGCAGCTGAAGGGTGTCGACGAGGGCGAAGAGACGGGCCGGCTGGTCCCAGCCGAGACCGGAGGCGTACTCGTCGATCTCGAGCACGGCGCGGGTGAGCGGGCTCGCGGCCATCGGGGGGCCGGAAGAGGAATCGTTGGGCATGGTCAATATCCTGCCTCCTTCCTGCCCCGCGACGGGAACTAGGTAAAGCCTCAGTAAGTTGCATGAGTGGGCTCTACGATCGCGGGGCCCGATTCACACAACCGCGAACTTCGAGGGGCGCACGTTGGCTTTCCAGATGCCGGACCGCGGCGGAGGCCCGACAGGGCCACGGATCAGAGTGGGCCGGCCCTCCCGGCGTGTCCGCACCCTGCTCATGACACTCGGCGTCCTGGCCGTCCTGTCCATGGTGTTCGTCATGTTCTCCGGGTTCTGGACCGACTGGCTCTGGTACCGCTCGGTCGACTACTCGTCCGTGTTCACCACCACCCTGTGGACCAAGATCGGCCTGTTCGCCGTCTTCGGTCTGCTGATGGCGACCGCCGTCGGGGTGAACATCTGGCTGGCCCACCGGCTGCGGCCGCCCCTCAGCGCGATGTCGCTCGAGCAGCAGAGCCTCGACCGGTACCGCATGGGCATCGCCCCGTACAAGAAGTGGGTGCTGCTCGCGACCACCGCTCTCGTCGGGCTGATCGCCGGTGCCTCCGCCACGAGCCAGTGGCGCACGTGGCTGATGTGGGTCAACGGAGTGCCCTTCGGTCAGAAGGACCCGCAGTTCCAGATGGACGTCGCGTTCTACGCGTTCGACCTCCCCTGGTACCGGTTCCTGCTCGGCTTCGGGTTCGCGGCCGTCGTGCTGTCGCTGATCGCCGCCGCGCTGACCCACTACCTGTACGGCGGGCTGCGCATCACCAGCCCCGGCGCCCGGGCGACCGCCGCGGCCACCGGCCATCTGTCGGTGCTGCTCGGCCTGTTCGTCGCGCTGAAGGCCGTCGCGTACTGGCTGGACCGCTACGGGCTCGCGGTGAAGTCCAGTGACTTCAAGGCGACCGACAACTGGACGGGCCTGCGCTACGTCGACGCCAACGCCTACCTGCCGGCGAAGACGATCCTGTTCTGCATCGCCGTCATCTGCGCGCTGCTGTTCTTCGCGACGCTGTGGCGCCGCACCTGGCAGCTGCCGGTGATCGGCTTCGGCCTGATGGTCCTGTCGGCGATCCTGATCGGCGGCCTGTACCCGGCCATAGTGCAGAAGTTCCAGGTCCAGCCGAACGAGCAGGCCAAGGAAGCGCCGTACATCGAGAAGAACATCGAGGCGACGCGCAAGGCCTACGGCATCGACGGGGTGAAGCCCGGGGACTACACCGGCCGGGGCGAGGTCAAGGACCCGGCGCAGCAGCGGAAGAACGCCGACGCGGCCGCCAGCTACCGCATAAACGACCCGAACATCGTCTCGCCGACGTTCCAGCAGCTGGAACAGGAACGGAAGTACTACCAGTTCCCCTCCACCCTGGACATCGACCGGTACGACGGCCAGGACACGATCATCGGTCTGCGTGAGCTCAACCTCGCCGGGGTCGACAAGCGCAACTGGATCAACGACCACTTCACGTACACCCACGGCTTCGGCGCCGTCACGGCCAAGGGCACGGCGACGGCCGAAGGCACCAGCGGTGCCCCGGCCTTCACCGAGTCCGGTCTGCCGACCAAGGGCATGCTCGGCGACTACGAGCAGCGGATCTACTACGGCGAGAAGACCACGCAGTACTCGATCGTCGGCGGCCCGCAGAAGGAGCTCGACTACGAGCAGGACGGCGGCCGTCAGGTCACCACGAGCTACAAGGGCAAGGGCGGCATCGACGTCTCCGGCCCGCTCAACCGCGCCGCGTACGCCGTCGCCTTCAGCGAGCCGCAGATCTTGTACTCGGGAGCCATCGGCGACGGTTCCAAGATCCTCTACAACCGGACGCCCAAGCAGCGCGTCGAGGCGGTGGCCCCGTGGCTGACGATCGACGGCGACGCCTACCCCGCCGTGATCGGCAAGCGGATCCAGTGGGTCATCGACGCGTACACGACCACCAACGGCTACCCCTACGCCTCGCGCACGACGCTGGGTGACACCACGGCCGACTCGCTGACCGACCGGCAGCGCGCGGTGGTCGCGCAGCAGAACCAGGTCAACTACATCCGTAACTCGGTGAAGGCCACCGTCGACGCCTACGACGGCACCGTCACGCTGTACGAGTGGGACGAGAACGACCCGGTGCTGAAGACCTGGAAGAAGGCCTTCCCCGGCACGGTGAAGGCCAAGGGCGACATTCCGGAGGAGCTGCGGGAGCACCTGCGCTACCCGCAGGACATGTTCAAGGTGCAGCGCGAGCTGCTCGCCCTCTACCACGTCACGGACGCCGGCCAGTTCTACAACGCGAGTGACGCCTGGCAGGTCCCCAACGACCCGACCAAGGCGGACAGCAACGCGGTCCCGCCGTACTACCTGTCGATGAAGCTGCCGGGCGACACGGCGCAGCAGTTCTCGCTGACGACGACGTTCACCCCCAGCGGACGGCCGAACCTCCGGGCCTTCATGGCGGTCGACGCCGACGCCAAGAGCAGCGACTACGGCCGGATCCAGCTGCTGCGGGTGACGGACGACAACGTCGACGGACCTGAACAGGTGCAGAGCCGGCTCAACCGTCACGGGCCCATCGCGACCTACGTCCGTGACCTCAAGGGCGCGGATTCGACGATCAAGTACGGCAATCTGCTGACCGTTCCGCTCGACAGAGGCTTCCTGTACGTCGAACCGATCTACGCCCAGGGACGGGGATCCGAATTCCCGCTCCTGAGCAAGGTCGCGGTCGTCTACGGCCAGAAGATCGGTTTCGCCGACGACCTCGCCGGCGCGCTCAGTCAGGTCTTCGGCGCGGAGGGGGCACCGGACGAGGAGACTCCGCCGGCCGACCCGGACGAGCCGCCCACCGAGCCCACCGAGCCGCCGGTCACCGGCGACGGCGCTCTCCAGGACGCCATCGCGGACGCCCAGAAGGCGTACGACGACGCCAAGGCGGCCCTGGAGAAGAACCCGACGGACTGGGCCGCGTACGGCAAGGCGCAGGCCGCCCTGGAGGCCGCTCTGCAGCGGGCGGCGGACGCGCAGAGGGCACAGCCGGAGTCCACGCCGGGTTCCGAGGCGAGGCCTGAAGCCGAGCCGGATGCGAAACCGGACGAAGGTGCGCCCGGGGGCTGAGGGCTGAAGGGCTGAGAAGGCACCATCCCGCGTCGTGGTACGGTTGCAACACAACGACGCGGGGTGGAGCAGCTCGGTAGCTCGCTGGGCTCATAACCCAGAGGTCGCAGGTTCAAATCCTGTCCCCGCTACTGAAGAAGAGGGCCCGGATCCTTCAGGATCCGGGCCCTCTTCATGCCTGTGCTCATCTTTGTGACGCCGAAGTGCGCGCCGAGGGCCGCCAGTTGGGCCGGAACGTGTTTGACTTATCTCTCTGTGGGCATGTCGACAAAACGCTGAAGTGACCTCACTGGCTGCGGTATACCAGGTGTACGCGGGTTGCAGGTGGTGCGACGATGGAATTTATGGGGGACAGGGCAACTCTGTTGGAGACAGGGCGGTTTGTGCAGCCGCATGCCGGAGACGTGGCGGACGCGATCGACGTCGCGGTCCGTGTCGACCACATGGGCAAGGACCGGAACGTCACCAGCCACGACAACACGGACGACAACAGCGCCGACACGGTGGAGACCGCCGGTGCGGAAGCCCGCCACCGGAGCGCCGCCGACGCCGGTGACACCGCGGCGATGAGCGTCCTCGGCGCGCTGCTGCTGCGCCGCGGAGACCTCGACGGCGCTGAGCCCTATCTGCGGGGCGCGACCGCCGACGGCGACCGCGCCGCGGCCAACAACCTCGGCGTGCTCCTCCACCAGCGCGGCTACGCGGACGAGGCTGCCGGCTGGTGGCGGATCGCCGCAGTGGCCGGTTCCGCCGCCGCCGCGCACGCCCTCGGACGTCACTTCCGCGAGCGGGGCGACGAGCCCGCCGCCGAGTACTGGCTGCGCCAGTCCGCCGAACAGGGCCACGCCCTCGGCGCGTACGCCCTCGCCGACCTGCTGGAGCACCGCAGCGACGTGGGCGCGGAGCGCTGGCTGCGCACGGCCGCGGAACAGGGCCATCGCGAGGCGGCGTACCGGCTCGCCCGCGCACTGGAGCGCCGGGCGGCGGAGGAGTGCCGCAAGACCGACGGCGTCGGCCGGCTGGTCGGCACCGGCCCCGTGGAGACGGGTGCCGCGAGGGACGCCGTGCGGCGTGCCCGCCGCGGTGAGGACGGCGCGCGGCCCGTCGGTGTGCCCAAGGGCGGCGCGGGACGGCCCGGGCGTCGCGACGAGCCGGGCCCGGGCGCCGTGGGGCCGACCGACCCGGCGCTGCGCGTGCTCACGAACGCGGAGACCGCCTCGGGGGAGCACCCGGCAGGGCGCCGGGCACGTGACGGCGCGCAAGGGCTGCCCACGGACCAGGGCAGCGCCCTGCTCGACGAGGCCGCCCAGTGGTACCGGCAGGCCGCCGCACGAGGGCATCGGCGGGCCGCCCTGCACCTCGGGGCGATCCTCGAGAGGCGCGGGCAGCTGAAGGAGGCCGGACGCTGGTACCTCACGGCCGCCAAGGACGGAGAGGCCCGTGCCGCCTGCGCGCTCGCCTTCCTGCTGCGCGACGCCGGAGACGAGGAGAGCGCCGCCGTGTGGTGGCTGCGCGCCGCCCAGGAGGGCGACGGCAACGCGGCCAACGCCCTCGGCGCGCTGCACGCGGCCAGGGGCGAGGCGCAGACGGCGGAGCGCTGGTACCGCGCCGCAATGGACGCGGGTGACGTCAACGGCGCGTACAACCTGGGTCTGCTCTGTGCTGCCCAGGACCGGACGGCCCAGGCCGAGCAGTGGTACCGCCGCGCCGCCTACGCCGGGCACCGCGAGGCCGCCAACGCGCTCGCCGTCCTGCTGCTGCAGGCCGGCGACCCGGTCGGCGCCGAGCCGTGGTTCTCCAAGGCGGCGGAGGCCGGAAGCGTCGACGCCGCGTTCAACCTGGGCATCCTGCACGCCGGCCGCGACGACGACCGTACGGCTCTCACCTGGTACGAGCGGGCTGCCGCGGCCGGGCACACGGAGGCGGCGCTCCAGGTCGGCATCGCCCTGCTCAGGGACGGTGACGAGCAGGGCGCGGAGCGCCATCTGCGCTGCGCCGCGGGCGGCGGCAGCGCGGAGGCGGCGTTCCGGCTCGCCAGTGTGCTGGACGCCCGGCGACCGCCTCCCGGTCCGCCGGCGCTCGGCGAGCCGGTGGCGGAGAAGAGCGAGTGCGAGGAGTGGTACGAGCGGGCCGCCGAGCAGGGCCACCGCCGTGCCCAGGTGCGTGTGGGCATGCTGGCCGCCGCCCGGGGTGACATGGCCGACGCCGCCCGCTGGTACCGCGAGGCGGCGGAGGCGGGCAGCCGGAGCGGGGCGTTCAACCTCGGGCTCCTGCTCGCCCGCGAGGGCAGCGAGCGGGAGGCGTCGCTGTGGTGGACCCGGGCCGCGCGGGCAGGGCACGGCAGGGCCGCGCTGCGGCTGGCGCTGCTCGCCGCTCGCCGGGGAGAGCTGGCCGAGGGGCAGCGCTGGTGTGCCAGGGCCGTCGAGCTCGGCCCCGCGGAGGTCGCCGAGAGGGCCGCGCGACTGCGTGAGGCGCTGCTCCAGGAGCTCACCGCTTAAGGGATTTGCGCTGGTCGGCGGGGTGACGTAAGGTTGTGTTCACCGACGCGGGGTGGAGCAGCTCGGTAGCTCGCTGGGCTCATAACCCAGAGGTCGCAGGTTCAAATCCTGTCCCCGCTACTGAAACCGAAGGCCCGGATCCTTGGATCCGGGCCTTCGGTGTTTTTGGCGTCGCGCACCGGCCCGAAGATGCCGGCGCCGGGGAAGCCGTGTCGGAAACCGGACGGGGTGACCCCGCCGGAAATCCGGACGCGAAGAGGCCCCCGATGCGGACATCGGGGGCCTCTTTCTCGCGTATGTCAGCCGGCGGCGCAGTTCGGGCAGGTGCCGCGGTACGTCACCTCGACGTCGGAGATCGTGAAGCCGAAGCGCTCCGTGTCCGGGAGGTCGGCCAGCGGATTGCCCACCGGGTGCACGTCGCGGATCGCGCCGCAGCGGGCGCAGACCAGGTGCTGGTGAGGGCGGTGGGCGTTGGGGTCGTACCGCTTGGCGCGGCGGTCGGTCGACACCTCGAGCACCTCGCCGAGGCTCACCAGTTCGCCGAGGGTGTTGTAGACGGTCGCCCGGGAGATCTCCGGCAGCCGCTCCACCGCGCGGGCGTGCACCTCGTCGGCGGTCAGATGCACGTGTTCGCCGTCGAGGACCTCGGCCACGACACGCCGCTGGGCGGTCATGCGCCAGCCGCGTCCGCGAAGTCGTTCCAACAGGTCACTCATGAGCACCAGCCTAACAGTGGTGGGAGCCGTATCCCGAACAGGTGTGACTTTGGATGTTCGCTTGACTTAGACATTGTCCATTGTAGGATCGACTCCGGCACACGCCAAGGGACAGGTCGTGTGCAGAAACGACTGGGCAGTACATGACGCAGGAGGCGCACGTGACGCAGGGACCGCTCACCACGGAGGCCGGGGCTCCGGTCGCCGACAACCAGAACAGCGAGACCGCGGGCGTCGGCGGGCCGGTGCTTGTCCAGGACCAGCTGCTGCTCGAGAAGCTCGCGCACTTCAACCGCGAGCGCATCCCGGAGCGTGTCGTTCACGCGCGTGGTGCGGGCGCCTACGGCACCTTCACGCTGACCCGCGACGTCTCGCAGTGGACCCGCGCGAAGTTCCTCTCCGAGGTCGGCAAGCAGACCGAGACCTTCCTGCGCTTCTCGACCGTCGCGGGCAACCTCGGCGCGGCGGACGCGGTGCGCGACCCGCGCGGCTGGGCGCTGAAGTTCTACACCGAAGAGGGCAACTACGACCTCGTCGGCAACAACACCCCGGTGTTCTTCATCAAGGACGCCATCAAGTTCCCCGACTTCATCCACACCCAGAAGCGCGACCCGTACACCGGGTCCCAGGAGGCGGACAACGTCTGGGACTTCTGGGGCCTTTCGCCCGAGTCCACGCACCAGGTGACCTGGCTGTTCGGCGACCGCGGCATCCCCGCCTCGTACCGTCACATGGACGGCTTCGGATCCCACACCTACCAGTGGAACAACGAGGCCGGCGAGGTCTTCTGGGTCAAGTACCACTTCAAGACCGACCAGGGCATCAAGAACCTCACCCAGGCCGAGGCCAACAAGCTCGCCGGTGAGGACCCCGACTCCCACCAGCGCGACCTGCGTGAGGCCATCGAGCGCGGTGACTTCCCGACGTGGACCGTGCAGGTGCAGATCATGCCGGCGGCCGAGGCGGCGACGTACCGCTTCAACCCGTTCGACCTCACCAAGGTGTGGCCGCACGCGGACTACCCGCCGATCGAGATCGGCAAGCTGGAGCTCAACCGCAACCCGGAGAACATCTTCGCGGAGGTCGAGCAGTCCATCTTCAGCCCCGCCCACTTCGTGCCGGGCATCGGTCCCTCGCCGGACAAGATGCTCCAGGGCCGTCTCTTCGCGTACGGCGACGCCCACCGCTACCGCGTCGGCATCAACGCCGACCACCTGCCGGTGAACCGCCCGCACGCCACCGAGGCGCGCACCCACTCCCGTGACGGCTTCCTGTACGACGGCCGCCACAAGGGCGCGAAGAACTACGAGCCGAACAGCTTCGGCGGCCCGCACCAGACGGACCGCGCGCTCTGGCAGCCGATCCCGGTGACCGGTGTGACCGGTGACCAGGCGGCCCCGGTCCACTCCGAGGACAACGACTTCGTCCAGGCGGGCAACCTCTACCGCCTGATGTCCGAGGACGAGAAGGGCCGTCTGATCGACAACCTGGCGGGCTTCATCGCCAAGGTGTCGCGTGACGACATCGCCGAGCGCGCGATCAACAACTTCCGCCAGGCGGACGGCGACTTCGGCAAGCGGCTCGACGCCGCGGTCCAGGCCCTTCGCGGCTGACGGCACGGCTTGTCGTAGAGGAAGGGGCCGGATCCCGTGAGGGATCCGGCCCCTTCCGCGTCCGGGGGAGCGTGCCGACCCCGCCCGGCCGGCGATGCTCCTAGGCGACCACCCGGCTTCTGGCCGGCACCCAGCAGCGGATGATGTCGCGGACGGAGACGACGCCGACCGGCCCGTCGCCGTCCGTCACGATCAAGTGGCGGAACCCGCCGTGAGTCATGGCGTCGGCCGCCTCCTCCAGCGTCCAGGAAGGCGCGGCGAAGACGACGTCGGTGGTGGTGTGGGTGCCGGCGGTCTCCAGGTCGGGGTCCTGCCCCAGGCCGACCGAGTTCAGGATGTCCCGTTCTGTGAGGATGCCGAGGCTCGAGTCGGAGTCGAGGACCACTGCCGCGCCCACGCGGCGCGCGGCCATCAGCCGGGCCGCCTGGCGGAGTGTGTGTGCGGGTCCGATGGTGAGGACCACCGTGCTCATGGCGTCACGGACGAGCATGAAGGGAGCCACCTCCTTGGTGATCGGCCGTTAGAGAACCGATTCACAAGTTCACAAGTGTGGGGACTCTCAGAGTTGCAGCCCTTACGGACCGCAGCAAGAGGGCGTGCGCGGACTCTGCGGACCGAGTGTGACCCTGTGATGATCCGGCGTGCGCCTCCTGCTCGAGCGGCGCGGGCCGTTCGAGCGGGGAGGCGATCCAGCCGCTGTGCCGCTCAGTACTGCTGGTTGAGATAGCCCAGCAGTTCCTCGTGAAGGAGCCCGTTCGACGCCGCGGCGTTGCCGCTGTGCGGTCCCTCCCGCCCGTCGAGGCCCGTGAAGACACCGCCCGCCTCCTGGACGACGATCGCGGGGGCGGCCATGTCCCACAGGGACAGCTCCGGCTCCGCGCAGATGTCGACCGAACCCTCGGCGACCATCATGTACGGCCAGAAGTCGCCGTAGCCCCGGGTGCGCCAGACCGCGCGCGTGAGATCCATGAACCCGTCGAGACGGCCCTGGGCCTCCCAGCCGGTCAGCGACGAGTAGGCGAAGGAGGCGTCCTCGATGCGCTCGACCTTCGAGACGTGCAGGCGGGTCGCGGACGTGAGACTGCGGCCCGTGTAGGCGCCCCCGCCCTTCGCCGCCCACCAGCGCCGGCCGAGCGCCGGAGCCGACACCACGCCCACGACCGGCTGGTAGCCGCCCTCTCCCGCCTCCATGAGCGAGATCAGGGTCGCCCAGACCGGCACGCCGCGCACGTAGTTCTTCGTGCCGTCGATCGGGTCGACGACCCAGCGCCGCGGCCCGGTGCCCTCGATGCCGTACTCCTCGCCGAGGATCGCGTCGCGTGGCCGTGCCCGTTGCAGATGCCCGCGGATGAGCTCCTCCGCCGCCTTGTCGGCCTCGCTCACCGGTGTCATGTCCGGCTTCGTCTCGACCTTGAGGTCGAGTGCCTTGAACCGGTCCATGGTGGTGGCGTCGGCGGCGTCCGCGAGGACGTGGGCAAGCCGCAGATCATCGTGGTAGTCGGGCATGGTCGCCACTCTATCGGTGCAGGCCGCGTCGTTCCCGGGGCGGCCGCGACGACGGCTGCCGCCGCCTCTATTGACAGGGCGACGCGGCCCGTCAACTCTGTGACCGGAGTTGCTCGGCCGGGGAGGCGACCATGCCTGCAGCACGGGAGTCACTGCTGAACGCCGCTCTCGCGGCCCTGCGTGACCAGCCCTGGTCCGGGATACGGATGGTCGACGTCGCCTCCGCAGCGGGCGTCTCCCGCCAGACCCTCTACAACGAGTTCGGCAGCAAGGACGGCCTCGCCCGGGCCCTTGTGCGGCGCGAGGCCGACGCCTATCTGCGCGGGGTGGAGCGGCTGATGGCGCAGAGCGCCGGAGCGGCCGACCGGCTCGTGTCCGTCGTGGAGTGGACCGTCGCAGAGGCGCGTACGCGACCCCTGCTGCGCGCGCTGCTCACCGGCTGCTGGGGGGAACGCCTGCCGGTGCCCCGCCCGGTCCGCGGCGGGACCGTGCTCTCGAGGGTGCCCGCCCAGCGTCGCGCGGACGCGCGGCTGCCCGGTCCGGCCGAACTGGTCGCCGCCGTGCGGGACCGTTCGCTCGCCGCGCCGGGACACGGACGGCGCCCCGGGGACAGGACCGGCGAACCGTGCGACCTGCCGCAGCGCTGCGAACTCGCGGTGCGGCTCGCGCTGTCCCTGGTCGTCGCGCCGGCCGAAGGGAGTGTCGCCCAGCTGGTGCGGGCGGCGGTGGGCGACGGACTCAGCGCGACGAGCCCGAGAGCTGAAGACCGATGACCCCGACGATCACCAGCGTGATCGAGACGATCTTGAGTGTGGAGACCAGGTCGTCCAGGAAGACCATGCCGTAGATGGCGGTCCCCGCGGCCCCGATGCCCGTCCACACCGCGTAGGCCGGGCCCACGTCGAGCTTCCTCAGCGACAGGGTCAGCAGACCGAAGCTGCCCAGGGCGAACGCGGCGAAGGCGACCGTGGGCCACAGCCTCGTGAAGCCGTGCGACAGCTTGAGACACACGGCGAAGCCCGTTTCGAGGAGCCCCGCAACCACCACCAGCAGCCACGCCATCGGTACTGGGCCTCCCGCGTAGTCGACGACTGCCTGGTCCGGGAACGACTGTGCCGGGGACCGATCGGTCAAGACCGGTCGGTCCGACCTGGTGCGATTATGCACTTACCAGGCGTCGTGTACCGCAAACACGGATGACTCAGTCGCCTTCGCGTCGTTCACGGGTGGCGAGCAGCCGCCGCAGCGAATAGAGCCGCGCCTGATCGGCGTGGCCCTCCGCCACCCAGTCGTCCAGAGCGCAGTCCGGCTCGTCGTGCGAGCAGGCGCGCGGGCAGCCCTCGGTGCCCGGCACCAGGTCGGGGAAGGCGTTGATGACCCGGGACGGGTCGACATGGTGCAGTCCGAAGGAGCGCACCCCGGGAGTGTCGATCACCCAGCCGCCCTTCCCGTCCGCGAGCGGGAGGGCGAGGGCGGAGGTGGTGGTGTGCCGACCACGGCCCGTGACCGCGTTGACATGGCCGGTGCTCCGCCGCATGTCGTCCGGGACGAGGGCGTTGACGAGGGTCGTCTTGCCGACGCCGGAGTGGCCGACGAACGCGGTCGTCCGGCCGGCCAGATGCTCGCGCACCCGCTCCGCGGCGCGCCCGTCGACGAACTCGTCGCGAGTGGTGACCACGTGCGGGACGCCCAGCGCGCCGTACAGCTCCAGCAGTTCGTCCGGCGGGGCGAGGTCCGACTTCGTCAGCACCAGCAGCGGTTCGAGCCCACCGTCGTACGCCGCGACCAGGCAGCGGTCGATCAGACGCGGGCGCGGCTCGGGATCGGCGAGGGCGGTGACGATGGCGAGCTGGTCGGCGTTCGCGACGACGACCCGCTCGAACGGATCGTCGTCGTCGGCGGTACGGCGCAGCACCGAGAAGCGCTTCTCGATGCGGACGATCCTCGCGAGGGTGTCCTTGTCGCCCGAGAGGTCGCCCACGATCCCGACCCGGTCACCGACGACGGCCGCCTTGCGGCCCAGTTCCCTGGCCTTCATCGCCGTGATGATCCGGTCCCCGACGAGGCAGGTGAGCCTGCCGCGGTCGACGGTGAGGACCATGCCCTCCAGGGCGTCCTCGTGCTTGGGGCGGATGTTGGTCCTCGGCCGGTTGCCCTTGCGGTTCGGCCGGGACCGGATGTCGTCCTCGTCGGTGTGCTTGCCGTAGCGCCGCATGTGTCAGGCCTCGAGCATTTCGGCCCACATCCGCGGGAAGTCGGGCAGGGTCTTGGCGGTCGTCGCCACGTTCTCGATCTGCACGCCGTCCACCGCCAGTCCGATCACCGAGCCCGCCGTCGCCATCCGGTGGTCGTCGTAGGTACGGAAGACCCCGCCGTGGAGGGGACGCGGGCGGATGTGGAGGCCGTCCTCCGTCTCGGTCACGTCACCGCCGAGCTCGTTGATCTCCTTGGTGAGCGCCGCCAGCCGGTCCGTCTCGTGCAGGCGCAGATGGGCCACACCGCGCAGCGTCGACGGGGAGTCGGCGAGTGCCGCCACCGCCGCGATGCCGGGGGTCAGCTCGCCGACCTCGCCGAGGTCGACGTCGATGCCGTGGATGCGACCGCTGCCGGTGAAGACCAGGGCCGTTCCGTTCGGCGTCGTCGTCAGTTCGCAGGAACCGCCCATTTCGGTGAAGATCTCGCGCAGCGCGTCACCGGGCTGGGTGGTGCGCTCGGGCCAGTCGGGGATCGTCACCCGGCCGCCGGTCACCAGCGCCGCCGCAAGGAACGGCTGGGCGTTGGACAGATCGGGTTCGATCGTCAGGTCGCGACCGAGGAGCGCGCTGTGGGACACCCGCCAGACGTCGGGCTCGCCGCCGGTCTCCGGCTCGTCCACCTGCGCGCCCACGGCGCGCAGCATGTCCACGGTCATCCGGATGTGGGGCATGGACGGGAGCCGGCCGCCGACGTGCCGCACCTCCACGCCCTGGTTGAAGCGCGGGGCGGACAGCAGCAGCGCGGAGACGAACTGGGACGACGAGGAGGCGTCGATCCGTACCGGCCCGCCCTCCAGGGCGCCGCCGCCGTGCACGGTCATGGGCAGCGAACCGCGGCCGTCGTCGTCGATGCGGGCGCCGAGGGTCCGCAGCGCGTCGATGACGCCGTTCAGCGGGCGCTCGTACGAACGAGGGTCGCCGTCGAAGCGGATCGGACCGTCGGCCAGGGCGGCGACGGGCGGCAGGAAGCGCATCACGGTGCCCGCGTTGCCGACGTCGACGGTGGCCGGTCCGTGCAGGCCGGAGGGGATCACGCGCCATGCCTCGCCGGCTCCGCCGACGGCCTCGTCGGCCGAACCGCCCGCGGTGCTCGAAGAGACCGTCTCCTCGATGCCCACGCCCATCGCCTGCAGGGCCGCGGACATCAGCAGGGTGTCGCGCGAGCGCAGCGGGCGGCGCAGCCAGCCCGGCTCGGCGGCCAGCGCCGCAAGCACCAGGGCGCGATTGGTGACGGATTTCGAACCGGGCACGGTGACCGTCGCTTCGACGGCTCCGGTCGCAAGGGGGGCGGGCCAGAGGGCGGGCTGCACGGCGCTTTCGGTCATGGCCCTCACTTTAGTGGCTCTGCGCGAACCCAGATCTTGATCAAATATGTGGAAACCAGGGCGTAACGGAGAGGTGGTAGGCGGGGTGGCGGCCGGAGTCTCACAGGCCGAGCAGCCAGCGGCCCCCGCCGATCAGCGAGCAGATGGACACCGCGTGGAAGAAGAACAACCAGATCGCCGCTGGCACATGGGTGAGTCCTGCGAGCTGGTCGGCGTCCGAGTCGGGCGCACCGCCGTAGCGCCGCTTGGACTGGAGCTCGAAGACCGGCCGGACCCCGCCGAGCAGCATGAACCAGACGGCGGTGTAGGCGAAGACGGACTGCACGGCCGGCCCCGTCAGCCACGAGACGAGCAGGAACGCCGCCCCGGTGACCGTGACCGTCAGCACCCCGTACGCATTGCGCACCATGACGAGCAGCGCCAGCAGCAGGGCGGTCGCCAGCCACAGCAACAGCGTGATGTGGTGCGCGGCGAGCAGCCATGCGCCGCCCAGGCCGAGCAGCGGGGCCGCCGTGTAGCCCGCGGCGGCCGTCAGGACCATCCCGATGCCGCTCGGCCTGCCGCGGCTGACGGTCAGACCGCTGGTGTCCGAGTGCAGCCGGATGCCCTGGAGCCGGCGTCCCGTGAGCAGTGCCACAAGTCCGTGGCCGCCCTCGTGGGCGATCGTGACGGCGTTACGTGTCAGACGCCACAGAAAGTTCGGCATGACCGCGGCGAGCGACACCAGCCCGGTGACGGCGACGAGCCACGCCTCCGGAGCGGTCTGGGTGCCGAAGACGCGGTCCCACAGGTCGGTGAGTGACGCGCTTGCGGCGCCGGCGTATGTGGTGACCATTTCGCGGGCGGCTCCCTCGGACGGCGTACGGAAGTGGCAGTGTGGCACCTATGTGCGGACGGTATGCAGCGAGTCGTAGGCCGGAGGACCTCGTAGGAATCTTCGAGGTCGAGAAGTGGGAGCCGAAGGAGACCCTGGAACCCGACTGGAACGTGGCGCCCACCAAAGAGGTCTACGCGATTCTCGAACGCCCTCTGAAGGACGCAGGCGACCGCGCTCCGGTTCGCCAGCTGCGCACGCTGAAGTGGGGGCTGGTGCCTTCGTGGTCGAAGTCGCCGGAGGGCGCGGCGCGGATGATCAACGCGCGGGCGGAGACGGTGCACGACAAGCCGTCCTTCCGCCGGCCCTTCCTCACCCGGCGCTGCATCCTGCCCGCCGACGGTTATTACGAGTGGGTGACCGGCTCCGGCGAACGGCAGCTGGAGGTCGAGGGCAAGAAGAAGCGGCCGCGGAAGCAGCCGTACTTCGTCACGCCCGCCGACGGGTCGGTGTTCGCGATGGCGGGGCTCTACGAGTTCTGGCGCGACCGCACCCTGCCCGACGACCACCCGCAGGCGTGGTGGGCGACGTGTTCCGTGATCACCACGGAGGCGGAGACCGGGCCGCTGGGGGTCGCGCCGGCGGAGGGGCCCGGTTCGCTGGCGGACATCCACCCCCGGATGCCGCTGATGCTCACCCCGGAGCGCTGGGACGCGTGGCTGGACCCGGCCAGGACCGACTTGGAGGAGCTTCGGTCGCTGCTGGAGCCGCCGCCGGGCGGGCTGATGCGGGCGTATCCCGTGACGACGGCGGTGAGCAACGTGCGGAACAACGGGCCGGAGCTGCTGGAGGAGCTGCCCGCCCCGGAAGAGGCGACGCTGTTCTGACCGGGGCCCGGGGGCGTACCTCCTGATCCGCACGACGGGCACCGCCACGGAACGCCGACCGCCGGCGCCGCGCACGCCGCGCACGCCGATGGCGCCGCGGCCGGGAACGGCGCGGCCGGCGGCCCCGCGCCAGAATGGCCGGATGGAGCGGAAAGAGATCATCGAGGCCGCCGGCGGCGAAGCCCGGATCACCTGGTTCGGCGGGAAGCGCGCGCACCACGTGCTGGCGCTCGGGCACGGCGCCGGCGGAGGCATCGAAGCGCGCGATCTCCAGGCGATCGCACGCGTCCTGCCGGCGCACGGTGTCACGGTCGCTCTCGTGGAGCAGCCCTGGCGGGTGGCGGGCAAGAAGGTCGCGCCCGCGCCGCGGACCCTGGACGCCGCCTGGCGCGACCTCTGGCCGGCGCTCACGAAGAAGGGCCTGCCGGTCGTCGCCGGCGGACGCAGCGCCGGCGCGCGCGTGGCCTGCAGGACCGCCGCGGAGCTCGGTGCGGCGGCCGTTCTGGCGCTGAGCTTCCCGCTGCACCCGCCGGGGCGGCCGGAGAAGTCCCGCGCGGACGAGCTGCTCGGCGCCGGTGTTCCGACGCTCGTCGTGCAGGGCGGCAGCGACCCCTTCGGCAGGCCCGGCGAGTTCCCCGAGGGGTCCTACGAGCTGGTGGAAGTGGCACACGGGGACCACGGGTTCGCCGTGCCCAAGCGCGCCGGGACCACGGAGGAGGAGACCCTTCTCACCATCACCGACGCCGTGACCAGGTGGACCGGGTCACTGCGGGAATGAGACACCGGCCGTGGCTGTTGAGGCGAAAGTCAGAACAGAGCATGGAGTAGGGAGTCCGCCGCATGGGTACGACCTTCTGCCCGACAGCCGAGCGCGCCAACGGGTTGGACTGGACGGTGCTGTCGCAGGGCAAGAGCGGGCCGGTTCCTGCGGCGGGTGACGTGAATCGGCAGGGCCCGGTGGACCAAGGTCGACTATTCTCCGATTCGAGCGGGTCGGCTTTCGGCCCCGCCACAGCGTTGGAGGAGGTGGGTCCGGTCACTGGGACCGACGCAGGGACCGACGACGGTCAGGCGCAGACGTCCGAGGAGACGACGCTCGAGCGCAATGCCCGCTTCGAGCGGGACGCTCTCGGCTACCTGGACCAGATGTATTCGGCCGCGCTGCGCATGACGCGGAATCCCGCCGATGCCGAGGATCTCGTGCAGGAGACGTACGCGAAGGCGTACGGGTCCTTCCACCAGTTCCGTGAGGGCACGAACCTCAAGGCGTGGATGTACCGGATCCTCACGAACACCTTCATCAACTCCTACCGCAAGAAGCAGCGCGAGCCCCAGCGCAGCGCGGCGGAGGAGATCGAGGACTGGCAGCTCGCGCGCGCCGAGTCGCACATGTCGACCGGGCTGCGCTCCGCGGAGTCGCAGGCCCTCGACCATCTGCCGGATTCGGACGTCAAGGAAGCCCTGCAGGCGATCCCCGAGGAGTTCCGGATCGCGGTCTATCTCGCCGACGTCGAGGGCTTTGCGTACAAGGAGATCGCGGACATCATGGGAACACCCATCGGTACGGTGATGTCCCGCCTGCACCGTGGCCGCCGCCAACTGCGCGGCATGCTCGAGGACTACGCCCGCGAGCGCGGGCTCGTCCCGGCCGGTGCGGGGGAGTCGAACGACGCGAAAGGCTCGGGCTCATGAGCTGCGGAGAGCCGCACGAGACGGACTGCTCGGAGGTCCTGGACCACCTCTACGAGTTCCTCGACCACGAGATGCCCGACAGTGACTGCACCAAGTTCGAGGTGCACTTCGAGGAGTGCTCCCCGTGCCTGGAGAAGTACGGCCTGGAGCAAGCGGTGAAGAAGCTGGTCAAGCGTTGCTGCGGGCAGGACGACGTGCCCAGCGACCTGCGGGCGAAGGTCATGGGGCGCATCGACCTGATCCGCTCGGGGCAGGCCGTCCCCGACAAGGACGTGGCGACCGCCCAGGACTAGGGCCGCCGCACACCACCGGCCGTACGCACAGGGTGCGCCGCGAGCATCGCGGCGCACCCTGTGCGTCTGCCTGACCCTGTCACCCGTACGTGCGAATACTCGCCGTACGTCCTCCTGTCACTCCCCAACTCGCTAGCGTGGCGCTGCTCGAGGAGGGTTGTGAGGAGGACGTGGGGCAGTGACAGCCATACCGGCGGCGGCGCGCGCGTACATCCTCGGCGTGATCCTCTGCGCGGCGGTCGCCGCCGCTCCGGTGGCCGTCCCCGGCGCCGTGGTGCCCTGGCCGACCGTACTGCTGCTCGCCGCCCTGTACGCCGGGTGCGAGATGCCCGCCCGCCGGCGTGACGGCGACGACTCCGCCCCCGTCGGTGCCGGCACGTTCTTCCCCGTGCTGCTGGCGGCGGCCTTTCTGCTGCCGCCCGCCGCGGCGGCTCTGGTCCCCGTGCCGGGCGCGCTGCTCGGACGGGTCGACGGCCCGCCGGCCGGCGTCCGCCGGACGTGGCGCGCGGCCCGGCTGGCCCTCGCGACCTGGAGCGCCGCCCACGCGTATCTGCTGTTCGGCGGCGAACGGACGCCGCGAGCACCGGACTTCCCGTACGCGCTGTTGCCGGCACTCGCCGGGGCGCTCGCCTGCTGCCTGGTGGTGACGCTCCTCGACGGCGGCATCCGCGCCACGGCGGTCGCGGTGCCGCCCCCGCGCAGCGCGCGGTGGGGGAGGGTCGTGCCGCCCGCCGTGCGGCGGGGTCTGTCGGGATCGGCCGCACCGCACTGTGTGCACGGGCTCGCCGGGCTGATGATGGCGGTCCTGTGGGGCAGCTCCTACGGGCCGCTCTCGGCCCTGTTCGTGCTGCTGCCCATGTACATCTCCTGCTGGATCTTCGCCCAGTACCACCGCGAGCGCGCCGCCCATCAGGCGACGATCCGGGCCCTGGTGCAGGCCGTCGACATCAAGGACCGGTACACCCGCGGGCACAGCGAACGCGTCGGCCGGGCCTCCGTGCTGATCGCCCGGGAACTGCACATGGAGGAGGAGCGCCTCGAGATCGTCCGGTTCGCCGGCATCCTGCACGACGTGGGCAAGCTGGGCGTGCCGACGAGGGTGCTGCGCAAGGAAGGGCCGCTGACGCCGGAGGAACGGCGGGTGATCGAGCTCCACCCGGAGTACGGGCACGAGATGGTGCGCGGCATCGGCTTCCTGGGGGAGGCCCGGGCGGCGATCCTGCACCACCACGAGCGCATGGACGGCAGCGGCTATCCGTACGGCCTGGTGGGCCACCAGATCCCCGAGTTCGCCCGGGTGGTGGCCGTGGCCGACGCGTTCGACGCGATGACGTCGACCCGCTGCTACCGGCGCGCCAGACCGGTGGCGGTCGCGCTGCGCGAGCTGGAGCGGTGCGCCGGTACGCAGTTCGACCCGAGGATGGTGCGCGCCCTGGTGCGCGCGCTGGAGCGGCACGGGTGGCAGACCTCGGTGACGTCGGACGAGGCGGCGGTCCCGGTGGGACCGCCCGGGCCGCCGCGGTCGCCGGAAACGGGGGCTTCGCATCAGATACGGACAGGGTGAGCGGCCCACGCCGGCGGAGCCGGGCGTGAAAGGCCCCCGCGCACGGCGGCCCGTACGCGTTCTCCACGCCATCCACACGGCCGCGGTCGTCGTGTCCGCGGCCGCCCTCGCGTGGGTCGTCTCCCACGGGGTGGCACAGCCCGCGAACGCCCTCGCCTTCGGCGCGTTCATAGCCGTCGGGGAGCTCGCCCGGTGGGGAGCGGTCCCCGGGGAGCGGGAGCCCGCCCCGCTGGGAGCCGCGGGTGCGCTGGCGTACGCCCTGCTCGGTGAGTGCGCGGGGCAGTCGACGGACCACGGGGCCTTCCAGGTGGTCGCCGTCGTCGTCGCGGGCGCACTCGTCGGCGCCGTGCCGCACGTCGCCCGCGGTCAGGGCCCCGCGCTCGACCATGTGGCGCGGCGGGTGCTGACGGTCGGATTCACCGCGGTGTGCTTCCAGCCGCTGTACATCTCGGGCGAGTTGGGCCTGTGGCTCGGGGAGGGGCCCTACTACGCCCTGTTCCTGTTGGTGCTGCTGGTGCTGACCGCGCTGTGCGACGCCGTGCTGGCCGCCGTCATGCTGCGCGCCCACACCGGCCACCCCTTCGGGCCGCTGCTGCGGGACGAGCTGCGGGCGCTGCCCGGTATCGGCTCCGCCGTCGGCGCGACCGGCGCGGTCATGGCGCTGGCGGTGGCCGTCGCGGGCCTGTGGGCCCTGCCGGTCTTCTGCGTGCCGCTGCTGCTCACCCAGCTGTCGTTCCGGCGGTACGCGGCCGTGCGCGCCACCTACGGCCAGACCATCGCCTCCCTCGCCCGCGCCACCGAGGTCGCCGGCTACACCCGGCCGGGCCACGCCCGCCGGGTCGCGGAGCTCAGCACCGCTGTCGGCCGCGAGATGGGCCTGTCCGGGCCGGACCTGACCTTGCTGGAGTACGCGGCGCTGATGCACGACATCGGACAGCTGTCCCTCGTCGACCCCGTGCCGGACGGTGCCACCGCGTCGCTGCCGCCGGCCGAGCAGCGCCGTATCGCGCTGCTCGGCGGAGCGGTGGTCCGGCGCACCGGCGTTCCCGCGGCCGTGGCCGCCGTCGTGGAGCAGCAGGCAGACCCCTACCGTGACCAGCCGCTGGCCGCCAGGATCGTGCGTGCCGTCAACGCATACGACGACCTCGCCGGGGGAAGCGGAGCCAGAGCGGGCGGGGCACTGGCCGCACTGGAGCAGCTGAGGCTCGGCACGGGGCACGACTACCAGCCCGAGGTGGTCGAATCCCTGGCCAGAGTCCTGGGCAGAGTCCTTGTGTGAGGCGGTCCGGCCCCTGTCCCCACGGGGTAACCCATGGGTAATGAGCGAGCCTGCGACCGGGCATGGTTGGATGCGAAAGAAGGCACAGAAGCAGGCAGACAGTCATGCGTCCGGGCAGTGCCCCGAGCGACCGGCAGGCGGGAATCGTGAGGATCTTCGGGAAGGTACGGCATCGGCCCTCCGCCTCTTGGCGGCAGGCCACGGACCGCGCGTTCACGCTGATCGGCGACGGCCGGTACGAGGACGCGGGCGCGCTGCTGACGCGGGCGGCGGATCTTGAACCCTGGCTCTCCGAGTCCTGGTTCAATCTGGCGCTGCTGCACAAGTTCCGGCACGACTGGGAGCAGGCCCGCGCGGCGGGACTGCGGGCGGTCGCGCTGCTGGACAAGGAGACGGGCGCCCCGGACTGGTGGAACGTCGGCATCGCCGCCACCGCCCTCCAGGACTGGCCGCTGGCCCGCCGCGCCTGGCAGGCGTACGGCCTGAAGGTTCCGGGAGCGGCCGCGGCGAACGGCGAGCCCGTCGGTATGGACCTGGGCAGCGCCGCGGTGCGGCTCTCGCCCGAGGGCGAGGCCGAGGTGGTGTGGGGCCGCAGGCTCGACCCGGCCCGGATAGAGGTGCTCTCCATCCCGCTGCCGTCGTCCGGGCGGCGCTGGGGCGAGGTCGTGCTGCACGACGGCGTCCCGAACGGAGAGCGCACGACCACCGCGGGCCCGTCCTTCCCGGTCTTCGACGAGATCGAGCTCTGGGCGCCCTCTCCCGTCCCGACCTGGGTGGTCCTGCTGGAGGCGGCGACGGAGAACGACCGGGACGCCCTGGAGCGGCTGGCGGCGGACGCCGGATTCGCCGCGGAGGACTGGTCCTCGTCCGTGCGGCTGCTGTGCCGGGCCTGTTCCGAGGGAAGCATGCCGAGCGCGGAGGGCGAGGGGGAGCACCTCGATCCGCACGATCACAGCGAGCCGGGTCACCCGGGTCCGCTGGGGCACCGTACGGGTGGCGATCTCTGGTCGCCGGAGCGCGAGTGCGGCATAGCGGCGCCCGCCGGACTGGTGCGGGGACTGCTCGACGGCTGGGTCGCGGACAGTCCGGACTCACGGGAGTGGCGGGATCTCGAGGAAGTCTGCTGACGCCTGCCCGTAGGCTGTACGGACACGTGAGTGACCGGGCATCGGGCCATGGTCGGGTACTGAGAAGGGCGCAGAGGCTGACATGGCGTCGCAGCAGTCGCAGCAGGGGACGGACCAGCGGGTCGACGAGGAGGGTTTCCTCATCGACACGGAGAACTGCGAGGAGCGTGAGCTGGCGCACCGCGAGCGCGGCACCTCGCGTCCGATCACGGTCGTGGGAAACCCCGTGCTCCACAAGGAGTGCAAGGACGTCACCGAGTTCGACGACAAGCTCGCCGCCCTCATCGACGACATGTTCGCCAGCCAGAAGACGGCCGAGGGCGTGGGGCTCGCCGCCAACCAGATCGGCGTCGATCTGAAGGTGTTCGTCTACGACTGCCCGGACGACGAGGGCGTGCGGCACACCGGTGTGGTCTGCAACCCGGTCCTGGAGGAGCTGGCGCCGGAGCAGCGTGTCCTCGACGACTCCAACGAGGGCTGTCTCTCCGTGCCGACCGCGTACGCCTCGCTGGCCCGTCCCGACTACGCGGTGGTCCGCGGCCAGGACGCGCAGGGCAACCCGGTCAAGGTCCGGGGCACCGGCTACTTCGCCCGCTGCCTGCAGCACGAGACCGATCACCTGTACGGGTACCTCTACATCGACCGCCTCTCCAAGCGTGAGCGCAAGGACGCGCTGCGGCAGATGGCGGAGGGCACCCCGCGCTACGAGGTCGTCCCCAACGACTGATCCCGCGCACACCCGCCGGCCCCGCTCACCGCGAGCGGGGCCGTCGCTGTTCACGCGGGCGTCATTGGGCGGACAAATGACGCCTGCTCAGGCGTGGTTGACGCGCGTGGAACGGCCCGCCAGTCTCGGTGGTTGCACCGTCCCCACCCGGTATGGAGGCCCGATGTTCAGACGCACCGCACGACTGCTGCTCTCGATTGTCATGCTCATGGTTGCCGGTCTGGGCGGGGTCGTCGCGACCGCCGGCAGCGCGCAGGCCGACGACTGCTACACCTGGTCACGCACCCTGTCCCAGGGAGCTTCCGGCTCCGACGTCACCCAGCTCCAGATCCGCATGTCCGGTTACCCGGGCTACGGCGCCGTGCTCGCCGTCGACGGCTCCTACGGGCCGGCCACCACCGCCGCCGTCAAGCGCTTCCAGTCCGCCTACGGCCTCGCCGCCGACGGCGTCGCCGGTCCCGCCACCTTCAGCAAGATCTACGCCCTCCAGGACAGCGACTGCACACCGGCCCACTTCAGCTACGCCGAGCTCAACCGCTGCAACTCGACCTGGTCCGGCGGCGCGGTGAGCGCGGCGACCGCCAAGGCCAACGCGCTGCGGACGATGTGGAAGCTGGAGGCCCTGCGGCACGCCCTGGGCGACCAGCCCATCACCGTGACCAGCGGTTTCCGGTCGTACTCGTGCAACAGCGCGGTCGGCGGCGCGTCGAGCAGCCGCCACCTCTACGGCGACGCGGCCGACCTGGGCGCCGGACCGCACTCGCTGTGCAAGCTGGCCCAGCAGGCCCGTAACCACGGCTTCAACGGGATCCTCGGCCCGGGCTACCCCGGCCACAACGACCACACGCACGTCGATCACCGCGGCAGCCGCTACTGGTCCGCCCCCAGCTGCGGCATCTGAGCCAAGGGAACCGAAGCGGCCCGCGCCTCCCCCCGTGAGAGACGCGGGCCGCTGTTCCCCCGAGCGGCGACCTGACGATCAGAAGTCGTCGTCGAACGCGACCGAGCCCTCGACCGCCACCTGATAGGCGGACGGGCGGCGCTCGAAGAAGTTCGTCAGCTCCTGGACCCCTTGCAGCTCCATGAAGGAGAACGGGTTCTGCGAGCCGTACACCGGCGCGAAACCGAGGCGGGTGAGCCGCTGGTCGGCGACGCACTGGAGGTACTCGCGCATCGACTCGGTGTTCATGCCCGGCAGTCCCTCCCCGCACAGGTCACGGCCGAACTGGAGCTCCGCCTCCACCGCTTCCTTCAGCATGTCGGTGACCTGCTGCCGCAGTTCGTCGTCGAACAGCTCCGGCTCCTCCTTGCGGACCGTGTCCACGACCTCGAAGGCGAAGTTCATGTGCATCGTCTCGTCCCTGAACACCCAGTTGGTGCCGGTGGCCAGACCGTGCAGCAGACCGCGGGAGCGGAACCAGTAGACGTACGCGAAGGCGCCGTAGAAGAACAGGCCCTCGATGCACGCCGCGAAGCAGATCAGGTTGAGCAGGAAGCGGCGGCGGTCCGCCTGTGTCTCCAGGCGGTCGATGCTCTCGACCGAGTCCATCCACTTGAAGCAGAAGGAGGCCTTCTCCCTGATGGACGGGATGTTCTCGACCGCCGCGAAGGCGGCCGTCCGGTCCTCGGGGTCGGGGAGGTAGGTGTCGAGCAGCGTCAGATAGAACTGGACGTGCACGGCCTCCTCGAACAGCTGCCGCGACAGGTACAGCCGCGCCTCGGGGGAGTTGATGTGCTTGTAGAGCGTCAGCACCAGGTTGTTCGCCACGATCGAGTCACCCGTCGCGAAGAACGCGACCAGCCGGCCGATCATGTGCTGCTCGCCCGGGGAGAGCTTGGCCAGGTCGGCCACGTCCGAGTGGAGGTCGACCTCCTCCACGGTCCAGGTGTTCTTGATGGCGTCCCGGTAGCGCTCGTAGAAGTCCGGGTAGCGCATGGGGCGGAGAGTGAGCTCGAAGCCCGGGTCGAGAAGGTTCTTGGCGGTGGAGCTCATTACTGGCAGGCCTCGCAGGACTCGGGGTTTTCCAGGGAGCAGGCGACGGCATCCTCGGGCGTCACCTGG
This sequence comes from Streptomyces pristinaespiralis, assembly GCF_001278075.1. Lineage (GTDB taxonomy): Bacteria > Actinomycetota > Actinomycetes > Streptomycetales > Streptomycetaceae > Streptomyces > Streptomyces pristinaespiralis. Next base: position 3,143,454 of record NZ_CP011340.1, on the reverse strand, counting down.
GCGGGGACCGGGACGGCGGCCGACGCGGCGCGCGCGATCCGGGTCGCCGGGCGCGAGCGCAGGTAGTACGTGGTCTTCAGGCCCTGCTTCCACGCGTACGCGTACATCGAGCTGAGCTTGCCGATCGTCGGCGTCTCGAGGAACAGGTTCAGCGACTGGCTCTGGTCGAGGAACGGCGTACGGGCGGCCGCCATGTCGATCAGGCCGCGCTGCGGGATCTCCCAGGCGGTGCGGTACAGCGCACGGATCTCCTCCGGCACCCAGGTGAAGCCCTGCACCGAGCCGCTCGCCTCGCGCAGCGCCTCCCGTGTCTGCGCGTCCCAGACGCCGAGCCGCTTCAGGTCGTCCACCAGGTAGGAGTTGACCTGGAGGAACTCACCGCTGAGCGTCTCGCGCTTGAACAGGTTGGAGACCTGCGGCTCGATGCACTCGTAGACACCGGCGATCGAGGCGATGGTCGCGGTCGGCGCGATGGCGAGGAGCAGCGAGTTGCGCATGCCGACGGCGGCGACGCGGGCACGCAGCGCCTCCCAGCGCTCCGGCCAGTTCAGCGTGGTGTCGTAGTGGTCGGGATGCAGCACACCGCGTGCCGTACGGGTCTCGGCCCAGGCCGGCAGCGGACCGTTGCGCTCCGCGAGGTCGCACGAGGCCTCGTAGGCCGCCAGCATGATCCGCTCGGCGATCCTCGTCGAAAGGGCCCTGGCCTCGGCCGAGTCGAAGGGCAGCCGCAGCTTGAAGAAGACGTCCTGCAGGCCCATCGCACCCAGGCCCACCGGGCGCCACCTGGCGTTGGACCGCCCGGCCTGCTCCGTCGGGTAGAAGTTGATGTCGACGACGCGGTCGAGGAAGGTGACGGCCGTGCGGACGGTGGCGTCCAGCCGCTCCCAGTCGATGCCGTCGCCGCTGACGAACGCGCCGAGGTTCACGGAACCGAGGTTGCACACGGCCGTCTCGCCGTCGTCCGTGACCTCGAGGATCTCCGTGCACAGGTTGGAGGAGTGCACGACCCGGCCCGGCTCCGCGGTCTGGTTGGCCGTGCGGTTGGACGCGTCCTTGAAGGTCATCCAGCCGTTGCCGGTCTGCGCGAGGGTGCGCATCATCCGGCCGTAGAGGTCACGCGCGGAGACGGTCCTGCGGGCCAGTCCCGCGGCCTCCGCCCGGCGGTAGGCCGCGTCGAAGTCCTCGCCCCACAGGTCGACCAGCTCGGGCACGTCGACGGGGGAGAAGAGCGACCACTGCGCGTCCGCCTCGACGCGGCGCATGAACTCGTCCGGGATCCAGTGGGCCAGGTTCAGGTTGTGCGTACGGCGGGCGTCCTCACCGGTGTTGTCGCGCAGCTCGAGGAACTCCTCGATGTCCGCGTGCCAGGTCTCCAGGTAGACGGCGGCGGCGCCCTTGCGGCGGCCGCCCTGGTTCACCGCGGCGACCGAGGCGTCGAGGGTCTTCAGGAACGGGACGATGCCGTTGGAGTGCCCGTTGGTGCCGCGGATCAGCGAACCACGGGCACGGATACGGGAGTACGAGAGCCCGATGCCGCCCGCGTGCTTGGACAGGCGCGCGACCTGGTGGTAGCGGCCGTAGATCGAGTCGAGCTCGTCGAGCGGCGAGTCCAGCAGGTAGCAGGACGACATCTGGGGGTGGCGGGTGCCGGAGTTGAAGAGCGTCGGGGAGGAGGGGAGGTAGTCCAGCCGGCTCATCAGGCGGTACAGCGCGGCGACCTCCTCCAGGGCACGCGGCGAGTCGTCCTCTGCGAGACCGCAGGCGACGCGGAGCATGAAGTGCTGGGGCGTCTCGATGACCTGGCGGGTGATCGGGTGGCGCAGCAGGTAGCGGCTGTAGAGGGTGCGCAGGCCGAAGTAGCCGAAGCGGTCGTCGGCCCCGAGGTCGATCAGCGCGTCGAGCCGGGCGGCGTGCAGTGCCACGAACGCGGCCGTGCGGTCGGCGATCAGTCCCTCGCGGTGACCGGTGGCGACCGAGGCGGTGAACGAGGAAGCGCCCTGCCCGGCCGCCTCTTCGGCGATCGTGCGGGTCAGCAGACGTGCGGCGAGCCGGGAGTAGGCGGGGTCCTCGGAGATGAGACCCGCGGCCGCCTCGGTGGCGAGGGAGTGCAGCTCTGCCGCGTCGGACCCGGCGTTGCGGCCGCGCAGGGCGGCGGCGGCCACCTTGCCCGGGTCGGTGTCGGGCAGATCCGCCGTCAGGTCCGTCAAGGTCCGCAGCAGCGCGGTCCCGGGGCCGTCGTTCTCCGTCGCTGAGACCGGATCGGCTGGCGCGATGGTCATGTGATGCTCTCCCTCGCTCGGCTCTGGGCCGGCGGGGGTGGCGGGCCGCGGCACGCGTGACTGGGCAGCACGGCGCACGGCGTCCACCGGCCCAACCGCGAGGCCCGGACGTCTGGCATCCGGATCGGTCGAACCGGATGCGCCGTCGACAGGTCCTCGGACTCGAACGGGTACGGCAAAGCGCACCGGATCACACCGTTGCGGGACAGTTCCGGATTCACACCGGATTCCCCTGTGGCGACAGCGAGATGAGCATACATGTGGGGGCGGGCTGCTGTGCCTGCCCCTACATGTAGTGTCGGGTGGTCTGGTGGAGCTCCAGCGCATATGTCAGCAGCGAGACCAGATCCGGGACCGGCTCCCAGTCCCGGTCCGGTGTGCGCACGAAGCCCAGCCGGTCGTAGATGCGGTGCGCCGCGTACATCGTGGGCTGGGTCGACAGCACCAGCCGTACGCACCCCGGGGTGGCCCTCGCCCGTTCCACGCAGGTGCGCACCAGCGCCTCGCCGGCGCCGCGGCCGCGTGCCGCGGCGGCCACGGCGAGCATCCGGAACTCGGCCTCGCCGGGCCCCGCGATGTCGGCGAACGGCCCGCCGGCCGGGACGAACGCCACCCCGCCGAGCAGCGTGCCCCGCTCGTCGACGGCGACGTACACCTCGGCCCGCGCGGCCCGGCCCGCGACGTCACGGAGCACCTCGAGGTACGGGTCCTCCTCGCCGAGCGCCAGCAGCCCGCCGTCGAGATAGGCGCGGGCGGTCAACTCGCCGAGCGCCGTGTGCTCCTCGGGTTCTATTCGTCTGATGGTGATGTCCATGTCCGGCAGTGTGCATCAGCGCACGGCGAAGGGCCGCCGCATTTCCGCGCCGGGGAGGTGCCCCGGGCGGACGATGCGACGGCCCTTGCCGGAAAGGCCTTTGCTCGGACGGCTCTTGCGAGCCCTTCGGTCAGTGACCCCCGGGAGCGCCCGCCGTGGCCGGCGGCAGCTCCACCTTGACGCCCGGGTCGCCCGCGTCAGCCGTGTAGTCGGACGGGCTGGTCTCGTCGATGCCGTCGGGGGCCTTGGCCGCCCGCAGGACGAAGGTGAGGACCACGGTGACGACGACGTTCAGCACGAACGCGGTGAGACCGATGTAGCCGATCTCGCCGATGCCGGGGATCTCCGCCGACGAGCCGCCGAAGTGCTTCTGGGTCGGGCTGGCCACGCCGTACGCGGCGGCGGTGCCGTAGATCATGCCGACGGCCCAGCCGCCGATGAGCGCCCAGCGGTGGAACCAGCGGGTGAACAGACCGCCCACCAGTGCCGGGAAGGTCTGGAGGATCCAGATGCCGCCCAGCAGCTGGAAGTTGATCGCGACCGTCTTGTCCATGGTGAGGACGAAGGCGAGCGCGCCGACCTTGACCAGCAGCGAGACCAGCTTGGAGACCTTCGTCTCCTGGGCCGGCGTCGCGTCGGGCTTGAGGAAGTCCTTGTAGATGTTGCGGGTGAACAGGTTCGCCGCGGCGATCGACATGATGGCCGCGGGGACCAGCGCGCCGATGCCGATGGCGGCGAAGGCGACGCCCGCGAACCAGTCGGGGAACATGTTCTCGAACAGCTGCGGGATCGCCAGCTGGCCGTTCTTGACGTTCACCCCGGCCGCGATGGCCATGAAGCCGAGCAGCGCCAGCAGGCCCAGCATCAGCGAGTACAGCGGCAGGATCGTGGTGTTGCGGCGGATCACCTCACGGCTGCGCGAGGAGAGCGTCGCCGTGATCGAGTGCGGATACATGAACAGCGCGAGCGCCGAGCCGAGCGCCAGCGTGGCGTAGCCCCACTGACCCATCTCCCCGGGCACCAGAGCGCCGTTGGGCTTGTCGGTGGCCGGGTTGATCTGAGCGAACTTCTCGCCCGCGCTGGCGAAGATCTCGTCGAAGCCGCCGAGCTTGATCGGGATGTAGATGATCGCCACCGCGATGACGATGTAGATCAGGGTGTCCTTGACGAAGGCGATCAGCGCCGGGGCACGCAGTCCGGAGGAGTACGTGTAGGCCGCCAGGACACCGAACGCGATCAGCAGCGGCAGGTCCTTGATGAACCAGTGGGTGGTCTCACCGCCGCCGACGCCCATGACGTCCAGAACGGCCTGGATGCCGACCAGCTGGAGCGCGATGTACGGCATCGTGGCGAGGATGCCGGTGACCGCGACGGCCAGGGACAGGCCCTTGGAGCCGAAGCGCCCGCGGACGAAGTCCGACGTCGTCACGTATCCGTGCTTGTGCGACACCGACCACAGCCGCGGCAGGAAGGTGAAGATCAGCGGGTAGACGAGGATCGTGTACGGGACGGCGAAGAAGCCCGCCGCGCCCGCCGCGTAGATGGCCGCCGGGACGGCGACGAAGGTGTACGCGGTGTAGAGGTCGCCGCCGAGCAGGAACCAGGTCACCCAGGTGCCGAACGACCGGCCGCCGAGGCCCCATTCGTCGAGGCTGTTCTCGTTCTCGGCCTTGCGCCAGCGCGCGGCCAGGAAGCCCATGGCCGTGACGGCCACGAAGAAGAAGATGAAGACGGCGAGTGCGACGCCGTTCACGCCGTCGTTCATCGGGACGCACCCCCCTTGCGGGCGCGCTGGTCACGCTGCCACAGCTTGTAGGCGACCATCGTCAGGGCCGTCGAGATCAGGACCCAGAGCATCTGGTACCAGTAGAAGAACGGCATGCCTATGAACGTCGGTTCGAGTTTGGCGTACGAACCGACCCAGAGCATCGCCACGAACGGGGCGAAAAGGCAGAGAGCGATGATCACACGCACCGGTGTGACGACCGGCGCTTTCGCTTCGGGCGCTTCAGGCGCCTCCGGCACCTCGGGCACTGCTGACATGCGGCTCCGTCCCCTTACTGGTCACCTGTGTAATGGGCAGGAAATCTAGGCGAGCCGTTCGCGTCGAGTCACCCCCGGTCCGCATATCGGTACGGCAACGACTTCCGGCCGGTGGGGGCAAAACGTGACATGGCACCGCAACAAGTTGCGGTGCCATGCGGCCGAACGGGGGATGCGGGTCAGTCGTTGGGGCGCTGGAGCCTCGCGACGAACTTGTAGCGGTCGCCGCGGTAGACCGAGCGGACCCACTCCACCGGCTCGCCCTGGGCGTCAAGCGAGTGCCGGGAGAGCATCAGCATCGGCAGGCCGACGTCCGTGCCGAGCAGGCCGGCTTCGCGCGGGGTGGCCAGTGAGGTCTCGATGGTCTCCTCGGCCTCCGCGAGATGGACGTCGTAGACCTCCGCCAACGCGGTGTAGAGCGAGGTGTACTTGACGAGGCTGCGGCGCAGCGCCGGGAAGCGCTTGGCGGACAGGTGCGTGGTCTCGATGGCCATCGGCTCACCGCTCGCCAGGCGGAGCCGCTCGATGCGCAGCACCCGGCCGCCGGCCGCGATGTCCAGCAGTCCGGCCAGGGTGTCGTCGGCTGTGACGTATCCGATGTCCAGCAGTTGAGACGTGGGCTCCAGTCCCTGGGCGCGCATGTCCTCGGTGTACGAGGTGAGCTGGAGCGCCTGGGAGACCTTGGGCTTGGCGACGAACGTGCCCTTGCCCTGGATGCGTTCGAGCCGGCCCTCGACGACCAGCTCCTGGAGCGCCTGGCGGACGGTGGTGCGGGAGGTGTCGAACTCGGCGGCCAGCGTCCGTTCCGGCGGTACCGGCGTGCCCGGCGGCAGGGTCTCCGTCATGTCGAGCAAGTGGCGCTTGAGCCGGTAGTACTTGGGCACGCGCGCGGTGCGGGTCTGTGCCCCGCCCTCGGCTTCGGTGCCGCCCCCGTCCATGGCCATGGCCCGCCTTCCCGACTGCTGTGCTCCTGCCGTCACCGGCTCCTCCGTCTGCTGCGGCTCACATGGTGGCACGGACCGGTAACGGGTCGTCGCCCTCCCTCAGGTGTCGGTCCGATAACGGACACGACAGCCCTTCTTATACACCCTTGACACCCCTAAAGGTCTAGGCCAAGCTCCCGGGTACTGGTCTAAACCATTAAAGATCAGGTCCCAGCCCCACGGCAGAATCTGGCGCGCGTCCGGTCAAGTGCTGCGCGACTCCCGGGTGGTGGGGGGGTAACTCTTGCATCCCTTTGAGGAGGGTGGCGTGAAGCGCAAGCTCGTAGCAGCGGTGGGTGCGGTGGCCATGATGGCCTCGGTCGCGGCCTGTGGTTCGGACGGCGGCAGTGAATCGGCGAAGAGCCCGAAGGACCGCAAGGAGACGCTGACCGTCTGGCTGATGGTCGACGCCCAGTCGACCTGGCCCGAGCTGGTCAAGGACGTCAACGCGCAGTTCAACAAGAAGTACCCGGGTGTGAAGGTCGACGTCCAGTACCAGCAGTGGGCGGACAAGGCCAAGAAGCTCGACACCGCCCTCGGTGGCGACAAGTTCCCCGACGTCGTCGAGCTCGGCAACACCGAGACGATGCAGTACATCCTCAACGGCGCCCTCGCCGAGATCGACCCGAAGAAGTACCAGAACTCCGACACCTGGATCCAGGGCCTGAAGGACACCTGCTCCTTCGAGGGCAAGCAGTTCTGCGTGCCCTACTACGCCGGCGCCCGTGTCGCCATCTACAACACCGAGATGCTCAAGAAGGGCGCGGGCGTCGACAAGCTGCCCGAGACCGAGGACGAGCTCCTGGCGGCGATGGACAAGGTCTCCGCCGAGTACGGCAAGAAGGACAAGCGCTTCTCGTCCCTCTACCTGCCGGGCCGTTACTGGTACGCCGCCATGTCCTACGTGGCCGCATACGACGGCAAGATCGCCGAGTACGACGAGGGCTCGAAGGAGTGGAAGGCCTCGCTCTCCTCGCCGGAGGCGCAGAAGGGCATCCAGCACTTCATCGACCTGGTCAAGAAGTACAACAAGGCCGACCAGACCAAGGACGAGCAGGACCACGCCAATGTGATGGCCAACGAGAAGGCGGCCCTCATCTACGGCAACGGCTGGGAGTCCGGCTCCGTCATCGACGGCAAGAACAACGGCAACCCGAAGCTCGAGGGCAAGATCGTCACGGCCGGTATGCCCGGCCCGAACGGCAAGGCGCTGCCCTCCTTCATCGGCGGCTCCGACCTCGCGGTGACCAGCAAGTCGAAGGTCGCCGACCTGGGTGAGGAGTGGATCTCGCTCTTCACCAGCGAGAAGTCCATGGAGGTCCTCGCCGCCAAGAACATCCTTCCGAACAACACCAAGCAGCTGGAGCCGCTGAAGGCGAAGCCGGAGACCGCTCCGATCGCCAACGCCGTCCCGGATGCGTGGTTCACCCCGATCGCCCCGGGCTGGACCTCGATCGAGAAGGAGGAGGTCCTGGAGAACATGCTCCTGGCCATCCTCAAGGGTGACTCCGTGGAGGCGGCCACCAAGGCGGCCGACGCCAAGATCAACGAGCTGATCAACCAGGAGTCCTGACGGGCCTCGGGCGTCCCGGCGCCCCGCCGCGGACGCCCGACGGGCTCTCCAGGCGGTGGGCGGGAACCGCACCACGCGGCTCCCGCCCCCGCCCTTTTCGGTGCAGAAGAACAAACGGAAGGTCAGCCACGTGACTGCCGCCGACACCAAGGCCGCCGGCCCGCCGGTACCCGTACCACGTGCCCCGGAAGGAACCGGCCCGAAGCCGGCGCCCGAGAAGGGGATCAGCGGCTCCGGCCGGAAACAGCGGAAGAAGGGAGAGCTCCTCCCGTACCTGCTGATCCTCCCCGCGCTCGTAGCGGTCGCCGCGGTCTACGCCTTCCCGCTGGTGAAGACCGTGATCATGTCCTTCCAGGACATGGGGCGCAAGGAGCTGTGGACGGGCGAATCGCCGCCCTGGGTCGGCTTCGAGCAGTTCACCAACATCCTGGGCGACGCCGAGTTCTGGTCCGTCACCGGCCGCACCGTCGTGTTCATGGTCGTCTGCGTGGGCCTGACCATGGGCATCGGTCTGCTGCTCGCCCTGCTGATGACCCGGCTGACCACGTGGGTGCGGCTGGTGCTGACGGCGGCGCTGGTCGCGGCCTGGTCGATGCCCCTGATGGTCGCCGCCTCCATCTTCCGCTGGCTCTCCGACTCCGACTACGGCCTCATCAACACCCTGATAGCCAAGGTCGCCGGCGAGGACTTCCTGGGTCACAACTGGTTCCTCGACCCGAAGCAGGGCTTCGCCATCATCGCCCTGCTGGTGGTCTGGGGCGCCATCCCCTTCGTGGTCATCACCCTGTACGCGGCCCTCACCCAGGTGCCCAGGGAGCTCGAGGAGGCCGCCGCCCTCGACGGCGCTAACGCGCCCGCCGTGTTCCGCTTCGTCACCTGGCCGGTGATCCGCCCCGTCTTCACCATGGTCGCCACCCTCTCGGTGATCTGGGACTTCAACGTCTTCGGGCAGATCTGGCTGCTGCGCGGCAACAAGCCGGAGCCCGAGTACGAGACGCTCGGCCTCTACTCCTTCTCCAAGGCCTTCGAGTCCACCTCGTTCAGCCAGGGCACCGCGATCGCCCTGATCACCGTTCTGCTGCTGTCCGGTGTGGCCGTGTACTACCTGCGTCAGCTGATGAAGACAGGAGAGGTCGAATGAGCACCTCCACCGCTCCCTCCCCGGCCGGCGCCGGGCAGGAACTCAGGCCGGACCGCAAGAAGTCCCGCTGGCACTACGACGTCCTCGGCCTGCTCACCGCCGTCCTGATGGCCTTTCCGGTGTACTGGCTCGTCATCAGCGCCCTGCGGCCCAACCATGAGATCCGGTCCTACGACCAGACGCTCTGGCCCTCGTCGCTGACCTTCGACAACTTCGCCCGCGCGGTGAAGCAGGAGAACTTCGCCACCGCGGTCCAGTCGAGCCTCATCGTCTCGGTCACCGCTGTGGTCGGCGGAATGATCATCGCCACCCTGGCCGCCCTGGCCATCGGCCGGTTCCGCTTCTTCGGCCGCAAGGCGCTGCTGATGGTGCTGATCCTCGTCCAGATGCTGCCGCCGACCGCGATGCTCATCCCCATCTACGCGCAGCTCAACGCCATCGGCGGGCTCGACGAGTACTGGGGCCTGATCGTCGTCTACCTGGTCTCCACGCTGCCGTTCGCGATCGTCATGATCCGCGGGTTCGTGGTGAACATCCCGGTGGAGCTCGAGGAGTCCGCGATGGTCGACGGCTGCACCCGCATGGGCGCCTTCCGTCGCGTGATCTTCCCGCTGCTCGCCCCCGGCCTCGCCGCGGCGTCCATCTTCGCCCTGGTCAACGCCTGGAACGAGTACCTCTTCGCCTACATCCTGATCAACGACAACTCCAAGTACACGCTCAACGTCTGGCTGATGACGTTCACCACCGAGCGGGGAACGGACTACGGCGCGCTGATGGCGGCCTCGACACTCATCGCACTGCCGGTCGTCGTCTTCTTCATGATCATCCAGAAGAAGATGGCCGCAGGGCTCACCTCGGGCGCAGTGAAGGGATAACGCCACCTCATGACCACTCTGGTACGTGGCTCGTCAGGCACCCTGACTCGCGACGCGCTCACCATCCTCCAGCCCGGCTTCGTCGGCACCACGGCGCCCGACTGGCTTCTGCGGCAGATCGGTGAAGGGCTCTGCGCCGTCGGCCTGTTCGGCCGCAACATCACCTCGCCCGGCCAGCTCGCCGCGCTCACCGCCCGGTTGCGGGCGGAACGCGACGACGTCCTTGTCGCCATCGACGAGGAGGGCGGCGACGTCACCCGGCTCGAGGTGCGCACCGGCTCCTCGTTCCCCGGCAACTACGCGCTGGGCCTGGTGGACGACGTCGACCTCACCCGCGCCGTCGCGCACGAGTTGGGGCGCCGGCTGGCCGAGTGCGGGGTGGACCTCAACTGGGCACCCTCCGCCGATGTCAACTCCAACCCGGACAATCCGGTCATCGGTGTGCGGTCGTTCGGCGCCGACACCGCACTGGCCGCCCGCCACACCGTCGCCTACGTCGAGGGACTGCAGGCCGCCGGCGTGGCCGCCTGCACCAAGCACTTCCCCGGGCACGGCGACACCAATGTGGACTCGCACCACGCGGCGCCCCGTATCGATGTGGACCTCGACACGTTGCACGCCCGTGAGCTGGTGCCTTTCTGCGCGGCCATCGCGGCGGGTTCCAAAGCGGTGATGAGCGCGCATATCCTACTTCCCGCGCTCGACCCCGACCGTCCCGCGACGCTGAGCCCGCAGATCCTCACCGGTCTGCTGCGCGAGGAGCTGGGCTACCAGGGCCTGATCGTCACGGACGGCATGGAGATGCAGGCCATCTCGTCCACGTACGGCATCGAGCGCGGCTCGGTCCTCGCGATCGCCGCCGGCGCCGACGCTATTTGCGTCGGTGGCGGTCTGGCCGACGAGGAGACCGTACTGCGACTGCGCGACGCGCTGGTCGATGCGGTGCGGAACGGCGACCTGCCCGAGGAGCGGCTGGCCGACGCGGCGGCACGTGTGCGTGCCCTCGCGGACTGGACGCGGCGGGCCAGGGGGGCTGCAGCAGAGCCGGGCGCGGCTTCACAGGAGGGGACCGCGCCCGGCTCCGACACGGAGATCGGTCTCGTCGCCGCGCGCCGCGCGGTGCGGGTCACTCCGGGCGGACCGGATCGGGAGCCGGTCACGGCGGCCCCGTACGTGGCGGCCTTCACTCCCGTCGCCAACATCGCCGTCGGGGACGAGACTCCGTGGGGCGTGGCCGCGGAACTGACGGCCCTGCTGCCCGGCACGGAGACCGGCACCTACGCCGAAGAGGGCGATACGTCCGACTTGGTGTCACATGTGCTGGAGGCGGCGGCGGACCGTAGGATCGTCGCTGTGGTTCGCGACGTCCACCGTCACCCGTGGATGGCGAACGCCCTCGACGCGCTCCTCGCGGCCCGTCCCGACACGGTCGTGGTCGAGATGGGTCTGAACCGGGCGGCGCCCAGGGGGGCCCTGCACATCGCTACCCACGGCGCGGCCCGCGTCTGCGGACGCGCCGCCGCGGAGGCCATCACCGGCCGCTGAGCCGGGCGTGGGCCTGCGTGGACCGTGCAGTGCCGGGCGGGCGCCGTCGGTGTCGCCGCCCGGCACCCTGAGCGTCACCTGGAGGCAACGGGCATGTCCGCCACGACGTCGGCCGAGCACGAGGAGCACCCGGGCCGGATCATGTCCGGCGAGATGGCACAGCAGCCGGCGGTCCTGCGGCGCATCCTCGACGAGGGCGCGCCGAGGATCCGGCAGGTGGCATCGGCGATCGCGGCGAAGAAACCGCGGTTCGTCCTGCTGACGGCGCGCGGCACGTCCGACAACGCCGCGCTCTACGCGAAGTACCTGATCGAGATCCGCCTCGGGCTGCCGTGCGGACTCACCTCCATGTCCACCACCACCGCCTACGGCGCCCGCCCCTCGCTCGCCGACGTCCTGGTGATCACCATCAGCCAGTCCGGCGGTTCGCCCGACCTGGTGGCCTCCACGAAGGCGGCGCGGGAGGCCGGCGCGGTCACCCTGGCGGTGACCAACAACCCGGACTCGCCGCTGGCCGCGGTCTCCGAGTTCTCGATCGACATCATGGCCGGCCCGGAGAAGGCCCTGCCGGCCACCAAGACCTACACCGCCTCCCTGATGGCCCTCCACCTGCGTGGAGGGTCTGCGCGGTGGGGAGGTGCCGGCGGCCGGGCTGGTGCCGGACCTGGCCGGGCGGATCCTCGGCCGGCAGGACGAGGTGCGCGCGCTGGCCTCGCGCTACCGCTTCGCCGAGCGCATGGTCATCACGTCGCGGGGCTACGGCTACCCGACGGCGAAGGAGGCGGCGCTCAAGCTCATGGAGACCAGCTACATCCCCGCGCTGGCGTACTCCGGCGCGGACCTGCTGCACGGGCCGCTCGCCATGGTGGACAACGTCTCCCCGGTGATCGCGGTGGTGCCGGACGGCAAGGGCGGCGAGGCGCTCCAGCCGGTGCTCGACCGGCTCCGCGGCCGCGGGGCGGACCTCTTCGTGGTGGGCCCGGCTCCGCAGGTCGAGGCCGCGTCCGCGGGCTTCGTACTGCCCACGGAGGGCGTGCCGGAAGAGCTCCAGCCGATTCTGGAGATCCTTCCGCTGCAACTGCTCGCGTACGAAGTGACCATCGCGCGGGGGCAGGACCCGGACGCCCCGAGGGCGCTGGCGAAGGTGACGGAGACGCGCTGAGCCGGTCGTGCGGCGGGGGCCGTGATCGCGACGGGCGGGTGTGATGAGGGGCCCGCCCGTCGTTCACGACGGTGTATAAGTATGGTGGCGGAACTTAACGTGCGCCAGGCATGGACAGAGCCGAATGGTCTAGTCCACAATCGAAACTGCACAAGCCTCCGCCCTCCCCGCACAGGAGGGTGGAACGAGGTCCCCGGCGCTCTCTGCCCTGACTGCGTCGAGACCTCCCACGGCCGACCGGGACCGCACACCCGCCGGCCGCGCAACTCCGGGCTGCGGTGCCGGACGGGTTGAGGGTCCCGTCGCGGCGCCGCGGCCCGCGGGTACCCTCGCTGACGTGCCCTCCATGAACGAACTCGTCCGCCAGCACACCGCTCTGAGTGAGTCAGACCTCGAGTGGCTCCATCTGCTGGTCTCGGAGTGGCAGCTGCTCTCCGACCTCTCCTTCGCCGACCTCGTGCTGTGGGTGCCCACCCGCGACGGCACGCGGTACGTCTCCGTCGCCCAGATGCGGCCGAACACCGGCCCCACCTCGTACCAGGACGACATGGTCGGCCACCTGGTGCCGCGCGGCCGGCGCCCGCTGCTGGACGCCGCGCTGGACGAGGGGCGGATCGTGCGCGAGGGCGACCCGGAGTGGCGCGAGGAGGTCCCGGTGCGGGTCGAGTCCATCCCCGTACGCCGGGAGGGCCGGGTCCTGGGCGTCATCGCGCGCAACACCAACCTGCTCACCGTGCGCACCCCGTCGCGGCTGGAGCTCACCTACCTGCAGTCCGCCTCCGACCTGGCGCAGATGATCGCCGCCGGCACGTTCCCGTTCCCCGGGGAGCAGGTCGAGATGGACTCCTCGCCGCGTGCCGGAGACGGGCTGATCAGGCTCGACGCGGACGGCATCGTCCAGTACGCCAGCCCCAACGGACTGTCCGCCTACCACCGCCTCGGTCTGGCCTCCGACCTCGTCGGCCAGCACCTGGGCCAGGTCACCGCCGAACTGGCCCCCTCCCGCGGTCCGGTCGACGAGGCCATCGTCAAGATCGCCAGCGGATACGCGCCGCGCGAGACCGAGGTGGAGGGCAACGGCGGAGTCATCCAGCTGCGGGCGATTCCCCTCAAGCCCAAGGGCGTGCGCATCGGTTCCCTGGTGCTGCTGCGGGACGTGACCGAACTGCGCCGCCGCGAGCGGGAGTTGATCACCAAGGACGCGACCATCCGGGAGATCCACCACCGGGTGAAGAACAACCTCCAGACGGTCGCGGCACTGCTGCGCCTCCAGGCACGCCGGATGGACTCGGTGCGCGGGCGTGAGGCCCTCAACGAGGCCGTGCGGCGCGTCGGTTCGATCGCGATCGTGCATGAGACGCTGTCCCAGAATCTGGACGAGCGGGTGGAGTTCGACGACATCGCCGACCGCGTGATCGCGATGGTGGCGGAGATCTCACCCGGCAAGGTCGACTGCCGGCGCACCGGGCGCTTCGGCATCCTTGACGCCGAGATCGCCACGCCGCTGTCCATGGTGCTCACCGAGGTGCTGCAGAACGCCCTGGAACACGCCTTCGCGCAGGGGGAGCAGGGTTCGGTGGAGGTTGCGGCAGTCCGCGGTGACGCGCGCACGGAGAACGCCCGGCTGCTGATCACCGTTCAGGACGACGGCCGCGGCCTGCCGGAGGGCTTCGATCCGCAGCGGACGGGGAACCTCGGGCTGCAGATCGTACGGACCCTCGTGGAGGGGGAGTTGGGCGGGACGTTCGACATGGTCCCGGTACCCGCTCCGGGGCGCGGCACACGGGTCGTGCTCGACATCCCTGTGCCGGACCGGCGTTAGCGCCGCCGCTCGGGGGACAGCTCGCCGGGGACCGGCCCGGCGAGGCACAGCGAAGAGCCCCGGGCCGTGTGACACGGTCCGGGGCTCGAAGCTCATGTGCTGCATTGTGCGATGCGCATCGGGGGTACTGCGCGCTGCGGCTCGAAGGCGGTGAGTGCGTACTCGCTGTACGCGCCGCCGGGAGGCCGGTAGCAGGGGGCGTCAGGCGCTGGCGTTACGCGCCCGGTTGCGAGCGGCGCGGCGCTTCATCGCGCGGCGCTCGTCCTCGCTGAGGCCACCCCAGACGCCGGAGTCCTGGCCGGACTCGAGCGCCCACTGCAGGCACTGCTCCATGACGGGGCAGCGACGGCAGACGGCCTTGGCTTCCTCGATCTGCAGCAGCGCAGGACCGGTGTTGCCGATGGGGAAGAAGAGCTCGGGGTCTTCCTCGCGGCAAACGGCGTTGTGACGCCAGTCCATGGCTGCTACCTCTCCTTGGTATTACGTGCAGGTTGCTTGTGAATGTGAACGCTTTCACGAATCCCCCCGCAAGGGAAGGGCCGATCGCCAGTTTGCCCGGCGTTGGGTCCTGGATTCGTGGAGGGGTTCCGGCGGTCTGTGGGGCCGATGTTGCGGGCCGTCCCGATCGCCATGTAGAGATTCGCAAACCTCGGCGACGGATACAACCCCTTCCGGAAAGTTTTTTTTGATTCCTCGGTGTCGACTAGGTCACAGCCGTACTTCTATGGGGTGGATCCCAGCCCGTACGTTCGAGATAAAGGACTTTCGGTCGTTCCGGTCACACAATCACACGCAGTGCACGGCGAACGCCTGTGAACGTCACGCTCGTGCGCAGCCCCAGGTGGTCACCGTCCATCTGGAAGGGCAGTGGGACCTTTGAATGCAAGGTGAAGTCGGTCTGGTCGTGAAGTGTGAGTGCGTGCTTCCCGCGGGGCCCGCGATCCGGGCTCGAGGTGAGCAGCTGGGTGCCGTAACGCGCCACCGCGGGGGTCGACAGCTTCGACAGTCCGAGCACGTCGAGGGCGGTGTCGAAGGACGCCTTCGGGGACGCGTACACCGGGCGATTGCCCAGGTAGGTCCACGGAGAGGTGTTACAGACTATGGACAGCACCAGGTCCTCGACGGGGGCCGCGCCGGGCCGCTCCAGGGTGATGGTGCCGCGTCTGCGGTGCGGGTCCTCCAGGAACTGGCGCAGCACCTGGCGCACGTAGAGGGCGTGTGTCGACCGCTTGCCGCGTTCGCGGTGCTGTTCGACCCGGCCGACCACGCCGGCGTCGAAACCGAGCCCGGCGCAGAAGGTGAACCAGCGTTCTGGGACGGCCTCGTCGTCCGTGCCGGGCGTGCCGGCCGCGAGGCCCAGGCCGACCGTCTGCTCGGTCCGGTCGCGGAGCGCGTCCAAGATCGCGCCGGTCGCCTCGACGGCGTCGTTCGGCAGGCCGAGAGCGCGGGCGAAGACGTTCGTCGAGCCGCCGGGGACCACCGCGAGACGGGGGAGGGAGTCCGGATCGGGGCCGTTGTGCAGCAGGCCGTTGACCACCTCGTTGACCGTGCCGTCGCCGCCGAGGGCGACGACCAGGTCGATGTCGTTCGACTCCGCGGCCCGGCGGCCGAGGTCGCGGGCGTGGCCGCGGTACTCGGTGGTGACCGCCTCGATCTTCATCTCGCTGGCGAGCGCGTGGATCAGTACGTCGCGCGTGCGGGCACTGGTGGTGGTTGCTGCCGGATTGACCACGAGAAGTGCGCGCATGCGATGCAGCGTACCTACTGGGGGGTACCTGGCCCAGTCCGGGTTTCGGCGGTGGGCGTGCGGTGCGCGCGGCAGGACACGGGCGAAAGCTGCCTCGCGCGGGCGGACGGATACCCTGCACGGGTGAGCAGTGACGACCAGACCTCCGCCCCCGGCCGCCCCACCCGTCTGACCGCCGCGGCAGCGGTGTGCGCCGCCGAAGGGCTGGCGCTGGTCGTGGGTGGCGTGTACATGCTTGTGATGGGTCTGCTCGGCCGGCCCGACAGCCCCTCCCAGGCGGAGATGGGCGGCCTGACGCTGATGGCCCTCGGAGTGATCCCGCTGGCGGCGGCGCGAGGACTGCTGCGGCAGCGCAGCTGGAGCCGTGGACCGGCGATCATCACCCAGCTGATCGGACTGATCCCCGCGTGGACGCTGCTGCGGGCGTCCGGCGCGCTGATCCCGCTGGGCGTGGTGCTGGCGGCGGTCGTGGTGACCGGCCTGGTGCTGCTGGTGAACCCGACGACGGCGCAGGCACTCGGCATCCGCAGCCGCGCGTAGCCCTGGGGCGGCGGCACGTCGAGGCGAGGCCCGGGCGGGCCGGTCCCGGCGTGGCGTGTTCCGTTGAGCGCACCGGTCCGTGCGTGCGCTGCGCACGGGCGGCGGCGCTCCGCTCCCGGGGCGCCCCTACGACCCCGCCCCCTCCCGCCCGAAGGGCCCGGTTCCGCCGGTGTTCGCCCCGGGGCGGGACGCGGTCCGGGGCGGCGGCGGTGCGGGGCCGCGAGAGGGGCTACTCCTCGACCAGGAGGCGTTCGCGCAGCTGCGCCAGAGTGCGGGCGAGGAGGCGGGAGACGTGCATCTGGGAGATGCCGACCTCCTGCGCGATCTGGGACTGGGTCATGTTCCCGAAGAACCGCAGCAGCAGGATCCGCTTCTCCCGCGGCGGGAGGCCCTCCAGGAGCGGCTTGAGCGACTCGCGGTACTCGACGCCCTCCAGCGCCTCGTCCTCCGCGCCGAGCGTGTCCGCCACCGCCGGGGACTCGTCGTCCGTGTCGGGGACGTCCAGGGACAGCGTGGAGTACGCGTTCGCGGACTCCAGACCCTCCAGGACCTCCTCCTCCGAGATGCCGAGGCGCTCCGCCAGCTCGTGCACGGTCGGGGACCGGCCGTGCTGCTGGGAGAGCTCTGCCGTCGCGGTCGTGAGCGAGAGCCGCAGCTCCTGAAGGCGGCGCGGCACCCGGACCGCCCAGCCCTTGTCACGGAAGTGGCGCTTGATCTCGCCGACCACCGTCGGGGTCGCGTAGGTCGAGAACTCGACACCGCGCTCCGGGTCGAACCGGTCCACCGACTTGATCAGGCCGATCGTCGCGACCTGGGTGAGGTCGTCCAGCGGCTCGCCGCGGTTCCGGAACCGCCGCGCCAGGTGCTCGACCAGCGGCAGATGCATCCGGACCAGCTGGTTGCGCAGCTCTGCCCGCTGGGGCGACCCGTCGGGCAGCTTGCGCAGTTCGATGAACATCGCCCGCGCGCCGCTGCGGTCATGAGGGTGATGATCCTGCTGGTGCTCGCTCATACGGTCCGCCCGCTCTGCCGAGGCCGTACGGCCATCAGGTTCGTCCACCACCGGGTGCGGCCGCGCCTGCTGCTCAGGGATGCCGGCGGACGCGCTCAGCACCCGCGGGCCTCGCTCCTCGTCCTCCCGCATCGAACCGTCCCCGTTTCCGCTGCTCACGCCGGCCCGGGTCCCGCGCCGCGCTGCTTGTACAGACTGATGGCGACCGTGCGGTCGTCGGCGACCGACGAGTCGACCTTGCCGGCCAGTGCGGAGAGCACCGTCCAGGCGAACGTGTCACGCTCCGGCGCCCGGCCGTCGGTCGTGGGCGCGGAGACCGTCACCTCCAGCGAGTCGTCGACTAGCCGGAAGACACAGCTCAGGACGGACCCCGGGACGGCCTGCTGCAGCAGGATCGCGCACGCCTCGTCCACCGCGATCCGCAGGTCCTCGATCTCGTCGAGGGTGAAGTCCAAGCGCGCTGCGAGGCCGGCGGTGGCCGTTCGCAGTACGGACAGGTAGGCACCCGCAGCGGGCAGCCGGACTTCCACGAAGTCCTGGGTCCCGGGCTCGCCTGCAATATGGGACACCCTCACCTCCAAGGTGGCACAAGCTCTTTCCGGGCCGGGGGCAGAGGCCCCGCGGCCGTGCGTTACGCGGTCGGTCACGCAGCCAGGTCTGGCCTGGCGACGCTATCGCGATCCATGGTGCCGTGTCGCCAGGACCCCCATGCCGACAAGTGTCACTCAATGTAAGCCTATGAGTACGCACAGTGGCTAGAGGTCTGCGCCGCCCAATTGAGCGGGGTCGGCGGATGGTTGACGTACCCAGGCGTCAGACGATCGAACCGTCGACGAAGCACCACCGCCACACCTGTCCCGGCTCGAAACTGCGCATCACCGCGTGCCCCGTCTCACGGAAGTGCGCGCTCGCGTGCCGCATCGGCGAGGAGTCGCAGCAGCCCACGTGCCCACACGCCAGGCAGAGTCGCAGCTGGACCGGGTGACTGCCGGCCGCCAGGC
Source organism: Streptomyces pristinaespiralis (assembly GCF_001278075.1). Classification (GTDB taxonomy): domain Bacteria; phylum Actinomycetota; class Actinomycetes; order Streptomycetales; family Streptomycetaceae; genus Streptomyces; species Streptomyces pristinaespiralis. Next base: position 3,124,917 of record NZ_CP011340.1, on the reverse strand, counting down.
ATTCCGGACACGTGTCGGTCAGCGGAGCCGGTTCGGGGCGCGGCAGTTCTGCTACGTGGGGGCACTCACTCATGATTGCCAGATTACGACGGGGAAGACGGACGTGAGGTCGGTGTGATGGAAGCATTGCCGCTGGTGGGGCTGATCGCGGTGAGCGCGGCGGTGGCCGGCGCCGCCCGCAGGACGCCGGTCCCGGCGCCGCTGCTGCTCGTGGTGGCCGGACTGGCCGCCTCGTACGTGCCGGGCGTTCCCGACTTCCACCTCGACCCGCACATCGTGCTGCCGCTGGTGCTGCCTCCGCTGCTGCACCTGGCCGCGCTGGACAGCTCGTACCTCGACCTGCGGGCCAACATCCGTCCCGTCGCGCTGCTGTCCGTGGGCTATGTCCTGTTCGCGACGGTCGCGGTCGGCTGCCTCGCCTATCTCCTGGTGCCCGATCTGCCGCTGGCGACGGCCCTGGTGCTCGGTGCGGTGATCGCGCCACCGGACGCCGTCGCCGCGACGGCCATCGCGCGCAGGCTCGGTCTGCCCGGCCGGATCACCACGATCCTTCAAGGTGAATCCTTGGTGAACGATGCCACCGCGATCACCGCCTTCAAGGTCGCCCTCGCGGCCGCGATCGGGGCCGGCACCAGCTGGGGCGACGGGCTGGCGGAGTTCGCGCTGGCGTCCGTCGGCGGGGTCGGCGTCGGTCTGGCGCTGATGGTCCCGATCCACTGGCTGCGCAAGCACCTGAAGGAAGCGCTGCTGCAGAACATCCTGTCGCTGCTCATCCCGTTCATCGCCTACGCGGCCGCAGAACAGGTCCACGCCTCCGGGGTCCTGGCCGTGGTCGTCGTCGCGCTCTACCTGGGCCATCACTCCTACCAGGTCGACTTCGCGACCCGGCTCCAGGAGGAGGCCGTCTGGAAGATGGTCGCCTTCGTCCTGGAGTCCACCGTCTTCGCGCTGATCGGCCTGCAACTGGCGATCGTGGTGGGGGAACTGGGCGACTACGGCGTGGGGGAGTCCCTCTGGTACGCGGCCGGGGTCTTCATCGCCGTGGTGGTGGTGCGGTTCGTATGGGTCTACCCGGCGACGTTCCTGCCGCGCATGCTGTCCCGGCGGATCAGGGAGCGCGAGCCGGAGACCAACTGGACGGCGCCGCTGATCGTCGGCTGGGCCGGCATGCGCGGGGTCGTGTCGCTCGCGATCGCCTTCTCCATCCCGCTGACGACGTCGAGCGGAGAGGACTTCCCGGCCCGCAACCTGGTCCTGTTCCTCACCTTCACCACCGTGATCGGAACGCTGGTGGTCCAGGGGCTGACGCTGCCGTCCCTGATCCGGGCTCTGAAGATCCCCGGCCGAGACGTCCAGGCGGAGACCCTGGCAGAGGCGCAGGCGCAGAGCCAGGCGTCCGCGGCGGCGGAGCGGCGGCTGGAGGAACTGCTCGCCGACGAGGGCAACCGGCTGCCGGAGCCACTGGAACAGCGGCTGCGCACGGTGCTGGAACGCCGCAGGAACTCGGTGTGGGAGAGGCTCGGTTCGGTGAACGAGACGACCGGCGAGTCGGCCGACGACACCTACCGCAGGCTCGCCAGGGAGATGATCGCGGCGGAACGGGACGTGTTCGTGGACCTGCGGAACCGGCGGGTCATCGACGACGAGATGCTGCGCAAGCTGCTGCGCAGGCTCGATCTGGAGGAGGCGGCCGCCTACCGCGAGGAAACCGCCTGAACGGTCACCCGGCGGCGCCGGCCGCCCGCCCGTCCTCCTGCCCGGTGATCACGGCCGCGACCGTCGTGCCGGGCGGGAAGGCCCCCTCCGCGGCGAGTTCCACGAGTCCGGCGAGCATCTTGGCGACATAGACCCGCTCGACGGGAAGCCCGTGACGTGCGCCGAAGCCTTCCGCGAACGCGTCGAGTCCGGGAGTGGTACGGGCGTACCCGCCGAAGTGGAAGCGCTCGTCGAGGGACCAGTCGCCGGTGGGGCCGCCGAAGGCCTCTTCCTGGAGGTCGCGTACCGCCGCGGCGAGGAACCCGCCCTTGAGCACCGGGAAGCCGAGGGCACGCTGCCCGTCGCCCAGTCCGGCCGCCAGTCCGGCCAGGGTGCCCCCGGTGCCGCAGGCGACGGCCACCACGTCGGCGAGGCCGCGCAGCTCGCGCCCGAGTCCGGCGCAGCCGGCCGCGGCCGGTGCGTTGCTCCCGCCCTCGGGAACCACGTACACGTCGTCCGTCGCCGCCGTCCGGAGGATCCCGGCGAGCGTCCCCGGGTCGTCCTTGGCGCGATAGGTGGCGCGGTCGACGAACAGCAGGCGCATGCCGTCCGCCGCGCACCGGGCCAGGGACGGGTTCAGCGGGCGGGTGGCGAGCTCGTCGCCGCGTACGACGCCGATCGTGCCGAAGCCGAGCAGCCGCCCCGCGGCGGCCGTCGCCCGCAGATGGTTGGAATACGCGCCGCCGAAGGTCAGCACCGGCCGGCCCGCCGCCGCCCGGAGGTTGGGGGCCAGCTTCCGCCACTTGTTGCCCGGCAGATCCGGGTGGATCAGGTCGTCGCGCTTGAGGAGCAGTCGCACGCCGTGCCGGGAGAAGCGCTCGTCCTCGACCTGCTGCAGCGGCGACGGCAGACGGGGCCGCATCGCGGCCACCGGATCGGTCGAGGTCGGTTCGGGCATGAACCCATTCTGGCCGGATGTGTCCACGGGTCCGGCTACTGCCCCGCTCCGCGGTGATCCAGTCACACTCATTTGTGTAATGGCGTACTTACATACCGTACTGGGACGCTTGCTTCGCAGGTCAGGACATGATCGAGAGGGAGTCTCATGACGGTTGGTTCGGTTGGTTCCGTCGGCGAGGGCATTCGCGACCAGGCACCTCAGCAGAGTCTCGGTACCGCTGCCGCACGGAATCTCGCGACCACCACCAAGTCCGTCCCGCAGATGCAGGAGATCACCTCACGGTGGCTGCTGCGCATGCTGCCGTGGGTGCAGGTGCAGGGCGGCACGTACCGGGTGAACCGCCGCCTCAGCTACTCGGTCGGCGACGGGCGGGTGACGTTCGTCCAGACCGGCGACCGCGTCGCCGTGATCCCGGCCGAACTGGGGGAGCTTCCGGCGCTGCGGGACTTCGACGACGAGGCGGCGCTGACGGAGCTGGCTCAGCGGTGCGAGCAGCGGGAGTTCGCTGCGGGCGAGGTGCTGGCGACCGGCGGCCAGGCGGCGGACCGGATCTTCCTGCTGGCGCACGGCCGGGTGGAGAAGGTGGGGGAGGGTCCCTACGGGGACGAGGCGGTCGTCGAAGTCCTCGCCGACGGAGCCTACTTCGGCGACCAGTCGCTGCTGGACCGGGAAGCCGTCTGGCAGTACACGGCCCGCGCCGCGACCGCCTGCACGGTCCTGGTGCTGACGAGGGACGACGTGCTCAACCTGGCGGACCGGGCGGAGTCGCTGCGTTCCCATCTGGCGGATCTGGCGGCGCTTCCCCACCAGCGCACCAACAAGTACGGCGAGGCGGCGATCGACCTGTCGGCCGGCCATGTCGGCGAAGCGGTCGTGCCGCACACCTATGTCGACTACGACGCCGCGCCGCGGGAGTACGAGCTGAGCGTCGCCCAGACGGTGCTCAAGGTGCACAGCCGCGTCGCGGACCTCTACAACCAGCCGATGAACCAGACGGAGCAGCAGTTGCGGCTGACCGTCGAGGCCCTGCGCGAGCGGCAGGAGCACGAGCTCATCAACAACCGTGAGTTCGGCCTCCTCAACAACTGCGACTACGGGCAGCGGCTGCAGCCGCACGACGGTGTGCCGAGCCCGGACGACATGGACGAACTGCTCTCGCGGCGGCGGGGCTCGAAGCTCTTCCTCGCCCATCCGCGCGCCATCGCCGCCTTCGGGCGCGAGTGCAACAGGCGCGGACTGGTGCCCGACAGCGTGGAAGTGGCGGGTCACCATGTGCCCGCCTGGCGCGGCGTGCCGATCTTCCCGTGCAACAAGATCCCGGTCACCGAGGCCCGGACGACGTCGATCATCTGCATGCGTACCGGCGAGGACGAGCAGGGCGTCATCGGGCTCCGGCAGAGCGGCATCCCGGACGAGATCGAGCCGAGCCTGTCGGTCCGGTTCATGGGCATCGACGAGCAGGCGATCATCTCCTACCTGGTCACGGCCTACTACTCGGCGGCCGTGCTCGTCCCGGACGCGCTCGGCGTCCTGGAGAACGTGGAGGTGAGCCGTTGGCGGTGACCTGCCCAGGGACGACGTGACCTTCGGGGGCGCGGAGCTGTCGCCGCGTCCCCGCCCGCGAGGGGAAGCCACCACCGGGAAAGGAACGCCAGTTGACCATGCCGGACACCGTCGACGGCCGAGAGGCCGTCGCCCTCCTCGAACGCACCCGCAGTGCGGTCGACCCCGAACTCCGCTCAGCCATCGCGTCGCTGCCCGGTTCCATGCGCCGGATCGCCATGTACCACTTCGGCTGGGAGCGCTCCGACGGCACCCCGGTCGCCGGTGCCACCGGCAAGGCCGTCAGGCCGGCGCTGGTGCTCGCCGCGTGCCAGGCGCTGGGCGGCGACCCGCGGCAGGCCGTGCGGGCGGCCGCCGCGGTCGAGCTCGCGCACAACTTCACCCTGCTGCACGACGACGTGATCGACGAGGACCCGACCCGCAGGCACCGGCCCACGGCGTGGAGCGTCTTCGGCACCGCCGACGCCATCATCGCCGGGGACGCGATGTCGGCGCTCGCGCTGCGGCTGCTCGCGGAGGACCGGCACCCGGCATCCGGCCCCGCGGCGGTGCGGCTGGCGGCCTGTGTGATCGAGCTGTGCGCGGGCCAGCAGGCCGACTGCGCCTTCGAGGAACGTCCGCCGCTCGAGGTCACCCTCGAGGAGTGCCTCGCCATGGCGACCGCCAAGACCGGGGCCCTGCTCGGCTGCGCCTGCGCCCTCGGCGCGCTGTACGCCGGCGCGGACGAGGAGCAGGCCGCGGCGATGGACGCCTTCGGGAGGGAGGCGGGACTGGCGTTCCAGCTCATCGACGACCTCATCGGGATCTGGGGCGACCCGGAGCAGACGGGCAAACCGGCCGGCGCGGATCTCGCGGCGCACAAGAAGTCGCTCCCGGTGGTCGCCGCGCTGGCCTCCGGCACCGCGGCGGCGGTGGAGCTGGCCGAGTTGTACCGGGGGCCGATGAGCGCGTCGGCGGTCCGCCGCGCCGCCGACGCGGTGGAGCGGGCCGGAGGGCGGGACTGGGCCCAGATGCATGCCGGCGACCGGATGTCCCGGGCGGTCGGCCGGCTGTCCCGGGCCGTCCCGGATCTGACCGCGGCGAGTGATCTGCTCTCCCTGGCCGAATTCGTCACCCGGCGCAACCACTGATCTCCGCAAAGCACTTGCCGCACGACTTCAAGTGAAGCACTATGGCCGAAGTGGTTCGGGCCCCGGTCCGGCCGGGTGCGAGCGCGCCCGGCCGTCGGCGGCCTCTTCGGTATCCGACGACCAGAGGACCGGTTTGCGAAAGCTCAGCTACTTCATCGCCGCATCCATCGACGGCTTCATCGGCGCCCCGGGGGGTGAAGCGGACTTCTTCACGGATCTCGTGGCCGACGACTACCTCGAATACCTCAAGGAGGAGTGCGCCGACACCCTGCCGACCCCGGCCCGCCGCGCCTTCGGTATCGACGATGTGCCGAACAGCAGATACGACACCCTCATACAGGGCCGCGCCAGCTACGACCTGGCGCTGAAGGTCGGGCTCACCAGCCCGTACGCCCATCTGCGTGAGTTCGTGGTGTCGAACAGCCTCCAGGAGTCACCCGACCCGAACGTGCGCATCCTCTCCGGCGACGTGGCCGCCGCGGTCCGGGACCTCAAGAAGGAGGAAGGTCTGGACATCTACCTGTGCGGCGGGGCGAACGTCGCCGGACAGCTGATCGACGAGGTCGACGAACTCGTCATCAAGAGCTACCCCGTCGTGCTCGGTTCCGGCATGCCGATGTTCGCGACCCCCTTCCGCCTGTCGGCCTTCTCGCTGGACTCCGTGCGGGCCTTCGGCAACGGCGTGGTCGTCAGGCAGTACAGCCGGAAGGACTGACCGCGGGGGCGGCCGCGGCGGACCTGTCGCGGCGGACCGGCCGCAGGAGCTGCGCTGTCCGAGCTGCCCATACCGACATATTCTGACTGTATGGGCAGCAAAGGACGTGAAGTACCCCGGACGAGTCACGACCCGCAGCGCCGTCAGACGTGCGCCGCCTGCGGGCAACCGGTGGAATCGGTGGTGAAGCGGCACAAGACACTGGGCACGTACGTCCCGTTGTGGGAGCCGGGTCCCTGCCGCAATCCTGACTGTCCGCTCTACGTCCCCCCGGAGGGCGGAGCGAAGCCGCAGGCGCGGGGAGGGCCGGACCGGCCCGAGGGCCCTGGCCGGCCGGACGAGCCGGGCGGACCCGGTGCGTCCGACGCATCGCCGGCCGGACCGTCCGGAGAGTCGCCCGACGACGCCCCCGGCCGGGAGACCGGCACGTCCTGAGGGGCACCTGGGGCGCGCCCCGCTCGGCCCTACCGCTACAGTCCGCGCATGTCATCGGAGTCTACGGAAGCCTGGGCGGGCTGGTACCGCGACCGGCAGGGCGCGGAATCGGTCACCATATCGGCGAGCGGCGGCCAACTGCGCACATCCATCAGAGGCGTTGTGTACGAGGGGGCCACCTTCGCCGCTCTCAGGGCGGTCGGCGCCTCCCAGGTGCTGGCCTCCTGTGTCCTGGAATGGGACATGCCCCTGCCCGTCCACGCGGACGGCACGGTCCAGCAGGCGACCCTGAGCTGCCTGCTGACACTGGGTGAGCCCACCGGGAAAGAGCCGCCGCTCGACCGGTCGGACCTCAATCTGACACTGCACTACGGCGGTGCGGCATACGAAGCGGGCGTCGGGGACGGGGACTTCGACGACGCGCTCGGCAGGATCCGCCGCCAACTGCCGCCCGGCGCCGAACTCGGCCGGCGCGAACCGGCCCAGGCCTGAGCGCCTTCTACGCGGCAGACACGACAAGGCGCCCCGCCGTGCACTGCGGGGCGCCCCTTCCCGTCGGCAGGCTCCGGTCAGGAAACCTTGGCGATCGCGGCAGCGAGCCCGTTCGCCCAGAGCTGGTTCACCCGGGAGCGTTCCGCCGAGTTCGGGTAGGCGTTCTGGCACGAGGTGCCGGGGCCGCCGCCCGACATCAGCTCGCTGCAGGGACCCGAGTAGTGGTCGGGCAGTCCGAGCACGTGCCCGGTCTCATGGGCGGTGACACGGGTGGAGTTGTACTGCTGGTTCTGCCGGTAGTCCAGGAAGATGTAGCCGCGGCCGTGACCGTCGGTGCTCGCGTACGACCCGCGTGAGTCGTTGCCCTCGTAGTAGGCGAAGTCGGCGCCCGAGCCCTCGACGAGCCGGACATTGCTGACCGAGCCGTTCCAGATCTGGGTGCTGCGCGCTATCTGGGTGCGGAAGGTGGGCGCGTTGCTCGCGTTGTAGACGACGGTCACGGCCTGCGCGCCCGGGTTCGCCGCGCGCTTCTGGGCGACCGACCTGACCACGGCGTCGAAGAAGGCCCTGGTCGCCTTCGCGTCCTCCGCGGAGCCCTCGTACGCGGCGTACGAGGTGGAGGAGGATGTCACCGCGGCCGCAGGGGAGTTGGCGGCGGTGGCGGGCACGGTGCCGAGGACGGCGGCGAGGCCGAGACCGACGACGGCGGAGAACAACGTTCTGGTGTGACGCATGGGGGGCTCCTACTGGTCCGTTGAACGACGTTCGGTAGCCGAAGTGTCGGGGAGGCGCACCGCCGCGCGGATGATGCCAGGGGGCGATAGCGCGGGCGCATCACCCACTCCCGAGCAGCCTGTCCCGATCCGCCCGTCCTGCCCCGACTACGGTGTCTGGTGTGGCAGTTGGTGCAGCCCTACGCTCGGGAGCATGGAGCTCGAGGTGAGGCACCTGCGTGCGCTGTGCGCCATAGCCGACACCGGCAGCCTGCACAAAGCCGCCCGGCAGCTCGGTGTCAGCCAGCCGTCCCTGACGACGCAACTGCGCCGTATCGAGAACTTTCTGGGCGCGGCCCTCTTCTCGCGGGAGCGCACCGGCTGCCGGCCGACGCCGCTCGGCCGTTCCGTACTGAGCCGGGCCCGGCCCCTCGTCGCGGAGATGGGCGCGCTCGTCGTGGAGGCGAAGGCGGCCGCGGCCGGTGAGGGCGGTCCGCTGCTGCGCATCGGGTCGACCGCCAGCCGGGCGCTCGCCGGCTGGCTGCGCCGCCTGCGCGACCGGCTGACCGGCACCGACATCTCGCTCCACATGGACGTGTCCGCCAACGCCCTGCTGCGGATGGTCGCCGCAGGCCAGCTCGACGTCGCCTTCGTGCACGAGGTGGAGGGGTGCCCGTTACTGGTCCCGGACGGACTGTGCGCGCGTGTACTCGTGGACCGGGAGCCCCAGTTCGTCTCCCTGGCACGCGACCACCCCGCCGCGGCGGCCCCGGTCGTTGACCTGGCCGATCTCGCCCATGACCGCTGGATGGTCGACCCGACGGTGGACGGGGAGTGGGACGGGCTGCGGCGGGTACTGGGCGCGGCCGGTATCGACCCGCCCGTCCTGCACGGCGACTACCACACGGCCGCCTCCCTGATCGCGGTCGGCGAGGTCGTCGCCCCCTGCCAGCCGACCTCCATGCCCCGCGAGGACATGGCCGTCCGCCCGCTCCGCGGCGACCCGCTCGCGGTCCGCCTCCTGCTCTTCTCCAGACCCGGGCCCTCCGGCGAGCTGTACGAGTCGGTGTACGCCGACCTGACCGCCGCCTACCGCGAGGCGGCCCTGCGCGCAGCCGCCTACCGGCAATGGCTGCTGCGCCACAAGAGCCCGCTCCTGGCCCAGGCCGAACCGGCCCCTCTGCCGGCGGCCTGACGCCGCACCCGCACCCGCGCCCGCCTCCGTATCCGCCCCGGCACGGCCATCAGTTCCCCTGCGGCGGCGGGCACTTCCCGGACCGGGCGTAGAGGGTCACCTGGGCGCCCTTCACCCGGGTGCGGGAGCACTCGAGGAAGTGGGTGCGCAGGACTTCGCGTTTGACCGCCTCCTGCGGCACCGCGTCCTCCGGCTGGCCCGGTGGGTCGCTCAGCACCACGATCCGGTCCATGGACAGCATGCGGGCGCGGATCCGGGCAGGGGGGAGCTCCTCGCCCTGGAGCGACGCGGAGGCCCGCGGGGTGCGCCCGAGCGCGAGGTCGAGCAGTCCGCCGTACTCGTCGGGGTACGAGAGCCGCCACTCGCGCCGGCGCGAGGGCGCGAAGACGACCCCGTCGCCGGGCGCGGACACGCGCCGGACCTCCTCGGCGACGGCCGTCACGTCGTCCTTCCTGCTGTCGGGCGTCCGCATCTGCAGCGTCACCGGGGTGAGCGCGAGCACGGCCACGAGCGCCGCCGCGCCCACGGCCGTGATGCGGGGAAGCCGGGCGCGCAGCGGCCCACGGCGGGAGACGGCCGTGACGAGCGCGCTCAGCGAGGTGCCGATGAGCAGCGCGAGCCCCACGTCGGTGAACAGGACGTAGCGGTCGACGTACATGGGCTCATGGACCGCGGCGAGCAGCAGCAGAGCCGTCGGAGCGAGCGTCAGGGGCAGGGCCAGCCGGGGGAGGAGCGCCGGCCGGGTACCGGCCGCCCGGTACCGGGCGCACAGGACGGCGACCAGGGCCACGCCGGCGATCTCGAACCACTCTCTCGGCTCGGGGCCGCCGATCCACGACACCTGACCGGACTGCCCCGCGCTGAGCACGGCCAGAGGAACCAGACAGACGGCGGCCGTCCCGGCCGCCAGCGCCCATGCACGCCGGACGTGCCGGTCCGTACGCGAGAGGAACACGGTCACCCCGTGGGCCACCAGCGCCAGCACGGCGAACTCGTGCAGCCAGCACGCGAGGAGAACGGCGAGCGTGTACCCGGCCCAGAGGCGCCGCCCGGCCGGTCCGGTCAGGGAACGGACCAGCAGGTGGGTGGCGAGGGCGACGAGAGCGCAGACCATCGCGTAGGAACGCCCCTCCTGGGCGTACATCTGCACTTCCGGGGTGAGCGTGAACACCAGACCGCTCAGCACCCCCGCCCGTCGCCCGGCGAGCCGGTACGCCGTCAGCCCCACCAGGCCGGCGGCCGCCGACACGGCCAGCACGGAGGGCAGCCGAAGCGTGACCAGCCCTCCTTCCCAGACCGAGAAGAGGGCGTGCATGAGGAAGTAGTAGAGGCCGTGCACGGCGTCCGCGTTGCCGAGCAGCGCCCAGATCTCGGACGGGCTGCGGTGGGCGACCTGGTACGTCACGGACTCGTCGCGCCACATCGTTCCCTGGCGGGTGATGCCCCACAGTCCGAGGGCCAGTGCCGACGCGGCGGGGACGAGGAGGCACTGCACCCTCCCTGCCGTCCCCCGGACAGGATTCGCCGCCGGACCGCGCGGCGCGGCCACCACCGGCACCTCCCCGGCCGCCGCCTGCTCACGAATCTCGATGGTTCCCTCCCCCTCCATCACACAGCGCAGGCTAGCGGCCGGCCGCCGGGCCGCGTGGCGGATCCCGGTCCGCCGGACTCGGCTCCGAGTCCTCGTGAGCGGGCGCGGGGACCGGTCCGGGGCGGTCTCCTGGGTATAACCAAGGCGCGGACGGAGTGTTGTCGGCATCGTGGTGGTGCTGTCGGACGCCTGGGACGAGGGGGAGCGAAATGGAGCGGTTCGGTAGGTGGCTGCTTGCGGCAGTGACGACGTTGGCCGTCTTCGTGCTGATCACATGGGCCTGCGGAGCCTTGGTGCTGCCCCTGCTGCTGGACGATCCGGCCGTTCGCTGGGGCATCGCCTCCGCCCTGGGCGCCGCTGTGGCGGCGGTGGCCGCTTCCTGGGGCGCTTCCGTCGCGACCCGTACGCCACAGCAGGATCCGGCCGAGGCTCCGGTGCGAGCGGAGGGCCCGCGCTCCGTCGCCGTGGGCGGCGGCAACTCCGGGGTCATCGCCACAGGTGACGGCCCCCGGCCGACACCGCCCCCGGAGCGCGCACCCGCGGCGCCGGCACCCCCGTCGGCACACACGGTGTCCGCGTCCGGGGAGCGGTCGATCGCCCTCGGCGGCGACAACACCGGCACCGTCTCCACCGGGGATCAGCCGAATGGGACACCCCGGTGACGCCACGCTCCAGCGGGCCGCGGCAGCAGCCCGGACCAGGCACACCGGGCGGTGGGGCCCAAGCGTTCGGGCCCCGTTCCGTCGCCATCGGAGGAGACAATTACGGGCCCGTGCTGACCGGCGACGGTGCCCGGGTCGTGCAGCTGCAGCCCGGTGGCCTGCGGCCGGCGGCCGAAGTGCCCGCCCCCGCCGGGCTGCACAACCTGCCCCTGCGGCCGGGCCCGTTCATCGGCCGCTCCGGTGAGCTCGACCGGCTGGACGCCGTCTCCCGCGGTCCGGGCGGTGTCGTGGTCCAGGCCCTGCACGGACTCGGCGGGGTCGGAAAGAGCACCCTCGCCTCGTACTGGGCCGCAACCAGAGCCGACGGCTTCGCGCCGATCTGGTGGATCACTGCGGACAGTCCCTCCGCCGTACAGCACGGCCTGGCCGCTTTCGCGGTCGCCCTGGAGGCGGAACTGAGCGTACTGCTCTCCCCTCCGGCACTGGCGGAACGCGCCCTGCAGTGGCTGACCTGCCACACGGACTGGCTGATCGTCCTGGACAACGTCATCGACCCTGCCGACGTGGCACCGGTGCTCGCTCGCACGGCGAGTCACGGGCGTTTCCTGATCACCAGCCGTCTCGCCACCACCTGGCAACACGTCACCACGGTGCTGCGCCTGGACGTTCTGGCCGAGGACGAGGCCCTGGACCTGCTCACCCGCACGGTCGCCGCTCCCGGACGGGACCTGGACGGCGCCGCCGACCTGTGCGCACGACTCGGTCACCTGCCGCTGGCCGTCGAACAGGCAGCCGCCTACCTCGCCCAGAACCCGCTCCTCACGCCCCGTGCCTACCTGGACCTGATGGACCGGTACCCGGCCGGCATGTACGCCCACGGCGCCGTCGGCATCGAGGACCGGCGCACCCTCGCCCGGGTCTGGCGGCCGACACTGGACAGGATTGCCGGCAGCCTGCCGACGGCCGCCGACGTGCTCAGGGTTCTGGCCTGGTACGCCCCTGATCGGATCCCTGTCACCCTCCTGGAGGGGCTGGCCGATCCGCCCGCCCTGTCCCATGCGATCGGCCTGCTCACCGCCTACAGCATGGTCACGGCGGACGCTTCCACAGGCACCGTGTCGATCCACCGGCTGGTCCAGGCGCTCGCCCGTACGCCCGATCCCGACGACCCGCACCGCACCCCTGAACTGATCGCGCAGGCGCGTGACCGAGCCACCGCGCACCTGCGCGACCTGACGTCCGGTCAGTCCGCCGAGCCGGACTGGTCCGTCCTTCTCCCACACGTCGAAGCTCTTCTGGACCACGCCCCCGCGCACACGGATACGGCGACCACGGCCGAACTGCTGGAACTGACCGGGCTCTTCTTCACCGGGCTGAACTGGAGCGAGATCCGCCGCTCCGTCGGGTTCTTCCGGCGCGCCCTGGCCACCCTGGAGCGGCTGTTCGGTCCCGGCCATCCCGCCACCCTGACCGCCCGGGACCGTCTCGCCGACGCGTACGTGCGGACGAGGGACACCGAGCAGGCGGTCTCCCTGTGGGAGGACGCCCTCGCCACCCTGGAGCGGCTGCTCGGTCCCGGCCATCCCACCACCCTGACCACCCGCGAGCACCTCGCCGACGCACAATGCCGGGCGGGTGGCACGGGGGGCGCGATCTCGCGCGAGCAGGCCCTCGCCGCCCTGGAGAGCATGCTCGGCCCCGACCGTCCCGGCACTCTGACCGCCGGTGACCACCTGGCTCTCGCGTACTTCCGGACGGAAGAGACGGGCTTCGGAGAAGGGGACATGAGGCGGGCGGTCCCGGTGTGGGAGCAGGCTGCCGCCGCGCTGGAACGGCTGCTCGGGCCCGACCATCCGACCACCCTGAGCACCCGTCACCGTCTCGCCCTCGCATACTCCCGGGCCGGGGACCGGGGGAAGGCCATCCCGGTGTACGAGCAGACCGTCGCGGCCATGGAGCGGGTCCTCGGCGCCGAGCATCCATCCACGCTGACCGCCCGCCTTCACCTCAACACCGCATACGGAAACGCCCACGAGCCCGGCACGAGGGCGGTCTCCCGTCTCGAGCAGGCGCTCGCCGACTCGGAACGGCAACACGGCCCCCACGGCCTTCTGGCCCGCCCCAGCCGTAACCGGCTCATCCGGGCCTACCGGGCAGCAGGGGACTTCGGGCGGGCGATTCCGCTGCTCGAGCGGGAGATCGCCATCTCGAAGGCTCAGCAGGAACACGGGTGGATCGATACCGAGGGCGACGACATCCCGGGCTACTGCATCGAACTGGCGCGTGCCCACCGGGAGGCGGGCGATCCAAGGCGAGCGATCCGGATCCTCGTGCAGGAACTCGCCGAGCTGGCATACCTACCCGGCCTCGGCCACGCACACGACTCCGACGCCGTCCCGGCCTTTCGCCGCCTGCTCGACCGTGCCCTGCACGAGCACGACGAGGAGGAGGCCGGCCGTCTGGCCGACCGCGCCGTCGCCATGCTGGGGGCGGGACTCGACCGCCGATGGCGGCCGCTCCTGCGGGACGACGGGCGACGCTGAGCCGACCGCGTCGTCCGGGCCGCCCCACGCCCGCGGATCCACACGCAGCCGTGACTCGGAAAAAGACCGCACCCGGCCCGCGATGGACGCCTTGCTCGGCGGCCTGCGGACCGGGTGCGGACGGGAGGACCGAGCGACCGGGGAGGCCGCGGGTCGGAAGGCGTGACCTGGGGTCAGGCCTTCTTGGTCTCCGCGAAGATGTCGCTGATCCGCGCGATGAGGTCGAGGGCCTTCTGGCCGGTCGCCGGGTCCGTGGACGCCTTGGCGGCGGAGAGCGCCTTCAGGGTGTCGTTGATGAGCTGGTGCAGCTCCGGGTACTTCTCGAAGTGCGGCGGCTTGAAGTAGTCGCTCCAGAGCACCGAGACGTGGTGCTTGGCGAGCTCCGCGCGCTGCTCCTTGATGACCGTGGCGCGGGCGCGGAAGTGCGGGTCCTCGTTGGCCTGGTACTTCTCCTGGACGGCCTTGACCGACTCCGCCTCGATGCGGGCCTGGGCCGGGTCGTAGACACCGCAAGGCAGGTCGCAGTGGGCGCTGACCTTCACCTTGGGGGCAAACAGGCGGGAGAGCATTGAGCTGTCCTTCCTCGTGATCGTCTTCTCAGGTGGGACATTACTCCGTGAGGGACCCGTTTCGGCGGGTGCCCCCTTGGGCTTAGGTCAAAAGTCCGGTGTCGGTGCCGGACCGGTGGCCGAACATACAGTGGGAGTCGGAGGTGGCTGATGACTGAACAGGGGCGGGAGCCGAGGGCCCGGTTCGGGGTCGCCGAGGTGACCGGGCCGTCGATGGTTCCGACACTGCTGCACGGGGACCAGCTGCTGGTCGACTACCGTGCCTCGCTGCGCGTCGGCGACGTCGCGGTGCTCCGCCATCCGCTGCAGCAGGATCTCCTCATCGTCAAGCGGCTGGCCGAACGGCGCGACGGGGGCTGGTGGGTGCTCGGCGACAACCCCGGCGCCGACGGCGACAGCCGTGTCTTCGGAGTGGTGCCGCCCGAGCTGCTGCTCGGCCGGGTGCGCAGCCGCTTCCGTCCGCTCGCCCAGGATCAGCGGTCCGTGACGGGTGTCGTCTCCTGGCTGGTCTCCGCGGTGCGGCCGGTGGGCCCGGACCGCTCGCTCTCCAGACGCTTGCGCGCCCGGTAGGCGGCCACGTTGGCGCGCGTCGCGCAGCGGTCGGAGCAGTAGCGGCGCGAGCGGTTGGTGGACGTGTCCAGGTAGGCGTTGCGGCAGGGCGCGGCCTGGCAGAGCCCGAGGCGGTCGACGCCGTACTCGGTCAGGTGGAACGCCAGTCCCATCGCGGCGATGGCGGCGTAGCCCGCGGTCGCGTTCGAGGGGTGATCGGCGAGGTGCATGTGCCACTTGGGGCGGCCGTCCTCGTCCCGGTGGTCGTGCCCGGAGATCTGCGGGCTGACGGGGAACTCCAGCAGCAGGGAGTTGAGCAGGTCGACGGCCTGGGTCTCCTCACCCGCGTCGGCCGCGGCGAAGACGGCGCGCAGCCGGCCCCGGACGGACCGGAAGCGCGTGACGTCCGAGTCGGTCGCGCGGCGGGCGGCCTGGGACGACGCGCCGAAGAGCTCACGGACGGCCTCGACCGAGGTGAGGGAGTCCTTGTTGCGAGCCGGCTCCTCGGTGTTGACCAGCCTGACGGCGTAGTCCGAGTAATAGGCCAGTTCCACTTGTAGTCCTTACAGCGGCGTTCTAGGGTGAAGGTAACGGCTGCTTATCAATCGAGGGTATTACGGACGGGAGGCTTCCGGTGGGCGAGGCGGACAAGGGCACGGCGGTGGGCACCGACTGGCGGGCCTGGCAGGAGAGCTGGGACCGGCAGCAGGAGTGGTACATGCCCGACCGTGAGGAGCGGTTCCGGGTGATGCTGGACATGGTCGAGGCCACGGTCGGCACGCGGCCGAGGGTCCTCGACCTCGCGTGCGGTACGGGCAGTATCACGGACCGGCTCCTGGCGCGGTTCCCGGAGGCCACCAGCACCGGGGTAGACCTCGACCCCGCGCTGCTGACCATCGCCCGGGGCCACTTCGCGGGCGACGAGCGCGTCACCTTCGTCACCGCCGACCTCAAGGACCCCGCCTGGACGAAGGTCCTGCCGCACACCTCGTACGACGCGGTGCTCACCGCCACCGCGCTGCACTGGCTCCACAGCGAACCGCTCGCCGCGCTCTACCGGCAGATCGGTCCCCTCGTCCGCGACGGCGGGGTCTTCATGAACGCCGACCACATGAAGGACGGATCCACACCACGGATCAACGCCGCGGAGCGCGCGCACCGGCACGCGGGCATGGAACGGGCCAGGGAGGCCGGCGCCCTCGACTGGGCCGACTGGTGGGCGCTCGCCGCCGAGGACCCGGTCCTCGCCGGGCCCACCGCCGAGCGGTTCCGTATCTACGGCGAGCACGCCGACGGTGACACCCCCTCCGCCCAGTGGCACGCCGAGGCCCTGCGTGCGGCGGGCTTCGCCGAGGCGCGCCCGGTGTGGGCGTCGCCGTCGGACGCTCTGGTGCTCGCCCTGAAGTAGCGGGGCGAACGCGCAGGGGCGGTACGGACCACCGGGTCCGTACCGCCCCTTGCCGCTGCGTTCAGAGCACCTTCGACAGGAAGGACTTCGTCCGCTCGTGCTGCGGGTTGCCGAGCACGTCACGCGGGTGGCCGGCCTCGACGACCACGCCGTCGTCCATGAAGACGAGCGCGTCGCCGACCTCACGGGCGAAGCCCATCTCGTGGGTCACGACGATCATCGTCATGCCGTCCTCCGCGAGGCCGCGCATCACGTCGAGGACCTCGCCCACGAGCTCGGGGTCGAGGGCCGACGTCGGCTCGTCGAAGAGCATCAGCTTCGGCTCCATCGCGAGCGCACGGGCGATCGCGACGCGCTGCTGCTGGCCGCCGGAGAGCTGGGACGGGTAGTTCTTGGCCTTGTCGGCCAGCCCCACCCGGTCCAGCAGCTTCAGCGCACGCTCGCGGGCCACGGCCTTCGACTCGCCCTTGACCTGGACCGGGGCCTCCATGACGTTCGCGAGCGCCGTCATGTGAGGGAAGAGGTTGAAGCGCTGGAAGACCATGCCGATGTCCCTGCGCTGCGCCGCGACCTCCCTCTCCTTCAGCTCGTAGAGCTTGTCGCCCTTCTCGCGGTAGCCCACCAGGCGACCGTCGACCGAGAGCCGGCCGCCGTTGATCTTCTCCAGGTGGTTGATGCACCGCAGGAAGGTCGACTTGCCGGAGCCGGACGGACCCACCAGACAGAACACCTCGCGGGGGGCGACCTCCAGGTCGATGCCCTTGAGGACCTTCACATGGCCGAACGACTTGTGGACGTTCTCGGCCTTCACCATCGGCTGCGTCGACTGGGAACTCATACCTTCACGCCTCCGACGTTGCTCTGCACACGGAACGAGGACAACTGCTTCCGCAGCCGCTGGAGCGGCGTGGGCGGCAGCGAACGGCTCGAACCGCGGGCGTAATACCGCTCCAGGTAGTACTGGCCGATGCTGAACACGGTGGTCAGCGCCAGGTACCAGAGCGAGATCACGATGTAGCCCTCCATGATCGCGAGCGTCCGGGAGCCGAATTCACGGCCCCGCAGGAACAGCTCGCCGTAACCGATGGCGAACGCCAGCGAGGAGGTCTTCAGCATGTTGATGAACTCGTTGCCCGTGGGCGGAATGATCACCCGCATGGCCTGCGGCAGCACGATGCGGCGCATCGTCCTGCCGCCCTTCATGCCGAGCGCGTGTGCCGCCTCCGTCTGACCCGAGTCGACCGACTGGATGCCGGCCCGGCAGATCTCGGCCATGTACGCCGCCTCGTTCAGGCCGAGGGCCAGCAGCGCCGCCACGAAGGGCGTCATGACCTGGTTCATCTCGTCCCGGTAGATGAAACCGAGGTCGAGGTACTGGAACACCAGCGAGAGGTTGAACCACAGCAGGATCTGCACCAGCACCGGAGTGCCGCGGAAGAACCAGATGTAGCCCCACGCCACGGAGGAGAGCACCGGGTTCGGCGAGAGACGCATCACCGCGAGGATCGCGCCGAGGACCACGCCGATCACCATCGAGTAGACGGTGATCTTCAGGGTTTCCCAGGCGCCCCGGGCGAACGTGCCGTTGGTGATCTGGTCACCGACCACGCTCCACTGGATCTGAGCGTCCGCGAAGGCCCGTACCAGCAGGGCGAGGAGCCCCAGGACCACGACGGCACTGATCCAGCGCCCGTAGTGACGCACGGGGACGGCCTTGATGTGCCCGGCGGGTGCGCTGGAGGCCTTGTGGGGGGAGGCGTCCCGGCCGCCGCCCGGAGGGACGTCGGCCGGCGACTTGTCGAGGGGGTCAGTCACAGGGTTGCTGCCTTACATGAGGGAGATTGTGGCGGCGGGTGGCGTCACTTGCCGGCGTTGATCGTGGCCTTCTCGATGGCGCCGCTCTCGGCCTTCCACTCCTTCAGCACCTCGCCGTACGAGCCGTCGTCGATGATCTTCTGGACGGCCGCCTGGAGGGCGTCACGCAGCTGCGTGTTCTTCTTGCTCACCGCGATGCCGTACGGCGCGGCGTCGATCTGCTCACCCACGACCTCGAAGAGCTTGCCGCCGCCGGCGTTCAGCTCGTTGTAGAGGGCGACCGGGAAGTCGGTGATCACCGCGTCGGCACGCTTGGTCTGGAGCTGCGTGATCGAGTCGGTGTCCTGGTCGGAGATGAACTCCTTGATCTTGTCGGAGCCGCACTTCTTCTGCGTCTCCTTCAGCAGCGCCTCGTTGGCCGTGCCGCGCTGGGCGGCGACCGTCAGGCCGCACAGGTCGTCCAGCGTGGTGACCTGCTTGGGGTTGCCCTTCTGGACCAGGATCGCGGAGCCGGCCTTGAAGTAGTTGACGAAGTCGGCACCGCCCTTGGCGTCCTCGGTCGCGCCCTGCTGGCGCTCCTTGGTGTCCGTCATCGACGACATCACGATGTCGGTGCGGCCGTTGTTCATGCCCAGGACGAGCTGGTCGAAGGTGGAGTTCTCGAACTGGAACTCGACGCCGAGGACCTTGCCGAGGGCCTTCGCGATGTCGATGTCCACGCCGGCGGGCTTGTTGCCCTCGTCCATGAACTCCATCGGCGCGTACGCGATGTCGGATCCGACCTTGATGACGCCCTTGTCGCGGATCTCCTTGGGCAGCTTGTCGGCCAGCGGGGCCGCGGACGCGGTGCCCTTGGTCTCCGACTCCGAGGCGCCGTTGTCCGTCTGGTCGCCGCACGCGGTCAGCAGCATGGCGCCGGCGACCGCGATGGCGCAGACCGCGGCGGTCCGGGACTTCGCGGCGGTCTTACGGCGCGTGGTGCTTGCGGTCATGATCGGGGTCCTCCGGCGGGTGAGGGTGGAGTTACCAGGTCGTACTGCACTCATCTTCGAGTGTCGCGACCTTGTCTGTTTTCGGCATCTTGCCATTCGGACGAGCCCATTCAGGGGGCCAGGCATGTCAAAATCGGATAACGGGTCACCCCCGAACCCCGGCGGGCCGGTACATCAAGGCCGGACCATTCGCTGGAAAGCCTTCTTCCGGCCGGAAGATCTTCGGTCACCTTGCCTTCTGGGCGGGTTCGTCTGCACCAGGCGCGCTTGTCCGGGTTTCTGGCTATGAACCGCGTCACCGAGCGCATATCGACTCGTCCGCGGTGTGGTCCGTCCGGTAAGAAGGATCCTTACACCCCTCATCCGGGGCTCAGGGCGCGTGTGCGGCGCGCCCGCGCGTACGTACCTCCCCCTGCCCGGGCGGGCCAACCGCCCTGACGCAGGGACGGACGCGGTGCCCGCCCACCCCTCCTCAACCAGGAGTGGCCACCCTCAACTGATGAAGACCTAAGGGGTCAACCACATGGCAGCGGAGATCGTCAATCCTCGCAGCGACAGCGCCGACACGGAGAGCGCCGACGAGCCCTTCGATCCGGCGTTCGCACTGCACCGCGGCGGCAAGATGGCCGTCCAGGCCACCGTGCCGGTGCGGAACAAGGACGACCTGTCCCTCGCTTACACACCCGGCGTCGCCAAGGTCTGCACCGCCATCGCGGAGCGGCCCGAACTCGTGCACGACTACACCTGGAAGTCCCAGGTCGTCGCCGTCGTCACGGACGGAACGGCGGTGCTCGGTCTCGGAGACATCGGACCGGAGGCCTCCCTCCCGGTCATGGAAGGGAAGGCGATCCTTTTCAAGCAGTTCGGCGGCGTGGACGCGGTCCCGATCGCCCTCGCCACCACCGACGCCGACGAGATCATCGAGACCGTCGTGCGCCTCGCGCCGTCCTTCGGCGGAGTGAACCTCGAGGACATCTCGGCACCCCGGTGCTTCGAGATCGAGCGCAAGCTCCAGGAGCGCCTCGACATCCCCGTCTTCCACGACGACCAGCACGGTACCGCCGTCGTGACCCTCGCCGCCCTGCGCAACGCCGCCAAGCTGACCGGGCGCACGCTCGGCGAGCTGCGCGGTGTCATCTCCGGCGCGGGCGCGGCCGGTGTGGCGATCGCGAAGTTCCTGCTGGAGGCCGGTCTCGGCGACGTGGCGGTCGCGGCCCGCAAGGGCATCGTCAGCCGCGACCGCGAGGACCTGACGCCGGTCAAGCGTGAGCTCGCCGAGCTCACCAACCGTGCGGGTCTCTCGGGCTCCCTCGAGAACGCGCTGGCCGGCGCGGACGTCTTCATCGGCGTCTCCGGCGGCACGGTGCCGGAGGCCGCTGTCGCGTCCATGGCGCCGGGCGCGTTCGTCTTCGCCATGGCCAACCCGAACCCGGAGGTGCACCCCGACGTCGCGCACAAGTACGCGGCGGTCGTGGCAACCGGCCGTTCGGACTACCCGAACCAGATCAACAACGTCCTCGCCTTCCCCGGCATCTTCGCGGGCGCGCTGCAGGTGCGGGCGTCCCGGATCACCGAGGGCATGAAGATCGCGGCGGCGGACGCGCTCGCCGACGTCGTCGGTGACGCGCTCTCGGCCGACTACGTGATCCCCTCGCCCTTCGACGAGCGGGTCGCGCCGGCGGTGACCGCGGCCGTGGCCGCGGCGGCGCGGGCGGAGGGCGTCGCCCGCCGCTGACCTGCGTCGGCACTTCGGCGACACGAACCGGGCCGTGTCGTATCCCGTGCGGGGGTACGACACGGCCCGTTCCTGTTCCGCCGGGGACCCGTGCCGTGGCCGCGGGGCCGGGTGCGCCGCCCGGCGCTGCGACGCGGGCGAGGGCGCGGGGCGTGGCCGAATCGGGGCGGGTGTTCCCGTGGGGGTCTTCCGGGGTTCATCCGGTGCTGCTGTGATGCTCCGCGGTCCGCGTCGGCGGCCGACACACGTCCCCCGGGAGGCCCTTGTGAATCTGGTCGTCAACGGCGATGCCGAGAGCGGGCCGGGAGGGAGCGCCGAGCCCGTCGGCAGCGTGACCGGCTGGGTCGTCGGTGAGGGCGCTCCGGCGCTCGTCGCGTACAGCGTGGGCGGCGGCTATCCGACCGCCGCCGATCCCGGGCCCGTCCGCCGCGGCTCCCGGTTCTTCAGCGGCGGCAACTCGCCCCGCACCGCCCTCGTGCAGGACGTCGAACTGCCTCGCACCGGTGCGACCGGCCGTGCGGCCGTCGACGCGGGCCGGGTGCGGTACACGGTGACCGCCTGGCTCGGCGGATACGCCGCGCAGGAGGACGGCGCCAGGCTCTCCGTCGAGTTCCGCGACGCCAAAGGCACGCCCGTGGCGCTGAGCGTGCTCGGGCCCGTGACCGCCGGCGACCGCGGCGCACGCACCGGGCTGCTGGAGCGCACCGCGTCCGCCGCGGTGCCGCCCGGCGCCCGCAGCGCGCGCCTGCTGCTCGTCCTCACCCGCAGCGGCGGCGGGACATCCAACGACGGGTACGCCGACGGGATATCGCTCGGCCTGACGGCCACGGCCGGCGCCACGCGCACGGGGGGACGCAAGTGATCAGGACCGACCGACGCAATCTGCTCAAGGCGGCGGCCGCCGCGGGCGCCCTCAACCTGGCGTGGCCGCTGAGCGCCGGGCTGTCGCCGGCCCGGGCCCGTGAGGCGGCGGAGGCGCTCGGCGCCGACTACGACCCGGCGCCGTTCACCCTCGGCGTCGCCTCGGGCGACCCGCTCGCGAACAGCGTCCTGCTGTGGACCCGTCTCGCACCGGAACCGCTGGCCGCCGAGCAGCCTCTGCCGGAGGTCGTCGAGGTCGAGTGGACCGTGGCCCTGGACCGGACGCTCCGCCAGGTGGTGGCCCGCGGCACGGCCCCGGCCTCGGCGACCCTCGGCCACAGCGTCCATGTCCCCGTCCACGGCCTGCGCCCGGACACCCGCTACTGGTACGGGTTCAGGGCACTGGGCAGGACCAGCCGGGTCGGACGTACCCGCACCGCGCCGGCCGGCGGAGCCCGCCCTGTCCGCTTCGCCGCCGCCAACTGCCAGGCGTTCCACGACGGGTTCTACGCCGCCCACCGCGGAATCGCCCGCGAGGACGTCGACTTCGTCGTCCACCTCGGTGACTACGTCTACGAGCACGGCCAGGTCGGCGGCGTCCCGGCGGACCACGTCCGCGACCACGAGGGTCCGTCGGTCTTCACCGTCGCCGACTACCGCCGCCGCCACGCCCTCTACAAGGGCGACGCGTCCCTGCGTGAGGCGCACGCCGCCCACCCCTGGTTCATGACCTGGGACGACCACGAGGTGGTGAACGACTACTCGGGAACGGGCGGCGGCGCGCCGTTCATGCAGCGCAAGGCCGCCGCGTACCAGGCCTGGTACGAGCACCAGCCGCACCGCGACGACAGCGCCTTCGCGCTGCCCGACCCGGAGATCCACCGTGTCCGCCGCTGGGGCGACCTGCTGGAGCTGACGGTGCTCGACCTGCGTTCGTACCGCTCCGCGCAGAACCTTCCCGACGGCACGATCCTCGGCCAGGGGCAGAAGTCCTGGCTGAAGCGGGGCATCGACCGGGCGCCCGACGCGTGGCACGTCTGGGCCAACTCGATCATGCTCAGCCAGCTGAGGGGGCGGCCGGGCGGCCCGTACATGTTCACCGATCAGTGGGACGGCTTCCTCGCGGAGCGCAAGGAGGTGCTGGGGCATGTGCACAGCAGTGGCCTCGAGGACCTCGTCGTCATCACCGGAGACTGGCACTCCGCGTTCGTCGACGACATCAGGACCGACTTCGACGATCCCTCGTCCCCGCTCGTGGGAACGGAGTTCACCGCTCACTCCGTCACGTCGGGGGCCTACTCGGCGGAGTGGAACAGGACGAACGGTCCGCTGATGGGAGCGGCCAACCCGCATCTGAAGTACTTCGAGGGCAACCGCTACGGCTACGACGTGTACGAGGTGACTCCCGAGCGGTTCAGCGCCCACATGAGGGTGATCGCGGACCGCCGCGACCCGGCGTCGCCCGTCACCACGCTGACGAGCTTCCACGTCGACCGGGGCAGTACCGGTTCCTACGAGGACCCGGCGACGAAGAACTCGCCGGCCCAGTGGCGGAGGGACTAGCGGGACGCGTGTCACACCGGTGCGTGGTTCCGCCACGCACCGGCCCGCCCTACTCTCATGGTCATGTTCGCCGCCTACGCCGCCCGCATCGACCGCGACCAGCCGCTCAACGGCCTTGAACTGGGCGAACGCCCGGCACCCGAGGCCCGTCCCGGCTGGACGACCGTGACCGTCAAGGCCGCCTCGCTCAACCACCACGACCTGTGGTCGCTGCGCGGGGTCGGTCTCGCGGAGGACAAGCTGCCGATGATCCTCGGCTGTGACGCCGCCGGTGTCGACGAGGACGGGAACGAGGTGGTCCTCCACTCCGTCATCGGGCAGAGCGGCCACGGCGTCGGCCCCGACGAGCCCCGCTCCATCCTCACCGAGCGCTACCAGGGCACCTTCGCCGAGCAGGTCAGCGTGCCCACGTGGAACGTGCTGCCGAAGCCGAAGGAGCTCACCTTCGAGCAGGCCGCCTGCCTGCCGACCGCCTGGCTCACCGCCTACCGGATGCTCTTCACCAACGCCGGTGTGCGTCCCGGCGATTCGGTGCTGGTGCAGGGAGCGGGCGGCGGCGTGGCCACCGCCGCGATCGTGCTCGGCAAGGCCGCCGGCCTGCGGGTGTACGCCACCAGCCGCGACGAGGCCAAGCGCAAGCGCGCCGTCGAGCTGGGGGCCGAGGAGGCGTACGAGCCGGGAGCGCGGCTGCCGCGCCGGGTGGACGCCGTCATCGAGACGGTCGGGGCCGCGACCTGGTCCCACTCGGTCAAGTCGCTGCGGCCCGGCGGGACCCTGGTGATCTCCGGGGCGACCAGCGGTGACCGCCCCGCGCACGCCGAGCTCACCCGGATCTTCTTCCTCGAACTGAAGGTCGTCGGCTCGACGATGGGCTCCAAGGACGAACTGGAGGACCTGCTCTCGTTCTGCGCGGCCACGGGCGTGCGGCCGGTCATCGACGAGGTGCTGCCGCTGGACCGGGCCCGGGAGGGCTTCGAGAAGATGGCCACCGGGGAACTCTTCGGCAAGATTGTCCTGACCAACTCTTGATGGACCGTCAGTTCTGCTGATGGGATCTCCGGCACTGTCGTACGACCGTGCCGGAGGTCCCTCATGTACCGCCGACTGCTCGCCGTCCTCGTCTCCGCGCTCCTGCTGCTCTGCGCCGCGCCCGCCCGGGCACACGGCCCCGCGGCCGGTGACGCGCCGGACGGCATCCCGCGGCTGACCGACGACCGCGGCCGGGTCCTCACCCTGCGCGGCTGGAACGTCGAGGACAAGACCCACCGGGGTGAGGCGGCCCTGTCCGCGATCACCGAACGGCACTTCCGCGACCTGCGGGCCCGGGGCTTCAACTTCGCCAGGCTGCTGGTCTTCTGGGACGACCTGGAGCCGGTGCGGGGCCGGTACAGCGAGCGGTACCTGCGCAGGATCGGCCAGGTGCTGGACTGGGCACGCACCTACCGCGTCCACGTCGTGATCGACGCCCACCAGGACGTCTTCGGCCCCGTCTTCGGGCACCGCGGCATCCCCGAGTGGGCGACCAGGACGGACGGGCTGCCGTTCACCGCGCACCCCGACGACTGGTTCGCCGAGTACTTCGAGCCCGCCGTGCAGCGTGCGTTCACCCATCTCTACGAGGACCCGGATCTGCGCAGCGCCCAGGCCGGCATGTGGCGGGTGCTGGCCGACCGCTTCGCGGACCATCCCGCCGTCATCGGCTACGACCTGATCAACGAGCCGATGGGGGAGATCCGGGAGGGTGAGGACCTGCCGGCGGCGGCCCGGCGCATCGAGGCCGAGCAGCTCACGCCGATGTACAACCGGCTCGCGGACGCGGTCCGTTCCGTGGACCGGCACACCTGGCTGTTCGTCGAGCCGACGCCGATCGTCGGGGAAGGCGTGCCGACCGGGCTCGGCGGGATCGACGATCCGAGGACGGTCTACGCCCCGCACTTCTACAACACGGCCATGGAAGCGGGCGCCGACCACGACCCGTCGGCAGGATGGATCGAGGCGTACGAGCGCGCCGTCACCGAGTACCCCGCGCGCCACCGTGTGCCGGTCGTGGTCGGCGAGTGGGGCCCGCTGAACAACGCGCTGCCGAACATGGGCCGCTTCTACCGGGACGCGCTCGCCTCCCTGAACCGCTACAGCTCCGGCTGGGCAGGCTACGTGTGGTGCTACGGCGGCGGATACTGCGCCCTCGACGCGGAGGGCCGCTTCCGCGTCAACAAGGAGCAGACCGCGGCCCCGTACGCGCCGGCCGTGGCGGGCGGGGTGACGGCCGAGGGGTACGAAGCGGAGAGCGGGACGTACCGGCTGGAGTACCGCTCGTCGCCCGGTTTCAGTGAGATCTCGGTGCCGCCCGGCGCGAGCGGCTGGCGGATCGAGGTGACCGGCCGTGCCTGGCCGCGGGTCAGCACCGTCCCGGCCGGCCGGACGGCCACGGTCCGGATCCACGCCCGGCCGGGCGGGCACGTCACGGTCGCCGTCCGTCCTCGTACACCACGATGAAGTCACCGCACGGGCCCCGGCCCCGCGCGAGCGCGTCGCGCAGCCGGCGCACATGGGCGGGCGTCAGCTCGAGCGGCGGCTCGTCCGGCTGATGGGTCGTACCGCGCGGGTAGTCCTTGTCGGGGGTGCGGGTCATCTCGATGTGACAGCCGAGGACATGGGTCACCGGGGCCCTCTCGCAGAACGCCAGCAGCCGGTCGACCGTGGCGGTGAAGGCGGGGGTGTCCCTGACGTAGAGCCGGCCCGGGTAGAGGGAGTCGCCGGTCAGCAGGAGACCGGTGTGCCGGTCGTGGAAGACGACGGCGGCCTCCTCGTGGCCGGGGCCGGGCAGCAGGTCGAGCACCCGCCCGCCGAGGTCCAGCTCCACGGGGCGCAGCGGCCACTGCTCGAAACCGAAGTACGCCGTCACCGCGTCGAGGGACGGTCCCACGACGTCGGTGCACGGACGGTCCGCGAACTGCGCGTCGCCCGCGATGTGGTCGCCGTGCCCGTGGGTGTGGGCGACGACCAGTCCGTACCACTCCCGGGGGTGCCGGGCGAGCCATTGCCCGATCAGCGTGTCGACGGTGGCGCGCAGCGGCATGGCGGTGGGGTCGGCGGTGGCGCCGGTGTCCAGCAGCAGTGCCCGGTCGTTCCCGAACAGCAGGTAGAGGAACGGCGCCTCGAAGTGCACCGACTTGCTCTGCCGCAGGATCAGCGTGTGCTCGCTGTACGCGTGGACCTGGATCGCGGGCGCGGTGTCGTTCCCGGCCACCGGGCCGCCGGCGTGCCAGCGGACATCGAGGCTGCCGGCGACGGGAGCGTCTGTACGGAAATCGATCACGCGGCCCACCGTACGCGGACCCCCGGCCCGCCGGGGAGGGCCGCCGGCGAAGGTTGCGGCCCTCTGATGCGGGGCACGTGCTCTGATACCACGCGGTCGCGCGTGAAGGGGGAGGACAAGAGTGTCAACGGGGGAACAACAGAGCCGGATTCCGGCGTACCCGGGCGTCGAACGCTTCGTCGACGCCTTCGACAAGCTCGTCGTGCAGCCGCGGCGCAGCCGCAGCCGGGTGCCCGTCGTGCTCCTGAGCGAGCCGGGCGACGGGCGGGCCGGCCGCCGGATCGTCGCGGGGCTGCGCACCCGGTTACGCGGCCGGGAGGGGCGGCTCGCCCCGCACGCCTGCGTACCGGCGGCGCCCGCCGACCCGGCGGAGCCGCCGCTCGACCTGTTCGAGCAGATCGCCTTCCAGCTCGACGCCTCGATGCCGCCGGGTACCGGGCGGCTGCGGCTGCCCTCCTACCGGCTGCTGCGCGCCGTCGTCTGCGCGCCCGCCGCCGGCGGCCTGATGGAACGGCGTCCGGGGGAGCTGCGGGACCACTGCTACGCCCAGCACCGGGAGGTCTCCGCCCTCGCCCGCAGCCTGTGGTGGCTGGGCGGCCGGGACCAGGCGAACGGCGGCACGCTGCTCGAGCTGCTGTGGAACTTCATCGCCGGCCCGCTGTTCCAGCGGCTGCCGCGGGCCCTGTACGGCCGCCGGGCCAACCGCCGGATGCTGGGCCGCGGCCGGTCCGGAGGCCGCCGGTGGTACGCGGAGTGGGTACGGCAGCAGCAGGGCACCCCGCCCTCCGAGTTCTTCCGCTCCGCCCTCGACCTGGTGGGAGGCGGCCCGGAGGGCGACCCCGAGCAGCTCGACCGGATCCTGGTGCACGCGCTGCTCGCCGACCTGGAGGCGGCCGGGCGCAAACGGCCCTTCGACCCGTGGCGGCGGCGCCGGGTCAGCCGCTTCGTGCTCCTGGTGGAGGAGGCAGGCCCCGCCGAATCGCGCATCCAGCGCTTCCTGAGGGAACTGCGTTCGGCCATGGAGGACCTTCGGTGCACCTCGGTGGTGGCCGTGGCCGCCGGTGTGCGCACCCTCGCCAGCCGGATCCCCGACATCGAGGTCCCGGGCCTGTCCGCCGCCGGCGCCGATCTCGCCAACATCGCCCAGCGCGGCACCCCGCCGGGCCGCCCCTCCGGCATGGTGGTCCCCGTCGAGGAGGGCCCGGAGGACGATCAGGCGGCGACGTACTGGCTGGGCCGCTGGCCGACGCTCGCCCCGCCCACGCACCGCTGGGGGCCGGGCGTGGAGGTGGCCGGCGCGCTCGGCGCCGGGGTGCTCGCCCTCGTGGTCGCCGCGGGGCTGCTCGCCGGTGTGCCGTTCACGAGCGTCGGGCCCGACCCGTGCCTCGGCTCGACCTTCCTGGGCACGGACGGCCAGTGCGTCGGTGTCGCGGAGGGGGCCGCGTCGTTCGGCACGGGCGACAGCGAGCGGGCCGTACGGGACGTGCTCCAGCGCATAGAGCAGCAGAACGAGCAGGTGGAGCAGGAGCTCTCCGGCCGGGACGCCGACGACCCGCGGCCGCGTTCACGCACCGTCGTGTACTTCGGGCCGCTCAGCGGCGGCAAGGACGCGGAGGACCCGGTGCGCGGCGGCACGCTCGCCGAACTGCGGGGCCTGGCCCTCGCGCAGGCGTACGTGAACGCGCAGGCCCTGCGCACCGGTGAGCGGGTGCCGCTGCGGGTGCTCGCCGCGAACGCGGGCGACCGGTTCAAGGACGCCCCGGCGGTGGCCCGGCGGATCGTCGACCTCGCGGAGAAGGACCGTTCCATCGTCGGGGTCGTCGGTTTCGGGCAGAGCAGGCGGCGCACCTACGAGGCGATGGCCATCCTCGACGAGGCAGGCCTGCCGATGGTCGGCACCTCCGGCACCGCCGACGAGCTGCTCCGCCAGGGCGAGCACTACTACCAGACCGCACCGACGGACACCCGGGCCGGCCAGGTGATGGCGTCCTTCGCCGAGCACGCCGCGATGGTGGACGGCAGGACCGCGCTCCGCGTTCGGCTGATCGCCGACCCCTCGGACGCGTACAGCGCGAGCCTGGCGACGGCGTTCCGCTCGGCGTACGGCGACGGACGCACCGACATGCTCCTCTACACGCCGACGGACGCGCCGGAGCCCTCGCCGGTGCCGGGCGGGCCGGTGGGGCCCTCGGTCCAGGCCGTGGAGGATCTGGCGCGTGAGGTG
Source organism: Streptomyces pristinaespiralis (assembly GCF_001278075.1). Lineage (GTDB taxonomy): Bacteria > Actinomycetota > Actinomycetes > Streptomycetales > Streptomycetaceae > Streptomyces > Streptomyces pristinaespiralis. The sequence goes on along the minus strand of NZ_CP011340.1, from coordinate 3,096,187 downwards.
TGCCGTGCGGTGGCGGCCGAGCCGCGCACGGCGGTGGTGTGGGCGGGCCGGGGCAGCCACTTCCAGCTGTTCCTGGGGGAATTGGCGCGCGACGCCCGCGACTGCCCGGAGGTCAGTGTGCTCGGCGGTGACGACGTCACCAACGCGCTGACGGAGGAACGCCGTCCGTGGGAGGTCTTCGCCGGGCTGACGCTGTACTACGTCTCGCACGGCAGGGCCCCAGCCCTGTCCGGCGCGAGCGGCGAGGCCGGCGCCTTCCTCTCGGCGTACGACCGCACCTACGCGAACGACCACGGCGCCCGTACCGGCGCGATGCGGCAGGACGCCCATGTGGCGCTCGCCTGGGACGCGATGCGGTATCTGGCGGAGGGCGTCGACCAGGCCTGGCGCGGAACGGGCGGCAACGACGAGCGACTCGACCGCGGGCTGCTGCAGGCGGTGCTCTACCAGGGGCTCGGCGGTGGGGGGTTCGACGGGGCGACCGGGCGGATCGAGGCGCACGGTGCGGCCGGCGGCGGCCGGCTGACGGAGAAGAAGCTGACGGCGGTGGAGCAGGGCGGCGCCAAGGGGTCGCGGACGGTGCTGCTGTGCGGGACGGTGGCGCGCGGTGACGTGCGCGACGTCTGGGGGCAGGGGAAGCATCCCTGCCCCTGATGTCAACTGTGGTTGACGCCTCCCGCTTGTCAATGTAGGTTGACAGTCATGACCGAAGCAACAGATCTCGCCGAGCGCGCGGGCGATCGCGATCCCCGCGTCGGGCTGCGGGCGGTCGCCGCGCTGCGGCGGCTGCTGGAGCAGCTGGAAGCCGTACAGGTCAGAAGCGCCCGCAATCAGGGCTGGTCGTGGCAGGAGATCGCGGCGGAACTCGGAGTCAGCCGCCAGGCGGTCCACAAGAAGCACGGGAGGCTGTGATGTTCGAACGCTTCACCAAGGAGGCCCGTGCGGTGGTGCTCGGCGCAACCGAGTGCGCGGAACGGGCCGATTCGTCCACGGTCACGGAGGAGCACCTGCTCCTTGCCCTGCTGGACCTCGGCAGCTCACGCACCGCCTTCGCGTTCACGGCCCTCGGCGTCATGGACCGGCGGGCCGCGCTCGAGGCGTCGCTGGCCGATGTGCGCCGGCGCGGCGGTATGACCAAGGCGGACGAGGAGGCCCTGGCCGGCCTGGGCATCGACGTCGGTGCGATCGTCGCCAGGGCCGAGGAGGTCCACGGGGCCGGCGCGCTGGCCGGCGACCGCAAGGACCGGCGCTGGTGGTCGGGCCACCGGGCCTTTACCCGGGAGGCGAAGACGGCCCTGGAGAAGTCGCTGCGGATCGCCCTCGGCCGGCGGGACCGGACCATCGGCGCGGAGCACCTCCTGCTGGCCCTCGCCTCGGGCCGCGGCGTCGTCGCGGAGGTGCTCGCCGAACACGGGGCGACGTACGGAGCGCTGGAGCGGGCGATGTTCGGCGGGGCGGACGGCGGCGCGGCGCGGGCCGGCTGACCCGGCCGCGCCTGCCGCCCCGCCCGGTCAGTCCTTGCCGCCGCGCAGCAGGGCGACGATGTGGGCCGCCGCCGTCGACAGATGGCGGCGGGCCTCGCCGAGCTGCTCCACCGACACACCGTGGTCCCGGGCCGCGTCCCGTACGTCGTCCCGGAAGCGGTCGAGCAGCCGCTCCAGGTCACGGGCCGGGTCGGCGGAGTCCTTCGGGTCCACGGTGTCCTTCGCCCAGTCCGGGTCCGTGTCCGCGGGTTCCGGCTTGACGAACGGCGGCCAGGCCGTGCCCCGCGCCAGTCCGCCGAGCTGACCGGTCAGCTCCGACAGGCCCTCACGCACACCGGTCGGCCAGTCGCCGCGGGCGAAGTGGTCCTGCACCTGTTCCTGCACCTGCCGGGCGATGCGCTGCATCTCGGCACGGGCGGTCTCCTGCGCCTCCCGCGCCTGGCGGCGTGCCTGCTGGGCGTCCTCGCGGGCCCGGCGCGACTCGTCCTTCGCGCGGCGCGCCTGCTCCTTCCACTCCTGCTTGGCGCGCTTCAGCTCCTCCTTCGCGGCCCGCCACGACTCGTTGTCCGTGAGGTCGCCGAGGTCCCCGAGGTCGCCGAAGTCACCGCGGCCGGGGCTCCATTCGCCCTTGCCGGTACCGGCCTTGCGGGTCCGGGTCGCCGCCGCGCGCATCTCGCTGCGCAGCTTGCCCGCCGCGCCGCGGACGTCGTCGCGGATCTCCGCGGCCAGTTCGGAGACCGAGTCGCGGATCTCCAGTTCCAGGTCGGCCAGTTCGCCGCTGCGTCCGGCCAGTTCGGCCCGGCCGGCGTCGGTGATCGAGTAGACCTTGCGGCCGCCCTCGGTGGCGTGGGTGACGAGACCCTCGGCCTCCAGCTTGGCCAGCCGCGGGTAGACCGTGCCGGCGCTCGGCGCGTACAGACCCTGGAACCGCTCCTCGAGCAGGCGGATGACCTCGTAGCCGTGGCGCGGCGCCTCGTCGAGCAGTTTCAGCAGATAGAGGCGGAGCCGGCCGTGGGCGAAGACGGGGGGCATGTCAGACCACCTTCCCACTCGGGGCGTCCACGGGTGTTTCCCCGTAGGGATCTTCCTCTGCCGGAGGCCGGCGGAGCAGGGCGATGGAACCGGAGACGGTGGTCGCCTTCAGCGTCCCGTTGCCCGCGCCCAGGGTTCCGGTGATCCGCTTGGCGCCCCACTGGCCGCTGACCCGCAGGGTGTCGAAGGCGTTGGAGATCGCACCGCTCGCCGTGTTCGCGTCGACGCGGGCGTCCGCCGGGTGCGGCAGCCGGACCGCGATCTCACCGGAGACCGTGGTCAGCCGGATGTCCGTGGGCCGCCCCGCCGTATCGAGGTCGATGACCATGTCGCCGCTGACCGAGTCGGCCTTCACGCCGGCGCCCGCGCCGTCGATCACGGTCAGGTCGCCGGAGACGGAGTTGTAGCGCAGGTCACCGGTGACCGACTGGGCCTCGAGGTTGCCGGTGACGGTGTCGGCGCGGACGGCGCCCGACAGCCCCACCAGGGTGGTGTCGCCGCTGACGCCGCGCACCACCGTCGTGCCCCGTATGCCGGAGACGACCGCACCCGCGCCGACGACACCGACCTCGACACTCGTCGCCGCGGGCACCGCGACCGACACGACGGCGCTGCGGCGGTGGCCCTTGCGGTCGAGCCACTTGAGGAACCCCTGCCAGGGCAGGTCCTCGTAGGCGATGGTCAGGGTGGACCCGTCCCTGGTCACGACCAGGGGCGGACCCTCGATCTCGGAGACCTCGAGGCGTGCGGAACCTTCGTCCGTGCCCACGACGTTGACCGTCCCGTTGACGACGCGCACGTTCAGCGTCGTCAGCGGGTCGTCGAAGGTGAGCTTCTGGGGCTCGGCGACTTCCCACGTCGTCTCTGCCATGGTGCTGACCTCCCGGGGCCGGCCGCGACGCAACATATCGCGTCTAGATGCCAACACGATATATCGCGGTGGGGTGATGTCAAGCGCGGGTGCTCGCGCGCGGACGTCCTCGCCCGGGCGACGCGCCCCAATGGCGGCGATTGCGGGGCAAACTGCCCTAGCGTGGGGGCATGAACGCGACACCAGTGGGAGCCCTGCTGCTCTGCCGTGCCGACCCCGCGACCGTACGGTTCCCGGCCCGCCTGCTGCGCGAACCGATGGCCCTCGCCCCGGCCGGGGAGGGTTGGAGCGTGCTCGTCCCCGAGAACAGCCCCTGGCTGGAGGGCGGCGAGCCGGTGGACGCCGTGCTGGGCGGCTGGGCGGCCGCCCTGTCGATCGGCACCGGCCGGCCCGTCCTGGCGCTCTGGTGGGACGGCGACGGGGCCGGGTTCACCATGGCCTCCGGGTTCCGCCGCCCGGTCGGATACATCTGGTTCGCGGACGGCACCCCGGTCGGCGAGGACGAGGCGATGCGGACCTTCGCCGCGCGGCTCGGGCTCGACCCGGTCCTCGACGTCCAGGCCCTCGAGCAGCTGACGGTCGCCGACCCCGAGTCCGACGCGAGGGCCAGGCTCGTCGGGCTGGCGGCCGTGCTCACCCGTCACGGCCTCGCCCTCCCCGCCGGCCTGGCGCCCGGCGCCCCGGCGGACGCCCTCCGCACCGCCGCGCACGCGGCGGCCGTCGAGGAGAGCACCCCCGCCGTCCGGCCGGAGCCGCCGGCCGGGCCGCACGCCTCCTGGTTCCGGGCGGCGGCCGCGGTCCAGCTGGCGGCGGGGCTGGCACTGGTGGCGTTCGGGGCGCGACGGCGCAGCGGAGGATGGGCGGCGGCGGGGGCGGTGCTCATCGTGCACGGGCTGGTGCCGCCCTTGCGGGAGCGGCTGCGGTCCTGACGGGCTCCCGGTTCGCGCTCCCCGGCCCACGGACGGACGGGCCGGGGTCTCTCCTGCCGGGAAACGGACCGGCGGGCAAGGGGTCTCTCCTGCCGGGAAACGGACCGGCGGGCAAGGGATCTCTCCTGCGCGGGAAACGGACGGCGACGAACGGGGCAGGCCCGGCGCGGCGGCTGCTACTCCTCGTCGTCCTCGTCGTCCAGGCGGGCCAGCCAGGTGGCGAGGCGTTCGACAGGAACCTCGAAGTCCGGGTTGAGGTCGACGAAGGTCCGAAGCTGCTCGGCGAGCCACTCGAAGGTGACCTCCTCCTCGCCGCGCCGCTTCTCCAGCTCCTCGATACCGCGATCGGTGAAGTACATACGAACAGAATATGGCCCGGCCCCGCGTGGTGTTCGCGGGGCCGGGCCAGGCAGTCGACGAGCCTTGAGAGCCCTCGGTTACGCGTCGAAGACCTCGTTGACCAGCTGCTGCTGCTCCGCCTGGTGACGCTTCGCCGAACCCACCGCCGGGGACGAGCTGTGCGGGCGCGAGATGCGGCGCAGACGCTCGCCGTGCGGGATGTCCGCGCCGACGGCCAGGTCGAGGTGGTCGATCAGGTTGAGCGCGATGAACGGCCAGGCACCCTGGTTCGCCGGCTCCTCCTGCGTCCACAGGTACTTCTCGGCGTTCGGGTACTTGGCGATCTCGGCCTGGACCTCCGCACCCGGCAGCGGGTACAGACGCTCGAGGCGGATGATCGCCGTGTCCGTGACGCCGCGCTTCTCCCGCTCGGCCTCCAGGTCGTAGTAGACCTTGCCGGAGCAGAAGACGACCTTGCGGACGGCGTTCGGGTCGACCGAGTCGTCCCCGATCACCGGGCGGAAGCCGCCGGTGGTGAACTCCTCCACCTTGGACGCCGCGGCCTTCAGACGCAGCATCGACTTCGGGGTGAAGACGATCAGCGGCTTGTGGTGCGGGTTGTGGACCTGCCAGCGCAGCAGGTGGAAGTAGTTCGACGGCAGCGTCGGCATGGCGACCGTCATGTTGTCCTGCGCGCACATCTGAAGGAAGCGCTCGGGACGCGCGGAGCTGTGGTCCGGGCCCTGGCCCTCGTAGCCGTGCGGCAGGAGCAGCGTGACGCCGGAGTGCTGGCCCCACTTCTGCTCGGCGGAGGAGATGAACTCGTCGACGACGGTCTGCGCGCCGTTGACGAAGTCACCGAACTGGGCCTCCCACATGACCAGCGCGTCGGGCCGGGCCAGCGAGTAGCCGTACTCGAAGCCCATCGCCGCGTACTCGCTGAGCAGCGAGTCGTAGACGTTGTAGCGGGCCTGGTCCTCGGACAGGTAGAGCAGCGGGGTGTAGTCCTCGCCGGTCTCCTGGTCCACCAGCACCGCGTGGCGCTGGCCGAACGTGCCGCGGCGGGTGTCCTGGCCGGAGAGACGGACCGGGGTGCCCTCCATCAGCAGCGAGCCGATGGCGAGGGTCTCGCCCATGCCCCAGTCGATGGTGCCGTCCTCGACGGACGCCGCGCGGCGCTGCATCTGCGGCATGAGCCGCGGGTGCACGGTGATGTTGTCGGGGATGTTCACCTGGGACTCGGCGATCCGCTTGACGACCTCCTGGGAGACCGCCGTGTTGACCGCGACCGGGAACTCGGCCTCGACGTCCGGGACATGGGCCGGGGCCGGGTGGCTGGTGGCCTCGCGGACCTCCGCGAACACCTTCTCCAGCTGACCCTGGAAGTCCTGGAGCGACTGCTCCGCCTCTTCCAGCGTGATGTCGCCGCGACCGATCAGCGACTCGGTGTAGAGCTTGCGCACCGAGCGCTTCTTGTCGATCAGGTTGTACATCTGCGGGTTGGTGAACGAGGGGTTGTCGCCCTCGTTGTGACCGCGGCGGCGGTAGCAGATGAGGTCGATCACGACGTCCTTGTTGAACGCCTGGCGGAACTCGAAGGCGAGCCGCGCCACGCGCACGACGGCCTCCGGGTCGTCGCCGTTCACGTGGAAGATCGGCGCCTCGATCATGCGGGCCACGTCGGTCGCGTACATCGAGGAACGCGAGGACTCCGGGGCGGCGGTGAAGCCGACCTGGTTGTTGATGACGACGTGGACCGTGCCGCCGGTGCGGTAGCCGCGCAGCTGCGACATGTTGAGCGTCTCGGCGACGACACCCTGGCCCGCGAAGGCCGCGTCACCGTGCAGGGCGATCGGCAGGACCGTGAAGTCCGTGCCGCCCTTGTTGATGACGTCCTGCTTGGCGCGGGAGACACCCTCGAGGACCGGGTCCACGGCCTCCAGGTGGGAGGGGTTGGCGACGAGCGAGACCTTGATCTGCTCACCGTCGAGACCGGTGAAGGTGCCCTCGGCGCCCAGGTGGTACTTCACGTCACCGGAGCCGTGCATCGACTTCGGGTCGAGGTTGCCCTCGAACTCCCGGAAGATCTGGGCGTACGACTTGCCCACGATGTTCGCCAGCACGTTCAGGCGGCCGCGGTGGGCCATGCCGATGACGACCTCGTCCAGGCGCGACTCGGCCGCCGAGTCGATGACCGCGTCGAGCAGCGGGATGACGGACTCGCCGCCCTCCAGCGAGAAGCGCTTCTGGCCGACGTACTTCGTCTGCAGGAAGATCTCGAAGGCCTCCGCTGCGTTCAGCCGGCGCAGGATGCGCAGCTGCTCCTCGCGCTCCGGCTTGGAGGCGGCGCGCTCGACCCGGTCCTGCAGCCACTTGCGCTGCTTCGGGTCCTGGATGTGCATGAACTCGATGCCGGTGGTGCGGCAGTACGACTCACGCAGCACGCCGAGGATGTCGCGCAGCTTCATCATCGACTTGCCGGCGAAGCCGCCGACGGCGAACTCGCGCTCCAGGTCCCACAGGGTGAGCCCGTGCTCGGTGATGTCGAGGTCGGGGTGCTTGCGCTGGCGGTACTCCAGCGGGTCGGTGTCGGCCATGACGTGGCCGCGGACCCGGTAGGAGTGGATCAGCTCGAAGACGCGGGCCGCCTTGGTGACGTCGTCGTCGTGCGAGGCGTCGATGTCCTTGAGCCAGCGGACCGGCTCGTAGGGGATGCGCAGCGACTCGAAGATCTCGTCGTAGAACCCTTCCTCGCCGAGGAGGAAGTTGGCGACGATCCGCAGGAACTCGCCCGACGCGGCGCCCTGGATGACGCGGTGGTCGTACGTCGAGGTGAGGGTCATCACCTTGGAGATGCCCAGCTTGTTCAGGGTGTCCTGCGACGTGCCCTGGAACTCCGCCGGGTAGTCCATGGAGCCGACGCCCATGATGACCGACTGTCCGGGCATCAGACGCGGCACGGAGTGGACGGTGCCGAGGCCGCCGGGGTTGGTCAGCGAGACGGTGACACCGGTGAAGTCGTCCATCGTCAGCTTGTTGGTGCGGGCACGGCGGACGATGTCCTCGTAGGCCTGCCAGAACTCGAAGAAGTTCAGCGTCTCGGCCTTCTTGATGCCCGCGACGACCAGCTGGCGGTCGCCGTTCGGCTTCACCAGGTCGATGGCCAGACCGAAGTTGACGTGGTCCGGCTTGACCAGGGTCGGCTTGCCGTCCTTCTCCGCGAAGGACCAGTTCATCGACGGCATGGCCTTGATGGCCTGCACCATCGCGTACCCGATGAGGTGCGTGAAGGAGATCTTCCCGCCGCGGGCGCGCTTGAGGTGGTTGTTGATGACGATGCGGTTGTCGAAGAGCAGCTTCACCGGCACCGCGCGCACGGACGTGGCCGTGGGCAGCTCCAGCGAGGCGTTCATGTTCTTCGCGACCGCGGCGGCCGGGCCGCGCAGCGTCACGAACTCGGGACCCTCGGCCTGCGAGCCGTCGGCCTTCGCGGCGGGCGCCGGCTTGGCGGCGGGCTTCGCCGGGGCGGCCGCGGGAGCCGCCTTGGCGGGGGCCGGGGCCTGGGCGGCGGGAGCGGCCGGTGCGGCTGGTGCCGGGGCGGCCGGCGCGGGCTGCGCCGGGGTCTCGGGCCGGGCCGGAGCGGCGGCCGGGGCGGGTGCGGCCGCGGTCACCGCGGCCGCGTCGCTCTGAGTCTGCTTCGCGCCGGCGGCGGGGGCGTCCGCCGTGGCGGCCGCTCCCGGCTTGTAGTCGGCGAAGAAGTCCCACCAGGCACGGTCGACCGAATTCGGATCCTGGAGGTACTGCTGGTAGATCTCGTCGACGAGCCACTCATTGGCACCGAAGGCGGCGGCAGGGTTCTGACCCTGCCCGGCTTGGTCGGTCGAGATGCTCGAGTTACTGGGGGACTGAGACGACACGGCGAGAACCGCCCTCTTCCGCTTCACAAGGTGATGGACAGCGGAAATAAAGGCTACGCCTCCCTGGCCGGGAGGTGCAGACCGGGCCGGTCAACGTCGCGCAAGTCACACCGAACGGCGCGTTTCGGGGCTGTTAATGGCGGGAAACAAGCATGGTTCGGTCGCGCGGGGGTACGCCTGACGGCGGTCACGGGCCCCTGGCCCGCACCCCTGACGGATGGCCGGCGACGTGCTGACCGGCTGCTTTCCGCAGCTGTGCACTTCGACTTCCCGTGTCTCGAACGCTTACACGGAGAATCTGCACTTCCGGTTCGAACCCTACGTCAAGGGCGTGCCGTCCTGAGCCCCGGAAGGGTGACCTGGATGCGGCAGCCGTGTGCGGATTCGGCCACCCCGATGCGGCCGCCGTGCAGATCGACCGCCCAGCGGGCGATCGCCAGCCCGAGGCCGGTACCGCCGTCGCTGCCCGGCCCGTGCGGCGAGGGGACGCCGCCCCGGTTGAAACGCTCGAAGACCCGGTGGCGCTCCTGCTCGGGGATGCCCGGGCCCTCGTCCACCACCTCGAGGTCCAGCGACTCGGGGTGCGGGCCGCGCCGGGCCCGTACGGTCACCCGCCCGTGCGGCGGAGAGTGCTTCACGGCGTTGTCGATCAGGTTGGCCACCACCTGGTGCAACCGCTCCGCGTCCGCGTGCGCGGTCAGGTCCGGCGGTGAGACGTCCAGATGGAGATGGACGTCGGTGCGCGTGTGGTGGCCGGAGCCGGAGGCAAGGTTGCGTCGCGAGGAGGCGAGATTGGCCTCCTTCAGCACCCCGGACAGATACGGCCACACCTCGAAGCGCCGGGCTTTCAGCGGCAGCACGCCGTTGTCGAGCCGGGACAGGTCGAGCAGTGTCTCGACCAGACGGCCGAGGCGCTCCGTCTGCTTCAGGGCGGTGCGCATCGTCTCCGGGTCGGCGGCGGAGACCCCGTCGACGACGTTCTCCAGCACGGCGCGCAGCGCGGCGATGGGGGTGCGCAGCTCGTGCGAGACGTTGGCGACCAGCTCCTTGCGGTGCCGGTCCACGGCCTCGAGGTCGTCGGCCATGCGGTTGATCGTGGAGGCGAGGTCGCCGAGCTCGTCCCGGCGGTCGGCGCCGCGCACACGGCGGGTGTAGTCGCCGTGGGATATGCCCTTGGCGACCGTGTTCATCTCGTCCAGCGGCGCGGTCAGGCCGTGCGCCACGAACTGGGTGATCAGCAGGGTCGCGATGATCGTGAAGACCGTGATGAACCGCACCTCGGTCTTGCTGTGGAACGCCATCAGCATGAGACCGGTGGTGATGAAGACCGAGACCACCACGAGCGTGCTGAGCTTGGTCTTGATCGATATCGTGATGGACGCGGTACTCAGCCGTCTGCCCGGTCCACCGCCCGGCCGCCGCCGTTTCATGGCGCCGGCGTCTCCAGCGCGTAACCGACCCCGTGGACGGTGCGGATGCGCTCGGCGCCGATCTTGCGGCGCAGGGCCTTGATGTGGCTGTCGACGGTGCGGGTCCCGGAGGCGTCCGCCCAGTCCCACACCTCGGCGAGCAGCTGCTCACGGGAGAGGACGGCGCGCGGCGTGTTCGCGAGGCACACCAGCAGGTCGAACTCGGTGGGCGTCAGATGGACGTCCTCCGCCCGGACCCGTACCCGGCGCTGTGCGTGGTCGATCTCCAGTTCGCCGAGGCGCAGGATGCCGCTGCGCGGTGTGACCGCGGCGAGCGCCGCCCGCTCCACGCGCCGCAGCAGGACGTGCACCCTGGCCGCGAGCTCGCGCATGGAGAACGGCTTGGTCATGTAGTCGTCGGCGCCGACGCCGAGCCCGACGAGCATGTCCGTCTCGTCGTCACGGGCCGTGAGCATCAGCACCGGAACCGGCCGCTGTGCCTGCACCCGGCGGCAGACCTCCAGTCCGTCGAAGCCGGGCAGCATGACGTCGAGGACCATCAGGTCCGGCTGCCAGGCGTCCGCGGCGTCGACGGCCGCCGGGCCGTCCAGCGCCGTCTGTACCAGGAAGCCCTCCGCCCGCAGCCGCGCGGCGATGGCGTCGACGATCGTGGCGTCGTCCTCGACCACCAGCACCCGGCGCTGGGCCCCGGGTGTGGCCGCGACGCCGTTTTGCGTGGTGTGTGTCTGCTCCATCGCCCCGCCCTTGTACGCGTTCTCTGCGAGCTGCATGTGGATCCGGCTCGTGGATGGATCCCGTGTGTAGTCCAGCAGCGTAAAGGCAGCGACGGCGTCCCGGCTACGCAGGGCGAACGCCGAGGTGGACCACGTCCGGTACGCCCCGGGCAAGGCGGATCTCTTCGGTTCTTACCCCGCTGAACCCGGCATTCCGCAACGCGTCCTCGAAGCTGGTGGACGGCTTCGCGGACCATACGGCCAGCACCCCGCCGGGGTCCAACGCGCTTTTGCACGCGGCGAGTCCGGACGGCGAGTAGAGATCGCCGTTGTCCTCGGTGACGGTCCAGTCGGGCCCGTTGTCGATGTCCAGGCACAGAGCGTCATAACGGTCCGTGGTCGAGTGGAGGTGTTCGAGGAGATCCGTGTGAAGGATCACGCAGCGGGGGTCGCCGAGGGCGTCGCCGGAGATGGCGGCGAGGGGGCCGCCGCGGTGCCAGTCGATGATGGCCTGTTCCCGCTCCACCACGGCGATCCGCCGCCAGGACGGGTCGGCGGCGGCGTGGGCGAGCGAGAAGCCGACCCCGAGCCCGCCGATGAGGACGCGGGGAGCGACGTTCCCGGTGCCGATCGCCCGGCGGGCGGCGTCGACCAGCAGCCGCTCCGACCTCCCGTCGGAGGTGTCCATCAGGAAGCAGCCGTTCGCGATGATTTCGTGCACCGACTCTTCACCTGATCCCCGTCTGCGCAGCACGACCTCCCCACAGGACCCTTCCCGTCGGTCGAGGGTGACAGGGGCGTCTGCGGCGGGGAAGGGCATGACGGGCGACCTCCGGGCGGCTGTACGGGACGACAGGGATCGGGGCCCATCTTGGACGGGCCGTCGCGAAGGGGACAAACGGATAAGGGGCCGTGGGCGGGCCTGCCCGTAAGTGCCGGGCGCTCAGGCCGGCCGGTGGCAGAGGCTGACCAGCGGTGCGTGGGTCCGCCAGCCCAGGGACTCGTAGAGGGCCCTGCCGTCCGGCGTGCCGCCCAGCACGCCGACGCGGGCCCCGTGGTCGAGGGCGGCGTTGTGGAGCGTGTGCATCACCAGCCGGCCGAGGCCCTTGCGGCGGTGCTCGGGCGCGGTCTCCACCTGGTCGACGACGGCCGTGCGGCCGGTCGGGGCGATCTGGGCGCGTGCCGCGAACGAACCGTCCGGTCCCACGACCAGGGCACGGACGACACCGCCGCGCGTCCAGGTCCTCAGTGTGTAGCCGGCGGGTACTGCCGTCGGGGTGCGGCGCAGTTCGGTGGCCATCAGCCAGCCGGGCTCGTCGACGGCCCACTCGGGTCCCGCCCATTCGAGGACGCGGTCGGGGTCGGCGAAGACCTTCAGCCACACCGTCGGCGCCGCCACCTCCGCGGCGACCTTGCGCACGGTGGCCTCGTCGTCCGCGGTGAGGACGTGGCGGGTGGCGTGCTTGACCTGGCCGACGTCCACCGTGAAGCCCCAGGGTCTGGGCACGGGATCCGCCGCGCCGCGTGAGACGACCCAGCCGTGGACCCAGGCGTGGACGATTTCCGCGGTCGACCGGAAGGGCATGCGGGAACTCCTCGGCAATTCGGGGACAAAGGCGATCGGTAATAGATGAAGTGCTGGAGCACCTATTACACAACGCTGCGACGGGCGATCGCGACCTGCTCCCGGGGTGATGTGGGTCACAAGCACGGGGTGGGCGCTCACGGCGCCGGCCGCACCGCCTTGGTCCCGTGCACCGCCGTGTACTCCCCGGCCAGCCACGGGCCCAGGTCCTCGACCAGCGTGCGGATCACCGCCTCGTCCGGCGTAGGGCGGCGGGCGGCCGCGGCGGCCAGCCGCATCTGGGCGGCCCGCTGCGGGTAATGGCCGGCGAACAGCTCGGCCGACGCCTCCAGGTCGCTGGTCCAGCCGCCCCAGCGGGGCATCACCAGCGTGAACCCCGACCGTACGAGGCGCCGCGCGGCCCTCCGGCACAGCGCCAGCCGGGCGGTGTCCGTCCCGGCGTCCCGCAGCCGGGCGCGCCAGCGCGGCAGGACGAGATCGAGATCGCCGTTGGTCTCGCGGGCCAGCAGCGACGTGGGGTACTGGGCGGGCAGGCGCGCCGCGAGGTCCTCGCCGGTCAGCGGGGTGCAGAGGCAGGAGATGAAGAAGCCCAGGTCGTACCGTTCCGCTTCATCGAGTGCCGCCCCGGCCCCGACGATCAGGACGCCGGCGCCGTCGATCGCCTCGGACTCCCCGTCGAGCACCGCCTCCATCGCGTCGGCGTCCGCCCGGTCCCGCGCCGTGGGCTCCTCGTGAAGGACCAGCAGCAGGTCGAGGTCCGAGACGCCGGGCACGGCGGTGCCGCGCGGAATGCTCCCGTAGAGATAGGCGCTGTGCAGCCTGCCGTCGCCGAAGCGGCCGGCGATCTGACTCCGGGCGGCGGCCACGACGGGCGCGAAGGCCGCGGTCACGCGGTCGAGCGCCCCTTCGCGCGCGATGGACCCGTCCGGGTTCAGCCCTTTGCTCTCCATCGGGTCACTGTCGCCCGGGCCGGGCCCTGTCGCCCACCGGATTTCGGCGATCGCTCAGAGCGAACAGCGGCCGGGGAACAATCCAGGGCTCATAACCATTGAGTCGGTACAGCTCAACTTGACTGCCTAAGGGGAGATCATGGCTGCCGATTACAAGGCGAATTCACCGCTCACACTGCCCGTCCTGCCGCTCGACGACGAGGTCGTGCTGCCCGGCATGGTCGTGCCGCTCGACCTGTCCGACACCGAGGTGCGGGCCGCGGTCGAGGCCGCCCAGGCTGCCGCCCGGCCCTCCGGCAACAAGCCGAAGGTGCTGCTCGTTCCCCGCGTCGACGGCACGTACGCCGCGACCGGCGTCCTCGGCACCGTCGAGCAGGTCGGCCGGCTCTCCGACGGGGACCCCGGCGCCCTGATCCGCGGCGTCGGCCGCGTCCGCATCGGCGCCGGCACCACCGGCCCCGGCGCGGCGCTGTGGGTCGAGGGGACCGTGGTCGAGGAGACCGTCCCCGACCCGCTGCCCGGCGCGGTGACCGAACTGGTCAAGGAGTACAAGGCGCTCGCCACCGACTGGCTGAAGAAGCGCGGCGCCTGGCAGGTCGTCGACCGTGTGCAGCAGATCGACGGCATCTCGCAGCTCGCTGACAACTCCGGCTACTCACCCTTCCTGACCACGGCCCAGAAGATCGAGCTGCTGGAGACCAGCGACCCGGTCGCCCGTCTGAAGCTCGCCACCGAGCAGCTGCGCGAACACCTCGCGGAGCAGGACGTGGCCGAGGCCATCGCCAAGGACGTCCAGGAAGGCGTCGACAAGCAGCAGCGCGAGTTCCTGCTGCGCCGTCAGCTGGACGCCGTGCGCAAGGAACTGCGCGAACTCAACGGCCAGGACGGCGAGGACGAGTCCGACGACTACCGGGCCCGGGTGGAGGCGGCCGACCTGCCGGAGAAGGTCAGGGAAGCCGCGCTCAAGGAGGTCGAGAAGCTCGAACGGGCCTCCGACCAGAGCCCCGAGGGCAGCTGGATCCGCACCTGGCTCGACACCGTTCTCGAACTGCCGTGGAACGAGCGGACCGAGGACGCCTACGACATCCAGGGCGCCAAGGAGGTCCTGGACGCCGAGCACGCGGGACTGCAGGACGTGAAGGAGCGGATCACCGAGTACCTGGCGGTGCGCAAGCGGCGCGCCGACCGTGGGCTGGGCGTCGTCGGCGGGCGGCGCGGGGGCGCGGTGCTCGCGCTCGTCGGCCCGCCCGGCGTCGGAAAGACCAGCCTCGGCGAGTCCGTGGCGCACGCCATGGGACGCAAGTTCGTGCGCGTCGCGCTCGGCGGCGTACGGGACGAGGCCGAGATCCGCGGCCACCGGCGTACGTACGTCGGCGCGCTGCCCGGCCGGATCGTGCGTGCGATCAAGGAGGCCGGCTCGATGAACCCGGTCGTCCTGCTCGACGAGATCGACAAGGTCGGCTCCGACTTCCGCGGCGATCCCGCGGCGGCCCTGCTCGAGGTCCTGGACCCCGCGCAGAACCACACCTTCCGTGACCATTACCTCGAGGTCGAGCTCGACCTCAGCGACGTGGTCTTCCTCGCCACCGCCAACGTGCTGGAGGCCATCCCGGAGGCGCTGCTCGACCGTATGGAGCTGGTGCGTCTGGACGGCTACACGGAGGACGAGAAGGTCGTCATCGCCCGTGACCACCTCGTGCCGCGCCAGCTGGAGCGGGCGGGACTCGAGGCCGGCGAGGTGACGCTCGACGACTCCGCGCTGCGCAAGCTGGCGGGCGAGTACACCCGCGAGGCCGGAGTGCGGAACCTGGAGCGGTCCGTCGCGAGGCTGCTGCGGAAGGTCGCCGCACAGCACGAGCTGGGGGACCGGGAGCTGCCGTTCACCATCACGCACGAGGAACTGCGCGGGCTCATCGGCCGGCCGCACCACGTGCCGGAGTCCGCCCAGGACCCGGCCGAGCGCCGCACCGCGGTGCCCGGAGTGGCCACCGGGCTCGCCGTGACCGGCGCGGGCGGTGACGTCCTGTTCGTGGAGGCGTCGCTCGCCGACCCGGAGACCGGCGCGGCCGGACTGACGCTGACCGGTCAGCTCGGCGACGTGATGAAGGAGTCCGCGCAGATCGCCCTGAGCTTCCTGCGCTCGCACGGCGCCGAACTGGAGCTGCCGGTCGCCGACCTGAAGGACCGGGGCGTGCACATCCACTTCCCGGCGGGCGCGGTGCCCAAGGACGGGCCGAGCGCGGGCGTCACGATGACCACGGCGCTCGCGTCGCTGCTCTCCGGACGCCAGGTGCGCACCGACGTGGCGATGACCGGCGAGGTCTCGCTCACCGGCCGGGTGCTGCCCATCGGCGGCGTGAAGCAGAAGCTGCTCGCCGCCCACCGGGCGGGCATCACCACGGTCGTGATCCCGAAGCGCAACGAGCCCGACCTGGACGACGTCCCGGCGGAGATCCTCGAGAAGCTCGAGATCCACCCGGTGACGGACGTCCGGCAGGTGCTGGAGATCGCGCTGTCCTCGGCGGACGTGCCGGTGACCGCGGCGGCCTGACCGCGCCGCCCGGAAGGGCCCGGTGGTGGTGATCCACCGCCGGGCCCTCCGCCTGCCCGCTCCGCCGGGCCATCGCGCAGGTCCCGCACAATGGACGGATGAAGACCCTGCGTGCCGACTGCGGAAACTGCTTCGGCCTGTGCTGCGTGGCGTTGCCCTTCGCCGCGTCCGCCGACTTCGCCGTCAGCAAGGACGCCGGCAAGCCCTGCGCCAATCTGCGCACCGACTTCGGCTGCGGCATCCACGCCCGCCTCAGGGACAGCGGCTACTCCGGCTGCACGGTCTACGACTGCTTCGGCGCCGGGCAGCAGGTCTCGCAGGTCACCTACGGCGGGACGAGCTGGCGCGACGCCCCGGACACGGCCCGGGAGATGTTCGAGGTCTTCCCCGTCGTACGGCAGTTGCACGAACTGCTCTGGTACATCGCCCAGGCGCTGACCCTGGAGCCCGCCCGTGAGCTGCACGGGAAGCTGCGCCGCCGCCAGGAGCACATCGAGGAGCTCACCCGGCTCGCTCCCGGCGCACTGCTGAAGCTGGACGTCGGCGCCGAGCGCGGACAGGTCAACGACCTGCTGCTGCGCGCCAGCGAACTCGTGCGCGCGGGTGCGGGGAGCGGACGGAAGAAGAAGGACCGCAGGGGCGCGGACCTGATGGGGGCCCGGCTGCGGAACGCCGATCTGCGGGGTGTCAGTCTGCGCGGCGCGTACCTGATCGCGGCCGACCTGACGGGAGCCGATCTGCGGCTGGCCGACCTCATCGGTGCCGATCTGAGGGACGCCGATCTGTCCGGCGCGGATCTGACCGGCTGCATCTTCCTCACGCAGCCGCAGCTCAACGCGGCCAGGGGCGACGCGGCCACCCGGCTGCCCGACGGGTTCACCCGCCCCGCGCACTGGTCGTGACGACCGGCGCGGCGGGACGGGCACCCCTGGGCGGAGGTCAGCCGTTGGCGAGCGCCTGGACGCGGTCGTACGCGCCGTTGAACTTGTTGTGGTCGCCGACGATCGGCCCGGACGAGGTGTACTGCCACATCGTGTAGTAGGGCCAGCCGGCCGGGAGGGTGCCCGGCGTGGTGTTGTAGCGGGCGATCCAGAGCGGGTTGGTGGCCCCGAAGCCGGCGTAGTTGCCGGTGCACTGCGTCCACCAGCTGGTCGCCGTGTAGATGACCGCGTCACGGCCGGTGCGTGCCTTGTAGCGGTTCAGGAAGTCGCGGATCCAGGTGACCATCGCGGCCTGCGACTTGCCGTAGCACGCGGCGCCGTACGGGTTCCATTCGATGTCGAGGACGCCGGGCAGGGTCTTGCCGTCGCGGGACCAGCCGCCGCCGTTGTCGACGAAGTAGTCCGCCTGGGCGGTGCCCGTCGTGGTGTTGGGGGTGGCGAAGTGGTACGAGCCCCGGATCATGCCGATGTTGTACGACCCGTTGTACTGCTGCGTGAAGTACGTGTTCTTGTAGTACGTGCCTTCTGTGGCCTTCACGTAGGCCCATTTGACGCCGCTGGTCCACAGGGCCGACCAGTTGACGTTCCCCTGGTGGCTGGAGACGTCGACGCCTTCCGTCTGGACGGCGCGGGTGTCGCGCGGAGGGCCGCCCTGACCGTCGTGGGCGACGACGCCCATGCCCATGTGGGCGGAGCCGCGCTCGGGCTTGGGGTCGGCCGTGGCGGTGCCGGGGAGCGTGAGGAGCAGGGAGAGGACTGCGAGGAGAGTGCCGGCCGCGGCGATGCGCCGGCGAGCGGTCGTTCCGGATCTGTGCACGGGCATGGCGTGCCTCCGAAGGCCTCGGTGGGGGATCTGACGATGTGCAGGCATGCCGTGGCGGAAGTGAATGGTGTGGACATGCCATGAAGGACGCTACGCACGTAGACCCACGGTAGGAAGGGGGCCTCGGCGCCGCCGTTGGTCTACGCCTGCGAAATACTGGCGGAGCTGCGGCAATACCGGCCGCCGTAAGAAACTTTCACGACCCGGAAAGCGCGCGAGGGGTGCTGACGTGCACGAAGGCGGTACGGCGGGTGGAGCGGGCCCGAAGGGCGGAAGTGGTGTGGACCAGGAATTCCTCGCTCTGGAGCGGGAGTTGGCCGTCTTTCTGCGTCGCGCCAGGGCGTCCTCCGGTGAAATGGCCCGCGAGGTCCACCCCGAGCTCGAACCAGCCGCCTACGGACTCCTCGTACGGCTGGACGAGACGGGAGCCCAGAGGGCCACAGAGCTGGCCGGCTACTTCGGTGTCGGCAAGGCGACCATGAGCCGTCAGCTGCGGGCCCTCGAGGAACTGGGCCTGGTGACCCGCGAACCGGACCCCGCCGACGGCCGCGCCTCCCTCGTACGGCTCACGGAAGAAGGAACGGCCCGGTTCCGCCATGTGCGCGACGCCCGCCGTGACCGGTACCGCGACAAGCTGGCCGGCTGGGACCGTCACGAGGTCGCGGAGCTCGCACGGCTCCTGCACCAGCTCAACGCCCGCGCGGAGAGCTGACGGGCGGGGCCGGGGAGCCCCCGTGGCGTCACACCTCGACGAGGACCGCCGAGGCGTCGTCGTGGAGCTTGAACCGGATCGCCGCCGTACGGGCGCCGGCATCCGTCTCCAGCTCCCGCACCCGGTCGATCAGGCCCTGCGCCCCCTCCTCGCGCAGCAGCGCCACACACTTCGCCCAGTCGCCCGCACCGAACATGTCCACCCAGCGCGAGGCGCCGTCGGTGAGCGCCACCACGGCGCTCACCCGCTCGCGCGGAACGCTGCCCGCCACCGCGCGCACGGCCACCGCCGGATCCGCCGCCGCCGTGAAGAACCCGCCCTCCGAGTTCCGCAGCGCGTCCGCCGAGGCGTGGGTCCGCAGCGCCTCGCGCGGCAGGCGGTCCAGCCGGTCGTCCAGCACCGCGGAGACCGAGCCGTCGGGCGACTGGAGCAG
Source organism: Streptomyces pristinaespiralis (assembly GCF_001278075.1). Taxonomy (GTDB): domain Bacteria; phylum Actinomycetota; class Actinomycetes; order Streptomycetales; family Streptomycetaceae; genus Streptomyces; species Streptomyces pristinaespiralis. The sequence goes on along the minus strand of NZ_CP011340.1, from coordinate 3,077,477 downwards.
CAGGGTCGAGTCGGAGAGCACCAGGTACTCGACCTCCTGCTCCGGCCCGCCCCAGCGCGCCAGCACCACCGTCGCCTGAGGTGTTCGCACGTGAGAAAGGTCACACGTGTCGCGATGGGCGTCCGCGGTGCGCCGGATTGCCTCGGCGAGCACCTCCCGAAGTGTCAGGTCACGTCGCGAACCGGACAGTTCCACCAGTGAGCCGCCCAGCCGGGCGGTGAACCACGGCACACCGTGCACGCATCCCGCGTCACCGCTCGGAGGCGTCACGCCGTCGAGCGCCACGACGGTTCCACCCTGGCCCGAAGCGGGCAGGGCGACGGAGACCCAGTCCTCGTTGGGGCGTTCGGGAGAGCCGGGGGAGGTGGCCAGTTCGATGCGCATGAACCCAGTCTGCATGAGACCTTCACAAGGCTTTCGCAGAACGGCGATTGGCCCGTACCAGCAGGTCAGACGGCGTGCTTCGCCCCGAATGGGCGACTGTGCGAAGCTGCGGGCGCACATAGTGCCAAAGGGGCGCCGGAAGGTCCAACCCGCGGAGTGCGGACGCCCCGGCGGACCGCCCGGAGAAGTTGTTCGCCAACTCACGAGTGTTGTTCACTCGTTCGGGTGGCGGAGCGGCCGATGCGCGCCTCCCTCCCAAAGGCACTGGAATGGTCGGAAGCCGTACCAGGGGTGGGGCTTACGCGCGTGACCGGTCGTCATCTCTGCTTCATGGGTGGACGAGTCAAGCAAGATTGCGAGCACCGGTGCAGAAGAAGCGGCCTCGGAGCAACGGCGGCAGGCCCACTGGAATCCCGTCCACGGGAGCACCGGGCGACCCCCAGGCCCCGGTCCCTCCCCAGCAGATCCCGGCGCCCCGTGCCCAGGACGCAGCCGCGCAGGACACAGCCGCGCAGGACCCGGCCGGACAGGCCGTCGCCGCGCAGGCGCCGGCCGGCCGCTCCCGGCGGGTACGCAACCGGCTGGTCGCCGGTGTCGCCGTCGCCGGCCTCGTCGTCGTCGCGGCCGGCACTCCCGGCATCCTCGACGCCTCCGGCGACCTGACCGAGTCCCAGCGGCTGGTCACCCTGGCCGCCCTCGACCGGCAGGCCGTCACGCTCGCCCACTCGCTCGCCGACGAACGCGACGAGCTCACCGCGTACATCGCGGCCGGGGGAGAGGACCAGGAGGGCGACAAGAAGGACCGCCGCAAGGTCTCCGACAGCCTCGGCAACCGCGTCGACCGGCAGCTCGACGAGATGCGCGACACCCTGGCCGACGACCGTGCGGAGCTCCGCCGCTCGCTCGCCTCCGTGCCCTCGGTCCGCCGCACCGCGCTGTCCGGCGAGGGCACCGCGATGGAGACGCACCAGGCCTACACCGCGGTCATCTCCGCGCTGCACGCCCTGGCCGGCGAGCTCGCCGACCGCACGCCGCCCCGCGCCGCCGACGCCACCAGGGCCCCCGCCGAGCTCGGCCTCGCCGTCGAACAGGCCTCCGCCGCCCGTGGACTGCTGCTCGCCGCGCTCGCCGTGCCCCAGCCGGACCCGGTCATCTCCTACGACCCGATCACCGGGCTCCCCGTGGAGAGCGCCGGCGAGGACACCGGCTCCGACGCCCGCACCCGTAACGCGCTCACCGCCGCCGCACAGCAGGCACGGGTACGCGAACTGGCCGCGCTCGCCGACTTCGACCAGGCCGCCGGACCGGCCGCGCGGGACAAGTTCGCCGCCACCGTCACCGGGCCCGAGGTGAAGGCGGCGGAGACCTATCTGACCCGCCTGACCGACCAGCCCAAACTCTCCGACGCGGAACGCGGGACCGACCCCGCCGAGCTGGAGGCCGCCCTCACCGCACGGATCGAGCAGATGCGCGGCGCGGAGTCGTCCCTCGCGACCGAGCGGACCGAACGGTTCGAGCAGCTGCGCGACGACGACCTCACCGCGCTGGAGATCCGGATCGCCCTCCTCGGCGGACTTCTCGTCGTCACCGTCGGCGTGCTCGCCGCGGTGTCCCGCACGCTCACCCGCCCGCTCGCCGTCCTGCGGATCGGCGCCGCCAGGCTCGCCGACGCCCCGGCCCCGCAGAGCGAGGAACCGGTCCGCTTCACCGGACGCAACGACGAGTTCGCCCAGGTCGTACGGTCCCTCAACACCCTCCACGGCAAGCTCCGCGACCTCGGGACCCGTGCCGCGCGGCTGGACGCCGACCGGGACGAACTCCTCGGCTCGCGCGCCGCCGTCGAGGCCGAGCTGACCGAGGCGCGCGCCGAACTGCGGCAGCACACCGAGGAGACCGCCCGCGAACTGGGCCGGCTGCGCCACACCGTCCACCACACCTTCGTGAACCTCTCGCTGCGCACCCTCGGACTCGTGGAGCGCCAGCTCGGCGTCATCGAGAAGCTGGAGGAGCGCGAGCAGGACCCCGAGCGCCTCGCCACGCTCTTCAAGCTCGACCACATGGCCACCGTCATGCGCAGGCACAGCGAGAACCTGCTGGTCCTCGCCGGCACCGACCACGGGCACGGCCATGTCGGGCCCGTCCCGCTCGTCGACGTGCTGCGCGCCGCCGTCAGCGAGATCGAGCGCTACGAGCGGGTGGTCATCCAGTCCCTGCCTCCGCACGCGCAGGTCGCCGGTTTCGCCGCGGACGACCTCAGCCACCTGGTCGCCGAACTCCTCGAGAACGCCACCTCGTTCTCGCCGCCCGACGCCCAGGTGGAGCTCTCGGGCTGGCTGCTGGAGAGCGGCGAGGTGATGCTCTCCGTCCAGGACGCGGGCATCGGTATGACCGCGGGGCGCATCACCGAGATCAACGCCCGCCTCGAGGACCCCGAGTCCTACGAGGCCGAGCCGCCGGCCGGCCGTGAGGGCGAGGGCCTCGGACTGCGGGTGGCCGCGCTGCTCGCGGCGCGCCACGGTGTGCGGATCCAGCTCCGCGAGCACAAGCAGGGCGGCATCACCGCCGTGGTCGTCGTACCGCAGGCCCTGCTGCCGACGGGACCGCCCGCGACGGCGGGCCGCCAGGTACCGGTGCCCGGAGCCGCGCCGGCGCTGAACCTCCCCGGCTCGGTGGCCGAGGCGAACTCGAACGCCCTGCCCAGGAGCCCGCGCCGGCAGGACACGGACGAGGCGGACACCGACGGCGCCGGCCCGGACGCGGAGGCGTTCGGTCCCGAGGACGCCGTGTCCGGCGACACGGAGCCGGTCGAAGGCTCCGGCGCGCCGGCCCACGAGGATGACGCGGCCGCCGCGCCGGCCCGGACCGCCGAAGCGCCCGCACCCGCCGCGGCCGAGGAGCCCGCACCCGCCGCAGCGGCCGAAGCGCCCGCACCTGCCGCGCCGGCCGGACCCGCCGCACATGCGGAAGCGGGCGCGCCGGCCGAGGCGCCCGCGCCGGCGCAGCCCGCCGGAGCGACCGGACCGGTGGGTGCCACGGTGCCCAACACCGACCTCCTCGCCGGCTTCGACACCGCCGACGTGCTCGACGACGGCCCGGCCGGTCCCGGCGACGACCTCGCCGACGGCTTCGCGCAGGGCCCCGGGGGCGGTCACGACGGCGACGACCTTGCCGACGGCTTCGCGCAGGGCCCCGGGGGCGGTCACGACGGCGACGACCTTGCCGACGGCTTCGCGCAGGGCCCCGGGGGCGGTCACGACGGCGACGACCTTGCCGACGGCTTCGCGCAGGGCCCCGTGGGCGGTCACGACGGCGACGACGACCTCGCTCGGGACCACGCGCACGGCCACGCGTACGGCCGGGACACCGACCCGCAGGCGGAGCAGCGGCTCGAGCCCGACCCGTTCGTCGAGGCCGCGGAGCGGGCGATCCTCGCCGCCGCCGCCGCGGAGCCGGAGACGCACGAGCGGACGGCCGACGGCGACCCGGTGACCACCGGCGTCGACCAGGAGACGTTCACGATGCGGCTGCCGAAGCAGCCGGAGGAGTCCGGCGCGCCGGAGCACGCGCCGGACCCGGAGCACGCGCCCGAGCCGGAGCAGGAGCCCGGGGGAAGCACGCCGGAGGCACCCGCCGCCTGGGACCGGGTCACGGACAAGGGCCTGCCCAAGCGCACCCCGAAGTCCGTCCAGCCCGCGGCCGCCCCCTCCGGGCGCACCGGAAGCGTCGACGCGGAGGCCCTGCGCCGCCGGCTCGGCGGCTTCCACCAGGGCGCCAAGGACGGCCGCCGTGACGCGGAGGCCGAGCTCGCGGAGACCACAGCACAGCCGGAACCGGCGGAGCCCGCGCACCGGGCGGACCGGGACCGGACGGACCAGCGGGAGACCGCAGCGGAGACGGGGGACACAGTCGAGGAGGCACGCAGTTGACTGCGACCGGCACGTTCGGCCTGAGCAGCGAGGCCCGCAACCTTCAATGGTTGCTGGGCAATCTGGTGGAGGAGGTGCCAGGGGTGCGCTCCGTCGCCGTCGTCTCGTCCGACGGACTGCTGCTGCTCTCCTCCGACGCGGAGCAGAACGCCGCCCCGGCCGCCGTGGCCCCGCGTGAGGGCCCGAAGGGCTCCAGCGCGGACCTCGCCACCATCGTTTCCGGCATCGGCAGCCTCACCGTCGGGGCCGCCGGGCTGATGGACGGCGGAGGCGTCAAGCAGACGATGGTCGCCATGGAGGAGGGCAGTCTCTTCGTCATGTCGATCAGCGACGGCTCCCTGCTCGGGGTGCACGCGACCCCCGACTGCGACATGAGCGTCGTCGCCTACCACATGGCGCTGTTCGTCGGCCGGGCCGGACACGTACTCACCCCCGAAGTCCGCAGTGAACTGCGCAAATCGATGGAGAGTGGTCTGTGATGACCGGCCCCCGACTTCCTGTGCGCGGTGACGGCAAACGTCCCGCCCGGGTCCGCCCGTACTCCCTGACCGGCGGTCGTACCCGCTTCGGGCACGTGCTGCTCGTCGAGACGTTCGTCGCCGCCCTCGAGGCGCCGCCCGAGCGCAGGGAACTGCCCGGCGGCACCCTCGCACGGGTCATGCCCGAGCTGCGGGCGATCGTCGAACTGTGCCGCCGTATGCGTACCGTCGCCGAGATATCGGCGCTGCTCAAGATGCCGCTCGGTGTCGTCCGGGTGCTGCTCAGCGACCTGGCGGACCAGGGAAAGATCCGTGTGTACGGGACCGGTCACGGCACCGGCCAGCCCGACCGCGCACTGCTGGAAAGGGTGCTGAGTGGACTCCGCCGCCTCTGACACGCTCGCACGGCCCGACGCCGCGCCTCTCGACCCGTCCTCCCCTGCGGCGCCCGAGGCCCGCACCGAAGAGGCGGTGCAGGCCTGGCAGCTGGACACCACCCGTGCGCCCACCGCGACGAAGATCGTCGTCGCGGGCGGCTTCGGCGTCGGCAAGACGACGTTCGTCGGTTCGGTCTCCGAGATCACGCCCCTCCAGACGGAGGCGCTGATGACCCGGGCGAGCGAGGACACCGACGACCTCACCGCCACGCCCGACAAGGTCACCACGACGGTGGCCATGGACTTCGGCCGGATCACGCTCGACGACGACCTGGTGCTCTACGTCTTCGGCACGCCCGGTCAGCAGCGCTTCTGGTTCATGTGGGACGACCTGGTGCGCGGGGCGATCGGCGCGATCGTGCTCGCCGACACCCGGCGGCTGCCCGACTGCTTCCCGGCCCTCGACTACTTCGAGAGCTGCGGGCTGCCGTACATCGTCGCCGTCAACCACTTCGAGGGAACGACCGCGTACGAGGCGGCGGACGTACGGGAGGCCCTGACGGTGCCGCCGCACGTACCGGTTGTGATCATGGACGCCCGTAACCGGATCACGGTGATCGAGTCGCTGCTGGCGCTGGTCGCCCACGCCCTCGACGCCACCCCCGAATAGCCTCCCGAACCGCGACGCAGAACCACGGAGAACCCGCCATGCGGAAGATACTCATAGTCGGTGCCGGTCAGTCCGGCCTCCAGCTGGCCCTCGGCCTCCAGTCCGAGGGCTACGAGGTCACCCTGATGTCGAACCGCACGGCGGACGAGATCCGGTCCGGCCGGGTCATGTCCACCCAGTGCATGTTCCACACCGCCCTCCAGCACGAGCGCGACCTCGGCATCAACTTCTGGGAGTCGCAGGCCCCGAAGATCGAGGGTCTCGGTGTGTCCGTCGCGGCCCCCGACTCGACCCGCGCGGTCGACTGGGTCGGCAAGCTGGACGGATACGCCCAGTCGGTGGACCAGCGCGTGAAGATGGCCGGCTGGATGGAGACGTTCGCCCAGCGCGGCGGTCAGCTCGTCATCCACGGCGCCGCCGTCTCCGACCTCGACTACTTCTCCCGCACCTACGACCTGGTGCTGGTGTCGGCCGGCAAGGGCGAACTCGTCTCCATGTTCGGCCGTGACGCGTCCCGCTCCCCGTACGCGGAGCCGCAGCGCGCGCTCGCCGTGGCGTACGTCCACGGTCTCGGCCCGCGCCCCGAGCACCCGGACTACGACGCGGTCCGCTGCAACCTGGTCCCCGGCGTCGGCGAGCTGTTCGTGATGCCGACGTTCACCACCTCCGGGCGGGCCGACATCCTCTTCTGGGAGGGTGTCCCCGGTGGGCCGCTGGACGTCTTCCAGGGCGTCAAGGACCCCTCGGAGCACCTCGCCCTGACGCTCGAGCTCATGGAGAAGTTCACGCCCTGGGAGTACGCGCGGGCCACCAGGGTCGAGCTGACCGACGCGGGCGGCACGCTCGCCGGCCGGTACGCCCCGACCGTCCGCAACCCGATCGGCCGGCTGCCCGGCGGCGGGCTCGTGCTCGGCGTCGCGGACGTCGTCGTTGCGAACGACCCGATCACCGGCCAGGGATCCAACTCCGCGTCCAAGTGCGCCGCCTCCTACCTCGCGTCCATCACCGAGCACGGTGACCGGCCGTTCGACGAGCAGTGGATGCAGGGCACCTTCGACCGCTACTGGGAGACGGCGCAGCACGTCACCAAGTGGACGAACGCGATGCTGGGCGTCCCGCCGGAGCACGTTCTCAACCTGATCGGAGCGGGCGGCGCACTCCAGCCGGTCGCCGACCGGTTCGCCAACGGCTTCAACGACCCGGCGGACTTCGAGAACTTCTTCTACGAGCCGGAGAAGGCCCAGGCCTACCTGGCGTCGGTCTCCGGCGCCTGACAGGTCAGCCGAAGACCCTGTCGTACCCCTCGTCCGGGCCGGCCGTCGCGTCGTCCGGCAGCTCGGGCGGGGTGTACGACGGCAGGGCCGGGCCGGCCGGGTCGGGGCGTACCGCTCCGAGCAGCGGGTTCGACGCGATGGGGGAGACCTTGACGCGTGCGCCGGGGCGCGGCGCCTGGATGACCATGCCGTCACCGAGGTACATCGCGACATGGGTGGCCTCGGGGAAGTAGACGACCAGGTCACCGGGGCGCAGTTCGTCCAGCGGCACCCTCTTCAGCCGGGCCCACTGCTCCTGGCTGGTCCGGGGAATGGCGCGCCCGGCGCTCGCCCACGCCTTCGAGGTCAGCCCGGAGCAGTCGTACGACTCCGGTCCCTCCGCGCCCCACACATAGGGCTTGCCGATCTGCTCGGCGGCGTACGCCAGCGCACGGTCGCCCTGCGTGGACGGCGTACGCTTCCCCTCCAGCGCTCCCGTGGCCAGCAGTTTCTCCTGGGCGTCCGCGGTCTGCCGCCGTTCCTGCCCGGCCAGCGCGATCAGTTCCTCCGCGGAGAGGGACGCGAGCAGTCCCTCTGCGGCCCGCAGCCTGGCCGTGGCGGTGTCCTTGGCCTTCTTCTGCCGGGCGGCGAGGAGCACTTCGCGCTCCAGGGCCCGGCGGGACGCCGTCGCCAGTTCGCGGGCCCGCTTCTCTCCGGCCTCCAGCCGGTCCATGGCCGCGAGCCGCCCGCTCGCCGCCCGCTCGATCAAGTGACCCTGGTCGAGCGCCTGTTGCGGGTCGGCGGCGAGAAGGAGATGCAGGTAGGAGGAGAGGTCGGAGCTGCCCTGGTACTGCACGCGGGCGATGCGCCCGGCGTCGGCCCGGCCGGTGACCAGGGCCTTGCGGGCCGCGGCGAGGGCGCGGGACAGCCGGGCGGTCTCCGCGCGCTGGGCCGCCAGCGCGTCCTCGGTGCTCTTGTAGGTCTCACCGGCCGCCTCCGCCTGCCGGTACAGGTCCCGCAGCCGGGTCAGCACCCCGGCCATGTCCGGTGCGGTGGTGAGCTGACCGAGAGGGAGCGGCGGTCCTGCGGCGGGATCCTCGCCGGAGAACCGCTCCATGACGGTGTCACCGAGGTCGCCGAGCAACCTGTCGACGGCGCCTCTGCGCGGCTCCGGGGGGTCCGCCGCCGCGGGCAGCGTGGTGGCCGTCGCTGCGACGACGAGCGCGCCGACGCAGACGGCGCGCAGTGAGTACCTGCCTGACACCCGATCACCTCCGGCCCTGACGGCGGCCGTTCCGCCCGGGCTCGACCTTGTGTCCCGCGGTGGAGCGGGCGCGACCGGAGGGGAGCGGCCCGGCGCAACGAGGTCACCCGTGCAGGGACGATGCACGAGCGTGCGGCGCGGCTGCTTGCCGTACGGCGCGGCGCCGGTCCGCGGCCCGGGCGGTCCCGGACACCCCCGGCGCCACGCGTCCGGCGCGGGTCACCGCAGGGGGCGCTGGACGGCTCCTCCCGGCTTCGACCAGGGCCACCTGATCTCGCGCCGCTCCACACCCCCGGGCGCGTACTCGTACTTCCAGCCACGCTGCAGCCCGAGGCGCTTCGTGTAACCGGAGGGGACCCGGCGGTACGCGTAGACGGTGGGCGGGGAGCCGTCGTCGTTCGGTACGGGCACCTTGTACCACTTCGGGGGGTGGCCGGTGGGGCCCACCAGGACGGGGAGCACGCGCCCGTCCAGGGGGCCGCCCTCGAAGGGGGTGTTCTCGCTTCTCACCCCACCAGTCTCACAGCAGGTGGGCGGCGCCGCCCACGACGGGTCCCAGCCTGCTCACCAGGGTGCCCACGGGGCCGTCCGCGGTCTCCTGCGCGAGCAGGTCCGCCACCACGCCGGCCGTCTCCTCGTCGGTCGCCGCCGTCACCGTCAGCAGCGCGACCAGATGGTCGACCAGCCATTCGCGCAGCTCGTCCGCCGCCGGCCGCTTGCCCTCGTCCAGCCAGATCAGCGAGGCGGCCTCGACCGCCGCGATCCAGGTCCTGACCATCATGTGGAGCCGCGGCCCCGGTCCTTCCGCGCCGAGGTGGACGAGGATCTGCTCGGCCGCGGCCCGCCGTACCTCGTCGACGATCGCGGTCGTACGGGAGGTCTCGGCGACGCTGCCGCCCCGCAGCAGCGCGCTGAAGCCGGCGTCGTGCTCGTCCACGAAGGCCAGATAGCGGTCCAGCACCCGGGTCAGGCGCTCGGTCGGCGGACCGGCCTTCGGTTCCGCGAAGCACAGCTCCAGCCGGTCGGCGGCCGAGCGCAGGGCCGCTTCGTAGAGCTGCTGCTTGCCGCCGGGGAAGTACCGGTAGACGAGCGGCCTCGAGACCCCCGCCGCCTCCGCCACGTCGTCGAGCGAGATCTCCTCCGGCGGCCGGTGCGCGAAGAGGGTGAGCGCCGCGGCGAGCAGCTGCGTGCGGCGCTCCTCGACGCTGAGCCGTCGGTAGGCGCGGGTCGCGGGAGCGGGACTGGTCATGCTCCGCAGCGTAACCGCAGCGTGCGCGGCGGCTCTCATGCGATCACGCGAGAAGTCCGGAACTCTTCCACAGCCTGCGGCCGGGCCCGCGCAGCACGCCGATGTCGTCCAGGAAGTCGGTCAGCCGGCGTGCGCCGGTCTGCATGACCTCGCGCCGGTGCCCGCTGGCCTTGACCTGGGCGACCGCCTCGCGGCGGTCGAGGCCGACGTTCTCGTACACCTGCGGGTTGATGAAGCACACGCTGAAGACGCGGGCCGCCTCGCCGCAGCTGAGCCGGGTGAACTCCTGCTCCCAGCGCGGCGCGGTCACCATCTGGCGGCGCAGCTCCTCGCGGGCGTAGCGCACGTGGCGTGCCTCCTCGACGACGTGGATGCGGGTGACGCCGCGCACCAGCGTCTGCACCCGCTCGTCGGGGAAGGTCAGGCGCTGCATCCAGTCGAGGATCTCCTCGCCGAGGAGGGTGGCGGCGAAGGAGCCGGGCGTGGTCGACACGGTCTTCAGCACGCGGGCCAGGTTGTGGTAGACGCGGGGCACCGGGTACGCGGGCGCCCCGCCCTTCTGGATCATGCGGGCGAACATCATCGAGTGCCGGCACTCGTCCGCGATCTCGGTGAGGGCGTAGCGGACGTGGTTGCTGGTGACCGACTTGTCGTAGATGTGGCGCACCAGCAGCTGCATCAGGATGATCTCGAACCAGATCCCGAGCGAGGCGAGCGACGCGGCCTCGTGCCGGGCGAGGTCCATGCGCTGTTCCTCGGACATCCTCCGCCACAGCGGGGTGTCGTAGAGGGAGACCAGCTCGGGGGGCCAGAACCACTTGCCCTCCTCGATGGGTGCCTCCCAGTCGAGCTCCTTGTCGGGGTCGAAGGAGTGCTTGGCGGAGGACTCGAGCAGGCGCGCGGCGACCTGTTCGCGGTCCCGGAGCGGGCCGAGTGCGTCGCGGAGCAGCTGCACGTCGCGGTCGGTCACTGTCGTCATGGCTGAGGGCACCTCGCGAGTGGGGGTCACCGGCTTCCGCTGCTATGAGACTCCCCGTCAGTAACCGCGTCAATCCCCTGTGCACGACTTGTTGACTCCGCGTCTACCAACGTGTGAGCCTGCCAACTGTCCTTGTGCACAAGGGATCCGAGGCGAAGGAGCCGCCGGTGTCTACGCAGGACCGTTACACGAACGCCCCCTCGGAGCCGACCTGGCAGGTCCCCGCCACCGGCTCCGCACGCTTCAGCTGGGAGTACGAGGACGGGCGTGAACGCCTCCTCGCCCTCTACCAGAAGGGCAAGGACAAGCAGTGGGACGGCGCCAAGCGCATCGACTGGGACCTGGAGGTCGACCCGTACGACCCGCTGGGCACACCCGACGAGGCGCTCACCCTGTACGGCACCCGGCACTGGGCGAAGATGACCGAACGGGACAAGGGCGAGCTGCGCAAGCACTACACGTCCTGGCAGTTCAGCCAGTTCCTCCACGGCGAGCAGGGCGCCATGGTCTGCGCGGCCAGGATCGTCGAGTCGGTCCCGGACCTCGACGCGAAGTTCTACTCCGCCACCCAGACCATGGACGAGGCCCGGCACGCCGAGATCTACGGCCGCTTCCTGCACGAGAAGATCGGCATGCTCTACCCGATCAACGACAACCTGCAGTCCCTGCTCGGCGACACCCTGCGCGACTCCCGCTGGGACATGCCCTACCTCGGCATGCAGGTCCTCATCGAGGGCCTGGCCCTCGCCGCCTTCGGCATGATCCGCGACACCACGACCAAGCCGCTGCCCAAGCAGATCCTCGCGTACATCATGCAGGACGAGGCCCGGCACGTGGCCTTCGGGCGGATGGCGCTGCGCGACTACTACCAGCAGTTGAGCGACGCGGAACTGCGCGAGCGCGAGGAGTTCGTGATCGAGGGCTGCTACCTGATGCGCGACCGGCTGCGCGGCGTCGAGGTACTGGAGAACTTCGGCGTCTCGAAGAAGGAGGCGGAGGAGTACTCGGAGCAGTCGGAGTTCCTCCACCTCTTCCGCAAGCTGCTCTTCAGCCGGATCGTGCCGTGCGTCAAGGACATCGGGCTGTGGGGCGAGCGGCTGCAGAAGGCGTATCTCGACATGGGCGTCTTCGAGATGGGCGACGCCAGCCTCGACCTGCTGATGTCCCAGGACGAGGAGATCGCGGAACAGCTCGACCGTGAGCGGTTCGCGGCCGAGGAGCAGGAGCGGGTGGCGGAGGTGGCGCAGGCCGTCGCGGAGGGCGCCGACGCACCGTGACCGGGTGCGACCGCACCCGGGTGGCGTCGGTCCCGCGCGGCCGGCCGGCGCCGCTGATCACCCCACCGGCGCGGGGAACGACTTCCGCAGGGTGAACGCCTGCTGCGTCGGACCGTGTTCGCGGATGTGCAGCAGGCGCTCCTCCGCCTCGCGGACCGTCGGCCGGTGACCGGCCGGGACCCACCACAGCGTCGTCATCACCTCCCGCATCCGCTCGAAGAACTCGTAGCGCCGGGCCAGCAGCTCCCGGTGCGTACCCTGGTACATGAAGGCGGTCAGGGAGTCGGTGTCCCGCCACACCGACATGTTCACGATCAGCCAGTCGTCGCCGAAGACCCGCAGATCGGTCGCGTCCCCGGCCTCCGTCTGGAGCCGCCAGACGAATCCGTCGGCGGCGTCCGCGACCGCGTTGACGGGGACGAGGTTGTCCACGAAGTCCTTCAACTGCGGTGAGTCCAGCGGGTGTTTGAGGCGGCCTATGTTCACCTGGGCGAGCTCGTAGGAGGTCATGGCCGCACAGTAATCAGGCACTTCTGCGCCGCCACCGCCATTTCGACCAGTGAGACGTCCGCGCCCCGGGCCGCCACCATCTGGAGCCCGACCGGGCAGCCGTCGCTCGTGAAGCCGGCCGGGATGCTGGCCGCCGGATGGCCGCTCAGGTTGAACGCCCAGGTCAGCGCGGTCGAGTAGACGTCCGCCCCGGGACCGTCGTGGCCGTGCGGCCGGTTGGGGGTGGCGGGCGTCAGCAGGACGGCCGCGTCGGCGAACAGGGCGTCCAGACGGCGGTCGTTCTCGGCCCGCACCCCGGCTCCCCGCGCCGGCCGGCCGCCCCGTACCGCCAGCCACGCGTCGCACGGGTCCAGCAGCACCGGGCGGGTCTCCGCGAGCGTGACGACACCGGCCAACGCCAGCCGCTCCACCGCCGCCAGCGCGACCGCCGCCACCTCCGGTTCGGTGTCCGCGAAGCCCAGGTCGGGCGACCACACCGCCGGCAGCGGAAGCACCGGGGGCGACGGCTCACACATGTCCAGTACGCAGCGCAGATACGCCCGTGCGTCCGCGGCCGTCGGCGTGAGGACTCCCGCGGAGGCCAGGCCCGTGCGGTCGGGCGAGGGAAGCAGCCCGTTCGTCGTCTTCAGCCCGAACACCGAGCACCAGGCCGCCGGGATCCGCACGGACCCCGCACCGTCGCTGCCGGTCGCCAGCCCCACCATGCCCGCCGCGACCGCGGCGGCCGACCCCGCCGAGGACCCGCCGGGAGTGCGGTCCGCCCGCCAGGGGTTGCGGGTCGGGCCGTGCGCGCCGAGGCCCCAGGTCTGCCAGGGGGTGCCGGGCCCGGGTACCGACGTCGAACCGACGGCCACGGCGCCCGCGGCGGTGAGCCGCCGCGCCGCGTGGGACCGGATGCCCGACGGGCCCTTCACCGCGAACGGCACACCGGCCAGGGGGAGTCGGGTGTCCGTCGAGACTTCACGGGCGAGCGCCTGCTCGGCCCACACCTCGACGAAGGCGCTCACCTCCGCGTCGAGCCGCCCGATGGCGTCGAGCGCCGCAGCGATGTTCATGGACCCCACAATGCCGCCCTCATCACGGCCCGCGCGACCGGGGCGGCGCTGCCGCCGCCGCTGATGTCGTCGCGTACCGCGGACGCGTCCTCGACGACCACGGCCAGAGCCACCCCCGGCCGGGGCGCGTCGTAGGCCTGTGCCCACCCGATGAACCAGGCGTACGGCAGGCCGGAGTTGTCGATGCCGTGCTGCGCGGTACCCGTCTTGCCGCCGACGGTGGCGCCCGCGATCGCCGCGTTCTCTCCCGTGCCCTCCTCCACGGCCCGCACCATCAGCTCGCGCAGCCGCTGCGCCGTGACCGGGGTCATCGCCTGGCGGTAGGCGCGGGGGCCGTTCTGGGCGACCAGGTCGCCGTTCGACCTGGTCACCCGCTCCACGAGGTAGGGGCTGCGGATGTCGCCGCCGCTCGCGACGGCCGCCGCGACCATCGCCATCTGCAGGGGTGTGGCCGTCGTGTTGAACTGCCCGATCGAGGACAGCGCCAGCTGGTCGGGGGACATGTCGGTGTCGAAGTTGGAGGCCGTCACGCCCGAGGGGATCCGCAGCCCGGGGTCGTTGAAGCCGAAGCCGCGGGCGGTGGCGACCATGTCCCGCAGGCCGACCCGCGCTCCGAGGTTCGCCATCACGGTGTTGCACGACCACTGGATCGCGTAGGCGAGGGAGGCGTCCTCGCACCCCTTCGTCGCGTTCGGCAGCGGGGTACGGGTGCCGGGCAGCAGGTACGGCTCCGGTGTCCGCGTCGGCGCGTCCACGTCGTCGACGACGCCGCTCTCCAGGGCCGCGGCCGCGGTCACGATCTTGAACGCGGAGCCGGGGGGATAGGTCTGGCGGACCGCGCGGTTCAGCATCGGCTGCGCGTCCGCGCCGTTCAGCCGGGCCCAGGCCCGGGAGACCTCGGGCCCGTTGCCGGACAGCAGCCCCGGATCGTAGGAGGGGCTGCTGACCAGGGCCAGGATCTTCCCCGTCGACGGCTCGATCGCCGCGACGGCGCCCCGCCTGCCCGCGAGCCCCCGGTACGCGGCCTGCTGCACGGACGCCCTGATGGTGGTGGCGACGTCCCCGCCGGCGGGCCGGCTGCGGGTCAGGTCCCCCCAGAACGGGAAGGGCGCCAGCAGCGGATCGCTGCCGCTGAGGACCGGGTCCTGCGCGTGCTCGACGAACGAGGTGCCGTAGGTCTGCGACGAGTACCCGGTCACCGGAGCGTACAGCGGACCGTCGCGGTAGGTGCGTTCGTGACGGAGCTGCTCACCGGTGTCCTTGGACCCGGTGACCGGCTTCCCGTCGACCAGGATGTCCCCGCGCGGCTCGGCGTAACGGGCGATCGCCGCCCGGCGGTTGGCCGGGTTCTTCCCGAGGGCCGACGCCTCCAGCACCTGGACGCGGGCGGCGTTGCCCAGCAGTGCGAGCAGGAGCAGCAGGCTGAACACGGCGGTGTGCCGGATGTGTCCGGTCACTGCCGCACCGCCGGAGCCGGGGCATGGACGCCCACCTCCACGGGCACGGGCAGCGGCATGCGGGCCGAATGGCTGAGCCGGACCAGCAGCGCCACGATGAGCCAGTTGGTGACCACGGACGAGCCGCCCTGCGCGAGGAACGGCATCGCCATGCCCGTCAGCGGGATCAGACCCGTCACCCCGCCCGCGATGACGAACACCTGGAGCGCGACGATGGAGGAGAGGCCGACCGCGAGGAGGCTGCCGAACGGATCGCGCATCGCGAGCCCGGCGCTCAGTCCGCGGGCGACCAGCAGCCCGTACAGCAGGAAGATCGCGCTGAGGCCGACCAGCCCCAGTTCCTCGCCCGCGGTGGCGAGGATGAAGTCCGACTTGGTGGCGAAGCCGATCAGCGTGGAGTGGCCGAGTCCCAGGCCGGTGCCCAGCATCCCCCCGGCGGCGAAGGCGAAGAGGGACTGGGCCAGTTGGCCGGCGCCCTGCCCGGACTCGATGCCGGCGTACGGGTCGAGCCAGTCCTCCACCCGGCCGTGGACGTGCGGCTCGAGCGAGCCGACGGCGTACGCGCCCGCGGACGCCAGCAGCAGGCCGACGAGGATCCAGCCGGTCCGGCCGGTGGCCACGTAGAGCATGACGACGAAGAGACCGAAGAAGAGCAGCGAGGTGCCGAGATCCCGTTCGAGGACGAGGACGCCGACGCTGACCAGCCACACCGCGACGATCGGTCCGAGCACCCGGCCGGCGGGGAGCCGCAGTCGGTGGATCAGCCGGCCGGCACGGGTGAGGGCGCCCCGGTTGACGGCGAGGTACGCGGCGAAGAAGACGGCCAGCAGCACCTTCGCGAACTCGCCCGGCTGGAAGGACAGCTGCCCCATCCTGATCCAGATCCTGGCGCCGTTGACCGCGGGAAAGAAGATCGGGGCGCAGAGCAGCGCGAGGGCGGCCGTGACGCTGATGTACGCGTACCGCTGGAGGATCCTGTGGTCGCGCAGCACGACGACCGCCACGATGAACAGGGCGACCCCGGAGGTGGACCAGACGAGCTGGGCGGGGGCCGCGCGGTCGAGCGGGGTCTGAAGGTCCAGCCGGTAGATCAGGACCAGCCCGAGGCCGTTGAGCAGGACCGCGATCGGCAGCAGCAGGGGATCGGCGTAGGGCGCCCGCAGGCGTACGGCCAGGTGCGCGAGGAGTGCCAGGACGCCGAGGCCCGCCCCGTAGCCGACGGCGTCCGGCGGCACGGCGCCGTTCCTGGCGAGACCGACGGCGACGTAGCCGTGGACGCAGATGGCGACGGCGCCGAGGAGGAGCGACAGTTCGACGCCCCGCCGCTTGGGCGGACGGGGCGCGGGGCGCGGCTCGGGCGCCGAAGTGCCCGCTCTCGTTGCGGTCATGCCACGCAACGTAGCAAGCGGCGCGTCCGTTTGTCCCTTTATGTCATAGTGCGCCGACGTCGAACAGATGGGCCGTCACGCAGCGTCGGCCGACGGCGGAGAATCCTCTCCGCCCGCCGCGCCCGCGCCGCCGGCGGTTCAGCGCTGGTAGGGGTGCTGCCCCGGCTGCTGGGTCTGCTGCGGCTGACCGCCCTGGGCGCCCTGGCCGCCGCCCGCGGACTGCGCCTGGAGCTGCTGCGCCTGCTCCGAGGAGATCTGCTGCTCCGCGCCGCAGAAGGTGCACTGGGTGGAGTACTTCGTGGAGAAGGGGAACAGCGGCACGAAGAACAGCGTGAACTTGGTGACGCGCTTCCTGAGGGTGTGCGCGGAGGGATTGCCGCAGTGGCCGCACACCAGCGTCAGTATCGCCAGCTGGTAGATGTATCCCTTGGTGCCGAAGATGATCATGCTGTCGGGTCCTCCCCGTTCATGGTCCGCCGTCACGCTCCGCCCGGACTTGCGAAGTCATGGCCTGCGGTGGACCGCCCGCCGGCACAGCGCCAGCAGTCTCTCGTCCTCCACGATGTCATGACTGTCCGCCCCGTTGTCGATCGCGTTATGACGTCTTGCGGACAGCAGCTCGCGGTCGAGGAGACCCACGGCTCCCGCTGCGCCCGCCGTGGTCATGTCCGCCAGGCACGCCGCGGCGGGCCCGCGGGTGCGCGGCATCGTCTCCCAGGCCGCGCGCAGCACCGGCCACGCGCCCTCGGGGTCATCCGTGACCCGCCACAGCGCCACCGCCGCCCGCACCCGCGTCCACGGTTCCATCGACCGCAGCAGCCTGGCGAGCTGCGGCGCGGCGGGCGCCCCGGCCGGCCCCATGGCGGCGAGCACCGAGGCCGCGGACCTGCGGGCCGCCTGCTCCGGCGCGGTCAGCACCGCGCACAGCACCGGTACGACCGCGGCCGCGTCGCCCTCGATCGCCCATAGGGCGCCCGCCGCCCTGGCGGCCGCCTCCGGCGGTAAGCAGGCCACCGCGCCGCAGGCGGACCGCCGGGCCGCCGCCGGCTCGTACCCCGCCTCCCGCAGCAGCCCCCGCAGATGCGGCACCGCCTCCTGCGCGGCGGGCCCGAAGGCGGTGAGCGTCCGCACCGCCGCGTCGGCCAGGAAGGCCCGCCGCTCGCCGGACGCCTCCCGCAGCACCCGCAGCACCGCGGGCACCGAGCCCGCCGCCGTGTCCGCCCCCAGCGCGGACAGCCCGTGCAGCAGCGGAAGGGCGCCCTCGGGCGACCGGTCGTCCAGCTCCAGTTCGTCCAGCCGCTCGCGCAGCGCCGGGGCCAGGGCGGCGGCGCGCCCGCCCAGCCGGTCCAGCGAGTGCCCGAGGTCCCGAGGCACGTCGGGCCGCTCCAGGAGCCGCGCCAGCACGGGCACCACCCGCGCGTCGCCGGCCCGCGCGAGCGCCAGGGCGGCCGGGCCCAGCGTCGGCGGCCCGCTCTCCCACTCGCGCACCCAGCTGCCCGGCTCGGCGGCCAGCCGCCGCGCCAGCGCGTCCGCCGCGGGCTCCGCCAGGGAGAACAGGTCCCCCAGGGCGTACGCCGCCGCGGCGGCGAGGCGCGGTTCCGGGTCCGCGAGCTGGTCGCCGATGAGGCCGACCAGCTCCCCGTACGCGCCCCGCCAGGTGCGCAGCAGCGCGCTGCTCATCCGCACGGCGTCGATCCGCTGCGCCCGGTCCGGGCTGCACAGCTGGTCGGCCAGCAGGGCTATCCGGTCCTCGACCCGGTCGCCGAGGCCCGAGTGGAGGGTGCGCAGGAGGTCGGCCGTCCAGGGCGCGCGGCGGCCGACGGTGTCGGCGGCCCGCACCTGGCGCAGCTGGCCGAGCAGCGTCGGTGACGGCAGCCGTTCGGCCGCCGGGACCGCCGCCACCGGTTCCGTGCGCAGCTCGCGCAGCAGTCCCGTCACCCCGGGCACCACGTCGGAGGGCAGCGCCCCGGGGGCGCACCGGGCGAGCTGCGCGATCGCGGCCAGCCGGAGCCCCGCTCCGTACGCCATCCCGGAGAGCCCGGTGAGCCACTCCACCACCTCGGGCAGCAGGCCTTGGTGCCGCAGCGCGATCCGCCCGGTGGCCTCCACGCACGCGAGCCGCACCTCCGCGTCGTGCTCGGCGTCCAGCCGGGACCGCAGGAGGCGCAGGACCCGCACCGGGTCGGTGTGCAGGGTGGCCAGCGCGAGCGGGGCGGCGAGCCGCACGCCCCGGTCCGGGTCGTCCACCAGGCCGAGGAACACGTCGGCGCCCGCGGTGACCGCGGAGGCGGCCATGGCGTAGTTGGCGGCGTCCTCGAACTCCTCGTCCTCGGGGTCGAGTTCGTCGTCGCCGTCCAGATCGATGCTGCCGATGCTGGTGAGCAGTTCGACGATGCCGCCCCGGTCCTCGACCGCGGGGTCGGCGACCAGCTCCATCAGGAACGGGATGCAGGCCAGCGTCGAGTCGTACACGTCGCCCTGGTGGTGCACGGCCCCGTACATGGCGTCGAGTGCGCTCTCGCGCTCGGCGGGATCTCCGGAGGCCAGTCCGCGCAGCAGCTCCGGCACATCGTCGGCCGGGCCGTAGGCGTGTTCCAGAGAGGCCCACTCGACCTCGTCGATTCCCGCGAACACGATTGTCCCCCTCCCAAGAAACCTTGGGTCTCAACCCTGTGTCTGGGGGAAGTGTGCCCCAAGGATCCGACATCCTGACCGGTATCGGGCGGGGTTGTCTCGGGGTTGTTGAATCCAGGCCTGTTGCCGCCGTCGCGGGACGGTCCGCACCGTCGTCGCACCGTCGCCGCGAGGCGGTGCCCGCGGTGCTCGCGCCCTGCCGGCCGGGGAGATGCCGGGGGATGACGCCCCCCGGCCGGCAGGGCCGTTTCTAGCGGAGGTTGTCCCCCCAGCCGCCCTGCATCATCGTCTGGAACGCCCACGTGCCGTCCTGCTTGATCAGGATGTCGGCGTAGCGCAGCTGCTGGGTCCGGCCGTCCATGGTCATGGTCGAGTCCGTGAAGACGACGGCCATCGCGGGGGAGAGGAAGACCGGGGTCCGCACCGACTCGAAGGAGATGTCGTCGCTCCCTTCGCCCATCACATGGCTCATGGTCTCGACGAACTGCCGGCGGTCCCACTGGGCGGAGGCGCCGTTGCCCGCGGCGTCGTCGCTGATCAGGTTGAGCGGGAACACTGCCATGTCCGCCATGCGCCCGACGTCGCGCTTGGCGCTGTGCGCGTCGTAGGCGGCGAACCACTCCTGGATGCTCGCCAGTTCCTCCGCGCTCGGGGTGTATCCGGTGTCGGGCAGAAAGGTCACACTTTCTCCTTGCCGTTCATCAACTGGGGGCCACACGTGTGCGTCGCAGAAGGTACTGCCCCCACAGTCGATTAGTCAAACTTGATTAATCGAGTTCTTCCGGTGACCGCAGCCGCATCACCGTCGTCACGGTGTGCCGCGTCGTGCCCAGCTCCACCTCCGCCGTCACCCCCGGCTCCACCACCCGGTACGTGACCTCGCCGATCCCGGTCGCCACCGCCGTGCCGCTCGCGCCGCCTGCCCGGCCGGCGAGCAGCGCCGCCGCCTGCGTCCGCAGCGCCGGCGGCATCGGGCCGGACACCACCGGTGTGTCGTCGTCGGGCAGCACCACGACCAGCGCGGCCGGGCGCGCACCGCTGCCGGTGAAGCCGACGACGGCCGCGTCGTGGGTGCGGGTGTGCCGCAGCTTGCGCCACAGCCGCACGCCGCCCCGGTACGGCTGGTCCAGCCGCTTGATCACCAGTCCCTCGACGCCGATCCCCGGCAGGCTCTCGTACCACCCCTCCGCCTCCGTCCGGTCCCGTGTCATCGGTACGGGCTGGAGCGGCGGCCCCAGCGGCCCGGCCACCGCCACCAGGCGCGCCCGCCGCTTCTCGTACGCGAGCGGGCGCAGATCCGTGCCCGCCTCCGCGAGCAGGTCGAAGGCGGCGTACGAAGCGGGCAGGGCGCGCGCCAGCGCGGGCGCCCGGCCCGCCGTGGCGGCCGCGCGTCTCTGCACGGCGGCGAAGTCGGTGCGCCCGTCGCGCCACACCACCACCTCCCCGTCGAGCACGGTGTCCTCCGGCAGCTCCCGGGCGGCGGCCGCCAGGTCGGGGAAGGCGGCGGTGACGATCCGCCCGGAACGGGCCTGCAGCAGCACGTCGCCGCCGATGCGGAAGATCACCATGCGGTGCCCGTCGAACTTCGGCTCGTACGCCAGCCCGGCGCCCCGCGGCAGCGCGTTCACCGACGCGGCGAGCGCGACCTTCAGGGGCGGCCGGGGCAGTGTCACGGCAGGCTTCCTGCGCCGCCGGGGTCGTCCACGGGCGCGAACAGGTCTCCGTACCGCTCCAGCCGGGGCGCGATGTCGTGGAGCGCGAAGACGAGTCCGGCGCCGTCCGCGCGGCCCTCCTCGACCTCTTCCCAGGTGACCGGTGCGGAGACGGCCGGCTCCGTGCGCGCCCGCAGGGTGTACGGGGTGGCGGTCGTCTTCGCGGCCGCGTTCTGGCTGTGGTCGACGAAGACCTTGCCAGGCCGCAGCGACCGGGCCATCCGGTGCAGCATCAGCTTCGGCAGGGCGGCCTCGCCCTCGACGGCCAGGGACTTCGCGTAGGCGGAGACCTGCTCGGAGGGGGTGGGCGTCACCGGTACGACCAGGTGCAGGCCCTTGGAGCCGGATGTCTTCGCGTACGCCTCCAGCCCGTCCCGCGCGAGCCGCTCGCGCAGCCACAGTGCGACCTCGCAGCACTCGGCGATGGTCGCGGGCGCGCCGGGATCGAGGTCGAAGACCAGACGGTCGGCGACGGCGGGCTCGTCCGCCCGCCACTGCGGGGTGTGGAACTCGACCACCAGGTTGGCCGCCCATACGAGTGACGGCAGGTCGTCGATCACGACCTGGCGGGCCTTGGGGTCCTCCGAGCGGGGGACCGGCGCCGTGCGCACCCACTCCGGGGTGCCCGGCGGCGGGTTCTTGGTGAAGAACAGCTGCCCGTCCGGCCCGTCCGGGTATCGCAGGAAGGACACCGGGCGGTCCCGCAGATGGGGAAGGATCGCCTCCGCCATGACGGCGTAGTAGTGCACGATCTCGCCCTTGGTGGTGCCCGTGGCGGGATGGATGACCTTCTCCAGGTTGGTGAGCGCCAGGCGCCGCCCCTCCACGTCCGTGATCGGCGTCATACGATGAGAATCCCACGAAACCCGAATTTTTTCGGACGAAAGGGATGAAACGTGCGATCCATCTGGAACGGCGCGATCTCCTTCGGGCTGGTCAGCATCCCGATCAAGCTGGTCAACGCGACCGAGAACCACTCCGTCTCCTTCCGTCAGGTCCACGCCGCCGACGGCGGCCGGATCCGCTACCGCAAGGTGTGCGAGCTGGAGGAGAAGGAGGTCACGCAGTCCGAGATCGGCAGGGCGTACGAGGACGCCGACGGATCGATGATCCCGATCGCCGACGAGGACCTCGCGGCGCTCCCGCTGCCGACCACGAAGACGATCGAGATCGTCGCCTTCGTGCCCGCCTCCGCGATCGACCCGCTGCAGATGGAGACGGCCTACTACCTCTCGGCCAACGGCGTACCGGCCGCCAAGCCCTACACCCTGCTGCGCGAGGCCCTCAAACGCTCCGAGCGGGTCGCCATCGCCAAGTTCGCGCTGCGCGGCCGGGAACGGCTCGGCATGCTCCGGGTCGTGGACGACGTGATCGCCATGCACGGACTGCTGTGGCCGGACGAGATCAGGAAGCCGGAGGGTGTGGCGCCGGAGAGCGACGTGGCCGTACGGGAGGCCGAACTCGACCTGGCCGACGCGCTGATGAACACCCTCGGCGAGGTCGACCTCGAAACGCTGCACGACGACTACCGCGAGGCGGTCGAGGCCATGATCGCCGCGAAGGTGGAGGGAGGCGGCGCGCTCCCGGAGCACGCCCCGGCGGAACCCGAGGGCGGCAAGGTCATCGACCTGATGGCGGCGCTGGAGAACAGTGTGCGGGCGGCGCAGGAGGCGCGGGGCGACGGGGCGGAGGAGCCCGCCGGCGAGGAGGCCCGCGTGACGCCGATCAAGGGGCGGCGCGCGGCGTCCTCGCCGAAGTCGTCCGGCGGCACGAAGAAGTCGACGTCGGCGACGGCGAAGAAGACGGCCGCGAAGAAGGCGGCAGCGAAGTCGACCTCGACCGCTTCGAAGAAGACGGCGTCCGGTTCCACGGGGAAGACGGCGTCCGGATCCGCGAAGTCGGCGTCCGCCGCGGCGAAGAAGCCGGCGGCGAAGAAGTCCGCGCAGCGCAAACGCTCCTCGGCCTGAGCGTCACGACCGCCGGCGTGGCACCGCTCAGGTGCGTAGTTCGCACGGGGCGGGCCGGCCGGCCGTGCCGGGTGTCAGCGGCGGAGCAGGGTGTCGACGACCGCCTCGAGGTAGGCGTCCCGTCCGGCGCCGGTGGGCAGGACCTGGGGGACGGCGTGGCTGAGCTGGGTGTGCCCGAGGTAGCTGCTGTAGGCGAGCAGGCCGAGCCGGGCCGCCTCCTGCGCGTCGAAGCCCAGCTCCTCGAAGAGCCCGGCCACGTATCCGATGCGGCGCTCGGTCACCCGCTCGAGGACCGAGGCCACCCGCGGGTCGGCGGCGGTGGCGAGCAGTGACACCTCGAGCGGATCGTCCGCGGCCGACGTCGTCGCGTGGTGCAGCAGGGTGCGGAGCCGCTTCTCGGGGTCGGTCTCCGCATCGAGGGCCGCGATGATCTGCTCGGTGCAGATCTCCTCCCAGCGCTCGAGCGCCGCGGCGACCAGTGCGTCGCGGTTCGTGAAGTGCCAGTAGAAGCTGCCCTTGGTGGTGCCCAGCCGGGCCGCGATCGGCTCCACGGCGACCCCGGCGAGCCCGCGCTCCGCCATGGCCGCGAGCGCGGCGTCCGCCCAGTCGCCGGCGGTCAGTCTTCTTCGCTCCCGGCTCTTGCCCGTCTCACCCTTCCGCATCTCCATACGGTACCGTACGGAGAAACGTACGCCACCGTATGGAGGTGCGTGATGCGCACGCTGCGGAACGTTCACGAGCGGATCGTCGACGCCCCGGCCACGGCCGTCGGGGCCCTGCTGGACCGCGTCTCCGACCCCGACGACCCG
The DNA here is from genome assembly GCF_001278075.1 of Streptomyces pristinaespiralis. Taxonomy (GTDB): domain Bacteria; phylum Actinomycetota; class Actinomycetes; order Streptomycetales; family Streptomycetaceae; genus Streptomyces; species Streptomyces pristinaespiralis. Next base: position 3,054,087 of record NZ_CP011340.1, on the reverse strand, counting down.
CTCAGCCCCACCCCGGTGTGGCCCCCGATCCTGTTCGATCGTCCGCTCGGTGTCGGTGCCGACGGCGGCCACGGCTTCGTCCGTTACACGGTCGGGGAGTACGAGCCCGGCCGGCGCATACGCTTCGACTTCCCGCCCCCGGAGAACGGCTTCCACGCACTGGAGGTCGAACCGCTCGGCCCCGGCCGGTGCCTGGTGCGGCATGTGCTCGAACAGCGGCAGAACGTCCGGGAGACCCTGCTGTGGGCGCTGGTCATCGGGCCCCTGTACGACACGATGATCGAGGAACTGCTCGACAACGCCGTCCGCGCCGCCACCCCCGGCGCTCCGATGCGCCCCGCCCGCTGGACCCGCAGGGCACGCCTTCTGCACCACGCCGTCAGCGACCGGGCGAAGCCCGTTCCGCCCCCGGCGTCGGCCGCCCTGGCCCGACAGGCCTACGAGAAGCCGGACTTCACGGACGCCTGCCGGATCCCGCTGAATCCGGGAATGCCCCGGGACCCTGACGCCTGGCGCGCCGTCCTCCCGTTCCCCGTCCGTGCGACCGCGGCGAACGAGATCCTCCTCGGCGAGGACGCGGCACACCTCGACTTCCGTGCCTCGCTCCTGATCGAGGACGACGCGGCCACGCTCACGACCGTCGTCAGGCTCCACAACGTGCGCGGCCGCCTGTACTGGGCCGTGGTGCGCCGCTTCCATCCCCTGATGGCCCGTCTGATGCTCACCCGCACCCACCGCCGACTGGCCCGCCGGGCGGCGCCGGCACCGCTGCGCCGGGCCGGATCCGCCCCACGCTGACCGACACGGCGCGCCGGCCGGATCCCCCGCGTCGACGGCTGCGGCGCACCGGCCGGCAGCGGCCGGTGAGAGGCCTTCTCGCGGAATGCCGCCCGCCCGTCACATCTGCCCGCCGCCGGAGGTCAAGTCGGTGAAGGCGAAAGACGCGGAGCGGAAACGATGAGGAGCACGATCATGCAGGCACGGATCAGCAACCCGGCAGTCGTCATCCCCGAGGCCATGCAGCCCGTACTCGACCTGCTCAAGGCCGTCCGTACGGGCAAAGTCCCCTCGGCCACACTGGAGTTGGTGCACCTGCGGGCCAGTCAGATCAACGGATGCAGCTACTGCGTCGTCGCCGGTACGCAGAGCGCCCGCAAGGCGGGGGAGACAGAGGAGAGGCTGGCGGCCGTCGCGGCCTGGCGGGAGGCGCCGTACTTCACCGACGCGGAGCGGGCGGCCCTGGCGCTGACCGAGGCGGCGACCCGGCTGGCCGACCGGTCCGACCCCGTACCGGACGACGTCTGGAACGCGGCCGCCGAGCACTACGACGAGAAGCAGCTCGCCTCGCTGACGCTGATGATCGGCGTGACCAACATGTTCAACCGGTTCAACGCCACCACCCGCCAGGTCGCCGGCTCCGGCTGGTAGCGGCACGCCCCCGGCAGGCTTCGGCCGGTCGCGGGGCGGGCCCTCCGCCGCGATCCTGGCCGCAGGGCAGGGCGGCGGGTCCGGCCGGGAGAGGAGCGGGTGAGCGGTATGAGCATCGACGAGACGGCCGAGCGCCTGATCCCGCTTCCGCCCGAGCGTGTCGCGGCCTACGCCATGGACTGGCGCCACGACCACGAGTGGACACAGGGCATCCGCCGCGCCGAACTGACACGGGAGGCCCCGGGCGGCGGCTTCGGGGTCGGGGCGGAGGTGACCCGGACGGCCTACTTCCTGGGCAAACGGATCGACTACGTGCTGCGGGTGGCCGGCTACGAGCCGCTCCGGCTGCTCGACATGGTCTCGGTGGCGGGTCCGATGCCGATGCACGTCACGTACACCTTCGCGCCGCGGCAGAACGGCACCCTGGCCCGTATCCGGGTGCGCGGCGAGGCGGGCGGCCACTACCGCCTCGCCGCCCCGCTGATGGCGCGCAAGGTGCGCGGCTCGATCGGCAAGGACCTGGCGGACCTGGAGCGGGTGCTGACCCCCGCGAGCTGATGCGGCCCCTCGTCCCCGTTCCTAGACTGGCGACGTCCGGAAGATCCCGATTCGAGGGAGACGCGCATGTCCAAGCGAGGCAACAAGCGGCGCGCCCGTAAGAAGAAGAGCGCGAACCACGGAAAGCGCCCCAACGCCTGACCGGGCCGTCGCACCGGCGGACCCACGGGAGCCGGACCCGCTGGTGCGGGTCCGGCTCCCGTGCCGTGAGGCCCGGAGCGTCCGGCCGGCGGTCGGTGCCGGCAGGCCGCTCAGCAGGGCGTCGGTCAGCCGGGCACCCCGTCATGTGTCACCGGGCACCTCGTCCCCCGTCGGCAGGGGCGGCTCCGCCTCGATCCGGGCCAGTTCGGCGTCCGTGAGCAGCCGGGAGCGGAGCAGGAACCGCACCCCCTCCGGCGCCTCCAGGGAGAAGCCGCTGCCCCGTCCGGGCACCACGTCGACGGTGAGGTGGGTGTGCCGCCAGTACGCGTACTGGTCCGCGCTCATCCAGAACGGGGTGCCGCCGGCCACCTCGCCGAGCAGCACGTCGGAGCCGCCGACCCTGAACTCGCCCCGCGGGTAGCACATCGGCGCACTGCCGTCGCAGCAGCCGCCGGACTGGTGGAACATCACCGGCCCGTGCCGCTCGGCGAGCCGCCCCACCAGTTCCTCGGCTGCGGCCGTCAGTTCCACCCGCCCCGCCCGCCCGGCCATCAGAAGAATCCGAGCTTCTTCGCCGAGTAGCTGACCAGCAGGTTCTTCGTCTGCTGGTAGTGGTCGAGCATCATCTTGTGGTTCTCCCGGCCGATGCCGGACTTCTTGTAGCCGCCGAACGCCGCGTGCGCCGGGTAGGCGTGGTAGCAGTTCGTCCACACCCGGCCCGCCTTGATCTCCCGGCCCAGGCGGTACGCCGTGTTCCCGTCCCGGGTCCACACGCCCGCGCCCAGGCCGTACAGCGTGTCGTTCGCGATCTTCAGCGCCTCGTCGACCGAGTCGTACGTCGTGACGGAGACGACCGGACCGAAGATCTCCTCCTGGAAGATCCGCATGTCGTTCCTGCCGCGGAAGATCGTCGGCTCGATGTAGTAGCCGCCCTCCAGCCCCGCCACCGTGCGCGGCCCGCCGCCGGTGAGGATCTCGGCGCCTTCCTGGGTGCCGATGTCGATGTACGAAAGGATCTTCTCGTACTGGTCGTTGCTCGCCTGCGCGCCGATCATCGTCGCGGGGTCCAGCGGATCTCCGCTGACGATCGCCTTGGTGCGCTCGACGCAGCGGGCCATGAACTCGTCGTAGACCGCCGAGTGGATCAGCGCCCGGGACGGGCAGGTGCAGACCTCCCCCTGGTTGAGCGCGAACATCACGAAACCCTCGACGGCCTTGTCCAGGTAGTCGTCGTCGGCGGCGGTCACGTCGGGCAGGAAGATGTTCGGGCTCTTGCCGCCCAGCTCCAGCGTGACGGGGATGATGTTCTCGCTGGCGTACTGCATGATCAGACGCCCGGTGGTGGTCTCGCCGGTGAACGCCACCTTCGCCACGCGGGGGCTGGACGCGAGCGGCTTGCCGGCCTCGACGCCGAAGCCGTTGACGACGTTGAGCACACCCGGCGGGAGCAGGTCGGCGATCAGCTCGACCACCAGCAGCAGGCTGACCGGCGTCTGCTCGGCCGGTTTGATGACGACGCAGTTGCCGGCCGCCAGGGCGGGCGCCAGCTTCCAGGCGGCCATCAGGATGGGGAAGTTCCAGGGGATGATCTGGCCGACCACGCCCAGCGGTTCGTGGTAGTGGTACGCCACGGTGTCCGCGTCGATCTCCGCGATGCTGCCCTCCTGGGCGCGGACGACGCCGGCGAAGTACCGGAAGTGGTCCACGGCCAGCGGGATGTCGGCAGCGAGCGTCTCGCGCACCGGCTTGCCGTTCTCCCAGGTCTCCGCCACGGCGATCTTCTCGAGGTTCTGCTCGATCCGGTCCGCGATGCGGTTGAGGACGATGGCCCGTTCCGTGGCCGACGTCCGGCCCCACGTGCCGGCCGCGGCGTGGGCCGCGTCCAGGGCCAGGTCGACGTCGGCGGCGGTCGACCGGGCGACCTCGCAGAAGACCTTGCCCGTCACCGGCGTCGGATTGTCGAAGTACCGGCCCTCCACGGGGGCGACCCAGTCGCCCCCGATGAAGTTGTCGTATCGCCGGGCGAAGTCGACGATGCTGCCCTCGGAACCTGGCTGCGCGTACACCATGGCGGCTCTCCTCGGTGGATGGCGAGTGCGGTGGCACGGCGGCGGTCACGCCGCTGTGCACGCACACTGTGCGCGTGCGAGGTTGGCGCCGGGTTGGTGCGGCCCGTCCCCTGTGACCGGTGACGACGGGGCCCCGCCGCTCCCGCCGTCCCGGATCGCCGGTCGGGGTCAGTCGTCGCGCAGGGCGGTGCTGAGCCGACCGGCCGCGAGCGCACGGCGGGCGTCCGTCCGCCCCAGCAGGCGCAGCGCGTGCTGGTGCACCTCCGCGTCGTAGGGTGCCCGCTCGCCGTAACGGAGGGCGTGTTCCGGGCGGGCGCTGGCGAGGACCGCCTCCCGTACGGCGACCTCCAGTTGGCCCCGCCACTCCACGATCCCCGGCGCCTCCGACCGGGGCAGCAGCGGGCCGCGGTAGTGGCGCAGCGCGGCGGCCGTGTCGCCACTCTCCAGGGCGCGCAGCAGATCGACGGCGTCACAGGCGACGGGCGTCGTCAGCGCGTAGCGACGGGTCGCGATGCCGCCGGACAGGGCGCGGCGCAGGTGGGAGATCTCCGCCTTGAAGGTGGAGGCGGTCACGGGCCTTCCGCCGTACAGCGCCTCGCGCAGCCGCTCCGGCGGGAAGCCGTCGGGCTCCAGTGCGAGCAGGGTGAGGATCTCCAGCTGGCGCGGCGGCAAGGGCAGCGGCGTACCGTCCCGCACGGCTTCCTGCGCCCCGAGGCACCGCAGCCGCACGCCACCGGTACCGCGCGGCCCCGGCGGCTCGGCCCGCAGCCGGGTCTCGATCGTCGAGACCAGGGTGCGCACCGTGGACATGGCGAGCGGGTGCGAGCGGTCCCAGGTGGTCGACAGGTCCAGCACGCCGAGGATCCGGCCGCCCGGATCGCGGATCGGCGCGCAGTAGCAGACCCAGCCGTGCAGGGCGGTGACCAGGTGCTCGGCGGAGAAGATCGTGCTGGGGCGGCCCGTACGCAGGGCCAGCGACAGCGCGTTGGTCCCCATGGCCTCCTCGTCCCACCGGCCGCCCGGCGCGAAGTTGACCCGTTCCGCCCGGCGCTGCATGGTCCGGCCGCCGCACGTCCACAGGATGGTGCCGCACTCGTCGGTGACCGCGGTGACGAACCCGGCGTCCTCCGCGATGCTGTGCAGCTCGTCCGCCGACGCGTCGACCGGGCCGCGCAGCGGCGACCCCGCCCAGCGGTGGTGCACCGTGCCGCCGTCCGACACGGGGGCGCTGTCCCGGCCGGGATCGACGCTGCTGAGCGAACGCACCCAGGACTCCGTGACCTCGGGCCGCAGTGTCTCTCCGCCTGCCGGCGACCGTACGGCCGCCCCCTGCCGGGGCACCCACCGGGACCACTCGTCCTCCAGGGCGGCCCTGCGCCGCCGGAGGTCACTGCGCTGTGACATGTTCTCCCCTGTCGCGGATCGGGGGGACGACCGACCATTGTTCCCGCCGAGGGCGCACGGCGCACCATGCCGTCGGGCTGATTCTTCCGGCGGGAGGCAGCGGCCGGCGGCCGGTCCGTGGCTTCGCCTGCGTCACTCGTTCCGGTTCCGGCACCGATGAACCGGCCGGGACTCCGCTGCCGAAGGCCCGACCGGGCCTCGTAGGACGCTGGTTACGATCACGGAATGACGAGCTCTGAAGATCACATAGCCGGCGGGGACCACGGCGGAGCCGCGCCCGCCCGAACGGCGGCACGCGGCGCTGGTGACCGGCCCGGCCGGGGGATCACCGCAGGTGACGCGGACGCGTACCTGGACCTGCACCAGAAGTTCGCGGCGGACATCGACGCCGAGGTGGAGAGCGCCCTCGAAAGCCTCGGCCCGTCCTCGGGCGGACTGCGGACCGCGGTCGCCGGACTCTTACGGCACCAGACCTTCAGGTACCCGCTGTCCGTGCTGCCGCTGCTCGTGTACGGGGCGGAGACGGGCAATCCCGCCCCCGCCGTTCCGCTGGCGGCCGTCCACGACCTGTGGTGGACCTCCGCCTGCTATCTCGACGACATCGCCGACGGCAACACCTCGATCGTGGCCGGCGGCGCCCTCGGCGCGAGCGAGGCGCTCCTCGCGTCCGTCGTCACCGGACACGTCCTGCCCCTGCGCGTCCTGCGCTCGCTGCCCGTCCCCGAGCCGGTGCGCGGCGCCCTGACGGACGAGGCGCTCCGCTGCGCCGCCGCTGCGGCGGAGGGGCAGTTGGCCGACCTGGGCGCGGACGCCGGGCGCACCACGCGTGCGGCGGTCGCGGAGATATACCGCGGCAAGTCCAGCGCTCCGTTCGCGATGATCACGGCGATGGCCGCCACGCTGTCGGGGGCGGACGCGGAAAGGGTGGACCGGTGGCGGGAGTTCGGCTCGGTCTTCGGCATCCTGTGGCAGATCTTCAACGACCAGGAGGACATGCTCTCCGGCCGTGAGGAGGACCTCCGGAACGGCACGGTGACCTATCTGCTGGCGTGCGCGCTGGACGGCGGCTCACCCGCGCCCGCCGAACGCGTCCTGTCGCTGCATGCCGCCGCCCGCGAGTCCCGTGCCGCCCGCAGCGAACTGGCCGGCCTCCTCCGGGACCCCGCGAACCTCCACCGCTGCGCCCGGGACCTCGCCGCCTTCCGCGCCGACGCCCACCGCGTCCTGATGGCCCTGGACGGCCACAGCGACTACATGCCGGTGCTGGCCGGCCTCGTGGACCAGTCGTCGCTGATGCTGCTGTGACCCTGCGCCTCCGCGTTCCCCTTCCGGGGCGGTCCGCCGTCGGGGCGGCAGCGGCCTGAGGCCGGACCGCCCCGGGCGCTGACGGCGAGGCCGCTCGACCTCGCACCGCGCCCGCTGTGGCCCCGTTTCTCCCGGTCGCGCCAAATGTCGTGTTGCTTGACATGCTCAGGCTTATCTTCGTTACAACTCGCTCTCGTAAAGCCTCCGTTGAGCGAGGAGAGACGATGTTCAAGAGACGGACGCGGCGCGCGCTGGTGATCAGCTGCGTCGTGGCGGTGGCCGCCACCGGCGTACCGCAACCGGCGTTTGCCGCACCATCCGGCGACGGCGGAACGGGGATCGTCAGAGGGCTGAAGAACTTCTTCGGCGTCGACGACGACAAACCGGCCGCCGAACCGCCCGAGTTGCCGGACACCGCGGTGCCCAGCAACGAGCAGATTCCCAAGGGCAGAGCCGCCCCCGCCCCGAAGCGGGTCAAGGAGCTCACCGACCGGCGCACCCCCGACGCCCGCTACTGGCAGCTGTCCGACGGACGGGTCCAGTCCGAGGTCTCCGCCGTGCCCACCCACTACGAGGCGGGCAAGGCCTGGCAGGCCATCGACCCCACGGTGAAGCCGACCGACCGCAAGGGCTTCACCCTCGCCAACACCACCAACGTGGCACGCACCTACTTCGGTGAGCGTCCCGGTGAACTCGTCCGCTTCGAACTGGACGAGGGCCACTGGGCCGCCATCGGCGTCAAGGGCGTCACCGGCAGCCTGAAGCCACAGGCCGACGGATCCACCGTCACGTACAAGAACGCCCTCGGCGCCGGCACCGATCTGACCTACACGGTCGGCAACGGCACCGTGAAGGAGGGCATCGTCCTCGACGCGGCGCCCCGCACCGCACCGTCCTACGAGTTCACCCTCACCACCGGCGGGCTGCAGGCCGTGCGCCGTGCGGGCGGCTCGATCGCCCTCTACAGCGAGAGCTCCGGCCCGACCCGCCCCGCGCTGGTCATTCCCGCCCCCTTCATGACGGACGCCAAGAAGGACGGCGAGTCGCCGTACGAGGCCGCCGGCACCGACCGGGTCGAGCAGAAGCTGAGCGGCAAGGGCACCTCGTACACGCTCACCCTGCGTCCCGACGCCAAGTGGCTGAGTGCGCCCGAGCGCCGCTACCCGGTGGTCGTCGACCCGACCATCTCCATAGCACCCACGTCCTCCCAGTCCCAGGACGTGATGATCAGCTCCGACGGCCCGGCGTCGAACTACGACGGCAACTGGCGCCTGTCGGTCGGCAACACCGGCAGCGGCTCGTCCCGCGCCCTGCTGCGGTTCCCGCTGGGCGCCGTGCCCGCCGGCACGAAGCTCGACTCGGCCGACCTCAAGCTGTACTTCGACCAGACCCACACCACGGGCGACAGCGAGGTCCGGCTCGAGGCCCACCGCGCCACCGCCGCCTGGGACGAGACCACCGCGACGTGGAACAGCGCCTCCGGCATCACCGGGGAGCTCTCCGGCACCTCCGTCCTGGTCGACGACCGCGACAGCGGCACCACCGCGGCGAAGGGCTCCTGGCCCGCCTCCGGCAACACCGCCTTCACGCAGTACGCGGTCAACCAGGACTACCTCTACAACAAGGACTCGGTCGCGGGTGACACCTACACCTGGCAGCCGAACCTTCCGGAGGACGGCGACTACCAGGTCGAGGCGCACTACGTCCCCGCCTCCGACCGCGCCGCGAACGCCCCGTACACCGTCACCTACAGCGGCGGCAGCAAGACGTACGCCGTCGACCAGCGGGCCGGCACCGGTGGCGTCTGGAAGACGCTCGGCACCCACCCGTTCAAGGCGGGCACCGCGGGCAAGATCGTCCTCGGTGACGGTCCGGCGTCCACCTCGACGGCGGTCCTCGCCGACGCCGTGCGCTTCACCAAGGGCGGTGTCGTCACCAAGCGGCCCGGCGAGTCCAACACCTGGCACAGCTTCCCGGTGACGAGGACCGTCCAGTCGTGGATCGACGGCACGCACACCAACCACGGCTTCGTCGTCAAGGCCGGTGACGAGAGCGCGGGCGGCCCCAAGGGCGGCCCGCGGTACGAGGCGGCCGAGTACGCCTACAAGGGCGAGGTCGCCAACTTCCCGAAGCTGGTGCTGACCTGGGGCCGCCCCGGGGCCACCCTCGAGGCGCCGCAGGTGATCCACGCCACCGGCGCCGAGCTGAAGTGGTCCTCCTACCAGGACCAGGACCCGATCAGCGACCGGGACGACATCGTCGAGTACCAGGTGCACCGCAGCGTCTTCCAGACGTTCACGCCCTCGCCGCAGACGCTGATCGCGCCCGTTCCGGAGGGCACCACCTCGTACACCGACACCACCGCGACGCCGACGCCGGCCGACTCGGTGGACGCGTTCGGGAACGTCTTCTACTACATGGTCGCCGTCAAGACCAAGGACGGCCAGGTCGTCCCCGCACCGACACGGATCGTGAAGCTGCCCAAGGCGGGCCGCACCACACTGGTCCTGCAGGGCGACGCCGCGGACACCACACTGTCCACCACGCAGCCGGCCACCGGTCACGACGCCCTCGAGGACTCCGGCATCGGCCGCCCCTGGCTGTCGGTCGGCAACAACTCGTCGACGTACGGCACGACCCGGGCGCTGCTGAAGTTCCCCGCGCTCAGCCAGGTGCCGTCGGCCTCCCGCGTCATCGACGCCCAGCTGGACCTGTGGGGCACCACGACCACCACCGGCAGCGACGGCGCCGTCTACGAGGTCCACGCCCTGAACAAGGCCTTCGCCGAGGCCGACGCCTCCTGGAACAAGGCGAACGCGACCACGGCGTGGACCACCCCCGGCGGTGACATGGACCCGGCCGTCGCGGACACCGTCGGCACGGTCACCAACGACCCCGCCCGCCAGTCCTGGAACGTCACCTCCCTCGCCCAGTCCTGGGTGAGCGACCCGGCGTCCGACAAGGGCCTCGCGGTCAGGCTGAAGGACGAGTCGTCCACCGGGCCGCAGGAGCGGACGATCTTCCTCTCCTCGGAGGCGGAGGAGCCGCAGCTGCGCCCGCAGCTCGTCGTCACCTACCTCGCCAAGTCGACGGACTCGACGTACTTCTCGCCCTACACCCCCGCCCGGATGACGCCGGGTGACCGGTACACCGTCGACGTCACCGTCACCAACACCACCACCAGCGCCTGGAAGGCCGCCGACCAGGCCCTGTCGTACACCTGGTCGCTGCCCGACGGCACCGACGCCACCACCGGCGGCAACCAGCTCTTCACGGCCCTGCCCGAGGACCTGCTGCCCGGCCAGTCGGCCACCGTCAAGGCCGCGCTCCAGGCGCCGATCAACTCGGACTCGGGCAACAAGCGCCTCGACTACGTCCTCAAGTGGGACCTGCGCAACAAGACCGCGGGCACCTGGCTGTCGGCGACGGAGTCCATCCCGCCGCTGGCGCAGAACGTCCGCGTCGAGGACCCGACGTCCAACCAGCTCGGCCTGGAGAAGTTCTACTCGTACGCGGGCAAGAACACCGGCGCCGGGTCGTCCATGATGACGAACCTGTACGCGGGCAACACGGTCTGGCAGTACAACGCCTTCTCCAACCCCGGCCGCGGACTGACCACGTTCGCGCGCTTCGCGTACAACTCGCAGGACACCTCCGACACCGTCCTCGGCCACGGCTGGTCGGCGCAGGCCGCGATGCCGCTGCGGCTCGGCACGGCGCTCGACTTCCACCCCAACCCCAACCCGACCGAGGTGACGCTGCCCGACGGCGACGGCACCGAGCACACCTTCCGCAAGCAGGAGGACGGGACGTGGAAAGCACCGGCCGGCGTCCACTACCTGCTGCGGCAGGGCGAGGGCGTGGACTGCACCCCGAACAAGGACGGGGACCCGAAGGCCTGGTCGCTGACCCGTCCTGACCGTTCGCAGTTCTTCTTCGACTGCGACGGCTACCTCACGTCGATCACCGACAAGAACGGCAACACGCAGACCTACACGTACGAAGAGCGCAAGTCGAACAACAAGCCGGTCAAGTTCCTGCGGTACATCACCGACCCGGCCGGCCGGCAGAGCCTGACCGTCGAGTACTACACCAAGGCCGACACCAGCAGTCCGAAGATCATCGACCACGTCAGGTCGATGACCGACATCTCGGGCCGCAAGGTGACCTTCGAGTACTCGGACAAGGGTCTGATGACGAAGCTCACCGACGGCGCGGGCTCGTCCCAGCCGAAGGTGTTCGGGTTCGTCTACGACGCCGAGCAGGGCAACAAGAACGCCAAGCTGGTCAAGGTCACCGACCCGCGCGGCAACGCCACCTCGCTCGACTACTACTACCCGAGCGAGGGTGACGACCCGAAGTTCCACTGGAACACCCAGACCATCACCGACCGTCTCGGCGGCACCACCGGCTACGTCTACCGCGATCCGGACGCCACCGCGGGCTCGTTCATCGAGACCAAGGTGACGGACGCCGAGAACCACACCACGACCCAGTCCCTGGACGGCTACGGCCGCCCGAACACCATCACCAACGCCAAGTCGGAGACGACGAAGCTGGCCTGGGACGCGGACAACAACGTCACGCGCCTCGAGGAGGCCAACGGGGCGTTCAGCACCTGGGTCTACGACCAGAAGACCGGCTACCCGCTGGAGCAGAAGGACGCCGAGGCCAACAAGAACGGCACCGCGGCCCAGACCTTCACCTACTCCACCGGCCTGAACGGCCACATCGCCGACCTGTTCCGGAAGAAGTCCCCCGAGGGCCGCACCTGGCAGTTCGGCTACGACACCCGCGGCAACGTCACCTCGGTGACCGACCCGAAGGGCGTGGCGTCCGCGACCGAGGGCGACTACACGTCAAGGTCGGAGTACGACACGTACGGCCAGCTGATCAAGGCGATCGACGCCAACGGGCACGCGACCGCCAACAGCGACTTCCAGCCGGTCGGTTACCCGGGCACGATCACCGACGCCGGAGGCCACACCTCGGCCTTCCGGTACGACGTACGGGGCAACGTCACCACGGTCACCAACGCCAAGGGAGCCGAGGTCACCCAGACCTACGACGCCTTCGGCCGGCCGCTGGAGAAGAAGGAGCCCAAGGACCAGGCGGCCGGCGACTTCATCGTCACCCCGGCACCGGTCTACGACGCCAACGACAACATCACCAAGGTCACGGCGCCCAACGGCGCTGTGTCCACCGCCGGCTACGACGCGGCCGACCAGGTCACCGAGTCCACCGTCCCGGGCGACCTCGCGACCGACGCCCCCCGCAGAACCACCACGACCTACGACAAGGTCGGCAACGTCCTGACGACCACCTCGCCGAAGGGCAACGAGACGGCGACGGTGGGCGACCACACCACCACGACCACCTACGACGCGATCTACCAGCCGGTCGCAGTGGTCGACGCGAACGGCGGCCGGGCCACCTCGGAATACGACAACGTCGGCAACATCGTCAAGGAGACCGACCCGAGGACGAACGCCACACCCGACCCCGACGACTACAGCACCAAGTACGAGTACGACCTGAACCACCGGGTGACACGGACCACCGACGCCCTCGGCTGGACCACCTCCGGCCGGTACGACAAGGACGGACTCGCGATCGGCCGTACCGACGCCGAGGGCAACGAGTCGCTCGCCACGTACGACGAGCGCGGTGCCCTGGTGGAGTCCCGTGTCCCGGTGAGCAAGGACGCCGGAGGCACGATCAAGTACCACACCACGCGGTACGAGTACGACCCGGTCGGCAACAAGACCCGCACGATCACCCCGCGCGGTGTCGCGACCACCGACGACACGGACGACTTCGCGTCGGAGACGGTCTACGACGAGCTCAACCGGGTGAAGGAGGAACGCTCCCCGTTCGACAAGGACACGCCCGGCTACACGACTCCGGACACGACCGTCTACGCGTACGACGAGGTCGGCAACCTGGAGTCCGTCTCGGCGCCCCCGTCCGACGGTCAGACGGTCCGCAACACCACCCGCTACACCTACTACGACAACGGCTGGGCGAGGACGTCCACGGACCCGTGGGACATCACCACGTCCTACGACTACAACCAACTCGGCCAGCAGACGAAGAACACCATCACCTCCGCCGGCGGTTCCCAGCAGCGCACGCTGAGCTGGGACTTCTACCGGTCCGGCAATGAGAGGGCGTTCTTCGACAACGGAGTGCCGGTGGGCCGGCAGGCCGTGCTCGTCGACAGCTCGGACTTCCACAACACCGCGACCCAGGGCACCTGGACCCGCGGCCAGGCCGAGCAGCAGTACGGCCACGACATCGCCTCGCACCCCGCGGGCACGGGCACCGCACAGTTCGTGTGGCAGCTGAACATCCCGCAGAACGGCACGTACGAGGTCTTCGTACGCCACCCGAAGGTCTCCGGGGCGGCCACCGACGCCACGTTCGCGGTCACGCACGACGGCGGCACCACCAGCCGGAGCGTCGACCAGACCAAGGATCCCGGGACCTGGATCTCGCTCGGGAAGCACGCCTTCGTCGAGGACGGGCCGCAGAAGGTCACCCTCACCGACAAGGCGAACGGCACGGTCCTCGCCGACGCGGTGAAGCTGGTCCGCGACAACACGGGCGAGAGCGACACCGAGCAGAAGGACTTCACCTACGCCTACGACGCCAACGCCAACAAGGTGGAGGTGAAGGACAACAGTCCCGGCGCGAAGATCGACACCTACCGGATCGCCTACGACGGGATCAACCGGGTCAGCAAGGTCGAGGAACTCGCGGCCGGTGCGGTGAAGAACACCTCCGCACTGACCTACGACGAGAACGGCAACCCGCTCACCTCCACCCACGACCTCACCTGGTCGAAGATCGAGTACGACGCGCGCGGCCTTGTCGCCAAGGTCACCAACGCCGACTCGCCGACGGCCGGCAACCAGCAGATCACCACGCTGACGTACACCGGGCGCGGACAACTGCTGCGGCAGACGAAGCCGAACGGCAACACGCTCGACCTGACGTACTTCCTCGACGGCTCGGTCAAGCAGTCCGTCGAGAAGACGTCCGGCGGCACGGTCGTCTCCCAGCACGACCTCGAGTACTCGCCCAACGGGCACCGCTCCAAGGACGTGCTCAAGCTGATGAACGCCGACGACAGCACGGCGTACATCAACAACACCTACACCTTCGACTACGACCCGCAGGACCGGGTCACCAAGGTCGGCAAGGCCGGCGACTCGCCGTCCACGGAGACCTACAGCTACGACGCCAACAGCAACATCACCGAGCAGTCGGTCGCGGGCGTCACCACCACCCACCGCTACGACCGCAACCGCCTGCTGTCGTCGACCACGGCGGGGGTCGCCTCCACCTACAACTACGACCCGCTGGGCCGGCTCGACACCACGAGCACCGGCGGTCAGAGCCTGGAGAAGTACTACTACGACGGGTTCGACCGGACGGTGAAGACCCGTTCCGGAACCGGCGCCGCGGCCACCACCACCAACTACGTCTTCGACCCGTTCGACCGGACCGTCTCGCAGTCGACCTCCGGCACCGATCCGAAGACCACGGCCTTCACCTACCTCGGCCTCGACAGCACGCTGCTGCGCGAGGAGGTCGACGGCAAGGCCGACAAGTCGTACCAGTACCTGGCGTCCGGCAAGCGGGCGACGCAGATCAAGCACAAGGACGACGGGGCCAAGGAGTACTCGCAGTACACCACCAGCCCGCGCGGTGACGTCGAGGCCATCACGAAGGAGGACGGCAAGACCCGGTCCACGTACGGTTACACGGCCTACGGCAGCGACGACGAGTCGCAGATGACCGGCGAGGACAAGCCCGACGCACAGAACCCGGACAAGGAGTCGTACAACGCCTTCCGCTACAACTCGTCCCGCTGGGACAAGGCGTCGGGCACGTACGACATGGGCTTCCGGAACTACGACCCGGGCCTGAACCGCTTCCTGACCCGTGACTCGTACGGCGGCGCGCTCGCCGACATGTCGCTCGCCACGGACCCGTTCACCGGCAACCGCTACGCCTTCGCCGGCGGCAACCCGATCAGCTTCGTCGAACTCGACGGACACCTCTTCGGGCTCTCGCTGTCCGACATCGGCCACGCGGCCCTCGACGTGGTCGGCCTCATCCCGGTCGTCGGCGAGGTCGCCGACGTCGCCAACGGCATCTGGTACGCGGCGGAAGGCAACTACGTCGACGCCGCACTCTCGATGTCGTCGGCGATCCCGCTGGTCGGCTACGGCGCATCAGCCGTCAAGGCGGGCAGGTACGCCAAGAAGGGCATGGACGCCCTCGACTCGGCCAACGACGCCCGCAAGACCACCGACCGTGCCGGGGACGCGGCCGACGCGGGCAACGACGTCCGCAAGGCGGACGGCGACGCCCCCAGCACCCCGGCCAAGACGGATGCCAAGACCTGCAAGGTCAACAGCTTCGTACCGGGCACACAGGTCGTGCTCGCCGACGGCTCCTCCAAGGCCATCGAGGACCTGCGCGAGGGCGACAACGTCCTCGCGACGGACGTCGAGAGCGGCGAGACCCGAGGCCGGCAGGTCACCGACACCCGCAGCCACGAGGGCGACAAGCACCTGGTCACCCTCACGGTCGACGTCGACGGCACGGAGGGCCACGCCACCGGCGAGATCACCTCGACAGCGGGCCACCACTACTGGCTGCCCGACTCGGGCCGCTGGGCCAAGGCCGAGCAGCTCGAGCCCGGAATGTGGCTGCGCACCTCGTCCGGCACGTGGGTCCAGATCACGGCGGTCGACCACGACCACGCCAAGAAGCGGGTCCACAACCTCACGGTCGCGGCCGACCACGACTACTACGTCGTGGCCGGTGGCCGCAGCCTCCTCGTCCACAACGAGTGCGGTCCCGACTACGACCAGGCGGCCAGTGACAAGGCCGGCGCCCTCCACGAGAACCTGAAGGTCCCGGGGAAGAAGGACGGCGGCTACGCCTACAAGAACGACACCACCGCCGTCGTCATGGCCCGTGACCAGGCGGGCAACATCCGTACCATCGTCGCCTCCAACCGCCGCTACGTCCCGAAGGCCATCAAGAGCAAGCTGGACGAGTCCGCGGGCGAAGTGTTCGCCAACGGCAAGGGGCACGCGGAGATGACCGCGCTGCAGTACATGGACAGCCAGGGCTGGGAGTTCCTGGGCGGAGCGGCCAACCGCAACGTCTGCGCGTACTGCGAGAATGCGGTGCGGGGCCGGGGTCTGAAGCTCTCCGGACCGACCTTCCCGGGCTTCGTGCAGACGCTCGCTGGTAGGTTCCAGTTCTTCGGCGAGAGGATGTTCCGCAGATGAGCGCGGACGACGACGTGCAACAGGCGTCACTGCTGGCGCCGCAGGACCGTAGGCGGGTGGCCGCGCTGCTGCTCGTCCGCTACTGCGGGTTCCTGGAGGACCCGAAGTTCGCCCCCTGGTTCGAGCGGCACCACGACGCACTCGCCGCGGCGCGGGACATCGCGCTGCGGATCTGCCGACAGGACGGCGACACCGACCGGTCCGAGGTGTCCGACGAGGAACTCGACGGGCTCCGCGGCCGGCTGGAGGAGGTGCTCGAGGGCAGCGACCCCGACGGGCCGCCCTTCGAGACCGAGGTCGTCGACCACCTGGTGTTCGCCACCGAGGTGCTCGACGCCCTTCAGGAACCGGAGGCGACCGAGCACCTCGTGCACGCCTTCGAGCGAGCGGACGAACTGGCCGAGGCCCGGTACGACATGGGCACCGAGGACTATCCGGGGGGTGAGTGGGAGGAGGTCGACTTCGTGGCCCTCGAGTCCGAGGCCCGCACGGCCGACATCCGCTCCCTCTCCTCGGCCGGGCCGGACGGGACCGGGATCGACGTCCCGGCCATGCTCGCCCGCAGCGAGGCGTTCGCCCGTCCTTACGCCGACGTGATCGCCCGGTGCTACTCGGAGGAGGAGGCCGGCCGGTCCTGACAGTAGACACGACGGCGCCCGTCTCCCCGTGAGGGGAGGCGGGCGCCGCCGTACCGTCGGGCCGCGAAAGTGCCGGTACCCGGCCGGAACCGCCCCACCGAGCGCCGGGCAGTGGCCCGGAACGGGCGTCGAGCGGCCGGAGTCCGCGCCCCAGGAGCCGCGGCCGTCCCCTGCGCCCGTGCGCCCCGCCGCGCCGTCGACCGCGCTCCGAGGGCACGTACCGACGGCATAGACCCAGGTCCCGCCCCCGCGTGACACCCCGTCGACCAATGCGCCCGGTCTGCGCCCTTCTGCGCGGCGCGTCGACGGGTGAGTCTGTGTCCACGGGGGCCGGTGCCGCCGTCCGGCGGCACCGGACATCACCGCAGGGTCGAGCTCCACTCAGGGGCGAAGGAGGCAGGGCATGCTCGGGGAACTGACGGTCACCGCTTGGCAGTACTTCGGACACGACCGCCTCTACGTCAATCTGCCCGACGGGACGCCCATCGGCTGGGCGGACCGCAGGACCGGCGGCATCACGGTGGTCCACGCCCGCTATCGCGACGACGTGACGGACGCGCTCGCCCGCAGAGCCCCCGAACTGCTGACCCGCGCCGAGCCGGAGGTGTTCGTCCACCCGGGCGTCCTCGCCGACGGTGACCCGTACGCCGGGGATGACCCGTACACGGACCAGGACCGTGACCCGTACGCGGGCGGTGACCCGTACGCCGACGCCTGCGGACCCGCCGCCACCGCCGGAGCCGGCGACGCGCACCGTACGGTCGTCGCGCCGCCGCCCGCCCCCGGGCGGGGCACGGCGGAACCGGCAGGGGCGGAGCCGTTCGTACGCCACGGCCCCGGGGACCGGTTGCCCCGGCTGACCCCGGAGAACGACCTCGCCTCCCGCCGGCCCGGCGCGACGCTGCGGGCGAACGCCCCGTCCACCGATTCCGCGGCCGCCCCGGACTCCGGCCGGCTCGAACGCCTCAGCTCCCGCCTCCTGCGGCGCCGCCCCATGGACGAGTCGCGCCGCAGGGACCTGCTCGGCGAACGCCGGACCGGTGCCGAACTGGGCCGCCTCACGCGCCACGGCTGGCGCGTCCTGCACTCGATCCCGCTCGCCGACGGCGCGGACATCGACCACCTGCTGATCGGCCCGGGCGGCGTGTTCACCGTCCGTACCGAGTACCACCCGCAGCAGTCCGTACGGGCCGACGACGACACCGTCCGCATCGACGACGGCGACCCGCTCCCGTACATCGCCGAGTGCCGGGCCGAGGCCGCGCTCGTCCGGAAGGTCCTGGAGAGCTACTGCGACTTCCCGGTCCGCGTCCAGCCCGTGCTCGTGTTCGTGGACGCCGCGTCCCTCGACGTGGCGGCCACCCAGACCGACGTACGCGTCTACCGCGAACGCCAGGTGTCCGCCCTGGCCCCCCTGTCGGGCGAGCTCACCGCCCGCGAGGCGGACCGGGTCCACGAGGTCGCCCGTCTCGCGGAGGTCTGGCAGGAGGTGTAGCGCCCGACGGCGGCGGACCTTCGTCCGCCGCAACAGCCGTGCCGAACACGCCAGTTGAGCGCAATGCCTTCTGTTGTCCGGTCCTGTACTGCGAGCATCATGGGGCGGACGACACGGGGGGCCGGTATGGCGGATCAGTGGTGGGCGAACGTCAGGGAGAGAGCCGGCAAGGACCACGTCGACGCGCTGATCATGCGCATCGCGATGAACGCCGGACCCGGTCCTGGCGCCCTCACGGACCCGGACGCCGACGTGGACGCCCGCCCGGACGCCGCCCCCGGCCTTCGGCAGCGGCCCTCGGCGGACCCCGGCGCACCGGACCTGGTGACGCGGCTGCTCTGCTCGGCCCTCTACGTACGGCCCGGCCGGATCGGCAAGCGGCTGCTCGAACGCCGCCTCCGCCGTGAGCGGGCGGGCCGGACCTGGCGCGGCCGCCGCCGGACGGTCTTCATGAACGACGAGGGCACCTGCCCGCCGCTGGGCGAGGCCGCCGCCCGCTGGGTCGTCAGACACGTGCTCCACGGGCCGCGGCTGCCCGTCCCGTCGTTCGGCTTCGACCTGCTGCCCGTGGTGTCCCACAGCCTCAGGGCGCGCCGCATCAGAAGGCTGCGGCACCTGGCGCTGCTGGTCGTCACCGGCCTCGTGGCGTTGATCGCCCCGACGGCCGCGGGCTTATGGGCGGCGGCCGCGCTGCTGGGTGTCGTCATCACCGGCGGCAGAGCGGGCGGAGCGCCGGGGGAGAAGCCGGGTGACGGAAGCGATGACGCGGGCGGCAACGGTTCGGGCAAAGCGGCGGGCAGAGCAGGCAAAGGGCAGGACGACGGGCCGGGCTCGGCGTGGACCAGCGGCGCCGGGCTGCTCCTGTGGATCCCCCCGCTCGTCGGAGTCTTCGCGCCCTGGTCCGTCCTGGACGACGAAGGACGGGCCTGGACACTGCTGCTGCCGCTGGTGTGGCTGCTCTGCGCCTGGCCGGTGTACTTCGCGGACCGGCTGATCGCGCGCCGCAGCGTGTACCGCCTGCTCGCCGACGCCGGGTCACCCGCCGGCGCCGGGTCACCCGCCGGCGGCGCACGGCGGACGGCCGGCGGCGAAGCCCTGTGGACTCCTTCCTTCGGACGTCTCAGGCAGCGCCGCGCCGCGGAGCTGGCCGAGGGGCAGGTGAGACCGGAGCACCCGTACGACGCGCAACAGCGGTTCGTCGGAGCAGGCCTGGACCTGTGGGCGCCTGCCGTCCCCACCACGTCCCTGAGGGCGACGGGCGCCGGCGACGGCGGCGACGGCGAGGGGGCCGCGCGCTCGTTCGGCGAGGCCGAACTGCTGGAGCACATAGGCGCCGCCCTCCTCCGCATCGAGGAGGCGGAAGGACTCACCGAGCCCCTGCCCGGCTTCTCCGTCACCCAGGTCGTCGGCATCCAGGCCCCGTTGTGGCTGATCCGCGCACGCGGCTCGAAGCACACGGACCCCGTCCTCCACGACAGCCGGTACGCACCCTCCGGCCGCCCCGAGCGGCTCTACCTCCGGGCGCGGTGCGTGACCTGGCAGGGCCAGGTGACCGTCACCATGTTCGTCAACGTGGCGCTGGAGGCGGGCAGGCTGCGCCTCACCCTGCGCCCGCACGTCATGGCGCCCCTGCACAACCGGCTGATCCTGAACGTCCTGCGCGAGATGCTCCCGCTGTACCAGGTGGTGATGTCGAACCTGGGGGAGTCGCTCCTCGACGCGATCACCGGGGCGCTGGCCCCCTGGTACCGCCGGCGTGAACCGCACGGCAGGGTGCAGGATCCGGTGAGCGTGCGGGAGCACTTCTCGATGTCGGCGATCTCCGACATGCACCAGAGCGACGACGAGCGCCGGCTGGTCGTGTTGATGGAGTCCTGTGTCTTCGACGCGGTCTCGTCCTTCCTCAAGGACCACGGCATCGACTCCGGGAACTTCGACCAGCAGGTCTCCGTGATCATCAACAACATCCAGGTGTTCGGCGACAATCTGGCGCCCATCCAGAGCGTTGCCGGAGCGCAGGTCACCGGCTCGAGCCAGCACGCGGGAACGGACGGTGCGGCGCGGGCGCGGGCCGGCCGAGGGGCGACGAGGAGGAATGCCGAATGAACGACGCACCCGGCCTGTTCGGCCGCCGGAGGCGGGGACCGGCGGCGGAGCCCGAGGGCCACGGCCCGGACGCCGTGGACCCTCCTGCCCCTGCACGGCCCGCCCCGACGTCGGGGGTGAGTGTGGGCGGCGCGAACTACGGCGCGATCCAGCATGTCACCGGCCACCACGTCTCGCGCGTGAGCCAGTCGGCCACCACAGGGGACATCACGGCGGCCGATGTGGAGGACGTCCGGGAGCTGTTGAGCCGGTTCCGGGCCGAACTCGACCTCCACCGGGCCGAACTGCCGATGGCTGAGACCCTGCGGGCGATGACGTCGGTCGTCGACGCGAACCTCGACGATCCGACCGCCCGGAACGAGGGACCGCTGCGCTCCGTCGCCCAGGCACTGCCCGCACTGGTCGCCGGCACGGCCGTCCAGGAGGGCGGCCAGGCCCTGGCGACGGCCCTCGGGAACCTCCTGGGGTGACGGGGGAGGCGGCGGCGCCGGGCTCCTGCCGCGCGGCCGCGCGCGGAGACGCCGCGGCGGCCGCTCTCGGGCGACCTGACTGGTGCCGCCGGCTCCCGCCGCTCTCGGGGCGACGTGCCTGGTGCCGCCGGCTCCCGCCGCTTGCGCCGCCACCGGCGAGGACCGGGGGAGACCCGTTGCCGTGTTCCCGGATCGCGGCGGCTGCCGCGCTGACGAGCCGACTGCCGCAGGCTCCCGGCGAGGGCGCCGGGCTTCTGCCGCACCCGCTGCCCCTGCCAGGACCGGGGGAGACCGGTCGCGCTCCCGCCGCCGAACGCGCGGCTCGCGTAGCCGGAGGCGGCTGCCGCCGTTGCCGCTGACCATCCGGTTCCTGCCGGCTCCCGACGAGGGCCGTGGAGGCCGGCCGGGCTTCACGCCGCCCGCCCCGGGGGAGGGCGGCCGGGCTTCTGCCGCTCCCGGGGCTCCGAGGACCGGGGGAGACCGGTCGCGCTCCGCCTCCAAACGCGCGGCTCGCGTAGCCGAAGGCGACTGCCGCCGCTGCCGCTGACCATCCGGCTCCTGCCGGCTCCCGGCGAGGGCCGCGCAGGACCGGCCGGGCTTCACGCCGCCCGCCCCCGGGGAGGGCGGCGCAGGGCCGGTCGGCTCCCCGACGAAGACCGCGCCTATCCGGCCGGCTCCCCGGCCAGGGCCGCGCAGGACCGGCCCGGCGCCCCGTCACACCCTCCCCGAGCCGCGGGCGCCCGTTCAGACCGCCGGCAGTGCGTACAGCCGCTTCTCGTGCATCACGGCCAGCCGCTTGCCCGCGCCGCCCGCCACGTACCACTGCTGGATGGCGCCGGCCCCGTCGTTGTACGTCCAGCGCAGCTTCCCGGTCGCCGCGTCGAAGGCGTGCACGCCGCCGTCCTTGTCGTGCTCGGTCGCGCCGTACAGCGTGCCGTCCACCTTGGCGAACTGCCACGCCTCCGCCGCCGTCTCGAGCAGGTCCTCGTTGTGCCAGACGGTCTTTCCCGTACCGGGGTCCACGGCCCACATGCCGCGCACGCTGTCGGAGGCGTAGAGCACTCCGTCCAGGACCTGCGGATCGTTGAACGCGCTGAACTCCTCGGTCGCCAGCGACCATCGCTCCGTGCCCGCCGACAGTGCGAACGCCCGCAGCCGCTGCCCGTCCGCCACGATCATCAGGTCCTCGTGCACGGCGAAGCGGCGGTGGTTGGACCTGCCGATCTTCTTCGTCCAGAGCTGCCGGCCCGTCGTCGTGTCGCGGACGGTCACGTTCTCCCGGTAGTCGGTGTACGCGAGGCGCTCGCCGACGACCGCGGCGATGATGCCGTACTCGTCGGTCCCCTTGTCGCGCTGCTCACGCCAGGCGATCCTGCCGGAGGCGGTGTCGATCGCGGCGATCACGTTGGTGGGGGTCGAGAAGTCCTCCTCGAGGACGCCGGCGAGGACGTAGACGTGCCGGTCGTCGGCGGCGATCGGGCGCGGCTGCTCGTACTCCTTGCCCAGGCGGCTGCGCCAGGTCTCCTTGCCCGTGGCCGGATCGAGGCCCACCACGTCGCCGTCGTACTCGGCGCTGGCGAGGTACAGCGTCCCGCCGCCGTTGATGAGCTTCGCGCCGGGGACGGTGACGCCCGGCCGGGACCACTTCTCCTTGCCGCTGACGATGTCACGCCCCACGAGCGGGTCGCCGGACACCACGACCGTGTCCCCGAACACCGCGAGGGAGTGGATCCCGGCGAGGTCGTCGTTGACGGTGGCCTGCTGCCACAACGGCTTCGGCGCGGTTCCGGGCGGCGGGGTGGTGAAGGTGTCACCGCCCTTGTCCCCGGCCGGAGTTGCCGTACCGCCGCCGCCCGGGCCGCCGACCTCCTCCTCGGGCGAGCAGCCCCATGACCCCGCCCCCAGCACCGCCAGCCCGAGTCCCGTACCGGCCAGCCTGAGCGCCTGCCTGCGTGACATCGCGTTCCCGTGACGCCTGCCCATGTCGCTTCCCCGTCCCCGTCGCGTTGCGCCCGGATGTTTCCGACGCCCCTGTCGGGCGTCTCGAGCGCGGTCAGGCTAGCCGTCGATTTCCGGCCGGTGGCCGGGCAGTACGCAACCGGGACGCGGCCGTGAAACTCCTGTCACACGGGATCAACGGATCAACGGATCAGCGGCATCCGGCGCCGGAGGAGGCGCGCGGGCGAACGCCTCCATGGGGGCGCGAGGGTGCCCGTGGCCGGCCCGGTGACCGCCTCGTCCGCTCCGAGGGTCAGTCGCGGGGCCACGGCCGGCCGTCGAGCCGCTCGATGTCGCGGTTGAACCGGCTGAGGTGGCCGGCGAAGTCGGCGATCTCGTCGGCCGTCCACTCGGCCATGACCTTCCGCAGGCCACTGATGTTCCTGGCACGGTCGGCGTCCAGCCGCCGCCGCCCTTCGGCGGTGATGGCGAACTTGCGGGCGATGCCGCCCTCGGGGTCGGGCATGCGCTCGACCACGCCGGCGCGCAGCATGGCGGCGGTCTGCCGGTTGAGGGTCGACGCGTCGAGACCGAAGGCGGCGCTGAGCTGGCCGATGCTCATCGGGCCCTCGGCCTCGATGCGGCTGAGCAGGATGTACGCGCTGCGGTCGAGCCGCTCGCCCTCCCGCCGGTCGCGGGGCGCCAGCAGGTGCACGTACCGCCCGAGCAGCATGGTCTCGAACTCGATCAGGTCAACGGGCTTGTCCATGCGAGGTTCCTTCGGCTCCCGGCTCGCCCCCGGTCCCGTGGAGGCCGCCATGCAGCAGGTATACCACGCATCATGTGTATGATGCATCTCGTGTGCATGATGCACATCGTGTGTGTCATGCATTCCCGTGCCCGGTCAGAACGATCCGGGACGACCGACAGGGAGAACCCGTGGACCGTTCCCAGGCCGACACCCGCGTGAGCGGCGTCGTCGGCATCCTCGCCCTGGCGGGCATCGTGGCCGCGATCACGCAGACCCTCGTGGTCCCGCTGATCGGCGAACTGCCGACCATCCTCGGCACCAGCGCCTCGAACGCCTCCTGGGTGATCACGGCCACGCTGCTCGCGGCGGCGGTCGCCACCCCCGTCGCCGGCCGGCTCGGCGACATGTACGGCAAGCGACGCATGCTTCTGGTCTCCACGGTCCCCCTGATCGCGGGCTCCGTGATCTGCGCGCTCTCGTCCTCCGTGGTCCCGATGATCGTCGGACGCGGACTGCAGGGCATGGGCATGGGAGTGGTCCCCCTCGGGATCAGCCTCCTGCGCGACGTGGTGCCGCCGGCCCGGCTCGGCTCCGCCATCGCCGTCATGAGCGCGTCCATGGGCGTGGGAGGCGCCCTGGGCCTGCCGTTCTCCGCCGCGATCGCCGAGAACGTCAGCTGGCGGGTGCTCTTCTGGGTCGTCGCCGCGCTGAGCCTGCTGATCGCCGGCCTCATCCGGTTCCTCGTACCGGCGGACCGTACGAACGCCGCCCCCGGCGGCTTCGACCTGCTCGGCGCGATCGGCCTCGGCAGCGCACTGGTCTGCCTGCTCCTCGCCGTCTCCAAGGGTGCCGACTGGGGCTGGTCGAGCGGCACCACGCTCGGGCTGTTCGCCGCGACGGTCGTGATCCTGCTCGTCTGGGGCCGCTGGGAGCTGCGCAGCAGCGAGCCCCTGGTCGACCTGCGCGTGACCGTCCGACCGCAGATCCTGATGACGAACGCGGCCTCCATCCTCGTCGGATTCGCCATGTACGCCCAGTCGCTGGTGGTGCCTCAGCTGCTGCAGCTGCCCGAGGCCACCGGCTACGGCCTGGGCCAGTCGATGCTGGCGATGGGTCTGTGGATGGCGCCGGCGGGCCTGATGATGATGATCGTGTCGCCGCTCGGCGCGAAGCTGTCGGCCGCGTACGGCCCGAAGACCACCCTCGCGGTGGGCAGCCTGATCATCGCCCTCGGCTACGGCGTCTCCCTGCCGCTCCTCGGCTCCACCTGGGGCCTGCTGGTCGTGACCATCGTCGGCAGCACGGGCATCGGCTTCGCGTACGGCGCGATGCCGGCCCTCATCATGGGCGCGGTGCCCCAGTCGGAGACCGCCTCCGCGAACAGCTTCAACACCCTTATGCGCTCGATCGGCAGCTCGGTGTCGGCAGCGGTGATCGGCGTGGTCCTGGCCCAGATGACCACGGACTTCGGCGGCTTCGCCCTGCCGTCGGAGGACGGCTTCCGCGCCGCGATGCTGATCGGCTGCGGCGTGGGTGTGGCCGCGGCGGTGGTCGCGTTCCTGATCCCGACGGGACGGGCGGCGGCCGGCCCGCAGGGGGCCGCGGCCCCGGCGACCGGGACGCCTTCGGAGGCGGCGGCCCGGGCCTGAACTTCCCCCCCGGCCGGCCGCCGGACCGGTCGAGAGCCCTGCCGGGCACTGCTGCCCGGCAGGGCTCACGTGTCCCGGGGCCTTATTCGGCGGCAGTCGGCTCCCCACGGCGAGGCGACCCGGCGCCCTCTCGACGGTCGACCGGGCGGCGGCGACCAGCGGCGTCCAGCGGCGTCCGGGACAACGAACCGCCACCGGCCCGGCGGCGTCGCCGAAATTCAGGGGACCGCGCACCACTTCCTCCGGTACGTTCGCTGCTGTTCGAAGGGGGAGAAGTGGCGAAGCTCAATCAGATCATCGCCGTGGAAAAGGGTGTCAAGAGCAAGTCGTTCCAGGACATCACCACGGCTCACCAGCGGGTGCAGAAGGTCGCACTGCTGGCCGGAATCTCGCGTACCTACCAGCCCAAGGACGAGGAGGGCGAGCAACTGCCGCCCGAGTCCACCAGGGTCCAGGTCAAGGCCGAGGACGTGCTCCGCGAGATGTCGGCGTCGCTGACCCGGCTGTTCGACGTGACCGCCACCAAGGACCGGGCCAACTGCTCGGCCCGCGCGGACGTCGTCGTCGACGGGCGGACGATCGTCCCGGACGCTCCGGTCAGTTACCTGCTCTTCCTGGAGAAGCAGCTCGTCGACCTGCACACCTTCGTGAAGAAGCTTCCCGTGCTGGACGCTGCCGAGTCCTGGTCGCTCGACCCGTCGACGGACTGGTGGAAGACGGACCCCGTACGCACGATCCGGACGAAGAAGGTTCCGCGGAACCACGTCAAGGCCGAGGCGACGGACAAGCACCCGGCACAGGTCGAGGTGTACTACGAGGACGTGCCGATCGGGTACTGGACCACGGTCAAGTTCTCCGGAGCCCTCCCCGCGCGGCGGGTGAACGAGCTCCTGGAACGTGTCGAGAAGCTCCAGAACGCGGTCAAGTTCGCCCGCGAGGAGGCCAACAGCGCCGAAGTCACCGACCAGCGGGTCGGCGACGCGGTGTTCGGCTACCTCTTCGGCTGACGCACACCGGCCGGCGCCTCCGAGGCGTCGGCCCCACGATCGCCCCCGCGTGAGAGCGCGGGGGTGCGCAACAGGCGCGGGCCGGAAATGAGGACCGGCTCGCGCGATGGGCGCAAGCTGAAACTGAGGTTCAGCCTGACGACACGGTGACAGTGAAGGTTCGAGTCCTTCCCCCGGCACTACGCGCCGGGGTGGCCCAACTTGGCAGAGGCAGCCGTGATCAAACTCAGACTCTCGCTCCAGCTTCAGCATCGCCACCGATCGCCAGATCGACCGGGTACGGACGAACGCCGGCGGATGCGGGTTCGAATCCAGCCTGCACCTCTCACACGGTGCGGTAGTTCAAAGGAAGAACACGTCGGCCTTATGACTGATCCGTACTCTTAAACGCCACTGGCGTGCGCAATTGGGTGGCATCCCCAGGGGCCCGGGAGCTGGATACGACTCCCGGGTCCCGCCACGTCCGGGTCCCGGCCGTGTACAGAGCCGTCGCCCGTCCACGTCCGGGTCCCGGCCGTGTACGGAGCCGTCGCCCGGTCTCTCCCCGGCCGGGAGCGGGACGGACAGGCCACCTACCCCACGGATGCCGAGTACGGCACTGTGTCGGACGACTGTCCGATCTGCCTCGTGGGGGAACCGTTGCTGTGGGACCAACTGCCCGCCCTGGCTGGTGTTGTCGTGGGAGCCGCCGGCTCGTACCTGGCGACCAGCCTCACCGAGCGCAGCCGCTGGCGACGAGCGAAAGCAGAACGCTGGGACCAGAAGCGCCTGGACACCTACGCGTCCTATGCCAACGCCTTGAAGCACCAGATCAACATCGCGCAGCGCATGAGCGCCGCGAGGGGCTTCCACCATGCCGTCGACCCTCTGCCCCCGGAGGAGGGCCTGGCCCAGCTCGTGGAGGCCGAGGCCCGGCGCGCGGCCGAGTGGGAGTCCGTGCTGCTCGTCGGTGACGCCGAAACCATAGGAGCGGCCCGCACCTGGCACGAGGCGGTGTGGAACGTCGAGCTGTACGCCCGCGGCCGGAAGGAGGACCAGGCCGGCTGGGAGAAGTCCGTCGCCCGCATGAGCGAGGCCCGCGACGCCTTCTACGCCCTGGCACGCCGAGACCTGGGCATCACGGGCCCGCCTCCTCCGTCCGGCAGCTGGCCTCGTCCCTGGCAGCACGAGGACGCCCCGGGGTGACGGTGCCGAGCACTTCCATCAAGGTGGCGACCCGGCATTCCGCGTCGGAGGCTGCCGCCGGACCGGCGTCTACGACCAGGGGCCGGCCCCGTCGTAGGCTGAGTCCCGCGCGTGACGGTAAGGAGGCTGAAGTGGCCGAGACGACGCTCACCGGGACGACGGTGGCCGAGGTGATGGCCGAGCTGGCCGAGCTCGAGGACCCGAAGATCCGCCGGGTGAACGAGAAGCACGGCGACGATCACGGCGTGAACCTCAGCAAGCTGCGCGCGCTCGCGAAGCGGCTGAAGACGCAGCAGGAACTCGCGTGCCGGCTCTGGGAGACGGGTGACACGGCGGCGAGACTGCTGGCGATCCTGATCTGCCGCCCGAAGGCGTTCGGGCGTGACCAACTGGACGCCATGCTGCGTGAGGCGCGCTCACCCAAGGTGCACGACTGGCTCGTGAACTACGTGGTGAAGAAGAGCCCGCACGCCGAAGACCTGCGCCAGACCTGGTCCGCGGACCAGGATCCGGTGGTCGCGAGCGCCGGCTGGGCGCTGACCACCGAGCGCGTGGCGAAGAAGCCGGAGGGCCTCGACCTCGCGGGGCTGCTCGACGTCATCGAGGCGCAGATGAAGGACGCCCCGGATCGCCTGCAGTGGGCGATGAACCACTGCCTGGCCCAGATCGGCATCGAGCACGCCGAGCACCGCGCCCGCGCACTCGACATCGGCGAGCGCCTGCAGGTGCTGAAGGACTACCCGACGTCGCCGGGCTGCACGTCTCCGTTCGCACCCACCTGGATCACGGAGATGGTGCGGCGACAGGGGGACAGGTAGGCGGGTCCGCGTTTCCCCCCTCGACGGCCGGCGACCGTTCCCCCTCCCCGGAGGAGGGCCGGAGCGCGGACTGAGGCGCCGGGCCGCGAAACGCAGCCCGGCGCGCGCCCCCAGTCCCTCGGGCAGTCCGTCGTCGAACTGCCCGGGCACCCGGCAGGAGCGGCCGGTGCCGTAAGCAGCGGGCAGGTGGGTACGAGCGACGCCGACCGACGCGTCCCGTCCGGCGGCACTCCCCGTCGTCACTCCCGTTCGGCGGCCTGCTTGTGGCGTCGGTAGTAGCGGGCCACCCGCATGCGGTTGCCGCAGCGGTCGGCCGAGCACCAACGGCGGCGGGGGTGCGCGGGGAGGAAGAGCATCACGCAGTCGTCGGCCTCGCAGCGCTTGAGCCTGCCGATGGCGGGGTCGGTGAGCAGATCGGCGGCGGCCTCGGCCAGGCGGGCGGCGAGGCGGACGCCGAGCGGGCCCGAGCGGCGGACGGTGGCGGTGACGACCCCGCCGTCCCAGCCCAGTTCGCGTACGGCGGGCGCGGCGCGCTGCGCATCCGTGAGAGCGCACAGGTCGACCTCCGCGGGCTTCGTGCCGCGCAGCAGGGCGTGGAGGACCGCCTCCACGTGGGCGCGGACGGTGTGGACGGGCCCGAGATCGCTCTCCGCCGGCGCCGGGTCGCCCGCCTCTTCGTGCAGACGGTCGCCCTCCAGGTCCAGCCAGGCGGCGAGCCGCTGCGGAGTGTCGAGCAGGTCCGAGCGGCCGTCGCCGTCCGCCGGACGGGTGTTGACGAGGTCGATGGCGAGGGGCTCACCGGTCAGCGGCTCACTGTCACGCATGGCCCTAATGGTACCTCAAGCGATTGACACATTAGATGGACGGGCGTTAGATCTAATGCATCACCCCGCCTAGGAGGCATGTGAAATGACGGTGTCCGCGGACCATCCGCGTATCTCGGTTCCCGCCCGCACGGCCCACCGGTACGTCGAGGTCGACGGTGTGGAGGTCTTCTACCGGGAGTCTCTGCCCGAGCGTTCCGAAGCCCCGGTGCTGCTGCTCCTGCACGGCTTCCCGTCCGCCTCGCACCAGTTCCGGCGTCTCATCGACAGCCTGGGCCGGCATTACCGGCTGATCGCTCCCGACTACCCCGGCTTCGGGCACACCCGCGCGCCGGAGGACTTCACGTACTCGTTCGACCGACTGACGGACGTCGTCGAGGGCTTCACCGAACGGCTGGGACTCACCCGGTACGCGATGTACCTGTTCGACTTCGGCGCACCGGTCGGCTTCCGCCTGGCGCTCCGCCACCCGGAGCGTGTGGCCGGACTGGTCGTACAGAACGGCAACGCGTATCTGGAGGGCCTGTCGGACGCGGCCCGGGCGTTCACGGCGCTCACTCCCGAGACGCCGGGCGCCGAGTCCACGATCCTCGACCTGTTCACCCTGGCCGCCACGCGCGCCCAGTACGAGGGCGGCACCGCCGATTCGGCACTCGTCGCACCGGAGGGCTGGCTGCTGGACCAGCACTTCCTGGACCGACCCGGCCGCAAGCGGGCCCAACTCGCCCTCGCCTACGACTACAAGAGCAATCTTGCGGCCTATCCCGCCTGGCAGGCGTGGCTGCGTGAGCACCGCCCGCCGACACTGATCACCTGGGGAACCGGCGACCCCTTCTTCCCCGAGCCGGGCGCCCGCGCCTACCTGAACGACGTCCCCGAAGCGGAGCTGCACCTCTTCCGGACAGGCCACTTCGCCCTGGAGGACCACCTACCGGAAATAGCCCCGCTCGTAGCCCGCTTCCTCGACCGCGTCCGGGCCTGACCCGCCCACGTCCGGATCCCGCCGGGACGGCACCTCGGCACCGTCGGCCCGCACCGGCAGCGAGACGGGCTTCTGGAAGGGGAGTCTTCGAGCACCTCGCACAGAGCGCCCCTGGGTGGCAGTGCTCCCTTCCGGAGTCAACACGCCGTCTGGCGAGGGAAATTGGTCAAGGCGTGGACCGCCGTGGTCTGTATCGTGATCGGGTCTACCGATCTTCACGAACCGGCAGGAGAACGCCGAGTGTCCGACCCCGACGGTCAGCGCGGACCGACTCCACCGATACCCCCTGATCCCCCGACCTCACCCTTTACTCCTGCTCCCCCCACTCCGCCCGTCCCCCCTCATCCCCCGACTCCGCAAGGCGGAGGCCATCGTGTGCCGATCATCGCTGCGGTGATCACGGCAGCGGCGACGATTGCCGCTGCAGTCATCGCCGCCGGCGCGGTGTCCAGCGGGGATTCACACTCAGCTGCTCCGTCGTCGGCCGGCTCGGCACAGATATCCGCGACGGCCTCCACGTCGCCGGCAGGGTCTGAACCGTCCGCGGCCCCGTCCGGTCCCCCGCTCCACACCCTGCCGAGCGGGGTGGCGACCCGGTCCACGGTGCCGGACACCAAGCCGCGTGTGATCGCCTCTCCCGACGCGGCTGCCGAAGGGGCGGTCGTGACGCTCGAGGCCGGCGGCTTCGCCCCCGGGGAGCAGGTCCGCATCAGCTTCCGAGACACCAGCGGACACTCGGAGATCGACGTACGCGATGTCACTGCGGGTTCCGACGGGCGCTTCGCCGTACAGGTGAGGGTGCCCGTAGACGGGGGCAAAGGGCACGAGAGCCCTAAGTTCCGCGTGTGGAGCCTGGACAAGGTGGACATTGACAACCAGGCCGACACCCCGTTCACCTACATCAAGTAGCCCTCAGCGACAGCCCCTCGCCGACAGCTCACCGGACTCGAGACCTTGGAACGCCGGTCACGAAAGACGTGCTGGGACCGACCCCGGCCAAACCTTGCCCTCGGATGAAGCGAGGCTGCAGCACGAGTACCGGTGGTGGCCCACCTCGAGTTACTACCGGGGATGGCAGGAAACCGGACGCTGACGCTCCCGCCGGCCTAGGTCGCCCCGTCCCTCGCCCGGCGTCCGATACGACATCAGGGCACTCCGGGCTCTCCACTTGGCTGAGCGCCGGAGGCAACGCCCCAGAGGTGGCCGAGCGCGCCGGCAACAGCGTGGAAGTTCTGCCCATCCGGTACGTCGTGCCTCGACGGATGGCGTTATGCCCAGGGGTGCTGCCGACTGCCGCCACTGTCCGCGTTCGCTGCCTTGTCGCCTCGATGTGTGTCGACGGGTTGCCTACCGCTGGAGGGGCTGCGGGACGGCTCCCGCTCACTCGTTCAGACGCGCCTCTCATGCGCGTAACGCGCCTGATGTCAAGGATTGACCACAATGCGTTGCGTCCAACTACAGGAGTAGAGGCTCATGCCCACGTTTGTCGCGCTGCTGAACTGGACCGACCAGGGGGTCCGCAGCTACAAGGACACCCCGCAACGCGCCGAGGCTTTCACCGCAGCGGCACAGAAGCTCGGGGTGAAGGTCCTGAACCTCTACTGGACTGTCGGTCCCTACGACATCGTGGCCGTCGTAGAGGCGCCCGACGACGAGACGGCCACCGCGGTGTTCCTACAGGTCGGCGCGCTGGGCAACGTCCGTAGCACGACGCTGCGGGCCTTCGGCCGGGAGGAGATGGGCCGCATCATCGCCAAAGCCAGTGGCTGAGGGCCTTCCGCATCAAGGATCTGTTGGCGTCAGCGACGCCCTCAGGCGGTACAGACGGAACCCCCTGGATCTGCCCGGGGCCGAATAATCCGCAGGCGCCGACATACGCCCGCTCCGAGCGGCATACGGCTGCATATACGCGAAGACCCTGGCGTCAGCGTTTCCGCTGGTGACGGGGTCTTCTGGCAGGGGAGAGGTGCAGGAGTGTCGCCCGCTCAAGATCAGTGGCGGGGGACGTCGGCGGCGGTACAGAGTTCACAGCGGAGGGCGTGGCAGACGTCCTGCGCGAGGCGTGCGAGGCTGCCAGCTTGGACGCGACCGGGGCCGAACTGCTGCGGTTGGGTTCCGACGCGGTGTACCGGCTGGCGTCCTTACCGATCATCGTCCGCATCGCCCGTGACCCGGTGTCCTGCCGGAGATGGAACGGGCCGTGGCAGTGGCGCGCTGGTTGAAAACGGTCGACTTCCCAGCCACCCGAGTACCGGCCGATATCGCTCGGCCCATCGTCGTCCGCGGCCTGGTCGTCACCTTCTGGGAGAGCGTCCAGGAGCGCGAGGGATACGCGACGGTCGGCGAGCTGGCCGACCTGCTCCGCCGGCTGCACTGGTTGGAGGAGCCCAAGTCACTGGGCCTCCCGTACTTCGAGCCCATGGCCAAGCTTTCCGCCTCGCCGAATGGCCTGCATGCCGTTTCCGAAGAAGATCGCTCGCCGTCACGGCGGTGACTCAGCGGCGGGTGGTCCTGCACGGTGATGCCCACGCAGGACGAGTTGGTACGACGGGACGAGTTGGTACGACGGGACGGGATCTCTTCCGTGACGGGCGGGTCAGGGCGCCCGCCAGAGAGTCAGTTCGGTGACGTAGTCGCGTCCCTCGACACCCGCGGCGTCCTTCTGGACGACGACGTCCTTGATGGTGAGCATCGCGAGGTTGTCCTCGTCGGTGACGGTGCACAGCACCGTGCCCGGGGTCAGGTGTTCGCCCTGTGCGTCGTCGCCGAGCTCGGAGGGCACCGCGTCGGCCGCCGCGCCCTCGGCGCACTGCTCGGGGGTGGTGCCCGAGCTCTTCCCCATGGTCGTCAGGAAGCGCAGGATATAGGTTTCGCCGAACTCCTCGTACTGCAGCTCGTTTCCCTTCCCTTCGCTGAGGGCCTTCGTGTCGATCTTCGGTTCGTCCAGGTCGACGTTGGTGTAGGAGATGCGGTTGGAGGTGAACTGGGCGCGCAAGGTGAGCGGCTTGTCCTTGAAGATCTCCGTATAGCCGTTCGGCGTCGCGTTCCCGGTGGGCGACGCGCCGGTGCTCGGCGGCGAGGCGGGGCGTCCGCCGCTGCCCCGGGCGCTGTCCGTGTCGTCGTCCCGGGTGAGGACCCAGGCGGCCGTCGCCGCCACCACCAGTGCGAGCACGGCCGCGCCGGCCGCCAGCGGGGTGCGGCTGCGGGCCGCTGACGGCGCTGCCGACGGACCGGTGGAGGGTGGTGCTCCATGCGGAAGCGGGGTAGGGGATCCGGTCGGAGGCGCCGGCTGCGCCCGGCCGTGGTGCGGCTGCCCACCGGGCCGGGAGGCATGGGTGGGTGTGTATCCGCCGGACGCCACGCCGGCCGGCGGTGCGGTGTGGGCTGCCGCCGTGGCGCCGAGGTGCACAGCCCCGGCTTCCGCCACGGAGGGCGGGGGCACGGTCTCGGCACCCGCCACGTCCCCGGAGTGCGGTCCGGACCCGGCTTCGCCCTGCTGCCGGGCGAGTTGCTCCCGTCGGGCGATGTCCGCCGCGACGGGCGCGGGCAGCCAGCCGGTGAAGTCACGCAGCGGCCGCCCGCTGAGCTCCTGGCACAGTTCCGCCAGCTCGGAGGGCGTGGGTCGGGCGGCCGCGTCGGCGGCCAGCGTGCGTTCCAGGACGGTACGCAGCGGTTCGGGATACGCCGTCAGGTCCGGCGGCCGGAACTCGCTATTGGCGATCTTGGTGGCCAGGGTGATGGCTCCGGCGTCGCCATAGGGGTGGCGGCCGGTCGCGGCGACGGCGGCGATCAGGCCGAGCGAGAAGACGTCGGTCGCCGGCGTGAGCTCCTGGCCGCCGGCGTGTTCGGGCGACATGAACTGAGGGGTGCCGATGAGCCCGCCGCTGCGAGTGAGCTGGGTGGCGTCGGCGGCCCGGGCGATGCCGAAGTCGATGATCCAGGGGCCTTCGGATCCGACGAGAATGTTGCTCGGTTTCATGTCACGGTGGATCACTCCGGCCTTGTGCACGGCGTGCAGCGCCTCCGCCGCGCAGCCGGTCAGCTGCAGCACCGTGGTCAGCGGGAGCGTCCCGTGCTCGCTGAGGAGCTGGTCCAGGGCGAGGCCGGGGACGTAGGCGGTGGCCAGCCACGGCTGGGGGCCGGTGGTGTCGTGATCGACGACGGGGACGACGTAGTAGCCCTGCACCCTGCGGGCGGAGGTCGCCTCCTGTTCGAAGCGACGGCGGAACTCCTCGTCCTGGGCGTACTCGCGGCGGATCACCTTCAGGGCGACCGGCTGGTTGCCGCGCGTACGGGAGAGGTAGACGCGTCCCATGCCGCCCTCGCCGATCCTGGCGAGCAGGCGGTAACCGGCCACCTCCTGCGGGTCTTCGGGGTCCAGCGGCCTCAACTGGCCTGTCCCGCCAGATCTGTTCAAGATTTCTGCCCCTCCCCGTCAGTGGGTTGATCGTACCGACGAGCCCGCACCCCCGTTGGGCATCCGAGGAGATGGGAAAGCGGCGGAGCTCGGGCAGTTCCGCGGAATCGCGAGAATCCGTCCTGATGGCGGATGCCGCCGGACGGCCTTAGAGTGACACCCCCTGCCGTGGGACAGCGAGGTGTCCGTGGAACATCATCTGGCCGCTTCGGCGGAGCGGGCCGACTACCTGGTGGAGCTCTCCAACGTCGTACGCGACACCTCCATCGGCCCACGCGGCCCGCGGTCCTTACGCCGTCTGGGTCTGGTCCTGAGGGCCCTGATGGAGCTCACCAGGGATCCCGACGTCTCCGTCTACCTGGTCGCCGACACCAGCCTGCTGGGCGGGCGCCGCGAGTTCGGCGATCAGACCGAGGTCCGGCGACTGCGGGGTTGGGTGGCCGACGGGCTGGTCGAGGAGGTCGACGACGCCGATGAGCGCGTCCTCGAACTGGCCCGCATGACCTCGTTGCCGGTCGTCACCGGCGACCAGTACATCGACCACCGCGTCGAACACCCGTGGATCCAGGGCAACACCTGGCAGTTCCTCAAACCGGAAGCCCGCCGCGACGGATCCGTCGCCCTGGTGGCGATGGACATGGGCGTGCGCTCGGCGGCGGAGATCTCGCGCAGGCTGGAACTGTCCGCACTGAAGAAGCAGGGCCTCCTCGGCCCCTCCCGGACCCCGCTGGCCGAGGTGATCATGCGGACCTGGCGCTGCCCGGAACACCGCTGCACCCTCTACGACATCCGCAAGGGCGAACGGATCCTCCTGCCCCGCATGCGGCGCGGTGTGCCCACCTGCGAGCTCCACGGCACACCTCTGGTGGACGAGGGACCGCGCCTGGGCACCACCCAGCTCAAGGCCGTCGTCGACGGCACCTGCGTGGCCCGGTACACCCTCGGCGAGGGCTCCGAGGCGCACATCGGCCGGCTGCCGGGGCAGGCGGGCATCGCCCTGCACAGTCTGCTGTCCCCGCAGATCGCCCAGCAGGTGAGCCGCAGGCATGTGGCCGTCTCCGCCCGGAGCGGCGCGGTCCTGATCCGTGACGTCAGCACCTACGGCACCCGAATGCGCCGTGCCGGCAGACACGGTGCGTTCGGCCCCTGGGAGAAGCTCCCCCCGCAGACCGACCGCCCCTTCCGCCCCGGCGACGAGGTCGAACTCGCATCCGGCGTCGTACTCACGCGCAGTGGCCGACGCTTCCCCGCCGAACTGGCCGACGCCTGGCGGGCGGAAGCCGCCAGGGCCCCCGTGCCGCCCACCGCCGCGGCACCCACCCGCCGGGCCTGACCCCCGTGGCGTCGACCGGACGGCGAACCCGTCGGGTGATTCCTCCGCCGCATCGGTACGCCCGGAGACCGCCCCTCCGGACCTCTGCAGGGCCGACCGGGCAGTTCGGCAGTGCCCAGGGGAGTCTGCGCGCGGTCCCACTCGCTCTCTCAGCTTGGGAAGCTTGGGTCTCTTGGAGGTGGCTGTCGCGATGACCTGCGGCGGAGTGGTGTTGGAGCTCTGGTCGGACCCGTGGCAAGTACCCGCTGTTCCCCGTGGTTCCCCGCAGGATCTGGCACGCGTATGGCACGACCCGTTCACCCTTGGGAACCCTGGACGGACGCTCGGTCTTCGAGATCTGGACCTCAGCCGACGACAGTCAGCCACGACGGTGGGTACGTCGGCCGATCAGGCGCGTGTGTCTCGCTGTACCCCACCCGCCTAAGCCACGCTGTCCGAAGTTTTCGTCGGCCAGAGCGACCCACGACGGTCGACCCGCGACGATCCCGCCGCCCTCTGATCCGTAGCTCTACAGATCGGTCAGTGAGGGTCATACCGGTTGGGCGGCGTGCGGTGCGTCGACAGGCCGGTGCCCCGGCCTGTCGACGCAGTGGACTTGCGGAGGCCGGGGCACCGGTGGGTGGGATGCGGTGGTGGTGGGTGTCCCAATGAGGAACCGACCGCGTCCCGGACAAATGGGACAGGGAGAGCGGCAGCGCCTGATCACATCCTCGACCGACTGGTGCTTCACGCTGCGCCCGGCCGTCGGTCCGACCGGCGTCCGGTCAGAACTCCAGCACCTCGCGGTCGAGCGGATACCGCGCACGGTGTCGGCCGTCGTGCGGCGAGGGTGTGATCGGCAGGACACCGGTCGGCTGCAGGCCCAGGTTGTCGTCCCAGATCCGGGGTTCGACGTGTCCGACGACGTTGAAGTGCCGGAAGGTGAACGGCGGACTGTCGGTCGGGAAGGACTCGGCTGTGGTCATCACCTGGAAGTGCAGGTGCGGCGTGGCGGAGTTGCCGCTGTTGCCGATCAGCCCGAGGACCTGGCCGGGTTCGACCCGGTCGCCCTCCCGGACCCTGAGCGAGCCGGGTGTCAGGTGGGCGTAGAGCAGATAGCGGCCCGGCGCGACTTCCACGGTGACGTGGTTGCCGACGGTGTCCTCGATCGGCGGGGTGGGCGGTGTGACGGGCGGCGTTTGGTCCGGGAGTCCGTCCCGGACCTCCACCACTCTGCCGCCGGCCGAGGCCACGACCGGCTGACGGTAGCTCAGGTAGCTGGTGAGCCGTGCGGGGTCGCCCTCCCAGGTCTGCCCCTGCTCGCCGACCCGGTACCAGTCGATCGCGAAGCGCTGCGGCACATAGAAGCGGCCGTTGATCGGGGCGAGGCCGCGCCGGTGGTGGGTGTTGCCGCAGCACGACTCGCTGGAGTACCAGGTGCCGGGACGGACCGGCGGGCTCAGGTTCAACGGCGGAGTGCGGGCGATCCGGGTGGCCTGCACCGTCTCCTCGAAGGCGGCGGAGGGGCCGGAGGGGTTCAGGACGGCACCCGAGAGCTGGTGTTCGAGGGCCTTGGGCACCCGCTGACCACGGTCGAGGATCAGGTCGAGCCAGATGATCCACTGCTGGGAGCCCTGGATGACGGTCGGCGTCGGTCCCGGAGGCGCCGGGGTGTACCCGTCTGCACCCGGCAGCGGGTCACCCACCGGATTGGCGGCATCGGCCAGCGCCTGCCCGCTCAGCGAGCCGACGACCTGGTGCGTGCGGGCGTCGCGGACGTCGACACGGTCGAGCCGCAACGGCGCGCTGCTGGGCAGGGAACTCGTGGTGAGCAGTTCGTACGAGATGTGCGTCTGACCGTCCGTGGCGACGAACGGCGTCGGTTTGGTCAGCACCGCCGCCGTCAACGGCGTGAACTCTGCGCCGGGCGCCGGAGTGGCCGCGCCGGTTCCGTGTCCTTGTCCCGCTGAGGTCATCAGCATGCCGGCCGCGAGCACGGCAGCGGCGAGCCCGCGAAGTAGCGGGCGGCGGCCAGTGCGGTTGCGAGGGTCGCGCTCTGCCATTGCGCTCTTTCGTTCGTCGGATCCGGGGCCGTGAAGGACGCCGGCACGCCCCGCGCCGAGACGCAGGCCCATGTAATCCGACGGCACACCGCTCCGGGCGGAGGGCGCCGGAGTCAGGTGCCGAACTGCACCCGTCCAGCCGCACCGACCACCGAGTTCTCGCCCAACGGCAGCTTCGTGACGCTGCACGTACGGACAACGAGGGCTGAGAACCGTCGAAGGGCCCCACCGCGAACGGTGGGGCCCTTCGACATCTTGCCCGTGAGGCACTGGCGGAGGCTACGAGATTCGAACTCGTGAAGGGTTGCCCCCAACACGCTTTCCAACTGTGTTGGTGGGGTCGTGGGGTGTGTACGGGGGCGTTCACCTGCGTTCATGGACGGCCGGTCGTCTGGACGGCTACCGCATCCGGTCCTGTCTGAACGGTCGTGAACGGCGCTGAATGAGACGGAAACCGAGACGGACGACTGCGCCGAGCTCGCTAGCATCTTCGCTGTTGAAGGGGGAGTCATGGCGCTGGTCCGCAGGGGATCACGACTGATCGTCGTCGACGGCACAGCCTACCGTTGGAGGCTTCGAGGCAGGCCGACCTACTTCCAGGGCTTGGCGTGGTCGCCGTGCACGTTCGCGGTCGAGCGTGCGGACACCCCGGGAACGACGCTCGTGGTCACCACCGGCCAGCCGCATCCGAGCAACTGGATGGGGCGCGAGGCTGAGCCTGTACGGCCGTCCAGTGTTGCCGCGGCTGTTCGGCTTGCCCTGGGTGAGGGGTGGACTCCGACGACTCCAGGTTCCGCGTTCCACCTCGACCGGTCCGCCGGCTTCACGCCTTCGCACTGAACAGCTCGGGGAACCGTCGGGGCTTTGGTGAGCGTACCGTCGGCCTGAACCTACGGGGAGGCGAACGACGTTGTACGCACACGAGGTGGTCCTGAACGAACTCGCGCAAGGGCTCAGACCGACGGCCGAGGGTGTCGAGTGGTTCGAGGGCCTTGCGGAGGAGGACCAACGCAAGGTCCTGCACGCACTGGTGCTGTTCTGCGGGCAGGCCCGCGCCTGCGAGGATGATGTGCCTGAGAGCATTGCGCGTTCTGGCATTCGTCCCACTCACACGCCGGCGGTGATGCTCACGAAGTGGCGCTTCGGGATGGAAGCACTCCCGGCTTATGAACTCACCAAGTCGTTCCGCCTGCTCATCGCCCTGTTCAGCATCGCGGATGCTCGCCGGCGGATGCTGCATTGTGCCGATGGGTGCGGCCACGAGTGGCACAACCTTTCGTATCTGCGGCAGGACGCAATCTTTCTTGCCCTGGGTCTTGCCGGGGATCTTGGTGAGCGCCATCACGGCCGCCGAGACTCCTGTGACTCGACGCTCCGACGTGATCAACCTACGTGCCTCAATCCCCACCACGATCAGCGTTTGATGCGGCTGCGCATGGCGAGGATGGCCAGCGCGAGCAGTACGGGTTCGGTGAAACGGCTGACCATCTCGATGTAAGTGCCCCAGGTGGTGAGGTCCTGGCCGCTGGAGCGGAACACGACGGAGTTCAGCACCACCCGGAAGGCCTGATCGAGGCGCTCCCCAGTAAACCGGTCACCTAGCCGTAGCGTCAGCTCCGGGTTCTGCTCGTCCACAATCAGCGTCACCGGTCCGCCGCCGGCCGGAATGGCGCCGGAGGCCACCTGTTGCGGGGATGAGTCGGGCAGGCCGAGCCCCATGATGAGCACGACGGTGACTGCCATGGCCGCCACCAGCCAGCCCAGGGCGCGTGAGGCACGCAGGCCGTAGCCGGACACCAGCCAGTAGGCCCACAGCAGACCCCGTTCACCAGGTGGGGTGCCGGTGTAGTCGTGGCGGCGCATCTCCATCTCGCCGTAGTAGAAGTCTGCGGCGCCGGGCTCGTTCTTGCCGTCCTCGAACGCTTTGCGCAACTGCCGGTAGATGGCGGCCACATCTTCCGGGTCGGGGGTCTGGTCGTGGTCGGGGTGGTGCGGTCCGGTTCGCCAGTATCGGGGGGAGGAGGGCTGTCCGAGGGGCGTGGCAGGCCGGCCAGAAGCTTGGGCGCGCCAGTGGTGTTCCTCGGCCAGGGTGCGCCGGGGACTCCATCGGCAGAGCCATATGTGGTGACTGTGGCGGGGGCCGGTGGGGGTGGGGGCGAAGGTGCAGCGGCCTTCCAGACGGAGCTGGTCCAGGTGGAAGGCCCCGGCGAACAGGCAGTCGCTCAGGTCGGTGTCGGTAAGCATCAGGTGCGCGGCGTCCACCCCGCGCACGGAGACCACGCATACCCGGTCCTCCAGGCTTTGTAGCAGACGCTCGTCCACCGCCGTACCGGTGTCGGTGGTGAAGGGAGCAGGGTGGGCGGTGACCGCCACGGGGAACAACAGCACCGCGTGACTGAGGTCCACGGTCGCGTAGCGCAGGCGCAGCGTTGCCGTCGACTCCCAGCGCGTCCTCTCGCAGCGCACCTCCTCACGCGCCGCGATCTCCAGCGTCACGGGCACCTCGAACACCGCACCGGACAGATCCACCGTCCCCGTACACACCACCGGACCGAACCGCGTCATCTCAACAAATCGCGCTCCGGCGAACGCGACGTGACCGGCGAATCGCGCCTCGCGGAACCCGGCGGGGCCGGAGAACGTCGCCCGGTCGAACACGGCGTCCCCAGTCACGTGCGTCTCGTTGAACCGGGCGGCGTTGGAAAACTGCGCTCCGCCGAACTGGGCACCGCCGGAAAACTGCACCCTGTCGAACACAGCGACGCCGGAAAACTGCGCTCCGCTGAACCGGGCGCCGTGGGCGAACTGCGCTCCACCGAACCGGGCGCCGTCGGCGAACTGCGCTCCACTGAAACCGGCGTCACCGGCGAACCGCACCTCGCTGAACACGGCGTCGCCGGAAAACTGAGCCTGATCAAACCGGGAGAGGCGGGAGAACTGCACCCGGCCGAACGCGGCAGGGCCGGAGAACTCAGCCGCTCTGAACCAGGCAGAGCCGGCAAACTCAGCCTGATCGAAACGAGCGCCTCCGGAGAACCGTGCCCGGTCGAACAGAGCTTCACCGAAGCGGCACTTCTGGGTGGCGGGGTCATGGAGGGCTTGGAGAAGGGATTGAAGGAGGAGCCGTGTGAAGGGGGTGCCGCGGTGGTCGATGTCCGCGCCGGGGTGCAAGCCGGTCAGGTAGGCGTCGCGATCGGTGTCGTCCGAGGTGGGCCAGGCATGCGGTGCGGCCTGGCGCATGGATGCCGCGACAGCCGACGGGGTCAGTGCCGGGGTCGGCGCCATGCCCACAGTGCGGCCAGGGAGGCGGGGCTGGCGCGAGGGCCGGTGGGGTGCTCATGTCCTGATGGCTCCGGGACTATCGGCTCGTGACAGGCGATCAGCAGCACCCTGTCACCGCGGAACCAGCCACCGCGGAACGTTCAAGAAACTGAACGCCGTATCGCGTTCCTTGCTCCTTTGCCATCGAGGGCCGCTGAGCACGAGGCGGCCGACTCTTAACCAATGCCATCAGCAACTCAGGATCTCTGGGCATCTCGAGCATCTGCGACTTCGCACGATGCACGTGATCGAACGAGAAGCGCGGGCGACCTGACTTGTCAGTCCACAGCCACACAGGTCGCATGCGGCCATCGATAATCCTTCTTCCCCCGAGGCATGCAGGCATCATGCTCCGACGAGGTCCCGATCGCCAGACCGCGGCAGCGAGGGTCGGGACCTGCTGGCCGTCCCGTCCACGCAACACTCGAGGTGTGTGATGACGCTTGTTCCTCAAAGCGATTTCGAGCGGCTCACCTGCGGCAATGTTCCAAGATCCTTTCCACGCCTCGTCCACAGACCTCGGCATGCGCCAGCTTCGAGCGGCATACGGCTGCACATACGCGAAGACCCCGGCCTCAGCGTTTCCGCTGGTGACGGGGTCTTGGACACACTTACACAGTGTGCCCCCGGCAGGATTCGAACCTGCGCACACGGCTCCGGAGGCCGTTGCTCTATCCCCTGAGCTACGGGGGCGTGCGCCGCGCTGCTGCGTGGCGACGGGTAGAACACTACCAGCTCCCGAAGGGTCACTGTGAACAGGTATTTAGGGTCCGGGGGAACAGGTTCCTGAGGCCCCGCGGAGCGGGTTTCCCGGGTGTCGAGCCGGCTGCCCGGGCAGCCGCCCCGGCACCTCCCGTGGACCTGTCCGAGTCCCGCACCGGCCGGTGCGGTCCTGGTTGTACACCGACCCGGGCCGTCCCGGTTGCGTGGTTACCCCGCCGTGGGCGCAGTCGAGCGTCCGTACCCGGCCCCGCCCCGTACACGATCAATCGGCCGCTCGCTCCCCTCCTTCCCGCCCTTCGCCCGCACGGGTCGGAAGTGGGCAAAACCCGGACGCAGCCCTGTCCGCGGACCTACTCTCGAGTTGTGTCCGGCGTGTCCGGCCGAGTGCTCGTTGTCGATGACAACCGGGTGATTCGGCAGCTGATCAGGGTCAACCTCGAGCTGGAGGGCTTCGAGGTCGTGACCGCGGCCGATGGTGCCGAGTGTCTGGATGTGGTGCATCACGTGCAGCCGGACGTCATCACCCTCGACGTCGTCATGCCCAGGCTGGACGGTCTGCGGACCGCCGCCCTGCTGCGGGACGACCCGCGCACCCGGCACATCCCCCTCGCGATCATCAGCGCGTGTACGCAGTACGAGGTCGACTGCGGTGTCGCCGCCGGAGTGGACGCCTTCCTCGCCAAGCCCTTCGAGCCGGCCGAGCTGGTGCGGGTC
The DNA here is from genome assembly GCF_001278075.1 of Streptomyces pristinaespiralis. Taxonomy (GTDB): domain Bacteria; phylum Actinomycetota; class Actinomycetes; order Streptomycetales; family Streptomycetaceae; genus Streptomyces; species Streptomyces pristinaespiralis. The sequence continues at coordinate 3,011,455 of NZ_CP011340.1, read as the reverse complement.
GTACGGCAGTTGACCCATCGCGAGCCCAGGGATCCCAGAGGACCCCGGGACTCCCGCGAGTCCGGGGAGGGTGGCCCGCCGTCCCTCGACGGCAGGCACGAGGCCGGGCAGGCGGAGAGCGCCAGAGGTTGACCGCGCCCAGCCGGAGGTCGACCGCGCCCCCGACCGCGGAGTGCCTGACATCGACGGGCCCCGCCACCGCCGCCGGCTCTACCGCGCACGCCGCCGCCGTCACCGCCCCCACCACCCCCACAGTGCCCGCATCGCGAAACCGGTTCGCGGAGTGCCCCCCTTCCTCCCATACGCTTGTCCCGTGACCCCCGCAGAGCTCTCCCGTACCGTGCGGCACGCCGTGTGCCGTGCCGTGGAGGACGGTGCGCTGCGCGTCGACGCCCCTCGCGACGTCAAGGTCGAGCGGCCCCGCCCCGGCGGGCGCGGGGACTACGCCACCGGGATCGCGCTGCGCCTGGCGCGGCAGGCCGGGCGGCCGGCCGTAGAAGTGGCTGCGGAGCTGGGCCACCGCATCGCCGCCGCCCCCGGGATCGCCGCCGTCGACATCACCGGGCCCGGATTCCTCAACATCACCCTCGAGCCCGACACCCAGCAGGGCCTCGTAAGGGACGTCCTGGAGCGCGGCGAGAAGTACGGATGGACCGACCTGACCGGGGCCGTCGAGGAGATCACCTACCGCGCCGACGTACGGGCAGCCGTCATCGCCGACACCCTGCGCCGGATCCGGTTGTCGCAGGGCACCCCGAGCCGGACCCTCTGCGAAGGCGCCGCCGACCCGGGTTGGGCAGGCCTCGGCGTGCGTATCGAAGCCGAGCACGCGCACGGCCGGCCGCGTACGGACGTCGCCCCCGTTCCGGCCGCCGACGACGCGGCCACCCTCCTGCGGCGCCTCGGCGTGGACGCCACCCGCTGGGGACTGCTCGCCGCCGCGGCGCACGACCGGCCCCTGACGGACCACCCCACCGCGCACGAGTCCACCGCACACGAACCCCCCACGCACCGGCCCCCGACCGGCCCGTCCCCGGCCGACGCGTCCCCGACCGGCCCGTCCGCGGCGCCCACCCCGGCCCGGCCCGCCGACCGCAGGTCCGCGACAACGCACCCGCGGGCGACCGCCCACACCCCGCACCCCCTCCTCCTCCACCACGAACGCAACCCCCTCTTCCGTGTGCGCTACGCTCACGCCCGCGCCCGCGCCCTCTCCCGCAACGCCGCGCAGCTCGGGTTCGCCGGCAGCCCGGACGAGCATGTCGACGCGCCCGCTCTCACCGCCGCCGTCGGCGGTCATCCGGCCGTGCTCGCGGACGCCGCCCGCCTCGGTGCGCCCGACCGGCTCGCCCGGCATCTGGAAGTCACCGCCGACGCTCTCCTCTCCTTCCAGAGCAGCGCTCAGCACAGCGTGCTGCCCGTCGGGGACGAGAAACCCTCGGCCGCCCACCGTTCGCGGCTGGCCCTTGCCGAGGCCGCCGGGACGGTGCTCGCCGGTGGCCTGTCCCTGCTCGGTATCAGCGCGCCCGACCATCTGTGAGACGTGAGAGAGACCAGATTCCGATGAGCCGATCCGCACACCCCGCCGGTCCCCGTCATGCCGATGTCCTCCCCGAGGGGCACTACACGGCACCGCCCACCGACCTGAACGCCCTCGACCCGAAGGTGTGGGCCGGCACCGTCACCCGCAACGAGGACGGTGTCGTGTCCGTCGGCGGGATCGAAGTGACCAGGCTGGCGGAGGAGTTCGGGACCCCGGCCTACTTCCTCGACGAGGCCGACTTCCGTGCCCGCTGCCGCGCCTGGGCCGCCGCCTTCGGCAAGGACGCGGACGTGTTCTACGCGGGCAAGGCGTTTCTGTCCCGGGCGATCGTCAGGTGGCTGAAGGAGGAGGGGCTCAACCTCGACGTCTGCTCGGGCGGCGAGCTGGCGACGGCGCTGGCCGCCGGGATGCCCGCGGAGCGCATCGCCTTCCACGGCAACAACAAGTCGGTCGAGGAGATCGAGCGGGCGGTGGAGGCCGGCGTCGGCCGGATCGTGCTCGATTCGTTCCAGGAGATCGTCCGGGTCGCCCACATCGCCCAGCGCGCGGGGAAGCGGCAGCGGGTGCAGATCCGGGTGACCGTCGGCGTCGAGGCCCACACGCACGAGTTCATCGCCACGGCCCACGAGGACCAGAAGTTCGGCATCGCGCTGGCCGGCGGTCAGGCCGCGGAGGCGGTGCGCCGCGCGCTGAAGCTGGACGGGCTCGAGCTGATCGGGATCCACTCGCACATCGGGTCGCAGATCTTCGACATGGCCGGCTTCGAGGTCTCCGCCCGCCGGGTCGTGCAGCTGCTCGCCGAGGTGCGGGACGAGCACGGTGTCGAGCTGCCCGAGATCGACCTCGGTGGCGGCCTCGGCATCGCGTACACCTCCGAGGACGATCCGCGTGAGCCGCACGAGATCGCCAAGTCCCTGACCGAGATCGTCACCCGCGAGTGCGAGGCCGCCGGACTGCGGCCGCCCCGCATCTCCGTCGAGCCGGGCCGCGCGATCGTCGGGCCCACCGCCTTCACCCTGTACGAGGTCGGCACGGTCAAGCCGCTCGAGGGGCTGCGTACCTATGTGAGCGTCGACGGCGGCATGTCGGACAACATCCGCACCGCGCTGTACGACGCCGAGTACAGCGTCGCGCTGGTGTCGAGGACCTCTGAGGCGGCTCCCATGCTCAGCCGGGTCGTCGGCAAGCACTGTGAGAGCGGCGACATCGTGGTCAAGGACGCGTTCCTGCCGGCCGACCTCGCACCGGGCGATCTGATCGCCGTGCCGGCCACCGGCGCGTACTGCCGTTCCATGGCCAGCAACTACAACCACGCACTTCGCCCGCCCGTCGTCGCCGTCGCGGACGGCGAGGCGCGGGTGATCGTCCGGCGTGAGACGGAGGAAGATCTCCTGCGTCTCGATGTCGGATAGTTGAGATAGATGTCTCGCATGCCGGACGGAGGATAGAAACTCCGGTTCGGTGGGTGAGACTGGTCCACATCCAAGAAGTAATGAGAAGCGAGGTCGGATGATGCGTACGCGTCCGCTGAAGGTGGCGCTGCTGGGCTGTGGAGTGGTCGGCTCAGAGGTGGCGCGCATCATGACGACGCACGCCGACGACCTCGCCGCGCGGATCGGCGCCCCGGTGGAGCTCGCCGGGGTCGCCGTGCGCCGGCCGTCGAAGGTGCGCGAGGGCATCGACCCGGCGCTCATCACCACGGACGCGACCGCGCTCGTGAAACGCGGCGACATCGACGTGGTCATCGAGGTCATCGGCGGCATCGAGCCCGCCCGCACCCTCATCACCACCGCGTTCGAGCACGGCGCCTCCGTGGTCTCCGCCAACAAGGCGCTGCTCGCCGAGGACGGCGCGACGCTGTACGCCGCCGCCGAGCAGCACGGCCGTGACCTGTACTTCGAGGCCGCCGTCGCCGGTGCGATCCCGCTGATCAGGCCGCTGCGCGAGTCCCTCGCCGGCGACAAGGTCAACCGCGTCCTCGGCATCGTCAACGGCACGACCAACTTCATCCTCGACAAGATGGACAGCTCGGGGGCCGGATACTCCGAGGCGCTGGACGAGGCGACCGCCCTCGGCTACGCCGAGGCCGACCCGACCGCCGACGTCGAGGGCTTCGACGCGGCCGCCAAGGCCGCCATCCTCGCCGGGATCGCCTTCCACACCCGGGTGCGCCTCGACGACGTCTACCGCGAGGGCCTCACCGAGGTCACCGCCGCCGACATGGCCTCCGCCCGCCGCATGGGCTGCACCGTCAAGCTCCTCGCGATCTGCGAGCGGGCGGCGGACGGGCAGTCGGTGACGGCCCGCGTGCACCCCGCGATGATCCCGCTCAGCCACCCGCTGGCGTCGGTCCGCGAGGCGTACAACGCCGTCTTCGTCGAGGCCGAGGCCGCCGGGCAGCTGATGTTCTACGGCCCCGGCGCCGGCGGCTCGCCCACCGCGTCCGCCGTGCTCGGCGACCTCGTCGCCGTGTGCCGCAACAAACTCGCCGAGGCGACGGGGCCCGGCGAGTCGGCGTACACCCAACTGCCCGTGAGCCCGATGGGTGACGTGGTGACGCGCTACCACATCAGCCTCGACGTGGCCGACAAGCCGGGCGTTCTCGCCCAGGTGGCGACGGTCTTCGCCGAGCACGGCGTATCCATCGATACGGTGCGCCAGCAGGGCAAGGACGGCGAGGCGTCTCTCGTCGTCGTCACCCACCGCGCGCCCGACGCCGCCCTTTCCGGGACCGTCGAAGCGCTGCGCAAGCTCGACACCGTGCGCGGTGTCGCCAGCATCATGCGTGTTGAAGGGGAGTAAGGGACCCATGACCACCAACGGCACCCACCAGTGGCGCGGCATCATCGAGGAGTACCGGGACCGCCTTCCGGTCACGGACGCGACGCCGGTCGTCACGCTCCGTGAGGGTGGCACGCCGCTCGTCCCGGCGCAGGTCCTCTCCGAGCGCACGGGCTGCGAGGTGCACCTCAAGGTCGAGGGCGCCAACCCCACCGGGTCCTTCAAGGACCGGGGTATGACGATGGCCATCACCCGGGCCAAGGAGGAGGGCGCGCAGGCCGTCATCTGTGCCTCCACCGGCAACACCTCCGCCTCCGCCGCCGCGTACGCGGTGCGAGCCGGGATGGTCTGCGCGGTCCTCGTGCCGCAGGGCAAGATCGCCCTCGGCAAGATGGGCCAGGCCCTGGTCTACGGGTCGAAGATCCTTCAGGTCGACGGCAACTTCGACGACTGCCTGAACCTGGCCCGCAGCCTCTCGGAGAACTACCCGGTGGCGCTGGTCAATTCGGTCAACCCGTACCGGATCGAGGGTCAGAAGACCGCGTCCTTCGAGATCGTCGACGCGCTCGGCGACGCCCCCGACATCCATGTGCTGCCCGTCGGCAACGCCGGCAACATCACGGCGTACTGGAAGGGGTACAAGGAGTACTCCGCGGACGGCATGTCCTCCCGCACGCCCCGTATGTGGGGTTTCCAGGCTTCCGGCTCCGCGCCGATCGTGCGCGGCGAGGTCGTGAAGGACCCGTCGACGATCGCCACCGCGATCCGGATCGGCAATCCCGCGTCCTGGACACAGGCGATCGCCGCTCGCGACGAGTCGGGCGGCTTCATCGACGAGGTGACGGACCGTGAGATCCTGCGCGCCTACCGTCTGTTGGCGTCGCAGGAGGGTGTCTTCGTCGAGCCGGCGTCGGCCGCGTCCGTCGCCGGTCTGCTGAAGGCCGCCGAGCAGGGCAAGGTCGATCCGGGCCAGAAGATCGTGTGCACGGTCACCGGCAACGGTCTGAAGGACCCCGACTGGGCGGTCGCCGGAGCGCCCCAGCCGGTCACCGTCCCGGTCGACGCGGCCGCGGCGGCGGAGCGTCTCGGGCTGGCGTAGCCCGACGGCACGGAGCATCTGGCGTGATCAGGGCGGCTCGCGGCCCTGATCCGGCCGGAAGACCGCTTGTGCCCGTCCAGTTGCCCTACTGGAAAGTATGGCAACCCGGACAACGTCACACGTAGAGGCACAGGAGGCTCGCGACACGCATCGTGCGCCTCCTGTGCGCCCTATGTCGCAGGTGAACCTTCCTTCGATAGGCTGTACCCGAACCCGGCCCGCCGCATATGCGCGGTGTCGTTGCCGTCGCGGTGTTTCCACCGCCGAGGCCCACGGGTATTCCTGCCTCTCGAACCAATCGTGTACATCCCGCAGTTCAGAACCAAGGAGAGTCGTCGAGCGATGGCCGGTCCAGCGTTCCGCGCCGCCGCCGTCCGGGTGCGCGTCCCCGCAACCAGCGCCAATCTCGGTCCGGGCTTCGATGCCCTCGGGCTGTCGCTCGGTCTGTACGACGACGTGGTCGTCCGGGTCGCGGACTCCGGTCTGCACATCGACATCGCCGGTGAGGGCGCGTCGACCCTGCCCCGGGACGAGAACCACCTGCTGGTACGGGCCCTGCGCACGGCCTTCGACCTGCTCGGCGGACAGCCGCGCGGCCTCGAGGTCGTCTGCGCCAACCGCATCCCGCACGGCCGCGGTCTCGGGTCCTCCTCGGCCGCGATCTGCGCCGGCATCGTCGCCGCCCGCGCCGTGACGATAGGGGGCGACGCGAAGCTCGACGACGTGGCGCTGCTCGAGCTCGCGACCGAGATCGAGGGCCACCCCGACAACGTCGCCGCCTGTCTCCTCGGCGGTTTCACCCTCGCCTGGACCGAATCGGGAGCGGCGCGCGCGATCAGGATGGATCCCGCCGATTCCGTCGTTCCGGTGGTTTTCGTTCCGTCCAAGCCGGTGCTCACGGAGACGGCCCGCGGGCTTCTCCCGCGTACCGTGCCGCATGTCGACGCCGCCGCCAACGCGGGCCGGGCCGCCCTCCTCGTCGAGGCGCTGACCAGGCGTCCTGAGCTGCTGCTGCCCGCCACGGAGGACCGTCTCCACCAGGAGTACCGGGCCCCGGCGATGCCGCAGAGCGTCGATCTGGTGAACCGACTGCGCGCCGACGGCGTTCCCGCAGTCATCTCCGGCGCGGGCCCCACGGTGCTCGCGCTGGCCGAGGACAGTGCGGCCGACAAGGTCGCACGGCTGGCGGGCGAGGGATGGGCGGCCAACCGGCTCGCCTTCGACGCCGCGGGTGCGAGCGTTCTGCCGCTCGCGCCCTAGGGACACACGTTTGCCACACGATTGCCGGTGAGAGAGAGGGGGAATGTTTGTTGGAGCCGGTAGTGTTAACCTCAAGTCAGCGGTCGTCGTCCTCACGACGCGGCGCTTTGCGTCCCTCATCGGGACCACCATTCTTCCGGGAGCCTCCCCAAACTGCCTGAGCAGCCTGCCTGAGCAGTTTCGAGCACGCTCCGGAACCGGCACGACACCCCTCGCTTTTTCCAGGAGTGGGCCGAGCAGGGGGACCTCGGGCCGGACCTTGCACGTATGCATGTATCTCTCTCCGCCGTCAATTCTCCGGCGGGACCACCGCTCCGGCACGGCCCACACCCAGGACCGCAGCCGGACAGCACAACCGGTCGCCGAGCCAGAAGGCCGACGTCCGCTCCAGGGAAGGACCCTTCGTGAGCGACACCACCGATCTGATGGGCGTGACTGCCGACAACAACGTCGACAACGCCGCGCCCGCCGCAGGTGCTGCCTCGGGCACCACCTCACGGCGCCGCCGCTCCGGCACCGGCCTCGAGGGCATGGTCCTGGCCGAGCTGCAGCAGGTCGCGTCCGGCCTCGGCATCAGGGGCACCGCGCGTATGCGCAAGAGCCAGCTGATCGAGGTCATCAAGGAGGCGCAGGCCGGAGGGAGCTCCCCGGCGAAGAGCGCCGAGGCGGGCGCCGAGGCCCCTGCCAAGCCCAAGCGCCGCGCCACGTCGAAGACCCGCACGGGTGACGAGGCCGCTGCCCCCGCCGCCGAGAAGGCGGAGAAGGCCGACAAGGCCGAGAAGGCCGTCGCCCAGCAGCAGATCGACATCCCGGGACAACCGGCCGGAGGCATCGCCCAGGCCGCAGGCTCCGGGGGAGACGACCAGCCCGCCGGTGAGCGCCGCCGCCGCCGCGCCACGGCGCAGGCGGGCAGCCCGGACACCCGCACCGAGGCCCGCGGGGACACCGCCGTCGAGGTCAAGACCGACGTCAAGACCGACGAGCGGCCCGAGGCCAAGGCCGACACCGCCGTGGACACCGCGGAAGGCCGCCGTGACCGTCAGCGTGGCGACCGCGCCGACCGTGGGGACCGCGCCGAGCGTGGCGACCGGGGCGAGCGCGGGGACCGCGGCGAGCGCCGTGAGCGTCAGCGTGACCGCCGCGGCAAGGGCGACGACCAGCAGCAGCAGGGCGGCGGCCAGCGCCAGCAGCGCCAGGGCGGCCAGCAGAGCACCGGCCCCCAGGACGACTTCGACGACGAGGCCGGTGGCCGTCGCGGACGCCGCGGCCGCTACCGCGACCGCCGTGGCCGCCGTGGCCGTGACGACTTCCAGGCCGGCGAGCCGCAGGTCTCCGACGACGACGTCCTGATCCCCGTCGCGGGCATCCTGGACATCCTCGACAACTACGCGTTCATCCGGACCTCCGGCTACCTGCCCGGCCCGAACGACGTGTACGTCTCCCTCGCCCAGGTCCGCAAGAACGGCCTGCGCAAGGGTGACCACGTCACCGGTGCCGTGCGCCAGCCCAAGGAAGGCGAGCGCCGCGAGAAGTTCAACGCGCTGGTCCGCCTGGACTCGGTCAACGGCATGGCGCCCGAATCGGGCCGCGGCCGCCCCGAGTTCAACAAGCTGACCCCGCTGTACCCGCAGGACCGGCTGCGTCTCGAGACCGACCCGGGCGTGCTGACGACCCGGATCATCGACCTCGTCGCGCCGATCGGCAAGGGCCAGCGAGGCCTGATCGTGGCCCCGCCGAAGACCGGCAAGACCATGATCATGCAGGCGATCGCCAACGCGATCACCCACAACAACCCCGAGTGCCACCTGATGGTCGTCCTCGTCGACGAGCGTCCGGAAGAGGTCACCGACATGCAGCGGTCGGTGAAGGGCGAGGTCATCTCCTCGACCTTCGACCGTCCCGCCGAGGACCACACCACCGTCGCCGAGCTGGCCATCGAGCGCGCCAAGCGCCTCGTCGAGCTGGGTCACGACGTGGTCGTCCTGCTGGACTCGATCACCCGCCTCGGCCGCGCCTACAACCTGGCGGCCCCGGCCTCCGGACGCATCCTGTCCGGTGGTGTCGACTCGACCGCGCTCTACCCGCCGAAGCGCTTCTTCGGCGCCGCGCGCAACATCGAGGACGGCGGCTCGCTGACCATCCTGGCCACCGCGCTGGTCGACACCGGCTCGCGGATGGACGAGGTGATCTTCGAGGAGTTCAAGGGCACCGGCAACGCGGAGCTCAAGCTCGACCGCAAGCTCGCCGACAAGCGCATCTTCCCGGCGGTGGACGTCGACGCGTCCGGCACCCGTAAGGAAGAGATCCTGCTCGGCAGCGACGAGCTCGCCGTCACCTGGAAGCTGCGTCGTGTGCTGCACGCGCTCGACCAGCAGCAGGCGATCGAGCTGCTGCTCGACAAGATGAAGCAGACCAAGTCGAACGGCGAGTTCCTGCTGCAGATCCAGAAGACGACTCCGTCGGCCGGCAACGGCAACGACTGAGAGAGCTTCGCCACAGCCGCCGGGCCCGCCAAGGGCCCGGCGCGGGACCACCGGTCCTCCTCCACCACCGGCAGAAACCGCTGGTGACCGAGGGGACCAGGTCCCTGGAGCTGTCCCTCGGGCCCATCGCGCACCGCGCGGTGGGCCCGAGGCGTTCTCAGGGAGTTCTCACCGGGCCGTGCAACGCTTCTCGCTGCTCCGACGTCTGAGCAACCACGACAAACCGCGCCTGAACACCACCACCGGGGGTAGCGGGAGCAGCGAGAGCCGAGGAGAGCATGAGCGAGCAGAGCAGCAGCGGCGGCCGAATACTCCGCCCAGGGGGCGTGGCGGGACCCCCGAGGGGCGGCAGACGCCGTAAGCGGCCCACGAAGGCCCGCAGGACCTGGACGGTCGTCGCATGGGTCGCGGCCGCCCTGGTGCTCGTCGGCGGCTCCGGTCTCGGCCTCCTCTACTTCAAGCTCAACGGGAACCTCCAGGGCGTCGACATCGAGTCCGCCCTCGGCGAGGACCGCCCGAAGAACGTCGACAACGGCTCCATGGACATCCTGGTGCTCGGTTCCGACTCCCGTTCCGGCGCGAATTCCGAGTACGGCGACGACGACGGCGCGGCCCGCTCGGACACCGCGATGGTCGTGCACGTCTACCAGGGCCACAAGAGCGCCGGCGTGGTGTCCGTACCGCGCGACACCCTGGTGGGGCGGCCCGAGTGCACCGGCCGCGACGGCACCACCGTCCCCGGCGAGAAGCGGGCGATGTTCAACAGCGCGTACGAGGTCGGCGGGCCCGCCTGCGCCGTGAAGACGGTCGAGGCGATGTCCGGGATCCGCATGGACCACTACATCGAGGTCGACTTCACGGGCTTCAAGAAGCTCATCGACGAGCTCGGCGGCGTCGACATCACCACCACGCGGCCGATCGACGACAGCAAGAGCCACCTGAGCCTCGCCCCCGGCACCCACAGCCTGGACGGGGAGCAGGCGCTCGGCCTCGTACGCACCCGCAAGAGCGTGGGCGACGGCAGCGACCTCGGCCGCATCCAGCTCCAGCAGGCCTTCATGAAGGCGTTCATCGACCAGGTCAAGGACGTCGGAGTGTTCAGCAGCCCGAAGAAGCTCCTGGACCTCGCCGACGCCGGCACCAAGGCGATCACGCCCGACTCCGGGCTGGACTCCGTGAACGAGCTGATGGGCTTCGCCAGAGGGCTCAGCTCCCTCGGCGCGGAGGACGTCGACATGATCACGATGCCGGTGGAGTACGACCCGGCCGACCCCAACCGGGTCGTCCCCGTCGAGACCGGCGCCCGGCAGGTGTGGACGGCGCTCAAGCAGGACCGGCCGATCCCGGCCTCCGCGGTGCGGGACTCCGCGGGCGACAAGGGCGACGCCGCCACCGTCGTGAAGAGCCCGTAATACCCACTCCGGCCCCCAGGAATACTTCAGCCCCCACCCCGGTTTTGGGAGATACGGCCGGTCCTGGCAGACTGGTACGTCGGCCCCGGTTCACGTACGAGCATCCCCGCCCGTGCGACCCGGTGCCCTCCCGAACCTAGGAGACACCTTGAAGCGCGACATCCACCCCGAGTACGTCGAGACCCAGGTCAGCTGCACCTGCGGCGCGTCGTTCACCACCCGCAGCACGATCCAGAGCGGCAACATCCGCGCCGAGGTCTGCTCCGAGTGCCACCCGTTCTACACGGGCAAGCAGAAGATCCTCGACACCGGTGGCCGTGTGGCCCGCTTCGAGGCCCGCTTCGGCAAGGCTGCCGGCTCCGCCAAGAAGTAGCGAGCCATTGCGCCGGTCCTCGGCCGCCCCTCCGGGGTGGCCGGGACCGGCGCTTTGTCCGTTCTGAGCAGCCACCGCAGCCACCCCTTCGTGTACGGAACCAGGAGCCATCGATGTTCGAAGCGGTCGAGGAACTGATCGGCGAGCACGCCGATCTGGAGAAGAAGCTCGCCGACCCTTCGGTCCACGCCGACCAGGCGAACGCGCGCAAGCTGAACAAGCGCTACGCCGAGCTGACGCCCATCGTCGGCACGTACCGCGCCTGGAAGCGGACCGGCGAGGACATCGGGACGGCCCGTGAACTGGCCCAGGACGACCCGGACTTCGCCGCCGAGGTGAAGGACCTGGAGAAGGAGCGCGAGGCGCTCACCGAGAAGCTGCGGCTGCTGCTCGTCCCGCGCGACCCCAGCGACGACAAGGACGTCATCCTCGAGGTCAAGGCCGGCGCGGGCGGCGACGAGTCCGCCCTCTTCGCGGGCGACCTGCTGCGGATGTACCTGCGCTACGCGGAGCGCGTCGGCTGGAAGACCGAGATCATCGACTCCACCGAGTCCGAGCTCGGCGGCTACAAGGACGTCCAGGTCGCCGTCAAGACCAAGGGCGGCCAGGGCGCGACCGAGCCCGGCCAGGGCGTCTGGGCGCGGCTGAAGTACGAGGGCGGGGTGCACCGCGTGCAGCGCGTGCCCGCCACCGAGTCGCAGGGCCGTATCCACACCTCCGCGGCCGGTGTGCTGGTCACGCCGGAGGCCGAGGAGATCGACGTCGAGATCCACGCCAACGACCTGCGCATCGACGTCTACCGCTCGTCCGGTCCCGGCGGCCAGTCCGTCAACACGACCGACTCCGCCGTGCGCATCACGCACCTGCCGACCGGCATCGTCGCCTCCTGCCAGAACGAGAAGAGCCAGCTCCAGAACAAGGAGCAGGCCATGCGTATCCTGCGCTCCAGGCTGCTCGCCGCAGCCCAGGAGGAGGCCGAGAGCAAGGCCGCGGACGCCCGCCGCAGCCAGGTCCGAACGGTCGACCGGTCGGAGAAGATCCGTACGTACAACTTCCCGGAAAACCGGATCTCGGACCACCGCGTCGGCTTCAAGGCGTACAACTTGGACCAGGTGCTCGACGGTGACCTGGACGCCGTGATCCAGGCGTGCGTCGACGCCGACTCCGCCGCCAAGCTCGCGGCTGCCCAGTAGCCCGCGAACCGGCGGAGCCGGTGCAGTACCCAGCAGTCCCGTAGGTCCAGGAATCGTCCGCACGAGCGTCACAGGAAGGGTAGGCACGTGAACCTGCTGCTTGCCGAGGTGGCCCAGGCCACCCAGCGGCTGGCCGACGCCGGCGTGCCGTCACCGCGGTTCGACGCGGAGGAACTCGCCGCGTTCGTGCACGGCGTGAAGCGGGGCGAGCTCCACAACGTCAAGGACGCGGACTTCGACGCCCGCTACTGGGAGGCCGTCGCCCGCAGGGAGGCGCGCGAGCCGCTCCAGCACATCACCGGGCGCGCCTTCTTCCGCTACCTGGAGCTCCAGGTCGGCCCCGGAGTGTTCGTGCCGCGCCCCGAGACCGAGTCGGTCGTCGGATGGGCGATAGAAGCCGTGCGTGCCATGGACGTCGTAGAGCCGCTCATCGTCGACCTGTGTTCCGGCTCCGGCGCCATCGCCCTCGCGATGGCCCAGGAAGTGCCGCGTTCGCGCGTGCACGCCGTGGAGCTGTCCGAGGACGCCCTGAAGTGGACCCGTAAGAACGCCGAGGGATCCCGCGTCACCGTCCACCACGGCGACGCGCTCACCGCGCTGCCCGAGCTCGACGGCCAGGTCGACCTGGTCATCTCCAACCCGCCGTACATCCCGCTCACCGAGTGGGAGTACGTCGCACCCGAGGCGCGCGACCACGACCCGCAGATGGCCCTGTTCTCCGGCGAGGACGGCCTGGACACCATCCGCGGTATCGAACGCACCGCGCACCGGCTGCTGAGGCCCGGCGGTCTCGTCGTCATCGAGCACGCCGACACCCAGGGCGGCCAGGTGCCGTGGATCTTCAACGAGGAATCCGGGTGGGCCGACGCAGCCGACCACCCCGACCTGAACAAGCGGCCGCGGTTCGCCACCGCCCGCAAGGCCATGCCATGACCAAGCAGATGACCAAGCACGTGTACGAGGAGGCCCGCTGATGGCTCGGCGATACGACTGCAACGACGCGACGGATCGCACCACCGGCCTGCGTGAGGCCGCATCGGCCGTCCGCCGCGGCGAGCTCGTCGTGCTGCCCACCGACACCGTGTACGGCATCGGTGCGGACGCCTTCAGCCCCGAGGCCGTCGCCGACCTGCTCGAGGCCAAGGGACGCGGCAGGAACATGCCCACCCCTGTCCTCATCGGCTCGCCCAACACCCTGCACGGGCTCGTCACCGACTTCTCCGAGCAGGCGTGGGAGCTCGTCGACGCCTACTGGCCCGGCGCGCTGACCCTGGTCACCAAGCACCAGCCGTCCCTGCAGTGGAACCTCGGTGACACCCGTGGCACCGTCGCGATCCGGATGCCGCTGCACCCCGTCGCCATCGAACTGCTCACCGAGGTCGGCCCGATGGCCGTCTCCAGCGCCAACCTCACGGGACACCCCTCGCCAGAGGACTGCGACGCCGCGCAGGGGATGCTCGGCGACTCCGTCTCCGTCTACCTCGACGGCGGCCCGACGCCCGGCATCGTGCCGTCGTCGATCGTCGACGTCACCGGCAAGGTGCCGGTCCTGCTGCGTGAGGGCGCCCTGTCCGCGGACGAGCTGCGCAAGGTCGTACCAGACCTCGAGGTGGCCAATTGACCGCCCCTGAGGGGCGTGGCATAGCGGAAACCAGCAGCACGGGCCAGGCCTTCCGCATCCTCCACGTCAGCACCGGCAACGTCTGCCGCTCGCCCATCACCGAGCGGCTGACCCGCCATGCCCTGAGCGACCGCCTCGGCGATCCCCTCACGGGCGGCCTGATCGTGGAGAGCGCCGGCACCTGGGGCCACGAGGGCGCCCCGATGGAGGCCAACGCCGAGATCGTCCTCGCGGACTTCGGCGCGGACGCGAGCGGGTTCGTCGGGCGGGAACTGCTCGACGAGCACGTCATCCGCGCGGACCTCGTCCTGACGGCCACCCGCGACCATCGCGCGCAGGTCATCTCGATGGGCCACTCGGCGGGCCTGCGGACCTTCACGCTCAAGGAGTTCACGCGCCTCGTGCGCGCCATAGACCCTGCAACCCTCCCGGACCCCCGCGAGGACGGCGTCGTCGAGCGTGCGCGCGCGCTGGTGCGGGCGGCGGCGGCCCTGCGGGGCTGGCTGCTGGCCCCGAGCCCGGACGCGGACGAGGTGTTCGATCCGTACGGGGCGCCGATCACGTTCTTCCGTTCGATCGGCGACGAGATCCACCAGGCGCTGGACCCGGTGGTCACGGCGCTGACGGGGGTACGGGCGCGGTCCTGACGGCGGGGCGCGTGGCCGCGGATGCGGGGCCGCCGGGGGCGGGCTGTTCCGTGGCCGCCGCGTAGGGGACGAGTCCCCGCGCGCGCCGCGTCGCCGGTCTCGCGCGCATGGCGCGGTCGCGCCTCAGTCGCCGGCGGGGCTGGAGCTGCCCTCGCCGACGCGCCCGTGAAGGCCGACGCCCGCCCGCAGGCGCGTCGGCTGCGCACAGCGGCACGCACGCCCGTCCGTGGGCCTGGCACGGCCCAGGCCGAGGCGGGGTTCGAAGCCCCGCCCACAGGCGCACCCGGTCCGGCCCGCCCGGGGGAGTGGGGACTCCTTCCGGAGTCCGCAGGGACAGGAGCAGGCGTCCGGGACCCGTGCCGGTTCCGGGCAGTGCGAGTACGTCCCACGGCCGCCGGGCGGTTGGGGGAGTCCGCGGGGACAGCCGCAGGCAACCGGGTCGGGGACCCGCACCGGTTCCGGGAAGTGTGGGCGCGTCCCACGGCCGCCGGGCCGGACGGGGAGTCCGCGGGGACAGCCGCAGGCAACCGGGTCGGGGACCCGCACCGGTTCCGGGAAGTGTGGGCGCGTCCCACGGCCGCCGGGCCGGACGGGGAGTCCGTGGGGACAGGAGCAGGCGTCCGGGACCCGTGCCGGTTCCGGGAAGTGCGAGCACGTCCCACGAACGCCGGGCGGTTAGGGGACTCCGCGGGGACAGCAGCAGGCAACGGGTCCGGGACCTGTGGCGGTTCCGGGATGTCTGGCGCGTCCCACGAACGCCGGGCGGTCAGGGGACTCCGCAGGGACAGGCGCAGGCATCCGCGGTCCGGGGCCCGCAAAGGTTCCGGGCAGTGCGAGCACGTCCCACGGCCGCCGGGCCGGACGCGGAGTCCGAGAGGACAGCCGCAAGGCGGCCCGGCGCCCGTAACCGTCTTGCGCACGTGCCGCGCGGCCGCGCTCCGCCGGTTCTACATTGGATGTGCCGCAGCTCCCCCCGAGGCCCCGGAGCCGTCATGTCCGTCACCGATGAAGCCCGCGCAGTGCCTTCCGTGCCGTCGACGGCTTTCGAGGCACTGCGCCGCCAGGATCCCCAGATCGCGGACATCCTCTTCGGGGAGTCGCAGCGGCAGGCAACCACCCTTCAGCTCATCGCCGCGGAGAACTTCACCTCCCCCGCGGTGCTCGCCGCCCTCGGGTCGCCGCTCGCCAACAAGTACGCGGAGGGCTATCCGGGCGCCCGCCATCACGGCGGTTGCGAGCTCGTCGACGCCGCCGAGCGCATCGCCATCGAGCGGGCGACGGCTCTCTTCGGCGCCGAACACGCCAATGTGCAGCCGCACTCCGGCTCCTCCGCGGTCCTCGCGGCGTACGCGGCCCTGCTGCGCCCCGGTGACACGGTGCTCGCCATGGGGCTCCCGTACGGCGGGCACCTCACGCACGGTTCGCCGGCGAACTTCTCCGGCCGGTGGTTCGACTTCGTCGCCTACGGGGTGGACGCGGAGACCGGGCTCATCGACTACCCCCAGGTGCGCCATCTGGCCCGGCAGCACCGGCCGAAGGCGATCGTCTGCGGCTCGATCTCCTATCCCCGCCATCCCGACTACGAGGCGTTCCGCGACATCGCGGACGAGGTCGGCGCCTATCTGATCGCGGACGCCGCGCACCCCATCGGTCTCGTCGCCGGCGGCGCGGCGCCGAATCCCGTGCCGTACGCGGACGTGGTGTGCGCCACCACCCACAAGGTCCTGCGCGGTCCGCGCGGCGGGATGATCCTGTGCGGCTCGGAGCTGGCGGAGCGCATCGACCGGGCGGTGTTCCCGTTCACCCAGGGCGGGGCCCAGATGCACACGATCGCCGCGAAGGCCGTCGCCTTCGGGGAGGCGGCGACGCCCGCGTTCACCGCGTACGCGCACCAGGTCGTCGCGAACGCGCGGGAACTGGCCGACGCGCTCGCCGCGGAGGGCTTCGCCGTGCTGACGGACGGCACGGACACCCACATCGTCGGCGCGGACACGGCGCCTCTCGGCATCGACGGCAGGGTGGCCCGTGGCCGGCTCGCCGCCGCCGGCATCGTCCTGGACACCTGCGCGCTGCCGTACGGGGACGGACGGGGCATCCGGCTCGGTACCGCCGCCGTCACCACGCAGGGCATGGGCCGGAGGGAGATGGGCCGGATCGCGACGCTGTTCACGGCGGCGCTGCGGGAGCAGGGGGAGCCGCACGACATCCGTGGAAAGGTGCAGGGTCTCGTCGCGGGATTCCCTCCGTTCGCGGGGTAGCAGCATTGCTGTGCCGTCGGCGTGCAACCATCACGGAGCCCCGCGTGTCCTCAAGCATGTGGCTACCACAGCTAAGGTGTGGGGCTGAGATGGCCAGCGATTCCTGTGGGGCAGCCCGTGCGTGATTACCTGCTGACGCTATGTGTCACGGCCGCGGTGACGTATCTGCTCACCGGGCCGGTGAGGAAGTTCGCCATCGCCACCGGCGCGATGCCGGAGATCCGCGCCCGTGACGTGCACCGCGAGCCGACACCCCGGCTCGGCGGCATCGCCATGTTCTTCGGCCTGTGCGCCGGACTGCTGGTCGCCGACCATCTGGAGAACCTGAACAGTGTCTTCGAGCTGTCGAACGAACCACGCGCGCTGCTGTCCGGCGCCGCCCTGATCTGGATCATCGGCGTCCTGGACGACAAGTTCGAGATCGACGCCCTGATCAAACTGGGCGGCCAGATGATCGCGGCGGGCGTCATGGTCGTACAGGGTCTGACGATCCTGTGGATCCCGGTCCCGGGCGTGGGCACCGTCTCGCTGACGAGCTGGCAGGGGACCCTGCTCACCGTCGCCCTCGTCGTCATCACCATCAACGCGGTGAACTTCGTCGACGGCCTCGACGGTCTCGCGGCCGGCATGGTCTGCATCGCGGCCGCGGCGTTCTTCCTCTACGCGTACCGGATCTGGTTCAGCTACGGCATCGAGGCGGCGTCCCCCGCCACCCTGTTCACCGCGATCCTGATGGGCATGTGCCTGGGCTTCCTGCCGCACAACATGCACCCCGCCAGGATCTTCATGGGCGACTCCGGCTCGATGCTGATCGGCCTCGTCCTCGCGGCGGCCGCGATCTCCGTGACCGGTCAGGTGGACATGGACGCCCTGCGGATCTTCGAGGGCGGTACCCGTCAGGCCACGCACGCGGCGCTGCCGGTCTTCATCCCGCTGCTGCTGCCGCTGACGATCATCGCGATCCCGGTCGCGGACCTGCTGCTGGCGATCGTCCGCCGTACGTGGAAGGGCCAGTCCCCGTTCGCGGCGGACCGCGGCCACCTCCACCACCGCCTCCTCGAGGTCGGCCACTCGCACAGCCGGGCCGTGCTGATCATGTACTTCTGGTCGGCGCTGATCGCCTTCGGCGTCGTCGCGTACTCCATCCACTCGGCGTCGATGTGGATCGTGCTCGCGGTGGTGGTGCTGAGCGCGATCGGCCTGGTGCTGTTGCTGCTGCCGCGCTTCACGCCGAGGACGCCGAACTGGGCGGAGGGCATGGTCCCGCCGCGGTATCGCCGCCGTCGGAGGACAAGGGCGGCCACGGCCGGCGGTCCCGGACGGGACGGCACGGCGGCTCCGGAGCAGGAGGAGGAGCGCGTGCCGGTCGGCGTGGGTGTCAGCGGCGTCAACGGCGCGACGGCGGTGGGACCACGGGCCCGCTTCACGGAGCGGAGCAAGGCGGACTCCGCGCGCTGAGGCCTCGCTCCCAGCGCTTTGAACCGGCCCTAGGCCGTCCGGCCGCCCAGGTTTATGGGAAGTCATGTGCCGTCCGCGCTGCCGCGTCACGCCCGGTGACGCGGCCGCGCGGGCGTGATGGCCGGGCAGCGGCCGACTCCTGTACTCCCATGGGGGCAAGTACGTGGTCTTCGGCTGACGCCTGACGGGCAGAGCGGTGCATTACCAGACAAAACACCCGCTTGTCGTGCACACACGGGCGCGTTCACTCTCATGTGTGAGAGTTGGCACACCACTGGGTAAAGACCTCATCAAATAGTTTGTGATACCGTTCACGAGACCCGGAGACAGCGCCGAAGGACCGTAGTGCGACGGTTCGTTGGCCCCCGAGGCCCATCTCGGGACCGGGCCTACGCTCGTCCATGACGACACCACTTTGCCCCCACCAGCAAGCGGAGATGCCGCCATGCCGTCCAACGACGCACGCACCCTTGTTCATGCCGCCGTACCCACCGCAGTCGCCGGCGCTGTTGCCGCCGTCGTCAGCGCTGTGGTCGCGGGTGGCAAGGGCGCGATCGGGGCGATCGTGGCCACGCTGGTGGTGATCCTCTTCATGGGCATCGGGCTCTACGTCCTGCAGCGCGTGGCGAAGTCGCTTCCGCAGCTGTTCCAGGCGATGGGTCTGATGCTCTACACAGCTCAGTTGCTGTTGCTGTTCATCTTTGTCGCGATGTTCAAGAACACCACGTTGTTCAACCCCAAGGCCTTCGCCATCACGCTGGTCGCGCTGACCCTCGTCTGGATCGGCGCGCAGACCCGCGCGCACATGAAGGCCAAGATTCTTTACGTCGAACCCGACTCCTCGACCGGCAACAAGCCCGGAAACAAGGGGCAGACGTCGTGAGGGGTAGGGCCGGTATAAAGGCGCGTTCGGGATCCTGCTATCGTCCGGTGCCAACTGCGGCATCGCGGGCGCGGGCATCTGAGCTGACGCCTGCTTATTCGCGAGGCTTGATGCCCCACTGCCGCCCCACCATTCGAAACACCAGTCCAGTGCCGAACCGCGGCTGTCTGCCGCGCCGACACAACGAGGTTGCCGTACCTATGCGCCACGCTGAAGGAGCCCGCGGTGAGTGCTGACCCGACGCAGGTGCTCGCCTTCGAGACCGACTGCCACATCTTCGACGGTTGTGGCTTTCCGGCACCGGGCCTGCACTCGTTCCTGTTCGAGCCCCTGTGGGGCGACGCGGACAGCAACCTGTACTTCAACAAGACGATGCTGCTCGCCCTGCTCGGCTCGATCATCATCGTCGGCTTCTTCTGGGCTGCCTTCCGTAAGCCCCAGGTGGTGCCCGGCAAGCTGCAGATGGTTGCCGAAGCCGGCTACGACTTCATCCGCCGTGGCATCGTCTACGAGACGATCGGCAAGCGTGAGGGCGAGAAGTACGTCCCGCTCGTGGTCTCGCTGTTCTTCTTCGTCTGGGTGATGAACCTCTGGTCGATCATCCCGCTGGCGCAGTTCCCGGTGACGTCGATCATCGCCTACCCGATGGTCCTGGCGCTGATCGTCTACATCCTGTGGGTCAGCCTGACGTTCAAGCGCCACGGCTGGGGCGGAGCGTGGAAGAACATCACCGGCTTCGACAAGTCGCTCGGCCCGGTTGCCTACCTCGCCGCGACCATCGAGCTGTTCTCGAACCTCCTGGTCCGCCCGTTCACTCACGCGGTCCGTCTCTTCGCGAACATGTTCGCGGGTCACACGCTGCTGCTGCTCTTCACGATCGCCAGCTGGTACCTGCTGAACGGCATCGGCTTCGCCTACGCCGGCGTCTCGTTCGTGATGGTCGTCGTCATGACGGCATTCGAACTCTTCATCCAGGCGGTTCAGGCGTACGTCTTCGTCCTCCTGACCTGCACCTACATCCAGGGCGCGCTCGCCGAGCACCACTGAGTCCCGCTCGCCCGAATCCCGCAGACTGCCGGTGGCCAACCCCCACCGGTTCTTGAAAGAGAAGGAAGAACTGGCATGTCCCAGACTCTTGCCGCCGTCACCGGTGACCTCAAGGCCCTCGGCTCCATCGGCTATGGCCTTGCGGCCATCGGCCCCGGCGTCGGCGTCGGCATCATCTTCGGAAACGGCACCCAGGCTCTTGCCCGTCAGCCCGAGGCTGCCGGTCTGATCCGCGCCAACCAGATCCTCGGCTTCGCTTTCTGTGAGGCGCTCGCCCTCATCGGCCTGGTCATGCCGTTCGTCTACGGCTCCTGATCCTCGGGCCGGTCCAGTAGAAACAGACGAAAGGCACTGATGTGAACCCCCTGGTTCAGCTCGCGCAGGAAGGTGCGGAAAACCCGCTCATCCCGCCGATTCCCGAGCTCGTCATCGGCCTGATCGCCTTCGTCATCGTCTTCGGCTTCCTCGCCAAGAAGCTCCTCCCGAACATCAACAAGGTTCTGGAAGAGCGCCGCGAGGCCATCGAAGGCGGTATCGAGAAGGCCGACGCGGCCAAGACCGAAGCCGAGAGCGTTCTGGAGCAGTACAAGGCTCAGCTCGCCGAGGCCCGTCACGAGGCTGCCCGGCTGCGCCAGGAGGCGACCGAGCAGGGCACCGCGATCATCCAGGAGATGAAGGCGGAAGGCCAGCGGCAGCGTGAGGAGATCATCGCGGCCGGCCACGCCCAGATCGAGGCCGACCGCAAGGCCGCTGCCTCGGCGCTGCGTCAGGACGTGGGCAAGCTCGCCACCGACCTGGCCGGCAAGCTGGTCGGCGAGTCCCTCGAGGACCACGCCCGCCAGAGCCGCACCATCGACCGCTTCCTCGACTCGCTCGAGGACGGCGCTTCGAAGGCAGAGGCCACCCGATGAACGGAGCCAGCCGCGAGGCGCTGGCCGCCGCGCACGAGTCGCTCGACGCGCTGACCGACAACACGTCGGTCGACGCGGCGAAGCTCGCCGGCGAGCTGGCCGCCGTCACCGCGCTGCTCGACCGAGAGGTGTCGCTGCGTCGGGTCCTCACCGACCCGGCGCAGGCCGCCGAGGCCAAGGCCGAGCTGGCCGGACGCATCTTCGCGGGTCAGGTCAGCGGCGAGACCGCCGACCTGGTCAAGGGCATGGTCCGGTCCCGCTGGTCGCAGTCGCGCGACCTGGTCGACTCGCTCGAGGAGCTGGCGAGCACCGCCGACCTCACCGCGGCGCAGCGGACCGGTGTGCTCGACAACGTCGAGGACGAGCTGTTCCGCTTCGGCCGGATCCTTTCGTCCAGCAACGACCTTCGGTCGGCGCTGACCAACCAGTCGGCCACGACGTCCGCCAAGGGCGAGCTGCTCGGCAGCCTGCTCGGCGGCAAGGCCGACCCGGTCACCGAGCGTCTGGTCGTCCGTCTCGTCACGCATCCGCGGGGACGTAGCCTGGAGTCGGGACTCGAGTCCCTGTCCAAGCTCGCCGCGGCGCGGCGGGACCGGATGGTCGCCGTCGTCACGTCGGCGGTGCCGCTGACCGAGGCGCAGAAGCAGCGCCTCGGCGCCGGTCTGGCGCGGATGTACGGCCGTGACATGCACCTCAACCTCGAAGTGGACCCCACGGTCCTCGGCGGGATCTCGGTGCGGGTCGGTGACGAGCTCATCAACGGCACCGTCGCGGAGCGCCTCGAAGAGGCGACCCGCCGCATGGCCGGCTGACGGCACAGCGCAGAACAGAACAGCAAGACCAGCGGCCCGGTTGGGCCGTGCAGAGATTGCAGAAGATTCCTGGGGGTCGGCCCCCAGACCCCCAAAGAAACTTCGGGCCCAACAAGGAGAGCAGGGAACCCAGATGGCGGAGCTCACGATCCGGCCGGAGGAGATCCGGGACGCGCTGGAGAACTTTGTCCAGTCGTACCAGCCGGACGCGGCCTCGCGCGAGGAGGTCGGCACGGTCAGCCTGGCCGGCGACGGTATCGCGAAGGTCGAGGGTCTTCCCTCGGCCATGGCGAACGAGCTGCTGAAGTTCGAGGACGGCACCCTCGGTCTCGCCCTCAACCTCGAGGAGCGCGAGATCGGTGCGATCGTCCTCGGCGAGTTCAACGGTATCGAGGAGGGTCAGCCGGTCACCCGCACCGGTGAGGTCCTCTCGGTCGGTGTCGGCGAGGGCTACCTGGGCCGTGTCGTCGACCCGCTCGGCAACCCGATCGACGGCCTCGGCGAGATCGCGACCGAGGGCCGCCGCGCCCTTGAGCTGCAGGCCCCGGGCGTCATGGCCCGTAAGTCGGTGCACGAGCCGATGCAGACCGGCTACAAGGCCGTCGACGCCATGGTGCCGATCGGCCGCGGCCAGCGTCAGCTGATCATTGGTGACCGTCAGACCGGCAAGACCGCTCTGGCTGTCGACACGATCATCAACCAGCGTGACAACTGGCGTTCCGGCGACCCGAAGAAGCAGGTCCGCTGCATCTACGTCGCCATCGGCCAGAAGGGCTCGACCATCGCGTCCGTTCGCGGCGCCCTGGAAGAGGCCGGCGCGCTCGAGTACACGACGATCGTCGCCGCCCCGGCGTCCGACCCGGCCGGCTTCAAGTACCTGGCCCCGTACACCGGCTCGGCCATCGGCCAGCACTGGATGTACGACGGCAAGCACGTCCTCATCATCTTCGACGACCTCTCGAAGCAGGCCGACGCCTACCGCGCCGTGTCCCTGCTGCTGCGCCGCCCGCCGGGCCGTGAGGCCTACCCGGGTGACGTCTTCTACCTGCACTCGCGTCTGCTGGAGCGCTGCGCCAAGCTCTCCGACGACATGGGCGCCGGTTCGATGACCGGTCTGCCGATCGTCGAGACCAAGGCGAACGACGTGTCGGCGTTCATCCCGACCAACGTCATCTCCATCACCGACGGCCAGTGCTTCCTGGAGTCCGACCTGTTCAACGCCGGCCAGCGTCCGGCCCTGAACGTCGGTATCTCGGTCTCCCGTGTGGGTGGTTCCGCCCAGCACAAGGCCATGAAGCAGGTCTCCGGCCGTCTGCGCGTGGACCTCGCCCAGTACCGCGAGCTGGAGGCGTTCGCCGCCTTCGGTTCCGACCTGGACGCGGCCTCCAAGGCTCAGATGGAGCGCGGCAAGCGCATGGTCGAGCTGCTGAAGCAGGCCCAGTACCAGCCGATGCCCGTCGAGGAGCAGGTCGTCTCCGTCTGGGCCGGTACCACCGGCAAGATGGACGACGTCCCGGTCGCCGACATCCGTCGCTTCGAGTCGGAGCTGCTGGAGCACCTGCGCCGTGAGCGCAAGGAGCTTCTGACCAGCATCGCCGAGGGCGGCAAGATGTCGGACGACACCCTCCAGTCCGTCGCTGACGCCATCGCCGCGTTCAAGAAGCAGTTCGAGACCTCGGACGGCAAGCTTCTGGGCGAGGACGCTCCGGTCAGCACCGCCAAGTAGACGACGGAAGGGACCTGACTCATGGGAGCCCAGCTCCGGGTCTACAAGCGTCGCATCAAATCCGTCACCGCGACCAAGAAGATCACCAAGGCGATGGAGATGATCGCCGCCTCGCGCATCGTCAAGGCGCAGCGCCAGGTGGCCGCCTCCACGCCGTACGCGACCGAGCTCACCCGCGCGGTGACCGCGGTGGCGACGGGGTCGACGACGAACCACGCCCTGACCACCGAGGTGGACAACCCGACCCGGGCCGCGATCCTGCTCATCACGAGCGACCGCGGTCTGGCCGGCGGCTACTCCGCCAACGCCCTCAAGGCGGCGGAGCAGCTCACCGAGCGGCTCCGCGGCGAGGGCAAGGAGGTCGACGCGTACATCGTCGGCCGCAAGGGTGTGGCGTACTACGGCTTCCGTGAGCGCAAGGTCACGGAGTCGTGGACGGGCTTCACCGACAACCCGACGTACGCGGACGCCAAGATGGTCGCGGCCCCGCTGATCGCGGCCATCGAGAAGGACACGGCCGAGGGTGGTGTGGACGAGCTCCACATCGTCTTCACCGAGTTCATCTCGATGCTGACGCAGACGCCGGTTCAGAAGCGGCTGCTGCCTCTCAGTCTCGAGAAGGCGAAGGAGGAGACGGAGACGAAGGGCGAGATCCTTCCTCTGTTCGACTTCGAGCCGTCGGCCGAGGACGTCCTCGACGCCCTGCTGCCGCGCTACGTCGAGAGCCGGATCTACAACGCGCTGCTCCAGGCGGCTGCCTCCAAGCACGCCGCCACCCGCCGCGCGATGAAGTCGGCGACCGACAACGCCGGAGAGCTCATCAAGAGCCTCTCCCGGCTTGCCAACGCGGCCCGCCAGGCCGAAATCACCCAGGAAATCAGCGAGATCGTCGGTGGAGCCAGCGCCCTGGCCGACGCGACCGCGGGGAGTGACAAGTAATGACGACGACAGTTGAGACGGCCGCTGCCACGGGCCGCGTCGCCCGGGTCATCGGCCCGGTCGTCGACGTGGAGTTCCCCGTCGACGCGATGCCGGAGATCTACAACGCGCTGACCGTTCAGGTCGCCGACCCGGCCCAGGAGGGCGTGCTCAAGACGCTGACCCTCGAGGTCGCCCAGCACCTGGGTGACGGCCTGGTCCGCGCCATCTCCATGCAGCCCACCGACGGTCTGGTCCGCCAGGCCCCGGTGACCGACACGGGCAACGGCATCACCGTTCCCGTCGGTGACTTCACCAAGGGCAAGGTGTTCAACACCCTCGGTGAGGTGCTGAACGTCCCCGAGGAGAACGCCAACATCGGTGAGCGGTGGCCCATCCACCGCAAGGCTCCGAACTTCGACCAGCTCGAGTCGAAGACCGAGATGTTCGAGACCGGCGTCAAGGTCATCGACCTTCTCACCCCGTACGTCAAGGGTGGAAAGATCGGTCTGTTCGGTGGTGCCGGCGTCGGTAAGACCGTTCTGATCCAGGAAATGATCTACCGCGTCGCCAACAACCACGACGGTGTGTCGGTGTTCGCGGGCGTCGGTGAGCGTACCCGTGAGGGCAACGACCTCATCGAGGAGATGTCCGAGTCGGGCGTCATCGACAAGACCGCGCTGGTCTTCGGTCAGATGGACGAGCCCCCGGGCACCCGTCTCCGCGTCGCCCTCGCCGGTCTGACCATGGCGGAGTACTTCCGCGATGTGCAGAAGCAGGACGTGCTCTTCTTCATCGACAACATCTTCCGGTACACCCAGGCCGGCTCCGAGGTGTCCACCCTGCTCGGCCGTATGCCGTCCGCGGTGGGTTACCAGCCGAACCTGGCCGACGAGATGGGTCTGCTGCAGGAGCGCATCACCTCGACGCGTGGTCACTCGATCACGTCGATGCAGGCGATCTACGTCCCCGCGGACGACCTGACCGACCCGGCCCCGGCCACCACCTTCGCCCACCTCGACGCGACGACGGTTCTCTCCCGTCCGATCTCCGAGAAGGGCATCTACCCGGCCGTGGACCCGCTGGACTCCACGTCCCGCATCCTGGACCCGCGCTACATCACGCAGGAGCACTACGACGCCGCCACGCGCGTCAAGGGGATCCTGCAGAAGTACAAGGACCTCCAGGACATCATCGCGATCCTCGGTATCGACGAGCTGGGCGAGGAGGACAAGCTGGTTGTCCACCGTGCCCGTCGCGTGGAGCGCTTCCTGTCCCAGAACACCCACGTCGCCAAGCAGTTCACCGGCGTGGACGGCTCGGACGTGCCGCTCGACGAGTCGATCGCCGCGTTCAACTCGATCTGCGACGGTGAGTACGACCACTTCCCCGAGCAGGCGTTCTTCATGTGCGGTGGCATCGAGGACCTCAAGGCCAACGCCAAGGAGCTCGGCGTCTCCTGAGTCACATGACTCGCTGAAGGGGGCGGGCACGTCCCGCCCCCTTCTTCACGCCCCTTAGAATTGACCCAACACCCGGCATGACCGCCGGGTGGTGACCCGAGGAGCCAACCTTGGCTGCTGAGCTGCACGTCGAGCTGGTCGCCGCCGACCGTAGTGTCTGGTCCGGCGAGGCCACCCTGGTCGTCGCGCGCACCACGTCCGGCGACATCGGCGTCATGCCCGGTCACCAGCCGCTGCTCGGTGTGCTGGAATCGGGCCCGGTGACCATTCGTACGAGCGAGGGTGGGACCGTCGTCGCCGCGGTGCACGGTGGTTTCATCTCGTTCGCGGACAACAAGCTGTCGCTGCTGGCGGAGATCGCCGAGCTGGCGGACGAGATCGACGTCCAGCGCGCCGAGCGTGCGCTGGAGCGCGCCAAGTCGGACACGGACGCCGCCGCCGAGCGGCGCGCCGACGTCCGTCTGCGTGCGGTGGCGGTGCGCTAGTCGCGCCCCACGAGAAGTTTGTCCCTCAGCCGCGGCCGGCCCGGATCTCCTCCGGGCCGTGCCGCGGCTGAGGCGATGCAGGTGCACGTGATATTCCGTTACGGGACGATGCGAGGAGGTCGGTGGAGATGTTCCTCGCTCTGCTTGTGAGCGGCTGCGTTGTCGCACTGGTGCTGGTCGGACTGTTCGTCTTCGGACTGCGCAGGAGACTGATCCAGCGCTCCGGCGGCACTTTCGACTGCAGTCTGCGCTGGGACCTCGCCGAAGATCACGACGCTTCCGGCAAGGGGTGGGTGTACGGCGTCGCCCGGTACAGCGGTGACCGCATCGAGTGGTTCCGGATCTTCTCGTACGCACCCCGGCCCCGCCGGGTGCTCGAGCGCTCCGCGATCGAGGTGCTGGCCCGCCGTACGCCGGAGGGGGAGGAGGAGCTGGCGCTGCTCTCCGACTCCGTGGTCCTCGCCTGCCGCCACCGCGGGACGCGGCTGGAGCTTTCGATGAGCGAGGACGCGCTGACCGGCTTCCTCGCCTGGCTGGAGGCGGCGCCGCCCGGCCAGAGGGTGAACGTCGCTTGATCGCAGTGCATGACAAAGCCCGGGAGAGGTGACTCTCCCGGGCTTCCGCGTCATCGGAGCGAGGTGCTATCCGAGGCCGCTGTTGATCGCGCCGACCAGCTCTCCGTTGCTCGTGTCACCGCTGAACTCCCAGAAGAACGCACCGCCGAGGCCCTGGTTGTTCGCCCAGTTCATCTTGGAGGTGACGGTCGCCGGGGTGTCGTAGCTCCACCAGTTGGTGCCGCAGTGGGCGTACGCCGTGCCGGCGATCGTCCCGGTGGCCGGGCAGCTGTTCCTCAGGACCTTGTAGTCCTCGATGCCCTGCTCGTACGTGCCGGCCGCCGGCCCGGTGGCCGTGCCGCCCGGGGCGGACTGGGTCACGCCGGTCCAGCCGCGTCCGTAGAAGCCGATGCCCAGCAGCAGCTTCTTGGCCGGCACGCCCTTCGCCTTGAACTTGGCGATCGCCTCGGCGGAGTTGAATCCGGCCTGCGGGATGCCCGAGTACGAGGTGAGCGGCGAGTGCGGGGCCGTGGGGCCCTTGGCCGCCCAGGCGCCGAAGAAGTCGTACGTCATCACGTTGTACCAGTCGAGGTACTGCGCGGCGCCGCCGTAGTCGGCCGCGTCGATCTTGCCGCCGGACGAGGCGTCGGCCGTGACCGCAGCGGTGACCAGGTTGTTCGCGCCGAACTTGGTGCGCATGGCCTGCATCATGTTCTTGAACGCGGCCGGGCCGCTGGTGTCGCAGGTCAGGCCGCAGGCGTTCGGGTACTCCCAGTCGAGGTCGATGCCGTCGAAGACGTCCGCCCACCGCGGGTCCTCGACCAGGTCGTAGCAGGACTGGGCGAAGGCGGCCGGGTTCTGCACGGCCTGGCCGAAGCCGCCGGACCAGGTCCAGCCGCCGAACGACCACAGGACCTTGATGTGCGGGTACTGGGCCTTCAGCTTGCGCAGCTGGTTGAAGTTGCCGCGCAGCGGCTGGTCCCAGGTGTCGGCCTTGCCGTCGACGGACTGGTCGGCGGTGTAGGCCTTGTCGTAGTCGGCGTAGGCGTCACCGATGGTGCACTTGCCGCCGCTGACGTTGCCGAAGGCGTAGTTGATGTGGGTGATCTTCGACGCGGAGCCGGAGGTCACCAGGTTCTTCACGTGGTAGTTGCGACCGTAGACGCCCCAGTTGGTGAAGTAGCCCAGCTTGACCTTGTCGCCGGGGCCGGGCTCTCCGCCGCCACCGCCGGTGGTGCGGACGGCGACGGCACCGCTGACGGGGCCGGTCTGGTCGGCGCTGTCACGCGCCTGGACCGAGTACGAGTAGTCCGTGCCGGCGGTCAGGCCGGTGTTGGTGTACGTGGTGCCGGTGACCGTGGCGATCTTGGCGCCGTCGCGCAGGACGTCGTAGTTCTTGATGCCGTTGTCGTCGGTGGCCGCGCGCCAGCTGAGGTTCACCGACGTGTCGGTGATGCCGGAGGCCGTGGGGGTGCCGGGCGCGGAGGGCGGGTTGTCACCGGGCACGCTGCCGCCGTCGCACGAGGCGCCGTTCAGCTTGCAGTTGGAGGGCGAGCCGGGGCCGCTGCCGTTGAAGCCGAAGGAGACGGAGGCGCCCGGGGCGAGGGTGCCGTTCCATCCGACGTTCTTGGCGGTCCAGTGGTCGCCGGAGTTGGTGACGGTGGCGTCCCAGGCGGAGGTGACGCGGGTG
Organism: Streptomyces pristinaespiralis; assembly: GCF_001278075.1. GTDB lineage: Bacteria > Actinomycetota > Actinomycetes > Streptomycetales > Streptomycetaceae > Streptomyces > Streptomyces pristinaespiralis. Next base: position 2,982,838 of record NZ_CP011340.1, on the reverse strand, counting down.
CCGGAGGGGAAGTCCCACTCGACGGTCCAGGAGTTGATCGTCGTGGTGCCGGTGTTCTTCACCGTCCACTTGCCCTCGAAGCCGGTGCCCCAGTCGGAGGACTTGGCGTAGGTGGCCGTCGCCGAGGTGGCCGCTTCCGCGGGCGAGGCGAGTCCCACCATGGCGGCGAGGGGGAGGAGGAGTGCGGTCAGTCCCGCGGTGGCCCTGGCTCTGAACCGTGATCGTGGGCGTGGGGGCGCTTCGGTGCTCAAGGATGCTCCTCGAGTTGAGTGCGGACATGTCAGGGGTGGTCCGTGCACTGTGCACACCGCGGGGCTCACCGCAGTGTGCTCGGTGAGATTAGGGTGGTCTGGACCAATCGTCAATAGGTCCAGACCAACGGTCCGCGCCCTGCTGTACGGCCCCGGGTCAGATGCCCAACTCCTGTGCGAGGACCGCCGCTTGCACCCTGCTGCGCAGCTCCAGCTTCCCCAGCAGCCTGCTGACGTGGGTCTTCACCGTGGCCTCCGCCATCGACAGCCGCGCCGCGATCTCCGCGTTCGACATCCCCTCACCGAGGCACGAGAGCACCTCCCGCTCCCGCCTCGTCAACGTGTCCAGCACCGCCGGATCGGGCGCGTCCGCCGACCGTACGGGCCCGGGGGCGGCGAACTCCGCGATCAGCCGCCGGGTGACAGCCGGCGCGATCATGCCTTCGCCGCGTGCCACCGTCCGCACCGCCTGGAGCAGATCCCCCGCCTCGGTGTTCTTCAGCAGGAAGCCGGCCGCACCCGCCCGCAGCGCCCCGAAGACGTACTCGTCGAGGTCGAACGTGGTCAGCACGAGCACGTCGGCCAGCTTCTCGGCGACCACCTGACGCGTCGCGGAGACCCCGTCCAGCCGGGGCATCTGCACATCCATCAGCACCACGTCCGGACGCAGCTCCCGCGCGAGACGCACCGCCTCCTCGCCGTCCGCGGCCTCCCCGGCCACCTCGATGTCCGGCGCGCTGCGCAGGATCAGGACCAGACCCGCCCGTACCGCGCTCTGGTCCTCCGCGACCAGGACCCGGATCCGGGCGCCGGTCCTCGGGTCGTCCGCCTGCGCCGTCATGCCGATGGCTCCTTGTCGTCCGTCACGGGCAGCACCGCCCGTACCCGCCAGATCCTGTCGGGCCCGCCGTCCGGGCCCTCCACCGGACCGGCCTCGAACGTCCCGTCCAGCAGCGCGACCCGTTCCTCCATCCCCACCAGGCCCGCACCGGAACCGGGCGCCCGCGGCCCCGGCCCCCGCCCGAACGGGCTGGTCACCGTCACCCGGAGCGCCCCGCCCGCCCCGCCGGACACCTCCACGCGCACCCGGCCGGCCTCCGCGTGCTTGATCGCGTTGGTCAGCGACTCCTGGACGATGCGGTAGGCGGCGAGCTCCACGGGCGCGGGCAGCCGGGTGTCCCTCTCCCGGTCGTCGCACAGCTCGAAGCTCAGCCCGCTCTGCCCGCCGTTCGTCCTCGCCTGCTCCACCATGGCGTCGAGTCCGGCCAGGGTGGGCGCGGCGGCCGGCTGCATGTCGCCGCTGCTGTCGCGCAGCAGTCCGATCAGCCGGCGCATCTCGGCGAGCCCTTCGACGCTGTTCTCGCGGATGACGGTCAGCGCCTGCCTGGTCGTCGACCGGTCGTCCAGCGACAGCGCCGCCGTGGAGTGGATCGCGATCGCGGAGAGGTGGCCCGCGACCAGGTCGTGCAGCTCCCGTGCCATCCGGGCACGCTCGGCCACGATCGCCTGGGTGCGGTCCATCTCCGCGAGCAGCGCGGTCTGTTCGGCCCGCAGCCGGGCGGCGTTCGCCGCCTCCCGGTGGTTGCGGACGATCGCGCCGGTGGTGGCCGGGCCGAACGAGACCAGCCCGGTGACCATGCCGATGAGCAGCGCGGCGGGCTCCCGCAGCCAGGCGAGGAAGCCGATCGTCACCGCGATCGTGATCATCCCGGTGACGACCGGGATGCGCCGGGCGGAGGCGGGGGTCCCGTAGACGACGGCCGCGTACGCCAGGTCCGCGAACATCAGGAGCGTCACGACGCTGCCGGGCGTGAACGGATCGAGGAGGACCGCCGCGGTCCCCGCGAGGAGAGCCGTGCGCGGCATGGTCCGGCGCAGCAGCTCCAGTACGGAGATCACGACCAGCGGCACCAGCGTCACCCAGGACGGCAGCGGAGCCATCGGCCCGTTGGTGTGCACGCCGAGCGACCACAGCGACAGGCCGCCGAGCAGGCCGACGACCGCGATGAGCACGTCGTCACGGTGGGGGCGGGGGAGGGTCACCCGTCCATCAAACACGGCAGCGCCGCCCCCATGCCTCCGCGTACGGGGTGAAGCCGCGGTACATCGAAGGATGCAGTCGCGGTTCGTCACCCGCGACGACGTATCGGCGACCTGCGGCCGACAGGCTTGAACCGTACGAAGGGAGAGCTGTCGTGATCGTCACGCTGATCGTGATCTGCGAGGTCGGCTTCTGGGTGCTGCTGGCCGCGGGCCTCGCCGTCCGGTACCTGCTCAGGATGCCGCGCACCGGCGGGGCGCTGCTGCTGTGCGAACCACTGCTCGAGGTCCTGCTGCTGGTGGTCACCGCGATCGACCTCAAGGGCGGCGCGGAGCCCGGCTGGGAGCACGGTCTGGCCGCGCTGTACATCGGCTACACGGTCGGCCACGGCCACCGCACCGTCAAATGGCTCGACGGCCACGCGGCGCACCGCCTCGCCGGAGGCCCGCCACCGGTGAAACCGCCGCGTTACGGCAGGGCGCGGGCCGCCCACGAGGCGAAGGTCTGGCTCGGCACCCTCGTCGCCGCGGCCGTCGCGACCGGGCTCCTCCAGATCGCGATCTGGTACGTCGGCGACGCGGGGCAGAGCGAGTCGCTGCGCAGCTGGATGTACGGCGCCTGGCGCGCGGCGGGCATCCACGGCCTGATCGCGCTCACCTACGCGATATGGCCGAAAAAGGCCCCGGCGGAGGAGAAGGACCGCGAACCGGTCCGCGTCGAGCCCTAGCGCTCCCCGCCCGGCACCCACAGCACGTCTCCGACCTCCTTGTTCGCCACCCTGGCGAGAATGAACAGGAGGTCGGAGAGGCGGTTGAGGTACGTCGCCGTCAGCGCGTTCATCGTCTCCCCGTGCACTTCCATCGCCGCCCACGTCGAGCGCTCCGCCCGCCGTACGACCGTGCAGGCCTGGTGCAGCAGCGCCGCGCCCGGCGTGCCGCCCGGCAGGATGAAGCTGCGCAGCTTCTCCAGTTCCTCGAGGAAGCGGTCGCAGTCCGCCTCCAGCTTGTCGATGTAGGACTGCTCCACCCGCAGCGGCGGGTACTCCGGGTTCTCGACGACCGGCGTGGCGAGGTCCGCGCCCACGTCGAAGAGGTCGTTCTGCACCCGGACGAGGACCTTCACGACCTTCTCGTCCAGCTGTCCCAGCGCGACGGCCGTGCCGATGACCGCGTTGGCCTCGTTGGCGTCGGCGTACGCGGAGATGCGCAGATCGGTCTTGGCGGTGCGGCTCATGTCGCCGAGGGCGGTGGTGCCCTTGTCGCCGGTGCGGGTGTAGATGCGCGTCAGATTGACCATGTGGCCAGCCTAGTTAGGCACGGGGCCGACGGCAGGCCCGTGTGCCCACCGTCACGGCCGGCGCGGCCCGGCCGACGGCGTCGAGGACGGGCCGGAGCGCGGTCCGCGGAGCCCGAGGGGCCGTCCCGGTGTGATGTCCGTCATCTGAGACGTGACGCGCATCTCTTCACGGTCACAGGGGCCCCTCACGACCGCTAATCTCCGGCAGAGAGCGCACATGTAAACATTCGTTAAGGAGTGCCGCAGTGGCCAGGAAGCTCGCCGTCATCGGCGCCGGACTCATGGGTTCCGGTATCGCGCAGGTCTCCGCCCAGGCAGGCTGGGACGTCGTTCTGCGTGATGTCACCGACGAGGCACTGACCCGCGGCAGGGACGGCATCAAGGCGTCGTACGACAAGTTCGTCTCCAAGGGCAAGCTCGAAGCGGCCGACGCCGAGGCGGCGTTGGCGCGCATCACGACCACGACCGACCTCGACGCCGTCGCCGACGCGGACATCGTCGTCGAGGCGGTGTTCGAGAAGCTCGAGGTCAAGCACGAGATCTTCCGCGCGCTCGACAAGCTCGTACGGGACGACGCCGTCCTCGCCTCCAACACCTCCGCCATCCCGATCACCAAGATCGCGGCGGTGACGGAGCGCCCGGAGCGCGTCGTCGGCGCCCACTTCTTCTCGCCCGTCCCGATGATGCAGCTGTGCGAGCTGGTGCGCGGCTACAAGACGAGCGACGAAACCCTCGCCACCACGCGTGAGTTCGCCGAGTCGGTCGGCAAGACCTGCATCGTCGTCAACCGCGACGTCGCCGGCTTCGTCACCACCCGCCTCATCTCTGCGCTCGTCGTCGAGGCCGCGAAGCTGTACGAATCGGGCGTGGCGAGCGCCGAGGACATCGACATCGCCTGCAAGCTCGGCTTCGGACACGCCATGGGACCGCTCGCCACCGCCGACCTGACCGGCGTCGACATCCTGCTGCACGCGACGAGCAACATCTACACCGAGTCGCAGGACGAGAAGTTCGCACCGCCGGAGCTGATGCGCCGGATGGTGGACGCCGGTGACATCGGCCGCAAGAGCGGGCAGGGCTTCTACAAGCACTGACGTCGCCGCAGGCGTTATCGACCGGTTCGACATCACCCGGCGGGGTGAATTCGGTATCGGTTCGCTTACAAGTAGCAACCCCTGCGCCTACGCGGCAGTCAGTTGTTGCAGGACAGAGAAGAACCGAAGAACAGTCAGCCGCACAGTCGACACGGGGCCAACACGGGGCACTGTAAGCACACTCGGGGAGCGCATATGCACATCAGGGGCGACCATGCCGAGCTGGTCGTCGGGGGCCGCCTCGACGTCCGCAGCGCGGCGGACGCCCGTACGGTCCTGCACTCGGCCGTCGACGACGGCGCCGGCGACCTGGTGCTCGACCTGACCCACCTTGATTCCTGGGACGCCACCGGGCTCGGTGTCATCATGGGCGCGCACCGGCGGGCCGGCAGATGCGGCCGCCGGCTGGTGCTCCGCGGTGTGCCGCCGCAGATGCAGCGACTGCTCGTGGCGACACGGCTGCACCGCATCCTCGCCATCGAGGGCGGGATCGCTGCGGAATCGCTTCCTCGGGTGTGATCGGGCCGCCGACGGTGACCGGCGCGAGACCGGCCCCGGCCGGCGGCGGGTGGGTACGGGGTGAGTACGGGTACGGCGACGCGGCCGTGCGCGCCGGCCGTCGGACGGCCGGCGGCCAGGGCCGTCACGGATGAACCGTCCCGTCATGTGCGACGGGGGCACGAACGGGGCGAGCGGCCCAATCCTCCTGAGACCGTGACGTCGGGGACGTGCGGCACCCCGAAGGTTTCGCGATGCGCGGCGAACGTCTAGGGTTCGATCGCCTGCCCTTTCGACGGACCCGTGAGGCGGGCTCCGGACCGAGGCGACATGGCGTGCAGGAAGGCCGGGAGGCACCGCACGCGGCTTCGGCACCAAGACAGTGATCTTGGCGGCGACAAGCCGGGCGAACCTGATCTGGGAGCTTTGACCATGGACAACGACAGCTTCGGCGAGGGCGCCGGAACGGTGCGACCGCCGCGCGACGCCATCACGCCCGGACAGTCGACGCCCACGCCCCGGCGCACGGTCCAGCTCGTCTCCGGCGACTTCCTTCTCACGATCAATCCCGTCGACGGCAGCGAGATCGAACCCTGCCCGCCGGGCGGCCCCGTCCGGGCCGACGGCCAGGTGACGGACCGGCCCGGCCGCCCGACCCGCCGGAGCGCCGCGCAGCGCGCGGAGCTCCTGCGTGCCGCGCAGCCGCCCGTTCCCCCCGGCCCCGCCGCTCCCCGCCCGCCGCTGCTGGAACGCGACGAGGAACTGGCCCGGCTCGTACGGCTCCTCGGCAGCGGCCGGTCCGTCCGGCTCACCGGCCCGTCGGGATCCGGCCGCACCTCCCTGCTCGACGCCGTCGCCGCGAAGTGCGGCGACTTCGCGCCCGACGGGGTCGTGCGCCTCAACGGCCACCGCCGTACGCCCGCCGAGCTGCTCCAGGACCTCTTCACGGTCGTCTACGACTCGCCGGGCCTGCGCCCCGACCGGAACGCGCTCGCCGGCTTCGTGCGCGACATCGGGGCCGTCGTCGTCCTGGACGACCTCGAGTTCGGCGGTGCGTCCCTCGACGAGCTGCTGGACGCCGCGCCCGAGTGCGCGTTCCTCGTCGCGGCCACCCCGGACATCGCCGCCCCCGGCGCGGGCTCGCACCTCGAAGAGGTCTTCCTCGGCGGTCTCGGCCGTGCCGCGGCCCTCGAACTGCTGCGCAAGGCCGTGGAACGGCCGCTGACGGAGGAGGAGTCCAACTGGGCGGGCGACCTCTGGTTCGAGTCGGAGGGCCTGCCCCTGCGGTTCGTCCAGGCGGCTGCGCTGCTGCGCCAGTGCGACGAGCTGCGGGCGGACCCGGAGGCCTTCGAGGAGTTCGCGCCCTTCGCCGCCGCCGGCGGGAAGGACGTACCCCTGCCGTCGCTCGGTGAGGCCGCCGCGCCCGCCTCGCTGCTCGCCTCACGGCTCAGCGAGTCGGCCAGGCAGACCCTGCGCTTCGCGGTCGCCCTCGGCGGCGAGGTCCCGCACCAGGCGCACCTGCCGGCGCTCGTGGGGGACACCCACGCCGACGCCGCCCTCGGCGAACTGATGAACTGCGGCCTGCTCTCCCCGGCCGGCCCGCGCTACCGGCTGGCGGCCGGTGTGCTCGCCCAGCTCCGCGAGAAGGGCTACGACGAGGACGCAGTCGGGCACGCGCACACCGCCGCCCAGCACTACGCCTGGTGGGCCGGGCACCCCTCCGTCACCCCCGAGCGGGCCGTGGCGGAGGCGGACGCCGTGCTGGCCGCCCTGAGCGCCCTGGTGCCAGGGCGGGACGCCGGACACCCCAGCACGGCCGTGCTGCTCGCCCGCAGCGCCGCGCCGGCGTTCGCCGCCGGACGGCAGTGGGCCGCCTGGGAGCGCGCCCTGCGGATCGGCTCCGAGGCCGCCCGCATTGCCGGTGAGGTCGCGGAAGAGGCCTACTTCCACCACGAGTTGGGCGTCCTCGCGCTGTGCACCGGGAACGTGGACCGGGCCAGGGCCGAGCTCGAGGCGTCGATCGGCATGCGCGGCGCGCTCGCCGACAAGAGCGGCACCGTCGCCGGACGCCGGGCCCTCGCGCTCGTCGCCGACCGCGAGTCCGGGCTCGTGCCCGCGCCGCCGCTCGCCACGGGCGAGGCGGGACCCGTGTCACCCCCGAGGGGCGTCCCGGCGACGGCACTCACGAAGCGGCTGCCGCGGACCGGCGCCCTGGGCCGCGGGGCGGCCCCCGTGGCGGGCCACAGCCAGGAGACCCCGGCGGACGCCCCCGACCGCCCGGCGGGCCGGCGCGCGGCCATTCTCATGGGCGCCCGCCGCAACATCGTCGCCACGAGTGCGGGCGCGCTGCTCGCGGTGGTCCTCGGCACGGTGGTCACCCTGGGCATGACCTCGGACCAGGAGGAGCCGCCCGGGAACGACGTGCGCAACGGCCAGCCGGTGAACGAGGACGGCCTCGACGACGACTGGCCCGCGGAGGACCCGACGACCGACGTCTCCGACGATCCGTCGGAGGACAAGGACGACGCCAAGCCGACGGGGTCGTCCTCGTCGGCCACGACACCCGCGTCGACGGGCCGCCCGTCGGCACCGGGGGAGTCGCCGTCGCCGAGCTCGTCGCGGCCGGAGAGTCCTTCGGACTCGAGGCCGCCGTCGAGTCCGAAGCCGCCGTCGAGCCCGAAGCCTCCGCCGAGCGCGAAGCCGCCGACGGTCCCGACCACGCCGACGGAGTCCACGACCCCGCCGCCGGATCCGACGCCCTCCGAAACGTCCACGGCCCCGGACGGAAGCGCGTCCGCGAGCGAGCCGGGCGAAGCGACGATGACGAGCGGCGGGGCGGCGTCCACGTCGCCGTCGATCATCTGACACGCCGAGCGCGTCGAACGCGTCCAGGGCGGGGGACGCCGCCCCTCCCCGAACCCCTGCCGGGGCCGGGCCTCCAGCCCGGCTCCATGTGGAGGCGGCCAGGCTGCGCCTGCGTCCGCGTGAGACGGTGAGCGCTGCCCCGGGAGCCGCGTGAAGGGCCGGGGTTGTTCGGACCTTGGGTGGAGGGGCCGGGCCTCCGGCCCGGCCCCGTGTGGCGGCCCCGGAAGCCACGTGCACGGCCGGGCTGGTGCGGTCGGGCCCGCGGACCGAATCGGCGTGGGGCGGTCGGGCCACCCGAACCCGTGTGTGAGGTGGCCGGGCCCGCGGAACCCGCTTGAGCTCCGGGCCTGCGGCGGCCGGAAGCCACGTGGGGTGGTCGGGCCGCCCGGAACCCGGAAGGTGGCCCGGCCCGCACCGCTCGAGCGCCGGATGCCTGCGGCACCCGGATCCGTATGAGGCGTTCGGGCTCGTCCACGAAGCCGGGTGAGGTGGCCGGGCCCGCGGAACCCGCTGAGCTCCGGGCCTGCGGCGGCCGGAAGCCACGTGGGGTGGTCGGGCCGCCCGGAACCCGGAAGGTGGCCCGGCCCGCACCGCTCGAGCGCCGGATGCCTGCGGCACCCGGATCCGCGTGAGGCGTTCGGGTTCCGGATCCGCGTGACGCGGTCGGGCTCGTTTACGAAACCGGGTGAGGTGGCCGGGCGCGGCACCGCTTGAGCGTGGGGCCGGCGGCGGCCGGGACCCGCTTGAGGTGGCCGGGTTCCGGATCCGCGTGACGCCGTCGGGCTCTCGCGCCCCGAAGCCGGGTGAAGGGACCAGGGCCGTGCCCCGGAACGGGGCAGGGCCGTGCCCGGAGTCCTGAGCGGACGGGCCACGCGCCCGCGTCGTGCGACGGTGACGACCTTGCGTCGCTGCGCGGGCAGGGCATGGCGGGGTGGGGCTGTCTCGCGGCTGCGCGGCCGTGGCTCGTTCCCGGCGCACGGTCGACCCGTCCGGTCGTCCCAGCGCAAGGAGTCGCCGTCGCCGACTCGCCCGGCGTCGGCGATCGACGATGCGCCGGCCGCCACCGGCTTGCGGACCACGGGGCCGGGTCCGTCTCGTCACCGTGACCCGGCGACCTCGCCTGCATCACGGAGCGGGCGGCGTCGGCCGCGTTGCCCGCCGGGGCGCCGGACACTCGCGGCGCGCGCCTGGGGCCGCGGCGAACTCCCGTCGGCCCGGCACGGGCCCGCTGCGCCCCGTGGACGCGGTCGTCAGAACAGGCGGAGCTTGTCGTCCTCGATGCCGCGCATCGCGTCGTAGTCCAGGACCACGCAGCCGATGCCCCGGTCCGTCGCGAGGACACGCGCCTGGGGCTTGATTTCCTGGGCCGCGAAGACGCCCTTCACCGGCGCCAGGTGCGGGTCGCGGTTGAGGAGTTCGAGGTAGCGGGTGAGCTGCTCCACGCCGTCGATCTCGCCGCGGCGCTTGATCTCCACCGCCACCGTCGCGCCGTCCGCGTCGCGGCAGAGGATGTCCACCGGGCCGATGGCCGTGGGGTATTCACGGCGGATGAGGCTGTAACCCTCGCCAAGTGTCTCGATCCGGTCGGCGAGGAGCTCCTGGAGGTGCGCTTCCACGCCGTCCTTGATGAGTCCGGGGTCGACACCGAGCTCGTGGGACGAGTCGTGGAGGATTTCCTCCATCGTAATGATCAGTTTCTCGCCCGCTTTGTTCACGACGGTCCAGACGCTGTCGTCGCCCTCCTTCAATGTGCAGGGAGGGGACATCCAGTTCAGCGGTTTGTACGCCCTGTCGTCGGCGTGGATGGAGACACTGCCGTCCGCCTTGACCAGGATCAAACGGGGGGCGGAGGGCAGGTGGGCGGTGAGCCGGCCGGCGTAGTCCACGGAGCAGCGGGCGATGACGAGACGCATGGTCCGCAACGCTACTCGACGGACGCCGCGCTGCGCGATTCGCCCCGGAAGCGCCCTTCGTTATTTGGCCGGTTGTGTGCCCAATCTCCTGGTGCGCTCAAGTCGGCGCACTTACCGTGGAAGACAGGAGGTCGTCGGCCGTGCACTCTGCGTCGCCGTACAGCATTGGTATGCCGTCGTTCGGTCCGCTTCCTCCTTCCCTGCCCGTAAGGCCCCGTTTCGCGGGGCCGCGAGAGGAGAACCCATGTCGCTCGACGTCTCACCGGCGCTGTTGGAACAGGCCGAGCGAGGCGAGGTCGACGAAGCAGCTTTCGTCGACTGCGTCCGGACCTCCCTGCCCTACGCATGGGAGATGATCAGTTCTCTGGTGGCTCAGCTGAAGGTGGACGGCGGCGAGTTCGCCGACAACCAGACGCCTCCGCCGGACGAGCAGGCACGTGGTCAGCTGCTGCGCGCGCTCGCGAGTGACGCGATTCGCGGTGCGCTCCAGCGGCACTTCGGAGTGCGACTGGCATTCCAGAACTGCCACCGCGTCGCGGTGTTCCCGCTGGACCCCTCGGTGGATGAGCGGCTCGCCCGCTTCACCTCGATCCGGGGCCAGTTGCTCAATCAGTCGCCCGAACTGCGCGACTGCTGATGTCTTCTGCTGCCGCTCCGCATCATTGGAGGTGCACAGATGTCGGAGCGGCGGCACCGTCGGACCCGGAACCTCGCGACCATGGACACGGCCGGGCGTCAGCCGAGCAGGGGCAGCACTTCCGTGCCCAGCCGCCGGACGTTCTCCTCGGTGGTGGCGAGGTCGCCGGAGCCCTCAGCGAGCAGCGCGAAGCGTGTGATGCCGGTGCGTTCCGCGGTCGCCGCCAGGCGGTCCGCGGCCAGGCGCGGCGGCCCCACCGGATGCAAGGAACAGAGCAGCTCCGTGTACGCGACGGGGTCGCGCATCGCGCGGTGCCGTCCGTCGACCGTGACGTGCGCGTCCAGGCCCTGCTTGAGCCAGCCGGGCATCGCCTTGGCGAGGGTCTCCGCCGCCTCGTCCGCGCGGTCGGCGATCTGGACGACGCCGGCCGACACGTGCCCGGCCGCCGCGACCTGCTCGGCCGGGTGTCCCGAGGCGAGGGCGTGCGTACGCCAGTGGGCGACCATGTCCGCCTTCTCCTGGTCGCCGCAGTGCATGCCGAGCAGCATCGGCAGGCCTCGCTCCGCCGCGAGCCTGACGCTCTGCGGGGACGTGCACGCGACGACCACCTCGGGTCCTCCCGCCGGCCCGTCGATCAGCTCGTCGGGGCGGGGGACGACCGCGACCTCCCGGAAGGAGAAGCGGTCGCCCTGCGCCCCGACGCGGGGTTCGCGCAGCCAGCGCAGCAGCAGGTCCAGGGATTCGGGGAAGCCCTTCTCGTACGCCGCGAGACCGGCGCCGAAGACCTCCAGGTCGACCCAGGGCCCGCCGCGTCCCACACCGAGGGTGAACCGCCCGCCGGAGGTGAGGTGCAGCAGCGCGGCCTGTTCGCCGAGCGCCACGGGATGCGCGCTCGGCAGCACGCTCACCGCCGTGCCCACACGGATCCGGCGGGTGCGGCCGAGCAGCAGTGCCGCGAGGGTCACCGCGGACGGGCACACCCCGTAGGGGACGAAGTGGTGCTCGGCCAGCCACACGGCGTCGAGGCCCGCTTCCTCCGCCACCTCGGCGGAACGCACCGCCCGGTGCAGCGCCTCCCCCTGTCCTTGGCCCGGGAACTGGGCCGCCAGTACGAACGTTCCAACGCGCATCGCCTTCTGCCTCCTTGCGGCCGACGCGTCACTCCCCCTACAGGCAACAACGCCTGACACGTGCCAAAGGCACGGCCAGGCGTGAAGTTGTTGCGATTTTCCGGTAACTGGCCCTGATGCAGGACGCGCTCGCACCCGTGTGAGGGACGGACGCCGGGGCCCGGGCCCGTACGCTGGACGGGCAACTGTCCGGACTTGCCCCGTGAGGTGTCACGTGTCCCCGCGCCGCAACCGCCCCCGAGGCGGCGAGAAGCCCACCGAGCGAGCGAGCGACCCCGCCGGCCGGTACGGCGGTTTCGGCAGCAGCGAGTCCTGGCAGGGCGAGGAGTGGTCGGTGCGCCACGTCGCGGGTGCAAGTGCCGCCGGCAAGCGGTACCGCTGCCCGGGCTGCGACCAGGAGATCTCCTCCGGCATGCCCCACGTGGTGGCCTGGCCCGAGCACGGCGGCGTGGACGACCGCCGCCACTGGCACAAGGCGTGCTGGAACGCGAAGGACCGCCGCACCTCCAAGGTGCAGCGGTCCAGGAACGCGCCGAGGTACTGAACCCTCGCGGGTCAGACGTCCCGGCTGCTCATCGTCGCGTACGCCCCGCCGAGCGCCACGACCGAGATGCCGAGCATGATCCACACCGGTTCCCAGCCGAGGGGACCGGAGGACCCGCCCGACGCCGCCTCACCGTAGATGCCGATGAGCTGGCTCGGGATGGCCCACTCCAGCAGGAACTTCTGAAGGTCCTGGAGCGACTCGGAGAACATGAACATGGCCGCCACCAGCGGCAGCAGCATCACACCGATCATGGTGGTGATCGCACCTGCCGAGTGCCGGATCATGGCGCCCACGGCCAGCGACAGCAGGCCGAGCGAGGCGGTGTAGAGGCCCACGCCCACGGACGCGCGCAGCCATTCGTCGCCGGTGGGCTCGACCGCCTCGACCATCGCGTTCTGGATGACCGCGACGAGGCCCGCGACCAGGGTCGTGATCGTGAGGACCAGAAGGAAGAAGACGGTGGCCTTGGCCGCGAGCACACGGCCGCGGCTGGGGCAGGCCGTCAGCGTCGTACGGATCATGCCGGTGCTGTACTCGGACGCGATGGTGAGCACGCCCAGGGTCATCACACAGATCGAGCCGGGCAGGACGCCGAAGAAGCCCATGCCGAGGGCGGACGAGTCCGCGATGCCGGCCGACTCGCCGGCGGCGGAGACGAGCGCGGCGACCCCGAGACCGATGCCGAGCATCAGCACGATCATCACGCCCAGCGTCCACATCGTGGAGCGCACGGAACGGATCTTCGTCCACTCGGACAGGAGCGCGTCACCGAGGCTGGCCCCGCGCACCGGGATCGGGGAGGCGTACGAGCCGGGCTGCTGGTAGGGAGTGCTCATCGTGCGTCCTCGGGCTTGGTCAGGTCGGCGGGGGCGGCCGCCGGGGGAGCGGGGGCCTCGGCCGGAGCGGCGGGCGGCGCGGCCGGCACAGGTCCGGACGGTGCGGCCGGTGCGGGAGCGGCAGGCACGGGCGTCGCGTACGGGTTCTGGCCGGGCTGGGGCGGCGGCGGGGCGTAGAACCCCTGCTGCGGCACCTCCGGGATGTGCGGCTGCGGCGGGACGTGCCCCATCGGCGGCTGCTGCATCAGCCCGGACTTCTCGTCCGCCGTCGAACGGTAGTCCACCGCGCCCTGCGTCATCCGCATGTACGCCTCCTCCAGGGAGGCCTGGTGCGGCGACAGCTCCCACAGCCGTACGTCCGCGTCGTGCGCCAGGTCGCTGATGCGGGGCAGCGGCAGGCCGGTCACCCGCAGCGCGCCGTCCGGCTCCGGCATCACCTGGCCGCCCGCCTCGGTCAGGGCGGCGAGGAGCTTCTCGCGCTGCTCGGGCTCCGTCTGCGGCGTGCGGACCCTGGCGAAGTCGGCGGAGTTGTGGGAGATGAAGTCCTTGACGCTCATGTCCGCCATCAGCTGACCGCGTCCGATCACGATCAGATGGTCGGCCGTGAGAGCCATCTCGCTCATCAGGTGCGAGGAGACGAAGACCGTACGGCCCTCGGACGCCAGCTGCTTCATCAGGTTGCGGACCCAGAGGATGCCCTCGGGGTCGAGGCCGTTGACCGGCTCGTCGAAGAGCAGCACCTGAGGGTCGCCCAGCAGCGCGGCGGCGATGCCGAGCCTCTGCCCCATGCCGAGCGAGAAGCCCTTCGAGCGCCTCTTCGCCACGCCCTGGAGGCCCACGACGCCGAGCACCTCGTCGACCCGGCGGTCCGGGATCCCGGAGAGCTGCGCCAGCGACAGCAGGTGGTTGCGGGCGGTACGGCCGCCGTGCACCGCCTTGGCGTCGAGCAGCGCGCCGACCTGGCGGGGTGCGTTCGGCAGCTGCCGGAACGGGAGCCCACCGATGGTGACCTGGCCCGACGTCGGCCGGTCCAGGCCGAGGATCATGCGCATCGTCGTGGACTTGCCCGCGCCGTTGGGGCCGAGGAATCCGGTGACGGCGCCCGGCCGCACCTGGAAGGAAAGGTTGTACACGGCTGTCTTGGCGCCATAGCGCTTCGTCAGGCCGACTGCCTCGATCATTCTCCAGCCCCATCGACTTTCGGGTCGTCGGGGCACAGGCGGTGCAGCCGTACGCCCCCGTAAGTGCTAGGAGGATAGCCGGGCCCTGATGGTTCCGCCCAAGCAGATACGGCTACGGGCCCGTTCAGGCGTCCCGTTTCTTCAGCACGAGGAAGCCGCCCAGCAGCGCCGCGGCCACCCACAGCAGCATGATGCCCAGGCCGCCCCAAGGGCCGTAAGGGGAGTCACCGCTGTTCATGGCGTTCGGGACCACCTGCATGATCTTGGCGCCGGCCTGGTCGGGGAAGTAGCGCGCGACGTCCTTGGCGCCCGGTACCGCGGAGAGGATCTGCGAGACCAGGAAGAAGAACGGCATCAGGATGCCCAGCGAGAGCATCGAGCTGCGGAGCATCGTGGCGACGCCCATCGAGAAGATCGCCATCAGGCCCATGTAGATGCCACCGCCGAAGACGGCCCGCAGCACGTTCTCCTCACCGATCGACGTTCGGTGCTCGCCGAGCAGCGCCTGGCCGAGGAAGAACGTGAAGAAGCTCGTCGCCATCCCGACCACGAGCGCCAGCAGCCCGGCCACCGCGATCTTGCTGAAGATGAACGTGCCGCGCTGGGGTACGGCGGCGAGCGAGGTGCGGATCATGCCCGAGCTGTACTCGGTGCCGACGACGAGGACGCCGAAGACCACCATCGCGAGCTGCCCGAGAACCATCCCGGAGAAGCTGATGAGGGTCGGGTCGAACGTCAGCCGCTCGGCGTCCGGCAGATCGTCGAACGTGGCGTTCATCAGGGCGCACAGGGCCGCGCCCATCGCGACGGTCACGGCGAGCGCGCTGATCAGCGTCCAGCGCGTGGAGGAGACCGTACGGATCTTGGTCCACTCGGACTGGAGGACGGCGGGTACGGATGCCATCGGTCAGGCTCCCTCTTTGCGCGGGGCCCACTGGGGGGCGCCGTGGCCGGACGACGGGGTGCCCAGGCCGGGCGATGGTGGTGGTGCGGCCGCGCCGGTGGAGTGCGCGTGGTACTCCACCGCGCCGGCGGTCATCTGCATGAACGCCTCCTCGAGCGAGGCGCGTTGGGCACTGAGCTCGTGGAGCACGATCCGGTGCTCCGCCGCCAGCTCGCCGAGCTGCTCGGTGCTCGCGCCGTCGACCTCCAGGGTGCCGTTGTCCGACTCGACGACCGTCATGCCCGCCCGGTGCACCGCGTCCCGCAGCTCTTCCTGCTGAGGGGAGCGGAGGCGCACATAACTGCGCGAGTTCTGCTGGATGAAATCGGCCATCGAGGTGTCGGCCAGCAGCTTGCCCTGGCCGATCACGATCAAGTGATCGGCGGTCAGGGCCATTTCACTCATGAGATGAGAAGAAACGAAGATCGTCCGGCCCTCCTGCGCAAGGGCTTTCATCAGATTACGGATCCAGTGAATTCCCTCGGGGTCCAGACCATTGACCGGTTCGTCGAACATCAGGATCTCGGGATCACCGAGGAGCGCCGACGCGATTCCGAGCCGCTGGCCCATACCCATGGAGAAGCCCTTCGACTTCTTCCGCGCGACCGGCGTCAGTCCGACCACGTCGAGGACCTCGGCGACCCGGCTCCGTGGGATGCGGTTCGCCTGGGCCAGACAGAGCAGGTTGTTGTACGCGCTGCGGCCCCCGTGCATCGCCTTGGCGTCGAGCAGCGCCCCGATGTACTTCAGTGGTTCTTCGAGCTCGCGGTAGTGCCGCCCGTCGATCCTGACGGTGCCGCTGGTGGGGTTGTCGAGATCGAGCATCATCCGCATCGTCGTCGACTTGCCCGCCCCGTTGGGACCGAGGAAACCGGTCACCACCCCCGGGCGGACCTTGAAGGAGAGATGGTCGACCGCGACCTTGCTGCCGAAGTGTTTGGTGAGACCCTCGAGCTCGATCATGCGTTCACGCTACGGGGGCCCGGAAGCGTCCGCCACCGGGTTCCGGGAAGGGAAGGAGTCCCTTCCGCATCGGGGTGACAGGGCCGTGCGACAGGGTGACAGGGGCGGGCCGGACGCACAGGTGCCCGGTGCCTGAACGGCACCGGGCACCTGTATCGAAACCGCCGGAGGGATCGTCAGCGGGACTGCTGCGCCGGGACTCCGCGGGAGATCGGCTCGTCGTCGGCGGGCGTGCCCGCCGCGGCGACCGCGGCACCGGTCAGCGTGGCCAGCATCTCGCGGACGTTGGTCAGCTGGGCGTTGATCGAGTCGCGGCGGTTGGTGAGCGCCGCCAGCTCGCGCTCCGATTCGCTGCGGATACGGTCGGCCTTGGCGTTCGCGTCGGCCACGATGTCCTCGGCCTGGCGCTGCGCGGTCTCCACCGTCTGACGGGCACGGCGCTCCGCGTCCGTACGCAGCTTCTCCGCCTCGAGGCGCAGCTGCTCGGCGCGGTGCTCGATCTCCGCGAGACGCTTCTCCGCCTTCGCCTGACGGGACGCCAGGTCGCGCTCCGACTGCTCCCGGCGCTTGGCGAGGTTGGTCTCGAAGTCCGCGGCGGCCTGGGCGGCCTTGGCGCGGGTCTCCTCGAAGAGCGCGTCCGCCTCCTCCCGCTTGGACTGCGCGTCCTTCTGGGCCTCGCTGCGCAGCGTCTGGGCGTCGCCCTTCGCCTTCTCGACGATGCGGATGCCCTCGTCCTCCGCCTTCGCCTTGCGCTCGGAGGCGAACGACTCGGCGTCGTTGCGCACCTGCTGGGCGGCGGACTCGGCGAGCTCGCGGTGCTGCTCGGCGGCGCGACGGGCCTCCTCGCGCAGGTCCTTCGCCTCCTCCTCGGCGAGGCGGAGGATCTTCTCGACACGCGCACCGAGACCGGCGTACGACGGCTCGGCGTCGTTGACCTGGGCCTGGGCGTTCTGCGTCTCGAGGTGGAGCTCCTCGATGCGCTTTTCCAGAGAGGTGATTCGGGCCAGAGCACTATCACGGTCGGCGACGAGTTTGGTAATGCGGTCGTCCACCTGACCGCGGTCGTAACCACGCCGCACGAGCTCGAAGCCGAAGGGGGAGGAAGTGTCGCTCATGGGGTTCCTGTCAATGAGACCGGTGAGGTGTTAGAGGGAATCCTAGGGGCCGAAGCGGCGTGTCATCGAGCGGATGCCGGTTTGATCTGGAGAATGTCCAGCCTTTTGAGTGGCTAGCCGTCGGATGACTTGCCACTCGAACGGGTAACCCCTGCCGCGGCCCCGGCCTTGACGCCGCCGGCGGAGCCGCCGCCCGTCCCGCTCTTGCCGGCTGACGGGGCCTCGAACGACTCCAACGCCTCGAGCACGTCCTGGACACGGGAGATCTCCGCCTGGATGTCCTCGCGCCTGCGCACCAGGACCTCCAGCTCCCGCTTGCCCTCGTCGACCGTCCGTTCGGCCTCGCGGTCCGCCTCCGCCTTGGCGCGCTCGCCCTCGCGGATCAGCTCGGCCTTCTTCTGCTCGGCCTCCTTGAGGAGTCCCTCCGCCTTCTTCACGGCGGCGATCCTGACCTTGCTCGCCTCCGAATTGGCCTCGGCGAGAAGCTCCTTGGCCTTCGCCTCCGCCTCCGCGCGCTGCTCCTCCGCGGCCTTGACCAGATTGTCGACACGCTCGCCGGCCGTCTTCATCTGCTCCGCGGTCTCCCGGCGGGCCCGCTCGTGGAGTTCCTCGACCTCGTTCTCCACCCGGGTCCGCAGCTCCTCGCCGCGTTCCCTTATGGCGGTCGCGTCCCGGCGGGCGCCGACCAGGAGCTCGTCGGCGTCCGTACGGGCCTTCTCCACCAGCGAGTTGCCCTCGACGGTGGCCTCGGAGACCAGCCGCTCCGCCTCGTTGCGGGCAGCGCCCACCATCGCGTCGGCCTGCGCCTCGGCCTCGGTGGCCGCGCGCAGTGCCTCCTCCTGGGCCTTGGCGATGAGCTGGTCGGCCTGCTCGGCGGCGTCCGCCCGGCGCTTCGAGGCAGCCTCACGCGCCTCGTCGAGCAGCCGGTCGGCCTCCGCGCGGGCCTCGGCACGCAGCTGCTCCGCCGCGGCCTCCGTCTCCGCCCTGAAGCGCTCGGCCTCCGCGCGGATCCGCTCCGCCGCCTGCTGCGCGGAACCGACCGTCTCCGCGGCCTCCGCACGCAGCCGCTCGGCGTCGCCGTTCGCCTCCGCGCGCAGCCGCTCCGTCTCCGCGGCGGTCTCCGCCGTGATCCGCTCGGCCTCGCCCCTCGCCTCGCTGATGAGCTGGTCGGCCTGCGACGCGGCGTCCGCCCGCCGCTTGTCGGCGGCCCGCCTCGCCTCGTCCAGCACCTGCTCGCGGTCGGCCCGTACGGCCGCACGCATCTGCTCGATCTCGGCCTCGCCGTCGACCTTGATCTGCTCGGCCTCCGTGAGCAGGCGCGTGGCCTCCGCGTCGGCCGACGCGCGCAGCTCCGCGGCCTCCGTGCGCAGCCGCTCGCTCTCGCTCGTCGCCTCGTTGATCAGCAGATCCGCCTGCGCGGCCGCCTCCGAACGGATGCGGTTGGCGTCCTCGCGGGCCTCCGCGCGGGTCCGTGCCGCGTCCTGCTCGGCGGTGGCGACGGCGTCCGACGCCTCCGTGCGCATCCGCTGCACGTACTCGGCGGTGTCCGCCCGCAGCCGGTCAGCCTCCGCGATGGCATCTGCGACGGTCCGCTCAGCGAGCGCCTGCGCGGCCTCCGTCTCCTCCTGGGCCCTGGACCGCAGCCGGCCGGCGTCCTCCGCCGCCCGCTCCCGCTCCGCGTACGCGTCGGCGCGGACCCGGTCCGCCTCCTCCTGCGCCTCCGTCCGGGTGCGCTCCGCCGAGTGCTCGGCGGCGCTGCGCAGTCCGGCGATCTCCTGCTCGGCCTGCTCCTGGAGCCCGCTGACGGCGTCCCGCACCTGCTGGGCCGTCTGCTCCGCGGAGGACACCATCTCGGTGGCACGCCGGTCGGCCTCCTCGACCAGCCGGTGGGCCTCGGTCTGCGCCTCCTCGACCCGCTTGCGGGCCGACGCGAGGAGTTCCTCGCTCTGCTCGCGGGCCCTCTCGCGTTCCTGGCCGGCCTCGGCGCGCGCGGAGCCGAGGATCTCCTCCGCCTCGCGGCGGCGGCGTACCGCCTCCTCCTGCGCGGCCGCCAGTGCCTCCGCGGCCTCCGTGCCCACACGCTCGGCGGCGGCCGCCGCCTCCGCGCGTACCCGGTCGGCGGTCTCCTGGGCCTCCGTCCGCAGCCGCTCGGCCTCCGCGGCGGCGTCGCTGTGCAGCCGTACGGCGAGGGCCTCGGCCTCCGCGCGGGACGCGGAGGCGTCGGACGCGGCCTCGGTGCGCAGCCGCTCCGCCTCCGTCTCCGCCTGCTCCTGGAGCGCGCGCAGCCGCTCGCCGGCCTCCGCGCGCAGCCGCTCGGTCTCCTCCGCCGCCTCGCGGCGGATCCGCTCGCCCTCGGCGCGGGCCTCGGCCAGCCGCTCCTCGGCGGCGGCGAGCCGTGCCTCCGCCTCGGTGTGAAGGCGGGTCAGCTCCTCCGCCGCCTCCGCCTGACGGGCCGCTATGCCGCGTTCGGTCTCCTCGCGCAGTTCCACCGCGGCGGCCTCCGCCGCCGTCCGTACGCCGTCGGCCTGCTCCTCCGCCTCCGCGCGCAGCCGTTCGGCCTCCGCGCGGGTGCGCTCGAGCGTCTCCTCGGCCTGCTTGCGCAGGGTCGTGGCGCGCTCGATGGCCTCGGTACGGACCTTCTCGCTGTCGCTGCTCGCCCGGGAGCGCAGTTCGTCGGCGTCGGTGCGCGCCTTGGTCAGCAGCTCCTCGGCGGTGCTCGCCGCCTCCTCGATCTGCTGGACGGCCTCGCGGCGGGCCTCGCCGCGGATCCGCTCGCCCTCGGCGACGGCCTCGGCGCGCAGCTGCTCGGCCTCCCCGCGCAGCCGGCGGGCCTCCTCCTGGAGCTCGACCGTCTTGGCGCGGTACTCCTTGGTGTCGTCCTTCGCGGCGCCCTTGAGCTGGTCGGCCTGCTCCGCGGCCTCGCCGCGCAGCCGGTCGGCCTCCGCCTCGGCCTCGCGCTTGATCCGCTCGGCCTCCTCGCTCGCCGCGCGGGTGGTGGCCCTGGCGTCCTCCGACGCCTTGGTCAGCACCTCCTCGGCGGTGCGGGCGGCCTTGGCGAGCGCGGCGGCCGAGTCCTCGGCGACGGCCGCACGGGCCTTCTCCGCCGCGGCCTCGACGAGCTTCTCCGCCTCGGCGCGGGCGTCGGCGAGTGCCTGCTCCGCCTCCGACTTGAGGGTCTCAGACTCCTTGGTCGCCTCTTCGACGAGCCGGGCGATCTGCGCCTTGGCGGTGCGGGTGCGCTGCTCGTTGACCGATTCGGCCGACGACAGCTGCTTGGCCGCGGACTCCTTCGCCTCCGAGAGCAGCTTCTCCGACTCGGCACGGGCCTCGCGGAGCTTCTCCTCCGCCTCCTGGAGCCGCTGTTCGGCGGCGCGGCTGAGCTCAGCGGCCTGCTGGCGGGCCTGGTCGGACTCCGCGGTGGTGGTCGAGCGCAGCTGCTCGGCGTGGGTGGTGGCCTCGTGCGCCTGGCTGGACGCGGCGTTCAGCAGCCGCTCGGCGTCCTTGCGGGCGCGCAGCAGGATCGCCTCGGCCTCGGCGCGCGCGGTCTCCGCCTCGCTGCCGAGCCGGCGGCGGGCCTCCTCGGCGATGCGGGCGGCCTCCGCGCGGGCGGCGGCCAGTGCCTGCTCCGCCTCCGCGCGGGACTCCTCGAGCAGCCGGTGGGCCTGCGACTCGGTACGGGCCCGCAGCTGCTCGGCCCAGGCGACGTTCTCGTTGACGTGCGACTCGACGGTCTGGCGCCGCTCGGCCAGTTCCTGGTCCAGCCGCTGCCTGCGCTGGACGGCCTCGGCGTGCAGCTCCGCCTGGAGCCTGGCCTGGTGCTCCGCGTGCTCCTGGAGGATGCGCTGGGTCTGCGCGCGGGCCTCGCGCAGCTCGCGCTCGGCGTCCTGCCGGAGCTGGTCCGCCTGGATCTGCGCGTTCCGCAGCAACTGCTCGGCCTGGTAGCCGATGTCGGCGCTGTCGTAAGCCGGACGGGAGGCGAGATTGCGCCGCGCCTCGTGGAGCTTGGCGCGCAACACCTCGACCTGGTAGCCGAGGTCCTCGGCATGCTGGACGGCCTTCTCCCGGTCGGTCTTCAGCCGGTCCATCTCGGCTTCGAACCGCGAGAGGTGGTCGTCGTCAGCTCGGTGGCTCTCCTGGCGTTCGTAGCCCCGCACTGCGCGGTCCCATCCGTCCCCTGGTCGCAACTGTCTCCAAACGAGCACCGTTCGCCGGCGAACGGCCCCCCGGGGAATGGTGACAGATCAACGACGGAGACGCGGCACGGCCCCGACCCGGCCCCGGCCCGGAACGGCCCACTCTACCGGGCCGGGAATCCTTAGGGTCAGTGCTCCGTTGCAGACGTGACGAGTTCGGTCAGTACGCCGTGGCAGTCCTTGGGGTGGAGGAAGGTGATACGCGAGCCCATCGAGCCGATACGCGGTTCGTCGTACAGCACACGCACGCCCTTGTCGCGGATGTCCTGCGCGTCCGCGTCCACGTCGGCCGTTCCGAATGCGATGTGGTGAACACCTTCGCCGTTCTTGGCCAGCCACTTTCCGACCGCGGAGTCCTCCCGGGTCGGCTCCAGCAGCTGGAGGTAGGAGGCGCCGCCGTCGGACGTCTCATTGATCTTGAGCATGGCTTCCCGTACGCCCTGCTCCTCGTTGACCTCGGAGTGGAACACCTCGAAGCCGTACGTGGCCCGGTAGAACTCGACAGTCCTGTCGAGGTCGAAGCAGGCGATCCCGATGTGGTCGATTCGCGTCAGCATTCGACCAGTGCAGCGCCCGGCGGCCGGTTACGCAACGTGCGCGCGATCACACCGGCGGCACGGTGACCCGGAGCAGTACCGCTCAGTACATTTGAGTAAACCCTCGTTCACTCCTCAGCTGCGGCTGGAAGGGGATCGTGCTCATGTCTGGAAAGACCGGCAACACCTCCGTGATCGTCGCGGGAGCCCGCACGCCCATGGGCCGCCTGCTCGGCTCGCTCAAGTCCTTCTCCGGTGCCGACCTCGGCGGCTTCGCCATCAAGGCGGCGCTCGACCGGGCGGGCATCGGCGGAGATCAGGTGCAGTACGTGATCATGGGCCAGGTGCTCCAGGCCGGCGCGGGCCAGATCCCCGCCCGCCAGGCCGCCGTCAAGGCGGGCATCCCGATGAACGTCCCCGCGCTCACCATCAACAAGGTCTGCCTGTCCGGCCTCGACGCCATCGCGCTCGCCGACCAGCTGATCCGCGCCGGCGAGTTCGACATCGTCGTCGCCGGCGGCCAGGAGTCCATGACCAACGCGCCGCACCTGCTGCCGAAGTCCCGTGAGGGCTACAAGTACGGCGCGATCGAGATGCTCGACTCGATGGCGCACGACGGCCTGACCGACTCCTTCGAGAACGTCGCCATGGGCGAATCGACGGAGAAGCACAACACCCGCCTCGGCATCCCGCGCGCGGTGCAGGACGAGATCGCCGCGCTCTCCCACCAGCGGGCCGCGGCCGCCCAGAAGAACGGCCTCTTCGAGGCGGAGATCACGCCCGTCGAGATCCCGCAGCGCAAGGGCGACCCGGTCCTGTTCTCCAAGGACGAGGGCATCCGTCCCGAGACGACGGCCGAGTCGCTCGGCCGGCTGCGCCCGGCGTTCGCCAAGGACGGCACCATCACCGCCGGCACGTCCTCGCAGATCTCGGACGGTGCGGCCGCCGTCGTCGTGATGAGCAAGGCCAAGGCCGAGGAGCTGGGCCTGGAGTGGATCGCGGAGATCGGCGCCCACGGCAACGTGGCGGGCCCCGACAACTCGCTGCAGTCCCAGCCGTCGAACGCCATCAGGCACGCCCTGAAGAAGGAGGGCCTGGAGGTCTCCGACCTGGACCTCATCGAGATCAACGAGGCGTTCGCGGCCGTCGCCCACCAGTCAATGAAGGACCTCGGCGTCACCCCGGAAAAGGTGAACGTGAACGGTGGCGCGATCGCGCTCGGCCACCCGATCGGCATGTCCGGCGCCCGGGTGGTGCTCCACCTGGCGCTGGAGCTCAAGCGCCGCGGCGGCGGCGTCGGTGCGGCGGCGCTGTGCGGAGGCGGCGGTCAGGGTGACGCTCTCATCGTCCGCGTCCCCGCCAAGTAAGCACGGGTAGCAGTCACCCAGGGCCGAAGCCCGTACGCGCGAAACGATCGGAGCAGCACGATGGTGGACGTCCCCCAGCTGGTCGCCCAGGCGAGAGAGGGCCGGCCGCGCGCCGTGGCCCGGCTGATCTCACTCGTGGAGGGGGCGTCGCCGCAGCTGCGTGAGGTCATGGCGGCGCTGGCCCCGCTGACCGGCGGTGCGTACGTGGTGGGTCTGACGGGCTCGCCGGGCGTCGGCAAGTCCACGTCCACCTCGGCGCTCGTCTCCGCCTACCGGAAGGCCGGGAAGCGGGTCGGCGTCCTGGCCGTCGACCCGTCCTCGCCCTTCTCGGGCGGGGCGCTGCTCGGGGACCGCGTCCGCATGTCAGAGCACGCCTCCGACCCGGGCGTCTACATCCGCTCCATGGCCACCCGGGGCCACCTGGGTGGCCTCGCGTGGGCGGCGCCGCAGGCGATCCGCGTCCTGGACGCGGCCGGCTGCGACGTCGTCCTGGTCGAGACGGTCGGCGTCGGCCAGTCGGAGGTGGAGATCGCCTCCCAGGCCGACACCTCGGTGGTGCTCCTGGCCCCCGGCATGGGTGACGGCATCCAGGCCGCGAAGGCGGGCATCCTCGAGATCGGTGACGTCTACGTCGTCAACAAGGCGGACCGCGACGGGGCCGACGCCACGGCCCGCGAGCTCAACCACATGCTGGGCCTGGGCGAGTCCCGGGGGCCGGGGGACTGGCGCCCGCCGATCGTGAAGACGGTCGCCGCGCGGGGCGAGGGCATCGACGAGGTCGTCGAGGCGCTGGAGAAGCACCGGGCCTGGATGGAGGAGCACGGCGTCCTCTCCGAGCGCCGCGCCCGCCGGGCGGCGACGGAGGTCGAGACGATCGCCGTCACGGCGCTGCGGGAACGCATCGGCGACCTGCACGGCGACCGGCGCCTGGGCGCGCTCGCGGAACGCATCGTCGCGGGTGAGCTGGACCCGTACCGGGCGGCGGACGAACTGGTGGCGGGCCTGACGCAGTCCTGACCGTTCCTCTTACCGGCTTCCGCCCGGGCCCCGGGGCACCGCGGCCGCCCCGCCCGGACCTGGCACACCCCCGGGCTGCCTGGCTGCCCGGCCGACGGGCTCGGCTGTCACCCGGTGGCTGTGCCTGCGGCGGGCTTGTTCCCCACTCCGCCCCTTCCCGTAACCGGGGCCGGCCCCCGTACCGCGCCTTCGCGTGGTGCCCTCGAACGCCGGACGGGCCGATTACTCCAGCCTCGCCGGCGTTTGAGGCGCGGGGGTCCGGGGGCGGAGTCCCCGGTTTCGGGAAGGGGCGGGCAGGGGAAAGGTCAGTCGTCCTCGGGGTCCGTCGTGACCTTCGACGTCTTCGCGTCGACCCTCACCTCACGCTCGTCGGCGTCCTCGTCGCCGCCCTTGGCGTCGCCGAGTTCGACCTCCCAGTGGGCCGTCCCCTCGTCCTCGAAGCCGGCCGACGTCACCGCCGTGCCCGGGTGGGACCTGAGGGCCGCCGTCACCGCCTCGCGGGCGTCCACCGACGCGGCACGCAGGGCGGCGCGGTCGTCCCGGTCGTCGTCCTCGCTCTCGGACCTGTCCTCCCGCACCGCGCCCGTCCTCACGTCGACGTGGAGCTCGTGCTCGCGGTCGTCCTTGCCGAGGACGTCGACCTCCCAATGGCGGTCCCCGTCGTCGTCGAGGTCGACGGAGCTCACGGTGCCTCGCGTGTGCTCGAGGGCCGCGGCCACGGCCTGCGCCGCGGTGACGGACCCGGCGGGCGCCGCGGACCTGTCCTCGGACGCGTCGTCGTCGCGGTCGTCGTCTCGGTCGTCACGGTCCTGCACCGTGACGGGCACCGAGCCCCGCGCGGCGGCGGCCGGCGCGTCGTCGTCCGACACCGCCGCAGCCGTGTACGTACCGCCGCCGACCAGCACCGCCGCCGCCACGGTCGCGATGACAAGCTTGCGCTTCATGAGGTTCTCCCGAGTCGTTGTGCCGAGTCGTGCTGATGCGTCAGCAACGGGATCCACTCTTGCCGCGCCATGCTGAACGCAGCCTGAAGCCGCCTGAAGAGATCTTCAGCTTCCTTTTGGGACCCTGGGGCCATGAGGTTGCTGATCGTGGAGGACGAGAGGCGGCTCGCGCGCTCCCTCGCCGCGGGCCTGACCGCCGAGGGGTACGCCGTGGACGTCGTCCACGACGGACTGGAGGGCCTGCACCGCGCCACCGAGGGCGTCCATGACCTGGTCGTGCTGGACATCATGCTGCCGGGCATGAACGGCTACCGCGTCTGCGCCGCGCTGCGCGCCGCCGGCCACGACGTGCCCGTCCTGATGCTGACCGCCAAGGACGGCGAGTACGACGAGGCGGAGGGCCTCGACACCGGCGCGGACGACTACCTGACCAAGCCCTTCTCGTACGTCGTCCTCGTCGCCCGGGTCAAGGCGCTGCTCCGGCGGCGCGGCAGGGCGGGCGGTTCGCCCGTCCTGACGGCGGGCGACCTGCGCGTGGACACGGCCACCCGCCGTGTCCACGCGGGCGGAGAGGAAGTCGCCCTCACCGCGAAGGAGTTCGCGGTGCTGGAGCACCTGGCGACACGCACCGACGAGGTCGTCGGCAAGCCCGAGATCCTCGAGCACGTCTGGGACTTCGCGTACGAGGGCGATCCGAACATCGTCGAGGTCTACATCAGCGCACTGCGCCGCAAGCTCGGCGCGGACCGCATCCTGACCGTGCGCGGCGCCGGATACCGGCTGGTGGCGGTGGAGTCGTCATGAGGTCGGTGCGGGCCAGGGCCGCGCTCGGCGCGACCCTGGTGGTCGCCGTGGCGCTGATCGCCGCCGGGACCGCCGTCCTGCTCTCCCTGCGGGCGAACCTGATCGACCGCACCGATCTCCAGGCGGAGGTCGCCGCCCGGGACGTGGCGTCCCAGATCGCGCTCGGTGTGCCCTACGGAGAGCTGGAACTGCCCGACGAGGACGACGAACGCCCCGTCCAGGTCGTCGGGGACGACGGCAGGGTGCTCGCCGTCAGCGAGCATCTTCAGGCCGTCTCGGGGACAGCCAGCGCGGACGTCCGGCCCCAGGCGC
The DNA here is from genome assembly GCF_001278075.1 of Streptomyces pristinaespiralis. Lineage (GTDB taxonomy): Bacteria > Actinomycetota > Actinomycetes > Streptomycetales > Streptomycetaceae > Streptomyces > Streptomyces pristinaespiralis. The sequence goes on along the minus strand of NZ_CP011340.1, from coordinate 2,956,355 downwards.
AGCCCCGTGAGGGCGACGACGGCGACGACGACGCCGTCCGGGGAGAGGTCTCGTCCGACGACCCGGAGCTGACCTCCGGCACCGCCACCGTGGACGGCGACAGCGCCGACCACCGCTTCGCCTCCGTCGAGGTCCGTCTCGACGACGACCGGACGGCGACCGTGTACGCGGGTGCGCCGCTGACCACCGAGCAGGACGCGGTCACCACCGTGCGCGACGCGATGCTCGTCGGCCTGCCGCTGCTTCTCGCCGTCGTCGGCCTCGTCACCTGGCTGGTGACCCGCCGTGCGCTCGGGCCCGTCGAGGGCATCAGGCGCGAGATGGCGGCCATCACCCGCTCCGAGGACCTTTCGCGGCGCGTGCCCGAGCCGGGCTCGGGGGACGAGGTCGCGAGGCTCGCGAGGACGACGAACGAGACGCTGGCCGCCCTCGAGGCCTCCGTGGAGCGGCAGCGCCGCTTCGTCGCGGACGCCTCTCACGAGCTGCGCAGCCCCATCGCCTCGCTGCGCACGCAGCTCGAAGTGGGCGCGGCGCACCCGGAGTTGCTCGATGTGCCCGGCGCGGTGGAGGACACCGTGCGGCTCCAGCAGCTGGCCGCGGACCTGCTGATGCTGGCCCGGCTGGACGCGGGGGAGCGGCCCGGATCGGCGACCCTGGATCCGGCGCAGCTGCTGACGGAGGAGGTGGCGCGCAGGGCCGGTGACCGCGTACCGGTCGAACTGGCCGTGACACAGGGGTTGCAGGTGGCCGGTTCGCGCGCCCAGCTGGGGCGGGTGATCGGCAATCTGCTCGACAACGCACAGCGTCACGCCGTCGCCTCGGTCACCGCCTCCGTGCGCCGGAAGGGCGGCCGGATCGTGCTGGCCGTCGCCGACGACGGCACGGGCGTGCCGGAGGAGCAGCGTGAGCGGATCTTCGAACGGTTCGTACGGCTCGACGACGCACGCACCAGGGACGAGGGCGGTGCCGGCCTCGGCCTGGCGATCGCCCGCGACGTCGCACACCGCCACCGAGGGACGCTCACGGTCGGCCGTTCGCCGTCAGGCGGGGCGGTGTTCGAGCTGACCCTGCCGGACGCGGCCCGCGGGTAGCTGCGCCGTCACCGGCCGGTGGCCGGCCCGGCGCGGGGCCGCGCGGGGCTCTGCCGCCGGATGCCGCCGCTAGAGCTTGCCGCGCCGTCCGCGCAGGTGCTCGGCGACCGGGGTCAGTGACTCCCGCAGTTCCGCGAGCGCCTCCGGCGACAGCAGGTCGATGAAGTGCTTGCGGACGGAGGCGACATGGTGCGGCGCCACCTTCCGCATGGTCGCGACGCCCTCGTCGGTGAGCACGGCGTACAGGCCGCGCCGGTCCGACTCGCAGTTCTCCCGCCGGACCAGGCCGGCGCTCTCCATACGGGTGACCTGGTGCGACAGCCGGCTCTTCGACTGGAGCGTCGCCGCCGCGAGGTCGCTCATCCGCATCCGCCGGTCCGGCGACTCCGAGAGGTTCACCAGGATCTCGTAGTCGTTGTTGGTCAGGCCGAACGGCTGGAGGTCCTTCTCGAGCTGGTGCATCAGCAGCTTGTTGACTTCCAGATGCGTGCGCCAGGTGCACTGCTCGTCATCGGTAAGCCAGCGAGTGGCCGTCTCGGTCTCCATATATGGATTCTACCTAAGAAGTTGAAAAGCGGACGAAGTCGGAGGGTGTGACGCCCGGCACCCCGCGCACCAGGGGGTGCACAGGGGCGCAGACGTTCGACGTCACACTCCGCAGACTACCGCTCACAGCCCGAAGCGACGCTGGAGGTCCCCCAGCTGGCCGGGAAGGCGCGGTGCGGAACCGTGCTGGCCGGCGCCCCCGGCCGGCCCGTGAGAGCCCGGAACGCCGGGCTCCGCGCCGACCACGCCGGTCGCCTGCTCCGGCATCAGCGCCTCGCTCGACTGCAGCAGCACCGTGCCCGCCCCGACGAACTCGAACTGGTGCTCCTCGCCCGACGCGCCACCGATGCCCGTCAGTGCCCGGACGCCGCCCATGAGGCCGCTCATGTAGCCGTGGTCGTAGTGATGGCAGGGCGACGGGCAGTCCGCCCACCCCACCAGCGCCTGCGGATCCACCCGGACCGGCGGCTCCATGAACACCACCGGCCCGTTCGAGGCCGCCACGAACTTGCCGGTGCCGATCAGGGTCAAGAAGCCCGGCACGATCGACTGCTTCAGCGCCAGCGAGGGCTGGTACGCCAGCAGATTGCCCGAGCGGATCGTGAGGTTGCCGTCGTCCAGGTCGAAGGAGTTCACGTCGAAGGCGCGGTCGGCGAGCAACATCTTGCCGGTGCCCTCCGCCACCACCCAGTCGCCCGCGTGCAGCGGGGAGTGGAACGACGTCCGCAGCAACCGGTCGAGGCGGCCGTGGCCGATTCCGTTGAAGTCGATGCGCCCGTAGTAGGCGATCATCTTGCCCTTCTGGAGGAACCACTGGGAGCCCTTCAGCTCCACACAGAAGGTGTACGCGTTGACGTTGTCGTCGCTCGGCAGTGTCGTCGGGTCGAAAACCGGGGGCGTGCTCACAGCTTCTCCTCCGACGCCTGGACGTACACCGCACCGTTGCCGCTGAGCTCCAGCTGGAAAGCCTCACCGGAGCCGCGCCCCACCATGTCGCGCCAGCCGAGCGCGGTGGAGAGCTTGTTCCGTACGTCGCCGTGGTGGGCGACGTACGCCTGCGGGTCCACATGGACCGGACGGGCGGGGGTGATCGGCAGCTCGATCACACCGCCGTGCGCCATCACCGCGACGGCGCCGTGGCCCCCCAGGGTCGTGGTGAACAGGCCCTGGCCACTCACCTGGCCGCGGACCATGCCCATGACCCCGCCCTGCGAGCCCATGAACATGGTGCCCTGCTGGAGCGTGCCGTCGAAGGCGAGCAGGCGGTCGGCCTCCACGTAGAGGGTGTCGCCGGTCAGCTGGATGACCTGGATGTGGTGGCCGCCATGGCCGAACATCACCGTGCCGTTGCCCTCCACGGTCATCAGCGGTGTCGCCTCGTTCGCCACACGGCGCCCGATCATCGAGGCGATCCCGCCCTGGCCGCCGGTGATGTTCGGCGTGAAGCTGACGTCGCCGCGGTACGCGAGCATCGCGCCGCGCTGGCTGAACATCTTCTGGCCGGGCGACACGGTCGCCTCGACCATCTTGGAGTTGATCTCGCGGAACGGCATCAGACGTCCCCTCCGACGGTGTTGCGCTCGCTCGGCTGCACGTAGACCAGCCCGTCACCCTCGAAGCGGATCTGGAACGCCTCGCCGCCGCCCTCGCCGAGGAAGGTCCGGAACGTCACGCCGGACTGGAAGTCCTGGCGCAGATTGCCCTGGTGGGCGATGTAGGCCCCCGGGTCGACGGAGAGCGGGTACTGGGGCGTCACACGCAGCACCACGGCGGTGCCGTCCGACATGATCGCCGCCTGGCCGGTGCCCTCGACGGTGGTCGTGAAGAGGCCGTTGCCGCTCGCGCCACCGCGCAGTCCGGTGAACGTCGTGCCGGTGCGCAGTCCGCCGTCGGTGCACAGCAGATTGCTCGACTCGACGTAGAGCTTGTCGCCGTGCAGCTGCACGAGATTGATCTCGCTCGCCCGGTCGGCGAAGTAACAGGTGCCCTGCCCCTTCACCTCCATCATGGTCATCTGCTCGCCGGTGAGGCGGCGGGTGACCATCCCCCGGATGCCCTCGCCACCGCCGGACATCTTCTTGAAGGCCATCTGGCCGTCGTACGCGACCATCGACCCGTTCTTCGCTCTGACGGCGTCGCCGGTCATCTCGACCGCGAGCACCTTGCTCCCCTGGAGCCGAAACGTTGCCACGGGCCCGACGTTATCCGGTGAAACCTGCCCCGAACAGCGTCCTCGGGGAGGATCCGGACCCTGACAAAGACTTCGCAAAGTGGCCTGCCACAATGGTCCGCGGGCTTGTGCGCGCGTTCACAAGATCCATGCCCCCCGCCCATCCCCTCGCCACCGAAGGTGACTCGTGGACATCAAGACCGCCTCCTCCCTCCACCGCCTCCGTCTCGTCTCCGCGCCGGAGGCCGTCTCGTTCCTCCTGCTCCTCGTCTGCTCGGTCCTCAAGCGCACGACGGACTTCAACGCGGTCCCGGTCATGGGTGCGATCCACGGTCTGCTCTTCGTCCTCTACGTGCTCTTCTGGCTGGACGCGTGGAACCGCACCAAGTGGGACCTGAAGACCGCGGCCCTCTACTTCGTGCTCTCCGTGCTGCCCTTCGGCGGCTTCTTCGCCGAGCGCAAGCTCAAGCGTGAGGCCGACGACGCCGTCATCGCCTCCCGCGCCGCCCGCGAGAACGTGGTCGACGCGTGATCGTCGCCTTCTCCGTCACGCCCCTGGGGGTGGGCGAGGACGTCGGCGAGTACGTCGCCGACGCGGTCCGCGTCGTACGCGAGTCGGGGCTCCCGAACCGCACGGACGCGATGTTCACGTCGGTCGAAGGCGAGTGGGACGAGGTGATGGACGTGGTCAGGCGCGCGGTCGCCGCCGTGGAGGCCCGCGCCCCCCGCGTCTCCCTCGTGCTGAAGGCCGACATCCGGCCCGGGGTGACCGACGGCCTCACCTCCAAGGTCGACACCGTGGAACGGCGCCTCGCCGGCTGATTGCCCCCTTCCTTTTGCCAAGCCCCCGGCCCTGCGGCCGGGGGCTCGCGTGTGCCCGGACCGGCATCTTGAGCGACTGCTCAAATGTGGGCTACGGTGCGGCTCGAGGCTTGAGCGGTCGCTCAAACCCTGCTGCCTGTACCGGGGGGACGCCATGGGGCTGTACGTCGAGACCCGCATCCGCGCCGACATGGAGGTGCTCTGGGCGCGCACCCAGGAGCCGGACGAGCACCAGCGGTGGGATCTGAGGTTCACGGAGATCGACCACCTCCCCCGCGCGGACGGCGGGCCCCAGCGGTTCCGGTACGCCACCCGCCTGCTGCCCTTCCTGGTGATCGCCGGCACCGGAGTCACCGCGGGCGAGCGCCGGCGGGCGGACGGCGAGCGGGTGTCGGCCCTGCGGTTCGCCTCGCCGGATCCGCTCTCCCTGCTGAAGGAGGGCAGCGGCTACTGGCGCTATGTGCCGTCGGGCGACGGCATCCGTTTCCTCACCGGCTACGACTACCGGCCCCGCTGGGGCCGGTTCGGCCGATTCGCGGACCGGTGGGTGTTCCGGCCCCTGATGGGCTGGGCCACGGCATGGTCGTTCGACCGGCTGCGGCTGTGGTGCGAGGCGGGCGTGAGCCCCGGGCGGCTGCTGGCCCACTGGTTGGCGGAGTCGGCCCTGCGCCTGCTCGTCCCGGTCCTGACCGCGGCTCTCGTCTCCCCGGCAGTCGCCGTCGCCACCGCCGTCGCCGCACTGCTGCTGCCGCCGTCCCGGCTGACTCCGGCCGCCCGCCGCTGCCTGCGCACCGCGCCACCGCGCACGAGTGCCCCGGCACTCCTCCACACCATGGAAGCCGCATGAACTCGATCTTCCGCAGCGCCATGGGCGCTGACTTCGACCGCCTCCACCCCGAGCTGCAGCGCCGCTTCTCCGTCGGACTCGACAGCAACGAGGCATGCGTCGGCCACGGGGTGATGGACCGGATCTGGCACGGCCGCGCCTTCGTCAGGCCGTTCCTGGCCCTCGGCGCCACCCGGAACATCCTCGTCCCGCGTACCGGCCGTGACGTCCCCTTCACCATCGAGAACGTGCCCTACTCCGACTCGTCGGGGCGCGAGACCGTCACCTTCGTGCGCACCTTCGCCCTGCCGTCCGGTCCGCGCCGGTTCGACGCCACGATGGTGCTCGCGCCGGGCGGCGACCGGGTGCTCGACTACCTCGGCACGCACCAGCACCTCGCGAGCGACCTGCATCCGACCGCGGAACCGGACGGCTCCCTCCTCATCCGCTCCGGAGTGCACCGTTTCCGTGAAGGGCCGCTGGACCTGCGTGTACCGGACCTGATCGGCGGCGACGCCGAGGTCCGCGAGGCGTTCGACGAGGCCACCGGGCGCTTCCGCATCCGGGTGCGGGTGACCAACCGCCGCTTCGGACCGCTCTTCGGGTACACGGGCTCGTTCACCGCCGAGTACCGGGACGTACGCTCCCTCGGGGTGCGCGCCGGGCTGCGTCCCGTACGCGAGGAGACGCGGGCGTGAGCGAGGACACCAAGGAGAAACTGCTGCGGGGCGCGCTGGCCACGCTCGTCGAGCAGGGCATCGCCAGGACCTCCGCCCGGTCGGTCGCGGCGGCGGCCGGGGTGAACCAGGCGCTCGTCTTCTACCACTTCGGATCCGTCGACGGTCTCCTGGCGGCAGCCTGCCGCTACGGGGCCGAACAGCGGGTGGCCCGCTACCGGGACGAGCTGCGGCAGATCTCCACCCTGGCGGAACTGCTGGACCTCGGACGCCGGATGCACGTACAGGAGAAGGAGGAGGGGCACGTCGCGGTGCTCGGGCAGCTGCTCGCCGGCGCCCAGTCGCAGCCGCGTCTCGGGCCCGCCACGGCCGCCGGGCTGGATCTGTGGATCACCGAGATCGAGCAGGTGCTCGCCCGGGTCCTCGGCGGGACGCCGATCGCCGACTTCACCGACCACGAGGGCCTGGCCCGGGCGGTCGCCGCCGCCTTCGTCGGCCTCGAGCTGTACGAGGGCGTGGACCCGGACGGCGCCGGGCGGGCGCTGGACGCGCTGGAGCAGCTCACCGCGCTTCTGGGGGCGTTCGAGTCGCTCGGACCGGTCGCGCAGCGCGCGGTCCGGGCCCACGTGAAGCGGTCCCTGCGGCGCTGACACCCGCTGCGTCGGGGCGTCATGTGCTCCGAGCGGCCCGACCCGCACGGACTCAGGACAAGGTGTCCGGCTGCGGTCCCGCGAGGGTGATGCCCAGCGGTGTCCGCTCGTACAGCACCTGGTGGCCGTAACGGCGCGAGGTCAGCAGCCCCGCCGCCCGCAGCACCGAGAGATGCGCCGACACGGTCGACGGCGCCAGCCCGAGCAGCCGTGCCAGCGAAGAGGTCGACGCCGGCTCGCCGAGCGCGCGGAGTACGTCCGCCCTCGCCCGGCCGAGCAGCGCGGCCAGGGCCGCCGGCGTGCGGTCCTGCGGCGGCGACCACAGCCCTCCGACTCCGCGCGCCGGATACACGACCGCCGGCTGCCACGGCGGTTCGAAGCCGCTGATCACGTCCGGCCAGCAGAACACGCTCGGCATCAGCACCAGACCCTGGCCGTCCAGCGACCGCACATGGCTGCCCCGCATGCCGTCGATCTTCAGCGTGGCGTCCTCGAAGGCCAGCCGGGGGCTCAACTCCCCGACCAGCCGCCCGAAGCCGCCCTCCGCCAGCCGCCGCGAGTGGTAGGCGACGTCCGCCTCCAAAAGTGCGCGCAGCCGGGGCCATTCCGGCTCGATCAGCGTGTGCCAGACCTGCTCCAGCAGATCCGCCAGCCGCCGGACCGTACGGGCGGGATCCGCGAGCAGGGAACGGCCCAGCGCACTGCGGGCCGCCCCGGGCGTCGCGGCCAGGGCGGCCGCCATGTCGTCGCGCGCCGTTCCCGGCGGGGTCGCCCGTACGACCGCGAGCTCCTCCTCGAACGGCACGGCCGGACCGAGCGGCGGCGGACAGAAGAAGTCCGGGTTGTGGCCGCCCCCGGACGGCATCAGCAGCCACAGGGGCCGCAGGTCGATCCCGGCGGTCGCCTCCCGTGTCCGCCGCAGCCACGGCAGGTGGTAGCCGTGGCGCTCGGGGCGGGCGAGGGTGCGGACCGCCTCCTGGGTCTCCCACAGCGGGGAGATCGCGAACCGGCAGCGCAGCAGGTCCGCTTCCGCGAGATGGAGATGGAACGGCATCGGACCCCGCCCGGAAGATTCGGTGTGAGCCGAAAGTCTAGGGTCCGCCGCACGGCGGCGCGACGCTGATCCGCATGCCGACACAGACCCCTCCGACGCCGCCGACATCTCCGCACTCCGCGCCCGGCAGCACCGGCACGGCTCCGCACCCGTCGCCGCGCACCGGCTACCGGTCCGTGTTCGCCGTAAGGGAGTTCCGTGCCGTGTTCGCCGCGCACGTCCTGTCCCTCCTCGGCGTCGTCGTCAGCGAGATCTCGCTCACCGTGCTCGTGTACGACCTCACCGGCTCGCCGCTCCTGAGCGCCCTCACCTTCGCGCTCGGGTTCCTGCCCTACCTCCTCGGCGGAACGCTCCTCGCGGGCGTCGCCGACCGGTACCCCGCCCGGCGCGTGCTCGTCGTCTGCGACCTGGTGTGCGCCGCCTGTGTGGCGGTCATGGTGCTGCCCGGCACGCCCGTCGGCGGCCTGCTCGCGCTGCGCTGCGCCGTCGCCGCCGTGTCACCCGTCTTCACCGGCACGCGGACGGCGGCCCTCACGGACATCCTCGGCGAGGGCGAGCCGTACGTGCTGGGCCGCTCGCTGCTGCGGATCGTCTCCCAGAGCGCGCTGCTCGCCGGTTTCGGGGCGGGTGGTCTGCTGCTCGCCGCGGTCTCCCCGCGGCAGGCGATCGCCGTCACGGCGGTGACGTTCCTCTGCTCCGCGCTGCTGCTGCGGTGCGGCACCAAGGACCGTCCCGCGCGTGCGGGCGGCGGCGGTGCGCTCATGGCGGATTCGCTCGCCGGGGCCCGGCTGATCCTGCGCGACCGCCGGATCCGCGTGCTTCTGCTGCTGTTCTGGCTGCCCGCGATGTTCGTGGTGGCTCCCGAGGCGCTGGCCGCCCCGTACGCGGGTGAACTCGGCGTCGGCCCCGTGTTCCTGGGTCTCCTGATGTGCGCGATGCCGGTCGGCCACATCGCCGCCGAGCTGTACGCGGGGTCGGTGCTGAGCCCCCGCGGCCGCTCCCGGATCGTGCTGCCGGCCGCCGCCGTGGGCCTGCTGCCGCTGCTGGGGTACGCCGTGCGCCCCGGCCTGGCGTGGACCCTTGTGCTGCTGGCCCTCACCGGAGTGGGCGCGGCGTATGTCATCGGCCTCGACCAGTGGTTCGTCGAGGCGGTCCCCGAGGAGCTGCGCGGCCGGGCGATGACGCTGATGACGGCCGGGCTGATGACGGTCCAGGGCGTCGGCATGGCGCTCGCGGGCCTGGCCGCGGAGTTCTGGCCGGTGCACCACGTCGTCACGGGGGCGGGAGTGCTCGGCACCCTGTGCGCCCTGGCGCTCGTCGCCGAGGCGCGTCGGAGCGGCGCGGCAGGATCATCGGATCAAAGGGTTGAACGACCGAAAGGCGAGACGGGGCTGACCAGCATGTGACCAGTCGGTAAGGTCGTGCCGTGCCGAAGCCGCTCAGTCTCCCCTTCGATCCGATCGCCCGCGCCGACGAGCTGTGGCAGGAGCGATGGGGCCCCGTGCCGTCGATGGCGGCGATCACGTCCATCATGCGCGCCCACCAGATCCTGCTGGCCGAGGTCGACGCCGTCGTCAAACCGTACGGACTGACCTTCGCCCGGTACGAGGCGCTGGTGCTGCTCACCTTCTCCAAGGCCGGTGAGCTGCCGATGTCCAAGATCGGCGAGCGGCTGATGGTGCACCCCACCTCGGTGACCAACACGGTCGACCGGCTCGTCAGGTCCGGCCTGGTCGACAAGCGGCCCAACCCGAACGACGGCCGCGGCACGCTCGCCTCGATCACGGACAAGGGCCGCGAGGTGGTGGAGGCCGCCACTCGCGACCTGATGGCCATGGACTTCGGCCTGGGCACGTACGACGCGGAGGAGTGCGGGGAGATCTTCGCGCTGCTGCGTCCGCTGCGCGTCGCGGCGGGCGACTTCGACGAGAAGTGACCCGGCCGCCCCGGGCGAAGATCGGCCCTTGCGCCCGGTTACGCTCGATGCCATGAAAGCGAATGTCCTGACCCGCTACCGGGTGATGGCGTACATCACGGCCGTGTGGCTCCTCGTGTTCACCGCCGCCATCGTCATGAAGTACGGGTTCGACACCGGCGACACCATGCTGATCTCGCAGATCCACGGTGTGCTCTTCATCATCTACGTCGTCTTCGCCTTCGATCTGGGCTCCAAGGCGAAGTGGCCGTTCGGGAAGCTGCTGTGGGTGCTGGCCGCGGGCTGCATCCCCTTCGCCTCGTTCTTCGTCGAGCCGAGGATCACGCGCGAGGCGCGCGCCCTGATCGCCGGTGACGCCGCCCCGGCGACGGCCGACGCGTAGGACCCCGAAGCGCCGCGAGCACGGCTCGCGGCGCTTTGCCATCGACATTTACTAGGACGTCCTAGTAAATTCGAGGTATGGACGCTGACGCGATCGAGGAAGGCCGCCGACGCTGGCAGGCCCGTTACGACAAGGCCCGCAAGCGGGACGCCGACTTCACCACGCTCTCCGGGGATCCGGTCGAGCCCGTCTACGGCCCCCGGCCCGGGGACCACTACGAGGGCTTCGAACGCATCGGCTGGCCCGGTGAGTATCCCTTCACCCGCGGACTGCATCCCACCGGCTACCGCGGCCGCACCTGGACCATCCGCCAGTTCGCAGGCTTCGGCAACGCCGAGCAGACGAACGAGCGCTACAAGATGATCCTGGCCGCCGGCGGCGGCGGGCTGTCCGTCGCCTTCGACATGCCGACCCTCATGGGACGCGACTCCGACGACCCGCGCTCGCTCGGCGAGGTCGGCCACTGCGGTGTCGCCATCGACTCCGCCGCCGACATGGAGGTCCTCTTCAAGGACATCCCGCTCGGCGACGTCACGACGTCGATGACCATCTCCGGTCCCGCCGTCCCCGTCTTCTGCATGTACCTGGTCGCCGCCGAGCGCCAGGGCGTCGACCCGGCCGTGCTCAACGGCACCCTGCAGACGGACATCTTCAAGGAGTACATCGCGCAGAAGGAGTGGCTCTTCCAGCCCGAGCCGCATCTGCGACTCATCGGCGACCTGATGGAGCACTGCGCGGCCGGCATCCCCGCGTACAAGCCCCTCTCGGTCTCCGGTTACCACATCCGCGAGGCCGGCGCGACGGCCGCGCAGGAGCTCGCGTACACGCTCGCCGACGGCTTCGGCTACGTCGAGCTCGGCCTCTCCCGCGGCCTCGACGTCGACACCTTCGCACCCGGCCTGTCCTTCTTCTTCGACGCGCACCTCGACTTCTTCGAGGAGATCGCCAAGTTCCGCGCGGCCCGCCGGATCTGGGCCCGCTGGATGAAGGAGGTGTACGGGGCGAAGACCGACAAGGCCCAGTGGCTGCGCTTCCACACCCAGACCGCCGGTGTCTCGCTCACCGCCCAGCAGCCGTACAACAACGTGGTCCGCACGGCGGTCGAGGCGCTGTCCGCGGTCCTCGGCGGCACCAACTCCCTGCACACCAACGCCCTCGACGAGACCCTGGCCCTGCCGAGCGAGCAGGCCGCCGAGATCGCGCTGCGCACGCAGCAGGTGCTCATGGAGGAGACCGGCGTCGCCAACGTCGCCGACCCGCTGGGCGGTTCCTGGTACGTCGAGCAGCTCACCGACCGCATCGAGGCCGACGCGGAGAAGATCTTCGACCAGATCAGGGAGCGCGGACGCCGGGCCCACCCCGACGGGCAGCACCCGATCGGCCCGATCACCTCCGGCATCCTGCGCGGTATCGAGGACGGCTGGTTCACCGGCGAGATCGCCGAGTCCGCCTTCCGCTACCAGCAGTCCCTGGAGAAGGGCGACAAGAAGGTCGTCGGCGTCAACACGGCAACCGGCTCCGTCACCGGCGATCTGGAGATCCTGCGGGTCAGCCACGAGGTCGAACGCGAGCAGGTGCGGGTGCTGGCCGACCGCAAGGCCGGCCGTGACGAGGCGCTCGTGCGGTCCTCGCTGGAGGCGATGCTGACCGCCGCGCGCGACGGCTCCAACATGATCGCGCCGATGCTCGACGCCGTACGGGCGGAGGCCACGCTGGGCGAGATCTGTGACGTCCTGCGCGACGAGTGGGGCATCTACACGGAGCCGCCCGGCTTCTGAGCCGGTCCGCTCGCCGCCCGGCTCAGCGGGGCAGGGCGGTGAGGCCGGACACCAGCAGGGACGTGAACCGCCGCGCCCACTCGGCGTCCACCGGCTGCGCGCTCACCAGCGCCCGGTGGACCACCGCGCCCGCCACCACGTCGAAGATCAGGTCCGTGTTGCGGGCTTCCGTCTCGGGGTCGTCCTCGTACGGAAGCTCGCCACGGGCCTGAGCGCGTTCCCGGCCCTCGACGACGAGTCGTTTCTGCCGCTCGACGATCGCCGACCGGATGCGGGCCCGCAGCGCCTCGTCGCAGGTGGACTCCGCGACGACGCCCATCAGCGCCGTCTTGGTCTCCGGCTGCCCGAGCAGATCGGCGAACTGGAGCACCACACCCTCGACGTCCGCGACCAGGCTGCCGCGGTCGGGGAGTTCGAGCTCGTCGAAGAGGACGGCCACGGCGTCGACGACCAGCTCGTTCTTGTTCGCCCAGCGGCGGTACAGGGTGGTCTTGGCGACCCCCGCCCGCGTGGCGACGTCCCCCATGGTCAGCTTCGACCACCCCAGCTCGACCAGGGAGGCACGGGTCGCCTCCAGGATCGCCGCATCGGCCTCGGCGCTGCGGGGCCGTCCCGTACGACCCGTACGCGGGGCTTCGGGGTAGGTGCTGCTGGACATGCCCGCGACCATACCCGCCGGTAAGGAGAATGGCGGCTGTGAGGCAGCTCACCGGAAAATGCTTCACACCGCCGGACCTACGCAGATACGCTACGACCCGTAGCGAAAGCCGTGACCGGCTCCTCGCGACAACCACAGGCGCCATGGTGGGGACCGGGCGCAGGTATTCACCATCGCAGAACCGGCCACCGGTCGCGTCGCGGGACCATCGCGGAGTCGATCACGGTCGAACGGGGAGCCGCATCGGGGGTCACCGGCGGACGGGCGGGACGGGCGGCTTTTTCACTTGGGCGCGCGGAAGGGGGAGGATGTACTCATGCAGCCTAGGAACATGTCCATGAGCGGCGTCGTCGACCTCGCCGCGGTGAAGGCGGCCAACGAGGCCAAGGCGAAGGCGGAGCAGGCGAGGGCCGAGGCCGCCCGCCAGGGTGGCGGCCAAGCCGTGTCCCCGGCCGGCCTGGTGATCGACACCGACGAGGCGCGCTTCGAGCGCGACGTCCTGCAGCGCTCCACCGAGGTCCCGGTCGTCATCGACTTCTGGGCCGAGTGGTGCGAGCCGTGCAAGCAGCTCGGCCCGCTGCTGGAGCGCCTCGCCAAGGAGTACAACGGCCGGTTCGTTCTCGCCAAGGTCGACGTCGACGCCAACCAGATGCTGATGCAGCAGTTCGGGATCCAGGGCATCCCCGCCGTGTTCGCGGTGGTGGCCGGCCAGGCGCTGCCCCTCTTCCAGGGTGCCGCGCCGGAGGCGCAGATCCGCCAGACGCTGGACCAGCTGGTGCAGGTGGCCGAGGAGCGCTTCGGGCTCACCGGCATCGCGGTCGACCCGGACGCCTCGGGCGAGGCCCCGGAGGCCCCCGTCCCGGCCGGCCCTTACGACGCACTGCTCGAGGCGGCCGTACAGGCCCTGGACGCGGGCGACTTCGGCGGCGCGGTCCAGGCGTACAAGAACGTGCTGTCCGACGACCCGGGCAACACCGAGGCGAAGCTCGGTCTCGCGCAGGCCGAACTCCTCGGCCGCGTCAAGGACATGGACCCGCAGAAGGTCCGCGAGAACGCGGCCGCCGACCCGGCCGACGCCACGGCGCAGATCGCCGCCGCGGACCTGGACCTCGTCGGCGGTCATGTCGAGGACGCCTTCGGCCGGCTCGTGGAGACGGTGCGGCGCACCGCCGGCGACGAGCGCGACGCGGCGCGGGTGCGGCTGCTGGAACTGTTCGAGGTGGTCGGTCAGGACGACCCGCGGGTGACCGCGGCCCGGCAGGCCCTCGCGCGGGTGCTCTTCTGACGACTCCTGTGATGTCGCTGATGTTTCGGCGGCGTCCCATCGGGTCCCCGCCGGACGTTCATTGACAGCCGTTATGACAAGGGTGTCCTGAGGATGGCGTTCTGACGGATTTGCGGCGGTGGCGCTGACGCGGCGTCACCGCCGTTTTGGCGACACAGTGACAAAATGCGGCCCGGCTTTGCCAAAACTTGGTAATCGGGTGGTCGGGTTACTCGGAGTACAGCAACGCCCTTGTTCTGTCCGGTTATCGATGCCTATCACCCTCTCTGTCGGAGGTCCGGACGGCACCCAGCGTGCTCGCGCGACATCGCGCGGTCGTGGCGTGGTTATCAGGCCGTTACTAGCCAGTAACGAACCCCCTTGTGCCCTGGCGTGGAATGGACCACGATCGGCGACGCTCGGTCCAATACCGCACCAGCCCGGCTCCCAGTCGTGCCGCGGCCCATTGGGTCCCCACCGGGCCGGCCGGCGTCACTGGCGCCGGTCGCGGACAGGGGGGTTCCTGCCACAGAACGGCAGGGCCTGTCCGGCAGGTTGTGCGTGACGAGTCAGGCGCGACCAGTGGTTGTCGCTCGGGGGTGATCGCCGGTGTTCTTCGGACGCACGTCGCGCCCGGAGACCAGGCGCTCTCCTTCCCGAGGACGTAGCACTTCTCCCATCCCAGGACGGGCCCGCGGGTCCGGACCGGAGATGTACGTCCGAGAAGGAGGAAAGTCATGGAGTCTATGGCTCGCGGTGGAACCAGATGGAAGCGGTTCGCCCTTGTCATGGTGCCGAGCGTGGCCGCGACGGCTGCGATAGGCGTCGGCCTGGCACAGGGGGCGCTCGCCGCGTCCTTCGCGGTGTCGGGCCAGGAGTTCAAGGTCACGGCCGGAAAGCTCGTCGGTACCGGGTTCTCCCAGTACGGCGGCGTGGACATGGGGTACAAGGACCTCAAGGGTGACGAGAAGGTCGCGCACCCCGTTGCGATCTCGACGTTCAAGAACGCGTCGATCACCAAGATGTGCCAGTCGGTGGTCACCGACGTTCCGTTCGTCGGCAAGATCACGCTGAAGCTGACGGCTGGCGACAAGGGCACCGACGTCCAGGCCGAGAAGCTGTACCTGGACGTGTCCGAGCTGGACGCGAACGCCAAGTTCAGGAACATCGACATCGGCGTCGCGGCCAAGGACACGGACAACCCGGGCACCGGTAAGGGCCCGGCGGTCAAGGACACCTCGATCCTGCCCAACGGGTTCGCCCAGCAGGCGGAAGAGGTCGAGCTGACCGGCGTCGAGCAGAAGGCGTGGGCGACGACCGCCGGCACCTTCGAGCTCAGCGGTCTGAGCATGCGCCTGCACAAGGGCGACGGCCCCAAGGTCGAGTGCTACTGACGGTAGCCCCGTCCGGGCGGGCGGGTGAGACTCTGGCAGCTTCGCCCGCCCGCCACTCTCTTCACACAGCAACGCCAGTACCAGGGAGCTGTTTTCCATGAGCGCCGAGACTGCAGTGTCACAGGGGCGGGACGAGCACTACATCCGCGTCCTTCGGCGGAACTTCCGTACCTGGCGGGGACAGCGGCCCTTCTGGGCGGGTCTGCTGACCCTGCTCGGCGGGATCCCCATCGCCTACTTCCCGTATGCGACCTTCAAAATCGGCCACATGAACCTCGCCATGCAGACGACGGCGGGGGCCGGCTCGCTGATCATCGGCGTGCTGCTGGTGACGCTGGGTCTCACGATGTGGTTCCAGCACATCGTACGGGTGTTCGCGGGCGTCGCCACGATTCTCCTGGCGCTGGTATCCCTTCCGATCGCCAACCTGGGCGGCTTCATCATCGGGTTCGTCCTGTCCCTCACGGGCGGCGCGCTCTCGCTGTCGTGGGCGCCCGGCAGGCCCGTGAGCGCCGACGAGGCGCCCGCCGTCCAGCAGGCCGCGCCCGCAAGTCCCGCCGTACCGGAGCAGCGTGACGGCTTCGACACGGACACGCACGAGACATCCATCGAAGGCAACGGCGGGAGGAACAGTGCCGGGTGACGTGACACCACCGCTGACCGCGGACGCGGGCGGCGACGGCTCGCGGGAGAGAAAGGGGCCGCGCCACGCCGCGCCCAGGAAGTCCCTGTTCCACAAGTTCCAGATGCCCGCGAGCAAGGCGATCGCCCTCGCCGCGATGCCCACCGCCGTCTTCGTCGGCATGGGACTCACCCCCAAGCTGGCGCTCGCCGACGACAAGGACATCCCCTTCGCTCCCGGCCCGTGCGTGACCCGCTCCGACGAGCCGTCACAGTCGCCGTCGCCGTCGGCGTCGGAGTCGGCGAAGCCGTCCGAGTCGCCGTCCCCGTCGGACTCGGCCGATCCGGAGCCGACGCCCAGTGCCACGTCCGGAACCGGAACGGGCGACGAGGAGCAGGAGCCGAAGCCGGCCGAGAGCCCGTCCGCCTCCGCGGCCGGATCCGAGCAGGCGGCGCCCGCGCCGGAGCCGTCCCCGAGCCAGTCGACCAACCCGCTCGACCCGCTGGGCGTGGGCGACAAGGTCAAGGACCTCATCGACGACATCGGCGACACGCTGAAGGGCGAGCCGACCGAGACGCCGTCGCCGAGCGAGACCGCGACGCAGCCGGCCGAGGAACCCTCGACCGCGCCGTCGGAGGCGCCGGCCGAGGAGCCCGCGGAGAAGCCCGCCGACGCGGTGGACGAGACGGTCGACAAGACCAAGGAAGCGATCAAGGACGCGGCCGACAAGGCCGGCGCCGAGGTCGAAGAGCTGGACGAGGACGTCAAGGGACTCGACCCCAAGCAGGACGAGGACATCCCGGACGGCGCCAAGCCGCGCTTCCCGTGCCCGACCCCGGACCCGGACGCCCTGGCCGACGCCCAGCTCGAGCCCGGCCGGCCGCTGCTCCCGGACGAGCCGTGGATCCTCGAGAGCTCGATGCTCACGCTGACGGGTCTGGACTACCACGGCATCGTGGAGGTCAAGACCGGCAGCGGCAAGATCAAGAAGGTCCTGAAGTTCACCGCGACGGGCGTTGACATCAAGGACCTGCACCAGCTCGTGGTCGGCCCGAACGGCACGACCGCGCACGTCGAGGCCGACAAGGGCTCCACCTCGACGATCCGTGACGGTGAAGTGACCATGTACACGGAGGAGCTGAAGGGCAACCTCTTCGGCATCATCCCGATCACCTTCAGCCCGGAGACCCCGCCGCCGCTGAACGTCCCCTTCGCCATGTTCACCGACGTGAAGGTCACCCAGGCCGGCCAGTTCGGCGGGACGCTGACGGTCCCCGGTCTGCACAACTACTTCACCGGCCCGGGCGCCTGACCTCAAGCCACCGGGAGCCGCGAAAAAGGCTGTGGGCCGCACCCGTTCAGGGGGGTGCGGCCCACAGTCGTCACTCCGGAGAAGCGGGTACGTGGATGAAGGTTCGGCTGTCGGCCGTTGACGGGCCGCTCACCGTCCAGTTCGAGCCGTCGGGGATGGAGTACGTGCTGTCCCCCGGCGAGCACATGGACGTCGAGTGGCCGCCGGTCGCGCCGGGCGAGATCGCCGGCGACATCGACCACGGGGCCGGGACGGTGACCGTTTCGGCTCGCGGCAGCGGGTTCGCCCGTGCGTGGAACGCGCAGGGCGCGGAAGTCACGACCTGACACCGCCGGAGCGGGAGGTACGTCCTGCGCGTGCGTCCGTGCCCGGTTCGCCGCCGCCTCAGACGCTGTCCGCCTGTGCCAGCGCGTGCCGGATCGCCGCCAGGGCCTCCTCGTCCGTCGCGCCGAGCTGACGTGCCGAGATCGCGAAAAGCCGTGCCTGCTGCGCGAGTTTCTCCTTGGAGTCGGCGATCGACGGGGGCGCGACGACCTGGGTGCCGGAGCCGCGGCGGGTTCTGACCAGGCCGGCGGTCTCCAGTTCGCGGTAGGCGCGGACCACCGTGTTGTTGGCGAGGCCGAGGTCGGCGGCGAGCTGACGGACGGAGGGCAGCCGGTCGCCCTGGCGGAGCCGGCCGACGGAGATGAGGTCGGCGAGCTGGGCACGGACCTGTTCGTAGGGCGGGACGGGCGCCGCGTGGTTGACGGTGATGCGGACACTGTGCGCGGTCATGGCCTCGCCTCCGTGTAGGCCTGGGGAATCAGGAGGACGCCCAGGCAGTGGCAGCAGCTCAGTGCGGAGGCGAAGGCGGTGAGGGCGAGCGCCGCCAGAACGAAGATCTTCGCCACGCCCGCGCAGGACAGGCTCAGTACGACGACCGCCATCGTGAACGAGACGGCGAAGAGCGGGGCCGTGACGACCACTCCCCAGGCGCCGACCGCCGCACGTGCCTGGACCCGGCGCTGGTCGTCCGTCTGGGAACGCAGGGTCACGCGACGCAGCAGCAGCGCGCAGGCGAGGGCGCCGAGGGCCACTCCGCCGAGCGCCGGCCACGCGTAGTAGAGGCCGGGCCAGGGGGCGAGGAGCTGCGATCCGGCCGGGCACTCGACGGCCAGGGCCCTTCCGGAGCGCCCCTTGGCGTCCGCGGAAGCCGTACTCGCGGCGATGACGACGAGCACCGTGAGGATCACCGCCTGCGCGGTGAGGAAAGCGGTCAGGGCGCGCGGCGCGTAGTCGCGGACACGGCGGGGGGTCACTTCCGCCACCCGTATCCAGCTGTGCCGCGGGCGTGCGATCAGGTCGGCCGCCAGCACGCCGGCCATGACGCACAGGCCGAAGGCGGGGAAGGCGTAGAGGAGTTGGACGTCCGGCTCCGGGCTGAAGTCGACGAGTACGCCGACCGCGACGCCGACGGCCGCGCCCGCCCATCGGACGGGGGTGTCGATCCAGGTGCGCCAGGTGCCTTCCGCCGTCGGGGCAGCAGACATGCCGACCCCCTTTCGAGGTCCGTTCGGCATCGATCAGGTGTATCAACCTGTTAAGACAATTCCGGAGGCGGGGAATTGTGTCAAGAGGTTGATACGCCTGCTTGGGGGCCGGACGGCGGCTGCGGTGGTGCACGGGGCGACGGGCGGCGGGTGACGGACCGCGGAGAACCGCCCGGAAAAGGAACGGCCCCCGACCCGGAAGGGGTCGGGGGCCGCCCGAGGGCAGAGGTGACAGCGGGTCAGCCGCGTGCCTCGCCGAGGTGGTGGACGCGCACCATGTTCGTCGTGCCCGGGACGCCCGGAGGCGAGCCGGCCGTGATCACCATGACGTCGCCCGCGTTGTAGCGCTGGAGCTTGAGCAGCTCCGCGTCGACGAGTTCGACCATCGCGTCCGTCGTCTCCACGAAGGGCGCGAGGAAGGACTCCACGCCCCAGCTCAGCGTCAGCTGGTTGCGCGTCGACTGGTCCGTGGTGAAGGCGAGGATGGGCTGCTCGGCGCGGTAGCGGGACAGGCGGCGGGCCGTGTCACCGGACTTGGTGAACGCGATCAGCGCCTTGCCGCCCAGGAAGTCCGCGATCTCGGCGGCCGCGCGGGCGACCGAACCGCCCTGGGTGCGGGGCTTCTTGCCGGGGACCAGGGGCTGGAGCCCCTTGGAGAGCAGTTCCTCCTCCGCCGCGGTGACGATCTTCGACATCGTCTTGACCGTCTCGATCGGGTACGCGCCGACCGACGACTCCGCGGAGAGCATGACCGCGTCCGCGCCGTCCAGGATCGCGTTCGCGACGTCGGACGCCTCGGCACGGGTCGGGCGGGAGTTGGTGATCATCGACTCCATCATCTGGGTCGCCACGATCACCGGCTTGGCGTTGCGGCGGCACAGCTCGATGAGGCGCTTCTGGACCATGGGCACCCGCTCGAGCGGGTACTCCACCGCGAGGTCGCCGCGGGCCACCATCACGCCGTCGAAGGCCATGACGACGTCCTGCATGTTCTCGACCGCCTGCGGCTTCTCCACCTTGGCGATGACGGGGACGCGGCGGCCCTCCTCGTCCATGACCTTGTGGACGTCCTTGACGTCGCTCGCGTCACGGACGAAGGAGAGCGCGACCATGTCGCAGCCCATGCGCAGTGCGAAGCGCAGGTCCTCGACGTCCTTCTCGGAAAGGGCCGGCACGTTGACGGCCGCGCCGGGAAGGTTGATGCCCTTGTGGTCGGAGATCACGCCGCCCTCGACGACGATCGTCTTGACCCGCGCTCCGTCGACCTCGACGACGCGCAGTTCGACGTTGCCGTCGTTGATGAGGACCTGGTCGCCCTTGGAGACGTCACCGGGCAGGCCCTTGTAGGTGGTCCCGCAGATCGACTTGTCTCCGGGGACGTCCTCGGTCGTGATGGTGAACTCGTCGCCGCGGACCAGTTCGACCGGTCCCTCGGCGAAGGTCTCCAGGCGGATCTTGGGGCCCTGGAGGTCGGCCAGCACGCCCACGGCGCGGCCGGTGTCCTCGCACACCTGACGGACGCGGTGGTACCGCTCCTCGTGGTCGGCGTGGGTCCCGTGGCTGAAGTTGAAACGGGCCACGTTCATACCGGCCTCGATGAGCGCTTTCAGCTGCTCGTATGAGTCGACGGCGGGGCCCAGTGTGCAGACGATTTTGGAACGGCGCATAAGGCGGATCCTATCGGTTTGTTTCCCTGCGGAATATTCCGTCTGGTGGAATGTACAAATGGGCGCCGGCCCGCTCAGGCGTTCAGCCTTCCGGCCTTCCAGCGCGTCAGGCTGTCGGGCTTTCAGGCACCCCCTTCACGTCTCCCGTCACCAGCTCGAAGGTCTGTCGCGCGATCTCGAGCTCCTCGTCCGTCGGCACGACGGCAACCGCCACCCGTGC
Source organism: Streptomyces pristinaespiralis (assembly GCF_001278075.1). GTDB lineage: Bacteria > Actinomycetota > Actinomycetes > Streptomycetales > Streptomycetaceae > Streptomyces > Streptomyces pristinaespiralis. Next base: position 2,935,757 of record NZ_CP011340.1, on the reverse strand, counting down.
GTACTCCGGCGAGATCAGCCGTGCCGTGTCCGACCGGGCGGCGTTCAGCCCGGCGTCCACCACGAGGCCCATCTCCTCCAGACCCGCGAGGGCAGCCTCTCGCACCGCGGCGGCGTTCTCGCCTACACCCGCCGTGAACGCCACCGCGTCCACCCGCCCGAGCACCGCGTAGTACGCGCCGATGTACTTCTTCAGCCGGTGGACGTAGATGTCGAACGCCAGCCGCGCCCGCTCGTCGCCCTCGTCGATCCGCCGGCGGATCTCCCTCATGTCGTTGTCCCCGCACAGGCCCACCAGACCGCTCTTCTTGTTGAGCAGTGCGTCGATCTCGTCGGTGCTCATCCCGGCGACGCGCTTCAGGTGGAAGGTCACCGCCGGGTCGATGTCACCGGAGCGCGTACCCATCACGAGGCCTTCCAAGGGGGTCAACCCCATCGAGGTCTCCACGCAGCGGCCGCCGGCCACCGCCGACGCGGAGGCCCCGTTGCCCAGGTGCAGCACGATGACGTTCACCTCCGACGGGTCCTTGCCGAGCAGCGCCGCGGTGGCCCGCGAGACGTAGGCGTGCGAGGTGCCGTGGAAGCCGTAGCGGCGGATACGGTGCGCGTCCGCGGTCTCGATGTCGATGGCGTACCGGGCGGCCGCCTCCGGCATCGTCGTGTGGAAGGCGGTGTCGAAGACGGCGACCTGGGGGAGGTCCGGGCGCAGGGCCCGGGCCGTACGGATGCCGGTGATGTTCGCCGGGTTGTGCAGCGGCGCGACCGGGACGAGGCGCTCCACCTCCGCGAGCACCTCCTCGGTGATCACGGTCGGGGCGTGGAACTTCAGACCGCCGTGCACCACCCGGTGACCGATCGCGGCGAGCGCGGGGGAGTCCAGGCCGAGCCCGTCCTGCGTGAGCTCCTCGGACACCGCCTTCAGCGCCGCGTCGTGGTCCGCGATCGGTCCCGTACGCTCGCGCCGCTCACCGCCGCCCTCGAGGGGCGTGTGCACCAGCCGCGAGGTCGCCTCGCCGATCCTCTCCACCAGGCCGACCGCGAGCCGTGACGAGTCACGCATGTCGAGCAGCTGGTACTTCACCGACGACGAGCCGGAGTTGAGGACGAGGACGCGCGTGGGGGACTGCGGGGCGGTCATGCGGGGAGCTCCTGGGCCTGGGACTGGATCGCGGTGATCGCGACCGTGTTGACGATGTCGCTGACCAGCGCGCCGCGCGACAGGTCGTTGACCGGCTTGCGCAGGCCCTGGAGCACCGGTCCGACCGCGACGGCGCCCGCCGAGCGCTGCACGGCCTTGTAGGTGTTGTTGCCGGTGTTCAGGTCGGGGAAGATCAGGACCGTCGCCCGGCCGGCGACCTCCGAGTCCGGCAGCTTGGTGGCGGCGACGGAGGGTTCGACGGCGGCGTCGTACTGGATGGGTCCCTCGACGTGCAGGTCCGGCCGCGAGGCGCGCACCAGCTTCGTCGCCTCGCGCACCTTGTCCACGTCGGCGCCCGAGCCGGACGTTCCGGTGGAGTACGACAACATCGCGATCCGCGGCTCCACGCCGAAGCGGGCGGCCGTCGCGGCGGACTGCACCGCGATGTCGGCGAGCTGCTCCGCGTCCGGGTCCGGGTTGATCGCGCAGTCGCCGTAGACGAGGACCTCGTCGGCCAGGCACATGAAGAACACGGACGAGACGATCGACGCCTCCGGCTTCGCCCTCCCGTCACCCACCCCCGCCCTGCCCGACGCGCTTCGCGCGGCCCCCTTTGTTCTTATGATCTCGAAGGCCGGCCGGATGGTGGCCGCCGTGGAGTGCACGGAGCCCGACACCATGCCGTCGGCGAGGCCCTTGTCCACCATGAGCGTGCCGAAGTAGTTCACGTCCGCCACCACGTCGTACGCCAGCTCGACCGTCACGCCCTTGTGGGCGCGCAGCTGGGCGTACCGCTCGGCGAAGGACTGGCGCAGCTCGGACGTCTGCGGGTCGATCAGCTGGGCGGCCGACAGGTCGATGCCGAGGTCGGCGGCCTTCTTGCGGATGACGTCGGTGTCGCCGAGGAGGGTCAGGTCGCACACGTCGCGGCGGACCAGGACGTCGGCCGCGCGCAGCACCCGTTCCTCCGTACCCTCCGGCAGCACCACACGGCGGCGGCGGGCACGGGCCTGCTCCAGCAGCTCGTGCTCGAACATCATCGGGGTGACCCGGCCGCTGCGGGCCACGGCGAGCCTGGCCAGCAGATCGCCGGTGTCCACGTGCCGCTCGAAGATCCCGATCGCGGTCTCCGCCTTGCGCGGCGTGGAGGCGTTCAACTTGCCCTCCATGGCGAACAGTTCCGCCGCGGTCGGGAAGCTGTTCCCGGTCACGGAGACGACCGGGGTACCGGGTGCCAGGCGCGCCGCGAGGGTCAGGATCTCCTTGCTGGGGCGCTCGTTCAGCGTCAGCAGGACGCCCGCGATGGGCGGGGTGCCCGCGGAGTGCGCGGCCAGGGCGCCCACGACCAGGTCGGCACGATCACCGGGGGTGACGACCAGGCAGCCGGGGGTCAGGGCGGGCAGGAAGCTCGGGAGCATCGCGCCGCCGAAGACGAAGTCGAGCGCGTCGCGGGCGAGCCCGGAGTCGTCGCCGAGCAGGACCGTGCCGCCGAGGGCGTGCGTGATCTGGGCGACCGTCGGGGCGGCGAGCGCGGGCTCGTCGGGGAGCACGTAGCAGGGGACGGGAAGGCGGGCCGAGAGCCGCTCGGCTATGCCCGCCCGCTCGTCGGGGGCGACCCGGTTGGCCACCATCGCGAGGACGTTGCAGCCGAGGGCCTCGTACGCGCGGAAGGCGTTGCGCGTCTCCGCCCGCACCGACTCGGGGGTCTGGCCCTTGCCGCCCACCACCGCGATCACCGAGGCGCCGAACTCGTTGGCGAGCCGGGCGTTGAGCGCCAGCTCGTCGGGGAGCTGGGTGGCCGCGTAGTCGGTGCCGAGGACCAGGACCACCTCGTACTCCCTGGCGACCGCGAGGAAGCGCTCGACGAGGTGCGAGACCAGCTCGTCGGTGCCCTGCTCCGCCTGGAGGGCGGCCGCCTCGTCGTAGTCCATGCCGTAGACGGAGGCGGGGTCCTGGGAGAGCCGGTAGCGTGCCCGCAGCAGCTCGAAGAGCCGGTCGGGGCCGTCGTGGACGAGGGGGCGGAAGACGCCCACCCGGTCCACCTGGCGGGTCAGTAGCTCCATGACCCCCAGCTCGACCACCTGCCGGCCGTCTCCGCGGTCGATCCCGGTCACGTAAACGCTGCGCCCCACGCGTACTCTCCCGTCCAAGTCCATGGGTGCGAACCGGGGCGTACCCCGGCCCCCGCCGGTTCGCCGGCCCGCCCGGTGCCGCGCCGTACGGGCGGCGGGACCGGGCGCGCCGAAAAGCCGCTCGGGGCGGCAATGCCCTCTTGACAATACCTCTGCGGGTGGCTAAGGCGCCCGCCGGGCGAGAGGCCGGTCCCGGTGGCCGCGAGCGGCGGCGCCGGCCGCCCCGGGCGCCGCGGAGTACCAGGGAGCGCGGCCGTTCCCCGGCCCGTGGGACAATCGGATGTGGGCTCACAAGGACCACTGACGAGCAGGAGACACAGCACGATGCGCATCGGAGTGCTCACCGCAGGCGGAGACTGCCCGGGTCTGAACGCAGTGATCCGGTCGGTCGTGCACCGTGCCATGACGGGTCACGGCGACGAAGTCATCGGTTTCGAGGACGGATTCAAGGGCCTCCTCGACGGCCACTACCGTCCCCTCGACCTCAACGCCGTCAGTGGCATCCTCGCCCGCGGCGGCACGATCCTCGGCTCCGCCCGCCTCGAGCGCGGCCGGCTGCGCGAAGCGGCGGAGAACGCGGCGGAGTTGGCGAAGCAGTACGGCATCGACGCCCTCATCCCGATCGGCGGCGAGGGGACGCTCACCGCGTCCCGGATGCTGTCGGAGGCGGGGATGCCCGTCGTCGGCGTCCCGAAGACCATCGACAACGACATCTCCTCCACCGACCGGACCTTCGGCTTCGACACCGCCGTCATGGTCGCCACGGAGGCCATCGACCGTCTGAAGACCACCGCGGAGTCGCACCAGCGGGTCATGGTCGTCGAGGTCATGGGCCGGCACGCCGGGTGGATCGCCCTGGAGTCGGGCATGGCCGGCGGCGCGCACGGCATCTGCCTGCCCGAGCGGCCCTTCGAGGTGGACGACCTCGTCAAGATGGTCGAGGAGCGCTTCGCCCGCGGCAAGAAGTTCGCGGTGATCTGCGTCGCGGAGGGCGCGCACCCCGCGGAGGGCTCCATGGAGTACGCGAAGGGCGAGATCGACCAGTTCGGCCACGAGCGTTTCCAGGGCATCGGCAACCGGCTCGCCGCCGAGCTCGAGCGCAGGCTCGGCAAGGAGGCCAAGCCGGTCATTCTCGGCCACGTCCAGCGGGGCGGCACGCCCACCGCGTACGACAGGGTGCTCGCGACCCGCTTCGGATGGCACGCGGTCGAGGCGGCGCACCGGGGTGAGTTCGGCATGATGACCGCTTTGCGTGGTACGGACGTGACCATGGTGCCGCTGGCGCACGCGGTCACCCGGCTGAAGACCGTCCCGGGGAACCGGATGTTCGAGGCGGAGTCCGTCTTCTGAGGATTCGCCCCGGCCGAGCGGCCTTGATCGTCCCCCCGTGGCGATCAAGGCCGCTCGGCGTTTCCCCCGCCGGTGGTTGGCGAAGACCACTCTTGAGTTACCCGGCGCCGCTCGCAAGGCTGTTCCCTGTCCGGGACGTGTCCCACCTTGTCCCAGCAGGTGGGCGGCAGAGGGGGAGCAGCGGATGGACTTCGCCGGGAGCGGTGCCCCGGATCCGGAACGGGTGCGCGACCCGGCCGAGTTCGTCGCTGCGATGCAGGTGCTCAAGGATCGTTCGGGGCTGACCTACCGGGAGTTGACGTCCCGTGCGGAGGCGGTCGGGGACGTGCTGCCGCGTTCCACCGTCGCCAACATGCTCGGCCGTACCACGTTGCCGCGCGAGGAACTGGTCGCCGCGTTCGTCCGTGCGTGCGGCGTCGGCCCCGGGGGGATGGACGCCTGGCTGCGGGTACGGAAGGAACTGGCGCGAGGGGAGCGGCCGGAGCACCCCGACACCGGTGCCGAGGAGGCCGCCCCGCGGCCGGAACCGCAGAGTACGGACCCGCGGCCCGAGCCCGAGCCGTCGTCGAGGGGCCCGCGCCGCCGGCTCGTCGCCCTCGCCGTCGCGGTGCTGTTCGTCGGCGCCGCCGCGGCGGCGGCCGTCGTACTCACCGGCGGCGACCCGGAGGACCGCGCACAGCCCGGCCCGGTGACCGGGCCCGCCCCCGGGCCGGTGCGGATACGGGTCGTGCACTCCGGGCTCTGCCTCGCCGAGCAGGGCGGGCGCAACGGCCAGCTCTACCAGCAGCCTTGCTCCGCCGGGTCCATCCCGCGGTTCTCCCTGAAGCGGCTCGGTCCCGACTGGCGGCTCGAGACCTTCCACACCACCTACGGCTGGGGCTGCACCGGCATCCAGGAGAAGTCCACCGATCTCCGCGCCCCGGTCGAGGACCAGGAGTGCGGCAAGCGCGGGACGGCGGAGGCGTTCCGGATCGAACCGGTCGGCACACCGGTGCGAGGCTTCCGGCTCCGCCCGCTCCACAGCGATCTGTGCGTCGGTGTCGAGGACGGAGCCGTGAAAGCGGGTGCCGAACTGCGCCAACTGGCTTGTACGGAAGAGGCCGAGGGTGCCCTCTTTTCCTTCGACCCGCGTCCCGGCGCGACGCCGGACTGAGCGCATCCCCCCGAAAGGCCATGGAGCGCTGCCGTACCGTGCGCCCGCTCTCTGACGCGATTCGGCATGTCGGGTATACGACAGCTCTTGTTTGAACACTGTCATTCGAGTCCCGGTTGCTGGCAGTCTCTGCGGCGTTCATCCGGAGTCGCCGGCGCCGCACCCCGACAGGCATGCCCACCTACCCACCGGGCGTGCCCGACGGGTCGTGCGCTCCCGGCTGCCCCGGCGAGCCAACGGGACGGCGCCCGCACCCCGGCGCCCGTCACCCCCCTCGGCCGCGACCCCACGCGGCCCTTGCCTAGGAGTACTTGAGTGACACGCACCACCACCCGCAGGGCGACCACCCGCGCCGCGGTTCTCACGGCCTGTGCCGCCATGGTCGTCATCGGGATCCAGTCGGGGTCGGCCACCGCCGGTTCCGACGGCAGCGCTGACGCGACGGCGATCGTCCTCGCTCCCTCGGAGCGGGCGGCCGCGCTGAAGTCGGCGCAGAGCGCGGCCGGTTCGGAGGCGAAGGCCCTCGGCCTCGACGACCGCGAGAAGCTCGTGGTCCGCGACGTGGTCAAGGACGCGGACGGCACGGTGCACACCCGCTACGAGCGCACCTTCGACGGGCTTCCGGTTCTCGGTGGCGATCTGGTCGTCCACAAGGAGAAGAACGGCAACCACAGTGTCACCAAAGCGACGAATGCCCGCATAACGGTGACGAGCACGTCCGCCAAGGTGCCGGCGTCGGCCGCGAAGAAGGCCGCGCTGAAGGTGTCCGCGGCGCACGAGACCAGCAAGGTGGTGGCGGAGGACGCGCGCAAGGTCGTCTGGGCCGCCACCGGCAAGCCCGTACTGGCCTGGGAGACCGTCGTCACCGGTGTGCAGCAGGACGGCACTCCGAGCGAGATGCGGGTGGTCACCGACGCCGCCACGGGCGCGGAACTGTTCTCGTACGAGACCGTCCACACCGGCACGGGCACCGGTGACTACAACGGCACCGTCCCGCTGACCACCACGGCCAACGGCAGCACCTTCGACCTCAAGGACGGGATGCGCGGCGGCCACCGCACCTTCGACCTGAACCAGGGCACCTCCGGCACCGGGACGCTGTTCAACGACGCCGACGACGTCTGGGGCGGCGGCCGTCAGGACGCGGGCGTCGACGCGCACTACGGCGCGGCCGTCACCTGGGACTACTACAAGAACGTGCACGGCCGCAACGGCATCAGGAACGACGGCGTCGCCGCGTACTCGCGGGTGCACTACGGCGACAACTACGTCAACGCGTTCTGGTCGGACTCCTGCTTCTGCATGACCTACGGCGACGGCTCCGGCAACAGCAAGCCGCTCACCGCGCTGGACATCGCCGCTCATGAGATGACGCACGGCGTCACCTCCAACACCGCCGGTCTCGTGTACCGCGGTGAGTCCGGCGGTCTGAACGAGGCGACCAGCGACATCTTCGCCGCCGCTGCCGAGTTCCACGCCGGAAACAGCAGCGACCCGGGCGACTACCTGGTCGGCGAGAAGATCGACATCCGTGGCACCGGAGCCCCGCTGCGTTACATGGACAAGCCGAGCAAGGACGGCAACTCCGCGGACTACTGGTCCAGCTCGCTCGGACGGATCGACGTGCACTACTCGTCGGGCCCGGCCAACCACTTCTTCTACCTGCTGTCCGAGGGCAGCGGCGCCAAGACGATCAACGGCGTCAGCTACAACAGCCCGACATACGACGGCAAGGCGGTCAGCGGCATCGGCATCGCCAAGGCCGAGCAGGTCTGGTACAAGGCGCTGACGGCGTACATGACCTCCACCACCGACTACCAGGGCGCGCGCACGGCCACTCTGTCGGCGGCGACCGACCTGTACGGCGCGGGCAGCGCCGAGTACCAGGCGGTCGACGCGGCCTGGGCGGCGGTCAACGTGAAGGCCGGTACCTCCGGCAAGGGCGGCAAGGGCGCCCGGAGCGGCAGCTGAGGACCTGATCCGGGCCCGGCTCCAGTGGGGCCACGGCCGTACCGCACCGCTGTCCGCGGTGCGGTACGGCCGTTCGCGTTTTCGAAGCGTTATTGCAGAATGTGGTCCGGCTCACGCGTCGGGACCGAAGACATCTGACATCATCTCTCCCGCCCGGAAACAGCAAGTCGGAGGGGTGATCCCGTGGTCGAGCCCGAGCGTACGGGGCGCATACTGCCGGTCGACGACCCCGTCCTCGAGAAGGTGTACGCGGAACTCGCCCGGTCGCCCTGGCACGACCCGAGGACTCTGGCCGCCGCGACGAAGCTGACCCCCAAGGAGGCGCGCGAGGCGCTCGAACGGCTGCTGGACATGGGGGCGGCGGAGCCCGCCGCGGGCGTACCGCTGGAAGCGGCGGTCCGGCCGCCCGGCGCGGTGTCCGCCGCGTGGGTGGGCCGACTGGAGGAGCAGGTGCTCCTCTCCCACCGGGCCGTCGAGTCCCTCACCCAGCAGTACCTGGCGGCACGGGGTGCCGGGAGCACCTCGACGATCCGCCAGGTGCGGGCGGAGGAGATGCTGCGCCTGTTCGCGGCCGGCCAGGACAGCTGCCGGTTCAGCGTGCGGGGTATAGCCGCCCCGCCCTTCGCGCAGACGCTCGGCGCCAACGACGAACGCCAGATGAAGGCCATGGACCGGGGCGTCGCCTACCGCACCATCTACGCGGCGGAGGCGCTGAACCTGCCCGCCGCGCGGGCGAGCATGCTCCGCACTCTGGCCCGCGGCGAGGAAGGGCGCTTCATCGCCAGGACGCCCATGAAGCTGGTCATCTTCGACGAGGACATGGCCCTGGTGCCCACCGCGACCGCGGCGCCGAACCACAGCTCCGAATCGCTGGTGATCGGCCGCTCCGCCCTGCTCGACGGCTTCATCAGCCTCTTCGAGACGGTGTGGGAGATGGCGATGCCGCTCGGCGGCGAGGGCGAGACGGACGTCGACCTCGGGGACCAGGAACGGGAACTGCTGTGTCTGATGGCCGCCGGCTCCACCGACCTGCGGATTGCCCGTCACTTCGGGGTCTCCCCGCGCACCGTCGAGCGCAGGATCAGGACGGTCCTTGACCGGCTGGGCGCCACGAGCCGGTTCCAGGCAGGAGCTCTCGCCGCCCGCCGGGGCTGGCTGTGACCCTCCGTGCCCGTCGGGGGCCGGTCAGCCGCGCGAGAGCTCCCAGAAGTGGTCCACGATCCGGTCGAGGAACTCACGCCCCGGCTCGCCCGTGTCGTCGACGGCCGCGCCCCAGCTGAGGGTGGCCACCATGCGGGACTGGTAGTCGGTGTGCAGTTGCTGCAGGACGTCCTGGAGATGGCCGCGTTCCAGCGGCAGCATCCTGCCCACCGGGCGCACGTACGCCTGCCACCGCGAGGTCACCGCTCCCCGCAGCAGCTCCGCCAGCTCCTCGTCGCGGCCCGTCGCGGCGAGCAGTTCGCGGGGGGACAGGCCGAGCGCCCCGGCGAGGGCGGTGGTCTGCCGCTCGTTGCCCCGCCACCTGCCCGACTCCTCCATCCGCAGATAGGCATGGGCGTCCATGCCGAGCCGCCGGGCCAGCTCGTCGGGTGCGAGGCCACGGGCGATCCGGTGCTCGCGCAGGCTCGTCGCGGTGGAGAGAAGCTCGCCCGGCGAGCACCACAGCACGCCGGCCAGCGCGGTCAGCTCCCGGGTGCCGGGGACGGCGAGGCCCCGCTCCCATGCCGTCACGGTCTCGGGGGTGACCTGCATCCCGTACTGGGCCCGCAGCCCGTACGCCACATGGCCCGGCGCCATACCCAGGGCCTCGCGCAGCCGGCGCGCGGCGGGGGCGTTGAACGGAGGGGAGGGGTTGTGCTGCACGCGCACAACGTAGAGGCGGCCGTCCCTCGCTGACTACGGTGCGTACACCCAAAGCCACGGCTTGTCGAAAGCTCCGACCTGATCGCACGCCCGGACCGTCAGGACGGCCATGGCCGGGCCGGCGGGGAGTGGGTCATCGAGGTTACCGGGCGGTTCCGGGGGCCGGGGAGCGCCCGGCGGGAGGGGCGGCCGTGACGGTGCGGGCGGGTCCGTCACCCCTTCACCGCCCCGCCCAGCGCGAAGCCGCCGCCCAGCCTGCGGGAGATCAGGATGTACAGCACCAGCACCGGCGCCGAGTACAGCATCGAGAACGCCGCGAGCTGGCCGTAGACGACCGAGCCGTAGTTGCCGAAGAACGTGAAGATCGAGACGGACGCGGGCAGTTGCTCGGGGCTCAGCAGCAGCATGAAGGGGACGAAGAAGTTTCCCCAGAGCATGATGAACGTGTAGATCGTCACCACCGTCACGCCCGGCCCCATCAGGGGCAGCACCACCCGCGTCAGTGTCTGCAGGTTCGACGCCCCGTCCGTCCAGGCGGCCTCCTCGAGCACCACCGGGACGCCGTCCATGAAGTTCTTCATCAGCCAGACGGCGAAGGGCAGTTGCGCGGTGGCCAGGAAGAGCGCCGTGCCGTACGTCGTGTCGATCAGATCGACCTGGACGAACAGGCCGTACACCGGGACCATGATCGCGGTGATCGGCAGACAGGTCGTGAACAGGATGGTCAGCAGGTACGAGCGGCCCCAGCGCGACCGGTGCCGCGAGAGCGGATAGGCGGCCAGCGCCGCGCAGACCACGGAGACCACCGTCGCGCCGCCGCACAGCAGCAGACTGTTGAGCATCGGCGTGAACGTGATCTCGTCGGTGAGCACCGCGTCGAAGTTGTCGGCCGTGACCGACGCCGGGACCCGCAGGCGCAGATCCGCCTCCGCGTCCACCGAGGCGAGGACCAGCCAGAGCAGCGGCACCGCGAACGCCGCCGCCGTCACCAGCAGCGCGGTGTCGGCGGCGAGGCGGGCCCGGGCCGCTCGGCGCATCACGGCTCCACCTTCATCAGCCGCAGATAGACGACCGAGAACAGCGAACCCACCAGCAACAGCAGCAACGCCACCGCCGTGCCGTAGCCGATCAGGGACTTGAGGAACGCCTGGTCGTACATGAACACCGGCAGGGTCTGGCTGCGGTTGCCCGGCCCGCCGCGGGTCATCGCCCAGATCAGACCGAAGACGGAGAGTGTCGAGAGGGTGTTCAGCATCAGGTTCGTGCCGATGGAGCGCCGGATCATCGGCAGGACGATGTACCGGACGCGGCGCGGGCCGGACGCCCCGTCGACCTCGGCGGCCTCCGTCACCTCACGCGGGATCTCGGACAGCGCCGCGGAGTAGATGAGCATCGAGAACGCGGTGCCGCGCCACACGTTGGCGAAGGACACGGCCAGGATGGGCAGCGTGTACAGCCAGTTCTGCGACGGGAGATGCAGCCAGTCGAGGATCGCGTTCAGCGTGCCCTCGCGCCGGAAGAAGGTGTAGAGGAGGAACGCCGCGACGATCTCGGGCAGCACCCAGGCGGTGATCACCAAAGTGCCCGTGAGGGTGCGCACGGGGCGGGACGCGGCACGCATCAGACCGGCGAGCGCCAGGCCCAGGGTGTTCTGGCCGACGATCGCGGAGACGAAGGTGAAGACGAGGGTCAGCCGGACGGCGTTGTGGAAGTCGTCGTCGGCGAAGGCACGGCGGAAGTTGTCCAGTCCGACGAACTCGGCCCCCGACTGGCCCGTGAGCTGGGTGTCGGTGAAGGCGATCCAGACGCAGTAGCCGATCGGGGCGGCGAGGAACAGGAGCAGCAGGATGGTGGCGGGGGCGAGCGGTACCCACCGCCACCATCCCGTTCGGGAGGCGCTCACCGGTCGCTCACTTGGAGACGACCGCGCCGTCGGTGATGGTCCTCAGCTGTTCGTCGTACGACTTCGCCGCGTCCGCAGCGGAGGCGTCCCCGGTGGTCACCTGTTCCATCGCCTCCCCGATCGCGGTCGAAACCTGCGGATAGACGGGCAGCGCCGGCCGGTAATGGGTGTACTGGACGAGGCCGGTGAAGAACTCGATGCCCGGCATGGACCTCAGATAGCGCGGATCGGCCGCCACATCCTTGCGTACGGCGATCTGCGCGCCCACGACGCACCACCGGGTGGCGTTCTGCCGGGTCTGCAGTGTCTTCACGAACTCGAAGGCGAGGTCCGGGTTCTCGGCCTTCGCAGGGACCGACCAGGCCCAGCCGCCCGACATCGACACCTTGCCCGGCGCCTGGCCGTGCTGGGTGGGCATCGGCGCCTGGCCGAGCTTCTCGCTCCACTCGGGCCACTCCTTGGGGCCCTTGTTGATCCAGTTCTGGCCCATCCACGAGCCGTCGAGCGAGATCGCGAGCTTCCCCTCCGGGAACCATTCGGTGGCGACGCGTGTGCCCACGTTGGGGTCGAGCGCGTCGGAGACGTCCGGTCCGAGCTTCTCCTTGTAGACCGTGCCGACGAAGTCGAGGGCGTCCTTGAAGCCCTGCCCTCCGGTCACCCATTTCCTGGTGCCGGGATCGTAGAGCGGGTCCTCGCCCGTGCCGTACAGCAGCATCTCGAAGCCCTGCATGACGGCCGCCTCGCCGGGCCCCTTGCCGGTGTAGACGTTGAGCGGGACGACGCCGGGCACCTTCTCCTTGACCGTGCGGGCGGCGTCGAGGATCTCCGCCCAGTTCTTCGGCTGCCAGTCGGCCGGCAGGCCCGCCTTCGCGAAGATCTCCTTGTTGAACCACAGGCCACGGGTGTCCGTGCCGTCCGGGACGCCGTACGTCTTCCCGTCCTCGGCCTTGGCGGCGGCCTTCGCGGTGTCGACGAACTGGTCCCACTGGTCCCAGCCGGCGAGCTTGTCGTCGAGCGGCCGCAAGTACCCGGCCTTGATGTCGGAGTTGATGCGGAAGGTGTCCTCGTAGACCAGGTCCGGCGCGGTCTTCGGGGAACGCATCATCTGCTGGGCCTTGGTGGCGTAGTCGTTGTCCGGTGCCTGGATCGGGACGAGCTTGACCTTCTTGCCCGGGTTCTCCTTCTCGAACTGCCGCTTCGCCGCCTCCAGGTAGGCGTCCTTGAAGCGGATCTTGTTGTCCGTGGACCGGTTGTAGACGACCTCCACGGTGTCCGGGTCGCCGCCGGAATCGTTGCCGCAGGCGGTGAGTGCCGCCGCGAGGGTGGTGACAGCGATGGTGAGGGCCAGTGGGGCGGTGGGGCGCACGGGCACGACCTCCTCGGAGCCGGGGGCGCCGGGCAGGACTGCGGTCCGCTTGCTGCCGCTAGCGTGCTGCGGGGCGCGTGGGCTGCTGCCCGGTGACCGTATGACCGGTCAGTTGACAAAAGCAATCCCCGTGCAGAACACACGACTTGGCGGCTCAGCGGACGGTGCTGATCCAGCGGTACTGGAGCTCGGGGCGGCCGATCTGCCCGTACTGGGGTGCCCGGACCGCGCGGCCGGCGGTGACGAGGTGCTCCAGATACCGGCGCGCGGTGATCCGCGAGATGCCGACGGCAGCGGCCGCCTCCGTCGCGGTGAGCCCTTCCGCCGACTCGCGCAGGGTCCGCGTGACGGCTTCCAGGGTGGGACCGCTGAGGCCCTTGGGGAGGGACGTGGTGACACGGGGCGTCCGCAGGGTCGCGAGCGCCCGGTCCACCTCGTCCTGGCCGCTCGCCTCGCCGGCGGAGGCACGGAACTCGGCGTAGCGGGTGAGCCGGTCGCGGAGGGTGGCGAACGTGAACGGCTTGAGGACGTACTGCACCACCCCGAGCGACACGCCCTCGCGGACGATCGCCAGATCGCGGGCGGAGGTGACGGCGATGACGTCGGCGGAGTGGCCGGCCGCGCGCAGCGACCGTACGAGCGCCAGACCGTGACCGTCGGGCAGATAGAGGTCGAGCAGCAGCAGGTCCACGTCGGTGCGCTCCAGGGCGCGGACGGCCTCTGCCCGTGAATGGGCGATCCCGGCGACCTTGAACCCGGCCACCCGCCCCACATAGAGGGCGTGCGCGTCGGCGGCGACAGGGTCGTCCTCGACCACGAGAACTCTGATCGTCATACCGGCACCTCCGCGGGATGCAGCGGCAGCCGCACGGTGAACTCCGCGCCGCCGTCGGGGCCCTGGGCCAGCACGATGGTGCCACGGCCGCGGTGCACCGCCTGCTGCACGAGCGCGAGACCGAGGCCGCGGCCGGCACCGTGGGTGGACCAGCCGCGCCGGAACACCTCGGCGGCGTCGTCCGGGTCGACGCCGGCGCCGGTGTCACCGACGCGCAGCAGCAGCTCGCCGCTCTCGACCCGGGCGGTCACGGTGACCCGTGCGCGTGCGGCACGCGGCGGCGCGCTCGTGGTGTGCAGGACGGGGGAGGGAGGGGCCGTGCCCGGGACCGCGGCCGCGAGCAGCGGTTCCTCCGATGCCTGTTCCGGTGCCTCTTCCGGCACCGCTTCGGGTGCTTCGGGTGTTTCGGATGCTGCGGGTGAGCGGGGCGCGGGAGTCATGGGCCGGGCCGCCGCGGCGGGGGCGGCGACCGGCCGGGGGTCCGTCCCCGCCTCCGAGGCCGCGTCGACGGCGTTGTCGATCAGGTTGCCCAGGATCGTCACCAGGTCACGGGACGGGAGCGAGCGCGGGATGACGCCGTCGTCGATGCGGCTGTCCTCCGCCAGGACCAGTTCCACGCCGCGCTCGTTGGCCTGCGCCGCCTTGCCGAGCAGCAGTGCCGCCAGCACGGGTTCGCCGACCGCGTCGACGACCCGGTCGGTGAGTGCCTGGGCCAGCTCCAGCTCGGCCGTGGCGAAGACGATCGCCTCGTCCGCCCGGCCGAGTTCGATCAGCGACACGACGGTGTGGAGCCGGTTGGCGGCCTCGTGCGCCTGGGAGCGCAGGGCCTGCGTGAAGCCTCGCTCGGAGTCCAGCTCGCCGGAGAGGGCCTGGAGCTCCGTGTGGTCGCGCAGGGTCACGACGGTGCCGCGCTGCTCCCCGCCCACCACGGGCCGGCTGTTGACGACGACGACCCGGTCCGCGGACAGATGGAGCTCGTCCACGCGCGGCTCCGAGGCAAGCAGGGCCCCGGTGAGCGGCGGCGGGAGCCCGAGGTCCGCGACATGGCGGCCCACGGCGTCCTCGCCGAGCCCGAGGAGCTCCCGCGCCCCGTCGTTGGCGAGCGCGATCCGGCGGCCGCCGTCGAGCATGACGAGACCTTCGCTCACGGCGTGCAGCGCGGCCTCGTGGTAGTCGTGCATGCGGCCGAGCTCCGCCGCGTTCATCCCGTGGGTGTGCCGCCGCAGCCGGGCGTTGATGACGTACGTGCCGGCCCCGCCGAGCACCAGCGCGGCACCCGCCATGGCGAGCAGCGCGGTGACCTGGTCACGCACCTGCTCGGTGATCTCCTCGACGGTGATGCCCGCGCTGACGATGGCGACGACCCGCCCGCCCTCGTACACCGGCGCGACCGTGCGCACCGACAGCCCGAGCGTCCCGACGTACTGCTCGCTGTAGACCCGGCCGCCGAGCGCGGGCTCGATGTGGCCGAGATACGTACGTCCGATCCGGTCCGGCTCGGGATGCGTCCAGCGGCGCCCCTGGGGATCCATGATCACGACGAAGTCCATGCCGGCGTCCTCGCGCAGGCCCTCCGCGTACGGCTGGAGGACCGCCGACGGGTCCTTCGTCCCCACGGCCTCCGCGACCGAGGGGGAGCGCGCGGCGGCCGCCGCGGTGGCACGGGACTGCAGGCGCGCGCTCTCCTCCGCCTGGGACCGGTCGGTGAGGTAGGCGAAGAGCGCGCAGCCGGCCACGATCGCGGCGACCAGCACGACCTGCATGGCGAAGAGCTGGGCCGCGAGGCTGCGGGGACGGGGGATGCGCATGCGGCCAGTCTGCCTGGCCGGATTTGTGTGAACGAAACGAACGCAAGGGTGACCGGTGTCACAGCCTGATGGATAGTCGCTGAGATCCATCGGGACGTGGACGACATTCGAACGAGGAGGCACCCCGTGGCCACTACAGCCGCAGGCAAGCGGGACCGTACCCATTATCTGTATCTGGCAGTCATCGGCGCGGTGGTGCTCGGCATCATCGTCGGTTTCGTCGCCCCCGGGGTCGCCGTCGAGCTGAAGCCCATCGGCACCGGGTTCGTGAACCTCATCAAGATGATGATCTCGCCGGTGATCTTCTGCACGATCGTGCTGGGCATCGGGTCGGTCCGCAAGGCCGCCAAGGTCGGCGCCGTCGGCGGTCTGGCACTCGGCTACTTCCTCGTCATGTCGACCGTCGCCCTCGCCATCGGTCTGCTCGTCGGCAACCTGCTGGACCCGGGCGCCGGCCTGCACCTCACCGACGCCGCTCGTGAGGCCGGCGCGAAGCAGGCCTCCGGCGCCAGCGAGAGCACCGCCGACTTCCTGCTCGGCATCATTCCCACCACGCTGGTCTCCGCCTTCACCGAGGGCGAGGTGCTGCAGACGCTGCTCGTGGCGCTGCTGGCGGGCTTCGCGCTCCAGGCCATGGGGTCGGCCGGTGAGCCCGTGCTGCGCGGCATCGGACACATCCAGCGCCTGGTCTTCCGCATCCTCGCCATGATCATGTGGGCCGCGCCCGTCGGTGCCTTCGGCGCCATCGCCGCGGTGGTCGGCGAGACCGGTCTGGACGCCCTGAAGTCGCTCGCCGTCATCATGATCGGCTTCTACGTCACCTGTGCCGTGTTCGTCTTCGTGGTGCTGGGCCTGCTGCTCCGCCTGATCGCCGGGATGAACCTCTTCTCGCTGCTGAAGTACCTGGGCCGTGAGTTCCTGCTGATCCTCTCCACCTCCTCCTCCGAGTCCGCGCTGCCGCGTCTGATCGCGAAGATGGAGCACATGGGCGTGAGCAAGCCGGTGGTCGGCATCACCGTCCCGACCGGCTACTCCTTCAACCTCGACGGCACCGCGATCTACCTGACGATGGCCTCGCTGTTCATCGCCAACGCGACCGGCGCGCCGCTGAGCGCCTCCGAGCAGATCTCGCTGCTGGTCTTCATGATCATCGCTTCGAAGGGCGCCGCGGGCGTCACCGGAGCGGGTCTCGCGACGCTGGCCGGCGGCCTGCAGTCGCACCGGCCCGAGCTGGTCGACGGTGTCGGCCTGATCGTCGGCATCGACCGCTTCATGAGCGAGGCGCGCGCCCTGACGAACTTCGCCGGCAACGCGGTGGCGACGGTCCTGGTCGGCACGTGGACGAAGGAGATCGACAAGGAGCGGGCCGCCCAGGTGCTGGCCGGCAAGGTCCCCTTCGACGAGAAGACCCTCGTCGACGACCACGCGCCGCACGGCGACAGCGGCGGCCAGGACGTCCCGGCCCCGCGTGACGACGAGCGTGAGCCCGTGAAGGTCTGACCCCCGCGGACCTTCCTCCCAGGCGTGTGCCGGACCTCTTCCCCCTTGGGTCCGGCACACGCCGCTTTCCGGTTCCCGGGGGGCCTCGTGCGACAGGCCTTGCCTTGACGTCGGCGTCAAGGATTACGGTCTCCGACATGCGAATCGGCGAGCTCGCGGAGCGGGCCGGCACCACCACCCGGACCCTGCGCTACTACGAGTCCCGCGGGCTGCTGCCCGCACGGCGCGCGGTGAACGGCTACCGCACGTACGACGAGGGCGACCTGCGGCTGGTCCGGCAGATCCGGACCCTCCAGGACTTCGGGTTCGGCCTCGAGGAGACGAGACCGTTCGTCGAGTGCCTGCGCGCCGGCCATCCCGCCGGTGACTCCTGCCCCGCCTCGCTCGCCGTCTACCGGGCCAAGCTCGCCGAGCTGGACACGCTGATCGAGCAACTGCGGTCGGTGCGGGCGCAGGTCGGGGAGCAGTTGCTGCGCGCGGAGGCGCAGCTGCCCGAGGGCCCGGACCCACAATGCGAATTCGGAGGCTGACGGATGATCCAGGCACAGGGCGTCGCCGCGGTGACGGACACGGATTTCGACACGGAGGTGCTCGGCGCGGACCGTCCGGTTCTCGTGGAGTTCACCGCGGACTGGTGCGGGCCGTGCCGTCAGCTCGCACCGGTGCTGAGCGCGGTCGCCCGCGAGGAGGCCGGGCGGCTGAAGGTGCTGCAGATCGACGCCGACACCAATCCGGAGACGGTGGTCCGCTACGGCGTGCTGTCGATGCCGACGCTGATGGTCTTCGACGGGGGTGAGCCGGTGAAGTCGATGGTCGGCGCGCGCCCCAAGCGCCGGCTCCTCCAGGAACTGGAGGACGTGCTCGGCTGACGGCGACGCGACGACGGCAGCGGCGGCCGCCCGGCCGGAGCACCTTCGTGCCGGGTCGTCCGCGGGTGTTCGGCCGTGCGTCCGGGCGAGCACCTCCCCGCGGTCGGAGGCGGCTGATCGAGCACCGGCCGCCCCGGAACCCGCTCGGCCGTGGGCGCTTCCCGCTCCCACGGCCGCCGCCGGCCCGTGAGGACGGTCACGACAGCTGCCACGGGCGGAGCTTGTCCGGGTTGCGCACCGCCCAGATGCGCGTGATCCTCTCGTCGTCGGCGACCTCGAACGCGAACACCGTCCCGATCCTGCCCTCGGACTCGACCACCAGGCCCGGCAGCCCGTTGACCGTGCGCTCGAGGATCGTGCGGGGCGGCGCCAACCGGGCGATCCTGAGGTAGAGGCGGGCGATCTGCTCCGCGCCCTCGATCGGCAGCAGATGGGCGACGGCCCGGCCACCGCCGTCGGAGACCGCGGTGGCCCCCGGGTCGAGCAGGCCGAGCAGGGCCTCGATGTCCTGTGCCTCCCAGGCCGCCTTGAACCGCCGGACGACGCCCGCCTGCCGGGCCACGTCCGGACCCGCCCCGGCCCGCGCGGCCGTGATGCGACGGCGGGCCGAGGACGCCAGCTGACGGCACGCCGCCGGGCTGCGGCCGACGATCCCGGCCACCTCGGCGAACGGGTAGCGGAAGACGTCGTGCAGCACGAACGCGACGCGCTCGGCCGGGGTCATCGACTCGCACACGACCAGCAGGGCCATGGACACCGACTCGTCGAGCGCGATCCGGTCGGCCGGATCCACGCCGACGCCGCCCGCCGCCCCGGCGATCCACTCGGCCGGGTCGGGCAGCGGCTCGGGGATCCATTCCCCGACGTAGATCTCCCGCCGGCTGCGCGCAGAGCCGAGCAGGTTCAGGCAGATGCGGCCGGCCACCGTCGTCAGCCAGGCGCCCGGGGACTCGACGGCCTCCCGCTGCGCCCGGGACATCGCGTACCAGCGGGCACAGGCCTCCTGGACGACGTCCTCCGCGTCGGTCAGGGAGCCGAGCAGCCGGTAGGCGAGATTGAGCAGTTGTCGCCGCTCGCTCATGATCGTGCTCAGGCCCGGGTCCCGCTGCCCGTCCGCCGGCCGCCGTGCCTGTTCCGCGGGGATGCTCATACGCTCTCCGGCTCCCTCGTTCCGTGCCCTTCCCTTACGACGGATCGGAGCGGCGGAACGTGACGTCGGCGGCTCGCCTCACATTTCGCGGGGCTGCGTTGTCGGACCGGTGAAGAGGAGCACGCCACCCACAGGACAGGACGCTGAGCATGAACGACTTCCAGGAGATCGCCGACCGTGTCGAGATCGAGGCGCTGCGCGGCGAGTTCACCGACGCCGCGATGATGCGCGACCGCCCCCGCCTCGCCGCGCTGTTCACCCCCGACGGCGTTCTGCGCATGCCCGACATCCCGGTCGAGTTCATCGGCCGCGACGAGATCCGCACAGGGGGCGAACGCCTGCAGAGTCAGTGGGACTTCTTCGTGCAGAACAGTCACCCCGGCACCATCAGGATCGACGGCGACACCGCCGTCGGCCGCACCTACATGCAGGAGGTCGCGCGTCTGCTCGACGGCCGCTCGGGCCTGAACTTCGCCGTCTACCACGACACCTACCGGCGTACGCCCGAGGGATGGCGGTTCGCCGAGCGGGTCTACGAGGTCAGGTACGTCGACACCACCCCGCTCGCGGGTTCGGCGCCCGGCCCCGGCGCTCAGGCGCAGGCCTCCGCCGAGGCCGGGGACGCCGGCCGGGCAGCGGGTGCCGGCGAGGCG
Organism: Streptomyces pristinaespiralis; assembly: GCF_001278075.1. GTDB lineage: Bacteria > Actinomycetota > Actinomycetes > Streptomycetales > Streptomycetaceae > Streptomyces > Streptomyces pristinaespiralis. Next base: position 2,916,067 of record NZ_CP011340.1, on the reverse strand, counting down.
GACGCGTCGGCCACGGGGGCGGCCGGCGACTTCGGCGCACCGGCGTCCGCCGACCGGCTGGACAGGGCGATCGCGGCGCTGCGGGCGAACGGCTTCACCGCCGAACTGCTCGACGACGCCGCGGCGGCCCGCGCCCGCATCAAGGACCTGATACCGAAGGGCGCGGGCGTGTTCACCGGGGCCAGCGAGACGCTCCGGCTCTCCGGCATCGCGCAGGACATCGAGGCGGGCGACCGCTACCAGGCGGTCCGGCCGCGCGTGCTGACGATGGACCGCGCCACCGAGTCCGACCGGATCCGGCGGCTGACGGCCACCCCCGACGTCCTCGTCGCCAGCGTCGCGGCCGTCACCGAGACCGGCTCGCTCGTCATCGCCTCGGGCAGCGGCAGCCAGCTGCCCGCCTCCGCCGGCGGCGCCGCAAGGGCGATCTGGGTCGTCGGGGCGCAGAAGGTGGTGCCCGACCTGAGCACCGCACTGCGCCGGGTCGAGGAACACGCCCTTCCGCTGGAGACCGTGCGCGCCCAGGCCGCCTACGGCCACCCGAGCGCGGTCAACCGTCTGCTCGTCCTCAACGCCGAGCCGCAGCCCGGGCGCGGCACCGTCCTGCTGCTGCGCGAGGCCATCGGGTTCTGACGTCCCACGCGGGGAGGACGTCATGACGCCGCCGGGGCGGACGGCGAGCCGTATCGGGCTCGCCGTCCGCCCCCTCGCGGCTCATCTCCGCCGCGCTCGTCCTGTCCCACGCCTTGACCACCATGGCGGGACACATGACCGGACAGCTCCTACGGGACGGCCGGAGCGTCGACGATGCGGTAACCGACCCCTGGTGTCGTCGTGATGACCGGCGGGGCGCCCAGCTTGCGGCGCAACCGGCCGACGGTGACGGTCACCGTGTTGGTGAACGGGTCGGCGTTCTCGTCCCACACCTGTTCCAGCAGGTCCTCCGCGCTCAGGAAGCCCGGCGCGGTGCGCAGCAGCGCCTCCAGGACGGCGAACTCCTTGACGGACAGCTCCAGTTGCCTGCCGTCGCGGAGGGCGGTCCTGCGCACCGGGTCGAGTTCGAGACCCGCGGCGCGCAGCGTGCGGGCCCGGGCGGCCGGCCTGCGGCGGGCCAGGGACCGGATGCGCAGGATCAACTCCGGGAAGTGGAAGGGCTTCGCGAGGTAGTCGTCGGCGCCGAGCGTGAGACCGCTGACCCGGTCCCCGGGCGCCCCTGCCGCGGTCAGCATCAGCACCATCGCGCGATCGTCCCGCTCGGTGATCATCTGGCAGAGGATGTCGCCGTGGATGCCGGGCAGGTCGCGGTCGAGGACCACCACGTCGTACGCGTTCACGTCGAGCTTGGCGGCTGCGGCCAGACCGTCGTGCGCGACGTCGACGGCCATGCCCTGGTCCCGCAGTCCCTCCGCGACGACCTCGGCGAGCGCCCGCGCGTCCTCCACGACCAGAACCCTCACCGTGCCGCCTTTCCGGCTTCCGGTCCGGCCGTCGACGGCAGCGCCGCCGTGACGCACAGGCCGCCCTCCGGCCGGGCGAGGAGGGTGAGGCGGCCGCCGTGCGCCGTGACGATGGCCGCCACGATCGACAGCCCGAGGCCACAGCTCCCCTCCGGCCCCGTCCGGTCGGCGCCGAGCCGTTCGAACGGTTGCGTCAGCCGGTCCACCCGCTCCTGGTCGAGGACGTGCCCGCCGGTGGTGAGGACGAGCCGTGCCCCGGCGGTGTCGTGGTCGGTGGAGATCCGGATCCAGCCGCCCTCCTCGTTGTGCACGATCGCGTTGTCGAGCAGGTTCTCCACCATCCGGGACAGGAGCGCCGGGCTGCCCCGCGTCCAGGTGTCCGTCCGTATCTCGTCGTGGACGGTCAGCCTCTTCGCCGCGATGTCGGCGGCACGGGCGGTCAGCGCCTCCCGCGCCGGCCTGCCGAGCGGCACGGGTGTCCGGCCGGCCAGGGTGCCGTGCTGCGCCCGCGCGAGGACGAGGAAGCCGTCCAGCAGTGATCCACCCGGTCGAGCTCGGTCCGCAGCCGGCCGGCGAGGGCGACGGTCTGCGCGGCGGGCTCCGGTTTGGCGACGGCCACGTCCAGCGACGCCCGCATCGTCGCCAGCGGCGTACGCAGTTCGTGCGAGACGTTGCCGACGAACCGGCGCTGTGCCACGAACGACGCTTCGAGGCGTTCCAGCAGACCGTCGACCGTGTCGGCGAGTTCCTTCACCTCGTCGGCGGGGCCGGTCACGGCGAGCCGCTGATGCAGGTTCTCCGCGGAGATACGCCGCGTGGCCGCGGTGATCAGCCGGAGGGGCCGCAGGACCCGGCCGGCGAGGAGCCGGCCGAGCAGGAGCGAGACGCCCACCATCACCACCAGCGCGACGAGCGAGCCGGCCAGCAGCTGATGGTCCTGCTGCCCGTGCACGTCGGCGAGTTGCGTCTCCAGGTCCCGGATCCGCTGCTCGGCGGCGGCGGGACCGGGCGGGACGGCCGGTGGCTGCTCGGGAGCGGCCACGGTCACGCGGCTGCCGGACATCAGGTAGGTCAGGGTGAGCAGCACGGTTCCCGACCCGAGGAACCCCGCGGCGTACAGCATCGTGAATCGCCGCCCGACGGTCCCGCTCCCCAGCTTGCCCATGTTCCTCTTCCCCTCGGGTCCGGCCGGATCCAGGATGCCCGGCCGCACCTAACAGCGATGTGACAGTGCCGCACCTGACAGCGATGTGACAGTGCCGCACCTGACAGCGATGTGACGGAGGCGGTTCGGACGGCGTTACGGCCGGATCCGTAGAACCGGCCCATGCATACGACCAACGAACCACTGCGGCGGGAATGGACCGGGTTCCGGCGGCCGGGCCGGCTGACGGCGATGGCGGCCGCGGCCCTGCTCGTCGTCGCCCTCGGTCTGCTCCACGCCTTCGGCAACCGGGCGTCCTGCGACGGCCCGTGCCCGGCCGAACCGACCGGACCGGACGGCTCCCTGGTCAGCGACCAGTTCTACTTCCTGCACCGCGATCTGGGCGAGAGCGGCAGCATCACGGTCCGGATGACGGCCATGACGGGCACGATCACCTATCCGCCGCCGGACCATGACCGGATCGTCCCTGGCCTGGTGCCGTGGGCGAAGGCCGGGATCATCGTCAAGGACGGGCTCCGCCAGGGGTCCTCCTACGCGGCGCTGATGCTCACCGGCAGCCACGGCGTGCGCATGCAGCACGACTACCGCCACGACGTCGCGGGCAGCGCGGGAGGGGTCTCGGCGGCGTCACCGCGCTGGCTGCGGCTGACGCGGTCGGGCGACACCGTCACCGGCTACGAGTCCACCGACGGCGAGCGGTGGACGAAGGTCGGCACGGCGCAGCTCTCCGGGCTGTCCGGGACCGTCCAGGCCGGCCTGTTCGCCACCTCTCCGGGGGACCTGACGCTGCGTCGCACCGGTCTCGGCGGTGCCACGGAACAGGTGCGCTTCACGCAGGCGGGCGGTGTCTTCGACAACGTCCGCGTCAACGGCGCGGCCTCCGCCGGAGGCTGGCACCCTTACGCGGTCGGCGAGATGAACCGGACCGACTGGGAGAAGTACCACAAGGCGTCCGGGGCGGTGGAGGAGAACGGCACGATCACCGTCACCGGCACCGGCGACATCGGGCCGTCGGGTGCCGAGGACGGCGCGCGCCCGGTGGAGGGCGTCCTCGGCGGCCTCGGCCTCGGACTGCTGCTCGTGCTCGTGGTCGCGGTGCGGTTCATCACCTGCGAGTACCGCCGCGCGCCCGAGGGCGGCACGCCGGTCACCCGCCGGGCGCTCGCGGCGAAGGCGGCCGTCGTCGGAGCCGTCACGTTCGTGACCGGCCTCCTCGCCGTGGGCATCGTGGTCCCGGCCGGCACGGCGGTCCTGAAGGGGAACGGGATCCCTGTCGTCGACGTGTCCGCGCTCACCGGCGTACGGGTCGTCGTCGGCACGGCCGTCGTACTCGCCCTCGCCGCCGTGCTCGCGCTCGCGATCGGCGCCCTGCTGCGGCGCGCCTGGCCCGCGACCCTCACGGCCGTCCTCGCGGTCGGTGTCCCGTACCTGGTGACCTCCGTCCCGCTGCTGCCCGACGGACTGTCGCAGTGGCTGCTGCGGGTCACTCCCGCCGCCGGCTTCGCCGCCCAACAGACCCTCGTCGAATATCCGCAGGTCGTCGCCCACTACGCACCCTCGACCGGGTACTTCCCGCTTCCGTGGTGGGCCGGGATCGCTGTGCTCTCCGCGTACGCGGCGCTGCTTCTGGGGCTCGCACTGAGCCGCCTGCCGCGCGGCGACGACCGGGCCGGGGCACCGGTCGAGTGGAGATGACCCATGACGGCGCGGGGACCGCGGGTCCCTGCGCCGTCGACGGCCGGCGAGCCCGGCCCGCGGGGGAGCGCGGCAGCCCCGCCGACGGCAACAAAAAACCCGACCGAATTGACGGCCGGGGCATTTTCCTGGGTATATTTATTGTTTCCGTCCAGGAGATTCATCACCGGACGGAGAAGTTCAATAAACGTACCTTACCGCGTCAGGAGCTGAATTGTCAACCGAGGAATTGCGGCGGGAACAGCAATTCGTCTCTCTCGTGCACGAGCGGCTCGACCAGCTCCGCGACGAGGCCGAAGCCGCCCTGAACGCCACGATCGCGCAGGTGGGGACGGGCAGGCAGGCCCGGGTGGAGCGGGACATCGGCGTCATCGAGCATTCGGCGTCGCTGGCTGCCCTGAATGCCGCCGACACCGGTCTGGTATTCGGCCGCATCGACCGTCGCGACGGAGTCACCCATCACATCGGGCGCACCGGAATCCGCCGTGACGACGCCGAACGCACTCCTCTGCTCATCGACTGGCGGGCCCCCGTCGCGCGCCCGTTCTATCTCGCCACCGGTCACGAGCCGATGGGGCTGCGCCGCCGGCGGCACATCACCACGCAGGGGCGGACGGTCACCGCGCTGCACGACGAGATCATGGACCTCGCCGACACCACCCGCACCGGCCACGAGTCCCACGACGCCGACGAGGTCCTGCTCGCCGCGCTGGGCAGCGCCCGTACCGGACGGATGGGCGACATCGTGTCGACCATCCAGGCCGAGCAGGACCGGATCATCCGCGCCCCGCAGCGCGGTGTCCTCGTCGTGGAGGGCGGGCCGGGTACGGGCAAGACCGCCGTCGCCCTCCACCGGGCCGCCTATCTGCTGTACGCGCACCGCGAGCAGCTCTCCAAGCGCGCGGTGCTGATCGTCGGACCCAACCCCGCGTTCCTCGGCTACATCGGGGAGGTGCTGCCCTCGCTCGGCGAGACCGGTGTGCTGCTGTCCACGGTCGCCGAGCTCTTCCCCGAAGTGCACGCCACCGGCACCGAGAGCCCCGCCGCCGCGGCCGTCAAGGGCCGCGCGGACATGGCCGACGTGCTGGCGGAGGCGGTACGCGACCGGCAGCAGGTGCCGGACAAGGACGAGCCGCTCGTCGTCCCGCACGACGACGGCGACCTCGTCATCGACTGGGGCATGGCCGTCGAGGCACGGCACAAGGCCCGCGAGACGGGGCTGCCGCACAATCTCGCCCGCCCCCACTTCGTGTTCCGGATCATCGACGACCTGACGACCCAGCTCGCGGACCGTATCGGCGCCGACCCGTACGGAGGGCCCAACTTCCTCGGCCCCGACGACATCGCGCAGCTGGGCAAGGCCGTCGCCGCCAGCTCCGACGTCCACGCCGCCATCGCCACGCTGTGGCCGCCGCTCACTCCGCAGGAGTTCCTGGCGGACTTCCTCGCGGAGCCGGTGCATCTGCCGGCGGAGGAGGCGGCACTCCTGAGGCGCGCGACGGGCCCGTGGACCCCGGCCGACGTGCCGTTGCTCGACGAGGCAGCCGAACTCCTCGGCGAGGACGACTCCGCGGCGCTCGCCCGGGCCGAGGCCGAGCGCGCGCGGCAGATCGCCTACGCGCAGGGCGTCCTCGAAGTCTCCTACGCCTCACGGACGTACGAGTTCGAGGACAAGGACGACGAGGACTCGGAGGTCCTCGCCGCACACGACATCATCGACGCCGAGCGGATGGCGGAGCGCCAGGAGGAGGCGGACCACCGCAGCGCCGCGGAACGGGCCGCCGCCGACCGGACCTGGGCGTTCGGGCACATCATCGTCGACGAGGCGCAGGAGCTCTCGCAGATGGCGTGGCGGCTGCTGATGCGCCGCTGCCCCACCCGCTCCATGACTCTGGTCGGCGACCCCGCGCAGACCGGCGACGCGGCCGGCTGCGAGTCCTGGCAGGAGATCCTCGAGCCGTACGTAGGCGACCGCTTCGAGCACACCCGGCTGGGCGTCAACTACCGGACCCCGGCGGAGATCATGGCCCTGGCCGCGGAGGTGCGGCGCAGCAAGGACCCGGCGTTCGAACCGCCGCGTTCGGTGCGTTCGACCGGGGTCGAACCGTGGGAGGTGACCGTGGACCCGGCGGAGCTCGCCGCCACGGTCGCCGCCCGGGTGGCCGAGGCGCCGCGCGAGGGGCGGATCGCGGTGATCGCACCCGCCGCTCTGCACGCCGCGATCGCGGACGCGGTCCCGGACGTGTCCGCCACGGGGGAGCCCGACCTGACGCGGCCCGTGGTCCTGCTCGACCCGAGGGGCGCCAAGGGCCTGGAGTTCGACACCGTGATCGTGGCGGAACCGGACCTGATCCGGTCCGCTTCCGCCCAGGGCGTGAACGACCTCTATGTGGCCTACACGAGAGCCACGCAGCGCCTGGGAGTGGTGCGCACCAGCGGCCCGCGCGGAACCGAGGCGGCCTGAGCCGTCGCCGACGTCGGTGCCGAGCGGCGGCAGTGGACACCACCGGGCGCGGGACGGCCGCGGTCACCCTTCACGGTGACCGCGGCCGTCAGGCATCCTCCGGCGGGGCTCAGGCCGGCCGGAACCAGACCGTCGCCAGCGGCGGCAGCGTCGGGGCGATCGACGTACGGCGGCCGTGGGACTCCACCTGCTCCGCCTTCAACGGGTCCGCGTTGAGCACGCCGGAGCCGCCGAAGCGCTCCTCGTCGGTGTTGAGGACCTCCGCCCATGCGGAGACCGTCTCCGGCACGCCCAGCCGGTAGCCGTGCCGCACCACCGGCGAGAAGTTGCTCACCGCGAGCAGCGGCGAGCCGTGCTTGTCGAAGCGCAGGAAGGCGAAGACGTTGTCCTCCCACGCCCCGCCGTCCACCCATGCGAAGCCCTCCGGCACGGTGTCCCGCTGCCACAGCGCGGGAGCCCTGCCGTACACGGTGTTCAGCTCACGCACGAGGTCCCGCACACCGCGGTGGTCGGGCTCCGCCGCGTACGACGGGTCGAGCAGCCACCAGTCCGGGCCGTGGCCCTCGGACCACTCGGCGCCCTGGGCGAACTCCTGGCCCATGAACAGGAGCTGCTTGCCGGGGTGGGCCCACATGAAGCCCAGATAGGCGCGGTGGTTGGCCCGCTGCTGCCACCAGTCGCCGGGCATCTTGCTGACCAGGGCCCGCTTGCCGTGCACCACCTCGTCGTGCGAGATCGGCAGGACGTAGTTCTCGCTGTAGGCGTACACCATCGAGAACGTCATCTCGTTGTGGTGGAACTTGCGGTGCACCGGTTCGTGCTCGACGTAGCCCAGGGAGTCGTGCATCCAGCCCATGTTCCACTTCAGGCCGAAGCCGAGCCCGCCGAAGCCGTCGTGGCCCACGTGGTGGGTGGCCCGGGTGACGCCGTCCCAGGCGGTGGACTCCTCCGCGACCGTGACCACGCCCGGGCAGCGGCGGTACACGGTCGCGTTCATCTCCTGGAGGAAGGCGACGGCGTCCAGGTTCTCCCGGCCGCCGTGCACGTTCGGCGACCATTCGCCGTCCTCGCGCGAGTAGTCGAGGTAGAGCATCGAGGCGACCGCGTCCACCCGCAGGCCGTCGATGTGGAACTCCTCGCACCAGTAGGTCGCGTTGGCCACCAGGAAGTTGCGGACCTCCTTGCGCCCGTAGTCGAACTCGAGGGTGCCCCAGTCGGGGTGCGCCGCCCGTGCGGGGTCGCTGTGCTCGTACAAGGGGCGTCCGTCGAACTCCGCCAGCGCCCAGTCGTCCCGCGGGAAGTGCGCGGGCACCCAGTCCACCAGCACGCCGATGCCCGCGCGGTGCAGGCTGTCCACCAGGTACCGGAAGTCGTCCGGCGTGCCCATGCGCGATGTCGGCGCGTAGAAGCCGGTGACCTGGTAGCCCCAGGAGCCGCCGAAGGGATGCTCGGCGACCGGCATGAACTCCACATGGGTGAAGCCGAGGTCCTTCACGTACTTCGGCAGCTGTACGGCCAGCTGACGGTAGGTCAGTCCGGGGCGCCAGGAGGGAAGGTGCACCTCGTAGACCGACAGCGGCGCCTCGTGGACGGGCACCTCACCGCGGCGCGTCATCCACTCCTGGTCGCCCCACTCGTGGTGCGACTCGGTCACGATCGACGCGTTGGCGGGCGGCACCTCCGTGCGCCGCGCCATCGGGTCGGCCCGCTGGGTGTACGAGCCGTCCGGGCGCATGATCTCGAACTTGTAGAGCGCGCCGTCGCCGATCCCGGGCAGGAACAGCTCCCACACGCCGGTCGCACCGAGCGACCGCATGGGGAAGCCGGAACCGTCCCAGAAGTTGAAGTCGCCGACCACACGCACGCCCCGCGCGTTCGGCGCCCAGACGGTGAACCGCGTGCCGGTGACGCCCTGGTGCGTCATCGGGTGCGCGCCCAGCGCCCTCCACAGCTCCTCGTGCCTGCCCTCACCGATCAGATGCAGGTCGAGCTCGCCGAGGGCGGGAAGGAAGCGGTACGGGTCCTCGACCTCGAAGCCGTCCTCGTGGCCCTCGTACGTGACGAGGAGACGGTATTCGGGGGTCGTCCGCAGGGGGAGGACGCCGGAGAAGAGGCCGTCGCCGTCGTTGTTCAGCTCCGTGCGCAGGCCCTTGGCGAGGACGGTCACGGACGTGGCGTGCGGACGCAGCACACGCAGTTCGACGCCGCCGCGCACCGAGTGGGCGCCGAGGAGGGCGTGCGGGTCGTGGTGGCCGCCGCTGAGGAGCCGGCCGCGTTCGTCGTCTCCGAGCGGCCTCGCCGAGCGGACACCGCGTCCGTCACGCGGCCGGGGCGCACCGGCCGGCCTGGCGCGGGCCGCCTTGCCGGGACCGGACGCGGATCCGGACCGGCCGGTGGACGCGGCGCCGGGCCCGTCCTGACCGGCCCGGTCGCCGGAACCGGCGGCCGTACCGGTCCCTGCCGTCGCGACAGCGGTCCCGGTGGCGGTGCCCGCTGTCGTCGCGGGCGCGCCGCCACCGGCCGTGCCGGTCCCGGCCGCCGCGGGGGCGTCGGCCGCGGGAGCGTCCGTGCCGGTGCCGCCGGTCCGGGTGCTCTTCGTGCCGGTGGCACCCGCCCTGGCGCGTCCCGCCCCGGCCGGTGCGGACCGGGCGCCGGCTGCCTTGGTGGCACCGGCCCGGGCGCGCGTCGCCCGTGCGGGCCGGGCCGCGCTTTTGCTCGATGCGGCCGGCTGGGGCACGGCCGCGTCCGCCTCGGCGGTGACGGTCACGGACCCGGCCGCCCCGTCCGGCTCCGCCGCGTCGGAGGTGTTCGCGCGTGCGGCCTTCCTCCCGCCGGAGCGCGCCGGGCGGGGCCCGGCGCCCAGCGGCACGGAACCGGCTCCGGCCGTCCCCGCCGCCTCGTTCGCGGCGGGGTCCTCCGCTGCGGTGGAGCCGGCCTCGGCCGGCTGTGCGGTCCCGGTCACGGACGACTCGTCACCGGCGGGCGGCGTGACGGGGACGGTCGCGGAACCGCGCGCACGGCCGGAGCCGGACCTCGTCCTCTCCGTGCCGCGCACGGCGCCCGGCTCGGCCGGACCGGCGGTTCCGGTCTCTGCGCTGTGCGTCTCGGTCGGCTGGTGCGGGACTTCCGGTCCCGAGGGCTTGCGGGGCGACGGTCGGGCGGTCACGGATTCGGCCTCCTAGGGCGGCAGATGCGTCGGTGGGGAAGAGCGGTGCGGGTCAGTCGAGTGCGGCGAGGCGTTCGATGGCGGCCATCGGCACGGGCAGCCAGTCCGGCCGGTGTCTGGCCTCGTAGACGACCTCGTATACGGCCTTGTCGGTCTCGTACGCGCGAAGGAGTTCGGGATCCTCGCGCGGGTCGTCGCCGCCGGCCTCCGCGTAGCCGTCGCAGTACGCCGCACGGCACCGCTCCGCCCATGCCGGGTTCCAGGGGCGGTGCGTCCGGGCCGCGTAGTCGAAGGAGCGGAGCATGCCCGCCACATCGCGCACGGCGGGCTGCGGACGGCACCGTTCGGTGAGCGGCCTGGCCGGCTCGCCCTCGAAGTCGATGACGGACCAGGGGGTGTCCTTTGGGCCTCGCAGTATCTGGCCGAGATGCAGGTCGCCGTGCACCCGTTGGGCGGCCCAGGTGCGCCCGCGTCCGCCGAGCGCGGCCACCGCGTCGAAGGCGGCGCGCAGCCGCGGCACGTACGGCACGAGCGAGGGCACCGACTGTGCGGCCGTCTCCAGCCGCCGGACCATCGCCGCCGCCAGCCGCTCGGTCTGCGGGCCGCCGAGCTTGACCGTCGGCAGGGCGTCGGCGAGTGCCGTGTGCACCTCGGCGGTCACCCGGCCCAGCTCACGGGCCTCGCCCTGGAAGGAGCGGTCGGCGGCCAGTGCCTCCAGGGCAAGGACCCACCCGTCGCGGGAGCCCGGCAGGAACGGCTGGAGGACACCGAGGGTGAAAGGTTCCGGCGCGCTCGTCCCGTACCAGGCGACCGGCGTGGGCACCCGCCCGCAGCCGGCCCGGGCGAGGGCGAGCGGCAGCTCCAGATCGGGGTTCGGCCCCGGGTGGATACGGCGGAACAGCTTGAGGATGTACGCGTCGCCGTAGACGAGCGAGGAGTTGGACTGCTCGGCGTCCAGCGGCCGTGCGGGCAGCTGTGCCGGCAGATCGGGCGCGCCGTCGAACCGCTCGAAGCGCAGCGGCCCGAGCGCGCCCGGTGTGCGCAGCCGTTCCAGCAGGAGCGCGGCGAGCCGCGGGTCGCGGGTCCCCTCGTACACGGTCCGCCCGGCGAGCGGTCCGTCGGTGAGATGGCCGATCAACGCGGGTGCCATCGGCGGCGGGAGTGTCTCGCGCACGCCGATGAGCAGTTGGTAGCAGTCGGCGGACGACCGCACGGGCACGTCCCGCTGTGTCACCCGCACGAGCAGGTGCAGCAGTCCGGGGCCGGGCCCGTTCAGGGGCAGCAGCTCCGTCGCCGAGACGGGGGAGAAGCCTCCGACCGCGTACCCCTTGCCCGCGAACCAGCGCTGTTCGGGCAGCCATTGGCGCAGCAGTGGGGCGAGCGAGGGAAGCAGTCCGAGCGGAGTCCGGGTGGATGCAGCCTCCGACATGGGCATCGCGTCCTTTCCCCGGGTACACCACGAATGCGCAAAGTGTCCCGGATTGCAACGGTGGCTGTCCGGCGGCGCGCGGGGATGAGGGGGGAGTGCCCGAAGCGGGGCGGTGGAAACCGCCCCGCCGGAGTAGGGGGCGCCTTTCGGACCGGTTCTGTCCCCCTCGTGGACACGTCAGGCTGTGACGGCTGCGCTCTTCGCGTCCTTGCGGAGGCGGAACCAGTAGAAGCCGTGGCCCGCCAGGGTGAGCAGGTACGGCCACTGGCCGATCGGCGGGAACCGCACTCCGCCGATGAGTTCCACCGGATGGCGTCCACTGAAGGTCCGCAGATCGAGCTCCGTCGGCTGCGCGAACCGCGAGAAGTTGTGGACGCACAGGACCAGGTCGTCTCCTCCTTCTTCCTTGGAGGGCGCCTCCCTCAGGAAGGCGAGTACGGCCGGGTTGGAGGAGGGGAGTTCCGTATACGAACCGAGCCCGAAGGCCGGGTTCTGCTTACGGATCTCGATCATCCGCCGGGTCCAGTGCAGCAGCGAGGAGGGCGACGACATCGACGCCTCGACGTTGGTGACCTGGTAGCCGTAGACCGGGTCCATGATGGTCGGCAGGTAGAGCCGTCCCGGGTCGCAGGACGAGAAGCCGGCGTTGCGGTCCGGGGTCCACTGCATCGGGGTGCGCACGGCGTCCCGGTCGCCGAGCCAGATGTTGTCGCCCATCCCGATCTCGTCCCCGTAGTAGAGGATCGGAGAGCCGGGCAGCGACAGCAGCAGCGCGGTGAACAGCTCGATCTGGTTGCGGTCGTTGTCGAGCAGGGGCGCGAGCCGCCGGCGGATGCCGATGTTGGCCCGCATCCGCGGGTCCTTGGCGTACTCGGCGTACATGTAGTCGCGTTCTTCGTCCGTGACCATCTCGAGCGTGAGCTCGTCGTGGTTGCGCAGGAAGATGCCCCACTGGCAGTTCTTCGGGATGGCCGGTGTCTTGGCGAGGATTTCCGAGACCGGGTAGCGGGACTCGCGCCGTACCGCCATGAAGATCCGCGGCATCACGGGGAAGTGGAACGCCATGTGGCACTCGTCGCCGCCGGCCGTGTAGTCGCCGAAGTAGTCGACGACGTCCTCCGGCCACTGGTTGGCCTCCGCCAGCAGCACCGTGTCCGGGTAGTGCGCGTCGATCTCCTTGCGCACCCGCTTGAGGAACGAGTGGGTCCGCGGCAGGTTCTCGCAGTTGGTGCCCTCCTCCTGGTAGAGGTACGGCACCGCGTCCAGCCGGAACCCGTCGATCCCGAGGTCGAGCCAGAACCGCAGCGCGGAGATGATCTCCTCCTGCACGGCCGGGTTCTCGTAGTTGAGGTCCGGCTGGTGGGAGAAGAACCGGTGCCAGTAGTACTGCTTGCGCACCGGGTCGAAGGTCCAGTTCGACGACTCGGTGTCGACGAAGATGATCCGCGCGTCCTGGTACTGCTTGTCGTCGTCGGCCCAGACGTAGTAGTCGCCGTACGGGCCGTCCGGGTCGCTGCGCGACTGGAGGAACCACGGGTGCTGGTCGCTGGTGTGGTTCATGACGAAGTCGATGATGACGCGCATACCGCGCTGGTGGGCGGCGTCGACGAACTCCACGAAGTCGGCCAGGTCACCGAATTCGGGGAGCACGGAGGTGTAGTCGGCGACGTCGTAACCGCCGTCCCGCAAGGGGGACTTGAAGAACGGCGGCAGCCACAGGCAGTCCACGCCCAGCCACTGCAGATAGTCCAGTTTGGCGGTGATGCCCTTGAGGTCGCCGACGCCGTCGCCGTTGCTGTCCTGGAAGGAGCGGACCAGGACCTCGTAGAAGACGGCCCGCTTGAACCAGTCGGGGTCGCGGTCGCGTGCGGGAGTGTCCTCGAACGTGTCGTGGACGGGCTCATTCACGATCATGATGTGGGTGACCCTCCGGTCTGCTGGGACGGTCGCAGGGTGAGGACGTGCGCGGGCGCGGTACCCGGCTCGAGGCGCACATAGTTCGCCCTGCCCCAGTGATAGGTCTCGCCGGTGAGCTCGTCGCGCACCGGTACGGTCTCGTCCCCTTCGAGACCGAGTTGCGGCATGTCCAACGAGACCGTGGCCTCCTGGGTGTGGTGGGGGTCGAGGTTCGCCACGACCAGGACGACATCGGAACCGGACCGTTTGGAGTAGGCGATCATCCGGTCGTTGTCGATGTGGTGGAAGTGGATGTCACGCAGTTGCTGGAGCGCCGGGTGGCGGCGCCTGATCCGGTTGAGCGTCGTGATCAGAGGTGAGATCGTGCGGCCCTCCCGCTCGGCCGTTTCCCAGTCCCTGGGGCGCAGTTGGTACTTCTCCGAGTGCCGGTACTCCTCGCTGCCGACCTTGAGCGGGACGTTCTCGCAGAGCTCGTAGCCCGCGTAGAGACCCCACGACGGGGACAAGGTCGCGGCCAGCACGGCCCGCACCTCGTAGGCGGGCCGGCCGCCCTCCTGGAGGTAGGCGTGCAGGATGTCGGGGGTGTTCACGAAGAAGTTCGGCCGCATGAAGGCGGCCGAGTCGCCGGCCAGTTCGTTGACGTACTCGGTGAGCTCGTGCTTGGTGTTGCGCCAGGTGAAGTACGTGTACGACTGCTGGAAGCCGATCGCGCCCAGGGTGCGCATCATCGCCGGCCTGGTGAACGCCTCGGCCAGGAAGATGACATCCGGGTCCTTGCCGTTGATCTCCCCGATCACCTTCTCCCAGAAGACGACCGGCTTGGTGTGCGGGTTGTCGACGCGGAAGATCCGCACCCCGTGGTCCATCCAGAAGCGCAGCACCCGGACCGTCTCGCGGACCAGCCCCGACATGTCCTTGTCGAACGCGATGGGGTAGATGTCCTGGTACTTCTTCGGCGGGTTCTCCGCGTACGCGATGGAGCCGTCGGCCCGGTGGTGGAACCACTCGGGATGCTCCTTGACCCAGGGATGGTCGGGGGAGCACTGGAGGGCGAAGTCGAGTGCGACCTCCATGCGCAGCGAACGCGCGGCCGTCACGAAGTGGTCGAAGTCGGCGAGCGTGCCGAGGTCCGGGTGGATCGCGTCGTGCCCGCCGAAGGCGGAGCCGATCGCCCAGGGGACCCCGACGTCGTCGGGTCCCGCGGTCAGCGAGTTGTCGGGGCCTTTGCGGTGGGTGGTGCCGATGGGGTGGACCGGCGGCAGGTACACCACGTCGAAGCCCATCGCGGCGACGGCGGGCAGCCGTTCGGCGGCGGTGCGGAAGGTGCCGGAGACGGGTGGCTCGCCCTCCTTGACGACCGCGCCCTCCGAACGCGGGAACAGCTCGTACCAGGAGCCGTAGAGCGCCCGCCGGCGTTCCACCTGGAGCGGCAGCGGGGGTGAGGAACTGACCAGCTCGCGCAGCGGATGGCGGGAGAGGGCGGCGTCGGCGTCGACGGCGAACGCCGCGGCGAGCCGGGCCGCCGCGGGCCTGGCCGTGTCGCGCAGCGCGTCGGCCGCGGCGAGCACGGCCTCCCTGCCGTCCTTCTTGGGGACTCCCGCCGCGGCGCGTTCGTACAGCTCCGCGCCTTCGGCCAGGACCAGTTCGGTGTCGATCCCGGCAGGGATCTTGATGCCGGCGTGGTGGCGCCATGTGGCGACGGGATCGCTCCAGGCCTCGACGGTGTACGTCCAGCGGCCTTCCGTGGAGGGGGTGACCTCCGCACCCCACCGGTCGGTGCCGGGGGCGAGTTCCCGCATGGGGGTGAAGGGACCGGGGCGGCCCTTCGGGTCGTGCAGCACGACGTTGGCGGCGACTGCGTCATGGCCCTCGCGGAAGACCGTGGCGGTGACCTGGAAGGTCTCACCCGCCACGGCTTTCGCGGGCCTTCTGCCGCAGTCGACGAGTGGGCGGACGTCCAGGACGGGGATGCGACCGATGAGCGAGTTCACAACATCACCTGAGGGCTGTGCGGGCAGGTCGGATCGAGCGGGATGTCTCGTTTGTGCGGGATGGATCTCATTTGACTGAGTTTTATTTGTATCTGCTGAAACGGTGACTGGCGGGCTGCGGGCATGTCCGCTCCTGTCCGCGTTCACTCGGGTGGACGGTAGGGAGGCCGATCGAGGGTGCTCGCCTGCGTACCGGGTGAGCCTTCCCCCGCCCTTCGGGTGGGCAATCCGGTGATGTGTTAACTACTAGGACGTACGGGGTCGCACAAGACACACGAAAAGAGACCGGCCTGTCATCGATGGGGAACCGGACTTTTCTGACGGCCGTTTACGCGCCGGTTGCGCCAACGCGCCGGTGTGACACCCGTGCGCCGTGGTTACGGAGGGCGCGGACCGATACCGTCGGAAATGACGGAAAAGGACGCACCGTCCTGCGTCCGCTCGGATGTGTACCTCCCCTGCGAAGGTGAACTTGTGAAGGCCATTCGTCGATTCACCGTCCGCCCCGTCCTCCCCGAACCGCTCGGGCCGCTCAGCGACCTCGCACGCAATCTGCGCTGGTCCTGGCACACCGAGACCCGAGAGCTCTTCCGGACCGTCGACCCCGAGGGGTGGCGGGCCGTCGGCGGCGATCCCGTGCGTCTCCTCGGGAACGTGTCCGCCACCCGTATGGCCGAACTGGCCAAAGACCGGCGCTTCCTGCGCAGGCTCGCCGCCGCGGCCGACGACCTGGACGACTATCTGCACGGCCGCAGGTGGTACCAGTCCAACGGCGGCGACGGTGGTCCCGACGCACCCGCGTTCCCCACCGCCATCGCCTATTTCTCACCCGAGTTCGGCGTCACCGCCGCCCTCCCGCAGTACTCCGGCGGCCTCGGCATCCTCGCCGGCGACCACCTCAAGGCGGCCAGCGACCTCGGCGTACCGCTGATCGGGGTCGGCCTGCTCTACCGGCACGGCTACTTCCGCCAGTCCCTGTCCCGTGACGGCTGGCAGCAGGAGCACTACCCCGTGCTCGACCCGAACGAGCTGCCGGTGAGCCTGCTGCGTGAGGTCGACGGCACCCCTGCCCGGGTGTCCCTCGCCCTCCCCGGCGGCCGGTCGTTGCACGCGCACATCTGGGTCGCGCAGGTCGGCCGCGTACCGCTGCTGATGCTCGACTCCGACATCGAGGAGAACGGGCCGGGCGCGCGCGACGTCACCGACCGGCTGTACGGCGGCGGCAGCGAGCACCGGCTGCTCCAGGAGATGCTGCTGGGCATCGGCGGGGTGCGGGCGGTCCGCGCGTACTGCCGGCTCACCGACCGTCCCGCGCCGGAGGTGTTCCACACCAACGAGGGCCACGCCGGGTTCCTCGGACTCGAACGCATCCGCGAACTGGGCGAAGCGCCCGAGCACGGCGGCAGCGGGCTCGGCTTCGACGCGGCGCTGGAGGCCGTGCGGGCCGGGACCGTCTTCACCACCCACACCCCCGTGCCCGCTGGCATCGACCGCTTCGACCGCGAACTGGTCGCACGCCACTTCTCCGAGGGCGCTGAACTGCCCGGCGTACCCGTCGACAAGGTCCTCCAGCTCGGCATGGAGACCTATCCCGGCGGCGACCCCGGGGTCTTCAACATGGCCGTGATGGGACTGCGGCTCGCCCAGCGCGCCAACGGCGTCTCCGAACTGCACGGCGCGGTGAGCCGCAGCATGTTCGCCGGACTGTGGCCGGGATTCGACGCCGCGGAGGTGCCCATCACCTCCATCACCAACGGTGTGCACGCCCCGACCTGGGTGGCGCCGGAGGTGTTCCGCCTCGGCGCCCGGCAGATCGGCACCAGCCGGGCGGAGGACGCCCTCTCCGTGGGCGGCTCCGGCCGCTGGGACTCCGTGGGGAACATCCCCGACGCCGACATCTGGGAGCTGCGCAGGTCGCTGCGCGAGCAACTGGTCATGGAGGTGCGGGAGCGGCTGCGCGCCTCCTGGCGCCAGCGCGGGGCGGGCGCGGCCGAACTGGGCTGGATCGACGGGGTGCTCGACCCGGACGTGCTCACCATCGGGTTCGCCCGACGGGTGCCGTCGTACAAGCGGCTCACCCTGATGCTCCGCGACCGGGAGAGGCTGACGGAGCTGCTGCTGCACCCCACTCAGCCGATCCAGATCGTGGTCGCCGGCAAGGCCCACCCGGCGGACGACGGCGGCAAGCGGCTGGTACGGGAACTGGTGCGCTTCGCGGACGACCCGCGGGTGCGCCACCGGATCGTCTTCCTTCCCGACTACGGCATGGCGATGGCGAAGAAGCTCTACCCCGGCTGCGACGTCTGGCTGAACAACCCGCTGCGGCCCCTGGAGGCCTGCGGCACCAGCGGCATGAAGGCCGCGCTCAACGGCGCTCTCAACCTCTCGGTCCTCGACGGCTGGTGGGACGAGTGGTTCGAGCCGGACTTCGGCTGGGCGATCCCCACGGCCGACGGCGCGTCCACCGACGAGGACCGCCGTGACGAGCTCGAGGCGGCGGCGCTGTACTCGCTGATCGAGGACCGGGTCGCGCCGCGGTTCTACGACCGGGGTCCCGGTGGTCTGCCCGACCGCTGGATCGAGATGGTCCGCCGCACCCTGACCACCCTCGGCCCGAAGGTGCTCGCCGGCCGCATGGTGCGCGAGTACGTGGAGCGGCTGTACGCCCCGGCGGCGCGGGCGCACCGTGCCCTGGACGCCACCAGCGCCCAGGACCTCGCGGCCTGGAAGGCCAGGGTGCGCTCCGCCTGGCGCCAGGTGGCCGTCGACCATGTGGAGGCCGTCGACCAGGACGCGGCCGCGGGCCAGGTGGCGTCGGCGGGTCTCGGCTCGACGCTCACCCTCCGCGTCCAGGCGGCGCTCGGCGAACTCCAGCCGGACGACGTCGAGGTGCAGGTGGTCGCGGGCCGCGTCGACTCCGACGACGCCATCCGCGACGCCCAGACCTTCCCCCTGAAGCCGGCGGGCGGCCCGGACCTGGAGGGGCGCTGGGTGTACGAAGGGCCTCTCGCGCTGGACCGCACGGGCCCGTTCGGCTACACGGTCCGCATCCTGCCGGCGCACCGCCTGTTGCCGGCCGGTTCGGACCTCGGGCTCGTCGCCGTGCCGACGGAGACGACGGGGGAGGACGCGGGCGTGCTGATGCGCTGATCCCCGACGAGGGCCGCGAGGAGGCCCGTGTCGTGAGGCGCCCCCTGTGCCGGGAACCGGGTCCTGCCGGGAACCGGGCAGGGGGCGCCTTTCTTCATGCCGTGAACCGCACGTCTTGACGTGTCCATGGGATGCGCCTAGCTTCCTCACGCAGCACGGCGTTCACGATCGCACTCGATGTTCGTATACATGAATGATGCGGGCGTGGCCGTGCCGACTCCCCACAACCGGAAGGCACCCCCATGCGCACCGGCACCATCCCCAGGCACGCCCTGCGACGGCCGAGAGTCCTCGCCCTCGCCCTCTCCGCCCTCGTCGCGGGCGCCCTCTGCGCGACACTCATGTCCCCGGCCTCCGCGCAGAAGACGCCCGCCGCCGCCCCCGCCGTCGCGGCGGCCCCGGCCGCCTTCACCCACCCCGGCGTCCTCGTCAGCCGGCCCCAGCTCGACTTCGTCAAGGGCAGGGTGCAGGCCGGCGCCCAGCCCTGGAAGGCCGCGTACGACCAGATGGCGGCCAGCAGGTACGCCTCCCTCTCCCGAGTGCCCAAGCCCCGCGCCGTCGTCGAGTGCGGCTCGTACTCCAACCCCAACTACGGCTGCACCGACGAACGCGAGGACGCGATCGCCGCCTACACCACCGCGCTCGCCTGGTACATCACCGGCGACAGCCGCTACGCCAAGAAGTCCATCGAGCTGATGGACGCCTGGTCGGCCGTCATCAGGGACCACACCAACAGCAACGCGCCCCTGCAGACCGGCTGGGCCGGCTCCTCGTGGCCGCGCGCCGCCGAGATCATCAAGTACACCTACCCCGGCGGCTGGCCGGGCTCCGGGCGCTTCGCCACCATGCTGCGCGACGTCTACCTGCCCGAGGTCACCAACGGCTCGCACTCCAACGGCAACTGGGAGCTGAGCATGACGGAGGCCGCGATCGGCATCGCGGTCTTCCTCGAGGACCGCGCCGCCTACGACAAGGCCGTCGCGAAATTCCGCGGACGTGTCCCCGCGTACATCTATCTGACCAGTGACGGCTCCCTGCCCAGGAGCGCGCCCGGATCGGGTCTCGACACCCGCGACGAGATCGTCCGCTACTGGCAGGGCCAGTCGGTCTTCGCCTGGAACGGACTCAGCCAGGAGACCTGCCGAGACCTGACCCACGCGGGCTACGGCTTCTCCGCCATCTCGCACATCGCAGAGACCAGCCGCATCCAGGGCCAGGACCTGTACCCGGAGATCGCCGACCGGCTGCGCCACGCGCTCGGCCTGCACGCCAAGTACCAGCTGGGCGTGGAGCCGGTGCCCGGCAACCTGTGCGGCGGTGCCCTCAAGGACAGGCTCGGGCCGGTCACCGAGGTCGGCCTCAACGCCCTGGCGGGCCGCATGGGTCACGCCATGACCAACACCCAGCGCCTGACCGAGCAGCAGCGGCCGGCGGGGTCCAACAACCTCTTCGTGGCGTGGGAGACCCTGACCCACGCGGGCAACCCGGCGTAGGCCCGGGGGCGTGCGGCCGCTCCCATGGGGGTGGTCGCACGTCCGTTGTTTCCGGTACGCGCGCACGTATCCCTTTGTGAAGGAACTGTGACGCCATGTCAAAGGGCCTGTGACCAACCTGTGTTCGTGACCGATGGCTCCATGTCGGACATGTGATCTTGTGATGATCGACGTGACCATGCCATAGTCCCGTTCCGCTTCTGTGGATCGTGGGGGCAGGGAACCGGGCGGTTTGGCGCCCGCGGGGCGGGGAGGCCCTGCGGAAACGCTTCTCCATCGTTCGGACACGGTCTGCCGGAGCTCGGGGCTCCCTTGGTCCATGCGCCGGGGACGCCCCGACGACCGGTAATCGAAAGGCCGTCACCTGCCCCCGGGCAGCACGGCGCGCGGGGTGGGGGCACTATGCCGTACATCGGCACACGAACGACCCGTGGTGTGACGGCGCTGGCACTCGCCTGCGCCGTCACCCTCCTGGGGCAGGGCGCGGAACCGCTGACGCAGGCCGTCGCGGCCACCGGCTGCGCCGGGGCGCAGCACGACTTCAACGGCGACGGGATCCGCGACGTCGCGATCGCCGACCCCGAGGCCACGGTCACGGGCAAGGCGCGCGCCGGGCAGATCCACATCGTCTACGGCGGCGGCAAGGGCACGTTCGCCCTCTCGCAGGACTCGCCGAACGTGTCGGACGGGGCGGAGGCCGGCGACCAGTTCGGCTTCTCCTACGCCGTCTACGACGCCAACCTCGACGGCTGCAGCGACATCGCCGTCGGCATCCCCTTCGAGGACATCAACCTCGCCGACCGCACCGTCAAGGACGCGGGCCTGGTCCACCTGATCTACGGTTCACCGGCCGGCATGGCCGGGAACGGGCTCGGCACCATCGGCTTCCGGCAGGGCAGCGACGGCAAACTCGCCGGAGGCTACGAGGCCGAGGACTGGGTCGGATACGCCGTGGCCGCCGGCAGGTCGGCCACCAACATCCCCTTCCTCGTGATCGGAGCGCCCGGCGAGGACGGCGCCGAGGGCAAGGACATGGGGATGTTCCACTACGTCTACGGCACCGCCTACAACGTCGCGCACGTGGCCCAGGACAGCACCGGCGTCTGGGAGGACCCCGAGCCCAACGACCGCTTCGGCGCGTCGATCGCCTCCACCGACCGCCACTTCGTCGTCGGCGCACCCGGCGAATCCATCGCCACCACCTCCACGAACGTCGAGTTCGCGGGCGCCGTGGTCGCCTTCCGGCCGTCGATCAACACCTACGGCATCCCCGACCCGCTGTTCGGTATGGGCCAGGGCCGCAGCGGCAGCGGTGACACCACCGCACAGGCCGGCGACCAGTACGGCACGTCCCTGGCGATGGCGCCCTACCGCCCCGCCGGCGCCACCTCCAACTCCGACTCGCTCCTCGCGGTCGGCGTCCCCGGCGAGGACCTGGCGACCACCGTCGACGCCGGCGCCGTGCACACGTACCACCTCAAGGCGGACGGCACCGTACAGCCCATCACCTGGATCGACCAGAACCAGCCCGACACCGAGGGCGAGGCGGAGGCGGGCGACTTCTTCGGCCAGCGCCTCGCCGCCGTCAACACCGCCCCGACCACGACCGGCACCGCGGCCACCATGCGGCTCGCCGTGGGTGTGCCCGGTGAGGAGTCCTCCGAGGAGTTCCGGGAGGAGGGCGGCGTGCAGATCCTGCCCCTGCTCGGGGCGCCCGGCGCCGGCGACAGCTGGATCTCGCCCGGCAACGGCATCCCCGCCGACCGCGCGCCCCGCATGCTCACCGGCATGGGCCTCGGCGCGAGCCCCGGCTCGCTGTACGTCGGCGTCCCGTACGGCCCCGCAGCGGGCCGGGCCGTCCACGCCTTCCCCTGGAACACCCCCAACGGCGGTGCCCCGACGCAGAGCTGGCGGCCCGGCGAGGGCGGAATCCCGGTGGACGGCGTCGCCTTCGGCGCGTTCCTGAGCTGACGGGACGCGGCCGGTCCGCGCCGTGGCCGAGGGGCCACGGCGCCGGTGGGCCGTGCCGTACCGGCGGGCCTCGAGTGCCCCCGGAGCGACCGTCCGTCTCCGTGAGGAGTTCCGCACCCGGTCGCTCCCCCCGGTCCGGCGTGCCCCCGGCCACGTGCACCCGTGTCCACGGAAGCCGCCGCCGGCCCCCGCCGCGCCAACGGCCCCGCCCCCGGACCGACGGGCCCCTCGACCCACGTGGGCGCCGCGCAGGCGCCGACGCCGAGAACCTCCGGCGGAAGCAGCCGGCAGCAAAGGGGAGGAACCAACGCAGTGACCAGTCCAACGCGTCGGCCACGACGCACCATGCGACGACGGACGGCGCTCACCGCCGGCGCGCTCGTCCTGACCGCCTCGGCCCTGGGCGCCGGACCGGCGACGCCCGCCGCGGCCGTCGCCGCCGCCTGCTCCGGCGTGGAGTCGGACTTCAACGGCGACGGCATCCGGGACACGGCGATCGCCGACCCGGAGGCGACCGTCGGCACCGTCCCCCGCGCGGGGAAGGTCCACATCGTCTACGGCGGCGACAAGGGCGCCCTGGAACTGTCCCAGGAGACCGCCGGAATCCCGGGCGGAGCCGAACGCGACGACCAGTACGGATTCGCCCTCGCCGTTTACGACGCCGACGCGGACGGCTGCGCCGACCTGGCCGTCGGCGCCCCGTACGAGGACATCTCCACCAACGCCGACGCCGGCATGGTGCACATCGTCTACGGCTCGGCCGCCGGCCTGAACGGGGGCAAGGCCGCCAAGGAGCACATCCAGGGGGCGACCACCACCCTCGGCGGCGCCGCCGAGGCGGGTGACTGGCTCGGCTACGCGCTCACGGCCGGCAGGACGGCGGCGGGTTCGCCCTTCCTCGTCGTCGGGGTGCCCGGCGAGTCCGTCCTCGACCCGGCGGTTGAGGACGCGGGCGGCTTCTACTACATCCACGGCACCGGGCAGACCGTCGCCGGCCTGATCAGCCAGGACACGGAGACCGGCGGCGCCATTCCCGGATCCGCCGAACCGGACGACCGCTTCGGCGCGTCCGTCGCCTCCAGCCCTCACCACTTCGCGGTGGGCACGCCTGGAGAGGCACTCGGCACCGTGCCGTTCGCCGGCGGTGCCGCGGTGCTCAGCCACACCCTGGTGTCGGGCAGTCCCAAGCCGCTCTTCGGGCTCGGCCAGGACCAGGACATCGTCGACGGCGCCGAGGAAGCGGGCGACGGCTTCGCGACCTCCCTGGCGATGGTGCCCTACCGTCCGGCCGGCGCGACCTCCACCAACGAGTCGCTGCTCGCGGTGGGCGTCCCCGGTGAGGACCTGTCGACCACCGTCGACGCGGGCGCGGTACAGGTCTTCCGCGTCACGGCCGCCGGCACGCTCGCCAAGCACGCCTGGATCGACCAGAACACCGCCGACGTCGAACAGGCCAGCGACGCGGGCGACTTCTTCGGCCAGCGCCTCGCGGCCGTCAACACCGCTCCCGGCAGCACCAGTTCCGGCACCAACACCCGGCTCGCCATCGGCGTCCCCGGTGAGGAGTCGGCCGAGGAGCACCAGGAGAAGGGCGGCGTCCACATCGTCCCCCTCGTCGGCGCGGCCGGCGCGTCCGACGCGTGGATCGACCCGGGCTGGGGCATCCCCGGCGAGCCCGCTCCCGTGCAGCTCGCCGGCCTGAGCCTCGCGGGCTCCACGGCGGGCCTGTACGTCGGTATGCCCTACGGGCCGGCGGTGGACCACGGCGTGCACCTCTTCCCGTGGGGCACGGCCAACGGCGGCGCCCCCACGAAGACCTTCAAGCCCGGCTGGGACGGAATTCCCGCCGGCGACACCGCATTCGGTGCGGCGGTCCGCTGATGAACGACAGGGAGAACGGACACGTGTCCAGACGTATACGACGCGGCCTGGTGCTGCGCGGCGCGATCGCCGCGGTGGCGGCCGGCGCCGTACTGACCGGCGGCTTCAACGCGCTGCCGGACGACCCGGAAGGCGCCGACGCCGCACCGAAGCAGTCCGCCGTCGGCACGGGGAGCCCCGTGCAGACGGAGGCGGAGGCCCTCGCGGTCGCGAAGAAGAGCGGCAAGAAGATCGAGATCCTCGGCATGCGCACCGCGCGCCGGGAGATCTACGCCGAGCCCAACGGCACCTTCACGGCCCGCGAGTACACCGACCCGATCCGCACCTTCCAGGGCGGCTCCTGGGTCGACATCGACCGGACCCTGGTGCGGGCCGCAGACGGCAGCGTCGCGCCGAAGGCGGCCGCGGTCGGCCTGTCGTTCTCCGACGGCACGGCGGGCAAGCCGTTCGTCACCATGAACCAGGCGGGCCGTGAGCTGTCGCTGACCTGGCCGCACGGGAAGCTTCCCGCGCCGGTCCTCGACGGGGACACCGCCACCTACCGGGACGCCCTGCCCGGCGTCGACCTCGCGGTGCGCGCCGAGGCGGACGGCTTCGGCCACCTCCTCGTCGTCAAGACCCCGCAGGCCGCCGCCGATCCGCGCCTCGCCAGGCTCGACCTCGGCCTGAAGACCGACGGCCTCAAGGTCGAGGAGGACGCCACCGGCGCCCTCAAGGCCGAGGACGCCGCCGTCGGCGGCACCGTCTTCGAGGCGGGCAGGCCCGTGATGTGGGACTCGGCCGCCGTCAAGGAGGCAGCGGCCAGGAAGCAGGGCCCGAAGGCCGTCTCCAAGGCACTCGCCGCCGCGTCCGCGGACGCGGCCCCGGCCCCGTCCGTCGCACCCGAGCCCGCGCTCGCCGGCCCCGGAGGCGGTGGAAAGACCTCACCCCTCGGCCTCGAGGTCGGCAAGGGCAAGCTGTCCCTGGTGCCCGACCAGAAGCTGCTCAAGGGCAAGGACACCGTCTTCCCGGTCGTCATCGACCCGATCCAGCGCACCACTTCGCGCACCGCGTGGACCGGCGTGATGTCGGGCATGCCGAGCGAGCAGGACTGGAAGTACTCCGGCAGCGCCGGTGTCGGCAAGTGCCCCACCGACTACAGCCCGGTCTCCTGCAACGGCGTGGGTGTGCGGCGGCTGCTGTTCACCATGCCGATGTCGTTCTACAAGGGCAAGCAGATCCTCGGCGCGACGTTCTCCGCCCGCGTCGAGCACATCTACAGCGCCTCGCCGACCGCCGAGCCGATCCGGCTCTACCGCATCGGCGGCAAGAACTACAGCATCACCTCGTCCTCCAGCTGGTCCAACACCTCGGACGACTGGCTGGACCACATCGGCACCGTCGACAAGGCCATCTCGCCGACCAGCTGCTCGAGCCAGGCCAACCTGCACTTCGAGGCCGGCGCCACCGGTGAGCTCACCACCGAGGTGAAGACCGCCGCGGCCGAGGGCTGGTCCTCGATGACGCTCGGTCTGCGCGCCGCCGACGAGACCCGGCTGCCCGAATGGAAGCGGATCTGCGGCAACGCGTACCTCTCCATCAGCTACAACAACCTGCCGCGGAAGATCACCACGCTGTCGCAGAACCCCGGCGGCGTGTGCACCTCCGGCACCGGCCGTCCGTACGCCGAGGTCCCGCCGCAGCTCCAGGCCATCGCCAGCGACCCGGACCACACGAGCAGCAGCACCGACAAGGTCAAGGTCGAGTTCAAGGTCGACTGGACCGACCCGGTCACCAAGGAGGCCAAGAGCTACACGTACCTCACCCCCTCCTGGCTGGCGCCGACCTCCGGCACCAAGTTCACGCACACCGTGAAGTCGACGATCCCGCAGAACACCGTCATCTACTGGAGCGCACGCGCCTACGACGGTGACGGCTACGGCCCGTGGAGCTACGACGGCGACTCCGTCCGCTGCGAGTTCATCTACGACCGGACCCTGCCGGGCAGGCCGAACGTGCTGTCCAAGCAGTACCCGTCCGACACCGTCTACCACGACGGCGTCGGCACCTACGGCTCGTTCACCTTCTCGCCGAACCCGAACGACTCCGTGCCGGACACGGACGTCGTCAAGTACCGCTACGCGTTCGACAGCACGGCCACCCCGACGACCACGATCAACGCCACCTCGGCCGGCGGCCCCGCCACGGTGAGCTGGATGCCGACGCGCGCCGGACGCCACTGGGTCGACGTCATCGCCGTCGACAAGGCCGAGAACCCGAGCACCAAGGCGCACTACGAGTTCCTCGTCACCGAGGGAACGCCCGTCGCCGCCCAGTGGAACCTCGCCGACGCGCCGACGAGCACCGAGGCGCACGACGAGACCGGAGCCTTCTCGGCGACCGCCGGCACCGGTGTCACCTTCGGGGTGGAGGGCCCCGGCGGCAAGGTCGACGCCGCCGCACGCTTCGACGGCACCTCCGCCGCCTACGCCGACGTCAACGAGACGGTCCTCGACTCCTCGAAGAGCTTCAGCGTCAGCGCCTGGGTCCGTCCGAAGGGCACGCCCACCCGTGACATGGCGGTCGTCAGCCAGGACGGCACCGGCGAACCGGGCTTCACCCTCGGCTACGACCAGACGGCCGGCACCTGGGCGTTCTCCGTCCCGGTGACCGACGTGGACACGCTCGGCGAATGGAAGGCCGTCGCCACGGGCGTCAGCGTCGTCCCCGACCAGTGGGTCCTGCTGACCGGTGTCTACGACGCCACCAAGTCCGAACTGCGGCTCTACATCAACAAGGACTCCAAGGGCGTCGCCTCCCGCCGCTCGGTGTGGCGCTCCTACGGCCCGCTCCAGCTCGGCCGCACCACGGCCAAGAGCGGCTACCGCGACAACTTCGACGGTGACCTCGCCGAGGTCCGCGTCTTCGACCGTGTCCTGCCCGCCGCCCAGGTGGCGGAGATGATGACGGTCAAGCCCGAGCGCAAGAACTACTGGCAGCTCGACTCGGCCACCTCCGGGTCCTCCCCGGACACGGGGGCGGGGCAGGCGTTGCAGCTGGCGGGCAACGCCACCGTCATGGGCGCGCCGACCGACCCGCTGTCGCTGGACCCGTACCCCCTCGTCGGAGCGGGCCACCTGGTGCTCGACGGTGACGGGGACTACGCGTCCACGGCCACCGCGCCGGTCACCGGAGCGAGCAGCTTCACAGTCACCGCCCGGACCCTGCTCACCACGCTCGACCCGGAGAAGGCCCAGACGGTCCTTTCTCTGCCGGGTACGGCGGCCAACCGCCTCGCGGTCCGCTACCGGCCCGCCCCGGACGCCGAGACCCCGTCCATGTGGGAACTCGCGGTCGCCGAGTCCGACTCGGCCACGGCCCCGGTGAAGAAGTTCACCGACGACCAGGAGCTGCCGGACACCGACCCGGCGGGCCAGCACCTGGCCGTCGTGTACGACGCGTTCGCCAACGAGATCCGGCTGTACGTGAACGGCATGCTCGCCGACATCGCGCACGGCACCGACGACACCCTGTGGGCCGCCACCGGCGCCCTCCAGGTGGGCCGTTCGGCCCTCGGCGGCGGCAGTGAGTACTTCGCGGGCGCGATCGACGAGGTCCGTGTCTACAGCGGAGCCGCGGACAAGACCGCGATCCAGCAGATGTCCAACCCGATGGCTCTGCCGGACATGTAAGCCCCGGGCGGGCGGGCCGGCTCTGTGACCGGCCCGCCCGCCCGGTCTGTTCTGATCCTGTCGACGTGTGGAGACACGTGATGCCACTTAAAGGCCGGTCGATGAACCGGCGCATGCCCAGATGGTTGCTGTCGGCAACCACGGTGGGTGTGATCATCGCCTTGACGGGCAGTGCCGCCGAGGCCCTGCCGGTCGAGGACCGGGGCAGCCGCAGCCGCCCCGGGGTCCAGAACTTCGGCGACCCGTTGGAGGGCAAGGACGGCAAGGCTCTGCCGCGCCCGTCCGACCCGGCCAGGAAGGCTGCCGTCAGCAGGCTGGACAAGGCGGTCTGGCCGGCCGGCGGCAGCGCCGATGTCACCGTCTCCGCATCCTCGACGAAGGTGAAGGTCGGCGGCCTTCCGGTCGCGGTCTCGCCCGTGAGCACCAAGCCTGCGAAGGACCGCAAGGCCACGGGGGCACGGTCCTTGGCGGCCAAGGCCCAAGCCGGCCCCTCCGACGTGCGTGTCGACGTCCTGCCGGCCAAGCGAGCGGCCGACCTCGGCGCCGGTGCCGTCCTGCGCGTTCAGCGGGCCGACGACGCCGAGGCGGCCGCCAAGGTGCGTCTGTCCGTGGACTACTCGGCCTTCGACGAGGCGTACGGCGGCTCCTACGGAGCCCGGCTGCGCCTGGTCCAGCTCCCCGCCTGCGCCGCGGTTGCCGAACCGGGCAGCAAGGCATGTCCGTCCACCGGCACACCCCTGCCCACGGTGAACGACCCCGTCACGAACACGGCGACCGCCGAGATCACGGCCGCCGCCGCGGAGCCGGGCGGCGCGTCCACCATGGCCGTACAGGGCGCTTCCCTCGTCGCCCTCGCAGCGGGCGCCTCCTCCTCGCAGGGCACTTACGGCGCGACGGCGCTCGCTCCCTCGGCGAGCTGGAGCGTCTCCCAGTCGACGGGCGGCTTCTCCTGGTCGTACCCGATGCGCACGGTGCCGGTCGCGGGTGGTCTCGCGCCGACGGTCGGGCTCTCGTACCAGTCGCAGTCCACCGACGGCCGCACATCGGCCACCAACAACCAGGGTTCCTGGATCGGCGAGGGCTTCAGCTACGAGTCCGGGTACATCGAGCGCCAGTACAAGCCGTGCACCGAGGACGGTCACGACGGCTCGGCGGAGCAGTGCTGGGCGTTCGACAACGCCACCATCATGCTCAACGGCAGCGCGTCCCAGATCATCAAGGACGACGCGACCGGCCAGTGGCGGCTGAGCAACTCCGACGGCTCGAAGGTCGAGAAGCTGACCGGGGCCACGAACGGTGACAACGACGGCGAGCACTGGCGCATCACCACGCCGGACAGCAAGGAGTACTACTTCGGGCTGAACCGCCTGCCGGGCTGGTCGTCCGGCAACGAGGAGACCGCCTCCGTGTGGACCGCGCCGGTCTTCGGCGACGACTCCGGCGAGCCCTGTTACAACGCCACCTTCGCAGGCGCCCACTGCCAGCAGGCGTGGCGCTGGAACCTCGACTACGTCAAGGACCCGCACGACAACGTCGTCTCCCACTACTACGAGCGGGAGATCAACCACTACGCGCTGGGCGGCAAGACCGACGTCAACGGCACGGCCTACCACCGTGGCGGGTACCTCAAGCGCATCGACTACGGCCAGCGCGACACCCAGGTCTACGCCGCCAAGGCGCCGGCCCGGGTGACCTTCGACGTCGCCGAACGATGCCTGCCCGACGCCTCGTTCGACTGCGCCGAGACCAAGCGCACCACCGGCAACGCCTCCCGCTGGCCCGACGTCCCCGTCGACCGCGAGTGCAAGGCGGCGACGAAGTGCGGTGCGGACCAGATCTCGCCGACGTTCTTCACCACCAAGCGGCTCAAGGCCGTCGTCACGCAGATGCGCCAGGACGCCACCACCTATCAGGACGTGGACGCCTGGATCTTCACGCACCTGTTCCTGGACAACGGTGACGACTCCAAGAGCATGTGGCTGTCGAAGATCGACCACGAGGGCCGGGTCGGCACCACGGCGAAGGTTCCCTCGCTGGAGCTGTTCGGCGAGCAGAAGGACAACCGCGTCGACGCGATCGGCGACAACATCGCCCCGTTCAAGCGCTATCGCCTGGCCGCGGTCGTGAGCGAGACCGGTGCCCAACTGGATGTCAACTACGCACCCGCGGAGTGCACCGTCCCCACCCTGCCCAAGCCGGGCGAGTCGACCAAGCGCTGCTACCCGGTCAAGTGGGCCGCCCCTGGGCATGTCGACCCGATCGACGACTGGTTCCACAAGTACGTAGTGGCCGAGATCGTCGAGACCGACCGCACCGGCGGCGCCGACAAGATGGTGACCCGGTACGCCTACGAAGGACCGGCAGGCTGGCGTCACTCGAAGCCCGACGGCATCACCCCCACGGAGTTCCTGACCTGGGGTGAGTGGCAGGGCTACGGCAAGGTCAAGGTCACCAGCGGTTCCGAGGACGTGCAGCGGTCCCGTATCGAGTACACCTACCTGCAGGGCCTGAACGGTGACAAGCTGCCGGGAGGCGGCACGCGTTCGGCGTCGGTGACCGACTCCACCGGAACGGTGTACACCGACGACGAGGACTTCACCGGCTTCGAGCTGGAGACGCAGGTCTACAACGGCGCCTCGGTCACCACCAAGGTGATCAAGAAGCCGTGGAAGCACCACACCGCGACCCAGACCAAGGACTGGGGCACGGTTCGGGCCACCCTGGTCAAGCCCAGCCTCACGCGCGGGTTCACCGCCCTCAAGTCGGGCGGCTGGCGTGAGAGCCGCTCGCAGACGACGTACGACACGGTCACGGGTACGGGCCGTGTCACCCAGGCCGAGGACTTCGGGCTGGTCGTCCCTGAGACCGCGACCCTGGCGGAAAAGGCCGCCGCGGCCAAGGACGACACCTGTACCCGTACGTGGTACGCGGACAACAAGGCCGCCGGGCAGAACTTCCTCGACCGCGTCAAGCGGGTGGAGACGGTGGCGGTCAACTGCTCCGCCACACCGGACCGCAAGACCCAGGTCATCTCCGACACCCGGACCTTCTACGACAGCCTCGCCCACGGGGCCGCCCCGACCCGCGGACTGGAGACCTCCTCCGAACGCCTCGCGTCGCACGACGGCACCACCGCCACCTACCAGGAGACGTTCAAGAACACGTACGACTCCTACGGTCGCCCGGCCACGGCGACCACACCGGCAACGGGCAGGACGACCACGGCGTACACCATGGTCAACGGCCTGACGACGCAGACCAAGGCGACCAACGCCCTCGGGCACGCGGTCACCACCGACTACGACCCGGCGTGGGGCCAGTCCCGGGGACAGACCGACGCCAACGGCAAGCGCACCGACATGGCCTTCGACGGTCTCGGCCGGGTCACCTCGGTGTGGCTGCAGGACCGCAGCAAGGCCGCCGGCCAGACGCCGAACAACAAGTACTCCTACCTGGTCCGCCGGGACGCCCCGGTGGCCGTCAAGTCCGAGATCCTTGAGGAAGGGGGTTCCTACAGCAGCGAGTACACGCTGTACGACAGCATGCTGCGAGCCCGTCAGCGTCAGGCCGTGGGCCCCGGCGGCACCCGGCTCGTCGCCGACACGTTCTACGACAGCCGCGGCAAGCTGAAGACCGCCTACGACACCTACCAGGCGACCGGCGCCCCCTCGGACCAGTTGCTCATCGTGCGTAACGGTGAGGTCGAGTCGCAGACCCACTACGAGTACGACGACATGGGGCGCACCACCGCGACGGTGTTCTCCGTCGCCGGCGTCGAGCAGTGGCGCAGCACCACGGTGCACGAGGGTGACAGGATCCACCAGATACCCCCGCAGGGCGGTGTCGGCACGACCACGCTGACCGACGCCTCGGGCAAGGTCACCGAGGTGCGCCAGTACCAGAGCGGCACCCCCGGCGGCACGGGTCCGGTGGCGTACACGTCCACGAAGTACTCCTACACGCCGTCCGGCGAACTGGAAACCGTCGTCGACTCCCAGCAGAACACCTGGTCGTTCACCTACGACCAGCGCGGTCGCAAGGTCCGGTCCCAGGACCCGGACTCCGGCACGACGGTGATGGGCTACGACGACGCGGACCGCGTCACGTCCGTCGTGCACGAGGGCCGCAACACGACGATCACCAGCACGTACGACGCCATCGGCCGTATGACCGGCACCTACGACGGCGCGGTCTCGGCGGGCAAGAAGATCTCGGAGACGCGGTACGACCGCCCCGGCATGCTCGGCCTGCCGTACGCGTCGCTCCGGTATGTCGGCGCCACGGAGTACTTCGGCACCATCGTCCAGACGGCCGACGACTTCTACCGTCCGACGAAGACGGTGTACAGCGTGCCCGCGTCGCAGGGCGCATTGGCCGGCAACTACACATTCACCAGTGCCTTCAACCGTGACGGCACTCCGCAGTCCTCCGGCCTGCCGGCCGCGGGCGGGCTGTCCGCCGAGGTCCTGGCCTTCGGGTACGACGAACTCCAGCGGCCCGTCACGATGAAGGGCACCGACACGATCATCTCCGGCACCACCTGGTCGCCGACGAGTGAGCTGCTGCAGTTCGAGCTGAACTCCGGCGGCAAGAAGGTCTGGCAGACCTTCGACTACGAACGCGGGACCAAGCGTCTGAAGGAAGCGAAGGTCGACGTCTACGGCTCCACCGGCGGGCCGGTGAAGCAGACCGCGTACTCGTACGACGCGGCCGGAAACATCCTGTCGATGGCGGACTCCGGCTCCGTGTCGAGTCTCGTGGACGTGCAGTGCTTCCGCTACGACGCGAACAAGCGCCTCTCCGAGGCGTGGACGCCGTCGGCCAACACCACGACGGCGGCCGGCTCCGGGACGATCGGCACCACCGCTCCGGTCGACGGCTCCCAGCCGTCAGCCTGTGCGGGCGCCCCCGGCTCCGCCGCGCTCGGCGGACCCGCGGCGTACTGGAAGTCCTACCGGGCCGACGCCATCGGCAACCGTACGCAGGAGATCGTCCACGACACGGGCCTGGACGCGTCCAAGGACGTCACCCGGACCTACACCTACGGAGAGAACGGCGCCGGACCGCACGCCGTCACCAAGGTCGTCGAGAACACGCCGACCGGCGCCCGGCAG
Source organism: Streptomyces pristinaespiralis (assembly GCF_001278075.1). Taxonomy (GTDB): domain Bacteria; phylum Actinomycetota; class Actinomycetes; order Streptomycetales; family Streptomycetaceae; genus Streptomyces; species Streptomyces pristinaespiralis. Next base: position 2,883,503 of record NZ_CP011340.1, on the reverse strand, counting down.
TCCACGTACGGCTACGACGAAGCGGGCAACATGGACACCCGCACCGTCGGAGGTGACACCGACACGCTGAGCTGGGACGTCAACGGCAAGCTGAGCAAGGTGTCCGTGCCCGACGACGTGACCACGCCGGCCGACGAGGCCGGGGACACGACGTTCCTCTACGACTCCGAGGGCACCCGGGTCCAGCGTAAGGACCCGTCGGGCACCACGGTCTACCTGCCGGGCACGGAGCTGTTCCTGCCGGCCGGGTCGACGAGCGTCCAGGCCACCCGCTACTACACGCTCGCCGGTCAGAACGTGGCGGTGCGGACGAACGACAACACGATCACCTTCCTGGCCTCCGACCACAACGGCACCGGCGACGTGGCCGTCCAGTCGGCCACGGGAGCGGTGACCTCGCGCCGTTACGACCCCTACGGCAACGCACGCGGCCAGGCACCGGGTGGTGGTAGTTGGCCGGTCGAGCAGGGCTTCGTCGGGGGAACCCTCGACGAGACCACAGGGCTCACCCACCTCGGCGCCCGCGAGTACGACCCGGTGCTCGGCCGCTTCATCTCGGCCGACCCGATCGTCGCCTTCGCCAACGCCCAGCAGATGAGCGGGTACGCGTACGGCAACAATTCGCCGGTCACCTTCGCCGACCCCTCGGGCACCATCCCGGCCGAGTGCTGGGAAGGCATCATCACCTGCCGGATGGGCCCCAACGGCTGGGAGTTCGGCGAGGTCAGGGAGTCCGCTCCGGCGAAGACGAAGGAGGAGCAGGACGTCGAGGTGGCCCAGCAGGCGGTCGCGTCGGCGAACCAGGGCATCACCGAGGTGACCGACAAGATCATCGAGGAGCTCAAGGACATCGCGGGCGTCAACGCCGTGCAGGACTGCGCCTCGAACCCCGCGGTCGGCACCTGTCTGAAGGCCGCCGCCGAGGTGGCGAGCCTGTTCCTCGGGGCGTGGCTCAAGGGTCTGGTCAAGGCCAAGAAGATCAAGAAGGCCATCGAGCTCCTGCCGGACCTCTACGGGGCCATCAACAGGCTGCGGAAGGCGGAGAAGCAGCTCGACAAGGCCGAGGACGCCCTGGAGAAGTCGAAGAAGGCGAAACCCAAGGGCAAGAACAAGAAACGCGACGACGACAGTTGCGAGGCGCACAGCTTCCTGCCGGGATCCCTCGTCCTCATGGCCGACGGCAGCAAGAAGAAGATCGAGGACGTCGGGCTCGGCGACAAGGTCGAGGTCACCGATCCGAAGACCGGTGAGAACTCCGACCGCGAGGTCGTCCGCACGATCGTCACGGAGGACGACAAGGACTTCGTGACGCTGACGGTCTCGACCGGATCGGGGGCAGCCGAGCTCGTCTCCACCGTCACGCACCCGTTCTGGGTCGAGTCCGCGCAGGCGTGGGTCGACGCCGGTGACCTCGAGCCGGGCATGGACCTGCGCACGGCCGACGGCGACCAGGTCGAGCTGACCGCACTGGACTTCTTCGAGAAGCGCCAGCGCACGCACGACCTCACCGTGGCAGGCATCCACGCGTACTTCGTGTTCGCGGGCGCCGAGCCGGTGCTCGTGCACAACATGGACCTGAACTGCCTGACGATCAACGACGGGCACATCGTCTTCAACCACACTCCGGAGGGCCTCAACAGCGGCGACGCCAAGAAGACCGAGTGGCTGCCGGGGACGACCAAGGACTCGAGGGCGAAGATCATCAAGGAGGTGCTCAGCAAGGGCCGCGAGGTGCACGACACCAAGAACAGGGACGGAAAGGTCTTCGAGCTCAGGTACAACGACCCCATCGGCTACGACCGCAAAGTGCCGAGGAACAAGCTGTACGTGATGCGGGTCTACTACGACCCGGACGAGAACTACGTGAAGAACGCCTTCCCGGTGAAGCGATAAAGGAGGAGGGAACGAAATATGCGGATGGCCTTCGCGGAGGACTCCTGGTACGGGCCACAGGGGTACGAGTCCCGGGTGGACCTGACGACCGTCTCCCGTTCCAATCTGCGGTGGTACTGCTTCCTCGGTGCCTGGCGGATCGAGCACGGAACGACGGACATCAGCCCCCCGTGGGGCTGGACGCCGCTCTTCGACGCCTTCTACAGCGTCCGCGAGGTCATGGGTTCCGCCCGGGAGGGCGCGGAGCACGACTGGATCGACTTCACGGAGAACGACGAGAAGATCCGGATCGTGCGCCGCGGTGACGACATGGTGCTGTCACCCACCTACGCCGAGGCCGAGATCGTTTGCTCTGTCGACGAGTTCGTCGACGCGGGCCGCGACTTCATCCGGCGGGAACTCGCCGTAGTCGTCGCGGATCACCCGGCGCTCGCGATGAACCCGACCGCACGGCAACTGGCGGACGAGGTGGGGCTCGCCCTCGGCCCGTAGCCGGACCGGCCGGGCCGGGCCACGTGCCCGGCCCGGCCGTCGCCGCTTCCCGGGCACGCGCGGAACCAGCGCGTGCCCGGGGTGAACCCCTGCGGGCGGTCACCGCGGCAACCCCTGAGAGGGGTGTTCCGCCGGGCCGGCCTCACGGCATGACGTGAGGCCGGCCGGGCGGAACGTGGCCCCACAAGGCTTCACCCACCGGCCTTGACGGTCCGTCATATCCCCCCGCGGGGCGGACCGACGGGCCCCTGGGCCCGCCCTGTCCCGGAAGGACAGGGCAAGGCAGCAGTGCTCCGGTGCGCCCCGCGCACGGCCGGCAGGCCGAGGCGGGACCGTCCGCACTCTGCCTCCGGACAGCCGGCGGAAGAAGCCGCCGGCCAAGGGGAGGGATCACATCAGTGAGCAGTCCAACGCGCCCGCACCCGCGGGCGGTCCGACGACGGGGCGCCCTCGCCGCGAGCGCGCTCGTCCTGACCGCGTCCGCCCTCGGGCTCGCCCCGGCGCCGGTCGCCGCGGTCGCCGCCGGATGCTCCGGCGTGGAGTCGGACTTCAACGGCGACGGCATCCGCGACACGGCGATCGCCGACCCGGAGGCGACCGTCGCCGGCCGGGCGGAGGCGGGCCTCGTGAGGATCGTCTACGGCGGCGGCAAGGGAACCTACGAACTCACCCAGGACTCGCCGAACGTCCCGGGCGGACCCGAGGAGGGCGACCGGTACGGCATCGCCCTCGCGGTCTACGACGCCGACCTCGACGGCTGCGCCGACCTCGCCGTCGGCATGCCGTACGAGGACATCGGCACCGCCGCCGACGCCGGCGCGGTCCACGTCGTATACGGCTCGGCGACGGGCTTCAACGCCGGCAAGGTGCCCAAGGAGCACATCCAGGGCGAGGGCAAGACGCTCGAGGGAGCCGCCGAAGCCGGCGACTGGGTCGGTTACGCGCTCGCCGCGGGCAAGACCTCCACCGGCGTGCCCTATCTGATCGCCGGCGTACCCGGCGAGTCCATCGGCACCGCGGAGGACGCCGGAGGCGCGGTCTACATCCACGGCACGGCGCAGACCGTCCTCGGAATCAACCAGGACACCGACAACGCTGCCGGCGCCGTTCCCGGCACGGCCGAGATCGACGATCGTTTCGGCACCTCGATCGCGGCGAGCCCGACACATTTCGCGATCGGCTCCCCGGGCGAGGCGCTGTCCACCACCACGTTCGCGGGCTGTGCCACGGTCTTCAGCCACACGCTCGTCTCAGGCCGGGTCAAGCCCCTCTTCGGTCTGGGCCAGGACCAGAGCGACGTCGCCGGCGCGGAGGAGTTCGGCGACGGTTTCGCGACCGCCCTCGCGATGGTCCCGTACCGGGCGTCCGGGGCCACGACGACCAACGAATCGCTGCTCGCCGTCGGCGTGCCGGGGGAGGACCTGTCCTCCACCGTCGACGCCGGGGCGGTGCAGGTCTTCCGGGTCACCGCGTCCGGGACGTTCACCGAGATCATGTGGATCGCGCAGGACACGGCGAACGTCGAGCAGGAGGGTGACGCGGGCGACTTCTTCGGACAGCGCCTCGCCGCGGTCAACACCGCCCCCAACAGCACCACATCCGGCACGACCGCCCGCCTGGCGATCGGCGTCCCGGGTGAGGAGTCGGCCGAGGAGCACCGCGCGAAGGGCGGTGTCCACATCGTGCCCATGGTCGGTGCGCCCGGCGCGTCCGACTCCTGGATCGACCCGGGCTGGGGCATCCCCGGCGAGCCCGCTCCCGTGCAGCTCGCCGGCCTGAGCCTCGCGGCCTCCACGGCGGGCCTGTACGTCGGCATGCCGTACGGCCCGCAGGCCGGTCACGCCGTCCACCTGTTCCCGTGGGACGTCGCGAACGGCGGCGCCCCCACCCAGACCTTCAAGCCGGGCGAAGGCGGTATCCCCGCGGGCGGCACCGCCTTCGGCGCGACGGTCCGCTGATGAACCGCGCGGCGGCGCCGCGCCATCGAACGAACCTGTCCGGCAGAGCCGCACGGCCCTGCCGGACAGGTCAGCAGGACGGGCGAACGCCGCGGCCGCCGAGGCCGGGGCGTCCGCCCGCCCCCATCCGTCCCTTATCGACGTGCGGAGACACGTGATGCCATTTCGTGGCCGGTTGCTAGACCGGCGCATACCCGGGCGGCTGCTCGCAGCGACCGCCCTGGGGGTGGTCGTCGCCCTGACCGGCAGTACGGTCCAGGCGATGCCGCTCACCCTGGAGGAACAGGGCCGGGGCAGACCCGGTGTGCAGGACTTCGGCGATCCCGTCGAGGGCAGGAACGCCAAGGCCGCGCCCCGTCCGGCCGACCCCGCGAGGAAGTCCGCGGTCACGGCGCTCGACAAGGCGGTCTGGCCGGGCGGCGGCAGCGCGGAGGTCGCCGTGACCTCCGCGGCGCCGAAGGAGACGACGGTCGGCGGCCTGCCGGTCGCCGTCACCGCGGAACCGGCGAAGCCGGCGAAGTCGGCACGGGCCGGCAGCGCCTCCGGCCCGGCCGCGCCCGCCGAGGTGAAGGTCGACGTGCTGCCGGCCGAGCGGGCCGCGGCGCTCGGCGCCGGCGCGCTGCTCCGCGTCGAACGGGCCGACGGACAGGCGAAGGAGGCCCCGGTCCGGCTGACCGTCGACTACTCCTCCTTCGCCGAGGGCTACGGCGGCTCCTACGCCTCCCGTCTGCACCTGGTGCGGCTGCCCGCCTGCGCGGCCGTCGCGACGCCCGGCAGCAAGGCGTGCCCCGAGCTGCCGAAGCCGCTGCCCACCGTCAACGACCCCGAGGACCGCACGGTCTCCGCCTCCGTGACCGCGGCCCCCGCGCCGGAGTCCGGCCCGTCGGCCATGGCCGTCGAGGGCACGTCGCTCGTGGCGCTCGCGGCCGGGCCGTCCTCGGCGCAGGGCTCCTACAAGGCGACCTCGCTCGCCCCGTCGGCCAGCTGGAGCGTCGCCAACTCCTCCGGCGGATTCAGCTGGAACTACCCGATGCGGACGGTGCCCACGCCGGGTGGCCTCTCCCCGACGGTCGGTCTCGGCTACTCGTCCCAGTCGGCCGACGGCCGCACCGCCGCGACCAACAACCAGGGCTCCTGGATCGGTGAGGGCTTCTCCTACGACGCCGGTTACATCGAGCGCCGCTACAAGCCGTGTGCCGACGACGGCCACTCGGCCTCCGGTGAGCAGTGCTGGGCGTTCGACAACGCCTCGATCATGCTCAACGGCAACTCCAGCGAGCTGATCAAGGACGACAAGACCGGGGACTGGAAGTTCTCGTCCGACGACGGCACCAAGGTCGAGAAGCTGACCGGTGCGACGAACGGCGACAACGACGGCGAGCACTGGAAGGTCACCACCGCCGACGGCACCCAGTACTGGTTCGGGCTCAACCGCCTGCCCGGCTGGGCCACGGGCAACGAGACCACCGGCTCCGCCTGGACGGTCCCCGTCTTCGGCGACGACTCCGGGGAGCCCTGCTACAACGCCACGTTCACCAGCGCGCACTGCAAGCAGGCCTGGCGCTGGAGCCTGGACCATGTCAAGGACACCCACGGCAACGTGATGTCCTACTTCTACGCGCCCGAGACGAACCACTACGCCCTCAATGGCAAGACGGACGTCAACGGCACCGCGTACCACCGCGGCGGCTACCTGAAGCGGATCGACTACGGCCAGCGCGACGGCCAGGTCTACGCCGCCAAGGCCCCGGCCCGGGTCGTCTTCGACACCGCCGAGCGCTGCCTGCCCACCGCCGAGTTCGACTGCGCGGAGTCCAAGCGCACGAAGACGAACGCCGCGCACTGGCCCGACACGCCCGTCGACCAGGAGTGCAAGGCGGACACAAAGTGCACCGTCGGCCAGACGTTCTGGACCACCAAGCGGCTGACGGGCATCACCACGCAGATGCGCAAGAGCGCCACCGAGTACCAGGACGTGGACGCGTGGACCTTCACCCACCTGTTCACGGACAACGGTGACGACTCCAAGACCCTCTGGCTCTCCAAGCTGGAGCACGAGGGACGCGTCGGCACGGCGGCGAAGCTGCCCGCGCTGGAGCTCTACGGGGAGCAGCTCGCCAACCGCGTCGACGCGATCGGCGACAACATCGCCCCGTTCCACCGCTACCGCCTCGCGGCCGTCCTCAGCGAGACCGGCGCCCAGCTCGACGTCAACTACGCGCCGACCGAGTGCACCAAGGAGACGCTGCCCAGGCCGGGCGCGTCGGTGAAGCGCTGCTACCCGGTCAAGTGGGCCCCGCCGGGGACCATCGAGCCGATCACGGACTGGTTCCACAAGTACGTCGTCGCCGAGATCGTCGAGACCGACCGCACCGGCGGCGGCGACTCCCTCGTCACCCGCTACGACTACAACGGTGACGCGGCCTGGCGGAAGGCGAAGCCGGACGGCATCACCGAGGACAAGTACCTCACCTGGGGCGGCTGGCAGGGCTACGGCAAGGTCACCGTCACCTCCGGCAGCGCCGACAAGCAGACCACGCGGATCGACTACACGTACCTCCAGGGCATGGACGGGGACAAGGACCCGGACGGCGGCACCCGCTCCGTCAAGGTCAAGGACTCCACCGGCGCCGAGTGGACCGACTCCGAGGAGTTCACCGGCCACCAGCTGGAGGCACAGACCTGGGACGGCGACAAGGTCGTCTCCAAGGTCATCGGCACCCCGTGGAAGGTGAACACCGCCACGCAGACGCGCAGCTGGGGCACCACCCACGCGTCGATCGTGCGCACGGAGACGGAACGCGGTTTCGAGCTGCGGTCCGGCGGGACGTGGCTGGAGTCCAGGTCCGTCACGAAGTACGACACCGTGAACGGCACCGGCCGGGTGACCGAGGTCGACGACCAGGGTGACGTCTCCACGCCGTCCGACGACACCTGCACCCGCACCTGGTACGCCGACAACACGGCCGCCAACCTCCTCACGCTGCCCTCGCGCAGCGAGTCGGTGGGCGTGAAGTGCTCGGTCACACCGGACCGCCGGACCCAGGTCCACGCCGACGAGCGCACCTCGTACGACGGCCTGGCCTTCGGAGCGGCCCCCACCAGGGGTCTCGCCACCACGACCGAGCGCCTGACCTCGCACAACGGCACCACCGGCACCTACCAGGTCACCGGCACCACCACGTACGACGCCTTCGGCCGCCCGCTGTCGCAGAAGGACGCGTCCGGCGCCGAGACCAAGACGGCGTACACGGACGTCAACGGCCTGATCTCGCAGGCGAAGAACACCAACGCGCTCGGCCACGTCACGACCACCGACTACGTCCCGGCATGGGGCATGTCGGCCGGCCAGACCGACCCCAACGGCAAGCGCACGGACCTCGCCTACGACGGCCTGGGCCGCCTGACCTCGGTCTGGCTCCCGGACCGCGCCAAGTCCCAGACGCCGAGCATCAAGTACTCGTACAACGTCCGCCGGGACAAGGTCACCGCGATCCGGACCGAGAAGATCGAGAACGACGGCTCCTACGGGTCCGAGTACCAGCTGTACGACAGCCTGCTGCGGCCGCGCCAGCTCCAGACCGAAGGTCCGGGCGGCACGCGCATGGTCGCCGACTCGTTCTACGACGGCACGGGCAAGGTCAAGCAGACCAACGCCACCTACAACGCGGCGGGTGCGGCTTCCGACGAACTGCTGATCGTCCGCAACGGGGAGGTCGGCCAGCAGTCCCTGATGCGGTACGACGGCCTCGGCCGCCCGACCGCGCAGATCATGGCGGTCTCCGGCGTCGAGCAGTGGCGCACCACCACCACCTACGACGGCGAGCGCACCACGGTCGACCCGCCGCAGGGCGGTGTCCCCACGACGTCGATCACCGACGCCAAGGGCAACACCAAGGAGATCTGGCACTACCGGGGCGACTCCCCGAACCCGCTGTCCGGCTACGACGTCACCAAGTACACCTTCACCCCGAAGAACGAGCTGGAGACCGTCACCGACGCCAAGGGCAACGTGTGGCGGTACGAGTACGACCTGCTGGGCCGCAAGACGAAGAGTGTGGACCCGGACGCGGGGACGTCGACCACGGTGTACGACGGCCTTGACCGGCCGGTCTCGGCGACGGACGGCCGCGGCAAGAAGATGTCGACCGTCTACGACAAGCTCGGCCGGCCGTTGTCCACCTGGCGCGGTGAGGCGAACACGGGCACCAAACTCACGGAGACCCGCTACGACAAGGCGGGAAGGCTCGGGCAGGCCTGGGCCGACATCAGCTACACGTCGTCGACCGAGTACTTCGCAGCCATCACTCAGACATGGGACGACTTCTACCGTCCTTTGAGGACGGACTACGTGGTTCCGGCGTCGCAGGGAGACCTGGCCGGCACCTACACGTTCACCTCTGCGTACAACCGGGACGGCACCCTGCAGTCGACGGGTGTGCCTGCGGCGGGTGGCCTTCCGGCCGAAGTGCTCGTCAACGGCTATGACGACCTTCAGCGCCCCACGACGCTCACGGGCACGACGCCGTACGTCACCAGCACCGTGTACTCCAACAAGAGTCTGGTCCAGCAGTTCGAGCTGAACACAGGTGGCAAGAAGACCTGGCAGACCTTCCACTACGAGACCGGCACCGACCGGCTGAAGCGCATGGTGGTGGACGTCTACGGTGCGTCCGCCCCGGCCAAGGAGGCGAATTACTCCTACGACCAGGCGGGCAACGTGCTGTCCATCGCGGACACGGCGAACGCCGCCTCGCCCGATGTCCAGTGCTTCGCCTACGACTCTCGCAAGCGCCTTGCCGACGCGTGGACACCGGCGTCGACCGTGGCCGCCGGTTCGGGCGGAGGCACGATCGGCTCGTCGGCCCCCGTCGAGGGCTCCGGACCCACGGCATGCCAGGCGGCACCGGGCGCGACGCCGCTGGGCGGTCCTGCTCCGTACTGGAAGTCGTACGCCACGGACGCTATCGGCAACCGGACGTCAGAGACCGTGCACGACAACGGTCTCGACCCGGCGAAGAACGTCACCCGCACCTACACCTACGGTGGGGCCGGCCAACTGGGTGACGGCCCCCACCAGCTGACCAAGGTCGTCGAGAACGCCCCGACCGGCACCCGCCAGTCGGCCTACGAGTACGACGACAGCGGCAACACCACCAAGCGCACCATCGATGGTGAGGCCCAAGTCCTGGAATGGACGGACGAGGGCAAGCTGGCCAGGGCGACGGCGGCCGACGGATCCGGCACGACCTACCTGTACGACAGCCGCGGCAACCGGGTCCAGCGCAAGGACTCCACGGGCACCACCGTCTACCTGCCCGGTACGGAGCTGAAGCTCTCCGCCGACGGCAGCAAGGAGGAGGCCACCCGCTACTACTCCCACGCCGGTCGGACGGTGGCGGTGCGCACGGACAGCGGCAAGGTCTCGTTCATCGCCTCCGACCACCACGGGACGGGCGAACTCGCCATCGACGCCACGACAGGCTCGCTCGCTCAGCGACGCTTCGATCCCTTCGGCGTAGAGCGCGGCGAGGCGACCGGAACCTGGCCGGGAGAGAAGGGCTACGTCGGCGGCACGATCGACAAGTCGACCGGGCTGACGCATCTGGGGGCGCGCGAGTACGACGCGGTGATCGGCAAGTTCATCTCGGTGGACCCGATCATCGACTACAAGCAGCCGCAGCAGATCAACGGCTACGCCTACGCCAACAACACCCCGGTCACCCACGCCGACCCCAGCGGCATGGCCATCCCGGAGTGCATGCAGGGTCTCATCGAGTGCCGCGGCGGACTCCCGGTCTCCGGCGGCAAGAAGGACCCGGTCAAGGACGCTCAGAACAACGTCGACGGGGCCTCGAACGTCCTGGCCGGCGCCCAGGAGCAGCAGTCGGCCGCCAAGCAGCGGATCAAGTCCGCGGGCAAGGCGCTCGTCAAGATCGCCCGGGACATCCTGGGCGTGGACGCCGCTCTCGACTGTGTCTCCAGCGGGGACATGGGCGCCTGCGGCGAGACGCTGCTCAACATCGCGGGCAGCTTCGCCGGTGGCCTCGCCGGCAAGATCCTCGCCAAGTACGGCGCCCCGTGGAACTGGGCGAAGGGCGCCAAGCTCGCCAAGCGAGTGGTCAACCTGGTCGGCGATCTGATCGGTGGCGTCAAGGACCTGTGGAAGGCCAACAAGGCCGTCGACAAGGCGGCGGACGGGCTGTCCAAGGCGAAGGACGCGCTCGCGGCGGCGAAGAAGAAGGCAGCCGCCGCGCTGAAGAAGTCCAAAGAAGCCGACGACGAAGGCGGTCTGCTCCGCCAGACGGCTTCCGGTGGAGGCGGCGGCAAGAAGCTGCCGATGACCATGGACTGCGTGTGCGAGATCGCGGCCAAGTACGACATCAACATCTCGGACGTCACGATCAAGATCGACAAGTCCAAGATGGGCTACTACGGCTCGACGGCGCCGGACCAGAGCATCACGTTGACACGGGACGCCTTCCGTAACGAGCAGCAGCTGGCCCGCACTCTGGCGCACGAGCGCTTCCATGTGGACCAGATCCGCGGAGGGATGGGATACCCCAAGACGTACGATGCGGGTAACGCCTGGGAGGAGGCTGCCCAGGGCTTCGAGGACTTCTGGTGGGAGAACATCGGAAAGGGGCTGCAGTGACAGACCTTGACGACTGGTACCGCGCCTACCGGACGGTCTACGAAGACGCTTCCCGTGGCCGGACCGTGGCCTGCCCGCACTGCGGCGCAAGGTCACTGCGACTGCTCTTCGTCGTGCGGAACCAGGACGACGAGGACGGCACAGCCGCCTTCTGGTGCGATGCCTGTCTGCACGGGCTGATGCCGACGCGTGCTCCGGTCCCGCCGACGGGTGAGCGGTACGTCAAAGGCACGGAATCGGTGCCCGACTATTCCCTGATCACCGGGGACTGACCGCCACCCGGGCGCGCAGCGCACGTGAACCGTCGAGCAGTACCGAGGACCGTCCCTGGTGTCACCAGGGGCGGTCCTTCTCGTTCCCCATGGCCGCGAGGACCGTCTTCGCCGCGAGACGGCCGCTCGTGAAGCAGAGCCCGGCAGGCCGGCGCGGTCTCGTACTTCTCCGCGCGGCCGGGACGGCAGCCGGGCGGCGGCCCCGCTCAGTGGTCCTGGAGCAAGGACCAGAAGTGGTCGACGATCTCGTCCAGGTAGCGCCGGCCGTCCTCGCCGGAGGCCGTGCTGCCGCCGGCCCGGCTGAGGGTGGCCGCCAGGAGGGTCTGGTAGTCCTGCTGCATGGTGCGCAGGGGGTCCTGCAGGGCGCGGCGGTCGATGGCGACGAGCTTGGCGATGGCGCGGACGTGGGCCTGCCAGCGGGTGGAGACGGCCTCGGTGAGGAGGCGTGCCAACTCGTTCTCGAGTCCCGTGATGGCGATGAAATCGCGTGGGGGAAGGCCGAGAACGCTGCCCAGAGCGGCGGACTGGCGCTTGTCGCCCGTCCACAGGCCGGTCTCCTCCATGTGGTGGTAGGCGTCGAGCGTCAGGCCCGTGGCCCGTGCGACGTCCTCCACGGGAAGCCCGCGGGCGAGGCGGTGTTCGCGCAGCGTACGGGCGTGGCCCATGAGTTCACCGGGTGCGCACCACAGGGCGCCGGCCAGGGCGGTGAGTTCGTCCGCGGAGGGCAGGGCCGTGCCGCGTTCCCACGCCGCGACGTGGTCGGGGGTGATGTGGGTCATGCCGTAGGAGGCGCGCATGCCGTAGGCGACGTGGCCGTGGGCCATCCCGAGTTTCTCGCGCAGGGTGCGGGCGGCGCGCGCGTTGAAGGGGAGGGGTGGATGCACGGTGCGACAGTAGGCAGTTACTCGCCGCTACTCCATGGCCACTGTCGCCTGCATCCCGTTATGCGGGATAGGTCGTCGGGGATTTCGTAGGAACACACAGGCGTCTTCGACGTGCCAATTCCGGTTCGCGACGGGCTGGTTGTGCACTGCCTCACGCCACGTATGATCCGCTCGCGAGGTGCCGTATGTGTGTTCGCACAGTAGGTGTCGACGCTCTTTCCCCGCGGCCCCGACATCCTTCTCTCTCCCCTCTGTAGGCCCAGGAGACGCCGTCATGCAGAACAGCGCGACCAGCCCGGCCGACGCGCCGCCCACCGGAACAGGTGGCCCGCTCGACCGGTTCTTCCGCATCACCGAACGTGGCTCGACATACGGCCGCGAGATACGCGGCGGGTTCGCCACGTTCTTCACGATGGCGTACATCCTCGTGCTCAACCCGATCATCCTGAGCAGCGCCAAGGACAAGTTCGGCGAGCAGCTGGACGCCGGGCAACTGGCCACCGTCACGGCGCTGGTGGCCGCGGTCATGACCGTGATCATGGGCGTGGGCGGCAATCTGCCGCTCGCCCTGGCCGCGGGCCTCGGCATCAACGCCGTCGTCGCCTTCCAGGTCGCCCCGTTGATGGGCTGGGACGACGCGATGGGCCTCATCGTGCTGGAAGGCCTGCTGATCTGCGTGCTGGTGGTGACCGGTCTGCGCGAGGCCGTCATGCACGCCATCCCGCAACCCCTGAAACAAGCGATCAGCGTCGGCATCGGCCTGTTCATCGCGTTCATCGGCTTCGTGGACGCCGGGTTCGTCACCCGTATCCCGGACGCGGCGAACACCACCGTGCCGGTGCAGCTCGGCACGGGTGCGCTGACCGGCTGGCCCATGCTCGTCTTCTGCCTCGGCGTGCTCCTGACGATCGTGCTCCTCGCGCGCAAGGTCAGGGGCGCCATTCTCATCAGCATCGTCGCGATGACCGTCGTCGCCGTCATCGTCAACGAGTTGGCGGACATCAAGTCCTGGGGCCTGACCTCGCCCTCGCTGCCCGACAAGCCGTTCGCCGCGCCCGACTTCGCCCTGCTGGGCAATTTCGACCTCTTCGGCTCGTTCGGGCAGGTCAGCGTGCTGACCGTGGTCCTGCTCGTCTTCACCCTGGTCCTGTCCGACTTCTTCGACACCATGGGCACCGTCGTCGGTGTCACCGCAGAAGCCGGACTCCTCGACGAGCGGGGCCAGGTCCCCGGCCTGGGCCGCGTTCTCCTCATCGACGGTGCCGCCGCCGTCGCGGGCGGCGCCGCCTCCTCCTCGTCCGCCACGACGTACATCGAGTCCGCCGCCGGTGTCGGTGAAGGTGCGCGTACCGGTTTCGCCAACCTCATCACCGGCGGTCTCTTCGCTCTCGCCCTCTTCCTCGCCCCCGTCCTGACGATCGTGCCGCTCCAGGCCGCGGCCCCGGCCCTCGTCGCCGTCGGATTCCTGATGATGACCCAGGTCAGGCACATCGACTGGGACCGCTACGACGTCGCCGTCCCGGCCTTCCTGACCATCGTCGTCATGCCGTTCACCTACTCCATCACCAACGGCATCGGCGCCGGCTTCATCGCCTACGTGGTCATCAAGGGGTGCCTGGGCAAGGCCCGCGAGGTGCACTGGCTGCTGTGGGGCACCGCGGTGCTGTTCCTCGTCTACTTCGCCATCGACCCGCTGGAGCAACTCCTCGGCATCAAGTAGCCGCCGCCTCCGGCTGGCCGGCCGGCCGGTGAAGGCGCAGTCCCATGACGGGCGAGGACCGTCCCCGGTGTCACCGGGGGCGGTCCTCCTCGTTCTCCACGTCCGTGACGACCGTCTTCGACGCCAGGCGGCCGTCCTTGAAGCAGAGCCGGTAGGCCGGCGTCGTCTCGTACTTCTCCACGCGGTAGTACTCGCAGCTCCCCGCCCCCGCCGGCTCCGGCTGGACGCCGGCGGGCCGGCCGTCGAGGGAGAGGCGGGGGAGACGGGGCAGGACGTCGGCGCGGGTGTCGCCGACGCGCAGGGCGTCGTACCGTGCCGGGTCCATCACCGTGCGGGAGTCGCTCCAGAAACGGAAGCCCAGGATCAGCAGGGCGAGCGCCAGGCCGGCGGCGAGCGGGACCGTGACGGCCTGGAGGAGGTTGCGGCGCACCCGCCGCCGGGCGTCGTGGAGTTCACCGGCCGTGGTGGGCGCGGGCGGCACCGGGCCGGCGTCCGCCGACAGCGGGAGCCGGGCGGTGACGGTGAAGCCGTCGGCGTCGGGTCCGTGGGCCAGGGTGCCGCCCGCGAGGCGGACGCGTTCGTCGAGACCGACCAGGCCCGTGCCGCCGGAGGCGGACGACGGGGCGCCGGTGGCGGGCCCGTTCGTGACCGTGACGGTGACGGCGGTCCCGTCGTACGCCAGGGACACCCGCACCGGTGCGCCCGGCGCGTGTTTGGCCGCGTTGGTCAGGGACTCCTGGACCACGCGGTGGACCGCCCGGGTGGTCATCGGCGGCAGCGGGGTCTGCGCCGCGTCCTCGTGCAGGGTGACGTCGATGCCCGCCTCCCGGGCCCGTTCGACGAGGGCGGCCGGAGACTCCCCGTTCGGCGAGGTCGGCGCCGGCGCCCCGTCCTCCCGGAGCACGCCGACGATGTCGCGCAGCCGGGCCGTGGCGTCGGCGGCCGCCTGGCGCAGCTCGCGCGCCGCCTGCTGCCGGTGCGCGCCGAGGCTCGCGTCGACCTCCAGCGCGGCGGCCCGGACCGCGATCAGTGACAGGTCGTGGCCGAGGGAGTCGTGCATGTCCCCGGCGATACGGGAGCGTTCACGCAGCCGTTCGCGGTCGGCGGCCGTCTCCCGTTCGCGTTCCATGTGCTCGGCCAGCCGCCAGCCCGTGGAGACCAGTTGGGCGTACTGGCGGACGTAGCGGCCGAACAGCCAGGGGACGACGACCACCAGCAGCAGGGTGATGAGCAGGGCGAACCAGGTCCAGAGGTCCTCGAGGACCAGGGCGAGGACGAGTCCGCCGAGCGCGACGGAGCCGAAGGCGGCCAGTGCGGGGCGGGCGGTCGCGGTGCGCCGGCCGGAGAGGTAGCCGAAGGCGGCCATGGCGGGGGCGTACGAGGCGGTGAAGAGTTCCGGTGTCTGCCAGGCGCTGAGCGTCACGGCGACGACGAGGGACGCCAGCGGCCACGACCGGCACAGCAGCACCGCGATGCCGAGCAGGGGGACGCCGGTGCCGACCCACCACCACGAGCCGCCGTCGTTCGGGTCGGAGCGGAGCAGCACGCAGCTGCCGAGCACCACCCACAGGGCGAGGTCGGTGAGGCGTTCGCGGGTGTTCTCTCTGCGCATGCCCTCACCCTGCCAAAGACCCCGTGCCCGGGGCCTTTGACGAAAGTGGGGGAGCGGTCACTGCCCCCGGGCGGGAGTGACGGCGGCGAGCGCCTCGGTCACATGATGCTCGGCGGCGGCCTTGTCGATGCCGAGGTCCGACAGCGGGCCGCTGCCGTCCTCCGCCTCCAGCAGCGCCAGCAGGAGGTGTTCGGTGCCGATGTAGTTGTGCCCGAGGCGCAGGGCCTCGCGGAAGGTGAGCTCGAGAGCCTTGCGGGCGCGGGCGTCGTACGGGGCGAGTTCGGGCAGTTCTTCGGCGGCCGGCGGGAGCACGGCCGTCACCGCGGCGCGGACCCGGCCGGCGTCGGCGCCCTGGGCGGCGAGGGCCTTGGCCGCGAGGCCGTCCGGTTCGGCGAGCAGGCCGAGCGTCAGGTGCTGGGTGCCGACGTGGGTGTTGCGTGCCTCGCGGGCCTCGTTGGACGCCGCCGCGACGACGTTCCTGGCCCGCGGGGTGAACCGGCTGAAGCCCTGGCCGGGATCGAGGTCGGCCGGCTGGTCGGACTCCTTGGTCACGAAGCGCTTCTGGGCCGCCTGCTTGGTGACGCCCATGGAGGTGCCGATCTCGGTCCATGAGGCGCCGGAGCGGCGGGCCTGGTCGACGAAGTGGCCGATGAGGTGGTCGGCGATGTCGCCGAGGTGACCGGCGGCGATGACCGCGTCGGACAGCTGGTCGAGCGGCTGGGAGTGGGCCTTCTTGATCGCCTCGATCAGATCGTCGAGGCGCACGGGATGCGTGAGACGCACAGGATCGGTCATGCGACAACCTTAGGTTGACGCCCGGATATCGTCAACCCGAAGTTGACGATCACGGCGTGTTCGCCACCACCCCCGCCTCGTACGCCAGAATCGCCAGCTGCACCCGGTTCCTCAGCTCCAGCCTGGCGAGGACGGCGCTGACGTGCGCCTTGACGGTGCCCTCCACCACGAACAGCCGCGCCGCGATCTCCGCGTTCGACAGGCCCGCCCCCACCAGCGCCACGACCTCCCGCTCACGGCCGGTCAACGGCTCCAGCGCCGCCCGGGCCTCGGCCGCCCGCGACATCCGTCCGGCGCCGAGCCGGTCGAGCACACGACGCGCGATCTCGGGGGACAGGCACGCGGCGCCCTCTGCCGCCGCCCGCACTCCCGCGATCAGCTCCCTCGGGTCACCGGACTTCAGCAGGAACCCGCTCACCCCGGCGCCCAGGGCGCGTTCGACGTACTCGTCCTCGGAGAAGGTGGTGAGCATGACCACCGCCGTCCCCGGCGCCACGCGCCGCAGCTCCTCCGCGGCGGCGAGCCCGTCGAGCCGCGGCATCCGGATGTCGAGCAGGGCCACGTCCGGCCGGTGCCCGAGGGCGAGTTCGACGGCCTGACGCCCGTCGCCCGCTTCCGCGACCACCTCGACGCCCGGATCGGCGGCCAGGATCGCCCGCACCCCGGCGCGCATCAAGGTCTCGTCGTCGGCGAGCAGGACCCGTACGGGAGCGGTGGCGGTGTCGGCCGGGCCGGCGGAGGTGGTCATGCCGTCAGCCTAGACATCCCCTCGGCAGGCGCGGATCAACTCCCGCCCGCCGCGACGGGGGAAGGGCCAGGGGGCGGGCAGCCCGTACGTGGAAGGGCGCTGCCCGGGAGCCGTGGCGGCGTCCCGGGCAGCGCCCCGGATCAGGGATGAGCGGTCAGCCTCAGAAGGTGAGCTTGAAGCTGTTGATGTAGCCCGTGTCGTAGCGGGCCACGTCCTGCACCCGCAGCTTCCAAGTGCCGTTGGCGACCTCGCTCGAGGCGTTGACCGTGTACGTCTCCTTGACGTTGTCGGCCGAGTCCGAACCGCTCGAGTTCTTCAGGCGGTACGCGGTGCCGTCCGGGGCGAGCAGGTCGATGACCAGGTCACCGCGCCACGTGTGCACGATGTCGACGCCGACCTGAAGGGCGGACGGGGCGTTGCCCGTGCGGCCGGTGACGTTGACGGACGACGTCACAGCGGCGCCGGCGTCCGGGATGGCCACGTCGGCCGTGTTCTCGAAGACCGTGCCGTCGCCACCGCCGCCGTCTCCGGGGCGGGAGCCGACGTTGATGCCTGCCCAGGCGTCGGTGACGGCCTTGACCTCGGCGCTGGTCGCCCCGTACAGCTCCGTCGCGACCGCGAGGGTGCCGGTGCGGGCGCCCGCGTAGTCGGTGCGGGAGTTGAACTTCGTGGTGAGCGCCTTGTACCAGATCAGGGCGGCCTTCTCACGGCCGATGCCGGTCACCGGCAGGCCGTCGGAGGTCGGGGAGTCGTAGCTGACGCCGTTGACCGTCTTGGCGCCGCTGCCCTCGGAGAGCAGGTAGAACCAGTGGTTCGCCGGGCCCGAGGAGTAGTGGACGTCGACGTTGCCGATGCCCGAGTACCAGTAGTCCTTGGACGAGCCGTCCTTGCTGGGCTTGTCCATGTAGCGGAGCGGGGTGCCGTTGCCGCGGATGTCGATCTTCTCGCCGACGAGGTAGTCGCCCACGTCCTGCGCGTTGGCCGCGTGGAACTCGACGGCCGCGGCGAAGATGTCGCTGGTCGCCTCGTTGAGGCCGCCCGACTCGCCGCTGTAGACCAGGCCGGCGGTGTTGGAGGTGACGCCGTGCGTCATCTCGTGCGCGGCCACGTCGATGGAGGTGAGCGGCTTGCTGTTGCTCGCGCCGTCGCCGTACGTCATGCAGAAGCAGCTGTCCTGCCAGAACGCGTTGACGTAGTTGTTGCCGTAGTGCACCCGGGAGTACGCGCCGACGCCGTCGCCGCGGATGCCGCTGCGGCCGTGCACGTTCTTGTAGTAGTCCCAGGTGAGGGCCGCGCCGTAGTGCGCGTCGGCGCCCGCGGTCTCCAGGTTCGACGGGGAGCCGTTGCCCCAGATGTCGTCGGGCCCGGAGAAGAGCGTGCCCGTGCCGGACGTACCCCGGTTGAGGTTGTACGTCTTGTGGTTGCCACGGTTGGTGTCGGTGAGCGTGTACGAGGGGGCCGTGCCGAGGGTGACCTGCCCGCTGTACTGGGTGTTGCCCGTGCCGTTGTGGACGGCCTGCCACTCGAAGAGCTTCTCTCCGGTGGCGGCGTCGGTGACGACGTGCAGCTCGTTCGGGGTGCCGTCGTGCTGGAGACCGCCGACCACGGTCTCGTAGGCGAGGGTCGGGGTGCCCGTGCCCATCCAGACGACCTTGCGGGGCGCCCGCTCGGCCTCGGTGTCCTTCGAGCCCTCGGCCCTGGCGGCGCCGAGGGCCTGCTTCTCCGCGGTGGCCGGCGTGACGGCCGCGCGGGTGTCGACGTTCTTCAGGGCGGCGCGGGACGCCTTGGTGACCGCCTCGGTCGCACCCGCCGTGGACTTGGCCACCACCAGGTCGCCGCCGAGGACCGGCAGGCCTTCGTAGGTGCGCTCGTAGCGGGTGTGCGTGGTGCCGTCGCGGTCCTGGGTGACGTCCCGGACGACGAGCTTCTCCTCGGCCGTGAGGCCGAGTTCCTTCGCGGTGGCGGCCGTCGTGGCGGACGCCTGGCGTATCAGCTCCGCGCGCTGGGCGGGGGACAGGCTCTTGGGCAGCGCGCCCGGGTCGGCCTTGGCCGCCTTGGCGGCGGTGGGCGCCGCCGGCTGGGCGGCGGCCGAGGTTCCGGTCTGGAAGCCGACCGCGAGAAGGGCGGCGGTGGCGATGAGAGCTCCGGTCGCGGTGGCGCGCCGGCGATGCGTGGGTCTCACGCGGACTCCTTCTGCGAGGGGGGTACCGGTCGGCTGGGTGGGTCGGCCGGGCAGAGCATGCGGAGCTGTGGTGCGTGGATCGGGGGAAGACTGGCAGCCGTGAACATGTTCTGTCAGGAGCGCGACAAGAAGTTGGCCGGAATTCGTCCGTTGCCCGATAGGTCATGTTCGTTGAGCGGACGTTTCGCGGATCGTTGCCGGGCCGGGCCCGGTCATTCCTCCCGGCCCGACCCGGAAAGCAACCGGATGTTCACGGCGAAGTCTGCATCTGTGAAGGCGGCGTAGCGGCGCGGCTGTTCGCGGTCCCGTACGGGCCCCGGTGGCGTGGCTCATTCCGTACCGGGGCCGGCGGGCGGCACGGAGGTGCAGGGCGGCAGGTCACGCGGTCCCGGGGCCCGCGTGCGAGGGCTGTCCGCGCCTCGACCGTGGCGAGTGCGCGCCGCTCCACCCGGGGGCGCGCGTCCGAGGGCTGTCCGGCTGCCCGGTACGCCCGCCCGGGGGCCTGCCCGCCGGGCAGTCGCGGCTCAGCCCACCACGCTGTCCCGCCAGGCCTTGTGCAGCCCCGCGAACCTGCCCTCGCCGCCGATCAGTTCACGGGGCGGGCCGTCCTCGACGATCCGGCCGTGCTCCATCACCAGCACCCGGTCCGCGATCTCGACCGTCGACAGCCGGTGTGCGATGACCACCGCCGTCCGGCCCTCGAGCACCGTGTCCATCGCCCGCTGCACCGCCCGCTCGCCGGGGATGTCCAGCGAACTCGTCGCCTCGTCGAGGATCAGTACCGCCGGGTCGGCGAGCAGGGCCCGCGCGAAGGAAACCAACTGCCGCTGGCCGGCGGAGATCCGTCCGCCCCGCTTGCGCACGTCGGTGTCGTAGCCGTCGGGCAGGGACTCGATGAAGTCATGGGCGCCGATCGCCTTGGCCGCCTGCTCGATGTCCGCCCGGCTCGCCTCCGGCCGCCCGAGCGCGATGTTCTCCGCGACCGTCCCGGAGAACAGGAACGCCTCCTGGGTCACCATCACCACCCCCCGGCGCAGGTCCGGTACGGCCAGGTCCCGCAGGTCGGTGCCGTCGAGCAGGATCCGGCCCTCCGTGGGGTCGTAGAAGCGGGCCAGCAGCTTGGCCAGGGTCGACTTGCCCGCGCCGGTCGAGCCGACGACCGCGACGGTCTGCCCGGCCGGGATCGTCAGGTCGAACCGTGGCAGCACCTCCCCGCCGGTGCGGTAGGCGAAGCCGACCTGCTCGAACACGACCTCGCGGCCCGGCGTGCCGGCCCCGCGCACCGGCAGCTCACGCGGCTCGCGCGCCTCGGGGACCGTCGGTTCCTGCGCCAGCAGGCCCGCGATCTTCTCCAGTGAGGCGGCCGCCGACTGGTAGGAGTTGAGGAACATCCCGAGCCGGTCGATCGGGTCGTACAGCCGCCGCAGGTACAGCACGGCCGCGGCCAGCACACCGAGCGCGAGCGTGCCCTGCGCCACCCGGTACGCGCCCCACAGCACCATCGCCGCGACAGCGGTGTTGGCGACGAGCCGGGAGCCGACGACATAGCGCGCCATCTCCAGCAGGGCGTCGCCGTTGGTGCGTTCGTGGCGGTGGTTGAGCACCCCGAAGTCGGTGTCGTTGGCCCGCTCGCGGCGGAACGCACGCACCGGACGGATGCCGTTCATGGTCTCCGCGAACTTCACGATGACCGCCGCGATCGCCGTCGAGCGGTTCATGAAGACGGACTTGGCCCGCCGCCGGTAGATGCGCACCAGCAGATAGAGCGGCACGAACGACGCGACCGCCATGCCGCCGATCCCGAGGTCGAGCCAGAGCAGCATCGCCGAGATGTACACGAAGGCCAGCACGACGCCGATGAGTTCCTGAAGGCCCTCGCTCAGCAGCTCGCGCAGCGACTCGACGTCGGTCGTCGAGCGGGAGATCAGCCGGCCGGAGGTGTACCGCTCGTGGAAGTCGACGCTCAGCGCCTGGGCGTGGCGGAAGATACGGCCCCGCAGATCGAGGAGCACGTCCTGGTTGACCCGGGCGGAGGCGCGGATGAAGGCGTACTGGAGCGCTCCCGCGGCCACCGCGCACAGCGCGTACCCGGTGCCGACGGCGACCAGCGGGCCGTAGTCCCGCGCGCGGAAGGCCGGGACGCCGCGGTCGATGGCGTACGCCACCAGCAGCGGTCCCGCCTGGACGGCCGCCTGCTGGAGGAGCAGCAGAACCGCCGCGAGGGCGACCCGGGCCCGGCGGGGCGCGAGGAGGGAGCGCAGCAGGGCGCCGGTCGCGCCGGCCGGCGCGGGCAGGGCGTCCCGGTCGAACGGGTCACCCGCCGGCTCGCCCTTCCCGGGCGGTGCCGTGCCGTCGAGGTGAGCGGCAGCGGCCGCGGGTCCGGTCGCGGGGCGGGCCGCCAGGGGGGTGCCCGGGCCGCCCTCGGGCCTGTCCGCCGGCTCGCCCGCGGGCGCCGCGCCCTCTGCCTGCCCTGCCGGGCTCGCCGTTGCCGGCCCCTTTGTCGACCCCGTCGTCACCGTGACGTCCCTTCAGTCCGCGCGGTCCCGGCCGCGTCCGTCCGACCCTTCGGTGTCCTTCCACGGTCGGGAGCGCCGGTACCGGGCCGGTCCATCAGGTCGACCGGGCCGTCGGGCCCCTCCGCGCCGGACATCAGCCAGGCGTACTCGGCGTTCGTCCGCAGCAGTTCGTGATGGGTGCCGACTGCGGCGATCCGGCCGCCCGACAGCAGCGCGACCCGGTCGGCGAGCATCACCGTCGACGGCCGGTGCGCCACCACCAGCGCGGTGGTGTCCTCCAGCACCCGGCGCAGGGCCGCCTCCACCAGGGCCTCCGTGTGCACGTCGAGCGCCGAGAGCGGATCGTCGAGCACCAGGAAGCGCGGCCCGCCGACGACGGCGCGGGCCAGCGCGAGGCGCTGGCGCTGACCGCCGGACAGACTGAGGCCCTGCTCGCCGACCTGGGTGGCGGCGCCGTGCGGCAGCGCGTCGACGAAGCCGGCCTGCGCGATGTCCAGCGAGCGGCGCAGCTCCTCGTCGTCGGCGCCCTGAGCGCCCATCAGGACGTTCTCCGCGACGCTCGCCGAGAACAGCGTCGGTTCCTCGAACGCCACCGACACCAGCTCGCGCAGCCGTATCCGCGGCATGGTGGTGATGTCCTGCCCGTCGAGCGTGATCCGCCCGGACGTCGGCTCGTACAGCCTCGGCACCAGCGCCGTGAGGGTGGTCTTGCCGCTGCCCGTGCCGCCCACCAGGGCCATGGTCTCGCCGGGCCGCACATGGAGGTCGATCCGGGCAAGGACCGGGGCACTTCCCGCGGGCGCGTCCGGGTAACGGAACGCGACCCCGTCGAACCGCAGTCCACCGGTCTTCGCCGGAACGCCGGCCGGGCGGGCCCCCGCGGCGCCGTCCCGCGGGTGTCCCTCGTCCGCGGTCCGCGGACCGTCGTGCGTGTCGCGTTCCTCCGCGGCGTCCATCACCTCGAAGTAGCGGTCGGCGGCGGTCGCCGCCTCCTGGCTCATGGCCAGCAGGAAACCGATCGAGTCCACCGGCCAGCGCAGTGCCAGGGCCGTCGACAGGAAGGCCACGAGCGTGCCCGCCGACAGCGAACCGTCGGCGACCTGGATCGTGCCCAGCACCAGCGCCGCGCCGATGGCCAGTTCGGGAATGATCGTGATCAGCGCCCACACACTGCCCAGCAGCCGCGCCTTGCCCAGTTCGGTGCCGCGCAGCCGTTCCGAGAGTCCCCGGAACGCCTCCGCCTGGCTGCGGTGCCGTCCGAAGCCCTTGATGATGCGGATGCCGAGGACGCTCTCCTCGACGACCGTCGTCAGGTCGCCCACCTGGTCCTGCGCCTTCCGCGCCACCAGTGAGTAGCGCGCCTCGAAGAGCGAACAGACGACCACCAGCGGCAGGACGGGGACAAGGAGGACGAGCCCCAGCGTCCACTCCTGCCCCAGCAGGATCACGAAACCGACGAGGATCGTGGTGGCGTTGACGAGCAGGAAGGTCAGCGGGAACGCCAGGAACATCCGCAGCAGCATCAGGTCCGTGGTGCCGCGGGACAGCAACTGGCCGGAGGCCCACCGGTCGTGGAAGGCCACCGGAAGGCGCTGCAGATGGCGGAAGAGGTCCGCCCGCATGGCCGCCTTCACGCCCGCGAGGGGCCGCGCCACCAGCCATCGCCGGAAGCCGATTAGCACCGCCTCCGCGACACCCAGCAACAGCAGGACCAGGGCCCCGAACCACACCCCGCCCGGATCGCCCGCCGCGACCGGCCCGTCGACGATCCACTTCAGCACCAGCGGGATGACCAGGCTGAGGCAGGAGGCGACTATGGCGACGAAGGCCGCGCTGAACAGGCGTGCACGGACGGGGCGCACGTACGGCCACAGCCGCTGAAGCGAACGCACGGCGGAGCGGTCCGTGGTGTCAGGGGTATCCGAATGTGTTGTGGGCATCAGGTGCGAGCCTACGGTTGACCACTGACACCGCTCATGTGGTTTTCCGCCGGCCGGGGCACCTCGGGCCAGGTGGGAGCGGCCGCCGGTGCCGCCGGTCGTAGGCCCGTATCAGCCGATCGGCCGATGCCGGCTCGAGCGTGATGGGCGATGTGCCGGCCACCGGCCGCGCGGGAGTCTCGTGCCATGGAGATCGTCCGAGTGAACGGCCTGCGCAAGGCCTACGGTGGCAGGCCCGCGGTCGACGGGGTGAGTTTCGGTGTCGAGGAGGGAGAGATCTTCGGGATCCTCGGCCCGAACGGCGCCGGGAAGACCACCACCGTCGAATGCGTGGAAGGCCTCAGGACCCCCGACTCCGGCACGGTCGAGGTCGCCGGCCTCGACCCGGTGGCCGACCACGAGAAGGTCACCCGGCTGCTCGGCGCGCAGCTCCAGGAGAGCGAGCTCCAGCCCAAGCTCACGGTGCGTGAGGCGCTGGAGCTGTACTCGTCCTTCTACGAGCGGCCGGCCGACTGGCGGCCGCTCGCCGAGCGGCTCGGCCTGGTGTCCAAGCTCGGCGACCGGTTCGCGAAGCTGTCCGGCGGCCAGAAGCAGCGCCTGTTCATCGCGCTGGCCCTGATCGGCGACCCACGGGTGGTCGTCCTCGACGAGCTGACCACCGGACTCGACCCGCGTGCCCGCCGTGACACCTGGCAGCTGATCGAGGAAGTGCGGGACCGCGGCGTCACCGTCCTGCTGGTCACCCACTTCATGGAGGAGGCGCAACGCCTCTGCGACCGGATCGCCGTCATCGACAAGGGAAGGGTCGCCGCGCTCGACACCCCCGCCGGGCTGATCGGCCGGTCCACCGCGTCCACCGTCATCTCCTTCACCCCCTCCGGCCCGCTCGACGAGCGGGACCTGGCCGCGCTTCCGCAGGTCGCCTCCGTCACCACCACCGACGGCCGGATCGTCGTCCACGGCACCGACGAGACGGTCACCGCCGTGATCTCCCTGCTGGCCGGGCTCGGCATCACCGCCCGTCAGCTCCGGGTCTCCGAGACCTCCTTGGACGACGCGTTCCTCGACCTCACCGAAGAGAGGCTCTGATGACCACCGCCGCCCCCGCCCCCGACACGGCCCCGGCGCCCCGACGCGTCCCGGCGTGGGCCACCGTGCTGCGGACCGAGGCCCGCCTCTTCGGCCGGGAACCCGGAGCGCTGTTCTGGATCCTCCTCTTCCCGACGCTGCTCATGACGATCCTGGGGCTGATCCCGTCCTTCCGGGAGGCGTCCGACGACATCGGCGGCCGTCGCGTCATCGACCTCTACGTCCCGGTCGCCGTGCTGCTCGCGATGGTCATGGCCGGGCTGCAGGCGATGCCGCCCGTCCTCGCCGGCTACCGCGAACGCGGCATCCTGCGCCGGATGTCGGCCACCCCGGTCCGTCCCTCCGTGCTGCTCTCCGCCCAGCTCGTCCTGCACGGCGCGGCGGTGCTCGCGTCCGCCGTACTGGCACTGGCCGTCGGCCGCGTCGCCTTCGGTGTCGCCCTGCCGGGGCAGCCCGCCGGCTACGCGCTCGCCATGGTGGTGACGACGGCGAGCGCACTGGCGCTGGGCGCCACGGTCTGCGCCGTATCGCGCACCCAGAAGATCGCCACTGCCGTCGGATCGGTGATCTTCTTCCCGTCCATGTTCACCTCGGGCGTGTGGCTGCCCGTCCAGACCATGCCCGGCACACTCCGGAGCATCGTGGAGTTCACGCCGCTGGGCGCGGCCTCGCAGGCCCTCGACCGTGCCGCGGCGGGCAGTTGGCCGGCCTGGACGGACCTCGGCGTCACGGGGCTGTGGGCCGTGCTGCTCACGGCCGCGGCCGTCCGCTGGTTCCGCTGGGAGTGATCATGGTGGCCGGTGTGGGGGACACTGGGCGCATGAGGCTGTCCGACGCGGTGCTGAGGCCGGGAACGGCCGTACCGATCGAGGAGCGCTGGGCGCAGTTCCACCGCTACGGCCCTTACGCCCTCCTGGGTCTCGCGACCGTGATCGCCGGCGCCGGCGCCGGCCACTTCATGGACCGCGCGGAGATGCGCGCCGCCGGTGTGCTCGGCGTCGCCGTCCTGGCGCTCCAGGTGTGGTGGGGCGTGCGCCGGCCCGACCCGGAGGAGTACGCCCGGGCCGGGCAGATCTACTACGCCCTGCGGACCGTTCTCGCCTTCGCCCTCACCTGGCTGAATCCGCTCTTCTCCATCTACGCCGTCCTCGGCTACTTCGACTCCGGCCATCTGCTGCCCGGCCGCCGGGCGTACGCGGGGCTGCTGGCCACCGCCGTGACCATGGCGGGCTCCCAGGCCGGCGGTCTGCCGCCCGCCTCCGGGCTCCAGTGGATGCTCTTCGGCGGGCTCTACGTCCTCAACGCCTCCCTGTGCCTGCTCTTCGCCCGCTTCGGCGTCCAGGAGGCCGAGCGGGCGAAGGAACGTCTGGCCACGATCCAGGCGCTGGAGCTCGCCAACGCCCGTCTGGAACAGGCCCTCGAGGAGAACGCGGGTCTGCACGCCCAACTCCTCGTCCAGGCCCGCGAGGCGGGCATCGCCGACGAACGCCGCCGGCTCGCCGCCGAGATCCACGACACCATCGCCCAGGGCCTGGCCGGCATCATCACCCAGCTGCAGGTCGTCACGTCCACCACCGACCCAGAAGTCGCCGGCGAACACCTGGAGCGGGCCTGCGCGCTCGCCCGCCACAGCCTCGGCGAGGCCCGCCGCTCCGTGCAGAACCTGGCTCCGGCCGCCCTCGAGCACGCCACCCTTCCCGAGGCCCTGAAGAACACCGTCGCCGACTGGTCGCGGCGTACCGGCGTGCGGGCCCGCCTCACCGTCACCGGAACCGAGGAGCCCCTGCACGACGAGGTCGCCGCCACCCTGCTGCGGATCGCGGAGGAGGCCCTGGCCAACACCGCCCGGCACGCACGGGCCGCACGGGCCGGTGTGACCCTGTCCTACATGGGCGACGAGGTCACCCTCGACGTCCGCGACGACGGCCGGGGCTTCGACCCCCTCGCCGTCGCGCCGCGATCCGGCTCCGGCGGCTTCGGACTCGACGGCATGCGGGCGCGCGCCGAGCGGATCGCCGGAACCGTGGCCGTCGAATCGGAGCCGGGCCAGGGCACGGCGGTGTCGGCTCGCGTACCGTTGGTCCGCCATGGCTGAACACCCCGCGCACGAACGCCCCGTCACCCTGATCGTCGTCGACGACCATCCCGTCGTACGGGACGGCCTGCGCGGGATGTTCGAGTCCGCGGCAGGCTTCCAGGTCCTCGGCGAGGCCGCGGACGGCACGGCCGGCGTCGAACTGGCCACCCGCCTCGACCCCGACGTGGTCCTGATGGACCTGCGGATGCCCGGCGGCGGGGGAGTGGCGGCCATCGCCGAGCTGTCCCGACGCGGCGCCCGGTCCCGGGTCCTGGTCCTCACCACGTACGACACCGACTCCGACACCCTGCCCGCCATCGAGGCCGGGGCGACCGGCTACCTCCTCAAGGACGCGCCCCGCGAGGAGCTGTTCACGGCGGTCCGGGCCGCCGCGCAGGGGCGTACGGTCCTGTCGCCCGCGGTCGCCTCCCGGCTCGTCTCGCACGTCCGCGCCCCGGCGGCGCCCGGCAGCGAAGGTCTGTCGGCGCGCGAGCGGGAGGTGCTGGAGCTCGTCGCCAAGGGCACCTCCAACCGCGCGATCGCGCGCGAACTGTTCATCAGCGAGGCCACGGTGAAGACCCACCTCACCCATGTCTTCGGCAAGCTCGGCGCCAAGGACCGCGCCGCCGCGGTGGCCCTGGCGTACGAACGCGGCATCCTCGGCTGACGCCGGGCCGTGCCACCGGCCCGGCGGCCGTCAGGTCCGCACCCTCAGCAGCAGCACGGACCTCCCCGGTACCCGCACCACGCGGCCGCCCTCGTGCACGGTGCCCGGTGCGGTGCTCTGGTCCTCCAGCGAGGTGTCGACGACCAGTTCGTACGCCGCCGCCCACGGCGGCCCCGGCAGCCTGAAGTCCACCGGCTCCGCCGCCGCGTGCAGCACCGTCAGGAAGCTGTCGTCCGTCACCTGGCAGCCGCGGGCGTCCCGGCCGGGGATGTCCCGGCCGGAGAGGTAGAGGGCGAGTGTGGCGGACGGCGCGTACCAGTCCTCCTCGGTCATCTCGCTGCCGTGCGGTGTGAACCAGGCGAGGTCCCGCAGCCCGTCCGCGGCCTGCGGCCGGCCGGAGAAGAAGGCGCGTCTGCGCAGCACAGGATGGCTGTGCCGCAGTGCCAGCAGCCGCCGGGTGAGCTGGAGCAGCCCGGCAGGGCCCGGCTGCCCGGCCAGCGACCAGTCCACCCAACTGACCTCGTTGTCCTGGCAGTAGGCGTTGTTGCTGCCGCCCTGGGTTCGGCCCATCTCGTCACCGGCGACCAGCATGGGCACGCCTGTCGACACCAGCAGGGTGGTCAGCAGGTTGCGCAGCTGCCGGCGGCGCAGGGCGAGCACCGCCGGGTCGTCGGTCTCGCCCTCGGCGCCGCAGTTCCAGGAGCGGTTGTCATTCGTGCCGTCCCGGTTGCCCTCGCCGTTGGCCTCGTTGTGCTTGCGCTCGTAGCTGACCAGGTCGCGCAGGGTGAAGCCGTCATGGGCGGTGATGAAGTTGATGGACGCGTACGGCCGCCGGCCGCCCCAGGCGTACAGGTCGCTGGAGCCGGACAGCCGGTAGCCGAGGTCGCGCACATCGTGCAGCGCGCCGCGCCAGAAGTCGCGCACGGAGTCCCGGTAGCGGTCGTTCCACTCCGTCCACAGCGGCGGGAACGCCCCCACCTGGTAACCGCCGTTGCCCACGTCCCACGGCTCGGCGATCAGCTTCACCCGGCGCAGCACCGGGTCCTGCGCGATGACGGCGAGAAAGGGGGACAGCATGTCGACGTCGTGCATGGAGCGGGCCAGCGCCGCGGCCAGATCGAAACGGAAGCCGTCGACACCCATCTCGGTCACCCAGTAGCGCAGCGAATCTGTGATGAGCCGCAGCACATGGGGCTGCACCACATGCAGTGTGTTGCCGCACCCCGTGTAGTCCGCGTATCTGCGGGCGTCCGCCTGGAGGCGGTAGTAGCCGCGGTTGTCGATCCCGCGCAGGGACAGCATCGGCCCCAGCTCGCCGGCCTCCGCCGTGTGGTTGTAGACCACGTCGAGGATGACCTCGATCCCCGCGGCGTGCAGCGCGCGCACCATCCGCTTGAACTCGCCGACCTGCTGCCCGGCGGTGCCGGTGGCCGCATAGGCCGCGTGCGGGGCGAAGTATCCGATCGAGTTGTAGCCCCAGTAGTTGCGCAGGCCGCGGCGCAGCAGATGGTCCTCGTGCGCGAACTGGTGCACCGGCAGCAGCTCGACCGCCGTCACACCGAGCCGCACCAGGTGCTCGATCGCCGCCGGGTGGGCGAGCCCCGCGTACGTGCCCCGCAGTTCCTCGGGGATGCCAGGGTGCAGCCGGGTGAATCCGCGGACGTGCAGTTCGTAGATGACCGAGTCGGCCCAGGGCGTCTTGGGCCTGCGGTCGTCCATCCACTCGTCGCCGCCGGCGTCGTCGTGGACGACCACTGCCTTGGGGACGAACGGGGCGGAGTCCCGGTCGTCGCGGACGGTGTCGGCGACATGCTGCTCGGGCCAGTCGCGCACGTGCCCGTAGACCTCCGGGGGCAGGGCGCCGTAGTCGTTGCCCGCGCCCGCGTCGACGGCCCGCGCGTACGGGTCGAGCAGCAGCTTCGCGGGATTCCAGCGGGCGCCCGTCCAGGGGTCCCAGCGGCCGTGGACCCGGTATCCGTACCGGGCGCCGGGGCCCACGCCGGGCACGAAGCCGTGCCAGATCTCATGGGTCAGTTCGGTCAGCGGCAGCCGGGTCTCCGCACCCCGTTCGTCGAAGAGGCAGAGCTCCACCCCCTCCGCCCCGCCGGCCCACAGCGCGAAGTTGGTCCCCGCCACCCCGTCCGGCCCCACCCGGTACCGCGCGCCCAGAGGGGTCGGCGCCCCCGGCCACACGGGTGGTCTGCGGGATGCCGTGTCCGTCTCCCGGGCGTCCGTCCGTGAACGGCGTGCGGCCGGGCCGGCCTCCGCCGAACGGGTGACGGGCGGATCGCCCGGCACCTTCTCCCGCACCGTCTCCTGCTCGGCTGCGCTCGACACCTGCCGGCCTCCCGCGGCTCGTCGGGCCCCCGCTCGGGGTGCTCCCGGGCGGCAGGTCCCGCAAGGAGCACTGCCCGCGGCGTCCCGGCCGCGGCACCCCACGCGTGGTCCTGTCACCATTTCTGCCCGCGCCGCCCCCGTCCCAACATCGCCCGCCGTTCACGTTGCCCCCACAGGGTGGTCGTCGTTGACCGGTACGTGAGACATGTACTGAAGCGGGCAGGGCACAGGGCCGCGGTCGCCCTGGCAGGGGCCGGACTCGTCGCGGGCCTCGTCGGCTGCTCCGGCGGTGTGCCGGGCATCGGCGACAAACCGCGGGGGACGAAGGACACCATCCGGGTCACACCCGAGGACGGCGCGAAGGAGGTGCGCCCCGACGACACGGTCGAGGTGCGGCTGCCCAGCGGGCGGCTGGAGCGGGTCGAGGTCACCCGGATCGAGGACGCCACGAAGACCGTGGTCGAGGGGCGCATCTCCGGCGACGGGCTGCGCTGGGCGCCCGAGAAGGGCACCCGGCTGAAGCTCGCCGCCAAGTACAGCGTGGACGTGGTGGCGCTGGACGGGCACGGCCGGCGCTCCGCCCGCCACACGACGTTCACGACCCTGGTCCCGGACAGCCGGTTCATCGGCTACTTCAAACCGGAGAACCGTTCGACCGTGGGCACGGGGATGATCGTTTCCTTCACCTTCAACCGGAAGATCGAGAACCGGGCCGCCGTGGAGCGCGCGATCCGGGTGCGCTCGCAGCCGCCGGTGGAGGTCGCCGGCCACTGGTTCGGCAAGGAACGGCTCGACTTCCGCCCCCGCACGTACTGGAAGCCGGGCACCGAGGTCACGGTCGACATGCGGCTGCGGGACGTGGAGGCGGCGCCGGACGTGTACGGCATCCAGCACAGGACCGTCTCCTTCACGATCGGCCGGTCCCAGGTGTCCCGGGTCGACGCGGCGGCGCACACCATGGAGGTGGTGCGCGACGGGCAGGTCCTGGCGACCGTCCCGATCACCGCAGGCGCGCCCAAGTCCACGACGTACAACGGCAAGATGGTGGTCACCGAGATGTTCGACGTGACCCGGATGAACGGCGCGACCGTCGGCTTCACGAAGAAGGACGGCAAGAGCGAGTACGACATCAAGGACGTGCCGCACGCCATCCGGCTGACCACCTCGGGCACCTTCCTGCACGGCAACTACTGGACCCCCGCCGACACCTTCGGCTCGGACAACGTCTCGCACGGCTGCGTGGGGCTCAGGGACGACAAGGGCGGCAGCAGTGAATCCCCGGCGGGCTGGTTCTTCGACCGGACCCTGATCGGGGACGTGGTGGAGGTCGTGAGGTCCAAGGACAGGACGGTCGCGCCGGACAACGGCCTCGGCGGCTGGAACCTGGACTGGCAGCGCTGGAAGGCGGGTTCGGCGCTGCGCTGACCGGGCAGAACCCTCTCACCCGCACCGAAGGCGGCCCCGGCACGGTCCCAGGACGACTTGGGACCGAACGGTGACATTCGGGTGCACATTTGACGACCTGCGGTGTGATTATCTATCGCCGTGCGTGCGTGAGGCGCGCGGGGGTGGGGGCCGTGGCGTTGCCAGGCCGTGCGAGGGGAGTACACGACTGTGAACGGGCAGCCGATATCGGGGGCATCGGCCGGAACCGGACGCGGGCGCGGGGGCGCCGTGCTGTCCGCTCTGGTCATGGGGGCGATGCTGGTACTGACCGCCTGCGGGGGCGGCGGCTCCGCCAAGGGCGGTGACAAGGACCCGGGCGGCAAGGACGGCAGCGGCAAGGTCGAGAACGCGGCCTCCCAGGCGGTGGTCACCATCTCGCCGAAGGACGGCGCTGACGCGGTCGCGACCATGGGCGCCCTGAAGGTGACCGCGGCCAAGGGCAAGCTGACGACGGTCACCGTGCAGGACGACAAGGGCACGAAGATCGAGGGCAAGATCGCCGCGGACGGGGCCAGCTGGCAGCCGCTGCAGCACCTGGCGGGCGCCACCAAGTACAAGGTGCACGCCGTCGCGGAGGACGCGGACGGCCGTGAGTCCGCCAAGGACACCACCTTCACGACGCTGGTGCCCAAGAACACCTTCATCGGGCACTACACGCCGGAGGACGGCTCCACCGTCGGCGTCGGCATGCCGGTCTCCATCAACTTCACCCGCGGCATCACCGACCCGGCCGCGGTCGAGAAGGCCATCACGGTGACCGCGGAGCCGTCCGTCCCGGTCGAGGGCCACTGGTTCGGCAACGACCGCCTCGACTTCCGCCCCGAGAAGTACTGGGCGGCGGGCACGAAGGTCACCGTGAAGCTCAACCTGGACGGTGTCGAAGGCCGCCCCGGCGTGTACGGCAAGCAGGCCAAGAGCTTCTCGTTCACCATCGGCCGCAGCCAGGTCTCCACCGTCGACGCGAGCGCCAAGACGATGAAGGTCGTGCGCGACGGCAAGGAGATCAAGAACATCCCGATCACCGCCGGAGCGCCGTCGACCACCACGTACAACGGTCAGATGGTCATCAGCGAGAAGTACAAGGTGACCCGGATGAACGGCGCCACCGTGGGATTCGGCGGCGAGTACGACATCAAGGACGTGCCGCACGCGATGAGGCTGTCCACCTCGGGCACCTTCGTCCACGGCAACTACTGGGCCTCGGCAGGGACGTTCGGCTCGGCGAACGTCAGCCACGGGTGCATCGGGCTGCGGGACGTGCGCGGCGCGTACGACAAGAACACCCCGTCGGCGTGGTTCTACAACAACTCGATCATCGGCGACGTGGTGATCGTGAAGAACTCCAAGGACAAGCAGATCGCTCCGGACAACGGCCTCAACGGCTGGAACATGTCCTGGTCGGAGTGGACCGCGTAGGACGCGGACGAGAGGGCCCGGCGCTGTGAGCAACAGCACCGGGCCCCCGCGCGTTAACGCGCACTAACCTCTCCTGCATGACCGTTTCACTCGAAGTCTCCGAAGGCGTCGGCACCATCAGGCTCGACCGCCCCCCGATGAACGCCCTCGACATCGCCGTCCAGGACCGGCTGCGCGAGCTCGCGGAGGAGGCCGGCCGCCGCGACGACGTGCGGGCGGTGATCCTCTACGGCGGCGAGAAGGTGTTCGCGGCGGGCGCGGACATCAAGGAGATGCAGGCCATGGACCACGCGGCGATGGTCGTGCGCTCCCGGGCCCTGCAGGAGTCCTTCACCGCCGTGGCCCGTATCCCCAAGCCCGTCGTCGCGGCCGTCACCGGCTACGCCCTCGGCGGCGGCTGCGAGCTCGCGCTCTGCGCCGACTACCGGATCGCCGCCGACAACGCCAAGCTCGGCCAGCCGGAGATCCTGCTGGGCCTGATCCCGGGCGCGGGCGGCACCCAGCGGCTGTCCCGGCTGATCGGCCCCTCCCGCGCCAAGGACCTGATCTTCACCGGCCGGATGGTCAAGGCGGAAGAGGCGCTCTCCCTCGGCCTCGTGGACCGTGTCGTCCCCGCAGCCGAGGTGTACGAGCAGGCGCACGCCTGGGCCGCGGCCCTGGCCAAGGGGCCCGCGCTGGCGCTGCGCGCGGCGAAGGAGTCGGTGGACGCCGGGCTCGAGACGGACATCGAGACCGGACTCGCCGTCGAACGCAACTGGTTCGCGGGCCTGTTCGCCACGGAGGACCGGGAACGCGGCATGCGCAGCTTCGTCGAGGAAGGCCCGGGCAAGGCCAAGTTCCTCTGACCGCTCTGCCGGTCCTGATCCCGGCCCCGGCCCTGCCGCGGGCCGCGGGCCTGTTCGCGGGGCCGGCTGCCGCATCCCGCCCTGGTTACCTGTGCGTACCGCACGTTCGGAAGGTGACAGCGGTGACTGTCGGGCGCCTGGCCGCGCGTGACAACGTCACTCCTGTCACCGACCGAGGGAGTGCGCGTGAACAAGGGGTACGCGGTCTTCTGCGACGCCGACCGGCACTTCTACGACGCGCCGCACCGCCTGGCGTTCGCAGAGGAGACCGCTGACGGCTCCCTGTACGAGGCGGCGCGGCTGCCGGTCCCCGAGGGCTGGCTCAGCCACCGCACGGGCGACTGGCTCGCCCTGCGGCCGGTGGACCGGGAGCTGCCGTCCCAGGGCTGGAAGATCCACGTCTCCGCCTCTCTCGGCAACGCGGAGTCGGTGCTCGCCAAGGTCCGGACGTACTGCCTGGCGCACGAGGTCGCGTTCAAGTTCGTCCCGAGCCGCTACCTGCTGCATCAGCGCAACGCCAAGTACGCCGACCGCGCCTCGAGCGGCAAGTTCATCACGGTCTACCCGGCGGACGAGACCCGGTGCGGACGGATCGCGGGCGACCTCGCCGCGCTGCTCGACGGCGAGCCCGGCCCGTACATCCTCAGCGATCTGCGCTGGGGCGCGGGGCCGGTGCACCTGCGCTACGGAAGCTTCACCCGCCGCCACTGCTACGACGAGCAGGGCGAGCTGCGCCCCGCGATCGAGAACGGTGCCGGCGTACTGGTGCCCGACCGGCGCGAGCCCGTGTTCCGGATACCCGAGTGGATCACCCCGCCCGACTATCTGCGGCCCCATCTCGAGGCCCGCGGCGCGGTGGCCGTCACGGATCTGCCGTACACCGTCGACAAGGCGCTGCACTTCTCCAACGGCGGCGGTGTCTACGAGGCCCACCACAAGGCCACCGGCGCCCGGGTCGTGCTCAAGGAGGCCCGCCCGCACGCCGGCCTCGCCGCCGACGGCGCCGACGCGGTGACCCGCCTGGACCGGGAACACCGGGCGCTGCGGCAGCTGACGGGGCTCGCCTGCACCCCGGAGGTCGTGGACAGCTTCGTGCTGGGCGAGCACCACTTCCTCGCACTGGAACATGTGGCGGGCAAGCCGCTCAACTCCTTCTTCGCCCGCCGGCACCCGCTGATCGACGCGGATCCGACGCCCGAGCGGCTGGAGGAGTACACGCGGTGGGCGATGCGGATGCACGGCCTGGTCGAACAGGCCGTGGCCGACGTCCACGCGCGCGGAGTGGTCTTCAACGACCTGCACCTGTTCAACATCATGGTCGCCGAGGACGAGGAGTCCGTCGTACTCCTGGACTTCGAAGCGGCACGCCCCGTGGAGGAGCGCGGCCGGCAGATCGTCGCCCACCCGGCGTTCGTCGCACCCGCCGACCGGCGCGGCATCGATGTCGACCGCTACGCGCTGGCCTGCCTGCGGATCGCCCTGTTCCTGCCGCTCACCAGCCTGTTCGCCGTCGACCGGGACAAGGCGGCGCACCTGGCCGACCTCGCGGCAGCGCACTTCCCGGTGCCCCGTGAGTTCCTCGACGCGGCCGTACGGGAGATCGGGCGCGACCCGGCCGGCGGCCCGCTCCACGCACCGGCGCGAGGACCCGGCCGGTTCCTTCCGGTGGATCCGGACGACTGGCCGCGCAGCCGCGACTCGATGGCCAAGGCGATCGCGGCGTCCGCGACCCCGGAGCGCGAGGACCGGTACTTCCCGGGCGACATCGCCCAGTTCGCGACCGCGGGCGGTGGAGCGTCCTTCGGCTACGGCACCGCCGGAGTGCTCCACGCGCTCGGCGAGAGCGGCTCCCCGTCCTGCCCCGGCGCCGAGGAATGGCTGCTGCGCCACGCCAAGGCACCCGAATCGGGCACTCCGCTCGGGTTCTACGACGGCCTCGCCGGCATCGCCTGGACCCTTCACCGGCTCGGACACCCCGGCCCTGCCCTGGAACTGGCCGGACGGATCCTCGAAGAGGACTGGTCGGCGCTCTCACCCGACCTGCACAGCGGCACGGCCGGGATCGGCCTCGCCCTCGACGCCCTCGCCGCCGCCACCGGGGAGGCGGCCCTGCACGACGCCGCCTCCCGCTGCGCGGAACTGACTGCCCGCCCCGTCCCGGCCCGCGCCGGGACCGGGCGGAGCACACGGCGCACCGGGCTGCTGCACGGGTCCGCGGGCCGCGCGCTGTTCTTCGTGCGCCGTTACGAGCGCACCGGGGACACCGCGCTGCTCGACCTCGCGGCCGAGGCGCTGAGCGACGACCTGTCCCGGTGCGTGCACGGTGCCGGGGGCACTCTTCAGGTGGACGAGGGCTGGCGCACGATGCCCTACCTGGGAGCGGGCAGCGCCGGCATCGGCATGGTGCTCGACGACTACGCGGCCCACCGCCGCGACGGGACCTTCGACCGGGCGCGAGGCGAGATCGTACGGGCCGCGCAGGCCACGTTCTACGCACAGCCCGGCCTCTTCCGCGGCGCCGCCGGCATGGTCCTGCACCTCGCGCGTACCACCACGGGCGGCCCCGGCACCACGGCGGAGGACGTCCGCCGCCAGGTCCGCTCCCTTGCCTGGCACGCCATGTCCTACAAAGGCCGACTGGCCTTTCCCGGTGAGCAGATGATGCGGCTGTCGATGGACCTGTCCACCGGCACGGCCGGCTGCCTGCTTGCGCTGGCGGCGGCGCTCGGCGACCGCCCGGCGCAGCTGCCGTTCCTGCCGCCGCTGCGGCACCCCCAAGATCCGGCCCCGTCACGGGGTCGTCAGTAGCACCGTCCCCGACAGAGAGGAAAAGATCATGACCCTGCTCGACCTGCAGTCGATGGAGACCCCGAAGGAAGAGGCCATCGGCGACGTCGAGACCGGTAGCCGCGCCAGCCTGCTGCTCTGCGGTGACAGCAGCCTCAGCGTGACCACCTGCAACTGATCCGGCGCGGCTCCGCGAGCGGCGGCAGTCGCTGCGGAGTCCCGGCGCCCCCGGAGCACGTCTCCGGGGGCGCCGCGGCGTCCGGAACGCGGGGCCCAGGGCGGACGGTTCCGGCCCGCCGGGCCCCCGGAGCGGTCCCCGGGTCCTGCGGGCAGGAGCGCCGCGGGCGGGTGACCGAGAGGGGTGACGAGGCTGGAACGGGCAGAGCGGCCACGGGGCAGGCGACGGCGCGACGAGGAACCGCGCGACCGGGAGCGGTCGGCGGTGAACACCCGTGGCGAGGAGCGGCCGGAGAAGGGCCGTACGCCGCCGGTGGGCGGAGGAGACGCACTCCTGCGCGGCACGGTACGGCGCACCTGGTTCATCGCTGCCGTTCTCGGCCTCTGTTCGACCGCCGCCGCCGGGTGCGCGCTCGCGGTCCCCGCCGTCATCGGGCACGCGCTCGACCTGATGCTGGACCGACGCACAGGGGCGGGACCATGGCTCGCGCTGAGCGCCGTGCTGCTGGCGGGTGAGGTCATCCTGGAGGCCGCACGCGTCCTGCTGAGCCAACTGGCCGGTGCCCGCGCCACCGCCTGGGTACGCATCCGGGCGTTGAAGGGGCTGCTCGGCAGTCCGCTCTCGCATGCGGCGCCGTACTCTCCCGGTGACGTCGCCGCCCGGCTGTGTGTGAACGCCGCGGACAGTGGCGCCGCGCCCGCGGCGCTCGCCACCATCGTCTCCTCGCTGCTCGCCCCCGTGGGCGCCCTCGTGGCACTCGCGCTCATCGATCCGTGGACCGCCGCCGTATTCCTGGCCGGTGTTCCGCTGCTGCTTCTGCTGCTGCGCGCCTTCGCCCGTCATTCGTCCGACAGCGTCGGCCGCTACCAGCGGGTGCAGGCCGACATCGCGGCCCGGCTGGCCGAGGCGCTGGAGGGCGCCCGTACGGTTGCCGCGGCGGGCACCCTCGGACGCGAGGCGCGGCGCGTCCTCGCCCCGCTCGACGAACTCGCTCTGCACGGACGGCGCATGTGGACCGTCCACGGCCGCGCCGTGGCGCACAGCGGCGTGCTCCTGCCGCTGCTCGTCACCGCCGTCCTCGCCGTGGGCGGTGTCCGCGTCTCCCAAGGCGCCCTGAGCGTGGGGGACCTGCTGGCAGCCTCGCGCTACGCGGCGCTCGCAGCGGGCGTCGGCGGCGTCGCCTCCCCGCTCGGCGCGCTCGTGCGGGCCCGCAGCGCGGCCCGTCGCACGGCTGAGCTCGCGGACCTCGAGCCGATGCCCCACGGCTGCGCGGCCCTGCCGGAGGACGGAAACGGCACCCTGGAACTCAGCGGCGTCGGTCTGGTGCGCGGCGGGGTGCCGCTGCTCACGGACGTGACGCTGAAGGTGCCCGGAGGCGCGACGGCCGCCGTGGTGGGCCGGTCCGGCTCCGGCAGGTCCAGCCTCGCCGCCGTCGCCGGCCGGCTCGAGGACCCGGACGAGGGACGGGTGCTCCTCGACGGCACGCCGCTGGCCCAGGTGGAGCGGGGTGACCTGCGCGCCCGCGTCGCCTACGCCTTCGCGCGACCGGAGTTCCACGGCGGCACGGTGGCCGAGGCCGTGGCGGCCGGAGCCGTGGACGCGAGCGGGGACCGGGTCCGGCACGCCGCGGTCCTCGCGCACGCCGACGACTTCGTACGCCTGCTGCCCCACGGGTACGGGACACCGCTGGACCAGGCGCCGTTGTCCGGGGGCGAGCGGCAACGCCTCGGCCTGGCCAGGGCCTTCGTACGCCGAGGGCGGCTGACGATCCTGGACGACGCGACCTCGAGCCTCGACACGGCCACGGAACGGCAGGTGGAACTCGCGTTGTCGGGTGCCTCGTTCACCGGTACGCGGCTGGTCGTCGCGCACCGGGTGTCCACCGCCGCCCGGGCCGACCTGGTGATCTGGCTGGAGGCGGGCCGCGTCCGGCGCGTCGCGCCGCACGGCGAGCTGTGGCGGGACCCGGACTACCGTGCGGTGTTCGTCCCCGAGCCGGTGCCGGCACAACCGGCCACCCCGTCCCCGCCGACCTCCGGGGACCCCGTGCCGGCGCCGGCTGCGCCGCCCGCGGCGGGTCCCGTACCTGCGCCGGACCCCTCGGACCCCTCGGACCCGCCGGACTCGCCGGCCCCGTCGGATCCGTCGGACCGCGTGCCGGCGCCGGCTGCGCCGCCCGTGGCGGGTCCCGTGCCTCCGCCGGACCCCTCGAACCCGTCGGACCCGTCGGACCCGTCGGACCGCGTGCCGGCGCCGGCTGCGCCGCCCGTGGCGGGTCCCGTACCTGCGCCGGACCCCTCGGACCCGTCGAACCCGTCGGACCCGTCGGACTCGTCGGACTCGTCGGACCCGTCGGACCTGTCGGACCCCTCGGACCCGCCCGACCCGCCGGACTCGTCGGACCCGCCCGACCGCGTGCCTGCGCAGGACCCGTCACGCACGCCGGGGGCGGTACCGCCACGGCGGGCCGGGTGGCCGCCCGCCGCCGTGGTCGCACGCCGCGGCCGGGGGAGGGGGCGATGAGCCGGCCCGCCGACCGGCCCGCTCACGGCCCCGCCCTCACGGACCGGGCGGCCGCCCGCCGGCTGGCGGCACCGGCGCGGCGTTTCCTCCTGGGCAGGAAGCGGACCCTGTTCGGGCTCGTGGCCCTGTCCGCCGCCGAGTCCGTGCAGACGTTCCTCGGTGGTTACGGGGTCGCCAGAGCGCTCGACGACGGGTTCCTCCGGGCGGACACCGTGACGGGTCTGCTCTGGCTGGCGCTGGCGGCCGGGGTGATTGTGCTGAGTACCCCCGTCACCCGCGGTGTCTTCGCCCTGCTCGCCGACCTGACGGAGCCGCTGCGCGACGCCCTGGTCCGCCGAGCGGTGACGCACGCGCTGCGCAAGGCCACCGCCCTCGGCGGCTCGGTCGACGGCACGGCCGTCTCCCGGCTGACCAGCCAGACGGAGATCGCCCGCGACAGCTTCGCGGGACTGGTGCTCACCGCGCGCTCCTTCGTCTTCGTCGCCGCCGGGGCCGCGGTCGGTCTGCTGTCGCTGGCACCGCAGTTCCTGCTGATCGTCCTGCCGCCGCTGCTGCTGGGGGTCACGCTCTTCATGGCGTCGCTGCTGCCGATGGCCCGCGCCCAGCACCGTTACCTCGACGCGGACGAGGCGATCGGCAGGCACGCGCAGAACGTCACGACGGCCCTGCGCGACATCGTCGCCTGCGGCACGCAGGACGCGGCGGAGGCACAGGGGCGGCTCGATGTCGGCGAGGCCGCCGCCGCGGCCCGGTCGATGGCCCGCTGGGCGGCCGTGCGCACGCTCGCCGTGGCCGTGGCCGGCCAGCTGCCGGTCCTCCTCCTCCTGGTCTGTACGCCGTGGCTGCTGGGACAGGGGGTCACGGCGGGAGCGCTGGCGGGTGCCCTGACCTATCTGCTCCAGGCCCTGCTTCCCGCCCTGCATTCGCTGATGACGGTGCTGGGCGCCGCGGGCGCCCGGCTGCTCGTGGTCCTGGGCCGGCTCACCGAGCCGTACCCGGACACGGCCGTCCCCCCTCCCGCCGCAGGCTCCGGGCCCGGCCCCAGGACCGGTGGGGCGGCGGTGGAACTGCGGGGCGTCCGGGTCTCCTTCGGGTCGCGTGCCCGTCCCGTCCTGGACGGGCTGGACCTGACCGTCGCCGAGGGGGAGCACCTCGCGGTGGTCGGGCCGAGCGGCATCGGCAAGTCGACACTTCTCCAGGTGGTGGCCGGCACGCTGGCGCCGTCCGAGGGGGCGGTGCGGCTGGCCGGCCGTTCAGTGGCGCCGGCGTCGTCCACGGATCCGACGTGCCTGCGCGCCCTTCTCCCGCAGGACGCGTACGTGTTCACCGGCACGCTCCGGGACAACTTGTGCTACCTGTGCCCGCAGGCTCCGCGAGCCGCCGTGGAGGAGGCCGTGCGGGCGCTGCGGCTGGAGCCGCTCGTGGCCAGGGTCGGCGGTCTGGACGCGACACTGACGCCGCGGACGCTCTCCCTGGGCGAGCGGCAGCTGATCGCCCTGGGCCGTGCCCACCTGTCCCCGGCGCCCGTGCTGCTGCTCGACGAGGCGACGTCCCACCTCGATCCCTCGACGGAGGCGGTGGCGGAGCGTGCTCTCGCCGCCCGGCCCGGGACCCTGGTGGTGGTGGCCCACCGGCTGTCGTCGGCGCTCCGGGCGGACCGCGTCCTCGTCCTCGACGGCACGCGCGCCTCGTGCGGAACGCACGAGGAACTGCTCGTGCGTTCCGCGCTGTACCGGGACCTGGTCGGGCACTGGCACGGCACCGGCGGCTGATCCGGCCGGTCGGCGGCCGCGGTCCGTCCGCGTGCCGGACCGGCCGGTTTGCCGACCCGGATCAGGTCCAGCCGGCTCCCTGTGCGATGCGGATCGCGTCCACCCGGTTGCGGGCCCCCACCTTGCGGATGACGCTCGCCATGTAGTTGCGGACCGTCCCCTCCGACAGGTGCAACGACGCCGCGACGTCCGCGATCGGCTCTCCCTTGGCGGCCAGCGCCAGAACGCTCAACTCTCTCTGCGTCAGGGGCATCTCCGCCGCCGCCAGGAATCCGGCCGCGAGTGCCTCGTCCACGAAGCGGTCCCCCTTCGCGGCGCGGCGCACCGCTGTGAGTAATCGGCTCTTGGAGCCGTCCTTGTCGACGAACCCGAGGGCACCGGCCTGATGGGCCCTTCGCAGCACCCCTGGTCGCTGCGCCGGGACGAGCGCCACGAGCGCGCCCCTTCCGGTCGCCGTCCTGTCGGCCGCCCGGGCCGGCTCCAGGCACTCGGCGTCGACGACGTACACGTCCGGCACCGAAGCGCCGGGGATCGGTCTCTGCGGCCAGTGCGAGGCGGAGGAGACATCGAAATCACCACCGCAGCGCAGCAGTTCCTCGAGCGCCGCCCGCAGCAGCCCGGCCTCGTACACCACGGTCACCCGTATCATTTCCCACCCCTTGGGTATGCCCGCCACGCCTGTCCGGCGTGACGCTCGTGATCCGCCCCTCCTCTGAGTGCCCCCGCGATGGTTCGGGGAACGGGGCATTCGGGAGCACAGGGGCGCACGCGATGGCGTGTTGGCCGGATGAGTACGCGGCCCGGTGAACCGGTGCAGGCCATCGACGGCTCCGCCGTGGGGCGCCGCGCGACAAATGGCCTGATAGCGCTCCCCGGTGACCGCGGGCGGCAGGCCGGCACGCCGGTGTCCGGGGTGCCGGCGTCACTCGTGAGGGTGGCCTTCTGCCAGGTGCGGACGGGTGGGCGGCGCCTTGTGACGTCCGGGCCGGGTGCCGCCCGAGCCGGTCGGGCGGTCCTGCTCCCCGGGGCTCCGTTCCGCGGGAACGGCCACGCGGACGGGCCGCAGGGGCCATGATGGAGCCATGGCGGGCCTCGAGGGTGTGGGACAACCGCGGCAGCGCGTCGGCGCGACCGCCGCACGGTGGGTACCGGCCGCCGACGACGAACAGGCCCTCAAGGCCGTCGAGTTGTACGGCAATCCCACCGACGCGGAGGTGCGTCTCCCCTCCCGGCCCGAGTCCGCCGCGACCGCCCGCCGCCTCACCCAGTGCGTGGTGCTGCGTCAGTGGGCGCTGCCGGCGCAGACCGGTGAGTACGCGGTCCTGCTCGTCTCCGAGCTGGTCGGCAACGCGGTACGCCACACCGGAGCACGGGTGTTCGGCTTACGGATGCTGCGCCGCCGCGGCTGGATCCGCATCGAGGTGCGCGATCCGTCCCGGGGGCTGCCCTGTCTGATGCCCGTCGGTGAGATGGACACCAGCGGCCGGGGGCTGTTCCTCGTCGACAAGCTCGCCGACCGCTGGGGCGTGGATCTGCTGCCGCGCGGCAAGACCACCTGGTTCGAGATGCGGGTCGTCGACCGCTGACGCACGCCGGACGACGGTGGGCCGCGACGCACAGAAGCCCCCGTGCGCCGCGATGGCGGCGGCTGGGGGCTTCTGTGTGGAGCGCCGTGGATTGGGGGGTGTATCCACGGCCGCTGATGTCGACCGTGCCCGGGTCAATGGAGGTCGTGCCGTCGACTATGGCAGACGGACGCCCCATCTCCAAAATCCTATAAGCGACCAAAAGGTCCTGAATGGGACATGTCGTCGATGAATCGTAGGTGAGCTGGCCCACTTGCCTGGCATTCCATGCATAACTATCCCACCCAGGGAGTGATTCATCGATCATATGGCCTCTTGAATGGTTCTTGGAACGGTCTTGGGCGCACCGGTCGGCAGCCGGCGCGCATCCCCCTCGGTAGCGGCCGCACGGGCTCGCCGCCCACCCGCAGCCCGGGCGGCGCCCCGTCGGCCGCACCGGCGTGTCCGGTGACCAGGTGAACAACTCGCCCACCAGCGGGTGACCGTGCGCGGTCCGGTGCCGTCGGACCGGGATGGTGTCCCCATGATCACCACTCGCTCGCGGCGCCGGGCCGCCGTGCTCACGCTGGCCCTGGCCGCCACCCTCGTCCCCGCAGCGGCAGGGACCGCCGCAGGAACCGCATCGACACCCGCGGCCCCGGCCGCTCGGGCCGCCGCCACCGCCACGTGCCCGGACCTCGGCGACCCGCTCCACGCCGCCGCCGACCGCAGCGTGGACATCGACCGGATCACACCGAAGCCGTCGTTCCGCGACAACTGCAGGCAGCTGTACCGGGCCGACGGACGCGCCCCCGAGGTCATCTTCGATCAGGGCTTCCACCCGAAGGCGCCGCAGAACGGCCAGTACGACATCGAGAAGTACGTCCTCGTCAACCAGCCGTCGCCGTTCGTCTCGACGACCTACGACCACGATCTCTACAAGCAGTGGAAGAGCGCCTGGAACTACTACATCGACGCTCCCGGCGGCATCGACGTCAACCGGACCATCGGTGACACCCACCGGTGGGCGGAGCAGGCCGAGGTGGCCTTCCCCGGCGGCATCGCCCGGGACTTCATCGTCGGCGCGTGCCCCGTCGACAAGCAGACCAAGCGCGAGATCATGAGCGAGTGCCGGGACAACCCGAACTACCTTCCCTGGCGCCTGTGACCCTTGAGCGGCAGAACGCCGCCCCGGGGGCCGACGGCCCCCGGGGCGGCGTTCCCGCGTCCTAACATGCGGCGAGGATCGCCTCGGAGGCGACCGGCCGGAACCCGGCGCGCTGGAACGCCCGCACACTGCGTGCGTTGCCCGGTGACTGCTGGGACCACAGCACCGGCCCTGGCACCAGGTGCCGGGCGGCGACGGCGAGCCGGGGACCGACGCCCCGGCCCCGCGCCTCCTCGTCGACCTCGAGGGACACCTCCCAGCGGCCGGCCAGCCCGCGGCCCAGCACGAGCACCCCGCCGTCCGCCGCCCACACCCGCACGTCGTCGCGGCGCTTCAGGGCGCCGACCACCCGGGGATGCTCGCGGTCCTGGATCTCGCGCAGTTCGACATCGGGCTCCCCGGGCAGCGCGTCCGCGACCGTCACCAGATCGATGGTGTCCATCGACCGTCCGGTGCGCCTCATGAGGGCCGCCAGGAAACCAGGGTTCATGGTGGCGGCCAGCCGGTCGGAGGCGGTGGCCGCCAGTTCGGCCCGTATCCACTCAGGGTCCTCGGCGGTGAAGACGACCGAGTGCGCGGTGAAGGCCACCACGCCCTCGTCCCGCGCACCGGGCCGGTCCATCACCGTCACCCCGCCGTCCGCGGGCGGGAACCGCCCCTCGGCCGCGGCGGCGAGAATCCGTG
Source organism: Streptomyces pristinaespiralis (assembly GCF_001278075.1). Taxonomy (GTDB): domain Bacteria; phylum Actinomycetota; class Actinomycetes; order Streptomycetales; family Streptomycetaceae; genus Streptomyces; species Streptomyces pristinaespiralis. The sequence continues at coordinate 2,839,282 of NZ_CP011340.1, read as the reverse complement.
CCAGTTCGTCGCTCATCGCTTCTCTCCCCGTTCGTGGGTACAGGCCTCGCCTCCATGATCGACGACGCGGGCCGATAATCTGACCCCCGTCAGTAATGCACCAAGAAGGGGTGGACCGGTGGCGGACATCGAGTCAGCACGCAAGGCGTTCGACCGTTACGACGCGGACGGCGACGGCTTCATCACCGCGGCCGAGTACAAGACGGCCATGGCTCAGATGGGTGACTGGAACGTCACCGAGTCGGTGGCCGAGGCCGTGATCGCCGCACAGGACACCGACAAGGACAAGCTCCTGTCGTTCGACGAGTTCTGGGCCCACCTGAACAAGGCCTGATCCCACGGGACATGGGAAGGCCCCCGGCACGCGCCGGGGGCCTTCCCATGTCCCGTGGAATCCTGGGCTGCCGGGCGTGACCCTCAGCGGTCCGGGGGCCTTGGAGTGGCTCAAGCTCGGAGCGGGGTCCCCCACCACGGTCACCTGCAAGTCCCCTGTGCCGGCTGGCGGTTCGCGAACCCGGCAGCATCGCCGGCCTGCGACGAACGCGGCGAGGCGGCGACCCGGGACTCGGGTTTCTGCGCGCAGGCCCTGAGCGACCTCGACGCGATCATGCGGACCCTGCGCGAACCCACCGCCGTGCGAGCGGACCGAGCCCTGTACTTCCCCTGTGTGGGCAGGACGGGCCCCGACCAGCGCTGAAAGACGCAAAAGAGCTGGTCAGGGCCCAGAGCCTCAGCACTCGATGATGTTCACCGCGAGACCGCCGCGGGCGGTCTCCTTGTACTTGACCGACATGTCGGCGCCGGTCTCCTTCATCGTTTTGATGACCTTGTCCAGGGACACCTTGTGGCTGCCGTCGCCGCGCATCGCCATCTTCGCGGCCGTGACGGCCTTGACCGCCGCCATGCCGTTGCGCTCGATGCACGGGATCTGGACCAGGCCGCCGACCGGGTCGCAGGTGAGGCCCAGGTTGTGTTCCATGCCGATCTCCGCGGCGTTCTCGACCTGCTCCGGGGAGCCGCCGAGGACCTCGGCGAGCGCGCCCGCGGCCATCGAGCAGGCGGAGCCGACCTCGCCCTGGCAGCCGACCTCGGCGCCGGAGATCGAGGCGTTCTCCTTGAAGAGCATGCCGATCGCGCCCGCGGCGAGCAGGAAGTCGACGATGCCCTTCTCGTCGGCGCCGGGCACGAAGTTCATGTAGTAGTGCAGGACCGCCGGGATGATGCCCGCGGCGCCGTTCGTGGGGGCGGTGACGACCCGGCCGCCGGCCGCGTTCTCCTCGTTCACGGCCATCGCGTAGAGCGTGATCCACTCCATGGCGAGCGCCTGCGGGTCGCCCTCGGAGCGCAGCTTGCGGGCCGTGGTCGCGGCGCGCCGGCGGACCTTGAGACCGCCCGGCAGGATGCCCTCGCGGGACATGCCGCGCGCGACGCAGGCCTGCATGACCCGCCAGATCTCCAGCAGCCCCTCCCGGATCTCTTCCTCGGTGCGCCAGGCCTTCTCGTTCTCCAGCATCAGCGCCGAGATCGACAGGCCGGTCTCCTTGGTGAGGCGCAGCAGCTCGTCACCGGTACGGAAGGGGTGCTTCAGGACGGTGTCTTCGGGGACGATCGGGTTGTCGCCCGCCACCGCGTCCTCGTCGACGACGAAACCGCCGCCGACGGAGTAGTACGTCTTCTCCAGCAGCGTCGTGCCCTCGGCGTCGCGGGCGACGACCGTCATGCCGTTGGCGTGGTACGGCAGGGCCTTACGGCGGTGCAGGACGAGGTCCTCGTCGAAGTCGAAGTCGATCTCGTGGGCGCCGAGCAGGTTGATCCGCCCGTCCGTCCTGATCCGCTCGACCTGCTCGTCGGCGCTCTCGACGTCGACGGTCCGCGGAGAGTTGCCCTCGAGGCCCAGCAGGACCGCCTTGGGAGTGCCGTGGCCGTGCCCGGTCGCGCCCAGCGAGCCGTACAGCTCGGCCCGTATCGCCGTGGTGTGGGCGAGCAGGCCCTCGTTCTTCAGGCGCCGGGCGAACATCCGGGCGGCGCGCATCGGGCCCACCGTGTGGGAGCTGGACGGGCCGATGCCGATCGAGAACAGGTCGAAGACCGAGATGGCCACTGGGAACTCCTTGTGGGGTGGTAGACGCCGTTGTCTGCCGTGTGGTGCAGCGGCGCGCAGCGCCTCGTGTACGGGTGGCGGTGGGCGCAGAGGCATTGCGTGTGCGGGGTGCTTACGTGGTGCGGGGCACCGCGCGCACGGTCCAGTGTGCGCGGTGCCCCTTTTGTTTTGTTCGGGTCGGTTACGGGAGATCCGTCACAGACCAGGGTAGAGCGGGTGCTTCTCGGCCAGGGCCGTCACGCGGGCGCGCAGCGCCGGCACGTCGTACGACGGCTTCAGCGCCTCGGCGATGATGTCCGCGACCTCGCGGAAGTCCTCGTCCTGGAAACCGCGGGTGGCCAGCGCCGGCGTGCCGATCCGCAGACCCGAGGTGACCATCGGCGGCCGCGGGTCGTTCGGGATGGCGTTGCGGTTGACCGTGATGCCGACCTCGTGGAGACGGTCCTCGGCCTGCTGGCCGTCCAGCTCGGAGTTGCGCAGGTCCACCAGGACCAGGTGCACGTCCGTGCCGCCGGACAGGACGGAGACGCCGTGCTCGGTGACGTCGGCCTGGACCAGGCGCTCGGCCAGGATGCGGGCGCCGTCCAGCGTGCGCTGCTGGCGCTCCTTGAAGTCCTCGGAGGCGGCGACCTTGAAGGAGACCGCCTTCGCCGCGATGACGTGCTCCAGCGGGCCGCCCTGCTGGCCCGGGAAGACCGCGGAGTTGATCTTCTTGGCGAGCTCGGCCGTGGAGAGGATCACACCGCCGCGCGGACCGCCGAGGGTCTTGTGCGTGGTCGTGGTGACGACGTGGGCGTGCGGCACCGGGTTGGGGTGCAGACCCGCGGCGACCAGGCCGGCGAAGTGCGCCATGTCGACCATCAGGTAGGCGCCGACCTCGTCGGCGATCCGGCGGAAGGCCGCGAAGTCCAGCTGACGCGGGTACGCGGACCAGCCGGCCACGATCAGCTTCGGCTTGGACTCCTTGGCGAGCCGCTCGACCTCGGCCATGTCGACCTGGCCGGTGGCGTCGTCCACGTGGTACGCGACCACGTTGTAGAGCTTGCCGGAGAAGTTGATCTTCATGCCGTGGGTCAGGTGACCGCCGTGGGCCAGGTTCAGGCCCATGATCGTGTCGCCCGGCTTCAGCAGCGCGAACATCGCCGCCGCGTTCGCCTGCGCGCCCGAGTGGGGCTGCACGTTGGCGTGCTCGGCGCCGAAGAGCGCCTTGATGCGGTCGATGGCGATCTGCTCGACCACGTCGACGTGCTCGCAGCCGCCGTAGTAGCGGCGGCCCGGGTAGCCCTCGGCGTACTTGTTGGTGAGGACGGAGCCCTGGGCCTCCATGACCGCGACCGGAGCGAAGTTCTCCGAGGCGATCATCTCGAGGGTGGACTGCTGACGGTGGAGCTCGGCGTCGACAGCGGCGGCGACGTCCGGGTCCAGCTCGTGGAGAGGGGTGTTGAGAAGCGACATCACTCGGTCCCTAAGGTCTTGGTCAGCGCTTGGTCAGCCGGCGAATTCGGTGTACTCGTCCGCGGAGAGCAGGTCCTTCGGCTCCTCGCTGACACGCACCTTGAACAGCCAGCCGCCCTCGAAGGGCGCGGAGTTCACCAGCGACGGGTCGCCTACGACATCCTCGTTGGCCTCGGTGACCTCACCGCTGACCGGGGAGTACAGGTCGCTGACCGACTTGGTGGACTCCAGCTCGCCGCAGGTCTCGCCCGCGGTCACCGTGTCACCGACCTCGGGGAGCTGGACGTACACCACGTCGCCGAGCGCGTTGGCCGCGTGCTCCGTGATGCCGACCGTCGACACGCCGTCCTCGGCGGCCGACAGCCACTCGTGCTCCTTGCTGTAGCGCAGCTGCTGGGGGTTGCTCATGACCTGAATTCTCCTGTACGCGGGGGAGTGCTGGTGAACGGGGAGAGGGTGCGGACGATCACTTCCGGCACCCGGAGGATCACTTCTGGCGCTTGTAGAACGGCAGCGCCACGACCTCGTACGGCTCGTGGGTGCCCCGGATGTCGACGCCGACGCCCGGCGTGCCCGGCGCGGCGTGGGCCGCGTCCACGTAAGCCATGGCGATCGGCTTGCCGAGGGTGGGGCTCGGGGCCCCGGAGGTGACCTCGCCGATCACCGTGCCGTCCGCCACCACGGACATGCCGGCGCGCGGGACCCGGCGGCCCTCCGCGATCAGCCCGACCAGCTTGCGCGGCGGCGCGGACTCCGCGCGCTCCGCGGCGGCCGTCAGCGCCTCACGGCCGACGAAGTCGCCGTCCTTCTCGAACTTCACCACCCGGCCGAGACCCGCGTCGAAGGGGGTGAGCGCCGTGGTCAGCTCGTGGCCGTACAGCGGCATGCCCGCCTCCAGGCGCAGCGTGTCGCGGCAGGACAGGCCGCACGGGATCAGACCGGCGGGCGCGCCCGCCTCGGTCAGCGCCTGCCAGAGCTTCTCGGCGTGCTGCGGCTCGACGAACAGCTCGAAGCCGTCCTCGCCGGTGTAGCCGGTGCGCGCGATCAGCGCGGGGACGCCCGCCACGGTGCCCGGCAGGCCCGCGTAGTACTTCAGGCCGTCCAGATCGGCGTCGGTCAGCGACTTCAGGATGCCGGGGGACTCCGGGCCCTGGACGGCGATCAGCGCGTACGCGTCACGGTCGTCGCGGACGGTGGCGTCGAAGCCCTGGGCACGAGCGGTGACGGCGTCGAGGACGATCTGGGCGTTGCCGGCGTTGGCGACGACCATGTACTCGTCCTCGCCGAGGCGGTAGACGATCAGGTCGTCGAGGATGCCGCCGTCCTCCCGGCAGATCATCGTGTAGCGGGCGCGGCCGAGGCCGACGGTGCCGATGTTGCCGACCAGCGCGTAGTTCAGCAGGTCAACGGCCTGCGGGCCGGTGACGGTGATCTCACCCATGTGGGACAGGTCGAACAGCCCGGCCTTGGTGCGGACGGCGTTGTGCTCGTCGCGCTCACTGCCGTACCGCAGGGGCATGTCCCAGCCGGCGAAATCGGTCATGGTCGCGCCGAGCGACCTGTGCAGGGCGTCGAGTGCGGTCAGACGGGGGGCGTTGCTCATAGGTGTGGCTCCCAGGGCATGGCTGCGAGGACAATCCTCCCCATCTGTCATCGGAACCTGAGAGGTTCGCCCCGACTACGCGTACGGGTAGTCGTGACTTGCACCTTGGGTGGAGCCACTCGAATGCGGCTCGCTTTTCAGATCTGCCTCATCGCACGCGGTACGGGGCCTGAGAGATTCAAGGGAGGAACTTGCTCCTTCGGCGCCCGCCACAGGGGTGGCAGGGACTCTCCCGCGTGGATTCAAGCGGCCGGTATGGAGTTGGCGCGCACATCATTGCACGCATCCGGGAAGAGTGGAGCGTGAGGCCGCCCTGAAAACACTTGAGCCGTATTACCAATTCTTTACACTTCATGGGCAAGGGTGAGGGATGACCCGACACGGGGAGGGGGACGACGTTGCAGCCGACCGGTGCATACGCCACGACCACGGGGGTGCCCGCGCCACCGGGCATGTCCGCCGTCCCGTCACGGGCCGGAGCGGTCACGACCGCCCTGCCCGTGCTGCGCGACCTGCGGCAGCGGGCCGGGCGCAGCCCGCACAGCCTGGTCTTCGCCGCCGGTGACGTGGTGGTGGTCTCCGGCCTGCCCGGCAGCGGAAAATCCACGCTGATCCGGCGCGCGGCGAGGGGTCTCGGCATCGACTCGCAGGACACGCGGGACCGCTGGGACGCCCGCGCGCCCCGCTTCCTGCCGTACGCCGTCTACCGCCCGCTGGTGCGCCTCGCGCACTACGCCGGACTGCGGCGTGCCCTCCGTTCGGGCGAGAGCGTCGTCGTGCACGACTGCGGCACCCAGGCGTGGGTGCGGCGCTGGCTCGCCCGTGAGACACGGCGGCGCGGCACGTCCCTCCACCTGGTGCTGCTGGACGTGACGCCCCAGGTCGCGAGAGCCGGCCAGCGGGAGCGGGGCCGCGGCGTCTCCGGCTACGCCTTCGCCCGCCACCGCCGGGCCGTCTCCCACCTGGTCTCCGACGCGGAGGCGGGACGCCTGCCGGCCGGCTGCGCGTCGGCGGTCCTCCTGGACCGCGAGGCAGCGGGAACGCTGGGCCGCCTGGGCTTCGAGTAACGGGCGGCCCCGCGCCCGGCCCGGGCACCGCGCGGTGGTTTCCCGTGGGCTCCGCGCCCCTGCGCCCCCGGCGCCTCGAACGCCGGCGGGGCTGGAATCGCCCCGAATCGCCGACGGGCTGACAAAGTCACCCCGCCCGGCGTTCGAGTACGGGGTCGCGGGGCCCGCCCCGGACCGGGAACTCGGCCCCCGCGGCGCCGCGGGCCGAGAAAGCCAGCCCGCCCGGGGCGCCCTCGGCTGGGGGAGTTCGGGGCGCGGCCAGAAGGCCGTACGGGGTCCCGGGCCCCCGGACCGGGAACTCGGCCCCCGCGGCCGCCGCGGGCTGAGAAAGCAGCCCGCTTGGGGCGCCTCCCGCGGCCGCCCGGCACGGCCGAAGGCCGCACGGAGTCCGGGCCCGTCCCGGACCCGGAACTCGACCCCCGCAGCCGCCGCGGGCCGAGAAAGTCAGCCCGCTTGGGGCGCCTCCCACACTGGGGGAGTTCGAGGGCGCGGCCGAAGGCCGTACGGAGTCCGGGCCCGCCCAGGACCGGGAACTCGGCCCCCGCGGGCTGAGAAGGCCGGCCCGCCTGGGGCGCCTCCCCCTCGCCCGGCACGGCCGAAGGCCGTAAGGGGTCCGGGGCCCGCCCAGGACCCGGAACTTGGCCCCCGCGGCCGCCGCGGGCCGAGAAGGCCGGCCCGCCTGGGGCGCCTCCCACGGCTGGGGGAGTTCGGGGGCACGGCCGAAGGCCGTACGGGGTCCGGGCGCGCCCGGACCCCGGGTGGGCCCCCGCGGCCGTCAGGTCGCAGGGGTGGGCCCGGGAAGTGCACCGCGCAGCGGCCCGCGCCCCGGCCGCTAGGGTCGTCGCGGCGCGTCGCGTACACCGCCCGACGTGCCGCGCACGAACACGCAAGCGCCCACCGCAGGGGCCCGCACGAAGGACACCGCATGGACATACCCCGCACCGGCTGGCCCGGCAACGAGCTCGAAGAGGTGCTCGCCGCCTCCCTCGGCAACCCCGCGGCCGGAGGCCGCCTCGTCGAGGTGCTCGGCCGCAGCCCGATATGGGTTCCGCTGCCCAACGGCGGCAGCCAGGAGAGCCGGGACCTCGATCTGCCGACCATGGAGATCGACGGCGCCGCGTACGTCCCCGTCTTCAGCTCGGAGCAGCAGTTCCTGCAGTGCGTCGGCGCCCATATGCCGTTCACCGTCGCGCCCGCGCGGGAATTCGCCCGCGGACTGCCGCCGCAGCTCGGCATCGCCGTCAACCCGGGCGGCGCCGTCGGCGCCCCCCTGCCGCCCGCCGCGGTCGCCGAACTGTGCCGCGCGGGGCGGACACCGCTCGAGGGTCCCGCCTCCGGCGGCCGGGTGCGGCTCTTCGAACCGGACTGGCAGGAGGAGCCGGTCGACTTCCTCGCCGCCGCGGCCGGTGAGTTCGAGGCCGTCGGCGTCGTGCTGACCGGCCGCCGCGTGCTCGCCTCCATCGAGGGCGACGCGCCGACGCTCTTCATCGGTGTGCAGCTCTCGTCCTGGGAAGGCGTCGAACGCAACGCCCCCATGGACGCCCTCGGCCGGGCCATGGGCCGGGTCCAGCCGCCGTGGCCGGTCAACCTGGTGCTTCTCGACGTCGCGCAGGATCCGGTGGCCGACTGGATGCTCGAGCGCGTGCGTCCCTTCTATCAACGACAGCACGCGTAGGACTCGGGCCCGACACGAAAGAGAGACCAGTGGTCAAGTCTTTGCCAGGAGGGCCGATTAAGCTGGTTTGATGGCCTGACCAGCCTGACAGGGGCTGTGCGGAACGGTGGGACCGAACGAGGGGCGGAACAGGGTGAGTGCGTCAGGCACCGCGGCGGCCGGGCAGGTCGAGCACATGCTGCGCCAGGTGACTCCCGGCCGCTACGACGCGTACGAGGCGCTGCTGCACGCCCTCGCCGACCCCGCCGGCGGCCGGATCTGGATGCTGCTGTGGCACGGGCAGCCCGGCTCGCCCGACGCCCAGTACGGGAACATGGAGATCGACGGCGTCTGTTACGCCCCGTGCGTCACCTCCCCCCAGGAGCTCGCCGTCTCCGGCTGGAACCGCGCGCACGAGATCACCACCGGCCGGGACATCGCCCGCGCCCTCTACCCGGACCGCTGGGGCATCTGGCTGAACCCGCACGCGCCCGGCGGCGGTGTCGGCGTGCCGTGGCTGGATCTGCGCCGTATCGCCACCGGCCTCGACCGGATGCCGGCGGGACCGCTGCGGCTGTCGGACCCCGCGATCGAGATCCCGCAGTTCTACGCCCTGCTCACGCAGAACGCCCACCGCACCCCCTCCGTCCGCTCGCTGCGGCGTGCCTGGGTGCAGCCCGCGGTGGGCCCCGCGTATCTGGCCATCGGTCTGGATCTGTACGACACCGGCCCGCAGTCGGTCAAGACGGTGCGGGTGATGATGCAGCAGTCGGTGGCCGCCGTGCCGGACGGCCTTCCGGTGTCGACCGTGGCCATGGCCGACGAGTACGACCCGGTCACCATGTGGATGCGCGTCAATGCCCGCCCCTTCTACGACCGCGACGCCCACGCGGGGGCCCCGCCCACCGGCGGCGGGTACGGCTACCCTCCGCCGCACACCCGCTGAGCTGGGACGCTGCGTACATTGCGGGACCGAACTCCGTCGGATGTCAAGGGTGTTAAATCGCCTGGCGGGGATGTCCCGTATCTGCCCGGTTTGTTGAGTGTCCGGGTCTCGAGTAGGTATCACCGCTATCCGGACTGTTCTCCCAGGTGTCTCCCGTCTGTAGTGTTCGGCCGTCAAGACCTCTCCCACGGCGGAACCTCGGGGTGGACCCATGCGAATATTCAAGTCCGGAGCTGTCCGGGCGATCACGGCGGCGGTGGCCGTCGGCCTGATCGCCACCGGCTGCGCCAGCGAGCGGGGCAAGGACGGTGACAAGGGCGGCGACAAGGACACGTTCGTGTTCGCCGGCGCCGGTGACCCCGGCTCCCTCGACCCTGCGCTCGCGAGCGACGGTGAGACCTTCCGGGTCACCCGTCAGGCCTTCGAGGCCCTGCTCGAGCACGAGTCCGGCGGCAGCAAGCTCGTCGGCGGTCTTGCCGAGAAGTGGTCCAGCGACCCGGCCGGCAAGGTGTGGACGTTCAACCTGCGCAAGGGTGTGAAGTTCCACGACGGAGAGGCGTTCAACGCCGCCGCGGTCTGCGCGAACTACGACCACTGGTTCAACTGGAAGGGCACCTACCAGTCGAGCGCGGTCTCCTACTACTGGCAGACCATCATGGGCGGCTTCGCCAAGAACGAGGACAAGGAAGCCCCCAAGCCGAACTACAAGTCCTGCACGGCGAAGGACGAGAACACCGCGGTCATCGAGGTCAACGAGCCCTCGGCGAACCTGCCCGGCGGCTTCTCCCTCCAGGCGCTGGCGATCCACTCGCCGAAGGCCATCAAGGAGTACGAGAAGCAGGACGCGACCGCCAAGGGCGACGCGATCACGTACCCCAAGTACAGCCAGGAGGCCGGCACGGTCGCCGGCACCGGCCCGTACAAGATCACGAAGTGGAACAAGGGCAACAAGGAAGTCACCCTTGAGCGCTTCGACGACTACTGGGGTGAGAAGGCCAAGGTCAAGAACCTGGTCTTCCGCACGATCGACACCGAGGCCGGCCGCCGTCAGGCGCTGCAGGCCGGTGACATCGACGGTTACGACCTGGTCGCCCCGGCCGACGTGAAGACGCTGGAGAAGGAGGGTTACGAGGTCCCGACCCGTGACGTCTTCAACATCTTCTACGTCGGTATGACGCAGTCGAAGAACCCCGCGCTGAAGAAGCTCGAGGTCCGGCAGGCCATTTCGCACGCCATCGACCGCGAGGGCATCGTCAAGACGCAGCTGCCCGAGGGCGGCAAGGCCGCGACCCAGTTCATGCCCGACACGGTCGCCGGTTTCTCGGACAAGGTGAAGACCTACCCGTTCGACACCAACAAGGCCAAGGAACTCCTCAAGAAGGCCGGTGAGGAGAAGCTCAAGATCGAGTTCTGCTACCCGACCGAGGTCACGCGCCCCTACATGCCGGCGCCGCAGGACATGTTCGAGCGTATGAAGGCCGACCTGGAGAAGGCCGGCATCACGGTCACCCCGAAGGCCATGAAGTGGGCCCCGGACTACCTGGACGCCACCGAGGCCGGCTCCTGCGCCCTGCACATGCTCGGCTGGACCGGTGACTTCAACGACGGCTACAACTTCATCGGCACCTGGTTCGCCGGTCCCGACAAGCAGTGGGGCTTCGACGACAAGAAGGTCTTCGACTCGGTGAACGCCGCTTCGAAGGTCACCGACCCCGCGGGTCGTGTGGAGGCCTACAAGAAGGCCAACGAGACGATCATGGAGTACGTCCCGGGTGTCCCGATCTCGGCGTCCCCGCCGGCGATCGCGTTCGCCAAGAACGTCAACCCGCCGAAGGTCTCCCCGCTGACGCAGGAGAACTTCGCCGAGGTCTCCTTCAAGTAATCGAAACCCCAGCGGGTCCGCCCGGCCACAGAACCTCGGTGGCCGGGCGGACCCGCATCGACGCACGTAAGAAAGGGGCACGCGGGGTGCTGCGACTCGTCGTACGAAGACTGCTACAGCTCATACCCACCCTGCTCGGCCTGTCGGTTCTGCTCTTCCTCTGGCTGAACCGGCTGCCCGGCGGACCCGCCTCAGCGATCCTGGGCGAGCGGGCGACCGAAGCCGAAGTGGCGCGTATCAACCGGGCCCTCGGGCTCGACCAGCCCGTCTACGTCCAGTACTGGCGCTTCCTCAAGCGCATCTTCGAACTGGACCTCGGCACGTCCACCCAGACCGGTCAGCCGGTGTGGGACGAATTCGCGACGCGGTTCCCGGCGACGGTCGAACTGAGCATCGTCGCCATCGGCATTGCCATCGTTGTCGGGATCCCGATGGGCTACCTGGCGGCCAAGCGCCGCGGCGGCTGGCTCGACGTCGGCGCCGTCTCCGGATCGCTGATCGGCATCTGCATCCCGGTCTTCTTCCTCGCCCTGATCCTCAAGGGGATCTTCGCCGTCCAGCTGCAGATGTTCCCGAGCTACGGACGGCTCGACACCGGCATGGACGCCACGGACGTCACCGGATTCGCCGTCCTCGACGGCCTGCTGACCGGTGAGCTGGACGCCAGCCTGGACGCGATCCACCATCTGATCCTGCCCGCCATAGCGCTGTCCTCCATCCCGCTCGCCGTCATCGTGCGCATGACCCGCGCCAGCGTCCTCGAGGTCCTCGGCGAGGACTACGTCCGCACGGCCGAGTCCAAGGGTCTCGACAAGCGGGTCGTCCGCGGCCGGCACGTGCTGCGCAACGCGCTGCTGCCGGTGGTCACCGCCGTGGGTCTGCTGACCGGAAGCCTGCTCTCCGGCGCGGTGCTGACCGAGTCGGTCTTCTCCTTCAACGGGATCGGCAACTTCATCCGCACCTCGATCGACGCCCGCGACTACCCGGTGCTCGTCGGGTTCATCCTCTTCATCGCGATGGTGTACGTCCTCATCAACCTCCTGGTCGACCTCGCGTACAGCCTTATCGACCCGAGAGTGCGGGTGCACTGACGTGACGACCATGACGAAGAAGGCCGACAAGATCGACCGGCTCGCGGAGCTGATGCAGACCTCCGAGGTCACCAGCGGCGCGAGTCTGTGGCGCGAGGCCATGCGGCGGCTGCGGGCCAGCAAGATGGCCATCATCGGCGCCGTCATCATCGCGCTGTTCGTGCTCCTCGCGATCGTCGGACCGTGGCTCGCTCCGCACAGCCCGTCCGCCCAGACGTGGCGCGGCGAGGTCTTCGCCAACAAGGGGCAGTTCGTCGGCGCCCGCGGCGACAACTGGTTCGGCCTCGACCACCTCGGCCGGGACATGTTCTCCCGGATCCTCGTCGGCGCCCGGCAGACCCTGATGGTCGGCGTGGTGTCGATGCTGATCGGTCTGATCGTCGGCGCGCTCGTCGGCGTTCTCTCCGGCGCCGCGGCGACCCTCGGCGGCAGGACCGGTGAGCGCGTCGACACCGTGATCATGCGCTTCACCGACATCATGCTCTCGCTGCCGTCGCTGCTGCTGGCGGTCTCCATCGCCGCGGTGATGGGGCAGTCGCTGACCACCGTGATGATCGCGGTCGGCGTCGTGCAGATCCCGATCTTCGCGCGGCTGCTCCGCGGTTCGATGCTGGTCCAGGGCAGCAGCGATTACGTGCTCGCGGCCAAGGCGCTCGGCATCAGGAAGAAGCGGATCGTCCTCACCCAGATCCTGCCGAACTCGCTCAGCCCGGTGATCGTCCAGGCGACGCTGAGCCTCGCCACCGCGATCATCGAGGCCGCGGCCCTGTCCTACCTGGGCCTCGGCAACCCCGATCCGGCCATCCCGGAGTGGGGCGTCATGCTCGCCCAGGCAGAACGGTTCTTCGACAACGAGCCGATGATGGCGGCCTACCCCGCCATCGGCATCATCATCACCGCCCTCGGCTTCACCCTGCTCGGCGAGGCCATGCGCGAAGCCCTCGACCCGAAGCTGCGAGGCTGAAGTCCCATGGCACTGCTCTCAGTTGAAGAACTCAGCGTCACCTTCACCGCCAAGGGCCGCAAGGACTCCACGGCCGTCGACGGCGTCTCGTTCGACGTCGACCAGGGCCAGGTCGTCGGCCTCGTGGGCGAGTCGGGCTGCGGCAAGTCCGTGACCTCGCTCGCCCTGATGGGCCTGCTGCCCGGCAAGGGCGTGAAGGTCGGCGGGCGCGCCGAGTTCGACGGCCAGGACCTGCTGAGCATGAGCCCCCGCAAGCTGCGGGACATGCGCGGCAGCCAGCTGGCGATGATCTTCCAGGACCCGCTGTCCTCGCTGAACCCGGTCGTCCCCATCGGCGTCCAGGTCACCGAGATCCTCGAGCGCCACCGCGGGCTCAAGGGCGAGGCCGCCCGCAAGGAAGCGGCGAACCTGCTGGACCGGGTCGGCATCCCCGACCCCACCCGGCGGCTCAAGGAGTACCCGCACCAGCTGTCCGGCGGTATGCGCCAGCGCGCGCTCATCGCCATGGCCGTCGCGTGTGCGCCCCGGCTGCTCATCGCCGACGAGCCGACGACCGCGCTCGACGTGACCATCCAGGCGCAGATCCTGGAACTGCTCAAGGAACTGGTCGACCAGGAGGGCACCGCCCTGCTGATGATCACCCACGACCTGGGCGTCGTGGCCGGCCTCTGCGACCAGGTCAACGTGCTGTACGCGGGCCGGGCCGTCGAATCCGCGGGCCGCCGCGAGCTGTTCGCGCACCCCACCCACCCGTACGCGCACGGTCTGCTCGGATCCATCCCCCGGCTGGACGCGCCGCGCGGCGAACCGCTCAGCCCCATCCGCGGATCCATCAACGACCGCATCGCCTGGGCGGACGGCTGCGCGTTCGCGCCGCGCTGCGACTACTACACGATGGAGTGCCTGACCGGCACACCCGAACTGACCGAACCACGCGCGGCCGGACACCAGGTGCGTTGCGTCAACCCGGTCCTTCCCAAGCCCAAGGCGGAGGTCTCGGCATGAGCCTGCTCGAACTCGACGACGTGAAGGTCCACTTCCCCGTCAGGAAGGGCGTCCTCTTCAACCGCACGGTCGGCCATGTCTACGCGGTCGACGGTGTGTCGCTCAAGGTCGAGGCCGGTCAGACGTACGGGCTGGTGGGCGAGTCGGGCTGCGGCAAGACGACGCTCGGCCGCGGTGTGCTGCGGCTCGTGGACATCACCGACGGCGAGGTCCTCTTCGACGGCACGGACCTGGCGAAGCTGCCGGAGGAGGAGATGCGCCGGTACCGCCGGCGTCTGCAGATGGTCTTCCAGGACCCGCTCGGCAGCCTCAACCCACGGCAGAACATCGAGTCCATCCTCAGCGAGGGCATGGCCGCGCACGGGATCGGCAAGGACCAGGACGAGCGCCGGGAGAAGATCAAGGAGATCCTCGGCAAGGTGGGCCTGCCCACCAACGCGCTCTCCCGCTATCCGCACGAGTTCTCCGGCGGCCAGCGCCAGCGCATCGGCATCGCCCGCGCGCTGGTCCTCGAGCCCGACGTGATCATCTGCGACGAGCCGGTCTCGGCACTCGACGTGTCGGTGCAGGCGCAGGTGATCAACCTGCTGGAGGAGCTCCAGGAGTCGATGGGCCTGACGTACCTCGTCATCGCCCACGACCTTGCGGTCGTCCGGCACATCTCGGACGTCATCGGGGTCATGTACCTCGGCTCCCTCGTGGAGGAGGCGCCGAGCGACGCGCTGTACGCGGGGCCCAAGCACCCGTACACCAAGGCGCTCATGTCGGCGGTCCCGGTCCCCGACCCCGAGGTGGAGGACCGGCGCGAGCGGATCCTGCTCCAGGGCGACCTGCCCTCGCCGGCGAACCCGCCGGCCGGCTGCCGCTTCCACACCCGGTGCCCGTGGGCCCAGGACAGGTGCGCGGTCGAGCGGCCGGTGCTGACGGACGTCGGTGACGGGCACAAGGTGGCCTGCCACTTCGCCGCCGAGATCGAGGCGGGGACGCTGGAGCTGACACGGCCGACCGGCATCGAGGCGGTCACGGAGACGAAGGCCGTGGCGGCGGAGGGCCCGGACGCCGACAAGGTCGCGATCCCGGCGCAGTCGTCCGGGGACGAGGCCGCGGAGTCGGAGCCGGAGCCGGAGAAGAAGAAGGAGCAGGAGCCGGAGAAGGCGTCCGCTGAGGCCGACGAGCCGGCGGAGACGGAGGAGGCCGCGGCCGAGGCCGACGCGCCGGTCGAGGCCGACGTTCCCGCGAAGGGCGAGGCCGAGGCCGAGGTCGAGGCCGCCGTCCCCGCGAAGGACGACGCGCCGGCCCCGGCGGTCGACGCGCCGGCTGCGGCAGACGCCGACGCGGACGCGGACGCAGCCGGTCCCGACGAGGACGACGCTGCGGAGTCGGACGCCTCCGATGCGGAGTCGGCCAAGACCGGCTGACGGACCGCCGCACACCTTGGAGCACCGGGCGTTGTAGAACTGTCCGGTGCTCCAAGAACTGTTCACGCCCTCCGTCCAGCATTCTCTCGAGATCGTCGGCATCTTCGTCTTCGCGATCTCCGGGGCACTGCTCGCCGTCCGCAAGAACTTCGACGTGTTCGGCATGGCGGTCCTCGCCGAGGTCACGGCGCTGGGCGGCGGGCTGCTGCGCGACCTGATCATCGGGGCCGTACCGCCCGCCGCCTTCACCGATCTCGGGTACTTCGTCACGCCACTGGTCGCCACGGCGCTGGTGTTCTTCCTGCACCCGCACGTGGAGCGGATCCAGGTGGCGGTCAACGTCTTCGACGCTGCCGGACTCGGCCTGTTCTGCGTGACAGGCACGACCAAGGCGTACGAGTACGGCCTCGGACTCACGTCCTCCGCCACTCTCGGCCTCGCCACGGCCGTCGGCGGCGGTGTGCTGCGCGATGTGCTGGCCAACGAAGTGCCTTCACTGCTGCGCTGGGACCGTGACCTGTACGCCGTGCCGGCGATGGTGGGTGCGGCGATGGTCGTGCTCTGCATCCGCTTCGAGGCCCTGAACCCGTTCACCAGCGGGCTGGCCGTGGTGACGGCGTTCGTCCTGCGGCTGCTGGCGATGCGTTTCCACTGGCGGGCGCCGCGTGCCTGGAACCGGCGTTCGCAGACCAGCGAGTCATGACCAGTCGGCAGCAGCGTGACCCGGTGCACAAAGCTACCGCTTAGTAGTTGTCTGTTGTACCGTACCGCCATGGCAGAAGCAGCGACTCAGGCGACCGTCGGCAACAGTGAATTCGACCGCGACACGGCGATCACGCGGCGCGAGGACGGCGTCTACGACGTGGAACTCTCGGCGGGCTGGACGATCATCCACGCCGTCAACGGCGGTTATCTGCTGGCCCTCATGGGTCGGGCGCTCGGCGACGCGCTGCCGCACCCCGACCCCTTCTCCGTGTCGGCGCACTACCTCACGGCCTCCCAGCCGGGACCCGCGGTGATCCGCACCCAGACCGTGCGCACCGGTCGCACGCTCTCCACCGGTCAGGCGTCGCTCTTCCAGTACGAGGAGGACGGCACCGAGGTGGAGCGGATCCGCGTGCTGGCGACGTACGGCGACCTGGACTCGCTGCCCGACGACGTCCGTACTTCCGCCGAGCCGCCGGCGATCCCGCCGCTCGAGCACTGCCTCGGACCGGCCGACGGGCAGCCCTCGATCCCCGGCAGCTCCGCGATCACCGAGCGGCTGGACATCAAGCTGGACCCGGCCACCGTCGGCTGGGCGATCGGCGCGCCCTCCGGCAAGGGCGAGATGCGGGGCTGGTTCGGTCTCGCGGACGGTCGCGACGCGGACCCGCTGTCCCTGCTGCTGACGGTGGACGCGCTGCCGCCGACGTCGTTCGAGCTCGGGCTCTCCGGCTGGACCCCGACGGTCGAACTGACCACCCACATCCGCTGCCGCCCGGCGCCCGGACCGCTGCGGGTCTCGATCACGACGCGGAACCTGGCGGGCGGTTTCCTGGAGGAGGACGCGGACGTCTGGGACTCCGCGGACCGCCTGGTGGCCCAGTCCCGCCAGCTGGCCAAGGCTCCGAGGGGTCAGTAGCCCCCGCGGCCCTGCCGGGCCGGCGCACCCGGCCCCCGAAGACGACTCCGGCTGTCTCCCGCCCAGGCGGGAGGCAGCCGACGCGTTTCCGGCGGAAGGTCAGGGGCCGTCCAGCCAGTGGCGGCGGCCGAGGCTGATGAGGCGCAACTGCCGCACGGCCAGGGCGCGGACCCTGTCCTCGCCCCCGGGGCCTGCCTCCAGGAAGGACGAGGCCGTCATCACCATGTGGTCGACGTACACGCCGGCCAGCATCCTCAGGTCCTCCTGGCTCCAGCCGGCCGACTCCGGCTCACCGGCGAACGCGGCCGCCACCTCCTCGGAGAACCGGTCGAGCTGTTCGCCTATCGCCGCCCGGACCGCCGCCACGCCGCCGTGCCGCTCGCGGGCGATGAAGCGGACGTGTGCGGGGGAGGTGCGCACGAGCGCGGCGACCAGTGCGACGGTCCGCTCGATGCGGGCCTCGTCGCGTGGTTCCCGCAGTGCCTCCCCGATCGTGAGGTGCAGGCTGCCGAGCGTCTCCTCGACGAGCGCCACCCCGAGGTCCGCCGTGTCGCGGAAGTGCCGGTAGAACGCGGTCGGCGCGACACCCACGGCCCGGGTGACCTCGCGCAGGCCGAGGCTGCTCAGGCTCTGTTCCTCGAGCAGCCGCAGCGCGGCGTCGAGAAGGGCCTGGCGAGTCCTCTGCTTCTGGGCCTGGCGGATGCCGACGGTGTGACTCATGGCATTGAGTAAACAACCGTTCTCCGAAGAAGGGAAGAGTAGACTCACCAGTCAGTGAACAGTCGTACTCACAAGTGTTCACCGAGAAGTCGCCGAAAGGATGACGATGATCGCCCTTGTAGCAGCACTTCTTCTGCTGGGAATCATGCTGGGCGCCGTGGTCCAACTCCCCGCGTCCGTCTCGCTGGTGGCGGCCTCCGTCATCGGCTGCTGGCTGCTCGTCTTCGCCGTGCGCGAGCGCGGCCGGGCCCGCCGCGACTGAACCGCCCGCACAGTCCTCGTACCGGAACCGGAAGGAGAGACGTCATGCAACTCGCCGAACTCGTACGTCCCCGGCACCGCGGCGGTGACCGCCGCCCTGCCGCCGCCCTCGGCACCGAAGACCGCGCAGAGGCGCCGGCGCCCACGAACGGCCCGAAGAACGGCCCCACGAACGGCCCGGCGGACGACCCCGCGGTGGAGCGGCGCAAGGACGCCGACGGCATGGCCGTCGCGGCCTTCGTGCTCGGCCTCGTCGGGCTGCTCGTCATGAACATCGTGCTCGGCCCCGCCGCCGTCGTGCTCGCGGCCCTCGCCCTCCGGCGCGGCACCGCACGCCGCGGCCGCGCCCTGCTCGGCCTCGCCCTCGGCATCGCCGACCTCGTGGTGCTCGCCGTGCTCGTGACCGTCGACGGCACCGTCGTCTGGGGCTTCGGCGGCTGACCCGCCGAAGGTCCCGGCCGGGACGGAGCCGCTCCCGGCCCCCCACCGCCCCGCCCGGAGCGCAGGCCCGAGGTCCGTGCACCCCTGCGCCGCGTCCGCGCCCCCCGGTGAGCCTCGTAGAATCGAGGCCACCATGGCTTACCTCGACCACGCCGCGACCACTCCGATGCTGCCGGAGGCCGTCGAGGCGATGACCGCCCAGCTCTCCGTCACCGGCAACGCCTCCGCACTCCACGCGGCCGGGCGACGGGCCCGCCGTACCGTCGAGGAGGCCCGCGAGACGCTCGCGGAGGCACTCGGCGCCCGGCCCAGCGAAGTCGTCTTCACCTCGGGCGGTACCGAAGCCGACAACCTCGCCGTCAAGGGCCTGTACTGGGCACGCCGCGACGCCGACCCGGCCCGCACCCGCGTACTGGCCAGCCCGGTCGAGCACCACGCCGTGCTCGACGCGGTCGACTGGCTCGCCGAGCACGAGGGCGCGACCGTCGAGTACCTTCCCGTCGACTCCTACGGCAGGGTCCACCCCGAGGCGTTGCGCGAGGCCGTCGGACGGAACCCGGACGACGTGGCCCTCGCCACCGTCATGTGGGCCAACAACGAGATCGGCACCGTCATGCCGGTCGTCGAACTCGCCGCCGTGGCCAAGGAGTTCGACGTACCGCTGCACGCGGACGCGGTCCAGGCGTTCGGCCAGCTCGACGTCGACTTCGCCGCGTCGGGGCTCGCCGCGATGACGGTCTCCGGTCACAAGATCGGCGGTCCGTACGGCATCGGCGCGTTGCTGCTCGGCCGTGAGTACAGCCCCGTCCCCGTCCTGCACGGCGGCGGCCAGGAACGCCACGTACGCTCCGGCACGCTGGACGCCCCGGCCATAGCCGCCTTCGCGGTGGCCGGCCGGCTGGCCGCCGAGCGCCGCGAGGACTTCGCCCGCGACGTCGGCTCCCTGCGCGACGACCTCGTGCGCGCCGTGCGGGCCGCCGTCCCCGACGCCGTCCTCGGCGGTGACCCGGACGACCGGCTCCCCGCCAACGCGCACTTCACCTTCCCCGGATGCGAGGGCGACTCGCTGCTCCTGCTGCTCGACGCCCAGGGCATCGAATGCTCCACCGGCTCCGCCTGCACCGCCGGCGTCGCCCAGCCCAGCCACGTCCTGCTCGCCACCGGCACCGACCCCGACCTCGCCCGCGGCACCCTGCGCTTCAGCCTCGGCCACACCTCGACGAAGGCCGACGTGGAAGCGGTCGCCCAGGCCATCGGCCCGGCGGTCCAGCGGGCGCGTACGGCGGGCCTGACCTAGGGCCTCTCGTTCGGACGCCAGCCCCTCGCGGGACCCCTGCCGAGCCGGCGGCGAGGTTGCCGGAACACGGAAGTGGAGCGCGCGCTCCTGCTGCCTGCCGCCCTCGTTGTCCGCCCGCGCCGTGCCGGGAGAAGGTGTGGCGGCGGGCCCGGATCCCTCCTCGCGGTGGCGCGGGCCTTCGGCCGGGGCGGGCGTGGAAGGGCAGGCATCACATGGCGACGACGGACAGGCCCCACGCATCCGACGGACCTGGCGCAGCCGCGCCGAGCGGTGCCGGCCGGCCCGGCCGGCGAGCAGCGGGACGGACACGGCTGGCGGGTGCGGCGCTGATCGCGGCGGGCCTGCTCCCGGCCATCGCCTGCTGGCTCCTCTTCACCCAGTGGCTGCCTGCCGAGGTCGAGCGGTACCGGCAGTACACGGTGGCCGAGCCGTGTGCCGCCGGCGTGAGCGCTCCGTGGTGGGAGGACTGCCTGCGTACGGGTACGTTCACCGTCGAGCGCGTGGTGGTCGACAGGGGCTCCAAGAGCTCCAGCTTCCGGGCGACCCTGAACGGCGCGCCTTTCGAGAACGGGGTCACCGTGTCGTTCGGTGATCCCGGGCCGCTGCTGCAGGTGCTGCGACCGCGGGACGAGGTCGCGGCCACCACGTGGCGGGGCGACATCGTCGTGCTCGAAAGGGACGGTGTACGGCAGAGCACCTCCGAGGAACCCCGGCACGAGTCCCAGATGACGGCCGCGTTGGGCACTCTCCTGGGGCTCGTCGCGGCACTGGCCCTGGGATTCGGCTCGGTGCGGCTCCTCAGGCCCCGAGCCGTCGAGCCGTTCACCTGGCGCCGGTACGGCAAGGCGCTGTTCTTCACCATGCTGGGCACCTGTTTCGCCGTGGGGTTCCCGGCCATGTGGCTCGGACTCCCGTGGCAGGTGGTGCCTGTCGTCGCCGTGGCGATCGTGGGGTTCGTGGCCCGGCAGCTCCACCGTCACCGGCGGCCGACCGCCGGGGTGTCGGCGTCGGAGAACGACACCGAAGCCGACGCGCGGAAAAGGTGACACCGGCGCCGTCGCGCGCAGCAGGTGACGCATGGGTCGACGTCCCGGCGCGAGCGCTCGGACGCCGTCGCTCAGGCGGTCTTCTCCGCCGCCTCAGCCGCCTGCCGGGCCGCCGGCATCGACGCCGCGACCAGCTTCATGTACTTCGGCCAGTCCCAGTGCGGCCCCGGGTCGGTGTGGTCCGTCCCCGGGACCTCGACATGTCCCACGATGTGCTCCCGGTCCACCGGTATGCCGTGACGCACACAGATGTCCGCGGTCAGTTTCGCCGAGCCCTGGTACATCGCGTCGGTGAAGTTTTGCGGCCGGTCCACGAAGCCCTCGTGCTCGATGCCGATGCTGCGCTCGTTGTACGAGCGGTTTCCGGCGTGGTACGCGACATCCAGCTCGCGGATCATCTGCGCCACATGGCCGTCCTTGCGCACCACGTAATGGGTCGCCGCGCCGTGCAGGGGGTCCCGGAAGACCTTGAGCGCGGTGGGATAGCTGCCCTGCACGACATGGATGACGACCCGGTCGATCTCGTAGTCGTCGGGCCGGTCGGCCAGCCGCCAGTTCGCGGCGTTGGCGGCGACCCACTGCGCGCCCGCGTGGTCGATCTCGCCCTCCTTGCGCGGAGTGCGCACCCACGGCATACCCCGCCACAGCCGGCGCAGCTCCTCCTCGACCAGCACGCCCCCGCCGATGACCGCCGCCCCGCCGCCGATCAGCACGGCCCGCCGGCTCACTCTGTGCTTTTTGCCGCCGTCGTGCTTCTTCTCGCTGCCCATGACGGTCACAACGCATACTCGCGAGCTTTCGGTTCCCCGGCACCCGTACCCTGGTAGCGCTATGACTGAGACTTCCCAGCGCCCCCTCCGCGTCCTCGCCGCCATGTCCGGCGGCGTGGACTCCGCCGTCGCCGCCGCCCGCGCGGCAGAGGCCGGTCACGATGTGACCGGTGTGCACCTGGCGCTCTCCGCGAACCCGCAGTCCTTCCGCACGGGTGCCCGTGGCTGCTGCACCATCGAGGACTCGCGCGACGCGCGCCGCGCCGCGGACGTCATCGGTATCCCCTTCTACGTGTGGGACCTGGCGGAACGCTTCCGTGAGGACGTGGTCGAGGACTTCATCGCCGAGTACGAGGCGGGCCGCACGCCCAACCCGTGCCTGCGCTGCAACGAGAAGATCAAGTTCGCCGCGCTGCTCGACAAGGCCCTCGCGCTCGGCTTCGACGCGGTGTGCACCGGCCACTACGCCACCGTCGTCCTGAAGGACGACGGCAGCCGCGAGCTGCACCGGGCCAGCGACATGGCCAAGGACCAGTCGTACGTGCTGGGCGTCCTCGACGAGAGGCAGCTCGCGCACGCGATGTTCCCGCTCGGCGACACGCTGACCACCAAGGACGAGATCCGGGCGGAGGCCGAGCGGCGCGGGCTCGCGGTCGCGAAGAAGCCCGACAGCCACGACATCTGCTTCATCGCCGACGGCGACACCCAGGGCTTCCTGGCGGACCGCCTCGGCACCGCGGAGGGCGACATCGTCGACGAGTCGGGCAAGAAGCTCGGCAGTCACGAGGGAGCCTTCGGGTTCACCATCGGGCAGCGCAAGGGCCTGCGCATCGGCCACCCCGCGCCCGACGGCAAGCCGCGCTACGTCCTGGACATCTCCCCGGTGAACAACACGGTGACCGTCGGCCCGGTCGAGGCCCTCGACGTCACCGCCCTCACCGCGATCAAGCCCCGCTGGTGCGGCGCGGCCCCGGAGGGCCCCGGCACGTACACCGCCCAGCTGCGCGCCCACGGCGGCGAGACGGAGGTGACGGCCGAGCTGGTCGACGGCTCCGAGCTGCGCGTCACCTTCACCGAGCCGGTCCGCGGCGTGGCCCCCGGCCAGGCGGTCGTCCTCTACGACGGCACGCGGGTGGTCGGCTCGGCGACACTCGCGACGACGACCCGGCGGGCGACGGCGGTCGCCTAGGCGTCCCGCCGCGGACGGCGACGGCGGTCGCCCAGGCGGCTCCGCCGCGGGTGACGTGGTCGGGCAGCCCCTGTCGCGGCGACGGCGGTCAGGCACCCCGCCGCCGACGGGAACGCCCTCGCTCACACACTCTGTCGTCGGCGACGGCGGTTCGCCGAGGGAGCCGCGTCGCGGCCGACGTGGTCCGACATCCCCGCCGCGGGCGATGTGTCGGGCAGCGCCTTCGGCAGCGGGCGACGGCGGTCAGGCACCCCGCCGCCGATGGGAACGCCCTCGCTCACACTCTCTCGTCGGTGACGGCGGTCGCCCAGGCGGCCCCGCCAGGCAGTCCCTGTCGCGGCGACGGCGGTAGGCACCGCCGGTAGTGGCCTGGCTCAAGGGCCCCGTCGTCGGCGACGGCGGTTCGCCGAGGGGGCCGCGTCGGGGCCGACGTGGTCCGACATCCCCGCCGCGGGCGATGTGTCAGCGCCTTCGGCAGGGGGCGACGGCGGTCGCCCAGGCGGCCCCGCCGCGGGTGACGTGGTCGGGCAACCAGCGCCGCAGCGACGGCGGTCAGGCACCCCGCCGCCAGCGGGCGACGGCGGTCGCCCGGCCGTCGTCCCGTCCCGCCCGGCCGCACCCGGCGGATCAGGAAGTGCCCTGGACCACCTGCTCGTCGAGGAACGCCAGCAGCGCCTTGTTGAACCGCGCGGGCTGTTCGGCCCCCGGGAGGTGGCCCGCGTCTTCGATCACCGTGAGCGTGGCGTGCGGGATCAGGTCACGCATCGCCTCCGCGTCGGAGACAGGGGTGTACGCGTCGTCCGTCCCCACGACGATCAGCACCGGTGACTTCACCGCGGCCAGCGTGTCCCGGTAGTCCGGCCGCTCCGCGCGGCCGCGGAGGGCAGCCGCCGCGCCCTCGGGTGCCGTCGTGCGCATCATCGTCAGCACCTGCGCCGCGACGTCCGGCATGGCCGTGACGTTGTACGCCGCCAGCATCTTGTCGATCACTTCGTCCGCGTACCCGTCCATGCCCTCGGCGAGCAGCCGGTCGGCGAGGCTGTTGCGGAAGGCCTTGCCCTCCTCCGTCTCCGCGACCGGGGAGGTGTCCGACAGGACCAGCGCCCGCACGCGCGGCGCGTAGGAACGCTGGAACTCCATCGCGATCTGGCCCCCCATGGAGACACCGCCGACCACGACGCGCTCGAGACCGAGACGGTCGAGGAGGCCCGCGATGTCGTCGGCGAAGTCGGAGAGCAGGGTCTTGCCGGGGACCACCTCGCTCTCGCCGTAACCCCGCAGGTCGGGGGTGATCACGCGGTACCCGGCCGCGGTCAGGGCCTCGGTCTGGGGCGCCCAGAGGGAGCGGTTGAAGGGGTGCCCGTGGACGAGGACGACGGGCACGCCGTCGGCCGGGCCCTGGTCGCTGTAGTGGATCGCTGCACCGTTGACGGTCACTCGGCTCATGCCGGGAACTCTACAGATGCGATCAAGGGCAGGTTCGGCGCGAACTGGCCGCCATGGCACGGCACTTACGGCCAGGTCCGCCCGCGTGCGACGCGGAACCCTCACGCCTCTCACGCGTGGAAGAACCGGATCAGCGTCGGCGCCAGGACGTGCGGGGCCACTTCGTGCGTCTGGCCCGTCAGAGTGTGGTGGCGGCCGCGGGGGAGGGCCGTCGCCACCGCGCGTGCGGCGTCGCGCATCCCGACCGGGCTCGCGCCGCCGTCGACCACCATCACACGGGCGGTGACGGAGGCGAGGAGCGACGTCGGCACCAGGCCGTCGCCCATCACCTCGTGGTCGTACGCCAAGGTGTGCGCCAGCGCCTCCATGTCGGACCACACCGGCAGCGGACGGAGCCCGGCCACGGCTTCCTCGGGCATCCCCACAGCGGCCATGAACACGGCGAGCGCGTCGCCCCGCCGCCCCTGTGCGAGGAGTGCCGTCATCCGGTCGACGTACTCGGTACTGCCCTGCCCGGCCGCCGGCTCCGTATCGAACGGAGGTTCGTAGAGCGACAGTTGGGTGATCGGCAGGCCGGCCGCGGCGGCGCGCAGCGCGAGCGCGGCGCCCGAGGACGTGCCGTGGACGGCGGCCCGCCCGCCGGCCGCCCCGATGACGGCGGCCAGGTCCTCGATCTCGCGCCGCACCGCGTACGGGGCCGTGTCGCCGCTCGCCCCCCGGCCGCGGCGGTCGTACGTGAACACGCTGAAATGCGGGGCGAGCAGCCCGGCCAGCGGCGCGTCCGACGCGGACGTGCACAGCGCTCCGCCGACCAGCACCAACGCCGGTCCGGCGCCGCGCCGTTCGTAGGCGATGAGAGTGCCGTCCGCGGACTCGGCCTTCATCACGGCCGCGCTCATGGTGGTGTCCATGAGAGAGCTGACCGGGCCGCTCGTGAGAACTCATCGCTCCGGCGGAAAAATTCCGTAAGGGATGTCGGTGCCCCCCTTTACGGTGGTCGCATGAACATCTGCGTCTTCCTCTCCGCCGCCGATCTCGACGAGCGCTACACCCGCCCCGCCCGCGAGTTCGCCGAGCTCATCGGCAAGGGCGGTCACACACTGGTGTGGGGCGGCTCGGAGAGCGGACTGATGAAGGTCGTCGCGGACGGCGTGCAGGAGGCCGGCGGGCGGCTGATCGGCGTCTCCGTCGAGTTCCTCCGGTCCAAGGCGCGGGCGAACGCCGACGAGATGGTGATCGCCAAGGACCTCGCGGAGCGCAAGGCGCTGCTGCTCGCCAGGTCCGACGCCGTCGTGATCATGGTCGGTGGCACCGGGACGCTCGACGAGGCGACGGAGATCCTGGAGCTGAAGAAGCACGGCCATCACACCAAGCCGGTCGTCCTGCTCAACGCCGCGGGGTTCTACGACGGACTCAAGCAGCAGTTCCAGCGGATGGAGGACGAGGGCTTCCTGCCCCTGCCGCTCACCGAGCTCGTGTTCTTCGCCGAGGACGGCGCCGGCGCCATGGCGTACCTCGAGGAGTCCGCCGGCATCCGGTAGTGCGAGCATGGCGGGCATGACCACCCATCTGATCACCGGCGCCGGATCCGGCATCGGCGCTGCCGTCACCCGTCGTCTGCACGAGCGGGGCGACGATGTCGTCCTCGTCGCGCGGGACGCGGGCCGGGCCAAGGAATTCGAAGCGCGCTACCCGGGAGCCGGCACGCTCGTCGCCGACCTCGCGGACCCCGACCGGATCTCCTGGGCCCTCGGGCAGCAGTCCATGCCGTCGAGCGTCGACTCGCTGCTGCACATCGCCGGCATCGTCGACCTCGGACCGGTCGGCGACCTGCGCCCGAAGACCTGGCGCCAGCAGCTCAACGTGAATCTGATCGCGCCCGCCGAGCTGACCCGGCTGTTCCTTCCCCAACTGCGGGCCGCCCAGGGCCATGTGGTCTTCGTCAACTCCGGCGCCGGCCTCGCCGCCCACGCCGAGTGGGCCGCGTACGCCGCCTCCAAGCACGGACTGAAGGCCCTCGCCGACTCCCTGCGGCACGAGGAGCACGCCGCCGGTGTACGGGTCACCTCCGTCTACCCGGGGCGTACCGCGAGCCCCATGCAGGCCAAGGTGCACTCGCAGGAGGGCAAGGAGTACGACCCCTCCCGCTGGATCGACCCCGAATCGGTCGCCACGGCGATCCTGACCGCCCTGGACCTGCCGCGCGACGCGGAGATCAACGATCTGACGGTGCGGCCGGGGCGCTGAGCGCGGGGACACGTACGCTGCCGGGGTGAGCGAGAAGAACGAGTTCCGATGGGGCCCCGCGACCGGCGTGGGCTCCTTGCCCGGCGGCGACGCACGCGAGGCGGCGAGGACGGTCACCGGGTCCTTCGAGGAGTTCGCGCACCTGGCGGAACTGCCCGCCAGGGGACCGGGCGCGGACATGATCGGCCGGACCGTCGGCCTCCTCGTGGAGATGTACGCCCATGTGGAGCCGAGCGGCTGGCGGATCAGCGACCGGCCCGGCCGCGACACCCGCAGGGCCCGCTCCTGGATGGGCGAGGACCTCGACGCGCTGGAGGAGTTCACCCAGGGCTACGAGGGCCCGCTGAAGGTGCAGGCCGTCGGCCCGTGGACGCTCGCCGCCGCCCTCGAGCGGCGCGGCGGCGAGGCGGCGCTCGGCGACCCCGGCGCCTGCCGGGACCTCGCCGCGTCCCTCGCCGAGGGGCTGCGTGATCACCTCGCCGAGGTGCGCCGCCGTGTTCCCGGCGCCCGTGTGGTGCTCCAGCTCGACGAGCCGTCCCTCACTGCGGTGCTGCGCGGGCAGGTCAGGACGGCCAGCGGGTACCGCACGTACCGTGCCGTCGACCGGCAGGTCGTCGAGAGCACGCTGCGCGACGTCATGGCCGCCACGGACGGGCCGGTGGTCGTGCACTCCTGCGCGCCGGACGTGCCGTTCGCGCTGCTGCGCCGCGCCGGCGTCCAGGGGATCTCGTTCGATTTCGGTCTGCTCACGGAACGTGACGAGGAGTCCATCGGTGAGGCTGTGGAGGCCGGCACGAAGCTCTTCGCGGGCGTCGTCCCCTCCACCGACGCCGCGTCGGACGGATTGTCGGTGGGCGCCGATATCGTCAAGGGTGTACGGACGCTGTGGCGCAGGCTGGGGCTGAATCCGGGGACTCTCGCCGAGTCGATCGTGATCACTCCGACGTGCGGGCTCGCGGGCGCCTCGCCCGCGTACGCCCGGGCGGCGCTCGCCCACTGCGTCCGCGCCGCGAGATCCCTCGCGGACAACCCTGAGTAACGGGTGCACGGACAACGGGAGGACGAAACGGTGGCCGGCGAACAGCAGACGAACCTGCCCGCCCAGGCCCGGGAGGAGCACGCGCTCCTGGCCGAGCAGATCGAGGAGCACCGCTTCCGGTACTACGTGAAGGACAGCCCCGTCATCAGCGACGCGGAGTTCGACAAGCTCCTCCGGGAGCTCGAAGGGCTCGAGGAGCGGTACCCGGAGCTGCGCACGCCCGACTCGCCGACCCAGAAGGTCGCCGGGGACTACGAGACCGAGCTGACCAAGGTCGAGCACCGCGAGCGGATGCTCTCCCTGGACAACGCCTTCGACGACGCGGAGCTCGCCGCCTGGGCCGAGCGCGTCGCCCGCGACGTCGGCGCCCCCGGCTACCACTTCCTGTGCGAGCTGAAGGTCGACGGCCTCGCGGTCAACCTGACCTACGAGAAGGGCCGGCTGACCCGCGCGGCGACCCGCGGCGACGGGCGCGTGGGCGAGGACATCACTCCGAACGCCCGCACCATCGCCGGTATCCCGGACCGGCTGGGGGGCGACCGTATTCCCCGCCTCGTGGAGATCCGCGGCGAGGTCTACTTCCCCATGGAGCAGTTCCAGGAGCTCAACGCCCGCCGTGTGGCCGCCGGCGAGCAGCCCTACGCCAACCCGCGCAACTCCGCCTCCGGTTCGCTGCGCCAGAAGGACCCCAAGGTCACCGCCACGCTGCCGCTGCGCATGGTGGTGCACGGCATCGGCGCTCGCGAGGGCCTGACGATCGACCGGCTCTCCCAGGCGTACGACCTGCTCCGCGAGTGGGGTCTGCCCACCGCCCGGCACAACAAGGTGGTCGGCTCGCTGGAGGAGGTGCGGGAGTTCATCGCCTACTTCGGTGAGCACCGCCACTCCGTGGAGCACGAGATCGACGGGGTCGTGGTCAAGCTCGACGAGATCCCGCTGCAGGGCCGTCTCGGGTCGACCGCGCGTGCGCCGCGCTGGGCGATCGCCTGGAAGTACGCGCCGGAGGAGGTCAACACCAAGCTGGTCAACATCCGCGTCGGTGTCGGCCGCACCGGCCGTGTCACCCCGTACGCCCAGGTCGAGCCGGTCACGGTGGCGGGCTCCGAGGTCGAGTTCGCGACCCTGCACAACCAGGACGTGGTCAAGGCCAAGGGCGTCCTCATCGGTGACACGGTGGTGCTGCGCAAGGCCGGTGACGTCATCCCCGAGATCCTCGGCCCGGTGGTGGACCTGCGGGACGGCAGCGAGCGGGAGTTCGTGATGCCGGCCGAGTGCCCCGAGTGCGGCACCGCGCTGCGGCCCATGAAGGAGGGCGACGTCGACCTGCGGTGCCCCAACGCCCGCTCGTGCCCCGCCCAGTTGCGGGAGCGACTCTTCTACCTGGCGGGGCGCAAGGCACTCGACATCGAGCATTTCGGTTACGTCGCGGCCGCGGCTCTCACCCAGCCGCTCGAGCCCGCGGAGCCGCCGCTCGTCGACGAGGGCGACCTGTTCGACCTCACCATGGAGCAGCTGCTGCCCATCAAGGCGTACGTCCTCGACCAGGACAGCGGCCTCCCCAAGCGCGACCCGAAGACCGGCGAGGACAAGATCGCGACGGTGTTCGCCAACCAGAAGGGCGAGCCGCGCAGGAACGCCGTGGCGATGCTGGAGAACATCGCGGCGGCCAAGGAGCGCCCGCTGGCCCGCATCATCACGGGACTGTCGATCCGTCATGTGGGCCCGGTCGCCGCCGAGGCGCTCGCCCGTGAGTTCCGCTCCATCGACCGTATCGAGCAGGCGACGGAGGAGGAGCTCGCGGCGGTCGACGGTGTGGGCCCCACCATCGCCGCCGCGCTCAAGCAGTGGTTCGAGGAGGACTGGCACCGCGAGATCCTGCGCAAGTGGCGTGCGGCGGGCGTGCGGACGGAGGAGCACGGCTCGGGGGAGGACGCGGGGCCGCGTCCGCTCGAAGGGCTGACGGTCGTCGTCACCGGAACGCTGGAGAACCACACCAGGGATGGCGCAAAAGAAGCGCTCCAGAGCCTCGGAGCGAAAGTGGCCGGTTCCGTATCGAAGAAGACGAGCTTCGTGGTGGTCGGTGACAATCCCGGTTCCAAGTACGACAAGGCAGTGCAGTTGAAGGTGCCGGTTCTGGACGAGTCGGGCTTCGCGGTCCTCCTCGAAGAGGGACCGGAGGCGGCTCGTGAGGCTGCTGTGACCGAGGAGGCGTGACAAAAGGGGCTCGGACGGGCGCTCGACGGGGGCGCGCGAGGCGCATCGCTGCGGCACGAGGGGCAGGATCCGGACGCTCGGAGCGCCGGTCGAACGCCCACTACAGGTCACCCGTTCAGCGCATACCAGATGGATAAGGGTGGCCGGGTCGCATTCGGGCAAGAGCTGTAGAGCGCTGCCCGTGCGGGTCTCCCGCGCCTACTGTTGAAATGTGCGCCTGTCGTGCACGGCTGCGTGGTGGGATTCAGTCGTGGTGGCATGACAACGGGAGCCATCGCGAGGCACCGCCGGCTGTGAGAGGGACGGGAATGAAACCGACCGAGAGCGCCGCCCCGGTCTCACGGCCGCGTGCACTCGCGGCCCTGGTGGGCAGGAAACCCGGCCTGCCCGCGGCCGTCGTGGCAACTGCCGCGCTCGTGCTGGGCATCGGAGTCGTACGGAATCTCCAGGAGGAGCGCGCGCTCTTCCCCGCCGGCACCGTCGGCTGGTCGCTCGCCGTGCTCACCGGGATCATCGTCGGACATCTTGTCGCCCTCGGCCGCGACCGCTGGTGGGGCGGCGCCGGATCGGGGGCCGCGCTGACGCTGGCCACCCTGCTCCTGTTCGGCTGGGTGGCGGCGGGTCTGGTCTCCCTGGCCGTGGTGGCCCTCGTCGGCGCCGCCTGCCGCAACCGCTGGCGGCAGGGCGTGCTGCACGGCGCCGTCGACGTCCTCGGTATCGGAGCGGCGGCGCTCGCGCTCGCGCTCTTCGACGTCGTGCCCACCGTCGAGCGGCCCTGGGACCCGCTCAGCTGGGAGCCCGCGGCCGCGCCCGAGGTGATCCTCGCCGCGACCGCGTATCTGGGCGCCACCCGGCTGCTGCTCTGGTACGTGCTGGCACCGCAGGCCGGCGGTCTGCCGACCGTCGCACGCACGGCCCTGCTGCGGCAGGGCCTCGTCGCCGTCGCGCTCGTCGGCATAGCTCCGCTGATCTGCGTCGTCGCCGTCGCGATGCCGCTGCTGCTGCCCCTGTTCGCGGTGCCGCTGATCGCGCTGGACTACACGCTGTGGATCGCCAGGGCCAGGGCCGAGGAGCAGCTGCGGGACCCGCTCACGGGACTGCCCAACCGTCAGTGGCTGCTGGAGCGCACCTGGTCCGCACTGGAGGACGCGGAGAGCAGCGGCGCGCGCGCCGCGCTCGTCCTGATCGACCTCGACCGCTTCCGGTCGGTCAACGACACACTCGGTCACCTCGCGGGGGACCGGCTCCTGCTGCAGATCGCCGACCGGCTCCGGCTCGCCCTGCCGCGGGGCGCGGAGGCCGCACGACTCGGCGGCGACGAGTTCGCGGTGCTGCTGCCCACCGCCGACTCCACGACCTCCGCCCAGCGGATCGCCAGGCACCTCGTCGCCGAACTGTCCTCCCCGCTCGACCTCGACGGGCTGACCCTCGTCCTGGAGGCCAGCGCCGGACTCGCCGTCTTCCCCGACCACGCGCTGGACGCCGAAGGGCTGCTGCGCCGCGCGGACGTGGCGATGTACCAGGCCAAGCGCGACCGCACGGGCGTCGAGGTGTACGAGTCCAAGCGCGACAGCAACACCCCCGACCGGCTCGGTCTCCTCGGCGACCTGCGCCGCGCGCTGGACGCCGGAGACGTCGAACTCCACTACCAGCCCAAGGTCCGCTTCGACGGGCACGTCGCCGGTCTCGAGGCCCTGGTCCGCTGGGTCCACCCCGAGCGCGGGCGGGTCCCCCCGGACGAGTTCATCGCCATCGCGGAGTCCTCCGGCCTGATGCCGCACCTGACCGAGTACGTCCTCGAGACGGCGCTCGCCCAGGTCGCCAGATGGCGCGCGCAGGGGCTCGAGGTCCCGGTCGCCGTCAACGTCTCCCCCCGAGACGTCCACACACCCGGCTTCGCCGGTGCCGTGGCCGCCAGGCTCGCCCGGCACGGCGTGCCCGCGGGCGCGCTCCAGCTGGAGATAACGGAGCACGTGCTGCTGGAGGACCCGCAGCGGGCCGCGGACACCCTGGCCGGGCTCGCCGACCACGGTGTGAAGATGTCGCTGGACGACTTCGGCACCGGCTACTCGTCGCTGGTCCACCTGCGCCGGCTGCCCGTCAGCGAGCTGAAGATCGACCGTTCCTTCGTGGCCAGGCTCGCGGTCGACGCGGAGGACGCGGAGATCGTCCGCTGCACCGTGGACCTCGCCCACTCGCTCGGCCTGCTGGTGGTCGCGGAGGGCGTCGAGGACGACGAGACCTGGGAGCGGCTGAGGGACCTGCGCTGCGACGCGGTGCAGGGCTGGCTGGTCGCCGCGGCGATGCCGCCGCAGGAGGCCACGGCCTGGCTGCTGGCCCGGGGAGTGCACGGCTGGCACCGCCCGGCCCTCCCGGCGGCCGGCGAGATCCCCCCGCCCCAGCCACGGGCGGACCGTACCTCGGGCCGTGCGGTGACGTAACCCCTGCTGGGATGGCGGCGGTGACGCGCTCGGCGCCCCGTACGCGGCGCGGGCGCGGAGCCGCCCGCGCAGCGGTCACGGGGTGTGCGTCACCCCGCGCCGGACCGGGGCGCGGCCCGGTCCGGGGGAGCGGCGGGGCGGGGGCCGAGCAATCCGTTTCACGGTCACGGGCGCTCGCCCCATAGGATTGGGCAAAACCATCACACTCACCCCTGAGGATCGCTGCATGCCTGGCATCACGCGCGAGGAGGTCGCCCACCTCGCACGGCTGGCGCGTCTGGAGCTGTCCGGCGAAGAGCTCGAGCACTTCGCCGGACAGCTCGACGACATCATCGGCGCGGTCGCCCGCGTCTCCGAGGTCGCCGACCAAGACGTACCGCCGACCTCCCACCCGCTGCCGCTGACCAATGTCATGCGCGCGGACGAGGTCCGTCCGTCGCTCACCCCCGAGCAGGCGCTCTCCGGCGCCCCGGCCCAGGAGCAGCAGCGTTTCAAGGTGCCGCAGATCCTGGGGGAGGACTAATCACCATGTCGGACAGCATCATCAAGCTCACCGCCGCCGAGATCGCCACGAAGATCGCCGCCGGCGAGCTCACGGCCGTCGAGGTGACGCAGGCACACCTGGCCCGTATCGAGGCCGTCGACGAGAAGGTGCACGCCTTCCTCCACGTCGACCGCGAGGGCGCCCTCGCGCAGGCCCGCGCCGTCGACGAGAAGCGCGCCAAGGGCGAGAAGCTCGGTCCTCTCGCCGGTGTGCCGCTCGCGCTGAAGGACATCTTCACCACCGAGGGCATCCCCACCACGGTCGGCTCCAAGATCCTCGAGGGCTGGATCCCGCCGTACGACGCGACGGTCACCCGGCGCCTCAAGGCGGCCGACGTCGTCATCCTCGGCAAGACCAACATGGACGAGTTCGCCATGGGGTCCTCCACCGAGAACAGCGCGTACGGCCCGACGGGCAACCCGTGGGACCTCACCCGTATCCCCGGCGGCTCCGGCGGTGGCTCCAGCGCCGCGCTCGCCGCCTACGAGGCGCCGCTCGCCATCGGCACGGACACCGGCGGCTCGATCCGTCAGCCCGCCGCCGTGACGGCGACGGTCGGCGTCAAGCCCACGTACGGCGGAGTGTCGCGGTACGGCATGGTCGCGTTCAGCAGCAGCCTCGACCAGGGCGGGCCGTGCGCCCGTACCGTCCTCGACGCCGCGTTGCTCCACGAGGTCATCGCCGGGCACGACCCGCTCGACTCGACGTCCATCGACGCGCCGGTCCCGCCGGTCGTCGAGGCGGCCCGCAACGGCTCCGTGGCCGGGATGCGCGTCGGCGTCGTCAAGCAGTTCCGCGGCGAGGGCTACCAGGCCGGCGTCGTGCAGCGCTTCGACGAGTCGGTGGAGCTGCTGAAGGAGCTCGGCGCCGAGATCGTCGAGCTGGACTGCCCGTCCTTCGACCTGGCGCTTTCCGCGTACTACCTGATCGCGCCGTCCGAGTGCTCCTCGAACCTCGCCCGCTTCGATGCCATGCGCTACGGCCTGCGGGTCGGCGACGACGGCACGAAGTCCGCGGAGGACGTCACCGCGCTGACCCGCGAGGCCGGCTTCGGAGACGAGGTCAAGCGCCGCATCATGCTCGGCACGTACGCGCTCAGCTCCGGCTACTACGACGCGTACTACGGCTCCGCGCAGAAGGTCCGCACCCTCATCACCCGGGACTTCGAGAAGGCGTTCGAGCAGGTCGACGTGATCGTCTCCCCGACGACGCCGACCACCGCCTTCCCGATCGGCGAGCGCGCCGACGACCCGATGGCGATGTACCTCGCGGACCTGTGCACCATCCCGACCAACCTGGCCGGCAACGCGGCCATGTCGCTGCCCTGCGGTCTCGCACCGGAGGACGGCCTGCCCGTCGGCCTGCAGATCATCGCCCCGGCCATGAAGGACGACCGTCTGTACAAGGTCGGTGCGGCCGTCGAGGCCGCGTTCGTGGAACGCTGGGGTCACCCGCTGCTCGAGGAGGCTCCGTCGCTATGAGTGCCATGGCAAAGAAGGCCAAGAACTTCAAGAAGTCCAGGACCGGGCTGTACGTGTCGCTCGGCAGCACCGCGTTCGGCGCGATCAGCGTCGCCAAGCAGGCCAAGCTGGCCCGCCAGGACGGCGACGTGCTGCGGCTGATCGACGCCGCGGTGTCCGCCGCCGCCATCGTCACCGGCCTGGCCATCCTCTACCGCGAGCTGAAGCGGCTCGGCGACGACGACGTTCTGCTGGGCTGAGAGGGAAAGTTTCATCGTGACCGTCACTGAACCGGTGTCGTACGAGGACGCCCTCGCGTCCTACGACCCCGTCATGGGCCTCGAGGTCCATGTCGAGCTCGGCACCAAGACCAAGATGTTCTGCGGGTGCTCCACGGAGCTGGGCGCCGAGCCCAACTCGCAGACCTGTCCCACCTGCCTCGGCATGCCCGGCTCGCTGCCGGTCGTCAACGCGGTCGCCGTCGAGTCGGCCGTCAAGATCGGCCTCGCGCTGCACTGCGACATCGCCGAATGGTGCCGCTTCGCCCGGAAGAACTACTTCTATCCGGACATGCCGAAGAACTTCCAGACCTCGCAGTACGACGAGCCGATCGCCTTCAACGGCTACCTGGACGTCCAGCTCGAGGACGGCGAGGTCTTCCGCGTGGAGATCGAGCGCGCCCACATGGAGGAGGACACCGGCAAGTCGACCCACGTCGGCGGCGCCACCGGCCGTATCCACGGCGCGTCCCACTCCCTGCTCGACTACAACCGGGCCGGCATCCCGCTGATCGAGATCGTCACCAAGCCGATCGAAGGCGCGGGCGCACGGGCACCGGAGGTCGCCAAGGCGTACGTCGCCGAGCTGCGCGAGCTCATCAGGGCCCTCGGCGTGTCCGAGGCGCGCATGGAGATGGGCCAGATGCGCTGCGACGTGAACCTGTCGCTGCGCCCGAACGGCACCGAGAAGTTCGGCACCCGCTCCGAGACGAAGAACGTCAACTCGCTGCGCAGCGTCGAGCGGGCGGCCAGGTTCGAGATCCAGCGGCACGCCGCGGTGCTCTCGTCCGGCGGCACCATCGTGCAGGAGACGCGGCACTTCCACGAGGACGACGGCTCGACGACGTCCGGACGGATCAAGGAGGAGGCGGAGGACTACCGCTACTTCCCCGAGCCCGACCTGGTCCCGGTCGCGCCGTCGCGCGAGTGGGTCGAGGAGCTGCGCGCCACCCTGCCGGAGCTGCCGCGTCTTCGGCGCAACCGGCTCCGCGAGGAGTGGGGCGTCTCCGAGCACGACATGCAGTCGATCCTCAACGCCGGCGCGGTCGACCTGATCGTCGCCACGATCGAGGCGGGCGCTCCGGCCGACCAGGCGCGCAAGTGGTGGATGGGCGAACTGGCCCGCAGCGCCAACGAGTCGGGCAAGGCCCTGGACGAGCTCGCGATCACCCCGGCGCAGGTCGCCCGGGTGACCGCGCTGGTCAAGGAGGGCTCGCTCAACGACAAGCTGGCCCGCCAGGTGATCGAGGGCGTGCTCGCGGGCGAGGGCGACCCGGACACCGTCGTGGACAAGCGCGGTCTGAAGGTCGTCTCGGACGAGGGCGCGCTCGGCGCGGCCGTCGACGAGGCCATCGCGGCCAACGCGGCGATCGCGGACAAGATCCGCGGCGGCAAGGTCGCGGCGGCGGGAGCGCTCGTGGGCGCGGTCATGAAGACCACCCGCGGCCAGGCGGACGCGGCCAGGGTCAAGGAACTGATCCTGCAGAAGCTGGGCGTCACCGAAGGCTGACGGCCGTACGCACGACGAGGGCGGCGCGCACCAGGGGGTGCGCGCCGCCCTTCCGCGTCCGCGCGCTCGCGTGCCCGAACCGGCCAGGCCCGGCCGGGAGAGGCCCCGTCCGCGTGCCCCGGACCGGCCGAGCCCGCACCGCCCGTCCAGGACAGACTCCGTCCCGCGTGCGCGGGCCGTCCGACCAGGACCGGACGGGAGCACGCGGCGGCCGCACGCGCCGCACAGCCGCGCGCCCCATGGCTTCGCGCGGCCGGTTCCCGACACAGCCGGGCGGGCTGGGCGCGGCCTGTCCGGACAGGCCCGCCCAGGCGCGCACCCTGGCCCGGCCCGGCCCCGTCCGGCCCCGTCCGGCTCGGCCCGGGGGTGCGCGGCCGGCCCGGCCAGGGCCGAACAGGCCCGCTCAGGCGCGCACCCCGGCGAGGCCTGGAAAGCCCGGAAAGGCCCGCCCAGGCGCGCACCCCGGTCAGGCCCGGAAGGGCCCGGCCAGGCCCGCCCAGGCCCGGCCCGGCCCCGTCCGGCTCGGCCCGGGGGTGCGCGGCCGGCACGCGGACACAGGGCGGGGCGGCTGCGTGCGGCCGGACCGGCCAGGACAGCACCGGCGAGGGCCCGGTCCGGGGCATGTGGCCGGCGCACCCCGCCGCGTGGCGGGGTGCGCACACGTGGGCGGATGGGGGCAGGGCGTGACCGATCAGGGAGCGGGGCCGTTGTCAGCACATGACCAAAGCACAACGTGTACTCGCCGCTCTCGCCCTCGCCACCGGCGCCTCCGCGCTCGCGGCCCCCGCCGCGACCGCGGCTTCACCCGAACTGCCCGTCGGGACGCTGTCCGTCATGGACACGGTCGACACCCTCACCGAGAGGTCCGTCGCACCGGAGCACCGCGAGCAGTTGCCGAGCACCTCCGAGCAGCTCGCCGGCCTCAA
The DNA here is from genome assembly GCF_001278075.1 of Streptomyces pristinaespiralis. Lineage (GTDB taxonomy): Bacteria > Actinomycetota > Actinomycetes > Streptomycetales > Streptomycetaceae > Streptomyces > Streptomyces pristinaespiralis. The sequence goes on along the minus strand of NZ_CP011340.1, from coordinate 2,802,643 downwards.
CAGGCTCGCCGAGGTGCCCGGCGAGCTCGACCCCCTCACCAGCCAGGCCGCGCCCGTGACGGGACTGCTCGGCGCGTAAGGTCCGGGCCGGTTCCTCGAGTCAGGAACCGGCCCGCACACTGCTCCACCGCCGGGACACGTCCCCCGGCACAGGACGGCCCGGCCGCCGCCTCGCAACGGTCCTCGGCCGACGCTCCGATGTCGTCGGCACGGGCGGCGGGACGGCGCTGATGCCGGCCCGGCCCCGGCCCCGCCCGTGGACCTCGCGCACCGCCGTGGTCAGTGGCGGACGCCCAGCCCCGGCAGCCACAGCTCGCCGCGGTCCTTGCAGCTCACGTCCCTCGCGCGCAGTTCCTCCGGCGCCCTGGTGCCGCGGGCGCACAATTCGGTGACGACGAGGGCGGCCAGGTCCGCGGCGTCGTCAGGTCCGGGATCGGCGAAGTCCGTCTGCCACCAGCCCCGGTCCCTGCTCTGCCACCCGCGGGCGAGCATCGTCCCTGCGCGGTCCTCGCCGTTCTCCCCGTCGCGGTCGTCGATCGAGGCCTGCAGACCGTCCTCCAGGCTGTAGGAGACGAGAAGTTGGCGGCCCCGGTCGACGGCGCTGGTCAGGCAGAAGCTCGCCCAGTCGGTGCCCACCTGCACCGGCAGCTGCTCCACCCACGCCGCGAGAAGCAGTTGGAGCCCGTACTGGAACTGCGCCAGGTCCGCCGCGGGCCGGCCGCCCGGGCGGGAGGTCGGGCGCTCGCCGGGGCCGCTGCGGTCCAACTGCCAGACGTACGGAAGGAACGCGGGGTCGTACGGCTCGCCGCCGGACCACGCGCCGCGCCACTCGAAGGCCCGCCGCTCCTCGCCCTCGAGGGTCAGCGTGTCGTGGACCGACAGCCCCACCTGCTGCCGGTCCCCGGCGAGCAGGACGGTTCTGCGGCCGTCGCGCCAGCGGACGCTCGGGCCCTGTGCGGAGCCGCCGTACAGCGTCGGCTCGCCGATCCGCGCCACGATCGCGTCGTACACCCCCTGGAGCGCGTGGCGGCGCCCGGCGGGGGTCGTGTCCGGCTCGTGGACGAGCACGGGGACGGGTGCGCGGCCCAGATGCGGGCCGGGCGCGTCATGGAGCATGCGGGCGAACTCCGCGGCGTCCGCGGGCGTCAGGGCTGTCTGGTGGATCCCCCTGTATTCCATGTCGGCCATCGTGCCAGTCGGCGCCGACAAATCCGCTCGTCTTGTGGACCACGGCCGATTCCCGCCCTCGTGCGCCGGGCGAGGCCGGATGCCCCTGCCCCGCACGGGTGGAACCGGAGATTCCGTCACTGGCCGGATGTTGCTTGGACTCGGCGTCCGGACTCTTGGACGTTCACCACGCGGATGTCGCCAGGCCTTCTCGCCGACATCCGCTCTGATTACCGTCCCTGCGGAGCAATGGCTCGACGATGAACCATTGGCCGTCGACGGGAGGTCGGGGATGTCACCGGAGATTTCGCGCAGAAGAGTGCTCGCGCTCGGTACAGGAGCATTCGGCGCGGCGGCCGCGGGATCGCTGCTGCCGCCGTCCCTCCAGGCGGCGCTCGCCGCCGAACCGCCGGCCGGCGGGCTGCGCGCGGTCGAGCACGTGGTGATCCTCATGCAGGAGAACCGGTCCTTCGACCACTACTTCGGGACACTGCGCGGGGTACGCGGCTTCGGGGACCGCAATGCCGTGGAACTCCCCTCCGGCAGGCCGGTCTTCGAGCAGCCCGCGGCGCAGGGGACGGTCCTGCCCTTCCCCGTGCGGGAGGCCGCGGCGGCGCAGCAGAAGGACCTCCAGTACATCGGCGACCTCGACCACTCGTGGGGCGGCGGCGCCAAGGCCTGGCGCGACGGCTGGATGGACGGCTGGGTCTCCGCGAAGACCGCGGCGACCATGGCCTACTACGACCGGCGCGACCTGCCGCTGCACTACGAGCTCGCGGACACCTTCACCGTCTGCGACGCCTACCACTCCTCGATCCACACCTCGACGAACCCCAACCGCAACCACCTCTGGAGCGGCTGGACGGGACACGAGGCCGACGGCAGGCGTGCCGTGACCAACGCCGCGTACGCGGAGGGCACCCACCCCGGCTACCCGTGGCCGACGTACGCCGAGCGCCTGGAGCAGGCGGGCCGCAGCTGGAAGACGTACACGGAGTGGGAGAACTTCACCGACAACAGCATCGAGTTCTTCACGAGCTTCAAGAAGATCGCGCGCAAGGCGCTGGCGGCGTCCGGTGGCTTCACGTACATGGAGGCCTTCTACGCGAAGGTCCGCGAGACCGAGGACGCCGCGGAGCGGGCCGCGCTGCTGGCGTCGCTCGAGAGGGGTGTCGCCACGCTGTCGAAGAGCGAGCGGTCGCTCTTCGAGCGCGGGCTGCGCCGCGTCGAGACCGGCACACTCGCCGACAGCTTCCGTGCCGACGTGGCCGCGGGCCGGCTCCCCGCCGTCTCCTACCTCGTGCCGTCGGCCGTGGACTCCGAGCACCCCGGCACCTCGTCGCCCGTCGCCTCCGCCTCCCTCGTCTACAAGGTTCTCGACGCCCTGGCCTCGCACCCCGAGGTCTGGCGGCGCACGGTGGTCCTGATCAACTACGACGAGAACGACGGCTTCTTCGACCATGTGCCGCCGCCCGTCCCGCCCGCCGACGACACCGACGAGCGCTGGCAGGGGCTCCCGACCGGCCTCGGTATCCGCGTCCCCATGCTGGTCGTCTCACCCTGGTCCGTCGGCGGCTACGTCTGCTCCGAGGTCTTCGACCACACCTCGGTGATCCGGCTGCTGGAGCGGTGGACCGGTGTCGAGGAGCCCAACATCACCCCGTGGCGGCGCACCGTGACCGGCGACCTCACCTCGGCCTTCGACTTCGGCAGGGCACGGCCCCAGCCGGCGGTGGAGCAGCCGGGGGAGATACCCGCGTTCACGGGCCGCTGGCGGCCGCTGCCGCCCGAGGTGCAGGCGATGCCCGTCCAGGAGCCGGGCACGCGTCCCGCGCGCCCTCTGCCGTACCAGCCGGACGCCCACGCGACCCTGACGGCCGACGCGGTCACCGTGGCGCTCCGCAACAGCGGACGGGCGAGCGCGCACTTCGCGCTCTACCCGTACGCGGGTGAGTTCCCCGTGCCGCAGCACCGGGATGTAAGGGGCGAGGCTCAATGGACGGTGCCCCTTACGCGGGCGGACTACCGTTTCACGATCACCGGCCCGAACGGCTTCCGCAGGGAGTTCGCCGGCCCCGCGCGGGGCACCGCGGAGGTCCGCTCCGTCATCGACCATCACGACCGCGACGTGCACCTCACGCTGCGCAACAGCGGCCGCGCGCCCCTGACGTTCACGGTGCGGCCCCTCGGTTACGTCGAGGAGGCGGACCTGCACGGCTGGACCCGCCGGATCACCGTGAAGCCCGGTCGCAGCCGCACCGTCGTGCACTCGGCGGCCGACGCGCACGGCTGGTACGACCTCGAGGTGACCGCCGAAGGGCCGCAGCGTGAGTCCGGCTTCCGGCGCCGGCTGATGGGACACATCGAGAACGGCCGCCCCAGCGTCTCGGGCTGACGCGGCGTCCGTTCGACGGGGTGGACGGTGCGCATCGATGTCCGCGATGTGCACCGTTATGCACCCGTGTGCACGCGTGTGACTCACCCCACAAAAGGGACAAACGATCACGATTGACTGCCAGAGTGTGTCCTTGCAGGTCATGAGTTCTTTGCGGGCTGTTCCCGACCAAAGATCCACGAACCACCAGGGGAGCCGGTCCGTTGGCAGCAATTGCCCGGTGGTGCGTCACGCACCGCCTCGTCGTCGTCCTGCTCTGGCTCGTCACACTCGGCGGCGTCGCGGCCGCCGCGGGCGTCGCCGGATCCGCGTACTCCAACGACTACGAGGTTCCGGGCACCGAATCCGGCCGCGCCACCGCCCTCCTCCAGGACGGCTTCCACGGCCGGGCCGGCGACAGTGACACCATCGTCTGGCGCACCGACGGCGGCAGCGTCCGGGCCCCCGACGTCGAGAAGCGCATGTCCGGCATGCTCGAGGACGTCGCCGGGCTCGACGGCATCGCCGCCGTCGTGAGCCCGTACGGCAGTGACGGCGCCGCGCAGATCAGCCCCGACTCCCGCACCGCCTTCGCCGTGGTCGCCTTCGACCACCAGGTCGAGGACATCACCGAGGCGCAGGCCAGGGCCGTCGTCGACACCGCGAAGGCGGCCGCCGGCGACGGGGTGGACGTCGAACTCGGCGGGAGCGCCGTCGCCCTGACCGAGGCGCCCGACGGTCATCTCGCCGAGATGGTCGGCGTGGCGGTCGCGGCGGTCGTCCTCTTCCTGGTCTTCGGCTCCCTCGCCGCCAGCCTGCTGCCCATCGCCACGGCGCTCGTGTCCGTCGGAACCGCCTACGCGGGCATCGTTCTCCTCGGCCATGTCATGACCGTCGCCGACTTCGCGCCCATGCTGGGCCTCCTGATCGGCCTCGGCGTCGGCATCGACTACGCGCTCTTCATCGTCACCAGACACCGCAAGGGGCTCAAGCGCGGCCTGCCGGTGGACGAGGCGGTACGCGACGCCGTGGCCACCACCGGCCGCGCCGTCGTCTTCGCCGGCGCCACCGTCTGCATCGCGCTCCTCGGGATGCTGATCCTGCGACTCGGCTTCCTCAACGGCGTCGCGATCGCCGCGTCCCTCACCGTCGTCCTCACCGTCGCCGCGTCCGTGACGCTGCTGCCCGCGCTGCTCTCGATGATCGGCATGCGGGCCCTCAGCAGGCGCGAGCGCCGCCGGCTGGCCGAACAGGGGCCGCAGCCCGAACTGCCCACCGGCTTCGCCGCCCGCTGGTCCGCCTTCGTCGAGCGCCGGCCCAAGCTGCTGGGCGTTCTCGCCGCTGTCGTCATGCTGGTGCTGGCCCTGCCGACGTTCTCGCTCCACCTCGGCACGTCCGACCAGGGCAACGGACCCGCCTCCGCCACCACCCGGCAGGCCTACGACATGCTCGCCGACGGCTTCGGCCCCGGCGTCAACGGACCCCTCACGCTCGTCGCCGAGCTGGAGGGACCCGACGACCACATGGCGCTGGACCGGCTCCGGGAGGACCTTGGGGCCACCGACGGCGTCGCGTCCGCCGGGCCGGTCGCCTACAACAGCAGCGGGGACACGGCGGTGCTCACTGTCGTCCCCGAGTCCGCGCCGCAGTCGAGGACGACGAGCGAACTCGTCGACCGGCTGCGCTCCGAGGTCCTGCCGGTCGCGGAGAACGGCACCTCGCTCCAGGTGCACGTCGGTGGTGTCACCGCGAGCTACGACGACTTCGCGGAGATCATCGTCGGCAAGCTGCCCCTCTTCGTCGGCGTCGTCATCGCGCTCGGCTGCCTCCTGCTGCTCCTCGCGTTCCGCTCGCTGGGCATCCCGCTGAAGGCGGCGGTGATGAACGTCCTCGCCGTCGCGTCGGCCTTCGGCATCGTCGTGGCCGTCTTCCAGTGGGGCTGGGGCAGCGAACTGCTGGGCCTCGGCAGCGCGGGCCCCATCGAGCCCTTCCTGCCGGTGATCATGGTCTCGGTGCTCTTCGGCCTCTCCATGGACTACCAGGTCTTCCTGGTCAGCCGGATGTACGAGGAATGGCTCGAGACCGGTGACAACCGGCGCGCGGTACGGGTCGGACTCGCGGAGACCAGCCGCGTGATCAACTCCGCGGCCGTCATCATGATCTCCGTCTTCCTGGCCTTCGTGCTCAGCGGTGACCGGGTCATCGCCATGTTCGGCATCGGCCTCGCCGCGGCCGTGGCGCTGGACGCCTTCGTCCTGCGGACCCTGCTGGTGCCCGCCCTGATGCACCTGCTCGGCGGCGCGAACTGGTGGCTGCCCCGGTGGATGGGCCGCCTGCTGCCCAGGATCAGCATCGAAAAGCCCGAGTGCCGCGAGGCCGCACATGCGAGGATCCCCGGGGCACGGGCCCGCGAGGACGGCGAGCTCGTGCGGTAACGGCCCGCGGCCCATCGAAGGAGCACTGTGTTTGCCATCAGCCTCGGCGACGACGGAGCGGAACTGCGTCCCCTCGAACCCTGGCAGGCGGAGGAGTTCTTCGCCCACATCGACCGCGGCCGCGAGTACATCGGCCGCCACGTCGGACTCCCGGACATCGTCAAGGACGTCCCCGCCGCCCGGGCCTTCCTCCAGTCGTACGCCGACAAGACGGCCGCGGACAAGGGGCGCATCTACGGCATCTGGCTGGAGGGCACCCTCGTCGGCGGTGTCATGTTCCGCACCATGGACGTGACCCAGGGGACCTGCGAGGCGGGCTGCTGGCTGGAACCGGCCGCGGCCGGCCGGGGCCTGGTCACGCGCGCCGTGACCCTCATCATCGACTGGGCGGTGGAGGTGCGCGGCATGCACCGCGTCGAATGGATCGTGGCCTCCGCCAACCGCGCCAGCATCAACGTCGCCAAGCGCCTGGGCATGACCCACGAGGGCACCCAGCGGGAGCTCTACCTGTACCGCGGCGAGCGGCACGACGAGCAGATCTGGTCGGTGCTGGCCCCGGAGTGGCGCAAGCGCCGGGCCGCGTAGCGGGCTGCCGGCCGCACCGGCGGAAATCCGCTGGTGCGGCCGGGCGGGCAGTGCTCCAATGCCCCGATGGACCCACGTGATCAGCAAGCCGTACTCGCCCTGTTCGACCAGCAGCTGCGCCGGGACGCCCCGGGGGGCGAGGCGGTCGGCGACGTGGTGCGCCGGACCGGCGCCGACGGTGACTGGAGCGGTGTCCTGTGGTCCGCGCTGCGTCCGGAGACCGCCGACGCGGTGATCGACGGTCAGGTGCGGTACTTCTCCGGGCTCGCCCGCCCCTTCGAGTGGAAGCTGTACAGCTATGACACCCCGCACGACCTCGGCGCGCGGCTGCGCGCGGCCGGATTCACCCCGGAGCCCGACGAGACGGTGATGGTCGGGGAGGCCGCGCACCTGACGGCCGGGGCCGGACTGCCCGACGGAGTACGGCTGGAGCCGGTGACCGGCCCGGCGGGCGTCGACCTCGTGGCGCGGGTGCACGAGCAGGCCTTCGGCACCAGCAGCGACCGGCTGCGCGAGCAGCTCCTCGTCCAACTGGCGAAGGACCCCGACACGATCGACATCACCGTCGCGATGGCGGGCGACGTCCCGGTCTGCTCGGCCCGCATGGAACGCTACCCGGGGACGGACTTCGCCGGCCTCTGGGGCGGCGGCACTCTGGCCGAGTGGCGCGGCCGCGGCATCTACCGCGCCCTGGTCGCCCACCGGGCCCGTCTCGCCGTGGCCGAGGGCGTCCGCTTTCTGCAGGTCGACGCGTCGGACGACAGCAGGCCCATCCTGCAGCGGCTCGGCTTCACGGCTCTGTGCACGACGACGCCGTACGTCTACGAGCCGTGATCGCGCGGGCCGTTGCACCCCGGGCCGTGATCCCCGGGTCGTGATCCGGCCCGTCGCGTCCGGCGGCCGTCGTCCCGGAGGCCGCTACGAGCCCTGGGCCCGCACCAGCACGTCGCCGGCGGGGGAGCGGTAGTAGAGCACGGACCGTCCCGCACGGCGGCGGCCGACCAGCCCGGCGTCCAGGAGCACCTTGAGGTGGCGGCCCACCGAGCCGAGACCCTGGCCCGTCAGCGCCACCAGGTGCGTCGTGCTCATCGGGCTGTCCAGGAGCACCAGCACGCTCGCCCGCCCGGCGCCGAGCAGCCTGGCCAGCGCCTGGGGGGCGGCGGCCCGCTCCGGCTCCGCCAGCGTGCCCGAGCACGGGTACACCACGGCGTTCCGGTGCACCGTGCCGTCGGCGTCCGCCCGGTCCGTGGATATCCATCCCGTGCGCGGCGTGACCGGCACGAACAGCAGCTGCGACCCCATCAGCCGCCGGGGCGGGAAGGCACGGGTGTTGACCTGCAGCCGGTTGTCGCCCAGCCACCGCATCTCCGGATGGATGTCGTCCAGTGCGGCCGCCCAGCCCGCCCGGCTCAACTGCCCTGTACGCGCGACGACATCGGCCTCGATGACGCGCCGCCGCCGCGGCCAGTCGGGCGCCACGGCCTCCCGCCACACCCACTCCAGCAGGTCGGCGATGCGCTCCGGCAGACCGGGACGCAGCAACGCGTCCGGCAGCGGCCCGCGATGAGCGACCTCGAGGTCGGCGCGAGCGGTCTCGTCCGGCGTCGCACGGATCCGTGCCAGCTCGTCGTAGAACTCCGCACCGCCCTGCGCCGCACCCTCGCGGGACGGTACCGGCGTCACGAAGTCGGCGATCCACCGGTGTCTGCCCAGTGCGACGGGCACCAGCAGGGCGGTGACCGGGTCGGCGGCCAGCCGCTCCCGGTAGGCGGGCCGGTGAAGCTCCAGCCACCGCCGCTCGGCCGGATGAGCGGGCGATTCCTTCTGCAGGACCATCAGGCTCGCTGTCGTCTCGCAGAGGGGGGACACGACGAACCGGCTCCTCGCGAGCGTGTCCGCGTTGACTTCCCACCAGCCCAATGGTTTCGCCTCCCCGCGAAACATTAACTCCGCGACCGGACGCCTGCCGACACTCCGTCCATGCGCACCTACCAAGAGCTTTTCGAGACACCGGAGTTCGCTCCGCTGCTCGCGGTCTCCGCCGCTCACGTGGCGGCACTGACGGTGAGCGGGCTGGCCCTCGGGACGCTCGTCCACGACTCGACCGGCTTGCCGCTCCTCGCGGCCCTCAGCATGTTCGGCCCGAAGCTGGTGCAGATGATCGGCGCGAGTGTCCTGCTGTCCGCGGCGGACCGCCTGCCACCGCGCGCGGCCACCGTCGGCCTGGCGCTCTTCTTCGCCGTGGCCACCACGGCCCTCGCGCTGCCGGGCCTGCCGGTGTGGGGCATCTTCGTGATCCTGTCCGTCCAGGGCACGGTGGGCTCGGTCGGCGGCGGAGTGCGCTACGGACTGCTCACGGAGATCCTTCCCACGGAGGGCTACGTGCTCGGCCGCTCCGTCCACAACATGTGCGCGGGAAGCCTCCAGGTCTGCGGCTACGCCGTCGGCGGCGTACTCGTCAACGTCCTGACGCCGCGCGAGACCCTGCTCACCGGCGCCGCCCTGTACGTCGTCTCCGCGGCCGTCGCCCGCATCGGTCTCACGAGGCGGCGGCCGCGCGCGAAAGGCCGTCCCTCCGTGAGCGAGAGCCGGCGGACCAACGCGCTCCTGTGGTCGTCGAAACCGCGGCGCCGCGTCTACCTCGCCCTGTGGGTGCCCAACGGACTCGTCGTCGGCTGCGAGTCCCTCTTCGTCTCCTACGCACCGCGCCACGCGGGACTGCTGTTCGCCTGCACCGCGGTGGGCATGCTGGCCGGGGACGCCCTGACCGGCCGTTTCCTGTCCGCGCGTCGGCGCGACAGATTCGGTGCGCCGCCCCTGCTGCTGTTGCTCGCCGCCCCGTATCTGATCTTCTTCCTGCACCCGGCTCTGCCCGTGGCGCTCGCGGCCGTGACCGTGGGAGCGGTCGGCTTCTCCGCCAGTCTGCTGCTCCAGGAACGCCTGCTGTCCCTGACCCCGGGCGAGCTGACGGGTCACGCCTTCGGACTGCACTCCTCCGGGATGCTCACCATGCAGGGCGTCGCCGCGGCGATGGCGGGCGGCATCGCCCAGCTCACCTCGCCCGCGACCGCCATGACCGTGATGGCCGCCGCCTCCGTCGCGGTCACCCTCGCCCTGACACCCGGCCTGAGGCGGCCCGCACCGGTGGCGGTACCCGTCACAAGTGAGGAGGGGGTCCTCAGGGGCCGCCCAAGGCCGGCGGACAAGACCTAAGGCACCCGGCCGCGGCCCTAAGCCGCCGGCCGCCCGGAGATCCGGCAGTCGCCCGATGCGGACGGCCGTACTGGGGGACGAGGGTGGACATGTCCGACGGGGCCGAGAGCCCCCGACACAGGAGGAACACCATGTTCGACTACGCCATCCAGCAACTGCGCCGCGCCGACCTGATCCGGGAGGCCGACGCCGAGCGCCGCGTCCCCCGCACGCAGCGCCTTCGCCGCGCCACGCGCCCGTCCGGCGGCGAAGAAAAGGAGGGGCGGGTGAGCCGGCCCGACAGCAGCCACTTCACACGGGCCGCATGACCCGGGCCATGACCGGCACACCGATAACGGCTGCCGCGCCCCCGGACGGTTGTGCGATGCTCGGCGGCGTGGAGACCAGGTCCGTCAGCCCCGTATTCGTCGGCCGCGCAGGTGAGCTGGGGGTGCTCACCGACGCGCTCAACCGCGCCGCCGGCGTCGGCCCGCAGACACCGGCCGGGGGACCGGGCGAGCCCCAGGCACTGCTCATCGCCGGCGAGGCGGGGGTCGGCAAGACCCGGCTCGTCGAGGAACTGCTGAGCGAGGCCTGCCGCCGCGACGCCGTCGTCGCCGTCGGCGGATGCGTCGAGACGGGCGCGGACGGGCTGCCGTTCGCCGCCTTCTCGACCGCGTTGCGCTCCCTGCACCGGCGGCTGCCGGAGGAACTCCTGGCCGCCGCCGGCGGTCAGGAGCAGGAACTCGCCCGGCTCCTGCCCGAACTCGCCGCGCCCGGCGGCGAACACAGCAGGCACGACGAGGAGGGCATGGCCCGCCTCTTCGAACTCACCTCACGGCTGCTGGAACGGGTCGCGGCGGACCGCACCGTGGTCCTGGTGCTGGAGGACCTCCACTGGGCCGACGCCTCCACCCGCCACCTCCTCGCCTATTTGTTCCGCACCGTGCGCCGCGGCCGGCTGGTACTGATCGCCACCTACCGTTCGGACGACGTCCACCGGCGCCACCCGCTGCGCCCGTTCCTCGCCGAACTCGACCGCATGCGCACGGTGCAGCGCATCGAGGTGCCGCGCTTCAACCGGACCGAGGTACGGCGGCAGATGGCCGGCATCCTTGCGGCCGAGCCCGCCCCCGCCCTGGTGGACCAGGTCTTCGACCGTTCCGACGGGAACGCCTTCTTCGTCGAGGAGCTCGCCACCGGCCTCAGCGACGACAACTGCCCCGCCCTGCCCGACTCCCTGCGCGACATCCTGCTCGTGCGCGTGGAGGCGCTGCCCGAGGACGCACAGGGCGTGGTGCGGATCGTCGCCGAAGGCGGCTCCACCGTCGAGCACGGCCTGCTGCAGGCCGTCGCCGGTCTGCCGGAGGACGAACTCATCGCCGCGCTGCGCTCCGCGGTCGGCGCGAACATCCTGCTCGCCGTGCCGGACGGGGACGGTTACCGCTTCCGGCACTCCCTCGCCCGTGAAGCCGTCAGCGACGACCTGCTGCCCGGCGAGCGCTCCCGCCTCAACCGCCGTTACGCCGAGGCGCTGGAGGGCGATCCCACCCTCGTACGGGAGGAGGAGCGGGCCACCCGCCTGGCCACCTACTGGTACCGCGCGGGCGACGCCGCCAAGGCGCTGCCCGCCGTGCTCAAAGCCTCTGTCGGGGCCCGGCGCCGGCACGCCTACGCCGAGCAACTGCGGTTGCTGGAACGGGCCATGGAGCTGTGGGACAGCGCCCCCGACAGCGTCCGCTCGGAGCTGCGGCCCCTGGACCACGCCGAGGTCTACCCCCCGTGCGGCTGCGACCCGGCGACCACACCGCTGCGCTATCTCGACCTGATGGCGGAAGCGGCCGTCGCGGGCCGGCTCTGCGGCGAACGCGAACGGGCACTGAAGACGGCCAAGCGCGGCCAGCGGCTGGCGGAGGCGGAGGACGATCCGCTGCGGGCCGCCTGGTTCTCGGTCCAGCGCTCCCGGCTGATCTCCGCACTGGGACGCGGCGACGGATGGGCCGAACTGAGCGCCGCCCAGGACCTGGTCCGGGGGCTGGCGCCCTCCGCGGTGCACGCGGAAGTGCTCGCGGAGGCGGCGGCCTGGCGCAAGGAGCACGCCCCCGGTGCGGAGAGCCTCGCGACGGCCGAGCAGGCTGTCGAGTACGCGCGCATGGTCGGCGCGGAGGACATCGAGCTCCGCGCCCGCCTCACCCTCGGCAGCCTGATGGCCGACGCCGGCGACGTCGAGGGCGGCGTGGCCGGTATGTACGCGGTCAAGGAACGGGCCGTCGGCCTCGGACTGACCGCGCACATCGGCCGCATCTACACGAACCTGCCGTCCGTGCTGGAGAGCGTCGGCCGCTCACAGGAAGCGATCCGCGTCCTCGAAGAGGGCCTCGGGATGGTCGGCAGGTACGGACTGCTGGACAGCCGTGCCTGGATCAGGAACAACCTGGCCGATTCCCACTTCTCCCTGGGCCGGTGGGACGAGGCCGAGGAGGCGGCGGCACACGCCCTGCGCGTCGCTCTGAGCCCGAGACCGAGCGGCCGCGCCGCCGTGCTGCTCGCCGGGATCGCCATCGAGCGCGGGGACGTCGCCGGAGCCGTCGAGCATCTGGCGCTGGCACACAAGCACTTCGGCACGAACGATCCGGTTCCGCAGGCGACGCTTCCCGCGATCACGGTCGCCCTGCGGATCGCCGCCGCGCAGGGCCGGATCCTCGACGCACGCCGCGAGCTCGCACGCGCCGTCGCGTCCGGCTTCCCCCTCGGCACCCAGCGGTACGCCTGGCCGCTGCTGCGCGCGGCCGCCGCCCTGGAGGCCGACACACGCGGGCTGCCCGCGGCGGAACCGGGCCGTCCGGAGGCCGTCCGGCGCATCCGCGGGGCCGCCAAGGCGCTGGTGACCGGGGTGCCGGTGTGGCGGGCCCATGAACTCCTCGTCCGTGCGGAGCTGCGGCGCGCGGAAGGGGACGACACGCTCGCCGACTGGGCGGAGGCGGCAGAGGCGTTCGAGGAGTCGGGGCGTCCCTACGATCTCGCGGTCGTGCGCCTGAAGTGGGCGGAGTGCCTGCTGCGGTCCGCCGCCGCGGGAGCGGGCGACCCCGACCGCAAGCACGCCACGGATCTGCTGCGCCGGGCCCGGAGTGTCGCCCGGGACCTGGGCGCGCGGCCCCTGAGCGAGGACATCGAGCTGCTGGCCAGGCGCGCCCGCGTCACCCTCACGGAGGCCGCCGCGCCGGCGGGCGGCCCGCAGCCCGGTCCGGACCTCGGCCTCACCCGCCGCGAGCAGGACGTGCTGCGCCTGGTCGCCGCCGGTCACGGCAACCGCCGCATAGCCGAGGAGCTCTACATCTCGCCGAAGACGGCGAGCGTCCACGTCTCCAACATCCTCGCGAAGCTGGGTGTCTCCGGCCGCGGCGAGGCCGCCGCCCTGGCGCACCGCCTCCGCCTCTTCCAGGACCTGCCGGACGCCGCCCCGGCCTGACGCCGACGCCCGCCATGCCCGGCAGTAGGTCGTGCGGGCCGGCGAGGGCGTGCGCCTGCCCGTCGGCTCGTACGGCACCTGGGCGTGCGGGCCCGGCGAGGACGTGCGACTGCCCGTCGGCCCACGTCCGTCACCCGGACAACGGCCCTGTCGCACCCGGTCGGTGCCCGTCCTCACCTGGTGAATGGATCGGCAGCACAGAGGCCGGGCGCGCGTTCCAGTCGCTCGGCGTCCTCAGTCGGGCGTGCCCGGGTCGGAACTTTCGGCCGCACGGGCGCTCGCGGGCCCGGGCCGCGGGCCGCGCCGGCGATCTGTGGACGTCCGGCCGTCGCCGGGGGTTTCGAGGTCCGGCTCCCTCGCGTCGTCGACCGGTGCCGTGGCCGACGCCGTGCCGGGCCGGGGTGTGCCTGGCGTACCCGTACGCCCGTCGTCGTCGGCCCCGGCGCCCTCCCGCGCCGCGGGCGGGCCTCCGCGGCCCGCGGCGTCGTCGGCGTCGACGGCCCGCGCCGCACGCGGGTGGACCGTGACCTTGCCGGAGTCGAGGTCTATCGGGCCACGGCCGGGATCGCCGTCGCCCACGTCGGTTCTGGTCAGCGCCAGGCGGTTGCGCTCGTCGTCGGTGTGCTTACGGCCCGGTGCGAAGATCTCCTCGAAGGCGTTGAACACGGATCGGCCTCCCCTATCGGACCTCCAACTGGAGGATCTTGTCGTCGCCCGACTCCGGCGTGCCGCGGGTGTCGGTCTCGCTGGTCAGGAGCCAGAGCTTGTTCCCGCCCGCCGGCACGACGGTGCGCAGTCGACCGTACTCCTCCTCGAGGAAGGGCTGCGGGTCCGCGGAAGGCGCGGTCCCGGACAGCGGGATGCGCCACAGGCGTTCGCCGAGCAGCCCCGCCATCCAGATGGAACCTTGCGCGTACGCGATGCCGCTCGGGGAGGCCTCCGTCGTCCTCCACTGCGCGACCGGGTCGACGAAGCCCGGCCGGCCGCCCTTGCCCTCCACCTCCGGCCAGCCGTAGTTCTTCCCCGGCTCGATCAGATTGAGCTCGTCCCAGGTGTTCTGCCCGAACTCGGCCGCCCACAGCCGCTTCTCGGAGTCCCAGGCGAGGCCCTGCACATTGCGGTGGCCGTACGAGTAGACGACGGAATCGGCCTCCGGGTTGCCGTGGACCGGGCGGCCGTCCGGGGTCATGCGGAGGATCTTGCCGCCCAGCGACTCCTTGTCCTGCGCGAGACCCGTCTCACCCGTCTCGCCCGTGCCGGCGTACAGCATCTTGTCCGGGCCGAACGCGATCCGCCCGCCGTTGTGGATGACGCCCTTGGGGATGCCGCGGAGCACCGTGTCCGGCGCGCCCAACTGCTGGCCGGCCGGCTTCTGCTCGTCGTAGAGGAGGCGGGCGATGCGGTTGTCGGAGGCGGTGGTGAAGTACACGTACACCTGGCGGTCGGAGGCGAACGAGGGGGAGATCGCGAGACCCAGCAGGCCGCCCTCGCCACCCGGTGCGACACCCGGCACGGAACCGATCTCGGTCTTCTCGCCGCTCTCCGCGTCGACCCGGGTGATCGTTCCCTCGTCCCGTGAGGTCACCAGCAGGTCACCGCCCGGCATGACCGCCGCGCCCCAGGGTGACTCCAGGTCCTCCGCCAGGGTCGACACGACCTTCACGGAGCCCTTCGCGGGCGGGCCGGCGGTGGTGGGCGCGGGGCTCGGCGACGCGGCGGTCGAGGGCGAGGCGGCTTCCTTGGACGCGCCGGGCGTACCGGCGGACGGACTTGTCCCGTCGCCCGAGGAGCATCCGGCCGCGAAAAGGAGTGCGACGGCGGCCATCACGGCCGTCACTGCAGGACGGTGCACGGTTCTGATCCCTTCGAACGGCGGCTGGAGCTGCCTTCCTGTTCTTCTTACACCGCTGCCGCCGTTCAGGTTCCCGATCTTGCGGAGAACCCTCGTCCACCGGGTCGGGACATCGCAGCGGTCCGCGCCCGGCCGCCGGGAACCCGGCGCCCGCTCAGTCCCACGAACCCCGTGCCGGCGGGAGCGCCGCGATCTCCGCCAGGTCGTACGCCGTGAGCTCCAGCTTCCAGGCGCCCGCGTTCTCCACCGCCCACTCCGGCCGCTTCGTGCCGGGCACCGGCACCACGTGCCGTCCCTGGGCCAGCACCCAGGCGAGGGCCACCTGGGCCGGTGTGACGCCGCCCCCGTGCCGTGCGGCGACCCTGCGCAGTCCCGCCACCACCGGCTGGTTGGCCGCCATCATCTCCGCCGTGAACCGCGGGTGACGCGCCCGTACGTCGTCCGGCTCGAAACCCTGCCCCGGGGTGAGCGTTCCCGTCAGGAACCCGTTCCCGAGCGGTGTGGCCGCGAGGAAGCCCACTCCGCGTGCCTCGCACCACGGCAGCAGCCGTTCCAGGGCCTGGGGCGACCACACCGACAGCTCCGCCTGCACCGTGCTCACCGGGAACACCTGCTGCATCCGCTCCAGTTGGCGAATCGTTCCCGCGTACAGGTCGCCCCCCGAGCGGCGTGACGCCCGCGCACCGACGGCGCACATCCCGAGCGCCCGCACCTTGCCGGCGCCCACCAGTTCTGCCATCGCGCCCCAGGTCTCCTCCACGGGCACCTCGGGGTCGGCGCGGTGGAGCTGGTACAGGTCGATCACGTCGGTCTGGAGCCGCCGCAGCGAGGCGTCGCAGGCCCGCTTCACGTAGCCGGGCCGCCCGTTGGCGACGATGTGCTGGTCGCCGACGAGCAGGCCCGCCTTCGTCGACACGAAGGCGTCCGCGCGCCGCTCCTTGAGGACCCGGCCGAGCAGCAGCTCGTTGGTGAAGGGGCCGTACATGTCGGCCGTGTCCAGCAGGCTCGAACCGGCGTCGAGCGCGCTGTGGACCGTGCGGAGCGACCGCTCACCGCGCTGCTGCGAGCTGCTGTAGGCCCAGCTCATCGGCATGCAGCCGAGCCCCACGGCGCCCACCTCGAGGCCCGCCGCACCGATCGCCCTGAGCTCCAACTCCCCGTACCTCTCCCTCGGCCGCTCCCCAAACTAACCAATGACCGCCCGCGGCCTTCGCATAGCCTCCTGACCATGACTGCTGATGTGTGGCTCCCCGTCCCGGCCGACGAGATCGACGGCCTCCCCGCGCCCTCCGCGACGGGCCTCGCGTACCGGTTCTGGGACGGCGGGCCCGACTTTCCCGCGGACCCCGCCGACTGCGCCTTCTACGCCGTTCCGTACATGAAGGGCATGGAGGTCGCCATAAGGCCGCTGGCCGCCATGAAGTCCGTACGCGTCGTGCAGACGCTGTCCGCGGGCATCGACCATGTGGAGCCGGGGCTCGACCTGCTGCCCGCCGGTGTGCGGCTGTGCAACGCCAAGGGCGTCCACGAGGCGTCCACGGCCGAGCTCGCCCTCGCGCTCGTCCTCGCCTCGCTGCGCGGCATCCCCGGGTTCGTACGGGGGCAGGACGCGGAGCAGTGGCGGGCCGGCTTCTACCCGTCGCTGGCCGACAAGTCGGTGCTCATCGTGGGATACGGGTCCATCGGCGCCGCCGTCGAGGACCGGCTCGCGCCGTTCGAGTGCGCGCGGGTGGCGCGCGTCGCGCGCTCCGCCCGTACAACGGAGCGCGGCGAAGTGCGCGCACTCACCGACCTTCCCGTCCTGCTGCCCGACGCCGATGTCGTGATCGTGTCCACTCCGCTCACCGACCGGACGAAGGGCCTGGTGGGGGCCGACTTCCTGAGCCGGATGAAAGACGGCGCCCTGCTCGTCAACATCGCCCGCGGGCCGGTCGTCGACACAAAGGCGCTGCTCGCGGAGGTGGAGACCGGACGGATCACCGCCGCCCTCGACGTCACGGACCCCGAGCCGCTGCCCGCCGGACACCCGCTCTGGCACGCTCGCGGCGTACTCATCAGCCCCCATGTCGGCGGCTCCACCTCGGCGTTCATGCCGCGCGCCAAGCGGCTGCTGGCCGATCAGGTCGCCCGCTTCGCGGCGGGCGAGGCGTTGCGGAATGTCGTCGTGACGACCGGATAACGACCTTCGGTCCGACCTCTTTCCGACACGCTTCGAAGTCACTCGAATGCACCGCGTGCCTTAATCGCCAGAGATCGTCACGGAGAGTAGAGGGGCTATGTCCCTGAGTGACGATATTGGTGTATCGTCCCGACCTGGGGGCTGCACCGTGCGAGGGGTGGTGCTGTGGCGCGAACTGATTGCCGATCAGACGTGAGGGGGGCGACGGGCGATGCATGGCCGATGGACCGACGATCCGACGCGGCAGGGCAGCCGCTGGCGACTCCCGCGCACCGTGCTGCGCGGAGCGACGACTCCGACGGCCGTGCCCCAGGCCCCCGTGCCGCCCGCGCCCCCGGGGGCGGCGGCGCAACCCCGGACCGCGCGATGAGCGCGCCAGGGGCACTGGTGTTCCGGGACGCGCTGCCGCGCGGCGGCTCGAGGCTGAGGCACCAGCTCGTCCTGGCGTCCCTCTGCGCAGGCTACGGCGTGGGTGCCGCCTTCGGCTGGGGCTCGCAACGACTGGCCCTGATCATGGGCGATTTCGGTCTCAGCCTGGCCGCCCTGATCGCGGCCGTCTCCTGCCTGCTCTACGCCCGTACGCCGAAGTGCCGCTTCCGGCCCGCGTGGATGCTGTTCGCGTTCTCCTCCGCCATGGCGGCGGCGGGGAACGCCGTCTGGGGCTGGTACGAGGTGGTGCTCGGCCGCGCCGTGCCGAGCACGTCCGTGGCCGATCTGTTCTTCCTCTGCTTCGCGCCGCCCGCCATCGTCGGACTCCTGGTCCTGGCCAAACGGCCGGTGTCCAAGGCCGGCTGGGTCTGCCTCGCGCTCGACGCCTGGCTGATCGGCGGTTCGCTGCTCACGCTCGCGTGGAGCCTCGCGCTCGCCCACACCGCACACGCCCAGGGCGAGAGCGTGGCTCCGGCCGCCCTCGCGCTGGCCTATCCGCTGCTCGACATCGTGCTGGTCAGCATGGTGCTCGCGCTGCACTTCCGCCGTTCTCCCGCCAACCGGTCCGCGGTCAACACGGCGATCGCCGGCCTCGCGCTCACGGTGCTGTGCGACGCCCTGTTCACCTCACCGCTGCTGCGGGAGAGCTATAGCTCCGGCCAACTGCTGGACGCCGGCTGGTTCGCGGGCTCGCTGCTGCTCGCCTACGCCCCCTGGGTGGCGCGCGCCGGCGAGCCGGCGGGTCCGCCGAGGGGCACGAGGAATCCGGTGCGTCCCATAACGAGTTCCCTGTCCGCGCTGACCCCGTACCTGGCCGCGGCCGTGTGCACCCTCGGCATCCTCCACAACGTCATCGAGGGCCGCCGGGTCGACCGGGTCGTCGTGCTCACCGGCTGCACCGTCGTCCTCGCCCTCGTCGTGCGGCAGGGCATCATGCTCCTCGACAACATCGCCCTCACCCACGAACTGGCGCAGAAGGAGAACCACTTCCGCTCGCTGGTGCAGGGATCGAGCGACGTCATCATGATCGCCGCCCCGTCCGGGGTGCTGCGCTACGTCTCTCCCGCGGCCGCGGGCGTCTACGGGCGCGACGCGGAGGAACTGGTCGGCACCGAGCTCGCCTCCCTCATCCACCCGGAGGACCTCGGCCGCGTCGTCCACGAACTGCGCCGCTTCCTGGCCGCCGAGCCGTCGGTGGAACCCACCACACGCATGGAATGCCGGTTCAGATCGGGCTCCGGTGACTGGCTCAACGTGGAATCGACCGTCAGCCGTCACCAGGGCGGCCTGATCTTCAACAGCCGTGACGTCACGGAGCGGGTGCGGCTGCAGGCCCAGTTACAGCACAACGCGGAGCACGACCCGCTCACCGACCTGCCCAACCGCGCCCTGTTCACCGAGCGGGTCAGAGGCGCCCTGACGGGCCGCAGGGCGGGCGACGAGGGCACCGCCGTGCTCTTCATCGACCTCGACGGCTTCAAGGGCGTCAACGACCGGCTGGGCCACCAGGCGGGCGACGAGCTGCTGATCCAGGCGGCACGGCGGCTGGCCGACTCCGTACGGGCCGGGGACACGGCGGCCCGGCTCGGCGGCGACGAGTTCGCCGCCCTGATCGTCGGCGACGGCTCCGGGGACAGGTCCGCCCGCGAGTCGCAGGTGCTGGAGATCGCCGACCGGCTGCGGCTGATGCTCTCCCAGCCGTACCGCATCGACGGCGGTGAGGTGCGGGTCGCGGCCTCCATCGGCGTCGCCTTCGCCGAGCCCGCGATGAGCCCCACCGACCTGATGCGCAACGCCGACCTCGCCATGTACCGGGCCAAGGCCGCCGGCAAGGACCGCGTCGAGTTGTACGCGCCCCAGATGCAGGCCGAGGTGGTCCGGCGCACCGAGCTGGCCGCACGGCTGCGCAGCGCCCTCCACGAGGGCGAGTTCGCGCTGCTGCACCAGCCGGTGGTGAGCCTCACCACCGGCCGGATCGCGGCGGTCTCCGCGCAGGCCCGCTGGCGCTCCGCGCAGGGCATCCTCTTCACCCCGGCCGAGTTCCTGCGGGTCTCCGACGACGGCGACCGCGGCGCCGAGCTCGGCCGCTGGCTGCTGGAGGAGGCCGTCGGCCAGGCGGCGGAGAGGGCCGGAGCGGGCCATCGGACAACGGTGTCGGTGCGGCTGCCGGCGCGGCTGCTGCTGGACAGGGCGCTGCCGCTCGGCTCCATCGAGGCCCTGCTCACCCGGCACGGTCTGCCGTCGGGCGCACTCGTCATCGAGCTCGCGGACAGCGATCCGCGCATCTCCTTCGACGAGCTCGAACAGCGGCTGACCGCCCTGCGCAGGATGGGCGTACGGATCGCGCTGGACGGCTTCGGCAGCGGTTACGCGGCGATCAACGCGCTGCGCAGGCTCCCGGTGG
The DNA here is from genome assembly GCF_001278075.1 of Streptomyces pristinaespiralis. GTDB lineage: Bacteria > Actinomycetota > Actinomycetes > Streptomycetales > Streptomycetaceae > Streptomyces > Streptomyces pristinaespiralis. Next base: position 2,782,557 of record NZ_CP011340.1, on the reverse strand, counting down.
ACGTGCTGAAACTGGACAGAGGGCTGATCGAGGGCGTCGTCGAGTCCGCCAGGGTGCACAAGATCACGAGCGGGCTGCTGCGGATCGCGGGCGACCTCGGCATGCAGTCGGTGGCGGACGGAGTGGACGTGCCCGAGCAGGTGCTGGCGCTGCGCGCGATGGGGTGCACCCACGGCCAGGGCATGGCCTTCTCCGGGCCGCTCGACGAGTACCGGCTGCGCCGTGCGCTGGCCAGGGGCGAGTATCCGGTGCCCGACGGGCTGGGGCTGCCGCTGCTGACCGCGGGCATCCCACCCGCCCGGAATGGCTCAAATAATGAGACGCGCGTCCCACCCACTTGACAGTGGTAGCGCGCCGGGGGGAGGGTCATTGCCATGCGCACCCGAATTCTCGTACTTGGAAAGCGCGTCGGCTAGCAGAGCCGCACCGACAGCTCTGCAGACACCTCCCGACGCGCTCCCCTCGCTTGCCTCACGGCACGAGGGGTTTTTTGTTGCACCGGCGCCGACAGCAGCCAGATCAGAACCGCATCAAACCTCGCGAAAACCCTCAGCTTCGAGAAGAGAACGCCGATGACCGAGCAGGCCTCCGGGGCCCACCATCCGCAGCCGCGGGCCCGTACCGGCGGACAGCCGTCCGCCACCGTCGAACACGTCACGGGTGCGCAGTCCCTCATTCGCTCTCTCGAGGAAGTAGGGGCCGACACGGTGTTCGGCATCCCGGGCGGCGCGATCCTCCCGGCGTACGACCCGATGATGGACTCCTCGAAGGTCCGCCACGTCCTGGTCCGCCACGAGCAGGGCGCGGGCCACGCCGCCACCGGTTACGCGCAGGCCACCGGCAAGGTCGGCGTCTGCATGGCGACCTCCGGCCCCGGCGCAACGAACCTGGTCACCCCGATCGCCGACGCGCACATGGACTCGGTGCCGCTGGTCGCGATCACCGGCCAGGTCGCCAGCAAGGCCATCGGCACGGACGCCTTCCAGGAGGCGGACATCTGCGGCATCACGATGCCGATCACCAAGCACAACTTCCTGGTCACGAAGGCCGACGACATCCCGCGCACCATCGCGGAGGCCTTCCACATCGCCTCCACCGGCCGTCCCGGCCCCGTCCTCGTCGACATCGCCAAGGACGCCCTCCAGGCCCGGACGACCTTCAGCTGGCCGCCGCAGACCGAGCTGCCCGGCTACCGCCCGGTCACCAAGCCGCACGCCAAGCAGATCCGTGAGGCCGCCAAGCTGATCACCGGCGCCAAGCGCCCGGTCCTGTACGTCGGCGGCGGCGTGCTGAAGGCGGGCGCCACCGCCGAGCTGAAGGTGCTCGCCGAGCTCACCGGAGCCCCCGTCACCACCACCCTGATGGCGCTGGGCGCATTCCCCGACAGCCACCCGCTGCACGTCGGAATGCCGGGCATGCACGGTGCGGTCACCGCCGTCACCGCGCTGCAGAAGGCCGACCTGATCGTCGCCCTCGGAGCCCGTTTCGACGACCGCGTCACCGGCAAGCTGGACAGCTTCGCCCCGTACGCCAAGATCGTCCACGCCGACATCGACCCGGCGGAGATCGGCAAGAACCGCGCCGCCGACGTCCCGATCGTCGGTGACGCCCGCGAGGTCATCGCCGACCTGGTCCAGGCCGTCCAGGCCGAGCACAGCACCGGCAACACCGGCGACTACAGCGCCTGGTGGAAGGACCTCAACCGCTGGCGCGAGACCTACCCGCTCGGCTACGAGCAGCCGGGTGACGGCAGCCTCGCCCCGCAGCAGGTCATCCAGCGCATCGGCGAACTCGCCCCGGAGGGCACGATCTTCGCCGCCGGCGTCGGCCAGCACCAGATGTGGGCCGCCCACTTCATCGACTACGAGCAGCCCGCCACCTGGCTGAACTCGGGCGGCGCGGGAACGATGGGCTACGCGGTTCCCGCCGCGATGGGCGCCAAGGCCGGAGCCCCGGAGCGCACGGTCTGGGCGATCGACGGCGACGGCTGCTTCCAGATGACCAACCAGGAGCTCACCACCTGCGCCCTGAACAACATCCCGATCAAGGTCGCGATCATCAACAACGGCGCCCTCGGGATGGTCCGCCAGTGGCAGACCCTGTTCTACAACCAGCGCTACTCCAACACGGTGCTGCACTCCGGCCCCGAGGCCACCGGCCTGGAGAAGAGCGCCGGCACCCGCGTCCCGGACTTCGTCAAGCTGTCGGAGGCCATGGGCTGTTACGCGATCCGCTGCGAGTCGCCCGACGACCTCGACAAGGTCATCGCTGAGGCCAACGCGATCAACGACCGCCCGGTCGTCATCGACTTCATCGTCCACGAGGACGCCCAGGTGTGGCCCATGGTCGCCGCAGGCACCTCCAACGACGAGGTCATGGCCGCCCGGGGCGTCCGCCCCGACTTCGGCGACAACGAAGACGACTGAGAGCCGCAGGAAGAGCTGTAGGAAGAGGAACGACGCACATGTCCAAGCACACGCTCTCCGTCCTGGTGGAGAACACGCCCGGCATCCTGGCCAGGATCGCCGCCCTGTTCTCCCGCCGTGGCTTCAACATCGACTCGCTCGCCGTCGGTGTCACCGAGCACCCCGACATCTCCCGCATCACCATCGTGGTCAATGTCGAGGACCTGCCGCTCGAGCAGGTGACCAAGCAGCTCAACAAGCTCGTCAACGTCCTGAAGATCGTCGAACTCGAGCCCGGCGGCGCCATCCAGCGCGAGCTCGTGCTGGTGAAGGTCCGCGCCGACAACGAGACCCGCTCCCAGATCGTCGAGATCGTCCAGCTGTTCCGCGCCAAGACGGTCGACGTGTCGCCGGAGGCCGTCACCATCGAGGCCACCGGTTCGAGTGACAAGCTGGAAGCGATGCTGAAGATGCTGGAGCAGTTCGGCATCAAGGAGCTCGTCCAGTCCGGCACGATCGCCATAGGGCGGGGCGCCCGTTCCATCACGGACCGGTCGCTGCGCGCCCTGGACCGCAGCGCCTGACTCCCCTTCTCGCCTGGCGAGACCCCGAAACCTCCCCGACCTCTCCCGCCGTACGGTGGGACGCAACACCAGCACTCCAAGGAGATATCCCAGTGGCCGAGCTGTTCTACGACGACGATGCCGACCTGTCCATCATCCAGAACCGCAAGGTCGCGGTCATCGGATACGGCAGCCAGGGTCACGCCCACGCGCTGTCGCTGCGTGACTCGGGTGTCGACGTCCGCGTCGGTCTGCACGAGGGCTCCAAGTCCAAGGCCAAGGCCGAGGAGCAGGGTCTGCGCGTCGTGACGCCCACCGAGGCCGCCGCCGAGGCCGACGTCATCATGATCCTGATCCCGGACCCGATCCAGGCCCAGGTTTACGAGGAGTCCGTCAAGGGCAACCTGAAGGACGGCGACGCGCTGTTCTTCGCCCACGGCTTCAACGTCCGCTTCGGCTTCATCAAGGCCCCGGCCGGCGTCGACGTCGCCCTGGTCGCCCCGAAGGGCCCGGGCCACCTGGTCCGCCGCCAGTACGAGGAGGGCCGCGGCGTTCCCGCGATCGCCGCCGTCGAGCAGGACGCCACCGGCAACGCCTTCGCGCTGGCGCTCTCGTACGCCAAGGCCATCGGCGGCACCCGCGCCGGTGTCATCAAGACGACCTTCACCGAGGAGACCGAGACCGACCTGTTCGGTGAGCAGGCCGTGCTCTGCGGTGGCGCCTCCGCGCTGGTCAAGGCGGGCTTCGAGACGCTGACCGAGGCCGGCTACCAGCCGGAGATCGCGTACTTCGAGTGCCTCCACGAGCTGAAGCTGATCGTGGACCTCATGTACGAGGGCGGCCTGGAGAAGATGCGCTGGTCGGTCTCCGAGACCGCCGAGTGGGGCGACTACATCACCGGCCCGCGGATCATCACGGACCAGACCAAGGCCGAGATGAAGAAGGTCCTCGCCGAGATCCAGGACGGCACCTTCGCCAAGAACTGGATGGACGAGTACCACGGTGGTCTGAAGAAGTACGACGAGTACAAGACCCAGGACTCCGAGCACCTGCTCGAGACCACGGGCAAGGAGCTGCGCAAGCTCATGAGCTGGGTCGACAACGACGAGGCGTGAGCCACCGGGCGAGGGGGCCGGTCACCGGTCCCCTCGCCCCCGCCACTTCGTCCAGCCACGGACGGGTGATCCTGCCAACGAGGCGCAAGACGCACCGTGCGGCACCACTACACTGCTCAACAACACCATCGCGTCAGGCCCACAGTGTCGTGCGTCTTCCACGCGGCTTGCCCCCTCCACCGCCTGCGGCCGTCGGGACGGCCGTCCGCACTGCATCTGTGAGGACTCACGTGAGCTCGAAACCTGTCGTACTCATCGCTGAAGAGCTGTCGCCGGCCACCGTCGACGCGCTGGGCCCGGACTTCGAGATCCGGCACTGCAACGGCGCCGACCGCGCGGAGCTCATCCCCGCCATCGCCGACGTCGACGCGATCCTGGTCCGCTCCGCCACGAAGGTCGACGCGGAGGCCATCGCCGCCGCCAAGAAGCTGCGTGTCGTCGCCCGCGCGGGCGTCGGTCTGGACAACGTCGACGTGTCCGCCGCCACCAAGGCCGGCGTGATGGTCGTCAACGCCCCGACGTCCAACATCGTCACCGCCGCCGAGCTCGCCTGCGGCCTGCTCGTCGCCACCGCGCGCAACATCCCCCAGGCCAACACCGCCCTGAAGAACGGCGAGTGGAAGCGCTCGAAGTACACCGGCGTCGAGCTGAGCGAGAAGACCCTCGGCGTGGTCGGCCTCGGCCGCATCGGTGTCCTGGTCGCCCAGCGGATGTCCGCGTTCGGCATGAAGATCGTCGCGTACGACCCCTACGTGCAGCCGGCCCGCGCCGCGCAGATGGGCGTCAAGCTGCTCTCCCTCGACGAGCTGCTCGAGGTCTCCGACTTCATCACCGTCCACCTGCCGAAGACCCCCGAGACGCTCGGCCTGATCGGCGACGAGGCGCTGCACAAGGTCAAGCCGGCCGTCCGCATCGTCAACGCCGCGCGCGGCGGCATCGTCGACGAGCAGGCGCTGTACACGGCGCTCAAGGAGGGCCGCGTCGCCGGCGCCGGCCTCGACGTGTACGCCAAGGAGCCCTGCACCGACTCGCCGCTCTTCGAGCTCGACCAGGTCGTCTGCACCCCGCACCTCGGCGCCTCCACGGACGAGGCCCAGGAGAAGGCCGGTATCGCCGTCGCCCGCTCGGTGCGCCTCGCGCTCGCCGGTGAGCTCGTCCCGGACGCGGTCAACGTCCAGGGCGGCGTGATCGCCGAGGACGTGCGCCCCGGTCTGCCGCTCGCCGAGAAGCTCGGCCGTATCTTCACCGCCCTCGCGGGCGAGGTCGCGGTCCGCCTCGACGTCGAGGTCTACGGCGAGATCACCCAGCACGACGTCAAGGTGCTCGAACTGTCCGCGCTCAAGGGCGTGTTCGAGGACGTCGTCGACGAGACCGTGAGCTACGTCAACGCGCCGCTGTTCGCGCAGGAGCGCGGTGTCGAGGTCCGCCTGACGACGAGCTCGGAGTCCCCCGACCACCGCAACGTCGTCACCGTGCGCGGCACGCTCTCCGGCGGCGAGGAGGTCTCGGTCTCCGGCACGCTGGCCGGCCCCAAGCACCTCCAGAAGATCGTCGCGATCGGCGAGCACGACGTGGACCTGGCGCTCGCCGACCACATGGCCGTCCTGCGCTACGAGGACCGTCCGGGCGTCGTCGGCACCGTGGGCCGGATCCTCGGCGAGGCCGGTCTCAACATCGCCGGCATGCAGGTCTCGCGGGCGGAGGAGGGCGGCGAGGCACTCGTCGTCCTGACCGTCGACGACACGGTGCCGCCCGCGGTCCTGGCGGAGATCTCGGACGAGATCGGCGCGGCGTCTGCGCGTTCGGTCAACCTGGTGGACTGACCCGTACGATCCGTCGCCCCGGCCCCCGGTCGCCAGCCTCGTGCCCGCGACCGGGGGCCGGCGCGCGTCCGGAGCCGGGGGCGCCCCCTCGCCGCCGCGTCTCGTGGCCGGGCCGCCGCTGCGGTGCTCCCCGCGCAGGGCACAAGCCGGTGTGCGCCAACCGGTAAAATGGTTCAAAAGTGGGCATAGTCGCCTGAGGTCGCGGCGCACCCAGTACGCCCCGCCGTTCCGCGGGGCTTTCCCAGGTACGCGGCACCCTTGCCGGTGGCCGGTAACGGTCCGGCCCCCTGGCTCACCTGCACAGGTCAGGAGGGGCACGCGATGGATCCATGGCTGATCTGGCTGATCGTCGCAGCGCTGCTGGTCGTGGCGGAGATCTTCACGCTCACCGCCTCGCTCGGCATGCTGGGCGGGGCCGCGCTCGCCACGGCGGGAGCCGCCGCGATCGGACTTCCGGTGCCCTGGCAGTTCCTGGTGTTCACCGTCGCCGCCACGGCGAGCATGCTCTTCCTGCGCCCCCTCGCGCTGCGTCACGTGCTCCAGCCGCAGAAGGAGCGGTTCGGAGTGGACGCGCTGGTCGGCAGGAGGGCTCATGTCGTCTCAGAGGTGACCGGCCTGGGCGGACGTGTCCGCATCGGCGGCGAGGAATGGACGGCCCGCGCCTACGACGAGACGCTGGTGATTCCTCCGGGGACGACCGTCGACGTCATCGAGATCAGCGGCACCACCGCGCTCGTCTACCCCCGGGAGTGACTCATGGACGTCTCGGCAGCACTCGTCGCCGGCCTCGTCGTCGCGCTCATAGCCGTCTTCACCGTGGTGCGGGCGGTACGGATAGTGCCCCAGGCGCGTGCCCGCAACGTCGAACGACTCGGCCGCTACCACCGCACCCTCCAGCCCGGCCTCAACGTGGTCATCCCTTACATCGACCGTGTCCATCCGGTGATCGACCTGCGCGAACAGGTCGTGTCCTTCCGGCCGCAGCCGGTCATCACCGAGGACAACCTCGTGGTCGAGATCGACACCGTCCTCTACTTCCAGGTCACCGATCCCCGGGCGGCCTTCTACGAGATCGCGAACTTCCTCCAAGCGGTCGAGCAGCTCACGGTCACCACCTTGCGCAACGTCGTGGGTTCCATGGACCTGGAGAAGACACTGACCTCCCGCGACACCATCAACAACCAGCTCCGCGGCGTGCTGGACGACGCCACCGGCAAGTGGGGGCTGAGGGTCAACCGGGTGGAGATCAAGGCCATCGATCCCCCGCAGTCCATCAAGGACGCGATGCAGAAGCAGATGCGGGCCGAGCGGGACAAGCGTGCCGCGATCCTCGGGGCCGAAGGGCAACGCCAGTCGCAGATCCTGACGGCGGAGGGCGACAAGCAGTCCGCCGTGCTGCGCGCGGAGGGCAACCGCACTGCCGAGATCCTCAAGGCCGAGGGCCAGGCCCGGGCCATCGACGAGGTGTTCCAGGCGGTGCACCGCAACGACCCCGATCCGAAGTTGCTCGCCTACCAGTACCTCCAGACGCTGCCCCAGCTCGCCCAGGGGCCGGGCAACACCTTCTGGGTGATCCCCGGCGAGGTCACCGCCGCACTGGAGGGGGTGTCCCGCGCCTTCGGCGAAGTGCTGCCGCAGTCGCCGGCCACCCGGGAGACCTCCTCGGACGACAGGTCCGCCCAGGCCGCCGACGATGCGGCGCAGGCGGCGGAAGCCGCCGCGGAGGCTCTCGCCGACGCCGCCAGGGCCGACGAATCGGCGACCGGCCGCCGCCCTGCCGTCCCACCCGCCGCGGACTGACGGCGGACACGTGCTCCGCGACCCGCGCGGTGGTTCAGTGCGTCTGCCCGGGGCTCCCGAGCGCCGCCTCCGCCCGTGCCGGTCCGGCGTCCGGCGCCGTCCCGCCGCCGCGTCCACGCAGGGCCACCGCCGCCAGTACCGCCGCCCCGACGAGCACCACCGCGCCGCCCACCGCCGCCGCGTGCATGCCGCTCACGAAGGCGTCACGGGCGAGAGCCAGCAGTGAGCCACCCGCCTCGCCCGGCAGCTCGCGGGCGACCACCGCCGCGCTGCCCAGCGTCTCGCGGGCCGTGTCCAGCGCGCCGTCCGGCAGGCCGGCGGGCGCGCCGTCGGTGACCTCCCGGCGGTAGACCGCCGTGCCGAGGCTGCCGAGGAACGCCATGCCCAGCGCGCCGCCGAACTCCTGCCCCGTCTCCAGGACCGAGGCCGCAGAACCGGCCTTCTCCGGCGGTGCGGCGGCGAGCGCCATGTCGGAGACCGTGGCCGCCACGGCGACGATGCCGCAGCCGATGACGGCCGCACCGGTCAGCAGGACGATCATCGAGTCGGTGCCGGTGACCGTCAGGAGCAGGTAGCCGGCCGCGCCGACGAGGAAGCCGGTGGTGATCACCGGGGCGCGGCCGAACCGCAGCGCCGCGGCGCCCGCGGCGGGCGCGGCGGCGCCCACGGCCACCGAGGGGACGACGCTCCACAGCGCGGCCTCCATCGCACCCTGGCCGAGGACCGACTGCAGGTACTGCGTGGTGAAGTACGCGGAGCCCATCATGGCGAACATCGCGACGCTGTTGAGGAGGACGCCCGCGCCGAAGCCGCGCCCGCCCTGGAACAGTTCGCGGCTGATCATCGCGTCATGGCGCGTCCGCTGCCGCCGTACGAAGAAGAACCCGACGGCGAGACCGGCCGTCACGCACAGGGCCGGCACCGTGCCGAAGCCGTCGGCCGCGATCTCCTTGAGTCCGTAGACCACGGGCAGGACCGCGCCCATGGACAGCGGGACGCTCAGCAGGTCGAACCGGCCGGGGGACGGGTCCTTGAACTCCGGTACGAGGACGGGCGCCAGGACCAGCAGGAGCAGCATCGCCGGCACGTTGATCAGGAAGACGGAGCCCCACCAGAAGTGCTCGAGCAGCACGCCGCCGAGCACGGGCCCCAGCGCGATGCCGCCCGCCATGGCCCCGGACCAGATGCCGATCGCCTTGGTGCGCTGCCGGTCGTCGCGGAACATGTTGCGCACCAGGGCCATGGTGGAGGGCATCAGGGTCGCGCCGCCGATGCCGAGCAACGCCCTCGCGGCGATGAGCATTTCGGCGCTCTGCGCGTACGTCGCGCAGATGGAGGCGGTGCCGAACGCCGCGGCGCCGAGGAGCAGCAGCCGGCGGCGGCCGATGCGGTCGCCGAGCGAGCCCATGGTGATGAGCAGGCCGGCGAGGGCGAAGGCGTAGACGTCGAAGATCCACAGCTGCTGGGTGCCGCTCGGGTCCAGTTCCCGGCTGATGGCGGGGATCGCGAAGTAGAGGACGGAGACGTCCATGGAGACCAGCAGCAGCGGCAGCAGGAGGACGACGAAGGCGGTCCATTCGCGGCGGCCCGCGAGGGGCGGGGTGGCGGTGGGCGGAGTCATGCGCAGCAATGTACGGCTGTATTAAACATCCGTCTAGAACGCTTGTATAAAACAACCGTCTAGGACGGGTGTATGGCATGCCGGTACGCTGCTCGGCATGGGACATCGCGAGGATCTGCTCGAGGGTGCCAAGCGCTGCCTGCTGGCAAAGGGCTTCGTGCGCACCACGGCGCGGGACATCGTCAAGGAGTCCGGGACCAACCTGGCCTCGATCGGCTACCACTACGGCTCGAAGGACGCACTGCTGGCGGAGGCGTACGTCGGCCTGGTCGAGGGCGTCTCCGACCATTTCGACGCCACGGAGGAGTCGACCACGGGGACGCGCCCCGGTTCGACGGACCGCTTCCAGGAGGTCTGGAGGAACATCATCGCCACCATGTCGGGCCCCGACTCCCTGTGGCGCCTGAGCATGGAGATCGTGGTCATGGGTGATCAGCTGCCGGCCGTGCGCGACCATCTCGCCGCGGCCCAGCGTGAAGGCGCCCGGGGCATCATCCCCATGTTCATGGGTGGTGAGGAGGCCGACGTCGCCGAGGGGGACGTCGACACGCTCGGGAAGTTCTACATGACGCTGATGATGGGGCTCATCGCCCAGTGGACGTTCGACCCGGCGACCGCGACCCGCGCGGAGGAACTCGCCGAGGGGCTGCGGCGGGTCATGAAGGCGGCCGGCGAAACGCCCTGATCGGCTTACAGCCGCGCGCTCTTGAGAGCCATGTGCAGCAGCAGCCGGTGTTCGCCGTCGTCGAGGTCGAGGCCGGTGAGCTGCTCGACGCGGCCGAGCCGGTAGTAGAGCGTCTGGCGGTGGATGCCCAGCGCCGTGGCCGTGCGCCCGGCCTGGCCGGCGCAGTCGAGGAACACCTCCGCCGTGCGGGCCAGTTCGCGGTGCGCGGGTGCCAGCAGTTCGCGCACCGCGGGGTCCTCCGCGGCCTCCGCGGGCAGGGCGGTCAGCAGGCGGTACGGGCCGAGGTCCGACCACCGGGCGACGGGCCCGAGCCGGGGCTGCGCCCGCGCTGCCCGCGCGGCGGAGGCCGCCTCCCGCCAGGCGCGGCCGAGACCGGCCAGTCCGCGCAGCGGCGTCGCCACCCCGGCGGCGGCCTCGCCGCCGCCCGCCGTGTCCACCAGGCGGGACGCCGCCGAGAGCGCGGGGGAGAGGCTGTCCGCGGAACGCAGCCGCACGAGCGCGGCCACGGCGCCGGGTGCCGCGCCGGAAGTCTCCGTCTCCGCGGCGCGACCGCCGTCGCGCCGTCCGGGCAGGGGCACCGTGCACAGGGCGGAGGCCCCGGGGAGCGAGCGCACGGACGGCGCGTCGCCCGCGGTCCACGGCGTCACGCACACCAGCGTGTGCAGCCCCTCCGCGTCCGTGCCCAGCCCGGTGCCCAGCTCGGCCACCGCCATGTCGTACTGCCAGCCCCGCTCCGCCGACAGCACCGCCCGCAGTTCGCGGGAGAGGTCCGCGCCGACCCGTTCCTCGTCCGCGAGGAGCGTCCCGATCCGCTCCGCGACCTCCATGGCGGCGGACAGCTGGGCGGCCGACGGCCCCGGCTCCGCGTCGAGCAGCCAGACGTACCCGAGGGCGACGCCGCGGTGGCGCACGGGCAGACAGATCCGGTCGCGGTAGACACCCGCGTCCGGGGCGGCGGGGATACGGACGGGGCCGGTGGCACGGGTGATGCCGAAGCCCTCGAACCAGGCGCGCACCGCCGGGGTCGACCTGCGGGTCAGGATCGAGCGGGTGCGGACCGGGTCCAGGGTGGTCTCGTCGAAGGCGCTGTCGCTGTCGTGGGCGCCGAAGGCGATCAGACCGAAGTCGCGGTTCTCCAGCGTCGCGGGCATGGCCAGCAGTGCGGAGATCTCGTCGACGAGGTCCTGGTAGTCGCCTTTCACGCCCTCATTCTCGCACCCTTCAGACATATGTCTGAGATCCGGGACACGGATGCGTGACAGCTGTCGATGGCCCGGCGTCCGCGCCATCCTTAGGTTCAGGGTGGTTCTTCGTGCCGTTTCCGCAAGCTTCCGGTTCCGGCCACTTCAACACCTGTTCCGTGGAGGTGCCCCGTGCTGGGTCCCGTGATCCTCGCCGCTTCGCGCAGCGACAAGATGCGCCGTTTCGTGTCGGCCGCCCCGGGGACCAAGCAGGTCGTCGCCCGGTTCATCGCCGGTGAGACGGTCGAGCAGGTCGTTCCGGTCGTCAAGGAGGCCGTGGCCAGGGGCCTCGAGGTCACCCTCGACGTCGTCGGTGAGGACATCACCACCCGCGAGCAGGCCGCCGCCGCCCGCGATGCCTACCTCGAGCTGATCGAGCACCTCGCGGGCCTCGGCCTCGGTACCAAGGCCGAGATGTCGGTGAAGCTGTCGATGTTCGGCCAGTCCCTCGAGGGCGGCCACGAACTGGCGCTCGCCAATGTCCGCCCGGTCGTCGAGGCGGCCGCCGCCATCGGCACCACGGTTACGCTGGATGCCGAGGACCACACCACCCTCGACTCGATGTTTGCCATCCACGAGGAGCTCCGCAAGGACTTCCCGCAGACCGGCTGTGTGATCCAGGCCTACCTGTTCCGCACCGAGGGCGACGCCCGCCGCCTCTCCGAGGCCGGCAGCCGGGTCCGGATCGTGAAGGGCGCGTACAAGGAGCCCGCCTCCGTCGCGTACCAGGACAAGGCCGAGATCGACAAGGCGTACGTCCGCATCCTGAAGATCCTGATGGAGGGCGACGGCTACCCGATGATCGGGTCGCACGACCCGCGGCTGATCGCCATCACGCAGGAGCTGGCCCGCGGCGCGGGGCGCAAGCTCGACGACTACGAGTTCCAGATGCTGTACGGCATCCGCAGCGACGAGCACGTCCGCCTCGCGGCAGAGGGCCACCGGATGCGGGTCTACACCGCCTACGGCACCGACTGGTACGGCTACTTCATGCGCCGCCTGGCCGAGAAGCCGGCCAACCTGCTCTTCTTCCTCCGCTCGATGATCACCAAGGGCTGAGCCCTCCCACCCCTCGCTAAGGAGCAACGGAACCCATGGACGCTGTCACCCAGGTCCCCGCCCCGGTCAACGAGCCGGTGCACGGCTACGCCCCCGGTTCGCCCGAGCGCGCCCGCCTCGAGGCCAAGCTCAAGGAGCTGGCCGACAACCCGATCGAGCTGCCGATGACCATCGGCGGTGTGAAGCGGATGGGCGGCGGCGAGCGTGTCGACGTCGTACAGCCGCACAACCACAAGGCCGTCATCGGCACCTTCGCCGCGGCCACCCAGCAGGACGCGCAGGACGCGATCGACGCCGCCCTCGCCGCCGCCCCGGCCTGGCGCGCGATGTCGTTCGACGACCGCGCCGCGATCATCCTGCGCGCCGCCGAGCTGCTGGCCGGCCCGTGGCGCGAGACGCTCGCCGCCTCCACCATGCTCGGTCAGTCCAAGACCGCGCAGCAGGCGGAGATCGACACCCCCTGCGAGCTGATCGACTTCTGGCGCTTCAACGTCAAGTACGCGCGTGACCTGCTCGCCGAGCAGCCCCCGGCCAACTCGCCGGGCGTGTGGAACCGTCTGGACCACCGTCCGCTCGAGGGCTTCGTCTACGCGATCACCCCGTTCAACTTCACCGCCATCGCCGGCAACCTGCCGACCGCGCCCGCGCTGATGGGCAACGTCGTCGTCTGGAAGCCGTCCCCGACGCAGACCCACGCCGCCGTGCTGCTGATGCAGCTGCTGGAGGAGGCCGGTCTGCCGAAGGGCGTCATCAACCTGGTGACGGGCGACGGCATCGCCGTCTCCGAGGTGGCCCTCGAGCACCCGATGCTCGCCGGTATCCACTTCACCGGCTCGACCAAGACCTTCCAGCACCTGTGGAAGACGGTCGGCAACAACATCGAGAAGTACCGTTCCTACCCGCGCATCGTCGGCGAGACGGGCGGCAAGGACTTCGTCGTCGCGCACCCCAGCGCCGACCGCGCCGTGCTGAAGACGGCGCTGACCCGCGGCTCCTTCGAGTTCCAGGGCCAGAAGTGCTCCGCGTCCTCGCGTGCCTACGTCCCGGCCTCGATCTGGAACTCCGGCTTCAAGGAGGAGTTCGCGGCCGAGGTCGACGGCATCAGGATGGGTGACGTCACCGATCTGTCGAACTTCGTCGGCGCCGTGATCGACGAGCGCGCCTTCGCCAAGAACAAGGCCGCGATCGACCGCGCGAAGTCGGACCCGTCCTGCACGGTCGTCGCGGGCGGCACCTACGACGACTCGGTCGGCTACTTCGTCCGCCCGACCGTCATCGAGTGCTCCGACGCCGCCAACGAGGTCTTCACGACCGAGTACTTCGGCCCGATCCTCGCCGTCCACGTCTACGAGGACGACAAGTACGAGGAGATGCTGGAGCAGATGGAGTCGGTGTCGGCGTACGCGCTGACCGGCTCGATCATCGCCGGTGACCGGGCCGCCGCGGCGCACGCGATGGAGAAGCTCCGCTACGCGGCGGGCAACTTCTACATCAACGACAAGTCGACCGGCGCCGTCGTCGGCCAGCAGCCCTTCGGCGGCGGCCGCGCCTCCGGCACCAACGACAAGGCCGGCGCCCCGCAGAACCTGATGCGCTGGACGCTGACCCGTGCGATCAAGGAGACGCTGGTCCCGCCGACCGACTACTCCTACCCGCACATGGGCTGACCCTCCGGTCGCCCCTCAAGACTCCGCCCCCGTCCCGGCCCCCACGCCGGCACGGGGGCGGTTTCCATGTGCGGCCGCCGCGCGCCCGTCCGGTTCAGACCCGGCGCACGCGCGCCATGGCGAACGAGAAGATCCCGAACAGCACCAGGCCGGCTGCGACGAGCACCAGCAGCCACGGGCCCGCGGGGGTTTCCGCGAAGGAACGCAGCGTGTCGTCGAAGCCCTTGGCCTTCTCCGGTTCGTAGCTGAGCGCCGCGCTCAGCACGAAGACGCCGAGGGCCGCGAACAGCACCCCGCGGGCCACGCCGCCCGCGACGCCGGTCACGTCGATCAGCCGCCGTGTCCGGCGCGACATGCCGCCCTGCTTCAGGTGCTTGCGGTACTTGCGCAGCGCGGCGCGCACGGCGATCCAGGCACCGGCGGCGACGATGCCGGCACCGGCCAGGCCGACGATCCACCGGCCCCCGGGCAGTTCCAGCGCCCTGGCCGTCACGTCCTGCGACTGCCGGTCGCTCGAGCCGCTGCCGCTGCTGCTCTCACCCGCGGCGAACGCGAGGACGGAGTAGGCGACGAACCCGTAGAAGAGACAGCGGCCCGCGGACAGCAGTCGCTTGCGTGCCTTGTGCCCGTCGGCTCCCGCGGCGCCGAAGAGCGCTTCGGAGAGCCGCCACAGGGCCATGCCGGTCAGTCCGGCACCGAGCGCCCACAGCAGTACGGAGCTGAACGGCTGCTCCGACAACTGGGTGAGCGCGCCGCCGCGGTCGGCCTGCCGGCCGCTGCCTCCGAAGGCGATGTGCAGGGCCAGTGCCCCGACGAGCAGGTAGATCACCCCGCGCGCCACGAATCCCCAGCGCGCGGCTGCTTCGACGAAGGAACTGTTCGCCGCCCGGCGGGCGCGGGCCCGGCCGGGCACCGTCAATGTGCGTGCGTTCATGGGCCACCTCCGGTACGCGGATGCCCTGGCGGTTCTCCCGGAAACGGGACGGCGCCGACCACACGCGGTGACGACCGCTCAGTTTGCGTGCGCCGTGGGCGGATACCCGAACGGCATGGCTGAGACCGAGAAGAAGACGACCCAGGCACGTACGACGACGAAGAAGACGGCCGCCGCCGCACAGGGGCGGGCCCGGTCGGCCGCCGAGGCGCCGGCGAAGGCGTCGTCCAAGGCACAGGAGACCGCCCGCCGCACCGGCGAGATGGCCCAGGGCATCGGCGGCATGGCCACGGAGAAGGCGCTGACTGCGGCCAGGACGGTCCAGCAGGCGGCCTCCACCGCCGCAGGCGCGACGGTCGGCAAGGCAGGCGTCGTGTGGACGCTCGTCAAGGCGCGCAAGGCGATCGTGGCCGGAGCCGGTACGGGTGTCGCCACCGCGGTGGCAGGCTCCTACGCGCTCGGACGGCGTGCGGGCCTCAGGCAGCGCGGCCCGCTGTCCCGCCTCACCGGCGGCAGGCTTTAGCAGCCGGCCAACTCCCCTCACCCCGCCGGGCTTCCGGAGCCGGCGCCCGCAGTGACCCTCCTCGCGTCAGCGGAGGCGGTGTCCGCGCGGGCGTCACGGTGCGGCGTGCCGCCCGCGCCGGACACCGGAGCCCGGCGGGACCACGCGGGGAGCGGCCGCGATGCCGGTCCGCCTGGTGTCACACGGCGTTCCCTGCCCCCTTGGTCAGCTGCCGCCGGGTCCAGAGCGCCATGCCGACGGCGCCGGCGAGCAGGGCCGGGAAGGTGACCGCGAAGCCGAGACGGTCCGTCACGTACGCCATGAGGATCAGGGCGACGGCCACCGGCCAGCCCACGGCGAGGAGCCATGCCCTTGTCCCTATGTACCAGGAGCGGGACGGGCGTTGCGGCAGGGCGGTGAGAGCGGCGGCCGGCCCGGTGCTCGCCGCCTTGGGGCGTTTGAAGTACGCGTAGAAGAACCACTCGCCGCACAGCTCCCAGCCGTCGGGCTCGAGGCGGTCGAGCAGTCCCTCGCGCCGCCGTTCGCCGACGATCTCGCGGCGGTACTCCCAGCGGAGCGCCGTGCCGGAAGTGCGCCGGCACACGAACCGGCCCAATGCGTCGAGCCGTTCGACCTCCCAGCCCTGGTCGCCGTGGAGTGCCAGCAGCCTGCGGTCGTTGTAGACGTCGGCGGTCCACGTCCAGGTCTCCGCCTCGTCGGCGGGACCGGTCACGTCGGGCGTGGTGCCGCCCAGCCGCGCTGCGAAGGCGGCAGCCGGGCCGAACTCCTCCTCCGGGGTACTGCCGGTCTCCGCGAGATGGGCGGCGAGCTCGGAGACGGTGGCGTCGATCCGGTCCGCGGGAACGCCCGCGGCGCCAAGTGCCGCGGCGAGTTCCCCGAAATACCCTGCGTGGTCGGTCGTCATGTCGTTCCCCCTGTGAACAGCGTGGTCCTGACGGCGGTGTGGAACTCCAGCCACGCGCCGCTCTCGGCGGTCAGGTGCTCGCGCCCCTGCTCGGTGAGCCGGTAGTAGCGGCGCCCCGGCCCGCGCTCCGCGGCCCTGAACTCGGCCGTGACGAGCCCGGCCTCCTCGAGGCGGTTGAGCACCGGGTAGAGCGTCCCGCCCTTGATGCGGCCGACCCCGGCCTCGGCCAGGGCCTTGGAGATCTCGTAGCCGTAGCTCTCGCCGTCCTTGAGACAGGACAGGACGAGCAGGTCGAGTACGCCTTTGAGCCAGCTGGATCTGCGGTCTGCGGCCATGGTCCGCATTCCATCACCAGCTAGGTAGGGAAGCAACCTAGATGGCGGCGCAGTTCTTCCGCGCAAGATCGCGTCTCAGATAGTAGGAAGTCCGAGTAATTGTGGAGACAGAGCGGCCCGACTGGCCTAGCTTTGTAGGAGCCGAACGTCTCGCTCGATCCAGCGAATGGCGGTTCCGAGTCCGCGCCCCCAGGCAGGCAACCCCTGCGGCGCACTCCCCGCCCCTTCCGGCGCCTCGAAATCTCTTCTGATCTCAAGGAGTCGATCATCATGACCGCTGCGACCGCCCGCCGAGTCCGTCACGCCTCCCGCACCACCGAGTCCGACCGCAAGAACGCCGCCGCCGCCCTGCAGCGTGCCCTCGACCGCCGGGACAACGGCGGCTCCACCGGACACTGAACGACAATAATCCGCGTCCATATCGTGGACGTCCCATGTCATTGGATGGGACGCGGAGTAGGGTGCCGACATGTCTCGCAGCATCAATCTCGCAGTTGTCCCCGGTGACGGCATCGGCCAGGAGGTCGTGGCGCAGGGCCTGAAGGTCCTTGCCGCGGTCCTGCCTCAGGATGTGAAGCTGGAGACCAAGGAGTACGACCTCGGCGCCCAGCGCTGGCACCGCACCGGGGAGACCCTCCCCGACGCGGAGCTCGACTCCCTCAAGAACCACGACGCGATCCTCCTCGGCGCCATCGGCGACCCGTCGGTGCCCTCCGGTGTGCTGGAGCGCGGTCTGCTGCTGAAGCTGCGGTTCGCCTTCGACCACTACGTCAACCTGCGTCCGTCGAAGCTCTTCCCGAACACGGCCACCCCGCTGGCCGGCCGCCCCGACATCGACTTCGTCGTCGTGCGCGAGGGCACAGAGGGCCCGTACACGGGCAACGGCGGTTCCCTGCGCACCGGTACGCCCGCCGAGGTCGCCACCGAGGTCAGCCTCAACACGGCCTACGGCGTGGAGCGCGTCGTCCGCGACGCGTACGAGCGGGCCGACTCCCGCCCCCGTAAGAAGCTGACGCTCGTCCACAAGAACAACGTGCTCGTCTACGCGGGGCACATGTGGAAGAACATCTTCGACAGGGTCGGCCAGGAGTACCCCGAGGTCACCACCGACTATCTGCACGTCGACGCCGCGACGATCTTCTTCGTCACCCAGCCGGAGCGCTTCGACGTCATCGTCACCGACAACCTCTTCGGCGACATCCTCACCGACCTCGCCGCTGCCGTGACCGGCGGCATCGGCCTGGCCGCCTCCGGCAACATCAACCCGACCGGCGAGTTCCCGTCGATGTTCGAGCCGGTCCACGGCTCGGCCCCCGACATCGCCGGCCAGGGCAAGGCCGACCCCACCGCCACGATCCTGTCGGTCGCCCTCCTGCTGCGCCACCTCGGCCACGAGCACGAGGCGGTCCGCATCGAGGAGGCCGTGGCCGCCGACCTCGCGGAGCGTGCGCCGGGCACGACCCGCACCACGGACGAGATCGGCGACGCGCTCGCGGTACGAGTAGCGAGCTGACCCGGGAAAACCGACTTCCGGGGGCGTCCCCCGGACACCCCAAGAAGCCGCCGGGTCGCATTCTCCACCGCGCCCGGCGGCTTTTCCTGTGCGGCCCCCGGGTGCCACCATCAGAACCTGGGCCGTACTCACGCCGTTCCCTGCACGGATCCCCACGGGCGATAATCGGACGTGGGCCGTGTCGCACGGCGATGCTCGGATGTCCAAGCAGTGGGCGTGAGCGCGGTCCGTCACAACAACCGGTGAAGGACACTGCACTCATGACGACGCCCACGATCGAGCTCAAGCCCTCCTCGCACCCGCTGTCCGACGCGGAGCGCGAGGCGATCCTGGCCAATCCGGGATTCGGCCGCCACTTCACCGACCACATGGTGACGATCAGGTGGACGGAGGGGCGTGGCTGGCACGACGGCGAGCTTGTTCCTTACGGGCCGCTGTCCATGGACCCGGCCAACATGACCCTGCACTACGCGCAGGAGATCTTCGAAGGCCTCAAGGCGTACCGCCGCCCCGACGGTTCCGTGGCCACCTTCCGCCCCGAGGCCAACGCCGAGCGCTTCCAGCGTTCCGCGCGCCGCCTGGCGATGCCCGAGCTGCCGGTCGACACCTTCATCGCCGCCTGCGACGCGCTGGTCCAGCAGGACAAGGCGTGGGTCCCCGCCCACGGCGGCGAGGCGTCCCTCTACCTCCGCCCGTTCATGATCGCGAGCGAGGTCGGTCTGGGTGTGAAGCCCGCCAACGAGTACCTCTTCCTCGTCATCGCCTCGCCGGCCGGCGCGTACTTCCCCGGCGGCGTCAAGCCCGTCTCCATCTGGCTCTCCGAGGACCGGGTCCGCGCCGTCCCCGGCGGCATGGGCGACGCCAAGACCGGCGGCAACTACGCCGCGTCCCTGCTCGCCCAGGCCGAGGCCGCGCAGAAGGGCTGCGACCAGGTCGCCTACCTCGACGCCGTCGAGCACAGGTGGGTCGAGGAACTGGGCGGCATGAACCTGTACTTCGTCTACGAGACGGCCCCCGGCGGCGACCTCAAGATCGTCACCCCCGAGCTCACCGGCTCGCTCCTCGCCGGCATCACCCGCGACTCGCTCCTCACCCTGGCCAAGGACCTCGGCTATGGGTCGGAGGAGGGCCGGATCTCCATCGACCAGTGGCAGGCCGACACCGAGAACGGCACGCTCAAGGAGGTCTTCGCCTGCGGTACGGCCGCGGTGATCACCCCGGTCGGCCGGGTGAAGTCCGCCCGCGGCGAGTGGACGCAGTCCGGCGGGCAGCCGGGCGAAGTCACCATGAGGCTGCGCAAGGCTCTCCTCGACATCCAGACGGGCTCCGGCGAGGACGTCCACGGCTGGATGCACGAACTGGGCTGACGCCCCGCGTCACCACGACGGCCCGCCCCGGCTCCCGGGGCGGGCCGTCGCGTTCACGAGGCAGCCGTCTCCGCGACCGGCGCGCTCACGGCGGCGGGCGCAGCGCCCGCACGCAGCGCCGCGTACGCGATACCTCCCACCACGCCCGACAGGACGAAGCTGCAGTCGATGCCGCCGGTGAGGCCGAGGAGCGGTCCTTCGTAGAGCGGGGTGGAGACGGCCGCGAGTCCCACGGCCGCGCCCAGCGCCCAGGACACCGTGGCGCGCACGTTCCAGCCGGAACGGAACCAGTAGACGCCGCCTCGCGCACGGCGGTTGTAGACCTGGAGGGCCTCCGCGTCGTACACGCCCGCGCAGCGGACGTGCGCCATCAGCGTGATCACCGCCCAGGGGGCGCCCACCGCGGTGAGCAGCAGCACGAACGACGTCATGGCCGACTGGGCGTTCCACCCGAAGTGGCCGGCGAACACGAACGCCGTGGCCACGACGGCCACCACCAGCGTGGCGCGGGTGCGGGTGGCGCGCGGCAGGATCGCGTCGAGGTCGAGGCCCATCGAGTACAGCATCAGTCCCGCGTTGCCGACCGAGCCCGCGGCGGCGGCGATCAGCAGCGGGACGAGGTACCAGGCGGGGGACGCGGCGACGAGCGGGCCGGCGTAGTCGGCCCCGGCGCGTGCGGCCAGCGCCGTGTACGTGCCGAAGAGCTGCGGGACGAGCAGCCCGGCCGTCAGCCCCACGCAGGTGGCGCCGAGCACCCGCCGCGGGCGGTGGCGCAGCGGCGAGATGTAGCGGGTGTAGTCGCCGAGCAGGGTGATGAAGGCGATCGGTCCGCTGAGTCCGGCGGCCACCGCCGACAGCACCCAGGTCGGCCAGAACGAGCCCAGCAGGTACGGGGTGTCGGGCGGCGCCGCGGTAGTGAGGTCCGGGGCGTACGCGACGATCCCGAGCAGCAGGAGCGCGGTCATGCCGACGGCCAGGACCTTGCTGAGCCGCAGCAGCAGCCGGTAGCCGTACACGGCGCCGACGACGGTGCAGGCCGCGAGCAGTGCGTAGACGAGGGTGTGGGCGAGGCCGCCGGTGGGCAGGCCCGCGAGGCGGGCCAGCGTGCCGATCACCACGTCGCCGCCGATCCACAGGGTCAGCGCCGTGTAGCCGAGCGAGAGCAGCAGGCCGACGACGGAGCCCACGAGCCGGCCCCGGACGCCGAAGGCCGCGCCGCTGGACGTCGACAGGTTGGTCGCGGTGCGCAGCGAGACGAGGGCCAGCGGGGCGGTGACGGCCACCCCGACGATCGTGCCGGCGACCACCGAGGTGACGGACGGCCACAGGCCGAGGCCGAACGAGACCGGGAGCCAGCCGAAGACGATCACCCCCAGGCAGAGGTTCGACCCGAGCAGGATCGAGACGAGATCGCGAGGAGTGCTGGTGCGCTCCTCTTCGGGGACGGTGTCGACTCCGCGCTGTTCCACCGGCATACGGCAGTCCCTCACCTTCGGAGTTTGAGTGGCGTTCAAATTGAATGCTGCTCAATGTGAGGCACGCCTCGTATCAAGTCAATGGTTTCTTTCGATGGAAGCCATTGTTAGAGTGACGCTCAAAGATGGAGGTGTGATGACATGCGACTGACCCCGACCGAGCGCGACCGGCTGCTGCTCTTCGGCGCCGCCGAGCTGGCCAGGGCGCGCAGGGCCCGCGGTCTGCGGCTCAATGTCCCGGAGGCCACCGCGCTCGTCGCGGACACGGTCTGCGAGGCGGCTCGCGACGGGCGCCGGCTCGCGGAGGCCATCGAGGCCGCCCGCTCGATACTCGGCCCCGACGACGTCCTCCCCGGCGTCGCCGATGTCGTCACCGAGGTCCATGTCGAGGCCGTCTTCGACGACGGCTCCCGCCTCGCGATCGTCTCCGACCCCATCGGGGGCGGCCGGATGGGGGAGAGCGCGCCCGGGGCGCTGATCCCCGGCCCCGCGGACCCGGACCGCGAACCGGACGTCGTCCTCACCGTGCGCAACACCGCGCCCGTGCCGGTCAGCGTCACCTCGCACTTCCACTTCTTCGAGGCCAACCCCCGGCTGCGCTTCGACCGCGCCGCCGCCTACGGCATGCGGCTCGCGGTGCCGGCCGGCTCCTCCGTCCGCTTCGACCCCGGCGGCGAGGCGGAGGTCGGCCTCGTGCCGATCGGCGGCGACCGCATCGCCATCGGGTTCGCCGGCCTGGTCGACGGACCGCTGGACGCGCCCGGCGCGAAGGACGAAGCCCTGCGCAGAGCGGCCGCCTGCGGCTACCTGGGCGTGGAAGGAGCGACAGGATGAGCAGGCCCACCAGGCACCACGACCACCACCGGCCCGCACCCCGGGACATCGACCCCCACGAATACGCATCCGTGCACGGACCCCGCGCCGGGGACCGTGTCGTCCTCGGCGACTCCGGCCTCGTCGTACGGGTCGAGTCCGACGCGCAGAAGCCCGGTGACGAGTTCCTGGCCGGCTTCGGCAAGACGGCACGCGACGGACTGCACCTCAAGGCGGCCGCCGTCCGGGAGACCTGCGACGTCGTCATCAGCAACGTCCTGGTGATCGACGCCGTGCTGGGCATCCGCAAGGTCTCCATCGGCATCCGCGAGGGCCGTGTCCACGCCGTCGGCCGGGCCGGCAACCCCGACACCCTCGACGGCGTCGACGTCGTCGTCGGCACCGGCACCTCGATCGTCTCCGGTGAGGGGCTCATCGCCACCGCGGGCGCCGTCGACACCCACGTCCACCTGCTCTCGCCCCGCATCATGGAGGCCTCCCTCGCCTCCGGTGTCACCACCGTCATCGGCCAGGAGTTCGGACCCGTGTGGGGCGTCGGCGTCAACTCGCCCTGGGCGCTGCGGCACGCCTTCAACGCCTTCGACGCCTGGCCCGTCAACATCGGCTTCCTCGCCCGCGGTTCGTCCTCCGACCCGGCGCCGCTCGTCGAGGCGCTCGCCGAGGGCGGCGCGTCCGGCTTCAAGGTCCACGAGGACATGGGCGCCCACACCCGCGCCCTGGACACCGCGCTGCGCGTCGCGGAGGAGCACGACGTACAGGTCGCCCTGCACAGTGACGGCCTGAACGAGTGCCTGTCCGTCGAGGACACCCTGCGGGTGCTCGACGGACGGACGATCCACGCCTTCCACATCGAGGGCTGCGGCGGAGGGCACGTACCGAACGTGCTCAAGATGGCGGGCGTGCCGAACGTCATCGGCTCGTCCACCAACCCGACGCTGCCCTTCGGCCGGGACGCCGTCGCCGAGCACTACGGCATGATCGTCTCCGTCCACGACCTCAAGACCGACCTGCCGGGCGACGCGGCCATGGCCCGCGACCGGATCCGCGCCGGGACGATGGGCGCGGAGGACGTCCTGCACGACCTCGGGGCGATCGGCATCACCTCGTCGGACGCGCAGGGCATGGGGCGCGCGGGGGAGACCGTACGCCGCACCTTCGCCATGGCCGGCAAGATGAAGGCGGAACGAGGGCCCCTGGACGGCGACGGCGCGCACGACGACAACGCACGCGTGCTGCGCTACCTCGCCAAGCTGACGATCAATCCCGCCCTCGCGCACGGACTCGCCCACGAGATCGGCTCCATCGAGCCCGGCAAGATGGCCGACATCGTGCTGTGGCGGCCCGAGTTCTTCGGGGCCAAGCCCCAGCTGGTGCTGAAGTCGGGCTTCCCCGCGTACGGGGTGGTCGGCGACCCCAACGCCGCGACGGACACCTGCGAACCGCTCGTGCTCGGACCGCAGTTCGGGGCCCACGGGGCGACACCTGCGGACATCTCGGTGGCGTTCGTCGCCCAGGCCGCCGTGGACCTCGGCTCCGATCTGATGCCCACCCGCCGGCGTCGCGTCGCCGTGCGAGGCACCCGCGGCATCGGTCCGGGCGACCTGCTGCTCAACTCCCGGCTGGGGGACGTGTCGGTGGACGGACACAGCGGACTGGTCACCCTCGACGGCGACCCGCTGCGCTCGAGTCCGGCCGAGTCCGTCTCGCTGAACCGCCTCTACTTCCTCTGAGCCCGCCCTTCGCAGTCCCCTCCCTCCGCACAGCCCCTCTCCTTCTTCCCCGTCCTCTCCTGCCAGTCAACGACGCCTTAGGACTTGCCGTGACCTTCCGCATGCCGGCCGAATGGGCCCCGCACGAGCGCACCTGGATGGCCTGGCCCGGCCCCAACCCGACCTTCACCGACGAGGCGGAGCTCGCGGAGGCCCGCGCGGCATGGGCGTCCGTGGCACGGGCCGTACGCCACTTCGAGCCGGTGACCGTGGTCGCCGGCACGGGGCAGGTGGCCTCGGCCCGTGAACTCCTCGGTCCGGACATCGAGATCGTCGAACGTGACCTGGACGACGCCTGGATGCGCGACATCGGCCCGACCTTCGTCACCGACGGCTCCCGACTGGCCGCCGTGGACTGGGTGTTCAACGGCTGGGGCGCGGCCGAATGGGCGCGCTGGGAGCACGACGCCAAGATCGCCCGCCATGTCGCGGACCTCGCGGGCGTGCCCGTGCACCCCTCGCCGCTGGTCAACGAGGGTGGCGCGATCCACGTCGACGGCGAGGGCACCGTCCTGCTCACGGACACCGTCCAGCTCGGCCCCGAGCGGAACCCCGGCTGGACCCGCGCGGAGGTCGAGGCGGAGATCCACGCCCGGCTCGGCACGACAAAGGCCATCTGGCTGCCGCGCGGCCTGAGCGGGGACTACCGCACGTACGGCACCCGCGGTCACGTCGACATCGTCGCCGCCTTCGCCCGCCCCGGCGTCGTCGTGGTCCACACCCAGCCCGACCCGTCCCACCCGGACCACGAACAGTGCAAGGCGAACGTCGCGCTGCTCTCGGCCCAGACGGACGCCAGGGGACGCCGCCTGGAGGTCGTCGAGGTCCCGGCCCCGACGAAGCTCCGCGACGAGGACGGCGAGTGGGTCGACTACTCGTACATCAACCACTATCTGTGCAACGGCGGCCTGGTCCTCTGCGCCTTCGACGACCCGCGCGACGAGATCGCGGCGGGCATCTTCCGGCGGCTCTTCCCCGAGCGGACGGTGACGCTGGTGGACGCGAGGGCGATCTTCGCGGGCGGCGGCGGCATCCACTGCATCACCCAGCAGCAGCCGCGGGTCTGAGTCCGGGCGCCGGCGGCGCGGGATCGGGTAGAACGTACAGGTGACCAGCACCAGCCCCGCCGGCCCCCGCCGCCGGAACCAGTCCGCCCCACCGCGCGAGCAACTGCTCGCGGCGGCCATGGCCACCATCGCGGAACGCGGCCTCGACGGGCTGACCATGGCCGGGCTCGGCCGGCAGGTCGGCATGAGCAGCGGGCACCTCCTCTACTACTTCCGCACCAAGGACGAACTGCTCCTGCAGACACTGGAGTGGAGCGAGGGCCGCCTCGGCGCGGAACGCGGCGCGCTGCTGTCCCGGCAGGCGCCGGCCCGTGAACGGCTCGAGGCGTACGTCGACCTCTACGTCCCCGACGGGCCGCGCGACCCGCACTGGACGCTCTGGCTCGAGGTCTGGAACCGCTCGCAGAACGCCGACGCCGACATGCGGGGCCGCCAGGCGGCGATCGAGGGCGCCTGGCACCGCGACCTGGTGGCGCTCCTGGCGGAGGGCGTCTCCCGCGGCGAGTTCCGCCCGGTGGACCCCGACCGCTTCGCGTCCCGCCTGCGGGCGCTGCTGGACGGCTTCAGCGTCCACGTCGCCGTGGGCATACCGGGGACGGGGCGCGAGCAGGTGCTGGCACATGTGGGGGAGTTCGTGTCGGAGTCACTGCTGCGCTGACACGCTGTGCGGCGCGGCGCTCTGTCCTCAGCCGTTCGGGCCCCGCTCCCCCCGCGCGCCGCGCAGTGCCCCCACCTTCCGGCCTCGCGGCCGTCCGTCCCCGGCCCGGGCGCCGGGAGACCCCGGGCTCACGGCCCGGCCCCCCGACCCCGTGCCCTCTCGCGGCCGCCCGGTCCCGGGACCGTTCTGCCTTCCGCTCCGGCGACTTGGGGGCCTTGGGCTACTGCGACCCTCCGATCCTGTGACGTGATGGCGCTGCGGCCCGGCGGCCGTCCGTGGTGCTGCACAGCTTTCCGGCCCGGGCGGCACCTCGACCGTCCGGCCTTCCCACGTTCCAGCCGGCCGGCCCTGCGATCCGGCGTCGGTGTGGCTGTCCGGCCTCCCGGCGGGGCCGAGCTCTGGCCGGGGGATGCCCGGTCTGCGACCCGGGGGCGCGCCTTCCCGTCCCCCGGCTTCCCGTCCTCCGACTCCCCGGCCCTCCGGCCTGGGGCCCTGCGCCACCGCGGCTTCCCGGTCCGCCGGCCTGGCGGTGCCCCGGCCTGCGGTCAGGGAGGCGCCCCGGTGTGGTGGCCGCCGGCCCGCCGGCCCGCTGCCGTGGCGCTCCCGGTCCGCCGCGGCTCGCCTCCTCCGGAGGCGGATCCGCCCCGAGGGCAGGGCCGGATCCCCGCCCCACCGTGGGCGAGCGGAGAGCGACCGCATCGTGAGACTCCCGTCCAACCGGTGGTGGACCTGTGGCAGACTTCCCCCGTGCTCTCGTTCGCCATGATTATCGGCAGCAGCGCGCCGGTCCGCAGTGACCGCTGACCCGTGGACAGCAATCCCGCGGGAGGCGGCACCGTGCCCCAGACCCGCGCGCAGACCTCTCGCACCCGCGAGGGGTTTTTTCGTTTTACGGCCTCACCCACGGCCGGATGCGAGCCGCGCGCGATGATGGGGGCAAGTGGAGCCAGACATTCCGGAGCCACTCATCCGACAGGAGTCAGGACAGCATGACCACCAACGGCCAGGACACGCAGGTCGACGACAGTTTCCATGTCTTCGACACGACGCTGCGCGACGGCGCCCAGCGCGAGGGCATCAACCTCACGGTCGCGGACAAGCTGACCATCGCCCGGCACCTGGACGACTTCGGCGTGGGCTTCATCGAGGGCGGCTGGCCGGGTGCGAACCCCCGCGACACGGAGTTCTTCGCCCGCGCGCAGAAGGAGATCACCTTCCGCCACGCCCAGCTCGTCGCCTTCGGCGCCACCCGCAGGGCCGGCGGCAAGGCTGCAGAGGACCCGCAGGTCCGGGCGCTGCTCGAGTCCGGCGCCCCCGTGGTCACGCTGGTGGCCAAGTCCCACGACCGACACGTCGAGCTCGCGCTGCGCACGACCCTCGAAGAGAACCTGGAGATGGTCCGCGACACCG
Source organism: Streptomyces pristinaespiralis (assembly GCF_001278075.1). Classification (GTDB taxonomy): domain Bacteria; phylum Actinomycetota; class Actinomycetes; order Streptomycetales; family Streptomycetaceae; genus Streptomyces; species Streptomyces pristinaespiralis. The sequence goes on along the minus strand of NZ_CP011340.1, from coordinate 2,755,789 downwards.
TCTCCTACCTGCGCGAACAGGGCCGGCGGGTGTTCGTCGACTGCGAGCACTTCTTCGACGGTTACCGCGCGAACCCTCAGTACGCCAAGAACGTCGTCAGGACCGCGCACGAGGCCGGCGCCGACGTGGTGATCCTGTGCGACACCAACGGCGGCATGCTGCCCGCGCAGGTCCAGGCCGTGGTCTCCACCGTCCTCGCCGACACCGGGGCGCGCCTCGGCATCCACGCCCAGGACGACACCGGCTGCGCCGTCGCCAACACCCTGGCCGCGGTCGACGCCGGCGCCACGCACGTCCAGTGCACCGCCAACGGCTACGGCGAGCGGGTCGGCAACGCCAATCTGTTCCCGGTCGTCGCCGCGCTGGAGCTCAAGTACGGCAAGCGGGTCCTGCCGGACGGCGCGCTCGCGGACATGACCCGCGTCTCGCACGCCATCGCCGAGGTCGTGAACCTGACGCCTTCCACCCACCAGCCGTACGTGGGCGTCTCCGCCTTCGCCCACAAGGCCGGCCTGCACGCCTCGGCGATCAAGGTCGATCCCGACCTGTACCAGCACATCGACCCCGAACTGGTCGGCAACACCATGCGGATGCTCGTGTCCGACATGGCCGGCCGCGCCTCGATCGAGCTCAAGGGCAAGGAGCTCGGCATCGACCTCGGCGGCGACCGCGAGCTGGTCGGCCGGGTCGTCGAACGCGTCAAGGAGCGCGAACTCCAGGGCTACACCTACGAGGCCGCCGACGCCTCGTTCGAGCTGCTGCTGCGCGCCGAGGCCGAGGGCCGGGCCCGCCGCTACTACCGCACCGAGTCCTGGCGGGCCATCGTGGAGGACCGCCCGGACGGCACCCACGCCAACGAGGCCACGGTGAAGGTGTGGGCCAAGGGCGAGCGCATCGTCGCCACCGCGGAGGGCAACGGCCCGGTCAACGCGCTCGACCGCGCCATGCGGGTGGGCCTGGAGAGGATCTACCCGCAGCTCGCGAAGCTGGAGCTGGTCGACTACAAGGTCCGGATCCTCGAGGGCCGTCACGGCACCGGCTCGACGACCCGGGTGCTGATCACGACCGGCGACGGCAGCGGCGAATGGGCCACGGTCGGCGTCGCGGACAACATCATCGCCGCGTCCTGGCAGGCCCTCGAGGACGCGTACACCTACGGTCTGCTGCGCGCCGGCGTCGAGCCGACGGAGTAGTGCGCAAGGGGCGGCCCGGGTGACCGGGCCGCCCCTTCGCCGTGGTCAGGCCTGCAGCCGCCACTTCTGGTTCGCGGCCCCCGTGCACGACCAGATCTGTGCCCGGGTCCCGTTCGCCGAGGAGTTGTCCGACGCGTCGAGGCACTTGTCCGCGGGGACGTTCACCAGGTCCCCGCTGCCCGCTTCGTGGCGCCATTGCTGGGCGCCCGAGCCGTTGCAGGTGTAGAGCTGCACCTTCGCGCCGTCGGACGTCGAGCCCGATGTCACGTCCAGGCACTTGCCGAGCGCCTGCACCGAGCCGTCGGAGCGGAGCGTCCAGCGCTGCGCGGCGGAGCCGTTGCAGTCCCACAGCTGGACGGCCGTGCCGTCGGCGGAGGAACCGCCCGCCACGTCGAGGCACTTGCCGCCGAGGCCGACCAGGGCGCCGGACTGCTCGGAGCCGCCCGACTGGCCACCCGACCAGGTGAAGGTCGCGGACGTCCTACCGGGCAGCGAGTACGTGTACCGCTGTCCGCCCCAGTTGATGGTCATCGTCTGCGCGGACGACGAGTCGTTGTAGGCGATGAGGGCCTTGGAGCCGTCGGGGTTGCGCCAGGCCACGTTGGGGACGGCCGAGCTGCCGGTCGACGCGATCCGGTGCGCGCCCGGCTTCACGAACTTCGTGAGGTGGCCCATCGTGTAGTACTCGATCGTGTAGTCCACCTGGCCGTGCCGCGAGTCGCCGTTGTGGACGGTGATCAGGCCGTCGCAGGTGCCGCAGCCGCCGTTGTGCGGGCCGCGGTTCTGGTCGACCGCGAGGGACCACTTGGTCACCGACTTCGCCCAGTTACGGGTGTAGTCGATGATGTTCATCATGTCCTCGCGCTGCTGGTTCGCGATCCAGGTGCCGCCGGAGTGCTCGGTCTGGAAGGCGTCCAGCTGCGGGTACTGGTTGTGGACGTCCGTCTGCTTCGAGACGTTGCCGCCGTAGCCGTGCCAGGCGACGCCCCCGAAGTTCGGGTGGCTGCGCACCGCCGCGTCGTTCACGGTCTGCGCCGCGTACGCGTCGTAGGTGTCCCAGTTCCAGTCGTGCGCCAGCACCTTCGTGGGCAGGCCCGCGTTCGCGAGTTTCGGCAGCAGCTCGCTCTTGGTGAAGTAGGCGAGACCGGAGGCGTTCCAGCTCATCGAGGGGTAACCGCCGCAGCACGTCGGCTCGTTCTGCGCGGTGACGTAGTCGACGGGGACGCCCTGGTCGCGCCAGGCCTGGAGGTACTTCACGAAGTAGTCGGCGTACGTGCCGTAGTTCTCGGCCTTCAGCCAGCCGCCGTTGAGTTGCCCGCTGTCCTTCATCCACGCCGGGGCGGTCCACGGCGAGGCCACCAGGGTCAGCGAGGGGTTGAGCTGCTCGGCCTGCTTGGTCAGGGGCAGCACGTCCTGGAGGTCGTGGGCGATGGAGAACCTCGACAGGGAGGGGTCCGTCTGGCCGGCCGGCAGGTCGTTGTACGTGTAGCCGAAACGCGCCAGGTCGGAACCGCCCATCGGGTTGCGCACGAAGGACAGACCGATGCCGTCGGTGGGCGAGAACAGCTTGCGCATCGTGGCGTCGCGCGTCGCCTGCGACAGGGCGCCGGAGCCCTTCATCAGCCAGGCGGCGGTGTCGGTGAAGGACGCGCCGCCGCCGGTGAACGTCTGGTACCGGGTGTTCTCGTCGACGGTGATGTTGGTGCCGCCACCGCCCGTGCCCGACTGGAAGTTGAGGGGACTCTGCTGCTGGAGCCCGCGGGTGACGTGGCGGCCGCCGCTGTCGTCCGTCGTGGTGAGCCAGATGTTCACCTGCTCACCCGCCGCCTGGGCGCTGCCCGCGGTCAGGCCGGTGAGGCCCGCTGTGGCGAGTGCGCCGGCCAGCAGGATGCGGACGGTCCTCATCGGTCGTCGTGCCGGTCGTCGTGATCGTCTTGCCAGCAGTCTTGCCATCAGCATGACCTCTCGGCTCAGGTGTGGGGGACGGGGCGTGAGTGAACTCCCGCCCGGGGCACCCGTCAAGACTTCGCGCATTCACATCCTGAACGCAGAACTCCCCCCGCCCGCCGCCAACTTGGGATTCAGCGGATCTCGACGTGAAGTATTGACGGCATGACCGCCTGGCGGTTGACTCTCCGCACCACGCCGGAACCGGTTCCGGCAGCGGTTCCGGTACCGGTACCAGAGGCTCGACGCGGAGGCCCCTCGATGCGTGTCACCATCGCCGACGTCGCACGTGAGGCGGGTGTCAGCAAGACCACCGTCTCCCGGGTGCTGAACACCAAGGCCGATGTCGACGCCACCACGGCCGCCCGCGTTCGTGAAGTGATCGGTGCGCTCGGCTATGTCCCCAGCTCGGGCGCGGTCGGTCTGGCGCGCGGACGCAGCCGCACCGTCGCCATGCTGACGCCGCCGCTCACCTGGCCCTGGATGGGCGAGGTGCTGCAGGGCGTCGTGGACACCGTCGAGGCGGCCGGTTACGGCCTGCTGCTCTTCACCTGCAACCGGGGCGCGGAGTCCGTCGACCACTTCACCAGCCAGGTGTCGGCCAGGGCGTTCGACGGGCTGCTCGTCATCGAACCGGAGAACACCCTCGACACCATCACGGCGATGCACCGCCGGGGACTGCCCGTCGTCCTCATCGACGACCGCGGGCACCACCCCGAATTCCCGTCCGTCGCCACCACCAACCGGGAGGGCGGGGCCTCGGCCGCCCGGCACCTGCTCGCGGCCGGCCGCACCCGGCCCCTCGTCGCCACCGGTCCTGCGGGCTTCGGCTGTGTACGCGACCGGACTGCCGGGTTCCTGGACGTCCTGCCCGACGCGCTCGTCCTGGAGGGCGAGTTCACCGAGGCGTCCGGCCGGCGGGCCGTCGAGCGGGCGCTCGGCGACACGATGCCCTTCGACTCCGTCTTCGCGCACAACGACCTCATCGCCGCCGGGGTGTTGCGTGCCCTGCGGGACGCCGGGCGCAGCGTGCCCGACGACATCGCCGTCGTCGGCTTCGACGACATCCCCATGGCCCGGCACACCGCGCCCCCGCTGACCACCGTGCGCCAGCCGATGCGGGAGATGGGCGAGACCGCGGCCCGGCTGCTGCTCGCGCGGCTCGGCGGCGAGGCCATCCCGGACGAGCCGGTCGTGCTGCCCACCGAACTCGTCGTCCGGGGCTCCGCCCCCGACGGCTGACCCGGCCCCCGCTGCCGGTCCCGGCCGCGGACGGCGCCCCGGGGCGCCCGCCCCTGGACCGGCCCCGTGCGGGTGGCCCTCCGCCCCGGCCCACCGTGCCGCAGCCGCACCACCGGCCCGGCCGTCCCGTACCCCGGCCGCCCCTTGCCGCACCCGTGCCAACCCATGCCGAACCGACGCCCCACCCAAGTCGCACCGAAGGAGCCGCAATGCCAGGATCACGCCGGCCACGACCACGCCCCGGACCCCGCCGGGCCGGTACGGCCCTCCTTGCAGCCACCGCCGTGCTCGGATCGCTGATCGCCGGAGCGCTGCCGAGCGCCGCGGCCGACGAGCCCGCGCCGGTCCCCGTCGACCGCTTCGAGGGCGAGGTGCCGTTCGCCAACCCGCCCGCGGAGGGCATCTTCACCTGGGGCAGCGACGCCGACGACCAGCCGAAGCTGGAGTTCAAGGAGCGCGCCGACGCACCCGAGGGCAGCAAGGTCCTTCAAGGCTCCTACGACATCAGCGGCTGGGGCGGCCTCAGCCATGAGTACGCCGTCGACCAGGCTCCCCGCGACTGGACGGCCTCCAAGGGCATCCGCTTCTGGTGGTACGGCCAGAACACGGCGCCCCTGCCGCCCGGTTCGGGCAAGCGCATCAACTTCGAGATCAAGGACGGCGGCGCGAACGGCGGCGCGTCCGAGCTGTGGACCACGTCGTTCACCGACGACTGGGAGGGCTGGCACCTCGTCGAGATCCCGTTCTCCGACTTCGTCTACCGCGCCGACTACCAGCCCGTCGGCGGTATCGACCAGGTCCTCGGCCTGAACGAGATGTGGGGCTGGGCGCTCACCCTCCCCACCGGCGCCCCCGGCACCTTCGCCGTCGACGGCATGGAGCTGTACGGGAAGGCCGACCCGGCCCTGAAGGCCAAGGTCCTCACCGACGCCGCCGTGTACCCGGTCGACGAGGGCGGCACCGCCCAGGTGAAGATCTCCGTCGCCACCACCGGATCCGTCCCGACGGAGGAGCCGGTCACCGTCGAGTACAGGACCGGCGGCGGCAGCGCGGAGGCCGGCGCGGACTACGAACCGGTCACCGGCTCCGTCACCTTCCCGGCGGGCACCGCCTCCGGCGAGTCCCGTACGGTCGCCGTGAGGACCGACAAGGACGGGTCGGCCGAGTCCGCGGAGACCGTCCCGCTGCAGCTGACCGTCACCGGCGCCAAGGCCCCCGCCGAGACCCCCCAGGTCGTCGTGAACGCCCACGGCCTGCCGTACCAGAACGCCAGGCTGCCGGTGAAGAAGCGCGTCGCCGACCTGCTCTCGCGCATGTCCCTCGCGGAGAAGGCCGGCCAGATGACGCAGGCCGAGCGCAACGCCCTCAAGTCGCAGGGCGACATCGCCTCCTACGACCTCGGCTCGCTGCTCTCCGGCGGTGGTTCCGTGCCGACGCCGAACACGCCCGAGGCGTGGGCGAAGATGGTCGACACCTACCAGCTGCGCGCCCAGGCCACCCGGTACCAGATCCCGCTGATCTACGGCGTGGACGCCGTCCACGGACACAACAACGTGATCGGCTCGACGATCATGCCGCACAACATCGGCATCGGAGCGGGCCGCGATCCCAGGATCGCCGAGCGGACCGGCGCGGTCACCGCCAAGGAGGTGCGGGCCACCGGCATCCCGTGGGACTTCGCGCCCTGCCTGTGCGTGACCCGCGACGAGCGCTGGGGGCGTTCCTACGAGGCGTTCGGTGAGGACCCGGCCCTGGTGACCGCCATGGAGACGGTGATCCAGGGCATGCAGGGCGCCCGTAACGGCAAGGACCTGGACCGCAGCGACAAGGTCCTCACCAGCGCCAAGCACTTCGTCGGCGACGGCGGCACCGGCTTCGGCTCGTCGTCCACCGGCAGCTACACCATCGACCAGGGCATAACCAAGGTCACCCGCGAGGAACTGGAGGCGGTGCACCTCGCGCCGTTCGCGGAGGCGGTCAAGCGCGGCGCGGGCACGGTCATGCCGTCGTACTCGTCGCTCGACATCATCGGCGACGACGCCGGACCGGTGAAGATGCATGCCCACGCCGAGATGATCAACGGGGTCCTCAAGGACCGGATGGGCTTCGACGGGTTCGTCATCAGCGACTGGCAGGCGATCGACCAGATCCCCGGCGACTACCCGAGCGACGTGCGCACGTCCGTCAACGCCGGCCTCGACATGATCATGGTCCCGACGAACTACCAGGAGTTCACCCGGACGTTGAAGGACGAGGTGACGGCGGGGCGGATCAGCGAGGCCCGCGTCGACGACGCCGTCTCCCGCATCCTGACCCAGAAGTTCAAGCTCGGCCTCTTCGAGAAGCCGTACGCCGACACCGGGAACCTGGACGAGGTGGGCTCCGCGGAGCACCGCGCGGTGGCCCGGGAGGCCGTCGCCAAGTCGCAGGTGCTGCTGAAGAACGACGGCGCCGTGCTGCCGCTGAAGAAGTCGCAGAAGGTGTACGTCGCCGGTTCCAACGCCGACGACCTCGGCAACCAGGCCGGCGGCTGGACCATCAGCTGGCAGGGCTCCTCCGGTGAGATCACCACCGGCACCACGATCCTCGAGGGCATGAAGCGGGCCGCCCCCGACGCCACGATCGACTACTCCAAGGACGCCTCCGCCGCCACCGACGGCTACGACGTCGGCGTGGTCGTCGTCGGCGAGACCCCGTACGCCGAAGGCATCGGCGACGTCGGCAACGGCCACGACCTGGAGCTGACCGCCGCCGACAAGGCCGCCGTGGACAAGGTCTGCGCCGCGATGAAGTGCGCCGTCCTGGTCGTCTCCGGCCGTCCGCAGCTGATCGGCGACCGGCTGGAGGGCATCGACGCGCTCGTCGCGTCCTGGCTGCCCGGCACCGAGGGCGACGGCGTCGCGGACGTCCTCTACGGGACCCGCCCCTTCACCGGGCAGCTCCCGGTCACCTGGCCGAAGTCCGAGGCGCAGCTGCCGATCAACGTCGGCGACGCCGCGTACGACCCGCTGTTCCCGTACGGCTGGGGCCTGACCACGTCGGGCAGGACACCGGCCGGCGGTGAGCTGACGCTCCGGGCCGTCGCCGTGGCGGCGAAGGTCCTCCAGGCGACCGGCCGGGGCAGGTCGGAGCAGGCCAGGGAACTGGTCGGCACGGCGCGTCTGATCGTTCAGCAGAAGATCGGCGGACACATCACCGAGGCGTCGGCGAAGCCGTTCGCGGAGGCGGACCACCTGCTGCTCACCGGCGATCCGGCGGGTGCGGTCGCGAAACTGACCGCCGCCTACCGGGCCGGCTGATCACATCGCTCGGCGGCGGCATCCGGCAGGGCGGGTGCCGCCGCCGAGTATCCGTCGAGTATTGCGCCCACGGCTCAGACGTATGTCTTATTTATCCCTGTTTCGGGTAGCGTCGGGTGTATGAGGACACGGCCGTTCACCCTTGTGTCGGCCCTCGCCGGGCTGACACTCCTGCTGCTCATGATCCTGGCTCCTGCGTCCGGCGCCGCCGTCAGGGCCGCAGGGCTGTCCGACGCCGCCGCCGCCCTGAGAGACGGCCCGGTGTACGTCCACCCGGCCATGACCGGCCAGCTGTCGCAGACGGAGGCCGCCTCGCTGGCCGACCGCATCGAGGACGCCGACAAACCGGTCTTCGTGGCCGTACTGCCCGCCACCGCCGAGTTCCCGCCGGACGATCTGCTGCGCAATCTGCGCACGGAGACCGGGATCACCGGCCTGTACGCCGTCCGGCTCGGCGACGGCTTCGACGCGGGCGCCGACTCCGTCGTGATGCCGAACCGGGCCGTCGAGAACCTGACCGCTTCGGTGAAGAGTGGCGCGCCCGTCGACGCCTCGGTCCAGCTGGACAAGTTCGTCGACCAGGCCCTGCCCCAGGTGAACGGCACCGCTCCGGCCTCCTGGGACCCCGGATCGGGTGAGGGCGAGGGCGTCGGAGCCGGCGGTCTGATCGTCCTCGGCGCGGTCGTGGCCGCGGGCGGTGCGGGAGCCTACGCGATGGTCCGCAACAAGCGCCGCCGGAAGGCGGAGGAGGAGCGGGCGGCCCTCGAACGCCTCCGCGTCGTCGTCGACGAGGACATCACCGCGTTCGGGGAGGAACTCGACCGGCTGGACTTCCACCCCTCGGAGAAGGGCGCGGACGACGCCATGCGCGCCGACTACGAGCGGGCCCTCGACTCGTACGACACCGCGAAATCGCGCATGGCCGCGGCGCGGCACCCCGGCGACGTCCGCGGGGTCACGGAGGCGGTGGACGACGGCCGCTTCTCGCTCGCCGTACTCGCTGCGCGCCGCGAGGGACGGCCCGTCCCCGAACGCCGGGCGCCCTGCTTCTTCGACCCGCGCCACGGTCTCTCCGTCAAGGACGTCTCCTGGGCTCCGGCGGGCGGCGCGGCGCGTGACGTCCCGGTGTGCGCGGCCGACGCGGCCCGTGTCGAGGAAGGCCACGACCCGCTGGCGCGCACCGTCGACACGGGCGCCGGCCGCCGCCCCTATTGGGAGGCCGGTCCCGCCTACGGACCCTGGGCGGGCGGCTACTTCGGCGGCGGCATCCTGCCCGGCCTGCTGATGGGCACGATGCTCGGCCACATGCTCGCCACCCCCGCCTACGCGGCCGACTACGGCGGAGGCGAGTTCGCCGGCGGTGAATACGGCGGCGGCGACTACTCCGGCGGCGACTTCGACTCGTCCGACTTCGGTGGCGGCGGCGACTGGGGCGGCGGAGGCTTCGGCGGCGGTGACTTCGGCGGCGGAGGCTTCTGATGCGTGTCCGGCGCGGAAGGCCGCGCCGGACACGAGGCGATGAGCGCGGAACCGGTGTGTACGGCAACCGTGGGGGCTCGATTCGAAACGGTTACCGAAAGTAGGAAAACATTACGCATCGTGCTTGTCTCGGGGCATGCGCAACCGAACCAGGCCAAAAGCCCTCTTCGCCCTCTCGGCCCTCGCCGTGGCCCCCGTCCTCGCGGCAGCCGGTCCGCTGTCCTCGTCCGCCCACTCGGCCCCCGCTCCCGAACTGGCGCCGCTGCACCGCTCGGCGAACGCCGTACCGGGGCGCTACATCGTGACCCTCGCCCGGACCGCGGACACCACCGCGATGATGGGGGAGGTCGGCGCCACGGCGCTGTTCACCTACCGGACCGCGTTGCGGGGATTCGCCGCCGACCTCACCGCCGACCAGCTGAAGCAGGTCCGGCTGACGCCCGGCGTCGTGGCCGTCGAGGAGGACGCCACCATCACCGCGAGCACGACGCCCCCGTCGTCGCTGGCGCCCGCCGCGTCCTGGGGACTCGACCGCATCGACCAGCGCGAACTGCCCCTCGACGACGCCTTCACCGCGGCCGGCAGCGGCCAGGGCGTCAACGCCTACATCCTCGACACCGGCATCGACTACGGGCACGCCGAGTTCGGCGGCCGGGCCGTCTTCGGCTACGACGCCGTCGGTGACGGGCGGCGGGGGCAGGACTGCCAGGGTCACGGCACGCATGTCGCGGGCACCGTCGGGGGATCGTCGTACGGCGTGGCGCGCAAGGCCTCGCTGGTGAGCGTCCGCGTGCTGGACTGCGAGGGCGGCGGCACGCTGTCGGGCGTCATCGCCGGAATGGACTGGGTCGCCGCGAACGCGCAACAGCCCGCCGTGCTGAACGCCTCCCTCGGCGGCGGCAAGTCCACGGCGGTGAACGACGCGGCGGACGCGCTCGCGGCCGGCGGGGTCCTGCCGGTCGTCGCCGCGGGCAACGAGGCGGGCAACGCCTGCAACGTCTCTCCCGCCTCGGCGGAACGCGTGCTTGCGGTCGGGGCCACCAACGCCTCCGACCAGGAGACCGACTTCTCCAACTTCGGGTCCTGTGTGTCCCTCTACGCTCCCGGCGCCTCGATCGTCTCGGCCAGGCTCGGTGGGGGCGGCGTCGGCATGGACGGCACCTCCATGGCGTCCCCGCACGTCGCAGGGGTGGCCGCCCTCTACAAGTCGAAGCATCCGACGGCGACGGCGGCCGAGGTCGCCGACTGGATCGTCGACAGGTCCAGCAAGGACGTTGTCACCGGGATCAGCCCCGGCTCCCCGAACCGTCTGCTGCACACCGGCGGCCTGTGAGACCACCCGGCCCCGCACACGGCGGCACCCGGCCGGAGGTTACGGACGCGCGCCGGCGGGGCCGGGGGAGTCCCGGCCCCGCCGTGGCGGTGCGTACCGAGTGATCAGGCGGCGGGAGCGGCGGCCTTGATCGCGGAGATGTCGAAGTTCAGCTTGACCTTGTCGCTGACCATCACGCCGCCGGCCTCCAGCGCCGCGTTCCAGGTCAGGCCCCAGTCGGAGCGCAGGATCTCGGTGCCGCCCTCGAAACCGACACGCTCGTTGCCGTAGACGTCGGTGGCGGAGCCCTGGAACTCGAGGTCGATGGCGATGGGGCGCGTCACGTCCTTGATCGTGAGGTCACCGGTGATCCGGTACTTGTCGCCGCCCAGCTGCTCGGCGGCGGTCGAGCGGAACGTCATCTTCGGGAACTTCTCGGCGTCGAAGAAGTCGCCGCTGCGCAGGTGGCCGTCGCGGTCGGCGATGCCGGTGTCGACGGAGGCGATGGCCACGTCGATGGCGGCGGTCGAGCGGGCGGGCTCGGTGCCGTCGAGGACCAGCTTGCCCTCGTACTCGCCGAAGCTGCCGCGGACGTTGGTGACCATGGCGTGCCGGACGGTGAAGCCGATGCTGCTGTGCGCGGGGTCGATGGTGTACTCGCCGCTCAGCGCCGCCAGTGCGGGGTCCACCTGCGCGCCGGGGGCGGTGGCGGTGGCAACTGCGGTGTCGCTGTTCTTGCGGTTGAAGAGGCCCATGTCTGCTCCTTGGGGACGGGCGCCGGGGAGCTCCCTGCGCTGTTGTTTAAGCTTCAACGACTTCGACTGTAGACCTATTCCGTACAACATTCAACATCTCTGGCGAAGGTTTCGCGGGATCCGTCCGAAGGTTCACCCGGAAGATGCCGCCGCCCTCTGGCGACGCGCGTAGAACTCGGGCACGATCTCCCTGCTCCACCTGCACTGCCGTCCCACCGGAAGCACGGTCCACACACGGTCATCAGCAGGAGGGATCCCCCCGCCATGAAAATCCGCTCCGCCCTCAGCGCTCTCGCGCTCGTCACGGGCGCGCTCTTCGCGCCCGGCTTCGGCGTCCTCACCACCGCGACCGACGCACACGCCGTCACCAAGATCAGCCACGCGACGGCGACCTCGATGTTCCGCTCGTCCGGGATCACCTGGTCCTCGTCCGGCGGCTGCTCGGACCGCTACAACTCGACCTGCACGTCCTTCGAGCAGCTCAACCTCGCCAGCGCCAAGGGCGCCCAGACGCTCAAGAGCGCCAGTGGCTGCGCGCTCAACATCACGGGAGGCACCGAGACCGGCCACGCCGGCGGCACCTACTCGCACTGGAACGGCTACAAGCTGGACTACTCGAAGTACACCTGCATCGGGAGCTACATCAAGAACAACTTCACGTACATCGGTGTACGCGGCGACGGCGCGCCCCAGTGGCGGTCCGGTTCCGGGAACATCTACGCCGACGAGGGCAACCACTGGGACGTGACGTACTACAACTGCGGCGGCTGCTGATCCGGCCGCTGCCGAAAAAGCCGTGCGGGCGTCCGGCCCCCCGGACCGGACGCCCGCACGTGCTACCGGGTGATACGTGCGATCAGGACCCGACGCTCACCGTGAAGCGCTTCGGATTTCCGTCGTGCGCCGCACCGGAGACGTCCGGCTGGCCGTCCGGGCGGACGTCGTCGTACGGGAAGGCGTAGCCGATGGGCGAGTTGGCGTGGACGATGCGCGACCAGTGGTTCGTGGTCGGGTCGCGGTAGTAGTCGGCGGCCGTCGCGCCGTTCGGCTGGTCGGGATGGGTCAGCAGGGTGCTGCGGTTGAACGCGGCGGAGACCCGCGCCAGCAGCGCCTTCTTGTCGTCGGAATCGGCGGGGTTGTTGGCGAACGGCCCGTGGTTGCAGGTGAAGACGTCCCGCGACGACGGCTTGGTGAAGGTGTGGCCGCCCGCGAAGGCCAGCACGTCGCCGCTGACCCGCCCGGCGAGCACGCCGCGGCCGCCCTGCAGGTCCACCCGCAGGTCCTCCGAGCGGTACTTCTCCCAGACCTTGTCGATGTATCCGTCGAAGACGTCCCGGAACGGCATCTCCGCCGGACGGTCGAAGTACGGGGCCATGATCGTCTGCGGTGAGATCACGCGCAGCACCGTGCCCGAGTCCGAGCGGATGACCAGCTTGTCCCAGGGCTGCCCGTCGCGGCCGGCCTGCGCGGTGAGATCGTCCGCGATCTTCTCCAGGGCGCCCTGGGGCAGCGGGGCGACGGAGTGGGTCGCGTCGCCGGTCAGCGTGAGACCGATGGGCAGCGCGGTGACCAGGTCGACGTAGCTGATGTTGGCGTACAGCTGCTGCGCGTTGAAGGTGAACTCGCAGAACGACCAGGTGCGCCCGTAGTTGGGGTCGGCGGGGGTGGCGAACGCCGGCTCGACCAGCGAGGGGCCGGGGTTGACGAAGAAGTCCAGCTTGTCGTCGCGGACGAAGTAGACGCGCGCGCCGAACATCCGGGGGAGTGTGAGGACGACCGGGCCCTCGCCCGCGCCCTTGAGGGGGATGGCGCAGTCGACGGGCAGCGGGGTCTGGGGCGCCTGTGGGTCGGCCGGCTTGTGGACGCTTCCGTCGGCGCGGAGCAGCACCCAGTCCCCGGAACCGTCCTCGTGGCCGGTCACGTAGGCGTTGACCGTGCCGGGCAGCGACTTGTTCTCGAGGGCCAGCTCGCAGGTGGCGGGCGCGGCTCCCGCGCCGGGGCTGAGAGCGCTTCCCCAGGCGGGGTAGGTGAGTGCGGTCGCGGTCGCGGCGGCACCGGTCAGGAACATACGGCGGGATATCACGGGATGAACTCCTGCTGTTGTGGGGGGAGTCCCACTCTTGCGACGGGTGGGGCGGACGTCAAGAGTTGTGACTGAGAGCGCTCTCAGAGTGTCCGCGTCTTCACAAGTCGTCACCATCACAGGCGACTTGGACTAAAGAGCGGTGGTTGTTGGACTGCCGGGGGCCCCGGCCACCGACTTCGTTGACGCCCCGGGAGCCGGGGACTACCCATGCCCCATGCCTCGTAGATTCCGTGCGGCCGGCGCGCTGGCCGCCGCCTCCTGTGCCGTGTTCGCCCTGGCCGGGCCCGCGTTCCCGGCGTCACCGGCCGACGGGCCCGGCGCCGTGACCGCCGCCGGCGCCGGGCCCGTCATCAGCTCCGGCGCGCTCTCGGTGACCGTCGCCGACGACTTCCCCCGCGTCCTGTCGTACACCGACCGCGCGTCCGGCGCCGTGCTGCTCGGCAGCACCGCGCCGGTCACCGAGGTCACCCTCAACGGCAAGCCGTACGCGGTCCGTCCCGCCGGCGCACCACGCGTCGAGCGGTCCGCCGCGCACTACACGCTCGTCTTCCCCGCGCTCCCCGGCGTGGAGATGGACGCCGTGCTGGCGGTCTCCGGCCGGGCGGTGACCTTCAAGGTCACCGCCGTCCGCGACACCGAGGCCTTCCGGGTGGGCACCATCGACATACCCGGCCACGACCTGGTGTCCGTCGGCAGTACGGAGCGGGGCGCGGCGACGGCGTTCACCCGCCTCGACCCCGACTCGACACGGACCGCCGACGTGTTCGCGGACGTCACCGCCGGCACCCCCGCCGAGGCGGCCCCCGTCGGCGCCTCCTACGCCATCGTCAACACCGGAGCCCTGGCGGCCGCCGTCGAGTCGAACTCCTCGTACGACAGGCCCAGCGGGCCGACCGGCGGGGACGACGCCCGCTTCTGGCACCAGGCCCGCAAGGCGGCGGACGGTTCGGTGCGCGTCGGCGTCTGGTCGGGTCAGTGGACCTACCGCGGGGCGGGCGCGCCGAGGCCGGAGAGCGGCGACGGTCTCCCCTGGGCGAAGGTCGTCGTCACCCCCGATGCCAACGGCGACCGCAAGGTCGACTGGCAGGACGGCGCGGTGGCCTTCCGCACCATCGGCGTCACCGCGCCCGGCAGCGACGCCACCCCGGAGCGGGTCGTCACCCATATCCCGTTCAACTTCGCCAGCCAGGCCACCCACCCCTTCCTGCGCACCCTCGACGACGTCAAGCGCGTCTCGCTCGCCACCGACGGCCTCGGCCAGCTGGCGGTGCTCAAGGGGTACGGCGCCGAGGGCCACGACTCCGCCCACCCGGACTACGGCGGCAACTACAACGAGCGCGCCGGCGGCCTCACCGACCTCAACAAGCTGCTCGAGGAGGGCGAGAAGTGGGGCGCGGACTTCGGCGTGCACGTCAACGCCACCGAGTCCTACCCGGAGGCGAACGCCTTCGACGAGACGCTCGTCGACAGGACGAAGCCCGGCTGGAACTGGCTCAACCAGAGCTACTACATCGACCAGCGCCGCGACATCAACAGCGGTGACCTGGCCCGCCGCTTCCAGCAGCTGCGCGACGAGACCCATCGCAATCTGGACTTCCTCTACATCGACGTCTACTACACGCACGGCTGGATCGCGGACAAGACGATCCGGGCCGTGCAGCAGCAGGGCTGGACCGTCGGCACGGAATGGGCGGACAAGTTCGAGCGGGCCTCGCTCTGGTCGCACTGGGCCAACGACCTCGACTACGGCGGGGCCACCAACAAGGGTCTGAACTCGCAGATCATCCGCTTCATCCGCAACGGCGAGAAGGACGTCTGGAACAACCACCCGGTCCTCGGCCAGACCGCCCTGGAGGACTTCGAGGGCTGGACCGGCGAGACTGACTGGAACGCCTTCTACGACAACATCTGGCAGCGCGACCTGCCTGCCAAATACCTCCAGCACGAGCGGATCACCCGCTGGAACGGCAACGACATCCGCTTCACCGGCGGCCTGCGCGGCACCGTGGAGGACGGCCGCCGCACCTTCTACGACGACGGCCGCAAGGTCCTCGACGGCGACCGCTATCTGCTGCCCTGGGCCGGCGGCGAGAAGCTGTACCACTACAACAAGGCCGGTGGCACCAGCAGTTGGGCCGTGGACGGCAACGGCACGTACACCGTCTACAAGCTCGGCGACAACGGCCGGGTGAAGGCAGGCATCGTACGCCCGGAAGGCGGCCGGATCACCCTCACCGCCACCGCGGGACAGCCCTACGTGCTCTACCCCGACCGCGCCCCCGAACAGCGCGACGCCCGCTGGGGCGAGGGCGGCCCGGTCGCCGACCCCGGTTTCAACGACGCCTCGCTCGGCGCGTGGGCCAAGGACGGCGGAGTCACCCGTGACACCGACGGCCACGGCCGCAACAGCGCCGCACTCGAGGGGCCCGGAGCCGCGTCCCTGTCGCAGCGGATCACCGGGCTCGAGGCGGGCGAGCGGTACACCGCGTCCGCGTGGATCGAGGTCGAGCCCGGCGCCTCCCGCCGTACGACGCTGTCCGTCGGCGGCCGATCCGTCACCGTCGAACGCTCCACCGCCAAGGACCAGGTCGCCGCGTCCGACTGGCACGGCACCCACTTCCAGCGGGCCAAGGTCAACTTCACCGCGCCCGACGAGGCGGTGACCTTGAGGATCGAGGCCGCCGCCGGCAGCGCGGCGCGGGTCCGGGCCGACGACGTGCGGATCGTCGCCAACGCGCCCACGACCAAGCAGGGCGCCCTCGTGTACGAGGACTTCGAGGACGTCGACCAGGGCTGGGGCCCGTTCCTCAAGGGCGACGCGGGCGGCGCGACCGACCCGCGCACCCATGTGAGCCGGCTGCACGCCCCGTACACCCAGGCCGGGTGGAACGGAAAACTGATCGACGACGTGCTCGGGGGCAAGGAGTCCCTCAAGGCGCACGACGAGAACACGGGACTCGTGTACCGCACCGCGCCCTGGACCGTGCCGATGCAGGACGGCCACAGCTACCGCGTCGAATACGACTACCAGTCGAGTCACTCCGGAGCCTACGAGTGGGTGACGGGCTACGACCGGACCACCGGCGGTTCCGTGGAGCGACGCCGTACACCCGTCGAACAGCAGCGGACCACCGGACACTTCTCGGAGACGGTGACCGCGGGCTGCGGCGACACGTGGACCGGGCTGCGCAAACGCGCGGACGCGCCGGACGGCGCGGACTTCGTCATGGACGGCTTCACGGTGACCGACCTCGGCCCGGCCGCGCGGCCGACGGCGTGCGGCACCCTTGCCGTCACGGCCCCAGAGGCCCTCGAACCGGGCGACAGGAACGAGGTCGAGGCGGTCTTCGCCAACGACGAGCGGACCGCGGCCGCGGATGTGCGGCTGGCGCTCCAGCTGCCTGAGGGCTGGACCGCGGAGCCCGCCGGACCGGTGTCCTTCGAGACGGTGGCGCCCGGCGCGAAGGTCACCGGCACCTGGCAGGTGACGCCGCCGGCCGATGCCGAGTATCGCGCGTACTCCCTCGGCTCGACGGCGACCTACACCGTGGGCGGCTCGCCCCGCGAGCTCACCGCGGCCACCTCCGTGCGGACCCTCCCGCCACCGCCCACCACCGACGCGTGGGCGAGCGACCTCGACTGGACGTCCGCCACCAACGGCTGGGGCCCGGTCGAGAGGGACCTGTCCAACGGCGAGACCGGTACCGGTGACGGCGGCCCGCTGCGGATCGGGGGAGTGGTGTACGAGAAGGGGCTCGGCAGCCACGCGCCCGCGAAGGTCCGTTACTACCTCGGTGGGAAGTGCACGTCCTTCACCGCGCAGGTGGGCGTGGACGACGTCCAGACGACACGGGGGACCGTACGGTTCGGCGTCGTCGCGGACGGCACGGAGAAGGTGGCCTCCCCGGTGCTGAAGGCCGCAGACCCGGCCTGGTCCCTGACCGCGGACGTCACCGGAGCCGACTACGTCGAACTGGTCGCCGGCGACGGCGGGGACGGCAACGGCAACGACCACGCCGACTGGGGTGCCGCCCGCTTCCACTGCGGGAGCTGAGCCGAGCTGAGCACCGTCCGGCGGGCGGCCCGGTACGCTGGGCCGCCCGCCGGACTAACCCGAGCGGCGTACGCCGCCCGTCCCGGCTGTGAGGCGACTCTCAGCTCACATGCTTGTCGGACCTCCACAAAGCAGAACCGCCCTGAGCTGGTGGTTGGCGCTCTGTGCGGAATGGTTCTGTTCAAGCCCGACAGGAGAACGGGCGCGAGACTGTACAGAGTCGACGGCAGGGTTTCCTTGGTGGGATCCGTAGGGTCGATGCATGACCGTTTTGGACGAGACCACCAGCGAGCCGACCGACGCCCGGGGTCGGGTGGCCGAGCTGCGGGCGTTGCGTGAGCAGGCTGTGCGTGGGCCGAGTGAGCGGGCGACCGAGGCGCAGCATGCGAAGGGCAAGCTGACGGCGCGTGAGCGGATTGCTCTGTTGCTGGACGAGGGTTCGTTCCGTGAGGTGGAGCAGCTGCGGCGGCATCGTGCGTCGGGTTTCGGTCTGGAGGCGAAGAAGCCGTACACCGATGGTGTGATCACCGGGTGGGGGACGGTGGAGGGGCGGACGGTGTTCGTCTATGCCCATGATTTCCGGATCTTCGGTGGTGCGCTGGGTGAGGCGCATGCCACGAAGATTCACAAGATCATGGACATGGCGATCGCGGCGGGTGCGCCGTTGGTGTCGCTGAACGACGGTGCCGGGGCCCGGATCCAGGAGGGTGTGTCGGCGCTTGCGGGGTATGGGGGGATCTTCCAGCGCAATACGCGTGCGTCGGGGGTGATTCCGCAGATCTCGGTGATGCTGGGTCCGTGTGCGGGTGGCGCGGCCTACAGTCCGGCGCTGACGGATTTCGTGTTCATGGTGCGTGAGACGTCGCAGATGTTCATCACCGGGCCGGACGTGGTGAAGGCGGTCACGGGTGAGGAGATCACCCAGAACGGTCTGGGTGGGGCGGATGTGCACGCGGAGACCTCGGGTGTGGCGCACTTCGCCTACGACGACGAGGAGACGTGCATCGCGGAGGTCCGCTACCTGCTGTCGATGCTGCCGTCGAACAACCGGGAGAACCCGCCGGCCACGGCGGGTGACGATCCGGCCGACCGGCGCTCGGACGTGCTGCTGGACCTGGTGCCGGCGGACGGCAACCGCCCCTACGACATGCACCGGGTGATCGAGGAGCTCGTCGACGACGGTGACTTCCTCGAGGTCCACGAGCGCTGGGCCCGGAACATCATCTGTGCGCTGGCCCGTCTGGACGGGCAGGTGGTGGGGATCGTGGCGAACCAGCCGCAGTCGCTGGCCGGGGTGCTGGACATCGAGGCCTCCGAGAAGGCCGCCCGGTTCGTGCAGATGTGCGACGCGTTCAACATTCCGATCGTCACGCTGCTGGACGTGCCCGGCTTCCTGCCGGGTGTGGACCAGGAGCACGGCGGCATCATCCGCCACGGTGCGAAGCTGCTGTACGCGTACTGCAACGCCACGGTGCCGCGGATCTCGCTGATCCTGCGCAAGGCGTACGGCGGGGCGTACATCGTGATGGATTCGCAGTCGATCGGCGCGGATCTGACCTACGCGTGGCCCACCAACGAGATCGCGGTGATGGGCGCGGAGGGCGCGGCGAATGTGATCTTCCGTCGGCAGATCGCCGATGCCGAGGACCCCGAGGCGATGCGGGCGCGCATGGTCAAGGAGTACAAGGCCGAGCTGATGCACCCCTACTACGCGGCCGAACGCGGCCTGGTCGACGACGTCATCGACCCCGCCGAGACCCGCGAGGTCCTCATCCGGTCCCTCGCGATGCTCCGCACCAAGCACGCCGACCTGCCGTCGCGCAAGCACGGCAACCCGCCGCAGTGACCCTGCGATTGGACTCTGGAGCACACATGAGCACTCCTACCGATCCGTCCTCCTCCCTCCTCCGCGTCGAGAAGGGCCAGGCCGACCCCGAGGAACTGGCCGCGATCACCGCGGTCCTGCTGGCCCGCGCCTCGGCCCGGTCCACCGACGCGACCCCTGCCCACCGCGGCCGCACCACGGCAGGCTGGCGCCGCCTGGAGCGCCAGCGCGGCTTCCAGCCGTCCCACAGCTGGCAGGGCTAGGGCCGACGCCCTCACCCGTGAGGCCCCGCACACGACCGTGTGCGGGGCCTCACGCATGCCGCCTCCGGCGCCGGCCGCCCCCGCTTTCACGAGGACAGCCGGCCCGGCGGTTCTGCCTCCCAGGGGCCGGCAGTGCGGCCGTCCGACTCGACGCCGTACGTGCGAAGTCGCATGGCCTCCGGGCGGAGCCCCGTCCGCGCCCGCAGCTCTGCCATGATCCAGAGGGCTCTCTCGTTCCCGGACATCAGCTCGCGCCGGAGCCAGCTGATCGCCTCCTCCGTCCGGCCCGTGCGTTCCAGGAGTTCGACGGCCTGGCGCATCGCGTAGGCGCTCTCGTCGGAGCGCGACCGGTAGTGGTGGAGAGCCTCCTCGATCCGGCCTTCGCGGACCAGCGCATCACCCACCCAGATCGTGAACGGATTGGGACCGCTCATCCTGCTCCCTATGTGCGGTTCGTCGTCGTCCCAGTACTCGGGCGGACGCGGCTCGTCCATCGCGTAGGCGAGCCGGTCGCCGAGGCGCCGCAGCTCGGTTTCGTCGTCCACGCCGTAATGGCGGCTCAACACCGCGTTCAACTCGTCCCGCCGGTCCCCGAGCAGGTAGGCGAGGGCCTCGAGAGCGGCTTGTGTGCTCGGCGTCGTGCCTGCGTCGATGCCGGCTTCGACCTGCCGGCGCAACCAGGCGATGCTCTCCTCCGGGTCGAGGCCCGACAGGTCGGTCAGCCAGGCGACCCGGGCGTAGGCGTCCTCGTCCGTTCCGGTTTCGGCGCACCACCGGTACCAACGGAGGGCCTCGAGGATCCTGCCCGCTGCTTCCAGCATGTAGGCAAGCGACCAGGCCGCCCGCCGATGACCTGCCCTGACGGCCGCCGCGTAACAGAGTGAGGCTTCACGGAACAGGCCACGCGCGTGTGCTTCATGCCCGAGCCGGGCGAGACCGTCGGCATCGGCATGGCGCCGGAAGACCTCCCATGAGGGCCGGGACGGAACCAGCGAGGCGCGGGCCCGGCTGCCTTCCTGCTCGATGATGTCGGAGAGGCGGTAGCGCGGTGCCCCGGGACGAGCGGGGACCAACGGGCCGGGGACGCCGCGGCACGGCGTGCTCGTATAGTCGAGGGCCTCGGCGATCCAGGCGGGCCGGAGAGTGCTCCGGGTGACGTCGTCGAGCAGTTCGAAGGCGGCCTCTTCCAGCAGGGCGGCCGGGAGGTCCGGCCCGTGACCGAAGCGGCGGATGTCGATCGCCGCGTCCAGCACGGCCCGAGCGGTGGCGGGGGCCAGTTCATAGCTCCGGCGCAGCGCGGGCACCCCCGCCAGGAATTGCGTGATACGTCCACCCGACGCCTCGGAGGCGAGTGTCAACCGGGCGTCGGCGGTTGCGGCCGCTCGATCCGCCTCGTCCGCGGAGAAGTGCTCCGGTACGCGAAGGATGCGGTCGGGGTCGAGCAGCCGCCGGGCCTCGTGGTGCGGATCGTCCCAGCCAGAGGGCACTTGGCGCAGCCGTTGCAGGTCCTTGCGCCACAACGTGCCGAGCACCAGCACCGGCCCGCGCACGGAGTCGTGCAGGAACTCGCGCAGGGCCGCCGCGATCTGTTCGCCGAGCGGGCCGCCCAGGTAGTACTTGAGCTCGTCGAGCCACAGAACGGTCCGCGGTCCGATCGCGGAGGTGGTCAGGCCGTCCAGCAGGGCCCGGGGAGGCGTCGGCGTGCTGGGCTGCCACAGCAGCCAGTCCTCGGGGAGCTCCTGCACCGCCTCCCACAGCGCTCGTGTCTTGCCGGTCGAGGAGTCGCCGACGAGAACGGCCATCGCGCTGCTCGACCCGGCCGAGGCGACGAGCCTCCTCAATTCCTCGTCGTGCTCGCGTCGTACATACGGAGGCAGCGCCGGCAGTCGGGCGTCGCCGACGTCGATCGCCGGATGGACGTCCAGAGCGAGAGGAGCGGCGTCGCCGATCGGCCGCCCGACCACGTTCCTCGTCTCCGTGCGGCCGTCGACCGCAGGCGTGGCGTCGGCCGCCCGCCACCACGCCCGCCAGGCCGCTTCGTCCAACAGCCCCGCGGACACGGAGTCCGGCGAGGCCCCACGATTCCGCATGTGGTCGATCAGCACCCGGACGAGCAGCATCGCCGTCTGCCGGGACGGCAGGTGGTGGCCGCATTTCCATGAACTGATCAGCCGCCCGGTGATTCTGGGCGGGACCTTCTGCCCGGCCGGACTGCGCTGATTCACCTTCGCCGCGGCGCGTTCCTGGGTCAGCCCGGACGCGTTCAGCAACTCGGTGAGCCTGGCCGCGAACAACTCGCGCGCGTCGTCGCCCCCCTGTGCCCCAGCCATGTGACGTCCCCTCCAGGCCGCCGCTTCTCCGGACCGGATCCGGACCGGGAAGTCCACCGTAGCCCGCTGACCGGCGCGGACCGTCCGGTCACGCTGATCCGCGGTCGCCCAGGCCGTCTCCCGTGTGCGGAAATCCTCCTGAAAGGCGCACCGCTCCTGGTCGTCCAGCGATCCCCGGAGGGAACCGTGACACTCACCACCGTGCTCGCCGCCATCGGCGGCATCGTCATCGTCATCGGCGCCGTCGCGCGCATCCCGCACGCGATGGCCGAACTCGTCCGTGCCTGCGTCCCCGTGATCGGAGCCTGCCACGAACTGCGCGCGGCCTTCGGCCGAAGCGTCCCGCAGACAGGCCGGAAGGAGTCCGGAACATCCACGAGGCACCTCACCTGATCACGATCCGACCGGCGCCGCCCGCGAGTCACCTCCACGACGGCGGACCCGGTCCCGGGCACGACGAAGGCCCCGTACTCCACAGGCAGGAGTACGGGGCCTTCGTCACAGGCGTTCGGAGCGCGAGCGCCGCCGGGGGCCGCAGGGACGGTTACCGCAGGCGGGCCATGAGAGCGTGTTCGACCAGGGTGATGAGGGCGCTCTTGGCGTCGGCGCGGTGGCGGGCGTCGGTGGTGATGATGGGGGTGTCGGGGCCGATCTGGAGTGCTTCGCGGACTTCTTCGGGGTTGTAGGGCTGGTGTCCGTCGAAGCCGTTGAGGGCGATGACGAAGGGCAGGCCGCTGTTCTCGAAGTAGTCGACGGCGGGGAAGCAGTCGGCGAGGCGGCGGGTGTCGACGAGGACGACGGCGCCGATGGCGCCGCGGACGAGGTCGTCCCACATGAACCAGAAGCGGTCCTGTCCGGGGGTGCCGAACAGGTAGAGGATCAGGTCCTGGTCCAGGGTGATGCGGCCGAAGTCCATGGCGACGGTCGTCGTCGTCTTGTCCCCGGTGTGGGTGAGGTCGTCGATGCCCGCCGACGCGGAGGTCATGACGGCTTCGGTACGCAGCGGGTTGATCTCCGAGACGGCGCCCACGAACGTGGTCTTGCCCACGCCGAAGCCGCCCGCCACCACGATCTTCGCGCTGGTGGTTGAGCGGGCAGCACCGCCGCTAGAGCTTGCGAAGTCCACTGAGCACCCTTTCGAGCAGTGTCACGTCTGGCTGGCCGCCGGCGGACTCGTCGCCGCCGGGCTGGTGAATGGCGACAAGTCCGGCCTCCGCCAGGTCGGCGACGAGGATCCGGGCAACGCCGAGGGGGATGGAGAGGAGTGCCGAGATCTCAGCCACCGACTTGATCTCGAAACACAGCCGGCAGATCCGCTGGTGCTCGGGCAACTGCCCTTGCAGCCTTGACGGGTCGGCCGTGGTACTGACCAGCGCCTCGATGGCGAGCTGGTAACGCGGCCGGGTCCGGCCGCCGGTCATGGCGTACGGGCGCACCAGCGGGTTGTGCCTGCCGGAACCGGCGGGCGACGCCTTCGCGGGCTCCTGGGCCCGTCGCTGCGCCACCGGCTGGATGTGGGGCTGCTGCCGGCCGTAGGACTGGTCGTACGACGGGTCGTAGGACGCGTCGTACGGCGACTGCGACTGCTGGTAGGGCTGCTGCGCACCCGCTCTGCCCGGCGTCGAAGGAAAGTTGAAGCGGTTGTCTGTGTGCTCACCGTGCGGCTGATGACCGCCCTCATAAGGGCGCCCGCCTGGGGGTGTTGCCACGTTTCCTCCTCCGACTGCCTGTCGCCGGTTCCTGTCCCTGTGGAGCCCGCGCCACCGCACCTTAACGGTGCGGTGGCCAGAAACGCACTGTCTGTCTACTGGTCAAGAGCAACTACCGGGGCAAACCCGGCGAAACGTCAGTTGAGCAGGCTTCCCTGGAGCTCCGCGCGCAGGTCGGGAGTGAGGACGCTGCCCGCACGGTCGACCAGAAGCGCCATCTCGTAGCCCACGAGGCCGATGTCGGCCTCGGGGTGGGCCAGCACGGCCAGCGAGGAGCCGTCGGAGATGGACATGATGAAGAGGAAGCCGCGCTCCATCTCCACGACCGTCTGGTTGACGGCGCCGCCTTCGAAGATCCGGGAGGCGCCCGCGGTCAGCGAGGTCAGACCGGAGGCCACGGCCGCCAGCTGATCGGCGCGGTCGCGCGGGAAACCTTCTGACATCGCCAGCAGGAGTCCGTCGGCGGAGACCACCACCGTGTGCGACACCCCTGGGGTGTTGTCCACGAAGTTGGTGATCAACCAGTTCAGATTCTGCGCCGCCTGGCTCATCGGGCTCACACTAACGCTCCTGGTTGTAGGTACTGCCCGGGCCGGAGCCCGGTCCGTTCGTGTCCGTTCCCGCGCTGCGTCCCTGCTGGACACCGCGCCGCAGGTTGCTCAACCTGCCACGCACGTCCTCAGGGGCGCGGGAGACCTGTGGGCCGCCCTGCGGGGTCTGCTCGGCCGTGCCCTCGATCAGGTTGGCCTTGGGTACCCGCCGGGGAAGACCGGACGAGGTGACCCCGCCCGCCTTCGGGTCGCGAAGCTTCTCCGCCCGCTGCCAGCGCTCGTCGTTCGCCGAGCGCCAGTCTTCGGTGTCGGAGCTCCCGCCACCGAAGCCGCCCGAGCCGTTGCCGCTGCCGCCCGTGGCCTGTCCGCTCTGCTGAGCGGCCGGAGCCTGTTCGGGGGACTGCTGCTGCCACTGCGGCTGCTGCGGTGCCTGCGTCTGCGGCACCTGCTGCGCCGACGAAGGCTTCTGGCTGCCACCGCGCCGGGGAAGACCGGCATCGGTCAGCTCGTGGCTGCTGCTCGGCGACGGTCCCGGACGCTCGAAGCCTACGCGGTCCGAGCCGTTCGCGGGAGCGGAGGGCGCAGATTCCGCTTCTGCACGGTACTCGGGCTCGTAAGCGGTCTGGTAACCGCTGTGATCGGCCCACTCGCCCTGGTGGGGCTGGGCGTCGTACTGGCCCTCGTACTGCTGCTGGGTGTTCTGCGGGTCCTGGTATGTGGCTTCCGCATATGCGCCCTGAAGCGGATCCTGCTGCTCCGTGTGCTCCGGGTAGCCGCCGTTCGCCGGCTGCTGGTACGCGTCCTGGTAGCCGCCGCCCTGGTACTCGTCGTACGCCGGCTGCTGGTTCTGCGCGTAGCCCTGGTCCGCCTGTGCGTACTGCTGGCCGTACTCGGCGCTGTAGTCCTGCTGCGGAGCCTGCTCCTGCTCGTACGGCGACTCGTCGCGGTAGAGCGGCCGTTCGCCCTGCGCCTGGGCCTCCAGGGCCGCCCTGCGCTCCTCGCGCATCAGGGAGCGGCCCACGGGGTCCAGCTGGGTCGCGGAGCCGTCGGAGGGCTGCTCGTAGCGGGAGTCGTCGAAGCCGAGCTCCGCGGCGGTCCGCATCGGGGCGCTCTCGAAGGACTGCTGCTCCGGGATGATCTGCGAGACCGTGAAGTCGTCCTCGGGCAGTGCCTCGCCACCGCCACCGTGGGTGATGGCGTCGGGAAGCATGACCAGCGAGGTGGTGCCCGCCTGCTCGCCCGAGGGGCGCAGCTGGACGCGGATGCCGTGCCGGTCGGCGAGGCGGCCGACCACGAAGAGGCCCATGCGCTGGGAGACGGCGGCGTCCACGGTGGGCGGGTTGGCCAGCTTGTGGTTGATGTCCGCGAAGTCCTCGGCGGTGAGGCCGATGCCCTTGTCGTGGATCTCGACCATGACGCGGCCGTCGGGGAGACGGGTCGCGGTGACGCGGACCTTGGTCTGCGGCGAGGAGAAGGTGGTGGCGTTCTCCAGCAGCTCGGCGAGGAGGTGCACGAGGTCGGTCACGGCCTGGCCGTGGATCTCGGTCTCCGGGACGCCGGTGAGCTCGATGCGCTCGTAGGACTCCACCTCGGAGGAGGCGGCGCGCAGCACGTCGACGAGCGGCACGGGCTGGTTCCAGCGGCGGCCGGGCTCCTCGCCGGCGAGAATCAGCAGGTTCTCACCGTTGCGGCGCATACGGGTCGCCAGGTGGTCCAGCTTGAAGAGGTTCTCGAGCTGGTCCGGGTCGGCCTCGTTGTTCTCGAGGTCGGTGATCAGCGTCAGCTGGCCCTCGATGAGCGACTGGTTCCGCTGGGAGAGGTTCGTGAAGATCGCGTTGACGTTGCCCCGGAGCATGGCCTGCTCGGCGGCGAGCCGGACGGCCTCGCGGTGCACCTGGTCGAAGGCCCGGGCGACCTCGCCGATCTCGTCCTGGGTGTCGATCGGGATGGGCTGGACGCGGGTGTCGACCCGGCCCGGCTCGGTCCGGGAGAGCTGGTCGACGAGCATCGGCAGGCGCTGCTCGGCGATGCCGAACGCCGCGGTGCGCAGCTGCCGCATCGAGCGGCTCATCTGGCGGGCCATGAGGCCGGCCAGGATGAAGGCGGTGAGCAGGGCGATGACGACGATCAGGCCGTTGACGATGGCGTCGGTCTTGGCGTCGTCGGAGATCGCCGCGGCCTCGTTCACGGCCCGGTCGACGAGGTCGGTCTCGATCTCGGTGTAGCCGTCGAACTTGGCGGTGGCCGCGCCCATCCACGTCTCGGGCGTGACGTCCTGCGTCCTCAGCCTCTCGGGGCTGGTGCCGGAGCCGATGGCGGTGGCCATACCGGTGAAGACGGAGCCGTCGGCGCCCTTGGGCGGGTTCAGGCCGGCCGCGGCGAGCCGCTTGCCGCCCTCGGCGGCCTTGCCGGCCATGACTTCCTTGAGCCGTACGGTGTCGGCCTCCGTACCGCCGGAGACGTACTCGCCGATGGCGATCTGCTCGAGGTAGTTGTACGAGTTGAACGCGATGGTCTGCTTGGCGAGGACGTTCTCGTCCTTGCTCGGCCGGACCAGCAGGTGCACGCCGATGGAGCGCTGCAGGGATGCGGCGGCCTTGGCGAGCTGGACGGCGTACACGGTACGGCCGTAGCTGGTGACGTTGCCGGTGCCGAGGCCGAGCTCGTTGGCGAACTCCATCAGCACGTGCTGGATCTTGACGTAGCCCTCTTCGGTCTGCACCGGGTCGAGGGCCTTGGTGTAGGCCGCCTTGCGCAGATCGGCGAGCTTCGGCTCCTCCTGCTTGAACAGCTGGAGGCGGCGGTCGAGACCCTGCCCGGTGGGCATGTCCTGCACGGCCAGGTCGAACTTGGCCTTCGCGGCGTCGGTGGTGTCGTACGCCTCGGTGACGACGGCCGCCTGCCGGGCGTCCTCGCTGGTGGCGAGCAGCAGGGGCTGTGCGGTCAGGTCACGCTCGTTGAGGAGGGCCTGGCCGTACTCGGAGGCCGCGCGCACGATGAGCGCCGTCTTCTCCGCGTCCTGCGCCTCGCTCCAGGTGTCGATCGACTGCTTGACCTGGAACCCGCCCATCACCAGACCGACGAGCACGGGTATGAGGAGGATCGCGTTCAGACGGGTGGGCACCCGCCAGTTGCGCGGGGACAAGCGGCTGGTGCTGCCCCCGGTGCCGCCTCCCGGTCCGCCGACGGCCGGCGAGGAGCCGGAAGCTCCCGACGCATTCGCAGGCGGCGCCGCTGTGCGCGACGGCGGGGTGAAGTTGCCCCGCGCCTGCTGCTCTGCGGAGCTCGTCTTGCTTCGCCTCACTCGACCAACAACCTCTCGGCGTCGGCACCTACGCTGTGCCGTGTTTCGTTCAGAGCCGTACTACTCGGCAGTTCGAGGAATTCCAGCACGTGGACCGGCCGCATTCCAAACACTCGGAATCAGCGATTCCGAGTGGCGTACGCCTCGCATAAAACGGGCATAAAGAACGAGCCCCGTCAAAAGGCGAGGCTCATGTGAGCACAGTGGTACCGCCCGTGTGCAACGGGTGTCCACTGCGCCGGAATTCTCTGTCGAAATGTTATGAACACGGAGGCGGGCCGTGTCAAAAGACACAGCCCGTCCCAAGGCAACTACGACAACTGCCGTATTGCGTCGTCTACTTGGCCATTCTACTTCAGGCGGGCCATGAGGGCGTGTTCGACCAGGGTGATGAGGGCGCTCTTGGCGTCGGCGCGGTGGCGGGCGTCGGTGGTGATGATGGGGGTGTCGGGGCCGATCTGGAGTGCTTCGCGGACTTCTTCGGGGTTGTAGGGCTGGTGTCCGTCGAAGCCGTTGAGGGCGATGACGAAGGGCAGGCCGCTGTTCTCGAAGTAGTCGACGGCGGGGAAGCAGTCGGCGAGGCGGCGGGTGTCGACGAGGACGACGGCGCCGATGGCGCCGCGGACGAGGTCGTCCCACATGAACCAGAAGCGGTCCTGTCCGGGGGTGCCGAACAGGTAGAGGATCAGGTCCTGGTCCAGGGTGATGCGGCCGAAGTCCATGGCGACGGTCGTCGTCGTCTTGTCCCCGGTGTGGGTGAGGTCGTCGATGCCAGCCGACGCGGAGGTCATGACGGCCTCGGTACGCAGCGGGTTGATCTCCGAGACGGCGCCCACGAACGTGGTCTTGCCCACGCCGAAGCCGCCCGCCACCACGATCTTCGCGGAGGTCGTCGACCGGGCCGAACCGCCGCTAGAGCTTCCGAAGTCCACTGAGCACCCTTTCGAGCAGTGTCACATCCGGCGTGCCGCCGGCCTCTCCGTTGCCCGGCTGGTGAATGGCCACCATGCCGGCCTCCGCCAGGTCGGCGACGAGGATCCGCGCGACACCGAGCGGCATCGACAGCAGCGCCGAGATCTCGGCTACGGACTTGACCTCCCGGCACAGATGGCAGATCCGCTGGTGCTCGGGAAGCAACCCGGCGAGCAGGGCCGGATCGGCCGTCGTGCTGACCAGCGCCTCGATGGCGAGCTGGTAGCGCGGCCGGGTCCGGCCGCCGGTCATGGCGTACGGACGTACCAGCGGCTGGTCGCCCTCGTCCCCGTACGCGTCTACCGACGTACCGTACGGATCGTGAGAGGCGGGTGGCGGGGTCATGAATCCTCCGGGCGTGACAGCAAGTGGTCGGCTGTGCCGTCTGGTTGGGCCGGTGGGGGGCCTTTGGCGGCCGTGCTGGTGACGGTGCGGTGACTGATGGCCGCGAGCCGGTGCGTGGGGTTTCGGCTCGCGGCTCGGGCTCAGTGCAGAAGGCTTCCCTGGAGCTCGGCGCGCAGGTCCGGAGTGAGGACGCTGCCCGCACGGTCCACGAGGAGCGCCATCTCGTAGCCCACGAGGCCGATGTCGCAGTCGGGGTGCGCGAGCACGGCCAGCGAGGACCCGTCGGAGACGGACATGAGGAAGAGGAACCCCCGTTCCATCTCCACGACCGTCTGGCTCACCGGACCGCCTTCGAAGATCCGGGAGGCACCCGCGGTCAGCGACGTCAGACCGGAGGCCACGGCCGCCAGCTGATCGGCGCGGTCGCGCGGGAAACCTTCTGACATCGCCAGCAGAAGACCGTCGGCGGAGACCACCACCGTGTGCGACACCCCTGGGGTGTTGTCCACGAAGTTGGTGATCAACCAGTTCAGATTCTGCGCCGCCTGGCTCATCGGGCTCAACTAACGCTCCTGCTGGTGAGAGGGGCCGAGGTTGAAGCTTCCGGTCGTCGAGCTGTTCTGCTGACGGCCTTGCTGGATGCCCCGGCGGAGATTGGTCAGCCTGCCGCGCACGTCATCAGGCGCGCGCGAAACCTGCGGACCGGCCTGGTGGTTCTGCTCCTGAGCGGTGCCCGGCACGAGGTTGGCGCGCGGGACCCGCCGGGGCAGGCCGGAGGTGGTGACGCCGCCGGCCGCGGGCTTCCTGACCCGCTCGGCCTGACGTACCAACTCGTCGTTGGGCGAGGAGCGCCAGGCACCGCTCGCGTGGTGCGCGTTGCCCGGGGTCGCCGGGCTCTGCGCGGGGTTGCGCTGCGGCGCCGGCTGAGCGGGACGCTCCGCCGGTGCCTGCTGCTCGTCGGCGGGCCGGCCGCCACCCTGCACACCGCGGAACCAGTTGGTCTCCAGGGTGTCGTACAGGGGGGTACGGCCGTCGCCGGGCCCGGCCGGGGGCAGGGCCTCCGGCTGCTGCGGGGCGGGCAGCCCGGCCGCCGGACGCGGCGGCGCGAAACTCGACTCGTCCCGCCGGTGCGGGGCGGGCGGCTGCGGCGCTCCGAAGTCCGGGCGGGCGAACTGGGCGGTGGACGCCGGGTCCTGCGCCTCCGGACGGCCGTACTGGCCGGCCGGGGACTGGTTCGACGCCCCGTACACGTCGGGGCGCACGAACTGCCCCGTCGAGGAAGGGCCGGCCGGCAGGCCGGGCTGCGGCGGACCCGCGTTGTAGTCGGGCCGCGCGAACTCGGCGGTCGATCCCGGGCCATGGTTGCTGTCGTGGTCCTCGTGACCGCGCGGCGCGTCCGCGGACGGACGCTGCGGCTGCGACGGCTGGTCACTGCCCCAGCTGGTGGTCTGCGGGCGCTGCGGGCGCGGCGGTACGGGCTCGTCGCGCCGGGGCGCGGGGCCGCCGGGCAGCTCGGCACGGGGACCGCCGGGCGGGGGCAGCTGACGGCCGCGGTCGCCCGCGGCGGGCGCCGCACCCTTCTGGAAGCCGTTCTGGGGAGCCTCGTTCCGCGCGGGAGCACCCTGTGCGCCACGGCCGCCGCCGAACACGCCGCCCTGACGGGAGGGGTCCTGCGTCTGACCGGGCCTGCCGCCCTGACCCTGCTGGCCCTGGCTCTGCTGGCCCTGGCCCTGCATGCCCGGGGCGCTGTGCATGCCCTGGGCCGGACGGCCGGCGTCGTCACGGGCGGGCAGCGCGGCGCGCGGCGCCGAACCGGCACCGACCTGGCCGCGAGCCGCACCGGCGCCGAGCCGGCTGCCGGGGGCACTTCCCGCACCCGCGGGAGCACCGCCGAGCGGGCCGCCGCTGTTGCCGCCGCCCCCGTTGCCGCCGCCGAGGCCGGGACGGCCGGCGCCGGGGCCGCCGGGACGGCCGGGCAGACCGGCCGGGGCACCGCCGCCGCCGACCGGCGCGGGCCCGCCCTGGCCGCCCGCACCGGGCATCGCCGGAGCCTTCTTGCCGCCGTGGGCGACATCGACGGGCAGCATGACCAGCGCGGTCGTGCCGCCGGAGTCGGAGGGGCGCAGCTGGATGCGGATGCCGTGTCGCAGGGACAGGCGGCCGACCACGAACAGACCCATGCGGCGGGAGACCGAGACGTCCACGGTGGGCGGCGACGCCAGCCGCTCGTTGATCGCGGCGAGGTCCTCGGGGGAGAGGCCGATGCCGGTGTCGTGGATCTCGACCAGGACGCGGCCGTCGGGCAGCGCGTGACCGGTGACCCGGACCTTGGTCTGCGGCGAGGAGAACGAGGTGGCGTTCTCCAGCAGCTCTGCGAGCAGGTGCACGAGGTCGTTGACGACGCGGCCCGCGACCTCGGTGGCGGGCACGGAGGCCAGCTCGATGCGCTCGTACTGCTCCACCTCGGAGGCGGCGGCACGGAGCACGTCGACCAGCGGCACGGGGCGGGTCCACCGGCGACCCGGCTCCTCACCCGCGAGGACCAGGAGGTTCTCGCCGTTCCGGCGCATACGGGTCGCGAGGTGGTCGAGCTTGAACAGCGAGGACAGCTGGTCCGGGTCGGCCTCGCGCGACTCCAGCTCGGAGATGAGCGAGAGCTGGCGCTGGATAAGACCCTGGCTGCGGCGCGAGAGGTTGGTGAACATCGCGTTGACGTTGCCTCGCAGCAGCGCCTGCTCGGCGGCGAGGCGGACCGCCTCGCGGTGCACGTCGTCGAAGGCCGCGGCCACCTTGCCGATCTCGTCGCGGGAGTGGACACCGACGGACTCGACGGAGGTGTCGACGTCCTGCGGGTCGGACTCGGAGAGCTGCTTGACCAGCTCGGGCAGACGGTCCTGGGCGACCTTGGTCGCGGTGTCCTGCAGCCGGCGGAGCGAACGGATCATGGAGCGGGCCACGACGAACGCGCCGACGAGGGACACACCGAGGACGATGAGGATCAGCGCACCGTTGATGATGGCGTCCTGCTGGGACGCCTCGCGCAGCTTGCGCGCCTCGGCCTCCATCTGGCCGAGCAGCGTCTGCTCGATGGTCTTCATCGCGTTGATGCGGACCGAGTAGTCGTCGGTCCAGTCCAGGTGGGAACGGATCGGCAGCTGCGCGAGGCCGTTCTCGTTCTCCAGGACGCGCTTGGCGTACTGCTCGGCCGCCGTGATCGTCGGGTTCTCGTTCTCCAGCGGCGCCGTCAGTTCCTCGGAGTCACCGCCGGTGGACTCGTAGATCGCCTTGAAGCTCTTGAGCTCGGTCTCACCGTTCTCGAGCGCCGCCTGTCCGTAGAGGCGGTCGTTCTCCGTGAGGCCGGGCGTCTCCGCGTCGTCACCGCCGGGCAGGGCCGCGGCGATGATGGCGCGCTGGATCGACGCGTACTCCTTGGCGGAGGAGAACGCCGCCAGGGCGCGCGTGCGCTTGATCATCTCCGGGTTGCTGGTCGCCTGGGCCATGTCCTGGGAGAGGCTCAGCAGCGACTCGATCAGACGGCTGTAACCCTCCACCGTCTGCGACTTCGGAACCTTGCCCTTGTAGGCCGTGTTCCGGATGGTGTTGAGGTTGTTGACCTGGACCGCGATCTGGTTCGCGTTGGCGCGGATCGACTCCAGCGCCTCGTCGTCGTCCTTGTTCGGGATGGAACGGGTGGCCTCGAGGAAGGCCTTGCGGGCGCGGTCGGTCTGGGTGCGCGGGCCGGAGACCTTGAAGTCGGTGTCGACGGAGCCGTTGGCCAGCGGGCCGGCGGAGAGGTCACGCTCCTGCTGGAGCGCGTGCGCCAGCTCGGTCGCTTCCGTCGTCATCTTGGTGAGCAGCTGCATGTGGTCCAGCTGCTTCATGTCGTCCATGGACTCGTTGATACGGAGTCCGCCCAGCGTGGTCGCCGCGACGACCGGCAGGGTGAGCAGCGACACCAGACGCGTGCTGATGCGCCAGTTGCGCAGCGCTATTCGCGAACCGGTGTCCGTGGGGCCCTTGGGCCTGGCCGGTGAGCCGGCGGCGTCGGCCGGGGAGGCCTTGGCGCCTGACGGCTTGGCTCCGGACGCCTTGGCGCCGGCGCG
Source organism: Streptomyces pristinaespiralis (assembly GCF_001278075.1). Classification (GTDB taxonomy): domain Bacteria; phylum Actinomycetota; class Actinomycetes; order Streptomycetales; family Streptomycetaceae; genus Streptomyces; species Streptomyces pristinaespiralis. Next base: position 2,723,020 of record NZ_CP011340.1, on the reverse strand, counting down.
GCCGGTGCGCTCACCGCCGTCGCCGGGGGCCGCCGGTCCCTGGTTGTGGGTGTGCTGGGGCGAGGAGCCGCGGTCGGTCCCGCCGCGCGGCTCCTGTTCCGCCGCGCTGTTGCCATCCCTCTTGAAACGTCCCTGCACTAGCGTCGCAACCTCTGGACCAGGCGTCCCTCCGCTTGTACGGCGGGACGGTGTCGGCGTCGTGGGGCAATGATCGCGCCCCATGGTGGTCGTGAGTGACCGGCGCTGCTCCCCCTTCCCCGCCGCAACTCGGCGCTGCGTTGCGCCCATGCGCGCCGGTTCGAAACCCGCGGCGGTTCGTGGAATTCCAGCACAGTGCCGGATCTCCAACAAGGGCCACGTACCGGCCTGTGACCTGGATGACACGATGTAAGCGTGCGGTCACAAGTCGTGGAGGTCGTTCCTGGGTAAAACGGACTTCTGCTTACGAGTCGCTTAGGGGGAGGGGGTGTCCCAGTCGCGATGATCAGGAGCGGAATAAGGGCTTCAGTGGCCTAATGTCCGGTTCCGCATGTGTGATCGAGGGTCCGGATTGCCTGATTTGCCCGTCTGCTCGTGAGCAAACTCACATGGTGATCGTTGAGTCTTCCTGGCTTTCGACGGGAATCCGATGTTTAGCCTGACGCTTTACAGGGATGGGCAATCCGTCAACCGCGCTCCTCCATAGCGCCCGCACTCGGACAAGGTCAGACACACCACATGAAGACGACGATGATGTTCCGCAACATAGCCAACCCCCGGCGCACGACCCTCGCCCACCTCAAGGACGCGGAGGAGCTGCACACGCCGGAGCAGCAGGAGCACTCGGTCGATCTTCCCACCCAGACGGCCAACCCCCGCCGCACGATCCTCATGGACGCCCCCGTCCGCTGACCGCCGGCGTCATCACTGCCGTCACGTGCGCGGTGACGCAGCCGGGCGGGCCTCCCTCGCCGCGTTAGCCTGGAGCGTCAGTCTCCGGCCAGCGACCAAGTAAAGAGGGGCGACAGCATCCCGTGCGCATCGCCAGGTTCTCCATCGACGGCAATGTCGCCTTCGGCGCGGTCGAGGACGGCCCAGACGGCCTCGTCCTCGACATCATCAAGGGCATTCCGTACGCCGACTTCGAGCTCTCCGGGACCAAGGTCCCGCTGAGCAAGGTCCGTCTGCTGCCGCCCGTGCTCCCCAACAAGGTCGTGGCCATCGGCCGCAACTACGCGGAGCACGCGGCGGAGCTCGGCAACGAGGTCCCCGACGTACCCGTCGCCTTCTTCAAGCCCACCACCTCGGTGATCGGCTCCGGTGACGCCATCGAGTACCCGTCGTTCTCCAACGAGCTGCACCACGAGGCCGAGCTCGCCGTCGTCATCGGCCGGATGTGCCGTGAGGTCCCGCGCGAACGCGTCAAGGACGTCATCTTCGGCTACACCTGCGCCAACGACGTCACCGCGCGCGACGCGCAGAAGCGCGAGAAGCAGTGGGCCAGGGCCAAGGGGTTCGACACCTCCTGCCCGCTCGGTCCCTGGGTGGAGACGAGCCTCGACGCGGCCGACGTGACGATCCAGTGCACCGTCAACGGCGAGCAGCGCCAGCTGGGCCGCACCAGCGAGATGGTCCGGTCCGTCGAGGACCTGATCGTGCACATCACCGAGGCCATGACGCTGCTCCCGGGCGACGTCGTCCTCACGGGCACCCCCGCGGGGGTGGGCCCGCTCAACGTCGGCGACGAGGTCGCCGTCACCATCGAAGGTATCGGCACTCTCACCAACAAGGTGATCAAGCGTGGCTAACGGCTCCGTCCGCGTACGTTTCTGTCCCTCCCCGACCGGCAACCCCCATGTGGGCCTGGTCCGCACCGCCCTGTTCAACTGGGCCTACGCCCGGCACACCGGCGGCACCATGGTCTTCCGCATCGAGGACACCGACGCGGCCCGTGACTCGGAGGAGTCCTACAACCAGCTGCTCGACTCGATGCGCTGGCTCGGGCTCGACTGGGACGAGGGCCCCGAGGTCGGCGGCCCGCACGCGCCCTACCGCCAGTCGCAGCGGATGGACATCTACCGGGACGTCGCCGAGAAGCTGCTGGCCGGCGGATACGCCTACCACTGCTACTGCACGGCCCTGGAGCTCGAGGCCCGCCGCGACGCCGCCCGCGCCGCCGGCCGGCCCTCCGGCTACGACGGCAAGTGCCGCACGCTGAGCGCCGAGCAGAAGGCGGCGTACGACGCCGAGGGCCGCGAGTCGATCGTCCGCTTCAAGATGCCCGAGGAGCCGATCACCTTCACGGACCTCGTCCGCGGCGAACTGACCTTCACCCCGGACAACGTCCCCGATTACGGCATCGTCCGCGCCAACGGCGCCCCGCTCTACACGCTCGTCAACCCGGTCGACGACGCGCTGATGGAGATCACCCACGTCCTGCGCGGCGAGGACCTGCTGTCCTCCACCCCGCGGCAGATCGCGCTCTACAAGGCGCTGATCGAGCTCGGCATCGCCAAGGAGATCCCCTCCTTCGCGCACCTGCCGTACGTGATGGGCGAGGGCAACAAGAAGCTCTCCAAGCGCGACCCGCAGGCGTCCCTCAACCTCTACCGGGAGCGCGGCTTCCTTCCCGAGGGTCTGCTGAACTACCTGTCCCTGCTGGGCTGGTCCTTCTCGGCCGACCAGGACATCTTCACGATCCCGGAGATGGTCGCGAAGTTCGATCTCGCGGACGTCAACGCCAACCCGGCCCGCTTCGACCTGAAGAAGGCCGAGGCGATCAACGCCGACCACATCCGGATGCTCGACGTGAAGGCGTTCACCGAGGCCTGTGAGCCATGGCTGAAGGCCCCGCACGCCAACTGGGCGCCGGAGAACTTCGACCGCGCCGCCTGGGAGGCCATCGCCCCCCACGCCCAGACCCGGCTGACGGTCCTCTCCGACATCACGGCGAACGTGGACTTCCTCTTCCTCGACGAGCCCGTCGAGGACGAGGCGTCCTGGACCAAGGCGATGAAGGGCGACCCGGCGGCCCTGCTCACCACCGCCCGCGCCCGGCTCGAGGGCGCCGACTGGACCAGCCCCGAGTCCCTCAAGGAGGCCGTCCTGGCCGCCGGTGAGGAGCACGGCCTGAAGCTCGGCAAGGCGCAGGCCCCGGTCCGCGTCGCGGTGACCGGCCGCACGGTCGGCCTGCCCCTCTTCGAGTCCCTGGAGATCCTGGGCAAGGACAGGACCCTGGCCCGTATCGACGCGGCGCTGGCGAAGCTCGCCGCGTAAGGGATCGTGTTCGTGTCCGAGGGGGCGGTGGCCGGGGAAGGCCACCGCCCCCTCGGCGTTGTCGGAGCGCACCACTAGGGTCGGGTCGATCCCGATCACCGCCCGCCGGAGGACCCCATGCCCATGCCCGCCCCCGATTTCTCCTGGCACTTCACACCGGGCAACCGGTTCGAGGAGGAGGGCGGACAGGCCGGCACGATGTCCGTGATCCCGGCAGGCGAGCTGTGGCTGCCCACGGGCAGGGTCGTGGCCTGCGACCCCTTCGTCTCGCTCGGCACCGGCGAGTCCGAGCCGTTCACCGCTGAGGTCCCGCCCGGCCGTTACCGCGTGGAGTGCGCCGTCGCCACGATCACCGAATTCGAGGAGGAGCGGGCCGACGGCGAGCCGCCGCACCTGCGGATCGCCGCCGCCCGCCTGGTGATCAAGGACACGGCGCCCGTCACCTGGGAGATCGCCCACCAGGCGGGCCAGGACCCGGCGGAGCTCGCCGACGACGAGTTCTTCGCCTACGGCGTCGACGCCGGTACCGGCTGCTTCTACGACGCCGCCTGCGACGAGTCCTTCCCCGACTGTGTGGGCGACAAGGGCCCGCTCTGGGACGCCTTCGACGCCGGTGGCGACGCCGGGCTCGGCCCGCACACGATCACCGCCCCCGACACCGGCCACAACCTGATCGCCTTCATGTCCGGCTGGGGCGACGGCGCCTATCCGACCTGGGTCGGCCGGGACACGGACGGCGATGTCACGTGTTTCGTCACCGACTTCTTCGTCGTCCCCTCGGAGGACGAGCGCGTCGCGGGCTGACACGCGCCGTACCGGACGTCGTCCCCGCCGCGTAATCTCGGCCCTATGCCGATCCGAGCCGTGCTCTGGGACCTCGACGACACGATCTTCGACTACGCGAGCGCCGACCGCGTCGGCATGAGCAAGCACCTCGCGCACGAGGGCCTGCCCGAGGGATACGAGAGCCTCGAGCAGGCCCTTGTCGCATGGCGGGCGATCACGGACGTCCAGTGGGCCCGGTTCGCCGCGGGCGAGACCGATTTCCAGGGGCAGCGGCGCGACCGGGTGCGTGCGTTCCTCTCCGCCCGGGACATGACCGACGCGGACGCGGACGCCTGGTTCGGCCGGCACGTCAGGCACTACGAGGCGGCCTGGTCCCTCTTCCCCGACGCGGTGCCCGTTCTGGACCTCCTCGCCCATGACTATCGTCACGGGATCCTGTCGAATTCGAGCATCCACAACCAGGAGCGCAAGCTGCGCACGCTCGGCGTGCGGGACCGTTTCGAGGCCGTCGTGTGCGCGGTGGAGATCGGGATCTCCAAGCCGGAGGCAGGGGCCTTCCTGGCCGCCTGCGAGGCCATGGAACTGGCTCCGCACGAGGTCGCGTACGTGGGGGACCAGCCGGACATCGACGCCCGTGGCGCCGTCGAGGCCGGACTCACCGGCATCTGGCTGGACCGCGCGGGGCTCGGCGGGCGTCCCGAGCTGATGAGGATCACCGGTCTCGACGAGCTTCCGGTCCTGCTCCGCGCCGATACCCGTTTTGGAGCGCCGTCCACCTTCGGGTAATGTTCTTCCTGCGCCAAGGAGAGCGGGCCGAAAGCCCGGGAGCCGGAAGCGCAGACCGAACAAGACCCCCAGCAGGGGGTTGAGTTTTGGTGGCCTATGGTGTAATTGGCAGCACGACTGATTCTGGTTCAGTTAGTCTAGGTTCGAGTCCTGGTAGGCCAGCTCGCAGAGCTTATCTGCAAAGCCCCCGTTGTGTAGCGGCCTAGCACGCTGCCCTCTCAAGGCAGTAGCGCCGGTTCGAATCCGGTCGGGGGTACAGATCCTTCCCGCGTGATCACCTGGGTCGCACCCGGTGTTTCGCACGGTGACAACATCCGGCTGTCGTCGGATGAGGATCGCTAGGGCCCCCGTTGTGTAGCGGCCTAGCACGCCGCCCTCTCAAGGCGGTAGCGCCGGTTCGAATCCGGTCGGGGGTACTGGTCTAAACCACCATGGGCTATGGTGTAATTGGCAGCACGAGTGATTCTGGTTCATTTAGTCTAGGTTCGAGTCCTGGTAGCCCAGCGCGTCGCAGGATGCATGCCCCCGTTGTGTAGCGGCCTAGCACGCCGCCCTCTCAAGGCGGTAGCGCCGGTTCGAATCCGGTCGGGGGTACAGAGTCCGAAGGGGCCTTCCGAGCAGTCGGAAGGCCCCTTCGGCGTTCCCGGGTCCGGCCGGGCGACGCTTCTTGGGCGGGTACTGCCGCGCGGAGGATCCGCTCCATCCGCCTTGTGCCGGCGACGAGTTCGGCGCCCGGAACCATGAGAGACCCCCGCCGTTCCGGAACGGCGGGAGCCTCGGGGGACCGGCTTCACACAGTGAGAGGTACCGGGTGGATCTCGTCGGCGGGGTGGCCCGTGCGCTCGTGGACACGCTGCACGGCGTCCGCGGAGGGGCCTTCGGACAGGCAGTACACGGTGCCCGTCTCCGGGTCCGCCCACGCGTTCTTGAAGTGCACGCCCTCCTCGCCCTCGATCGCGAGGTCCGCGCGGTGCGCCTCCATCAACTGATCATTCGTGATGCCCTTCATCCCGCGGTGTACGTCCATGAACTCGCTCATCGCTCCAGCACCTCCGTCGCTCGCAGGTACTTCCATGCTGCACCTGGCCGGGCCCGGGGACACCTCCGGCCGGCCCCTGCGGCGTTGAAGGGGCCGGCCGGACGTGGACGTACGGAAGTGAGGGATCAGCCGTTGCGGCGCAGGGCCTCGCTCAGGCGGGCGGCGGCGTCGATGACCGCCTGGGCGTGCATACGGCCCGGGTGGCGGGTCAGGCGCTCGATCGGTCCGGAGACCGAGACGGCGGCGACCACGCGGTTGGAGGGGCCGCGCACGGGCGCGGAGACGGACGCGACGCCCGGCTCGCGCTCGCCGATCGACTGGGCCCAGCCCCGGCGCCGGACGCCGGACAGGGCGGTCGCCGTGAAGCGCGCGCCCTGGAGGCCCCGGTGCAGGCGCTCCGGCTCCTCCCAGGCCATCAGGATCTGGGCCGAGGAGCCGGCCTTCATGGTGAGCGTGGAGCCGACGGGCACGGTGTCCCGCAGTCCGGACAGCCGCTCGGCCGCCGCGACGCAGATCCGCATGTCTCCCTGCCGGCGGTAGAGCTGCGCGCTCTCGCCGGTCACGTCGCGCAGATGCGTGAGTACCGGCCCGGCCGTCGCGAGCAGCCGGTCCTCGCCCGCCGCGGCGGCGAGCTCCGCCAGCCGCGGGCCGAGGATGAACCGGCCCTGCATGTCCCGCGCCACCATACGGTGGTGCTCCAGTGCCACGGCCAGGCGATGTGCCGTGGGTCGTGCGAGTCCGGTGGCCGCGACCAGCCCCGCGAGGGTGGCCGGACCGGACTCCAGGGCGCTCAAGACAAGGGCCGCCTTGTCGAGGACGCCGACGCCGCTAGAGTTGTCCATGCAACGATACTCGCGTCTCACTCTGTGAAACGCAAGTTCAATTTTCTCCGGAACTTGCCACGCTGTAGTGGCGGCCCGCGGACCAACGGGCACTGCACAAGATCTCTAGATGTGTCGGCGGCACAGCCGGCCGGAGGGAAAGCGATGGGTAGGACACTCGCGGAGAAGGTCTGGGACGACCATGTCGTCCGGCGCGCCGAGGGCGAGCCCGACCTCCTCTTCATCGATCTGCATCTGCTGCACGAGGTGACCAGCCCCCAGGCCTTCGACGGTCTGCGGAAGAACGGCCGGCAGGTGCGCCGCCTCGACCTCACCATCGCGACCGAGGACCACAACACCCCGACCATCGACATCGACAAGCCGATCGCCGACCCGGTCTCCCGCGTCCAGCTGGAGACCCTGCGCAAGAACTGCGCCGAGTTCGGCGTACGGCTGCACCCGCTGGGCGATGTCGAGCAGGGCGTCGTGCACGTCGTCGGCCCTCAGCTGGGCCTGACCCAGCCCGGCACCACCGTGGTCTGCGGTGACTCGCACACCTCCACGCACGGCGCGTTCGGAGCGCTGGCCTTCGGTATCGGCACCTCCCAGGTCGAGCACGTGCTGGCCACCCAGACGCTGCCCTTGGCCCGCCCCAAGACCATGGCCATCACCGTCGAGGGCGAGCTGCCCGACGGTGTCACCGCCAAGGACCTGATCCTCGCGATCATCGCGAAGATCGGCACCGGCGGCGGCCAGGGCTACATCCTCGAATACCGCGGCTCGGCCATCGAGAAGCTGTCGATGGAAGCCCGGATGACCATCTGCAACATGTCGATCGAGGCCGGCGCCCGCGCCGGCATGATCGCCCCCGACCGCACCACCTTCGACTACCTCCAGGGCCGCGACCACGCGCCCCAGGGAGCCGACTGGGACGCTGCGGTCGAGTACTGGAAGACGCTGCGTACCGACGACGACGCGGTGTTCGACGCCGAGGTCTTCATCGACGCCGCGGAACTCGCCCCGTTCGTCACCTGGGGCACCAACCCCGGCCAGGGCGCGCCGTTGTCGGGACACGTCCCCGACCCTGCTTCGTACGAGGACGCGTCGGAGCGCCTGGCCGCGGAAAAGGCCCTGGAATACATGGGGTTGACCGCAGGACAGCCGCTGCGTGACATCAACGTGGACACCGTCTTCGTAGGCTCCTGCACCAACGGGCGCATCGAGGACCTGCGCAACGCCGCCGCGATCCTGGACGGCCGCAAAGTCGCGAGAGGCGTACGGATGCTGGTCGTCCCCGGCTCGGTCCGCGTCGCGCTCCAGGCCGTGGAAGAGGGTCTGGACAAGGTCTTCAAGGAGGCCGGGGCCGAATGGCGGCACGCCGGCTGCTCCATGTGCCTCGGCATGAACCCGGACCAACTCGCGCCCGGCGAGCGCTCCGCCTCCACCTCCAACCGCAACTTCGAGGGCAGGCAGGGCAAGGGCGGCCGCACGCACCTGGTCTCCCCGCAGGTCGCCGCCGCCACCGCGGTTCTGGGCCACCTCGCCTCGCCCGCCGACCTGTCCGAAACCCCTGCGCCCGCCGGAGTCTGAACACCATGGAAGCTTTCACCACGCACACCGGCCGGGCCGTCCCGCTGCGCCGCAGCAACGTCGACACCGACCAGATCATCCCGGCGCACTGGCTGAAGAAGGTCACCCGCGACGGCTTCGAGGACGGGCTGTTCGAGGCCTGGCGCAAGGACCCCCAGTTCGTCCTCAACCGCCCCGAGCGGAGCGGCGCCTCCGTTCTGGTCGCCGGACCCGACTTCGGCACCGGATCGTCGCGCGAACACGCCGTCTGGGCCCTGCAGAACTACGGTTTCAAGGCCGTCATCTCCTCCCGCTTCGCCGACATCTTCCGTGGCAACTCCCTGAAGAACGGCCTGCTGACAGTGGTCCTCGAGCAGTCCGTCGTGGACGCGCTGTGGGAGCTGACGGAGACCGATCCGACGGTCGAGATCACCGTCGACCTCGAGAAGCGACAGGTCCTCGCGCCCGGAATCACCGCCGACTTCGAGCTCGACGAGAACGCCCGCTGGCGACTGCTGAACGGGCTCGACGACATCAGCCTCACCCTTCAGAACGAAGCGGACATCGCGGCGTACGAGGCGGGCCGGCCGGCCTTCAAGCCCCGCACAATTGACGCCTGAGCAGCGGTTTTCCCGAACTGCGCCCCTCGCCGGAAGGCGAGGGGCGCAGTCGTATGTTGAGGCCCCGTGGGGCGACAACTCGCCCCAGATGGCACAATCGGTGCATGGAACGCGACAGCCAACTCGAGCTCTACGAGGCGGTCGCGGCCCGGTTGAAGGAAGCGCACACAACGGTGCGCGAACTGCAAGTCCCGGAGGGCGTAAGGATGGCGCTGTCCCGGAAGCTGCTGGTCATCACGGCGGCGGCGAAGCACGATCTCCCCGGCGCGGCAACGCGTCTGGACCGGTTGATGAAGGACCTGGAAGAGGGTCGATTCCCCGAAGGCGGCTGACCTCAGAACTCCGCCGAGGTCGACTTCGTTGCGGCACTAGGGTGATTAGCCCGTTTCGTGTTTGATTTGCGGTATATATCTGCCTAACGTGCGAAAAAGCCAGGACGCGATCGTTCCGGCCAAATGTCTCCGAAGGGGAAGACGTGAACAAGGCGCAGCTCGTAGAAGCGATTGCCGACAAGCTCGGCGGGCGTCAGCAGGCCGCTGACGCCGTCGACGCGGTGCTTGACGCGATCGTCCGCGCAACGGTCGCCGGAGACCGGGTCTCGGTCACCGGCTTCGGCTCGTTCGAGAAGGTCGACCGCCCCGCTCGCTACGCCCGCAACCCGCAGACCGGCGAGCGTGTCCGGGTCAAGAAGACGTCCGTGCCGCGGTTCCGCGCGGGGCAGGGCTTCAAGGACCTGGTCAGCGGCTCGAAGAAGCTCCCCAAGGGAGGCGAGGTCGCGGTCAAGAAGGCCCCCAAGGGGAGCCTCTCCGGCCCGCCGCCCACCATCGCCAAGTCCGCGGCCAAGAAGGCCGCCGCGAAGAGGACCGCGGCGAAGAAGACGACCACGGGCGCCAAGAAGACCGCCGCGAAGAAGACCACCGCGGCAGCGAAGAAGTCGACGGCCAAGACGACCGCCAAGAAGACCACGGCCGCCACGAAGAAGGCGACCCCGGCGAAGACCACCGCCAAGAAGGCCACGGCGAAGAAGACCGCCCCGGCCAAGAAGGCCACGGCCAAGAAGGCGCCGGCCAAGAAGACCACGGCGCGCAAGACCACCGCCAAGAAGACGACCTCGAGGAACAAGTAGCGCCGAGGGCGCGACACCGGAACAAGCGGCCGAGCGCCGCACAGCCACTCACGCGCCGGGCCGGTCTCCCACTGGGAGACCGGCCCGCGGCGTGTCTTCGGCACCGTACGGGCGGCGCCCTCAGAACGTGTACAGCGTCACCAGCGTGACGCGGCGGCTCTCGCCCTCACCCTCGGTCTCGATCCGCACCCGCTGCCCCGGGCGCAGCAGCCGCAGGCCGCCCGCGTCGAAGGCCGCCGCGTCGAAGTCCACGGGGGTGCCGTCGTCCAGCAGCACACTGCCGCTGCGGGTCTCGGGGTCGTAGGTGTACGAGGTCGCCTGCATGGCGTCAGCCTAGTGCTCCCCGCCGGGCGGACGCCGCCGGTCACGGCACATGCCCCTGCCGGGCGTGCTTCCTCGGCACGGCCGGGGCGCCGGCCGCGAGGCGGCCCGCGGTGTGCCGGCCCACGCCCAGGGCGAGCGCGGCGGCCAGATCCTCCCCGGTGTCCACGTCCTGGCGCACGGAATCAAGGCCGTCGGACATGATTTCCGTGGCACCGGAAGCCAAATGCGCAAGGCGCGAAGGGCCGCCGAAAGCCGGGCGCAATTCCGCGCCCGGCCGGGCACAGAGCAAAGTCGTGCCGATTCCGGCCGCATCCGTCAGAAATGCCCGGGTAAATACCGAAGCCGCTGCCAGCGCTCTCGCCAATTCGGCGGTACGCAATGCGGGCAGGTCGGCGTTGAGCGCGGCGACCGCCGCGGAGGGGCGCGCGGCACGCACCACTTCGGCGCCGTGCGCCAGCGCCGCGTTGAGGCCCGCGGCGGGGGAGTCCGGCACGATCCTCGCCCCCAGCGCCGTGAGTCCGGCCGCGGCGGCCGGATCGTCCGTGACGACCGCCACATCCCGCACGGCCGGGCAGGCCAGCGCGGCCGCCACGGTGTCCTGGGCGAACGCGAGGGCGAGACGGGGCCGCAGCCTGTCGTCCGCCGCTCCCGCCAGCCGGCTCTTGGCCAGGGCCAGCGGCTTCAGGGGTACGACCAGGGACCAGACGAGGGCAGGCAGGGGGACCGGCTCCGTGTCCGTGTTGAACTCTTGGTCCATGCGCATCGGGCCCATTGTCGCCCGGATCGGAGAAGGTCCCGAGGGGAGGGGCCGCGGCCGGGGCGTACCGTGTTCTCGACAGACCAGAGGCCTGGGGCGACACTTGACCCCCAGCAGCCAGGCAATAGCCCGGTCGTAAGAGGAAGGTGTCCGAGTGTCCCGCCGTAGAATCGGCTTCTGGTACCGCCTGGCCGCGGTCATCGCAAAGCCGCCGCTGTTGCTTCTGTTCAAGCGGGACTGGCGGGGAACGGAACACATTCCGGTCGAGGGCGGATTCATCACTGCCATCAACCACAACTCGTACCTCGACATGTTCTCGTACGGGCACTTCCAGTACAACACCGGACGGGTCCCGCGGTTCCTGGCCAAAGCCGCGCTGTTCAAGACGCCCGTCGTCGGGGTCCTGCTGCGGGGCACCCGGCAGATCCCCGTCTACCGCGAGTCGTCCAACGCGGTCGGCGCCTTCCGGGCCGCCGTCGACGCGGTCGAGCGCGGCGAGTGCGTCGCCTTCTACCCGGAGGGCACGCTCACCCGCGATCCCGCGATGTGGCCGATGACCGCCAAGACGGGTGTGGCACGCGCCGCCCTGCAGACCAAGGCACCGGTCATCCCCGTCGCCCAGTGGGGCGCCAACTTGGCGATGCCGCCGTACGCCAAGGAGAACAAGGTCCGGCTCTTCCCGCGCAAGACGCTCCAGGTCCAGGCCGGCCCGCCGGTCGATCTTTCACGCTTCTACGACCTGGACCCCACGCCGGAAGTCCTGAAGGCCGCGACCGAGGCCATCATGGCCGCGGTCACGGAGCAGCTCGAGGAGCTGCGCGGCGAGAAGGCGCCGGATAAGCCCTTCGATCTGCGCGAAGTCCGCGCGGAGCAGCGCCGCAAGGCCGCCGGGGAGGAAGCGAAGTGACAAAGCCGGTCAAGGCCGCCGTCTTCGGAACGGGCTCGTGGGGCACGGCGTTCGGCATGGTGCTGGCGGACGCCGGCTGCGAGGTGACCCTGTGGGGACGCCGCGCCAACCTCGTCGACGCCGTCAACACCACCCGCACCAACCCCGACTATCTGCCCGGGATCGAGCTCCCGCAGAAACTGCGGGCCACCACGGACCCGGCGGAGGCGCTGCACGAGGCCGACTTCACCGTCCTCGCCGTCCCTTCCCAGACACTGCGCGGCAATCTCGCCGCATGGGCGCCGAAGCTGCCCGCCGACACCGTGCTCGTCTCCCTGATGAAGGGCGTCGAACTCGGCACCGCCAAGCGGATGAGCGAGGTCGTCGAGGAGGTCGCGCACGTGCCGGCCGACCGCGTCGCCGTGGTCACCGGCCCCAACCTCGCCAAGGAGATCGCGCAGCGCCGGCCCGCCGCCGCCGTGGTCGCCTGCCGTGACGAGGCCGTCGCGCAACGTCTCCAGGCGGCCTGTCACACCCCCTACTTCCGCCCGTACACCAACACCGACGTGGTGGGCTGCGAACTGGGCGGTGCGGTCAAGAACGTCATCGGCCTCGCCGTCGGCATCGCCGACGGCATGGGGCTCGGCGACAACGCCAAGGGCTCCCTGATCACCCGTGGTCTCGCGGAGACCACGCGGCTGGGCCTCGCCATGGGCGCCGACCCGCTGACGTTCTCCGGGCTCGCGGGCCTCGGCGACCTGGTGGCGACCTGCTCGTCGCCGCTGTCCCGCAACCACACCTTCGGCACCAACCTGGGCCGCGGGATGACGCTCCAGGAGACCATCGCCGTCACCAGGCAGACCGCGGAGGGCGTCAAGTCCTGCGAGTCGGTGCTGGACCTGGCCCGCCGGCACGGAGTGGACATGCCGATCACGGAAACGGTCGTCGGCATCGTGCACGAGGGGAAGCCGCCGGTCGTTGCTCTCAAGGAGTTGATGTCCCGCGCCGCCAAGCCCGAGCGACGCTGACGTCGTTCGAACCAGCGGGTAGTCTCATCGCGATATGAGCACCGAGAACCTCCCCCAGAGCCCCGAGCAGCAGCTCCGCAAGCCGCGCGTAGCCGTCGTCTTCGGCGGCCGCAGCTCCGAACACGGGATCTCCGTGGTCACCGCGGGCGCGGTGCTGCGGGCCATCGACCGCACCAAGTACGACGTCCTGCCGATCGGCATCACCGCCGACGGCCGGTGGGCGCTCACCGCCGACGAGCCGGAGCGGATGGCGATCACCGACCGCCGGACGCCGAACGTCGAGGAGCTCGCAGAGTCCGACGAGGGCGGCGTGGTGCTCTCCGTCGACCCCGGCAGCCGTGAGGTCGTCTACAGCGAGCCCGGCTCCGTGCCCAAGGCGCTCGGCGAGGTCGACGCCGTCTTCCCCATGCTGCACGGCCCGTACGGCGAGGACGGCACGCTCCAGGGCCTGCTCGAACTCTCCGGCGTCCCGTACGTCGGCTCCGGTGTGCTCGCCTCGGCCGTCGGCCAGGACAAGGAGTACATGAAGCGGGTCTTCGTCTCCTTCGGCCTGCCCGTCGGCCCCTACGAGGTGATCCGGCCGCGCGAGTGGGCGAACGACCCGGCGGCCGCCCGTAAGAAGATCGTGGACTTCGCGGGCGAGCACGGCTGGCCGCTGTTCATCAAGCCCGCCCGCGGCGGTTCCTCCATGGGCATCACCAAGGTCGACGACCTGGCGGGGCTGGACGACGCGATCGCCGAGGCGCAGCGCCACGACCCCAAGATCCTCGTGGAGTCGCTGCTGCGGGGCCGTGAGATCGAGTGCGGCGTGCTCGAGTTCGAGGACGGCCCGCGCGCCAGTGTCCCGGCCGAGATCCCGCCGGTGACCTCCCACGACTTCTACGACTTCGAGGCCAAGTACATCGACTCGGCGGCCGGTCTGGTCCCCGCCCCGCTCACCGACGAGCAGACCGCAGAGGTGCAGCGGCTGGCGGTCGCGGCGTTCGACGCGGCGTCGTGCGAGGGCCTGGTCCGCGCGGACTTCTTCCTCACGGAGGACGGCGAGTTCGTCATCAACGAGATCAACACCATGCCGGGCTTCACCCCGATCTCCATGTACCCGCGGATGTGGCAGGAGAGCGGCGTCGCCTACACCGAACTGGTGGACCGGCTGATCCAGGCCGCCCTGACCCGCTCGACGGGACTGCGCTGAGGGACGCGCAGCCCGCTGCGGTGAGGGACCCGTAGGTCAAAGCGTGGCCGGGACCGTCTTCTTGACGGGCCCGGCCAGGTCTGTGAGCGGGCCGATGTCGTGCATGTACCGGCCGCCGAGGGTGACCTCCACGTACGTCTCGCGGTACGTGGTGGTGAAGCGGGGGCCGTCGTCCCGCTCCTCCAGCAGCCAGTTGACGCCGTCCACCTCGACCCCCTGTCCCTGCGGATCGCTCATCCCCACCGGCCGGGCCACACCGCAGCGCAGTACGATCGCGGCATCGCCCCAGCCGGCGGTGAGTTCGGACGACGGCTCGGGGTCGTCGCGGTCGTGCCCGTCGACCGAGTCCGGCAGCTCCCCGTCCAGCGCGCGGCACAGGGCCGCTTCCTCGGCCGGGGGGCTGGGAACCGTGATCGACGCCGACGCGTCCGTGGAGGAGCAGCCCGCGGCGGCCACCAGTACGGCGGCTGCGGACAGGATCAGGGACCGGCGGCCGAAAGACGTCACCGGCCAAGGGTAGACGGGGGCTAGATGTGCACGACCGGGCAGGTCAGGGTGCGGGTGATGCCGTCCACTTGCTGGACCTTGGCGACCACCATGCGACCCAGGTCGTCGACGGTGTCGGCCTGCGCGCGCACGATCACGTCGTACGGCCCGGTCACATCCTCGGCCTGGATCACACCGGGAATCTTTCCGATGGCCTCGGCGACTGTCGACGCCTTGCCCACCTCGGTCTGAATGAGGATGTACGCCTGTACCACGGAGCCTCCAGGGCGGCACGAGGATCATGTCCCCTACCGTCGGTGGGGAGATCCCAGGGAGAGGGGTCGCCACGGTATCGCGTCGTCGCGGGCCACGGGGAGACCCTCGCGGCGGACGGCGCCCGCAGCGTGGCGTACGGCGAACAGAAGTTGACGTATCTCTTGACGGTACCGACAGCAGTGGCAGCTCGCGACCGCAGCAATCATGCTCGGCGTCCACGACTAGGAGAGGTGACTCGGTGAAGGGAACTGTGGGCGAGTTGGGGGAGTTCGGTCTCATCAAGGAACTCACCGCCAAGCTCACCACCACCCCCGCGGTGCGGCTCGGACCGGGCGACGACGCCGCGGTCGTGGCCGCACCCGACCGACGGGTCGTGGCCAGTACGGACATCCTGCTGGAGGGGCGGCACTTCCGCCGCGACTGGTCCACCGCGTACGACGTGGGACGCAAGGCGGCCGCGCAGAACCTGGCCGACATCGCCGCGATGGGCGCCGTGCCGACCGCGCTGCTCCTCGGGCTCGTCGTCCCGGCCGAACTTCCCGTCACCTGGGCCACCGAGCTGATGGACGGCATCCGCGACGAGTGCCAGGTCGCGGGGGCCGCCGTCGTCGGCGGCGACGTCGTCCGCGGCGAGACGATCACCATCGCGATCACGGCACTGGGCGATCTGCGCAACCACGAACCGGTGACCCGCGCGGGCGCGCAGTCCGGCGATGTCGTCGCCTACACCGGCTGGTTGGGCTGGTCAGCGGCCGGGCACGCCGTCCTGTCGCGCGGTTTCCGCTCCCCGCGGGCCTTCGTCGAGGCGCACCGCAGGCCGGAGCCGCCGTACCACGCGGGTCCCGCGGCCGCCGGGCTCGGCGCCACCGCGATGTGCGACATCAGCGACGGGCTCGTCGCCGACCTCGGACACATCGCCGAGGCCAGCAAGGTCCGGATCGACCTGAGATCGGGTCTCATCGACATCCCCACGCAGATGAGCGACATCGGCCAGGCCGTCGGCGTCGACCCGCTGCAGTGGGTGCTGACCGGGGGAGAGGACCACGCGATCGTGGCCACCTTCCCGCCGGACGTGAAGCTGCCCGCCCGCTGGAAGGTCATCGGCGAGGTGCTCAACCCGTCGGCGCTGCCCCAGGTGACCGTCGACGGGGCTCCGTGGACGAACAAGGGCGGCTGGGACCACTTCGGGGGCATCGAGGACGGCAAGTAGATTTCCGGGTATGGACATACCCCCTCGCGTGCTCACCGTCGCCGGATCCGATTCCGGCGGCGGTGCGGGCATTCAGGCCGACCTCAAGACCATGCTGGCCCTCGGTGTGCACGGCATGAGCGTGCTGACCGCGATCACCGCCCAGAACTCCCTGGGCGTCCAGGGCGCGTGGGAGCTGCCCGTCGAGGCGGTGCGCGCCCAGTACCGGAGCGTCGTCGACGACATCGGCGTACAGGCCGTGAAGACCGGGATGCTGTCCTCCGCCGAACTGGTCGAGACGGTCGCGGAGCTGCTCGCCGGCACGGACGCGCCCGTGGTCGTCGACCCGGTGGGCGTCTCCAAGCACGGTGACCCGCTGCTGGCCGCCTCCGCGCTCGACTCCCTGCGGACGAAGCTGCTGCCGACCGCGACCGTGGCCACGCCCAACCTGGACGAGGTGGCCCAGCTGACCGGCATCGAGGTCGGCGACGAGGCGGGCATGCGCCGGGCCGCGGAGGCCGTCCTCGGATTCGGGCCCCGCTGGGCGCTGATCAAGGGCGGGCACCTGGCCGGCGACGCGGTGGACCTGCTCACGGACGGCGAGGAGGAGCACTGGCTGCGCGCCCCGCGCCACGACAACCGCCACACCCACGGCACGGGCTGCACGCTCGCGTCCGCGGTGGCCTCGGGTCTGGCACAGGGCCTGACCGTCCCGGAAGCCGTCCACGCGGCCAAGGAGTACGTCACGGGGGCGATCGCGGCGGGCTTCGCGCTGGGCGCGGGGATCGGCCCGGTGGATCACGGCTGGCGCTTCCGCTAGGCCCGCCTGCCGCCTGCCGCCTGCCGCCTGCCGCCTGCCGCCTGCCGCCTGCCGCCTCCCGCCGGAATCCGCCCGGGAGGGGCCTGTCCCGTCGCCGGGCACGGCAAAAAGCCGGTCCACCGAGGTGGACCGGCTTTTCAAGGCAACCGGAGGGCTGCGCTACGACGAGACGTCGGCGGGATCATCCCCGCTGACGCGGGGAGCATCACTTAGCGCGAGACCTTGCCGGCCTTGATGCACGAGGTGCAGACGTTGAGCCGCTTCGGCGTCCGACCGACCACTGCACGCACACGCTGGATGTTCGGGTTCCAGCGACGGGACGTACGGCGGTGCGAGTGCGAAATGTTGTTGCCGAAGCCCGGCCCCTTGCCGCAGACGTCGCAGTTGGCAGCCACGGGTCACTCCAAAGACTTCAGATGCACTTACGGTGAATCCGGCGCGCCGGAATCAGTAGATCTGAAGTGGCTTGCCGGGGGAATGGCCCGATTCTCATCGGGCAACTGGAGCAGCATACATCCACTGCTTCCGAGAGACGAAACTAGCATGCCGCCGCCGCCCCCCGCCCCGCTCACGGGCGGCGGCCTGGGTCTACGCTGCGGGACGACCCGCAGCCCGGGGCCCCGCCGGCCACCAGGAACTGCCCGGCCGCTCAAGGAGGAACACCAGGTGCCGCAGAGTCTCGACGCCTCGGCCGTACGCGACTGGTGCTCCCTGGCGCTGGAGTCCCTGGGCCGGGAGCGCGAGGAGATCGACGCGATCAACGTGTACCCCGTCGCCGACGGGGACACCGGCACGAATCTCTACCTGACCGTGGAGTCCGCCGCGCAGGCCGTGGAGGCCGTGTTCGCCGCCCACGAGACGGGGCACACCTCGCCCGCCCTCGCCGACGTGATCCGGGCCATGGCCCACGGCGCCCTCATCGGCGCCCGCGGCAACTCGGGCACGATCCTCGCCCAGCTCCTGCGCGGCATGGCCGAACGGCTCGGTGACGGAGATCACCTGGCGGGGGCGCTGCGGCGGGCCTCGGAACTGGCGCGTGAGGCGGTGGCGCACCCCGTCGAGGGAACCATCCTCAGCGTCGCCGGGGCAGCGGCGGACGCCGCGGAGAACGCCCCTACCGACGCCCTGCGGGCCGCCTACGCGGGCGCTCGGGCGGCGCTGGACGCCACCCCCGGCCAACTCGCCGTGCTGGAACGCGCGGGCGTCGTGGACGCCGGCGGACAGGGGCTGCTGACCGTCCTCGGGGCGCTGGTGCAGGCCGTCTCCGGCGAGGCGCCGCCGGCCGCCGCGCACGCCCACGCACGGCCGGCCCGGCAGAACCGGACGGCCGAGCCCTGCTCCGACAGCGGCCCCGCCTTCGAAGTGATCTACCTCCTCGAAGCGGACGACGAGGCCGTCGCCCGACTGCGGACACGGCTCGACGGGCTGGGCGACTCCCTCGTCGTCGTCGGCGGCGACGGCCTGTGGAACGTCCACGTCCACGTGGACGACGCCGGTGCGGCCGTGGAAGCCGGTGTCGAGGCGGGACGGCCCTACCGGATCCGGATCACGCACTTCGACACGGCGGCCGACCCGGCCCCGCGGGAGCAGGCCCAGCGGGCCGTCGTCGCAGTCGTGCAGGGCGAGGGGCTGGCGGACCTGTACGGGCGGGCCGGCGCGACCACGGTCCTGGCCCGCCCGGGAGAGCCGCCGGCCAGCGGCGAACTCGTCGAGGCGATCCGCCGGGCGCACGCCCGCGAGGTCGTCCTCCTCCCCAACGACACGTCCCTGCGCCACACGGCCGCCGCGGCCGCGGAACAGGCCCGCACGGCAGGTGTCCGCGTCGCCCTGATCCCGACCCGCTCCGCGGTCCAGGGCATCGCGGCCCTCGCCGTCCACGCACCGGACCGCCGCTTCGACGAGGACGTCGTCGCGATGACCGCCGCGGCCGGGGCGACGCGCTACGCCGAACTGGCCGTGGCGGAACACCGGTCATGGACCTCGGCGGGCGTGTGCCAGGCCGGCGACGTGCTGGGCCTGATCGACGGCGACGTCGCCGTGATCGGCGAGGACCTGACCGAGACGGCTTTGACCCTGCTGGACCGCATGCTCTCCTCGGGCGGCGAACTGGTCACGCTCGTCCTGGGCGGAACAGCGCCGGAAGGACTGTCCGACCGGCTGGAGTCCCATGTCCGCGAGGGGTACCTGGCGGTGGACACGATCACGTACGAGGGCGGCGGGGACGGGACGACGCCGCTGCTGATCGGGGTGGAGTAGGGGCGGACCGGTCCGCTGCCCGTTCCCCACCCCGCCCCTTCCCGAGACCGGGCTGCGCCCGGACCCGTACCGCGCTTCGCGCGGTGCCCTCAATCTCCGCCTACGGCCTGGCGGCCGTGGGAGGTGCCCCCGGGCGGGCTGACTGTGTCAGCCCGCCCGGCGTGTGAGGCGGGGGGTGCGGTGGAGGTCCCCCCACGCCGCCAGGCGCAGGGGAGGAGCCTCCGGTTCCGGGAAGGGGCGGGGTGGGGGAGAACGCCCCGCGGAGCGGCGCCCCCTCAGCCCTCCGCGACCTCCGCCAGCACCGCCCGCGCCTCCGCGCAACGCGACTGCGCGGTCTCGTCGGCCGCGCCCTCCCCGGATCCCTCGTACGTCGCAAGGACCCCCCGCGCGAGCGAAACCGCCGCGGGCGCGTCCCCCAGCGAGGCATGCAGCCAGGACGCCATGAGCTGTGCTCCCGTACGCAGGTCGGTGAACTGCTCGCCCGCCTCCTCGAAGGCCGCCACCGCCCGCAGGACGAGGGCGACCGCCTCCTCGTACGCGGTCCGCGCCGAGCCGTCCGTGTCGTCGGCTCCCGGCTCGCCGTCGCAGGAGCTCGCGATCAGGTCGCCGGTCTGGCGGTAGGTGTCCGCCAGTTCCGCCCGCAGCGCGGCTGAGGCGCCCGCGTCGGCCGACGCGGCGAGCGCCGACTCGCATTCCGTCGCCGCCGCCGCCATCAGCTCACGCGCCGCGCCGATGCCCGCCTGCCCCTCCCGTGCGGCGATCCATGCCCGCACGCGCAGTGTGCGCACGAGCGCGTGGATGTCGCCGAGGTCCCGCCACAGGTCGCCCGCGCGCTGGTACGCCAGTTCCGCCTGCGGGTTCAGCTGCGCACGGAACAGGGCCTGCCCGGCCAGGTTGGCGAGCATCGCGTGGTCCCGTTGTTCCGGCCAGCCGCGCGCGATGTCCGCCGCCTTCAGCCAGTGCTCGGCGGCCTCCCGTGGCTCGCCCAGCGCCGTGCAGCAGTCGCCCAGCCACCACAGCGTCTGCACGATCATGCCGTCGCCGTGGTCCTGCTCGGTCAGGTCGGGCAGTACGGACTCCAGCACGGCCGCCGCCTCGTCGGCCCGCCCCAGCTGGAGCAGGAACCCGCCGAGCCGGTGCCGTGCGTACGCGCCGTTGCCCGCGCCCTCGCCCGCTTCGTCGGCCCAGTGCGCCGCTTCGAGGGCGTGGTCGGCCGCCTCGTCGAGCTTGCCGCTGTCGGCGAGCGTCTCGACGAGCTGGAGGTGCAGGCGGGCCAGCCCGCCCGGTCCGGCGAAGGGGGCCGCGTGCTCCAGTGCGGACCGTGAGGCCCGCTCCGCGGTCCCGAGGTCACCGAGGTGCCTGCTGACGCCCGCCAGCTGGGTCTGTGGCTCCACGGCGAACCAGGGCCGGCCCGCCCGGACGTAGGCGTCGGCCGCGCGCGTGTACAGCTGTGCCGCGCCGGGCGCGTCGCCGCGGAACGCGGTGATGTCGCCCAGGTAACCGAGCGCCTCGCCGACGACGACGCCGACCGCGGGCTCCGCCTGCTCCGGCTCCGCGAAGGCGAGGAGCGCGTGCACGGCCTCTTCCAGGGACGTGACGGCCGCCTCCGCGGCTTCCTGGACCTGCATGCCGCCGATCATGTCGTTGAGTATCCGCACCCGGCTGAGCAGCGCCCTGCCGGTCTGCCGCGCGGTGGAGCGGCCTTCGGCGTACAGCGCGAGTGCCCGGTCGCAGGGTTCCTGCACGGCCTCCAGCGCCTCGGCGGGCCGCCCGTCGAGGCTTATGCAGTAGGCGGCACGGGACAGTGCGGAGGCCGCGCGACCGGGCTTGCCGGCCGACTCGTACAGCCCGGCCGCGGCGGTGAACAGTCCGATCGCCTCGGCCGGCGCCGTGGCGGGTGCCATCGCGCGGTGCTCGTCGATCTCCGCCCGCTCGAGATCGGTGAGTCCGGTGCCTTGCGGGCCGGCCGCCCGGGCCACGGCGGCCCATGCGTCGGTCGCGTGGGGATGCTGGTCCTCGGAGAGCCGGCGCGCCTCGGCCAGCAGGCCCGCCAGATCGTCGCCCGAGCCCGAGCCCGAGCCCGAGCCCGAGCCCGAGCCCGAGCCCGAGCCCGAGCCCGAACCGGCCCCTTCGACGCCACCGGCCGCCGCGGCCGGTGCCTCGCGCGGCGCGGGTACCGGCCGCACCGAACGGACACCGAGCGGCAGCCGGTCCAGCAGCGGCGAACGGTCCATGCGTTCCGCGCTCTGCTCGCTGAAGTACGTGTTGCCGTTGCGTGCGTCGAAACGGGCGGCGACGGCACGCGCCTCCGTACGCGCGTGGACGGCGAGTTCGCGGGCCGTCCAGACCCGGCCACCGGGACCGGTCAGGCGCGTGTCGCCGTGTCCCAGCGCGGTGAGCCGGTCGGTGAGCAGCGCGGTGACCTCCAGATAGCTGAGCAGACTGCTCGGCTCCCCGGTGTCCGTGAAGTACGAGGGACGTTCGGCCAGGATCTCCAGGCCGCGCGCCTCGTTGCCGGTCAGCGCGCAGAACTCGACATGCCGGGCGACGGCGTGGCGCATGCTCTCCTTGGAGCGCGCCAGCCGGTAGCCGCGCAGATGATGGGCACGGGCCTCCTCCGCGCGCCCCAGCCGCAGCAGGGGGAGCAGCGAGGCGGCGAGCACGGCGTGCGGCTCGTGCGCGCAGGTGAACTCGCCGTCCAGCACCGGCCGCCACGTGACGAGGGCGCCCTCGTCGTCACCGCACTGGGCCTGCCACGAGCCCTGGTTCCGCAACTCACAGGCATGGCAGTCGCTCTTGTCGTCCCGGTCGGCCGCCTGCCAGGCGTCGTACGCCCGCTGGGCGCGTTCCAGGTCGCCGATGTGCCGGGCGATCCGCAGTTCACCCTGCCGCACCGCCCGCTCGGAGTGGCCCGCGAGCCGGTAGCGGTGCTCCATCTCCGCCTGCCACTTCTCGATGGAGGCGAGCGGGATGTGCGGCTGGTCGACCATGCCGCTGGAGACCCACTTGAACATCCAGAACAGGGAGTGGACCTGCCGCCGGCCGAAGTCCTCCGGCCGGTCGTCCCACATCCGCAGCAGCCGCGCGAAGGGGACGAACATCTTGTCCGCCTCGGAGCTGTAGTTGTAGACCTGCATCAGATGGTCGAGGCCGTCGATGACGAGCGACGTGTCGCCGAGTTGTTCGATCTCGGCGAACAGCCGCTCCGCGCGGGCATTGCGCGCGGGCCCCTCCGGCTCACGGTCGTTGTCGCGCAACGCCTGGCGCAGCGCTTCGGCGTCCATGGGGGTGTCGAGGCTCATCGTCCGTTCTCCTGGTCGTGGGTGGCCCACTCCAGCAGGCCCATGAACGCGCGGTTGAGGAGCGCGGAGTCGGCCGGCCGCAGCGGCCGCTGCGCCATCAGCAGGGCCTGTCCGTACAGCGCTTCGGTCGCCGTCCCCGCCAGCTCCCCGTCCAGCGAACCGATCCTGCGTATCAGCGGGTTGAGGTGGTTGAGCACGAGCCGTGCGCGGGGTGCGCTGCCGCGCAGCGACCCGAGGATCCCGGCCCACAGGTCGTCCGCCCGGGCCTCCTCCTCCGCGCGCGCCTGCTCGTGCCGGGCGGCCCGGTCGTCGAGGTGGAGCGCGGGCACGGTCAGCGGGTGGAAGGCGCGCAGCACCACGTCGCAGCCCAGCGGCTCCAGCCTGGTCCGCGCGGCTGCCAGGAAACCGGCGAGGGCCAGCTCCTCCGCGGGATCGACGGCGTCGAGGTGCGCGGTGACCGTGTCCGCGTCGAGTTCGGAGACGACCGTGCCGGGACGCACCTCGGGCAGGCGCTCGACCAGTTCGGAGTCGTAGGTGTAACCACCGTTGATCAGGCCGATGCCCTGCGCGGAGGCGATCGGCGCGACCTGCCGGTACTCCTCGACCGTCCGGGCGAAGTGCACGACGGGGTGCCGCTGGGCGAACTCCTCCAGCGACAACCGCCCGTCCGTCGTCTCGAACGGCAGCCACGGCAGCATCGTCCGCAGCATGTCGCTGTCGTGCCGGGCCAGCGACTTCACGCCCAGGTGATGGACGGAGAGGAACTGCGCCAGCCGCTCCGGGTCCCCGGCGGCCAGCCCGGTCAGCCACTCCCGGATGCGCTCGCCGAGCGCCTCCCGTACGGCGGCGAGGGTCTCGTCCGCGTACAGCGATTCGCGGGAAGCCGTCGGGCGCAGGCTGTCGGTGTCGACGACGCACCGTACGAAGAAGGCCCAGTCCGGCAGGAGTTCGTCCCCCCGGTCGGTGAGCAGCATGCCCTTCAGGTGCACCCGGTGCCCGGAGCGCTGCGCCGGGCTGACCGCGGACGGCAGCACGTACGCGATCCCGCGGACTCCGGCGACGGGCAGTGTGAGGTCCACCGAGTCGAGCGGGGTGAAGCCGAACACGT
The DNA here is from genome assembly GCF_001278075.1 of Streptomyces pristinaespiralis. Classification (GTDB taxonomy): domain Bacteria; phylum Actinomycetota; class Actinomycetes; order Streptomycetales; family Streptomycetaceae; genus Streptomyces; species Streptomyces pristinaespiralis. The sequence goes on along the minus strand of NZ_CP011340.1, from coordinate 2,699,394 downwards.
CGTGGCAGTGGCGCGCGAGAGCGACCCGCCGCGCCGCCGGGCTCGGGTACGCACGGTCCCAGGGCGCCGGCAGGTCGGTGACCGGGGTGTCGCCGACCTGTACGTCGTACGGCAGCAGGGAGCCGAAGTCCCGTGCCAGGGCGGTCACCCGCTCCTCTGTGAGCCAGTCGGCGGTACCGGGCCGGGGCGCGAGGTACACGGTCGTGCCCGGCTCCGGCCGGGCGCTGTCGGGCAGGGTCCGCACCGTGTACGACCCGTCGTCGCGGGCCGACCATTCCACGGGCGGCGCCCCGGGCGTACGGGCGCTGCGGCTCACCACCCGGATCTCGGCGGCCACGACGAAACAGGCGAGCAGCCCGATGCCGAACTGACCGAGGAACCCGGCCCGCGCGGACTCGAGCCCTTCGCGCTTGGAACTGCGGCCGATCGTCGCGAGCAGCGTGTGCAGGTCCGTCTCGGTCAGGCCGATGCCCGAGTCCTCGACGCGCAGACCGTCGCCGGTGGCGTACAGCCTGACCCGCGCGGGCGCCGAGGGGTCCTCCGCGCGCCTGGCGGTGATCGCGTCCACGGCGTTCTGGAGGAGTTCGCGCAGATAGACCCGCGGACTGGAGTAGAGGTGGTGGGAGAGGAGGTCCACCAGGCCGCGAAGGTCGACCTGGAAGGTGTGCGGTGTCGTCGTACCGCCGGACGGTGTCGTCTCAGATGTCATCGTCGCTGCGCCGGTGGGGGGTCGGGCGACGGCGCGGGTCGGGCGATCCCGTACGGCGGTGATCGCGAAGAGGGCGGAAGAGGGGCCATCGTAGGGCCCGCGGCACCGCGTTGACCAGGAGTTATCAACAGGTGTGCGACGACTGTCGGTGGAGTGGTGTGCAATGGATCGCGTGTCCGCGCTCGACGAACCCCTCAAGAAGACGCTCGGCGCCGCCACCGCCAAGGTGATGGCCGAGCATCTCGATCTGCACACCCTCGGTGACCTGCTGCACCACTACCCGCGGCGGTACGCGGAGCGTGGTGAGCTGACGTCCCTGTCCGAGCTGCCGCTCGACGAGCACGTCACGGTGGTCGCCCAGGTCGCCGACGCGCGGATCCACACGTTCAACCAGGGCCGCGGCAGGCGCCTGGAAGTGACCATCACGGACGGCAGCGGCCGGCTCCAGCTGGTCTTCTTCGGCAAGGGCGTCCACAAACCGCACAAGGACCTCCTGCCGGGCACGCGGGCGATGTTCGCGGGCAAGGTCTCCGTCTTCAACCGCAAGCTCCAGCTGTCCCACCCCGCGTACGAGCCGCTGAGCGGCGGCGCGAGCGCGGCCGACGCCGTGGACGCCTTCGCCAACCAGCTCATCCCGATCTACCCCGCCTGCAAGCAGCTGGAGTCCTGGAAGATCTCCAAGGCGATCGACGCGGTGCTGGACCGGTCCGCGGAGGCGGTGGACCCGCTGCCGCCCGCGCTGCGCGAGGGGCGGGGCATGGCGACCCTGCCCGACGCCCTGCGCAAGATCCACCGCCCTCGCACCAAGGCGGACATCGAGGCGGCCAGGGAGCGGCTGAAGTGGGACGAGGCGTTCGTCCTCCAGGTCGCGCTGGCCCGCAGGCGGTACGCGGACACCCAGCTCCCCGCGGTGGCCCGCCGCCCCGTGCCCGGCGGGCTCCTCGACGCCTTCGACGCCGAACTGCCCTTCACCCTCACCGAAGGCCAGCAGTCGGTCAGCAAGGAGATCTTCGACGATCTCGCGACCGAGCACCCCATGCACCGTCTCCTCCAGGGCGAAGTGGGCTCGGGCAAGACGATGGTCGCTCTGCGGGCCATGCTCGCCGTCGTCGACGCGGGCGGCCAGGCCGCGATGCTGGCCCCCACCGAGGTCCTCGCCCAGCAGCACCACCGCTCGATCACCGAGATGATGGGCGAGCTGGCAGAGGGAGGGATGCTCGGAGGCGCCGAGCAGGGCACCAAGGTGGTGCTGCTGACCGGTTCCATGGGCGCCGCGGCCCGCCGGCACGCGCTGCTCGACCTGGTGACCGGCGAGGCGGGCATCGTCATCGGCACCCATGCCCTGATCGAGGACAAGGTCCGCTTCCACGACCTGGGCCTCGTCGTCGTCGACGAGCAGCACCGCTTCGGCGTGGAGCAGCGCGACGCCCTGCGCTCCAAGGGGAAGCAGCCGCCGCACCTGCTGGTCATGACCGCCACCCCCATCCCGCGTACGGTCGCGATGACGGTCTTCGGCGACCTCGAGACGTCCGTGCTGGACCAACTGCCGGCCGGCCGCTCGCCGATCGCCAGCCATGTCGTCCCCGCCGCCGACAAGCCGCACTTCCTGTCGCGGGCCTGGGAGCGGGTCCGCGAAGAGGTCGAGGGCGGGCACCAGGCGTATGTGGTGTGCCCCCGCATCGGCGACGACGAGGAGCAGCCGAAGAAGAAGACGGCGGAGGACGAGGCGGAGAAGCGCCCGCCGCTCGCCGTCCTGGAGGTCGCCGACCAGCTGGCCAAGGGGCCGCTGAGCGGGCTGCGCGTCGAGGTCCTGCACGGGCGGATGGCGCCGGACGACAAGGACGACGTGATGCGCCGCTTCAGTGCCGGCGACGTGGACGTCCTGGTCGCCACGACCGTCATCGAGGTCGGCGTCAACGTCCCCAACGCCACCGCCATGGTGATCATGGACGCGGACCGGTTCGGCGTCTCCCAGCTCCACCAGCTGCGCGGCCGGGTCGGCCGCGGCTCCGCACCGGGCCTGTGCCTGCTGGTCACGGAGATGCCGGAGGCGAGCCCCGCCCGTCAGCGCCTGGCGGCGGTCGCCTCGACGCTCGACGGCTTCGAGCTCTCCCGCATCGACCTCGAACAGCGCCGGGAGGGCGATGTGCTGGGTCAGGCCCAGTCCGGGGTGCGCTCCTCGCTGCGGATGCTCACCGTCATCGAGGACGAGGAGGTCATCGCCGCGGCCCGCGAGGAGGCCGTCGCGATCGTCGGCGCCGATCCGGACCTCGAGCGGCTGCCCGAACTGCGCACCGCCCTGGACGCCCTGCTGGACAAGGAGCGCGAGCAGTACCTCGACAAGGGCTGAGAGACTCGGGCTGAGACACTTGAGGACGTGAGCCCGCTCAAGAGAGGCCCTTCATGACCCGCGTGATCGCCGGCGCTGCCGGCGGACGCCGCCTCGCCGTCCCGCCAGGCACCTGCACCCGCCCCACCTCCGACCGTGCCCGGGAAGGGCTGTTCTCCAGCTGGGAGTCCCAGCTCGGCACCCTCGACGGCATCCGCGTCGCCGATCTCTACGCGGGGTCGGGCGCGGTGGGCCTCGAGGCCCTGTCCAGGGGCGCGTCCCACGCCCTGCTGGTCGAGGCGGACGCCCGGGCGGCCCGCGTCGTCCGGGAGAACGTGCGGGCGCTCGGCCTGCCCGGCGCGGAGGTGCGTACCGGCAAAGCGGAACAGATCGTGACGGGTCCGGCGCCGGAGAGCCCCTACGACGTCGTCTTCCTCGACCCGCCGTACGCCGTCACGGACGACGATCTTCGGGAGATTCTGCTCACACTCCGCCTCCAGGGCTGGCTCGCGGACGATGGCCTCGTCACCGTGGAGCGCAGCACCAGAGGCGGAGAATTCAACTGGCCCAAGGGCTTCACGCCACTGCGGGCCCGTCGCTACGGCGAGGGGACGCTTTGGTACGGTCGCGCCGCCGCTACGTGCGAAGACGCACCATGACCGGACCGGAGAGCGAGGGACTTCCGTTGCGCCGCGCAGTCTGTCCGGGGTCATTCGACCCCATCACCAATGGGCACCTGGACATCATCGCCCGCGCCTCCAAGCTGTACGACGTCGTACATGTCGCGGTGATGATCAACAAGTCCAAGCAGGGACTCTTCACCGTCGACGAGCGGATCGCGATGATCCGCGAGGTCACCGGTGAGTACGGGAACGTCGTGGTGGAGTCCCACCACGGTCTCCTGGTCGACTTCTGCAAGGAGCGCGACATCCCCGCGATCGTCAAGGGGCTGCGCGCGGTCAGCGACTTCGACTACGAGCTGCAGATGGCCCAGATGAACAACGGCCTGTCGGGGGTGGAGACGCTGTTCGTGCCGACCAACCCCACCTACAGCTTCCTCTCCTCGAGCCTCGTCAAGGAAGTCGCCGCCTGGGGCGGCGACGTCTCCCACCTGCTGCCCGACACCGTCCACCGCGCGCTCGTGCGCCGGCTCGCGGAAAAGGGCTGAGCTGACAACTCGTCACCCGGTGTCGGGCGGCGACGGACTGCCCGTACAGTCGTCCCGTCCGTCTCCAACCCGCAGTAGAGAGTGGCGAACCACGGTGGACGTGCAGAAGAAGCTCGACGAGATCGTCGCGGCGGTCGGGAACGCCCGCTCCATGCCCATGTCGGCGTCCTGCGTGGTCAACCGCGCCGAGCTGCTCGCCATGCTCGAAGAGGTGCGCGAGGCCCTGCCCGGCTCCCTGGCCCAGGCCCAGGAGCTCATCGGCGGCCGTGAGCAGCTGGTCGAGGAGGCCCGCCGGGAGGCCGAGCGGATCATCGAGTCCGCCCACGCCGAGCGCGGTTCGCTGATCTCCGACACCCAGGTCGCCCGCCGGTCCCAGGACGAGGCCGACCGCATCCTCGCCGAGGCCCGCCGCGAGGCCGAGGAGATCCGGGCGGAGGCCGACGACTACGTCGACTCCAAGCTCGCCAACTTCGAGGTCGTCCTCACCAAGACCATCGGATCCGTCGACCGCGGCCGCGAGAAGCTCCTCGGCCGGGGGCCCGGGCTCGACGAGCACGGCTACGCCGACGAGGACGCGCCGGAGCACAGCAACGACCCGCAGACGCTCATCCAGCGGGCCGACCAGTACGTCGACGCCAAGCTGGGCGCTTTCGAGGCCGTGCTCTCCAAGACGCTCGACGCGGTCGGCCGCGGCCGTCAGAAGCTGCACGGCCGGATCGCCACGGACGATCTCGGCGCGCACATGGCCGCACAGGACGCCGCCGGCGGCCTTCAGCACGCCAGCGACGCGGACTACCTCGCCGGCCTCGCGGAACTCGCCGACCCGGCCCCCGCCTCCGCCCCCGCCCCGATGCCGGAGCGTGAGCAGGACGCGTACACGTACCAGCCGCAGCAGCCCGAGCCGCAGATCCCGGCCCAGCACGACCCGTACACGTACCAGCCCCAGGAGACGTACGCGGGCTACCAGCAGCCCGACCCGTACGCCGCCTACCAGGACCAGGGCTACGCCCAGCAGTACGCCCAGCCCGATCCGTACGCCGCCCCCGCCCACGGTGGCGGCTACGGGGAGATGCCGCCCCCGCCGCAGGCGCCGCCCCAGCAGGGCACGGCGCTGGACGAGACCAGCCTCTTCGACACCGGCATGATCGACCTGGAACAGCTGAACCGGTACGAGCAGGGGCGCTAGCCGTCGGCCCGGATTGGGTCTATCGCGGCTGTTGAAGTACCCTGGTTCTTCGGTCGCGCGTAGTTCCGCGATCCCGGCTGTCCGCTTCGCCCCACGAACCGGGACGGCCCCTCCCACGAACCGAAAGCAGGAAGTCCCCTGAGCACGCGCCTCGACCATCGCAATCCCCTCGTGTTCGACACGCACGAGCTGGGACGGCGGCCGGGTGCGCTCCAGCGGCTCTCCCGCACGGTGGACGCTCCCAAGGACCTCGGCATCGCCGATGTCATCGGTGTGCCGGAAGGCGCACCCGTGGAGCTGGACCTCCGCCTCGAGTCCGTCATGGAAGGTGTGCTTGTCACAGGCACCGCCCGTGCGACCGCCGAGGGGGAGTGCGTAAGGTGTCTGGAGCCGCTGCACCAAGAGGTCGCGGCGGACTTCCAGGAGATGTTCACGTACCCCGACGCCGACGACAGGGGCCGCAGTCGCACTGCGGAGCCTGCCGACGACGAAGAGGACGAGGACAGGCTCTTTCTCGAGGACGGCCTTTTCGACCTCGAGCCCGTGCTGCGTGATGCGGTGGTGCTCGCACTGCCGATGCAGCCGGTGTGCCGGGAGACCTGTGAAGGTCTGTGCTCCGAGTGCGGGGTCAGGCTGGACGAGAACCCGGACCACCATCATGACGCCGTCGACATCCGTTGGGCGGCACTGCAGGGACTCGCCGAGACCGTTCAGGACGGCGAGAAGGACAACATGGGCGGCGCCGAAGCGGGCGTCGACGAGAAGCAGGAGAAGTAGCCGTGGCTGTTCCGAAGCGGAAGATGTCGCGCAGCAACACGCGCCACCGCCGGTCGCAGTGGAAGGCTGCGGTCCCCACCCTGGTTTCGTGTGAGCGTTGCCAGGAGCCGAAGCAGCAGCACATCGCGTGCCCCAGCTGCGGCACCTACAACAAGCGCCAGGTCCTCGAGGTCTGAGCGGCTGGTGAGAGGCGCGATGTCTGAGTCCAACAAGACGGACAATGCCTCGTCCCACACGCTTCTGGAAGGGCGGCTCGGGTATCAGCTCGAGTCCGCCCTTCTGGTGCGCGCGCTGACCCACCGTTCGTACGCGTACGAGAACGGCGGTCTGCCCACCAACGAGCGGCTGGAGTTCCTCGGGGACTCCGTGCTCGGCCTGGTGGTCACCGACACGCTGTACCGCACCCACCCCGACCTGCCGGAAGGCCAGCTGGCCAAACTGCGGGCCGCTGTGGTCAATTCGCGTGCGCTGGCGGAGGTCGGGCGTGGCCTCGAACTCGGCTCCTTCATCCGGCTCGGCCGTGGCGAAGAGGGCACGGGGGGCCGGGACAAGGCATCCATCCTCGCCGACACCCTGGAAGCGGTGATCGGCGCGGTCTATCTCGACCAGGGCCTCGATGCGGCGTCCGAGCTGGTTCACCGGCTCTTCGACCCGCTCATCGAGAAGTCCTCGAACCTCGGTGCGGGCCTGGACTGGAAGACCAGTCTCCAGGAGCTCACCGCGGCAGAGGGTCTCGGTGTCCCGGAGTACCTGGTCACAGAGACCGGTCCTGACCACGAGAAGACCTTCACTGCTGCCGCCCGCGTCGGTGGTGTCTCGTACGGCACCGGCACCGGCCGCAGCAAGAAGGAAGCGGAGCAGCAGGCGGCGGAGTCCGCTTGGCGTGAGATCCGTGCCGATGCGGACCGGCGCCTGGCAGCGGCCAAGGCCGCCGCCGAGAGCGGGGCCGCCACGGACGAAGGGGACGCCGACACCCCTTCCGAACCGGCAGCCGCGGACGAACCGGCAGCCGCGGACGAGGCGGCACCGGCGGACCAGCCGGCGCCCGCGGACCGGCCGGCACCGGCGGACCGGGCTTCGGCCTGATTCCGCGGGCGCGGGCCTGATTACGGCGCTCCGTCGCACGACAGCAGTTCCGGTGAGGCCCCCCGTCACAGGCGGGGGGCCTCACCGCTGTTCCCGCCCGTCACCGGACCACGCCCTGGCGGTACCCTGCGGGCGACACCAAGTGACTCGCAGAAGGAGACCCGGCCCGTGCCCGAGCTGCCCGAGGTCGAGGTCGTGCGCCGTGGTCTGCAGAGCTGGGTCAGCGGTCGCACGATCGCCGACGTCCAGGTGCTGCACCCGCGCGCGATCCGCAGACACCTGCCCGGCGCGCAGGACTTCGCCGCACGGCTCACCGGCAGGACCGTCGGTGACGCCCGCCGGCGCGGCAAGTACCTGTGGCTTCCCCTCGCGGACACCGACACCTCGATCCTCGGCCACCTGGGCATGAGCGGCCAGCTTCTCGTCCAGCCCGAGCACGCGGACGACGAGAAGCACCTCCGTATCCGCATCCGTTTCACGGATCCACTGGCGACCGAGCTGCGCTTCGTCGACCAGCGCACCTTCGGCGGACTGTCCCTGCACGAGAACGCACCGGACGGCCTGCCCGACGTCCTCGCGCACATCGCCCGGGACCCGCTGGACCCGCTCTTCGACGACGCCGCGTTCCACACCGCGCTGCGGGCCCGCCGCACCACGGTGAAGCGAGCCCTGCTCGACCAGTCCCTGATCAGCGGTGTCGGCAACATCTACGCCGACGAGGCCCTGTGGCGCGCGAAGCTCCACTACGAGCGCCCCACAGCGACCCTCACCCGGCCCCGCTCGGTCGAACTGCTCCGCCACGTGCGCGAGGTGATGACGGCGGCCCTCGCCGTCGGCGGCACCACCTTCGACAGCCTGTACGTCAACGTGAACGGCGAGTCGGGCTACTTCGACCGCTCCCTCGACGCGTACGGCCGCGAGGACGAGCCCTGCCGGCGCTGCGGCACCGCGATGCGCCGCCGCCCGTGGATGAACCGGTCCAGCTACTTCTGCCCCCGCTGCCAACGCGTACCGCGGCCCGTCGCCTGACGCCGCCCGAGGCCGCGGCCCGGACGGGAGGCAGCCTCGGGCGGCAAACCGGACACCCCGGCCGGGATGCCCGAGCGATCAGGTCAGGAGACGTTGCCGCGGACGTCGTCGCCGAAGAGCCCGTCGGTGTAGGTGACGTACTTGGGGGTGAAGGCGCCCTCGCCGGTGATCGTTCCGGTGATCTTCTCGCCGGGTGCCAGGTCGACGGTGTCGATCTGGTGCTCGTCGACGCCGAGCTCCGCGGTGTGCTTGCTGCCGTCGGTGGCGGTGATCGAGAAGTACAGCGGATTCACGTCGATCTTTTCCTCCGAATTGTTGGCGATGGTGACCTTGACGCTGGTGTAGGCCCCGCCGTCGTGGAGGATGCTCGGTGCGAACCGGGTCTTCGTGGCCGTGACCTTCACCGGAGACTCGGGAGCCGGCTGCGCCGCAGGCTCGTCCTTCGCCTTCTCCGCGGACTTCGGGTCGGCCGCGGCCGGCTTCTCCGGTGCGGCGGCCCTCGTGTCCGGCTTCCCGCTGCTGCCCGTGCCGCTGTCGTCGCCGCCGACCAGTGCCCCGAGGACGATCAGGAACACGAAGACGCCGCCGAGGGTGATACCGGTGATCGCCCAACCGTTCATGCCCTTCTTCGGGGGCGGAGGGGGCTGGTACGGGGCGGGGCCACCCGCGTACGGCTGCTGGTACGGCTGAGTCTGCCGGTACTGCGGGTATCCGTGACCCGGCTGGTGGGGCTGCTGACCGTACGGGGGCGGGGTGGGGTGCGACATGCGGGTGTCTCCAGACAGTGGGCGGAGGTGAAGCACAGAGGGGACGGTGGTCAGCCGAGGGTTGCGGCGAGTTCGCCGTTCTCGGCCTCCTCGGCCGAGAGCTCGACCGTGCCGCGGTGCGACACCTCGACCTTGTAGAACGTCTCGCCCTTGGGGACGTCGGCGACGGAGACGTCGAACGCGCAGGTACCGGTGGCGATCTCCTCGCTTGCGCCGAGTTCGCCCTTGGCGACGACGTCTCCCGCCGCGTTGTAGACGGTGACGTCGGTACCTTCCTGGATGTCGTCGTATCCGCTGTCGTAGCGGCCCGCGCAGCCACCGTCGCCGTCCCGCTGGACCTCGTCGGTGAGAGTGAAGCTGCCGTTCAGGGTGAACGTGGCGGGCTCGTCGCCACCGGCGTCGGCGGTGACGGCCCACACGAGGCCGACGACGGCCGCTCCGGCCAGGGCTCCGGTCACGGCGGCAAGCGCAGTACGAGGCCGGCCCGGTTGTGCGGCGGGCGCGGGAGGGACAGGAGGAGGGGGCGGTGGCGCGGGAGCCTCGTCGGCCTCGGGCCGGTCCTGCGGGGCATCGTCGAGGGCCGGATGCGGCGGTGGCGCGTCGGTCATGGGCTGCCTTGTGTACGAAGTGCAGATTGTGTGTTCGACACGTGTCGACACAGTGTGGATGAGGTGTGTGACACACGGGGGGCCCGGATGGTTGCATCGCTCATCGGAAGGGTGACTGCGTCCGCGCGGGCAGGCGCGCGGACGGACCGTTCCGAGGCGTCACTTCGGGGGCGCAGCACTGCGGGCACAAGCGTGGGCCGCCTCGGTCGCCGGTGACGGCGCCGAGACGGCCCAGGTAAGTAGGCAGGTCACTGACCTGCGGAAATCTCAATAACCGAAGTTCTGCGTCCACCAAGGGCCGCCATCGGCCATGTACGCACCGACACCCAGTGTCGTGAAGTCGCAGTTCAGGATGTTCGCGCGGTGTCCCTCGCTGTTCATCCAGGAGTTCATGACCGCTTCGGCGTCGGCCTGGCCGCGGGCTATGTTCTCGCCGCCGAGGTTGCTCACGCCGGCCTGCTCCGCGCGGTCCCACGGCGTCTCGCCGTCGGGGTTGGTGTGGTCGAAGAACCCGCGCGCCGCCATGTCCTTGCTGTGCGCGCGGGCCAGATCGGACAGGGCGCCGCTCGCCTTCATCGGGCTGCAGCCGACCTTCGCGCGCTCCTCGTTGACCATGTCGATCACCGCGGCCTCCGCGGAAGCGGCGGCAGAGGTGTCCGGCGCGGCCGTCTTCGACGGCGCGGCCGGGCGCTCGGGGGTGCGCGTCCGCTCGCGGGTCGGCTCCGAAGTCGGCTTCCTGGTCCCGGGGCTCTTCGTCGTCTCCTTGGACGGCGTCGCGGACGGCTTGGGCGACTGGGGCTTCTTCGACGGCTTCGACGTCTTGGAAGGCTTCGGGGACGCCTTCTTCGAGGGGCTCTTCGTCGGCTCCGCGGTGCGGCTCGGCGACGTGGACGGGCTCACGGAGGGGCTCGCGCTCGCGTCGCCCTGGGCCTGCAGCCGCGACGGCACCTCGGTGCGCATCTCGGTCCGCACGTCCGAGCCCGCGCCCACGGTGTACTTGTCGTCCTCGCCGGGCAGGACGCCGGTCGTCACGACCACGGCGCCGACCGCCATGGCGGCAGTGGCCCCGAGCAGTCCGGTCCGTACGGGCAGGCCCATACGGCGTGCACCGCCACGGTGCCTGCCTGCCGTGCCCGCCGCGTGATCGGTTACGGCCGGCGCGGGGGCCGAGCGTCGGTGGCGACCCATGTGCTGTGCCTTCCTGGTGCGCGACGTCGAACGTCAACGGACTCACCCGTCCGAGTGAGGCTGATTGCGTCCGGACTGTACGCCATGCGGCCCGGGGCGGAAGTGATGCAGAAGCAATCGGCCGGATACCGTGCAGCCATGAACGACACCGCACGGCTGACCGCCTGGGTACGCGGCCGAGTACAGGGAGTGGGCTTCCGATGGTTCACCAGGGCAAACGCTCTGGAGATCGGTGGCCTCACCGGCTTCGCCCTCAATCTGGAAGACGGCAGGGTGCAGGTCGTGGCAGAAGGGCCACGTGAGAATTGCCACCGTTTGCTGGAGTGGCTTCGCTCCGACGACACACCCGGCCGCGTCGACGGAGTCACTGAGATCTGGGACACGCCCCGCGGCGGCTACCCGGACTTCGCCATCCGCTGACGGCGGCCCGGCCGTGCCCGCTCCGGCGGCCTCCCGTCCGGTGCCCCGAGGCCCGGTCGCCGGCAGAAACCCCAGGTGGTTGCCAAGAAGGGCTTGCTCTGCAAGGCTGCGGCAGGAAAGATGATCGTCACGCCCCCAGGGCCCCGCAGGTCAGGCACGCCGCACTCTTCAGCGGCCGTATGCCCTCGGGCCGCCCGCCGATACGGGGTGTGATCGTGTTGACCGTCAAACTTTTTGGTGAGACTCTGGAAGCCCCGCGCACCTCAGCTGTTCGGCAGTCAAGAACCGCAGCACGGCAAGCAGTACAACCAGGACTGCCGAGCACCGCGGGTGCGAATCCCTCACGACCCACACCGCATCGGTCGGTCACTCAGTGTGGAGGACCATCCATCATGGCAAAGGCGCTTCTCGGTTACGTCGGCGGTTCCGACCCGCGACTCCTCGCCGAGATGCGACGGCTTCAGCAGCGCGTCCAGGACCTCGAATCCGAGCTTGTACGGATCCAGTCCGAGAATGACGCGCTCAACGCCGCCGTCGCTCAGCACCCCGGAGAGTCGCTGCTCGAAGGTATGGACATCGACGTACCTCGGGCGGAGCCCGCGCTCACCTGAGCACGGCGTCCGCCAGGGCATCGCGCAGCAAGATATGCAAGGGACGCCTCGGCGTCCCTTCTTTCTTTTCGGCTCCCGCCCCTGCCCCCGTCCTTCGCCCCCCGCTGTTCCTGAAGTGTTTCCTTCAACGTCTGATCTGCCCTGCACCTTCATGGGTGAAACCGCGACCGAAAGGTAGAGTCCGGGGGCGTGCACCTCAAGGCCATGACCCTGCGCGGTTTCAAGTCGTTCGCCTCGGCCACCACCCTGCGGTTCGAGCCGGGCATCACCTGCGTCGTGGGTCCCAACGGCTCCGGGAAGTCCAACGTCGTGGACGCGCTCTCCTGGGTCATGGGCGAGCAGGGCGCCAAGTCGCTGCGCGGCGGCAAGATGGAGGACGTCATCTTCGCCGGGACGACCGGCCGCCCGCCGCTGGGCCGGGCCGAGGTCTCCCTGACGATCGACAACTCCGACGGCGCCCTGCCCATCGAGTACGCCGAGGTCACCATCACGCGGATCATGTTCCGCAACGGTGGCAGCGAGTACCAGATCAACGGCGACACCTGCCGGCTGCTCGACATCCAGGAACTGCTCTCCGACTCCGGCATCGGGCGCGAGATGCACGTCATCGTCGGCCAGGGCCAGCTCGACTCGGTGCTCCACGCCGACCCCATGGGCAGGCGGGCCTTCATCGAAGAGGCGGCAGGCGTCCTCAAGCACCGCAAGCGCAAGGAGAAGGCGCTGCGGAAGCTGGATGCGATGCGGGCCAACCTCGCCCGGGTGCAGGACCTCACCGACGAACTGCGCCGCCAGTTGAAGCCGCTGGGCCGGCAGGCGGCCGTGGCCAGGAGGGCCGCGGTCATCCAGGCGGACCTGCGCGACGCCCGGCTCCGGCTGCTCGCCGACGACCTCGTACGCATGCGGGAGGCGCTGCGCACGGAGGTCGCCGACGAGGCGGCGCTCAAGCAGCGCAAGGAGGCGGCCGAGGCCGAGCTGAAGGCGGCACTGACCCGCGAGGCGGACCTGGAGGACGAGGTGCGGCGGCTCGCACCAAGGCTCCAGCGCGCCCAGCAGAACTGGTACGAACTCTCCCAGCTGGCCGAGCGGGTGCGCGGCACGGTCTCCCTGGCCGACGCCCGGGTCAAGAGCGCGACGGCGCAGCCTGCTGAGGAGCGGCGCGGCCGTGATCCGGAGGACATGGAGCGCGAGGCCGCCCGTATCCGTGAGCAGGAGGCGGAGCTGGAGGCCGCTCTCGAGGCGGCGGAACGGGCCCTCGAGGACACCGTCGAGCACCGCGCCGAACTGGAGCGCGAGCTCGCCGTCGAGGAACGCCGGCTCAAGGACGTGGCGCGCGCCATCGCCGACCGCCGTGAAGGACTGGCCCGGCTGAGCGGCCAGGTCAACGCGGCCCGCTCGCGCGCCGCGTCCGCCCAGGCCGAGATCGACCGGCTGGCCGCCGCCCGTGACGAGGCGCAGGAGCGGGCCGTCGCCGCGCAGGAGGAGTACGAGCAGCTCAAGGCCGAGGTCGACGCGCTGGACTCGGACGATTCCCTGCTGGCCGACCGGCACGACGCGGCGAAGCGCGACCTGGCCGGCGCGGAGGCGGCGCTGAGCGAGGCCCGTGAGGCGCTCACCACGGCGGAACGCAAACGCGCCGCGGTGGCGGCCCGCCGTGAGGCGCTCGCCCTGGGCCTGCGGCGCAAGGACGGGACGGGCGCGCTCCTCGGAGCCCGTGACCGTCTCGCGGGCCTGCTCGGCCCGGCGGCGGAACTGCTGACGGTGACGCCCGGCTACGAGATCCCCGTAGCGGCGGCGCTCGGAGCGGCGGCCGACGCGGTGGCCGTCACCGACGCGTCCACCGCGGCGGAGGCGATCCGTCTGCTGCGCAAGCAGGACGCCGGCAGGGCGGCCCTGCTGCTCGCGTCCCCGGCCGCTGCCACCGTCGATCCCGAGCCGGACCTGTCGGGAGCGGACGGCAGGCGCGCCGCGGACCTCGTCCGGGGGCCCGAGGAATTGATGCCGGCCGTACGCAGGCTGCTGCGCGCGACCGTGGTCGTGGGGACCCTGGAGGACGCAGAGGACCTGGTCGCCGCACGGCCCGGGCTCACCGCCGTGACGGCGGAGGGCGACGTGCTCGCGGCCCACTTCGCGCAGGGCGGGTCCGCCGGGGCGCCGAGCCTGCTCGAGGTACAGGCCTCCGTCGACGAGGCGGCGGCCGAGCTCGAGGACCTGGCGCGCCAGTGCGAGGAGCTGGCGGCGGCACAGCAGCAGGCCACCGTCCGCCGTACCGGGTGCGCGTCGCTGGTCGAGGAGCTGGGGGAGCGCAGGCGCGCCGCCGACCGGGAGAAGTCGGCGGTCTCCGGCAGGCTCGGCCGTCTCTCCGGTCAGGCCCGTGGTGCCGCGGGCGAGGCGGAGCGGACCGCCGCGGCGGCAGCCCGTGCCCAGGAGGCGCTGGAGCGGGCGGCCGAGGAGGCCGAGGAGCTGGCGGAGCGGCTGCTCGTCGCGCAGGAGGCCCCGGTCGAGGAGGAGCCCGACACCCATGTACGGGACCGGCTCGCCGCCGACGGCGCCAACGCGCGGCAGACGGAGATGGAGGCCCGTCTCCAGGTGCGAACGCACGAGGAGCGGGTCAAGGGCCTGGCCGGGCGCGCGGACGCGCTCGACCGGGGAGCGCGGGCCGAGCGTGAGGCGCGTGCGCGCGCGGAGCAGCGGCGGGCCCGGATGCGCCACGAGGCCGAGGTGGCGGCGGCCGTCGCGGCCGGCGCCCGGCAGCTGCTGGCGCATGTCGAGGTGTCGCTCGTGCGGGCGGAGGCCGAGCGGGCCGCGGCGGAGGCCGCCAAGGCCGAGCGCGAGCGGGAGCTGACCGCCGCACGCGGCGCCGGCCGCGACCTCAAGGCCGAACTGGACAAGCTCACCGACTCGGTCCACCGCGGCGAGGTGCTGGGCGCGGAGAAGCGGCTGCGGATCGAGCAACTGGAGACGAAGGCGCTGGAGGAGCTCGGTGTGGAGCCGGCCGGCCTGGTGTCCGAGTACGGACCCGACCAGCCGGTGCCCCCGTCCCCGCCGGCCGAGGGCGAGGAGCTGCCGCAGGACCCGGAGGACCCCAGGAACCGGCCGAGGCGTTTCGTCCGCGCGGAACAGGAAAAGCGCCTGAAGTCGGCCGAACGGGCGTACCAACAGCTCGGAAAGGTGAATCCGCTGGCTCTGGAGGAGTTCGCGGCGCTCGAGGAGCGCCACCAGTTCCTGTCGGAGCAGCTCGAGGACCTGAAGAAGACCCGGGCCGATCTGCTTCAGGTCGTGAAGGAGGTGGACGAACGCGTCGAGCAGGTCTTCACCGAGGCCTACCGGGACACCGCCCGTGAGTTCGAGGGCGTCTTCTCCCGCCTCTTCCCCGGCGGCGAGGGGCGGCTCGTGCTGACCGACCCGGACAACATGCTCACCACCGGCGTGGACGTGGAGGCACGGCCGCCCGGGAAGAAGGTGAAGCGTCTGTCGCTGCTGTCGGGCGGCGAGCGGTCCCTGACGGCCGTGGCGATGCTGGTCTCGATCTTCAAGGCCCGGCCGAGTCCGTTCTATGTGATGGACGAGGTCGAGGCGGCGCTCGACGACACCAACCTCCAGCGGCTGATTCGGATCATGCAGGAACTCCAGGAGAGCTCCCAGCTGATCGTGATCACGCACCAGAAGCGGACGATGGAGGTCGCGGACGCGCTGTACGGCGTGTCGATGCAGGGCGACGGCGTCTCCAAGGTCATCAGCCAGCGCCTCCGCTGAGGCTCAGTCGAGTCCAATTCTTCAAGACTTGAAGCTATTGCTGTCCTGGGAGGTCCACCACTGATTTGGATCAGGGTCTTGACTTCGAAACTTGAAGGCATAGTCTCTGCAACGTTGCTTTTACCTTCAAGTGGTGCGCGCCCCAAACTTGTGCCCCACTTGTAGGGCTCGCCCCCCACGTCCGGCGGTGCTGCCGGACTCCAGGAGTACACGTGACCAGCACTGCGCAGCCGCCACCGGCATCAGGGGCCCGCTCGGCCCATCCCGACCACCTCGGGCATGTCATCTTCATCACGGCCGCCGCCGCGATGGGCGGCTTCCTCTTCGGTTACGACAGCTCCGTCATCAACGGCGCGGTCGAGGCCATCCGGCACCGTTACGACATCGGCTCCGGCACCCTCGCCCAGGTCATCGCCGTCGCGCTGGTCGGCTGCGCCATCGGCGCCGCGACCGCCGGCCGTATCGCCGACCGCATCGGCCGTATCCGCTGCATGCAGATCGCCGCCGTGCTCTTCACCCTCAGCGCCGTGGGCTCCGCGCTCCCGTTCGCGCTCTGGGACCTCGCCATGTGGCGGATCATCGGCGGCTTCGCGATCGGCATGGCGTCCGTCATCGGCCCCGCCTACATCGCCGAGGTCTCTCCCGCCGCCTACCGCGGCCGGCTCGCCTCCTTCCAGCAGGCCGCGATCGTCATCGGCATCGCCGTCTCCCAGCTGGTGAACTACGGCATCCTCCAGCTCGCCGACGGCGACCAGCGCGGAGAGATCGCCGGTATCGAGGCCTGGCAGTGGATGCTCGGCGTCATGGTCGTCCCGGCGGTGCTGTACGGGCTCCTGTCCTTCGCGATCCCGGAGTCGCCGCGCTTCTTGATCTCGGTCGGCAAGGTCGGCCGGGCGAAGGAGGTCCTCGCCGAGGTCGAGGGCAAGGGCGTCGACCTGGACGCCCGGGTCACCGAGATCGAGCTCGCCATGCACCGGGAGCACAAGTCCTCCTTCAAGGACCTGCTCGGCAGCCGCTTCGGCTTCCTGCCCATCGTCTGGGTCGGCATCGGTCTGTCGGTCTTCCAGCAGCTGGTCGGCATCAACGTCGCGTTCTACTACTCGGCCACCCTGTGGCAGTCGGTGGGCGTCGACCCCTCCAGCTCCTTCCTGTACTCGTTCACCACGTCGATCATCAACATCATCGGCACCGTGATCGCGATGGTGCTGGTCGACCGGATCGGCCGCAGGCCGCTCGCGCTCATCGGCTCCGCCGGTATGGCGATCGCGCTGGCCCTCGAGGCCTGGGCCTTCTCCGCCGACCTCGTCGACGGCAAGCTTCCGGAGACCCAGGGTGTCGTGGCCCTGATCGCCGCCCACGTCTTCGTGCTCTTCTTCGCGCTCTCGTGGGGCGTCGTCGTCTGGGTCTTCCTCGGCGAGATGTTCCCGAACCGGATCCGCGCCGCCGCCCTCGGCGTCGCCGCCTCCGCGCAGTGGATCGCCAACTGGGCCATCACCGCGAGCTTCCCGAGCCTCGCGGACTGGAACCTCTCCGGCACCTACATGATCTACACGGTCTTCGCCGTGCTCTCGATCCCCTTCGTACTGAGGTACGTCAAGGAGACGAAGGGCAAGGCGTTGGAGGAGATGGGCTAATCCCCGCTGCCCCTCTCCTCGACACGGAAACTGCCCCGGCTCAGCGCGTGAGCCGGGGCAGTACGTGTTCGCAGAGCAGCTGAAGGCTGCGCCAGCCCTCGTCCACCGGCATGCCGCCGCACAGCGGATGCAGCACCAGGCTCTCCGCGCCCAGTGCCACGCACTCGTCAGGGGTCACGATCCGGTAGACGCCCTCGTCGCGCAGTTCCCCCACGGTCCCGGCCGCCGATCGCACCGCGGAACGGATGTCCGGCGACTGCCAGGACGCGTACGTCCGCGCCTCGTGCAGGAAGTGCTCGCCGTACACGGCCCATGCGCGGTCGGGGTCCTCCGAGACGTGCAGCAGCGTCGTCTTCTCCGCCGGCATCATGCAGAAGCCGTCGGTCCCGTACTCGGCCCGCCGCTCCTCGTAGTACGCCTCCAGCTCCGGCAGATGGGCGCTGGGGAAGAACGGGAGCCCGAAGCGGGCCGCCCGGCGCGCGGCGGCCCGGGAGGACCCGCCGACGATCAGCAGCGGATGGGGCCGGGTGTACGGGCGCGGGGTGACCCGCACGGTACGGCCCCGGTATACGAAGCTCTCGCCGGTCCAGGCGGCCAGCAGGGTCTCCAGCAGCTCGTCCTGGAGCCGCCCGCGGCGGCTCCAGTCGACGCCGAGCTGCGCGTACTCCTCCGGCCGGTAGCCGATCCCCGCGACCGTCACCAGCCGGCCCCGGCCGATCAGGTCCAGGACGGCGATGTCCTCGGCCAGCCGCAGCGGCTCGTGCAGCGGGCCGATGATCGCGGACACGGTGACCGTGATGCGGCGGGTGGCGCCCAGGACGGCGCCGGCGAAGGTCAGCGGCGACGGCAGCCAGTTGTTCGCGGCGCCGTGGTGCTCCTCGGTCTGGACGGTGTCGACGCCGCGGTCGTCGGCGTACGCGGCCATCTCCAGGGCCGCACGGTAGCGGGCCGCGTGGGTTTCGGGCGTCGCGGCGGGATCGACCATGTTGAACCGGGCGACCGTGAAGACCATGGGAAGTCCCCCTCTGCCAGATGTGAGCACGGCGAAGGGGGACGTTAGCTGACGTAGCGTCAGATGGACAGGGTCTCGGGCTCGCTTTCGAGGGCCGCGGGCGCGGGCCCGGCCGCCGCCGTGCGCGGCAGCACCGCGTACAGGCCGGCGGCAACCAGGATCGTCACCGCCCAGCCCAGGCCGTTCTCGCCGGCCCACGAGGACGCGAGCGGGCCGGCGAACCAGTCGACCCGGGTGAACAGCAGCCCCACCACCAGCGCCGACGCCCATGACACCATCGCCTGCCAGGCGAAACCGCCGCGGTACCAGTAGGCGCTGGTGCGGGTGGTGTCCATCAGCGCCGCACCGTCGTACGCGCGCCGGCGCAGCATGTCGACGCCGAAGACGCCGATCCAGGCGGAGAAGGCGACCGCCAGCAGCGTCAGGAACGAGATGAAGGAGCCGATGAAGCTGGTCGCCACCACCATCAGCAGGAAGCCGAAGACCAGGCTGATCAGGGCGTTCACGCTCACGGCCCACGCGCGGGGGACCTTCACGCCCAGGGTCTGCGCGGTGAAACCGGCCGAGTACATCGACATGGAGTTGATCAGCAGCATGCCGACGAGGGCGATCAGCAGGTAGGGGACCGCCAGCCACATCGGCAGGATCTCGCCGATGAAGGCGACCGGGTCCTGGGCACTCGCCAGGTCCGGTGTGGACACCGCCATCACGGCGCCCATCAGCACCATCGGCAGGACGACGACGCCCGCGCCGCCGACGGTGGCGCCGACCATCGTCCGGCCCGAGGCCGTGCGCGGCAGGTAGCGCGTGAAGTCGGGACCCGACGGGACCCAGCTGATGCCGCCCGCCGCGATGGTGCCGATGCCCGCCACCATCATCGCCGTCGAGCCGGCCGGCTTGTCGAAGACGGCGGACCAGTCGGTGTTCGCGACCAGGTAGATCAGGACCAGCACGCTGAACGCGCCGAACAGGTACGTCGACCACTTGCTGCACACCTGGAGGGCGCTGATGCCGAGGCCCGAGACGACGAAGGTGCAGGCGACGAAGAGCAGCAGGGTCGTGATGATCAGAGCCGTGCTGCTCCGGATCCCGAAGAGCAGGTCCAGCACCGTGAGCACGGCGTAGGCGCCGGTGACCGCGTTGATCGTCTCCCAGCCCCAGCGCGCGACCCAGATCAGCGAGCCGGGGAAGAGGTTCCCCCGCTGCCCGAAGACCGCGCGGGACAGGGCCATGCCGGGTGAGCCCCCGCGCTTGCCCGCGATGGAGATCAGGCCCACGAGCCCGTAGGACAGGACCGGTGCGGCGACGGCGACGGTCAGCACCTGCCAGAAGTTCAGGCCGTTGAAGACGACCAGCCCGGCGCCCATCGTCAGCAGCAGCACACTGATGTTGGCGGCGACCCAGGTGGGAAACAGTTCCCGGACGCGGCCGACGCGCTCCTCGTCGGGAACGGGTTCGAGGCCGCGGGTCTCTATCGCGCCTTCGGACTCGGAGGCGTGGGGCATGGAAAGGGCTCCGTACGGGGTGGGGGGACGCCGATGAGGGCTGCCGGAGAAACCGGAAGCAACAAGCATCGTACGAACACCCCATAACGTCCAAATGGGTGAGGCCGCCTTTGTGCGATCCTCTGACCCCTTCTGTGCGCGCGGCCGTGGCCGATACTGGACGGGTTATGGAAATCGTCATCCTTGCCGTAGTCATCGCCCTGGTCGCGATCGGCGCGATCAGCGGCCTCGTGGTCAGCAGCCGCAAGAAGAAGCAGCTGCCGCCGCAGGCGCCGCCGGCCGCGCCGACCATCACTGCTCCGCCCGCCGAACCGCACGTCGGCGACGAGGCGGAGACGCCGCGGGAGGAACCCCGCCGCACCATCGAGGAGGTCGACCTTCCGACGGCCGACGAAGCCGTCGAAACGCCCGTCGCCATCGAGGACCCGGTCGTCGCCGAGGCGCCCGCGCCCGCCGTCGAGATCCCGGAACCGACCGCCGGCCGGCTCGTCCGGCTCCGTGCCCGTCTCGCCCGTTCACAGAACTCGCTCGGCAAGGGGCTCCTGACGCTCCTGTCGCGCGAGCACCTCGACGAGGACACCTGGGAGGAGATCGAGGACACGCTCCTCACCGCCGATGTCGGCGTCGCCCCCACCCAGGAGCTCGTCGAGCGGCTTCGCGAGCGGGTGAAGGTGCTCGGCACCCGTACTCCCGAGCAGCTGCGCACCCTGCTGCGCGAGGAACTGCTGCTCCTCGTGGGCACCGAATTCGACCGCGCGGTCAAGACCGAGAGCGGTCTCGAGACGCCCGCGGTCGTCATGGTCGTCGGGGTGAACGGCACCGGAAAGACCACCACCACCGGCAAGCTCGCCCGTGTTCTCGTCGCGGACGGCCGCTCGGTCGTGCTGGGCGCCGCGGACACCTTCCGCGCCGCCGCCGCCGATCAGCTGCAGACCTGGGGCGAGCGCGTCGGCGCCCGCACCGTGCGGGGGCCCGAGGCCGGCGACCCGGCCTCGGTCGCCTTCGACTCCGTCAAGGAGGGCATCGCCGAGGGCGCGGACGTCGTGCTCATCGACACCGCCGGCCGGCTGCACACCAAGACGGGCCTGATGGACGAGCTCGGCAAGGTGAAGCGGGTCGTGGAGAAGCACGGCCCGCTGGACGAGGTCCTGCTCGTCCTCGACGCCACCACCGGTCAGAACGGTCTGGTGCAGGCGCGCGTCTTCGCCGAGGTCGTGGACATCACCGGCATCGTGCTGACCAAGCTGGACGGCACCGCCAAGGGCGGCATCGTCGTCGCCGTCCAGCGCGAGCTGGGCGTGCCCGTCAAGCTCGTGGGTCTGGGTGAGGGCCCGGACGATCTCGCCCCGTTCGAGCCCGAGGCGTTCGTCGACGCCCTGATCGGCGACTGAGCGCCCCTTTCGCGCGTACGAGAGCGCCCGGCCGTCAGGAGACGGCCGGGCGCTCTCGTGCTCGGTGTCAGGACCGGCTGCGGTGGCAGATGTACGCCAGGGTGCCGAGCAGCAGCCGGGCCTCCGGCGGGGCCGCCGCCGTGTCCAGGGACGGGGGCCGCAGCCACCGGACCGGGCCCAGCCCGCCGCGGTCGGACGGCGGCGCTGTGATGTGGTCGCCGGAGCCGAGGCAGCGCAGGTCCAGGTCGGCGTCGTCCCAGCCCATCCGGTACAGCAACCGGGGCAGTTCGGCCGCCGCACCGGGGGCCACGAAGAACTGGCAGCGGCCGTCCGGTGTGACCGTCACCGGGCCGAGCGGCAGTCCCATGCGCTCCATGCGCACCAGGGCACGGCGGCCCGCCGGTGCGGCGACGTCCAGGATGTCGAAGCTCCGGCCGACCGGCAGCAGCAGCGATGCCCCTGGCACATCCGCCCAGGCCTTGCCGGCCTCGTCGAGCGTGGCGCCGGCCGGGACCTCGAGCGCGAAGCCGAGGGGGTGCGCTCCCGGCGCCCCGCACCGCTCCTTGCCGCAGGAGCACCTGCCCGACACGGCCCGGGCGCCGGGAATCACCGCCCAGCCCCACAGTCCGGTGTACTCGGCCACCGCTGTGGCCTCTGTCGCGCGCTCGCGGCGCCGCGAGCCGACCCGGATCTGACTGATTCCACGGGTGCCGCCGATCGTGAAGCCCATGCCCCCTCCAACGGGTCCTGCTCGCCGGTGGTTACGACCCGAAGTCCCCCTGTGACTCTCTGTCGCACCCGGCCGTGGGTTCCGGCGGAGTGCGGTGGTGCGTGGGGGAGTGCGGAACGCGGCGCGCGCCTGTACGCGCAACGCTCCATCGGATGCTTGTTGCCGTCTGTCAAGTGAATCGCGCCTGGCGGCAAGTGGGTTCACTCGGAGGGGTGGCGAATGGTGGCGATTCTGCAATCCCACTCGCTGGAGGCGTGATCGTAGGATTACTGTCGGTGCATCAACCTGCAATTGCAGTTCGCTTCCGGGTATGCCGGGGGCAACCCGTCTCTGTGTTCGACGGGTGCAACCCGGTCACAGGAAGCCGCAACAGGCGGCATTCTGGTACGGGTTCGGGCGATGAGGCTTCGGCGGATGGGGGCATTCCAGTGAGCGGCAGCGGCGCAGACGGTACGAACACCGGCAAGCGCCCCAACGAGCAGCTGAACTCCTGGTTCATGCGCAGCGGCTGGTCGAAGGGCGAGCTGGCGCGCCAAGTGAACCGCCGGGCACGGCAGATGGGCGCACACCACATCAGCACGGACACCTCCCGGGTGCGCCGCTGGCTGGACGGCGAACAGCCGCGCGAGCCGATCCCCCGGATCCTCTCCGAGCTCTTCTCCGAGCGCTTCGGCAGCGTCGTCGCCGTGGAGGACCTCGGCCTCCGCTCCGCCCACCAGGCACCCTCCGTGTCCGGCGTCGACCTCCCGTGGGCCGGTGACCAGACCGTCGCGCTGCTCAGCGAGTTCTCCAGAAGCGACCTGATGCTCGCGCGCCGCGGCTTCCTCGGCACCTCGCTCTCGCTCGCCGCGGGGGCCGCCCTCGTCGAACCCATGCAGCGCTGGCTCGTCCCCACCCCGGCCGGGGAGACCGCGCAGGAGCCGCCCGCCACGACCCGCAGGGGCGGCCGGCTGTCGGGACCGGAGCTCGACCTGCTCGAGGCCACCACCGCCATGTTCCGCCAGTGGGACGCCCAGTGCGGCGGCGGCCTGCGCAGGAAGGCCGTCGTCGGCCAGCTCCACGAGGTCACCGACCTGCTTCAGGAGCCCCAGCCTCCCGCCACCCTGCGGCGCCTCTTCAAGTGCGCCGCCGAACTGGCCGAGCTGGCAGGCTGGATGAGCTACGACGTGGGTCTGCAGCCCACCGCGCAGAAGTACTTCGTCCTCGCGCTGCACGCCTCCAAGGAGGCCGGTGACAAGCCGCTCGGCTCGTACGTCCTCTCGTCCATGAGCCGGCAGATGATCCACCTCGGCCGGCCCGACGACGCCCTCGAACTGATCCACCTCGCCCAGTACGGCAGTCGGGACTGCGCCACCGCGCGCACCCAGGCCATGCTGTATGCGATGGAGGCCCGCGCCTACGCCAACATGGGCCAGCCCAGCAAGTGCCGGCGGGCCGTGCGGATGGCGGAGGACACCTTCGCCGACATCGGCTTCGACACCGAGCCCGAGCCCGACTGGATCCGCTTCTTCTCCGAGGCCGAGCTCAACGGCGAGAACGCCCACTCCTACCGCGACCTCGCCTATGTGGCGGGCCGCAGTCCCACCTACGCCTCGCTCGCCGAGCCGATCATGGAACGTGCCGTGGAGCTCTTCCGGCAGGACGACGAGCACCAGCGGTCGTACGCACTCAACCTGGTCGGGATGGCCACGGTCCACCTGCTCAAGAGGGAGCCGGAACAAGCCACCGCCCTGGCCGGCGAGGCGCTGAAGGTCGCCAAGCGGGTCCGCTCCGAGCGGGTCAACACCCGGCTGCGCAAGACCGTCGACACGGCGGCCAGGGACTTCGGCGACGTCGCCGAGGTCGTCCAGTTCACCGACCTGCTCACCGCCCAGCTGCCGGAGACCGCTGAGGCGGTCTGACCGGCGGCACATCAGACCCCGGCCGCGACACCCACCCCGAACTGCCCGACTCGGCTCCCCCCGTGCCAAGTCATCCGGGTGAGTGTCGCGGCCGGTTTCCGATGTGCGCAGAGGATACTCTCGGTGACCGCGGGCGATCAGCCTGTTCATGACGGCGTAACACGCCGGACCTCTTCGTCACGGCCGCGAAACATCGAGCGGCATCTGCGGAAACGGCGCTGCGCCAACCTCATGGCGCAAAGGGGCTGTCCGGCCCGCCCCTCAACCGCACTGGTTCCGCCCGCACGCGGCCGCACGACGACGAGGAGACGCCGATGCCCCCAGGCATCTCGACCCTTGCCGCAGACGCCCCTGAGCTGTCTGCCGCCAACACAGGGTTCATGCTCATCTGTTCCGCCCTGGTGATGCTCATGACCCCGGGACTGGCCTTCTTCTACGGAGGCATGGTCCGGGTCAAGAGCACCCTGAACATGCTGATGATGAGCTTCATCAGCCTCGGGATCGTCACCATCCTCTGGGTGCTGTACGGCTTCAGCCTCGCCTTCGGCACCGACTCCGGTTCGATCATCGGCTGGAGCTCCGACTACGTCGGCCTCAGCGGCATCGGCATCACCGAGCTGTGGGACGGCTACACCATCCCGGTGTACGTCTTCGCCGTCTTCCAGCTGATGTTCGCGATCATCACACCGGCCCTGATCAGCGGTGCCCTCGCGGACCGCGTCAAGTTCACCGCCTGGGCCCTGTTCATCACCCTGTGGGCCACGGTCGTCTACTTCCCGGTCGCACACTGGGTCTGGGGTGCGGGCGGCTGGCTCTTCGAGATGGGCGTCATCGACTTCGCCGGCGGCACGGCGGTCCACATCAACGCCGGTGCCGCGGCCCTCGGCGTGATCCTCGTCATCGGCAAGCGCGTCGGCTTCAAGAAGGACCCGATGCGCCCGCACAGCCTCCCGCTGGTCATGCTCGGCGCCGGTCTCCTGTGGTTCGGATGGTTCGGCTTCAACGCCGGATCGTGGCTCGGCAACGACGACGGCGTCGGCGCGGTGATGTTCGTCAACACCCAGGTCGCCACCGCCGCCGCCATGCTCGCCTGGCTCGCGTACGAGAAGATCCGCCACGGCGCCTTCACCACCCTCGGCGCCGCGTCCGGCGCGGTCGCCGGTCTCGTCGCCATCACCCCGTCCGGCGGCGCGGTCTCCCCGCTCGGCGCGATCGCCGTCGGCGCCATCGCCGGTCTGCTCTGCGCCATGGCCGTCGGCCTGAAGTTCAAGTTCGGCTACGACGACTCCCTGGACGTCGTCGGCGTCCACCTCGTCGGCGGTGTCATCGGATCCCTGCTGGTCGGCCTCTTCGCCACCGGCGGCGTCCAGTCCGATGTCAAGGGCCTCTTCTACGGCGGCGGCCTGGAGCAGCTCGGCAAGCAGGCCATCGGCGTCTTCGCGGTGCTCGCCTACTCCCTCGTCGTCTCCGCGATCCTTGCCTTCATCCTCGACAAGACGATCGGGATGCGCGTGGACGAGGACGTCGAGGTCTCCGGTATCGACCAGGTCGAGCACGCCGAGACCGCGTACGACTTCAGTGGCGCCGGCGGCGGAACCGGCTCCCGCAAGGCCGTACCCCCCGCCGTGGACGCCGTGGCAGGCGCAGGACAGAACAAGAAGGTGGACGCATGAAGCTCATCACCGCAGTCGTGAAGCCGCACCGGCTGGACGAGATCAAGGAGGCCCTCCAGGCCTTCGGCGTCCAGGGCCTCACGGTCACGGAGGCCAGCGGCTACGGCCGGCAGCGGGGCCACACCGAGGTCTACCGCGGCGCGGAGTACACCGTCGACCTCGTCCCCAAGATCCGCATCGAGGTGCTGGTCGAGGACGACGACGCCGAACAGCTCGTGGACGTGATCGTCAAGGCCGCCCGCACCGGAAAGATCGGCGACGGCAAGGTCTGGAGCGTCCCGGTCGACACGGCGGTCCGGGTCCGCACCGGCGAGCGCGGCCCCGACGCCCTGTAAGAGCGAACACGGACAAAGGGAGCTGCTGGGTGAGCCTGGACGTGACCAACGAAGCGGAAGACGCGGGACCCAGCGGCTATGCGGCGGCCCGGCTGCTCCTTCTCACCGAGAAGGAGCGGTCCGGGCCGCCGCGCCGTGCGGCCCTGGCGAAGCTGACCGACGAATGGCTGTCCGCCCTCTTCGCCGCCGCGGCGCTGGAACAGGGCGTCCGGGGCGCGGCCCTGGTCGCCGTCGGCGGCTACGGCCGCGGCGAACTCTCCCCCCGCAGCGACCTCGACCTCCTGCTGCTCCACGACGGCAGCGCCTCCCCGTCCGCCGTCGCCGCGATCGCCGACCGGATCTGGTACCCGGTCTGGGACCTCGGCCTCGCCCTCGACCACTCCGTCCGCACGCCCGCGGAGGCCCGCAGGACCGCGGGCGAGGACCTCAAGGTGCAGCTGGGGCTGCTCGACGCCCGGCCCGTCGCGGGTGACCTCGGGCTGGTCGCGTCGCTGCGTACCGCCGTGCTCGCCGACTGGCGCAACCAGGCGCCGCGGCGGCTGCCCGAGC
The DNA here is from genome assembly GCF_001278075.1 of Streptomyces pristinaespiralis. Lineage (GTDB taxonomy): Bacteria > Actinomycetota > Actinomycetes > Streptomycetales > Streptomycetaceae > Streptomyces > Streptomyces pristinaespiralis. The sequence goes on along the minus strand of NZ_CP011340.1, from coordinate 2,673,033 downwards.
TGGACGAACTCTGCCGTGAACGTGCCGCCCGGCAGGGCGAGCTCCAGTACCTCCTCGAGCCCGATCTGAAGGAGGCCAGAGGCGGACTGCGCGACGTCACCGCACTGCGCGCGGTGGCCGCCTCATGGCTCGCCGACGCCCCCCGTGAAGGGCTGGCGGAAGCGCGCCGTGTCCTCCTCGACGTCCGCGACGCGCTGCACCTCACCACCGGACGGGCCACCGACCGGCTCGCCCTCCAGGAACAGGACCAGGTCGCGGCTGAGCTCGGCCTCCTCGACGCCGACGCCCTGCTGCGCCAGGTGTACGAGGCCGCGCGGACCGTCTCGTACGCCACCGACGTCACCTGGCGGGAGGTCGGCCGCGTGCTGCGCTCCCGTGCCGTACGGCCGAGGCTCCGGGCGATGCTGGGCGGGCGGCCCCCGCAGCCGGAGCGCACCCCGCTCGCCGAGGGCGTCGTCGAACTCGACGGCGAAGTGGTCCTCGCCCGCACCGCCCGGCCGGAGCGCGACCCGGTCCTCCCGCTCCGTGCCGCGGCCGCCGCGGCCCAGTCGGGCCTGCCGATCTCCCGCCACGCGGTCCGCCGTCTCGGCCAGGCCATGACCGCCGGCCCGCTGCCCGTGCCCTGGCCCGCGGAGGCCCGCGAGGAACTGGTCACGCTGCTCGGCGCGGGGGAGCCGACCGTCCCCGTCTGGGAGGCCCTCGAGGCCGAAGGGCTGATCACCCGGCTCGTCCCCGACTGGGAGCGCGTGCGGTGCCGGCCCCAGCGCAACGCCGTGCACACCTGGACCGTCGACCGGCACCTCGTCGAGACGGCGGTCAAGGCCTCCGAGCTGACCCGGCACGTCGGCCGCCCGGACCTGCTGCTCGTCGCCGCGCTGCTGCACGACATCGGCAAGGGCTGGCCCGGCGACCACTCGGTCGCCGGCGAGACCATCGCCCGTGACGTGGCCGCCCGGATCGGCTTCGACCGCGCCGACGTCGGCGTCATCGCCACCCTCGTCCGCCACCACCTGCTGCTCATCGAGACAGCGACCCGGCGCGACCTCGACGATCCCGCGACGGTCGCCTCCGTCGCCTCCGTCGTCGGTTCGCCCGGAACCCTGGAACTGCTGCACGCGCTCACCGAGGCGGACGCCCTCGCCACCGGCCCGGCCGCCTGGTCCTCCTGGCGCGGTTCCCTCGTGGCCGACCTGGTCGGGCGGGTGGCCGCGGTCCTCGCGGGCGACACTCCTGCCGAGCCGGACCAGGCGGCCCCCAGCGCCGAACAGGAGCGCCTCGCGATCGAGGCCCTGCGCACCGGCGAACCCGTGCTCGCCCTGCACGCCCAGCCGGAGGCCCCGGCCGAGGACGGCGGGCCGGAACCCGTCGGCGTCGAACTGCTCATCGCCCTGCCCGACCAGCCGGGCGTGCTGCCCGCGGTCGCGGGAGTCCTCGCACTGCACCGGCTCACCGTCCGTGCCGCCGACCTCAGGGCGATCGAGCTGCCCAGCGAGGTGGGGGACGGGGCCGTCCTGGTCCTGAACTGGCGGGTCGCCGCCGAGTACGGCTCCCTGCCGCAGGCGTCCCGGCTCCGCGCCGACCTCGTGCGCGCCCTGGACGGCTCACTGGACATCCGCGGCCGCCTCGCGGAGCGCGAGGCCGCCTATCCCCGGCGGCGGGGCGTCAAGGCGCCCCCGCCGCGAGTGACGGTGGCCGCGGCCGGCTCCCGCCTGGCCACGGTCATCGAGGTCCGCGCCCATGACGCCCCGGGCCTGTTGCACAGGATCGGGCGGGCCCTGGAGGGAGCCGCCGTCAGGGTGCGCAGCGCACACGTCTCGACGCTCGGCGCGAACGCCGTGGACACGCTGTACGTGACGGACGAGGCGGGCTCTCCGCTCGGCGACGCGGAGGCGGCGGCCCTGGCGAAGAGCGTCGAGGAGGCGCTGCGGTGAGGGGGGTGACGGGCGGCTCGGCCGCTCGTTGACCTGGGCGTGCTCCCCGCCCCGGCAAGGAACGGCCCAAAGGAGCCCACGGGGATCCTCCGAGCCGTGACCCGCTCCCCGCCGCCGCGGGGAACGGCCTCCGCCGGCCCGTTACGGCGGGCGGGGGCATGGATGTTCCGACGCCCGATACCCTTGGGGCGACCACCAGGCCCCGACCCGAGGAATCGCGACCACCGTGTTCGATACGCTTTCCGACCGCCTCAGCGCGACTTTCAAGAACCTCAGGGGCAAGGGACGCCTGTCCGAGGCTGACATCGACGGCGCGGCCCGGGAAATCCGTATCGCCCTGCTCGAGGCCGACGTGGCGCTCCCGGTCGTCCGGGAGTTCATCAAGCAGGTCAAGGCCCGCTCCCTGGGATCCGAGGTCTCCAAGGCCCTGAACCCGAGCCAGCAGGTCATCAAGATCGTCAACGAGGAGCTCATCGGCATCCTCGGTGGCGAGACCCGCCGTCTGAGGTTCGCCAAGACCCCGCCGACCGTGATCATGCTCGCCGGTCTCCAGGGTGCCGGTAAGACCACCCTCGCGGGCAAGCTCGGTCTCTGGCTCAAGAGCCAGGGCCACTCGCCCCTGCTCGTCGCCTGTGACCTCCAGCGCCCCAACGCCGTCAACCAGCTCTCGGTCGTCGCGGAGCGGGCCGGTGTCGCCGTCTACGCGCCCGAGCCCGGCAACGGCGTCGGTGACCCCGTCCAGGTCGCGAAGGACTCCATCGAGTACGCGCGGACCAAGGTCCACGACATCGTCATCGTCGACACCGCCGGCCGTCTCGGTATCGACCAGGAGCTGATGCAGCAGGCCGCGGACATCCGCGACGCCGTCAGCCCCGACGAGATCCTCTTCGTCGTCGACGCCATGATCGGTCAGGACGCCGTCAACACCGCGGAGGCCTTCCGCGACGGCGTCGGCTTCGACGGCGTGGTCCTGTCGAAGCTGGACGGTGACGCCCGAGGCGGTGCCGCGCTCTCCGTCGCGCACGTCACCGGCAAGCAGATCATGTTCGCCTCCAATGGCGAGAAGCTGGACGACTTCGACGCGTTCCACCCGGACCGCATGGCGTCCCGCATCCTCGGTATGGGCGACATGCTCTCGCTGATCGAGAAGGCCGAGCAGACCTTCAGCCAGGAAGAGGCCGCCAAGATGGCCTCCAAGCTGGCGAGCAGCAAGGGCAAGGAGTTCACGCTCGACGACTTCCTGGCCCAGATGGAACAGGTCCGGAAGATGGGCAGCATCAGCAAGCTGCTCGGCATGCTGCCCGGTATGGCGCAGATGAAGGACCAGATCAACAACATCGACGAGCGTGACGTGGACCGTACGGCCGCGATCATCAAGTCGATGACTCCGGGTGAGCGCCAGGACCCGACGATCATCAACGGCTCCCGCCGCGCACGTATCGCCAAGGGTTCCGGCGTCGAGGTCAGCGCGGTCAAGGGCCTGGTGGAGCGGTTCTTCGAGGCGCGCAAGATGATGTCGCGGATGGCTCAGGGCGGCGGCATGCCCGGTATGCCGGGGATCCCCGGCATGGGTGGCGGCCCCGGCCGCCAGAAGAAGCAGCAGAAGCAGGCCAAGGGCAAGCGCAAGAGCGGCAACCCGATGAAGCGCAAGGCCGAGGAGCAGGCGGCCGCGGAGCGGCGCGAGCAGGCGGCGGCGCAGGGCGGCGCCTTCGGACTGCCGGCCGGCGAGCCGGGCAAGGACTTCGAGCTGCCCGACGAGTTCAAGAAGTTCATGGGCTGATCCACCGCCCCACAGGGACAGCCGAAGGGCCCGCGACCGACACGGTCGCGGGCCCTTCGTCGTCCGGGTGTCAGGGCATCAGGGCGTCCGGGCGATCAGGTAGCGGAACACGTTGGGCATCCAGACCGTCCCGTCCGGCCGCCGGTGGTCGTGAAGCGCCTCCGCGATCTCCTTTTCGACCTGCGCATGGTCCCTCTCGCGCACGGCGGCGTCATAGAGGCCGGTCGACATCAGGCCCCGCACCGCGCTGTCCACGTCCGCGTAGCCGAAGGGGCAGGCCACCCGGCCCGAGCCGTCCGGGTTCAGGCCCGCGCGTGCGGCGATGTCCTCCAGGGCGTCGCGGTGGGCGGGACGGCGGCGTTCCCCGGCCACCCTCAGCACCCCGGACGTGGCGCACCGCTCCGGCGGACCCCAGCCGGTGAGCACGACGAGGGACCTTCGCTCCGCGAGACCGACCGCGTCCTTCAGCGCCAGTTCCAGGTCCTCCGCGTCCCCCGTGCCGCATCCGATCGGCTGAAAAGCGGTGATCAGGTTGTAACCGGGGTGGACGGGACCCGCTTCGCCCGGTCCGCCGTCCACCAGCCGGGCCGTCGGACTGCCGTCCATCCGTTCCCGGGCGAGGCCGAGGCGGTCACTGTCGGTGTCGACGCCCGTCACTGTGGCACCGCGAGCCCTGGCGATCAGCAGGGCGAGGCCGGAGCCGCAACCCAGGGCCAGCAGCCGTGTACCGGTGCCCACCTCGAGGCGTTCGTAGACCGCTTCGTAGAGCGGCACGAGCATGCGTTCCTGGATCTCGGCCCAGTCGCGGGCACGTGTGCCGGCTTCCGCAGAGGTCGCCGACGCCTTGTGGGGTCGGTGCCGGACGAGCGTAGGTGTCATCGAAAGCGCCCCAATCCGCCGAGAGGTCGGTAATGCCCTGAAGGTCAGCCCCCGTGTGCGTACGATCCACGCTTCCCCGTATGCCAGAGAACTGCGCGGGCGTCCCCGCGTCCAGGGGTTGCGCGGCACTGCTTGCGCCACGAGGCGTGGACCCCGGGCAACCTGGCCGATTCACATGTAGGTCCCGTGTCGCCGTACGATGCCCGCCATGGCAAAGGCACCCGTTCTCACGCCCCGGTCGGAAGACTTCCCGCGCTGGTACCAGGACCTGATCAACAAGGCCGAACTGGCGGACAACGGCCCGGTGCGCGGCACCATGGTCATCCGACCGTACGGCTACGGCCTGTGGGAGCGGATGCAGCAGGAGATGGACGCCCGCATCAAGGCCGCGGGCGCTCAGAACGCCTACTTCCCGCTCTTCATCCCCCAGTCTTACCTGACTCGCGAGGCTGAGCACGTCGAGGGCTTCGCGCCCGAACTCGCGGTGGTCACGCACGGCGGCGGCAAGGAGCTCGAGGAGCCGGTCGTGGTGCGCCCCACGTCCGAGACGATCATCAACGACTACTTCTCCAAGTGGGTGCAGAGCTACCGGGACCTGCCGCTGCTGATCAACCAGTGGGCCAACGTGGTCCGTTGGGAGCTGCGCCCGCGGGTCTTCCTGCGGACGACCGAATTCCTCTGGCAGGAGGGCCACACCGCCCACGCCACCTACGAGGACGCCAGGGACTACGCCGCCCGCATCCACCGCGACGTCTACGCCGACTTCATGGTCAACGTCCTCGGCATCGACGTGGTGCTCGGCCGCAAGACGCCCAGGGAGCGGTTCGCCGGGGCCATCAACACCCTCACCCTGGAAGGGATGATGGGTGACGGCAAGGCCCTCCAGATGGGCACGAGTCATGAGCTCGGCACCAACTTCGCCAAGGCGTTCAACACCTCGTACCTGTCGAAGGACGGTCAGCAGGAACTGGTCTGGCAGACGTCGTGGGGTGTGTCGACCCGCATGGTGGGCGGGCTGATCATGTCCCACGGCGACGACAACGGCCTGCGCGTCCCGCCGCGGCTCGCGGCCGTCCAGGTCGTCGTCATGGCCATCAAGGGCGACGAGGCTGTCGCCAAGGTGCACGAGGTCGGCCGGCTGCTGACGGCGGCCGGCCTGCGGGTCCATGTCGACGACCGCGTGGACACCCCCTTCGGCCGCCGTGCGGTCGACTGGGAGCTCAAGGGCGTGCCGGTGCGGATCGAGATCGGTCCGCGGGACCTGGAGGCGGGCACCGCGATGCTCGCCCGCCGCATCCCCGGGGGCAAGGAGCCGGTGAGCCTCGACTCGCTCGCCGCGCTGCTGCCGAAGATCCTCGAGGACGACCAGGCGCTGCTGCTCGAGCAGTCCCGGGCCCGCCGCGAGGCGCGCACGTCCGACGTCAGCACCATCGAGGAGGCCGCGGAAGCGGCGGCCGCCGGCGGATGGGCCCGCATTCCGTGGGCGACGCTGGGCGAGGAGGGCGAGACCGCGCTGGCGGAACAGGCGGTCTCCGTGCGCTGCCTCGTGGCCGAGGACGGGTCGGTGCCCGAGTCGGACGACGCGCCCGGTACTGTCGCGATCGTGGCCCGGGCCTACTGAGGGCCCGGCCCGCCGGGCGCGCGTCGCTACGTACCACCTTGGTGGGAGCTGTGAATATCCTCCGCAGATCGACGCACCCGCCCTCGTCGGGACGTATCAACGGCAACTGACGGCAACTGACTGGTACGTGCAAATTATTTGGGATGGCCCGGAATGGAACCCGCGGGCCGTCCGGCTCGTTATCACGACGTGAGCACGACACCACCTGTTCTCGCCGCAGAGCTGGCACAGGCGTGGGCCGACATTCAGCGGCACCACCCCGAGCTGCCGGATCTTGCCGCGCCCGAATCCCTGATCGGAGAGTCCTCGTCCGCCTGCGGCGCCGAGCTCTCCTTCGAGCGACTGCTCCACGAAGCAGTCCACGGCATCGCCGCCGCGCGAGGTGTCCGGGACACCTCGCGCGCCGGCCGCTACCACAACCGCCGCTTCCTGGCCATTGCCGAGGAGATGGGCCTCGACCATGTGGACGAGCCGCACCCCAGCAGCGGCTTCTCGCTGGTCGCGCTCAATCCCGAGGCCAAGCGGCGGTACCGTCCCACGATCGAACGGCTGCAGCGCGCCCTCAAGGCGCACACCGTCGCGACGGCATCGGACACCAAGCGCACCTTCCGCGGACCCGCCGCACGGCACGGTTCCTCGGGCGGCGGCGTGCGGGTCAAGGCCGTCTGCGACTGCGGCCGCAACGTCAGAGTCGTCCCGTCTGTCCTCGCCCAGGCGCCGATCGTCTGCGGCGGGTGCGGAAAGCCCTTCCGTATCCCGGAGGCAGTGGGCGCGGCGAGCTGATCGTCCGCGCCCTCGGGGGCAGGCAGCCGACGAGCTCGTCGGCCGGCGGGCCGTGCGCCGACGGGCCCGCCGGGATGCCCGGGCGGGTGAAAAGCCGTCGCCGGCATGTGGCACAATGGCTAGCTGTACTCGACAGCCGCACAGGAACCCTCTCGCCTCCGGCTGACGCGTCCATCGGGCACCCGAGTACCGCAACCCCACGTGGCATCTCGTTGTGCCCAACCACGTCAAGACCAGGAGACACCACTCCCGTGGCAGTCAAGATCAAGCTGAAGCGTCTCGGCAAGATTCGCCAGCCCCACTACCGCATCGTCGTCGCCGACTCCCGTACCCGCCGTGACGGCCGGGCCATCGAGGAGATCGGGCTGTACCACCCGACGTACAACCCGTCGCGCATCGAGGTCGACTCCGAGCGTGCCCAGTACTGGCTGTCCGTCGGCGCCCAGCCGACCGAGCCGGTTCTGGCCATCCTGAAGCTCACCGGCGACTGGCAGAAGGTCAAGGGTCTGCCGGCCCCGGAGAAGCCGCTGCTGGCCCCGGCGACGAAGGAAGACAAGCGCGCCTCCTTCGACGCCTTCGCCAAGGCCATCGAGGGTGACGACGCCAAGGGTGAGGCCATCACCCCGAAGGCGAAGAAGGCCGACAAGAAGGCGGACGAGGCCGAGGCCGCGCCCGCCGAGTCCACCGAGGCCTGAGGATGCTCGAGGAGGCTCTCGAGCACCTCGTGAAGGGCATCGTCGACAACCCTGACGATGTGCAGGTGGCTTCCCGCAACCTGCGTCGCGGGCGCGTGCTCGAGGTCCGGGTCCACCCCGACGACCTCGGTAAGGTGATCGGCCGCAACGGCCGCACCGCGCGCGCACTGCGCACCGTCGTGGGCGCCATCGGCGGCCGTGGCATCCGCGTCGACCTCGTCGACGTGGACCAGGTCCGCTGAACAGTTGAACACCGGCTCGGGCCGGGGAGGGCTCCGGCTCTTCCCGGCCCTTGTCGTGTCGCTGCCGGAGCCGGCAAACCGATAATTGAGTAACCGAGGAACCACGGCGGCAACCGACCACCACCGCGAAAGCGTGGGGTCCGGCCGCACAGAGGGGTGAGCGTGCAGCTGGTAGTCGGACGGATCGGCCGGGCCCACGGCATCAAGGGCGAGGTCACCGTCGAGGTGCGCACGGACGAACCGGAACTGCGGCTCGGACCGGGAGCCGTGCTGGCCACGGACCCGGCGACCGCCGGACCGCTGACCATCGAGACCGGCAGGGTGCACAGCGGCCGGCTGCTGCTGCGCTTCGAGGGCGTGAAGGACCGCAACGCCGCGGAGGCCCTGCGCAACACGCTGCTGATCGCCGAGGTGGACCCGGAGGAGCTCCCCGAGGAGCCCGACGAGTACTACGACCACCAGCTGATGGATCTGGACGTGGTGCTCGAGGACGGCACGGAGATCGGCCGGATCACCGAGATCAGCCACCTGCCCTCGCAGGACCTGTTCATCGTCGAACGGCCCGACGGCAGCGAGGTGATGATCCCGTTCGTCCAGGAGATCGTCGCCGAGATCGACCTCGAGGAGCAGCGGGCCGTGATCACCCCGCCGCGCGGACTGATCGACGGCAGCGAGGCCGAGGTCGCCTCCGGGCGTGACGCCTCGGAGGACGGGTCCTGATGAGGCTCGACGTCGTCACGATCTTTCCCGAGTACCTCGAACCGCTGAACGTCTCCCTGGTCGGCAAGGCCCGCGCCCGCGGCCGGCTCGGGGTCCAGGTCCACGACCTGCGCGACTGGACGTACGACCGGCACAACACCGTCGACGACACCCCGTACGGCGGCGGTCCGGGCATGGTCATGAAGACCGAGCCCTGGGGCGACGCCCTCGACGACATCGTGGCGAGCGGCTACGAGGCGGGCGCCCACGACCCCGTGCTCGTGGTGCCCACCCCGAGCGGCCGGCAGTTCACGCAGGAGGTCGCCGTCGAGCTCTCCGAACGGCCGTGGCTGATCTTCACCCCCGCCCGCTACGAGGGCATCGACCGCCGGGTCATCGACGAGTACGCGACCCGGATGCCGGTCCACGAGGTGTCCATCGGCGACTATGTGCTGGCCGGCGGTGAGGCCGCCGTACTGGTGATCACCGAGGCGGTCGCCCGGCTGCTCCCCGGTGTCCTCGGCAACGCCGAATCCCACCGGGACGACTCCTTCGCGCCCGGCGCGATGGCGAACCTGCTCGAGGGCCCCGTCTACACCAAGCCCCCCACCTGGCGCGGACGTGCCATTCCCGACGTGCTGGTCAGCGGCCACCACGGGAAGATCGCACGCTGGCGACGGGACCAGGCGCTGTGCCGCACGGCCCTCAACAGGCCCGACCTCATCGAGCGTTGCGACCCCGCGGCCTTCGACAAGAAGGACCGCGAGACGCTCTCCGTCCTCGGCTGGGCACCTGAGCCCGGCGGCCGATTTTGGCGCAGGCCGCAGGCCGTGGAAGAATAAGCCGCTGCTGTACGTCCGGCCGGCGCCCCTGCCACAGGGGGAACGACGCCCGCCCGACCCGGCACCCCGGATCTCCATTCGATATTCCGCTGATGACCTGTGGCATCGGCGAGGAAGCAGACCAACATGGCTCACCTGCTCGACAGCGTCAACTCGGCTTCGCTGCGCAGCGACCTCCCGGCCTTCCGCCCGGGTGACACCGTCAACGTCCACGTTCGCGTCATCGAGGGCAACCGCTCCCGTATCCAGCAGTTCAAGGGCGTCGTCATCCGCCGCCAGGGCGCGGGCGTGAGCGAGACCTTCACGGTCCGCAAGGTCTCCTTCTCCGTCGGCGTCGAGCGCACCTTCCCGGTGCACAGCCCGATCTTCGAGAAGATCGAGCTCGTCACCCGCGGTGACGTCCGTCGCGCCAAGCTGTACTACCTCCGTGAGCTGCGCGGCAAGGCCGCGAAGATCAAGGAGAAGCGCGACAACTGAGCCTCGCCTCACAGCCGCGACGACGCTTCGGTTCAACCGGTCACAGGGCGGCCGGATAGGCTCTGCCCTCGATGGACACCGAAGCACAGCACACGGAGCGCGACCGCTCTTCCACCCCCGCGGACGGGGTCGAGGAAGAGGGGTCGCGCTCCGCGCGTCGTCACGGCGGGCACCGGCCGAGCCGCTCGCCGTGGTCCCTGCGCACCGCGGCAGTGATCGGAGGCGCCTGCGCCGTCTTCGTGCTGCTGCTGAGCCATTTCGTGGTGCAGCCCTTCCAGATCCCCAGCAGCTCGATGGAGCCGACCCTTCAGGTCGGGGACCGGGTACTGGTGAACAAGCTGGCGTACCGTTTCGGTGCGGAGCCCCGACGCGGCGACGTGATCGTCTTCGACGGCACGGGCTCTTTCGTACCGGAGGGAGTGACTGAAAACCCGGTCACTTCCGTAGTACGAGAGGGGCTCGCCGCACTCGGACTCGCCGAGCCCGCCGAGACGGATTTCGTCAAGCGGGTGGTGGGCGTGGGCGGTGACCGGGTTGTCTGCTGCGACAAGGGGGGCAGGGTCGAGGTGAACGGCGTGCCGGTCGACGAGAGATATCTGCACCCCGACGGCGGGCCCTCCGAGGTCGCCTTCGACATCGTCGTCCCCGAGGGGACCCTCTGGGTCATGGGCGACCACCGCAGCAATTCACGCGACTCCCGGGACCATCTCGGGCAGCCCGGCGGCGGCATGGTGCCGGTCGGCATGGTGGTCGGCAGAGCGGACTGGATCGGCTGGCCGGTCGGCCGCTGGTCGGGCATCGCACCGACCGGCGCGTTCTCCGGCGTGCCCGACGCGCCTCCCGGCGGGGCCCATGGGTAACCGCGGGCGAAGCCCCAGCCACCGGGCGGACACCCGGCTGCCGACCGGGACCCGGCCGACGAACGGCGCGAGGCCGCTGCCGGGACGAGCGGAACGGCGCCGGCTGGCGCAGAAGGTCCGGCGCAAGCGCCGCCGCTCCGCGGTGAAGGAGATACCCCTCCTGATCGGGGTGGCGCTGCTCATAGCCCTGGTGCTGAAGACGTTCCTGGTGCAGGCGTTCGTCATCCCGTCCGGCTCGATGGAGCAGACGATCAGGATCCAGGACCGGGTGCTGGTGGACAAGCTCACCCCGTGGTTCGGCGCGAAGCCGCAGCGGGGTGACGTGGTCGTCTTCAAGGACCCCGGTGGCTGGCTGCCGCCGGAGGAGAAGCCGAAGCAGGACGACCCGATCGTGATCAAGCAGGTCAAGCAGGCCCTGACGTTCATCGGGCTGCTTCCGTCGGACGACGAGCGGGACCTCATCAAGAGGGTCGTCGCCGTCGGCGGCGACAACGTGAAGTGCTGCGACAAGGACGGCCGGGTCACCGTCAACGGCGTGCCGCTGAACGAACCGTATCTGAACCCGGGCGACGCGCCCTCGACGATGACGTTCGACGTCCAGGTGCCCGAGGGACGGTTCTTCGTGATGGGGGACCACCGGTCGGATTCGGCCGACTCGCGTTTCCACCTCGACGAGCAGGGCAGCGGCACGGTGGCTCAGGAGCAGGTCGTCGGGCAGGCCGTGGTGATCGCCTGGCCGCTGGACCACTGGCGGCGGCTGGAGGAGCCGGAGACCTATGCGTCCGTGCCCGACAGGCGCGCCGGGGCGACGGCGGCACGGCAACCGTCGAATAGTGTGTCCTCCCAGGACCGGAACCAGATGGTCCTGCTCCCGACCCCTGCGGAACTCCCGCTCGTTATGGGAGTGGTGGGCCTGTACCTGCTGTGGCACAGGCGGTTCGCACGGCGTGAGGAGTGGATGTGGGGGACGTGGCGGTCGGCGCACGGTCCGGGCACGACGATCCCGAGGAGCGGAACGGGCTTCCTGAGACGCCCTCGGACATGACGGACGACTCGGCGTCGGCGACCGGCGACGGCGGCGATTCCTCGGAGGGCAGCGGTACGGATCGGAAGAAGCAGAAGTCCTTCTGGAAGGAACTGCCGCTCCTGGTCGGTATCGCGCTCCTGCTGGCGCTGCTGATCAAGACGTTTCTGGTGCAGGCGTTCTCGATCCCCTCGGACTCGATGATGAACACCCTCCAGCGCGGCGACCGTGTCCTGGTGGACAAGCTCACGCCGTGGTTCGGGTCGGAGCCCGAGCGCGGCGAGGTCGTGGTCTTCCACGATCCGGGCGGCTGGCTCGAGGGTGAGCCGACCCCGGAGCCGAACGCCGTGCAGAAGTTCCTCAGCTTCATCGGGCTGATGCCGTCCGCCGAGGAGAAGGACCTCATCAAGCGGACGATCGCGGTCGGCGGCGACACGGTGGAGTGCAAGAAGGGCGGCCCGGTCAAGGTCAACGGCAAGGCCCTCGACGAGCGCGACTACATCTACCCGGGCAGCAGCGCCTGCGACGACATGCCGTTCGGGCCGTTCAAGGTGCCGAACGACAAGATCTGGGTGATGGGCGACAACCGCCAGAACTCCCAGGACTCCCGCTACCACATGGAAGACGTCAACCGCGGGTTCGTCCCGGTCGACAAGGTCGTGGGACGCGCCGTGGTGGTCGCCTGGCCGCTGGACCGCTGGTCCACCCTCCCCGTGCCCGGCACCTTCGACCAGGCGGGGATCGACGCGGCCGCCGCCGCGATGCCCGCCGCCGCGCCCGCGGCGCTCGGCGTGGCCGGTGCGCTGCCGGTCGTGCTGTGGCGCAGGAGGCTGACCGGCAGGCGTACCGCCGGGTAGGGTGCCGCCCAGATCGCCGATCCCCGGGGAACGTCCCGGGGGTCGTATCTCCGAGGTGGGGAGCGCCGGGATGGGCGGAACGGGACGTGACGACGACGGCCGCGGCCGGCTCGGCAACGCGCTGTCGGGACTGGCCGTGGCCGTCGGCTGTGTGCTCTTCCTCGGCGGCTTCGTCTGGGGCGCCCTCGTCTACCAGCCGTACACGGTGCCGACCGCTTCGATGGCGCCCACCGTGGAGGCGGGCGACCGGGTGCTGGCCGAGAGAATAGACGGCGCGGACGTGCGCCGCGGTGATGTCGTGGTCTTCCGCGACAAGCTGTGGGGCGACATGCCCATGATCAAGCGTGTGGTGGGCGTCGGCGGTGACGAGATCGCCTGCTGCGCCGACAACGGCCGGCTGACCGTGAACGGCAAGGCCGTCGAAGAACCGTATCTGCTCCAGGACGACGGGCCCGCGTCGCAGAAGTTCACCGCGAGCGTGCCCGAGGGGCAGCTGTTCCTGCTCGGCGACGAGCGGATGGGTTCGCTCGACTCGCGGTCCCATCTCCAGGACCCCGGCCACGGCTCGGTCCCGCGTTCCGCCGTATCCGCCCGGGTGGACGCCGTGGCGTGGCCCCTCGACGGCGGACTGATCGAGCGGCCGGAAGGGTTCGCGGCCCTGCCGGGCGGAGTGTCACAGCCCGGACCGGTGAAACTCATGCTCGGCGCGGTTGTCGTCGGCGCCGTACTGATCTTCGGCGGGGCCGCCTACGGGCCGGTGGCGGGGCGTCTCGGCCGCGGGCGGCGCGCCGACAGGGAGGTCTCCGGTGTCGCATGACCGGCCGGGCGCCGTGCCCCCGCTCCGCAAGGTCTCCCGGGTCGTGCTGCTCGATCCGCAGGACCGGATCCTGCTCATGCACGGGTACGAGCCGGGGGACCCGGCCGACGACTGGTGGTTCACCCCGGGCGGCGGTCTGGAGGGCGACGAGACGCGGGAAGAGGCGGCGCTGCGCGAGCTGGCCGAGGAGACCGGGATCACCGACGTGGAACTGGGGCCGGTCCTGTGGCAGCGCCAGTGCTCGTTCCCGTTCGACGGCCGCCGCTGGGACCAGGACGAATGGTATTTCCTGGCGCGTACGACACAGACCGAGACCGCCCCGGGCGGGCTGACGGAGCTCGAGCAGCGGAGCGTCGCGGGCCTCAGATGGTGGACCTCCGCCGAACTGTCGGCGGCGCGTGAGACGGTGTATCCGACCAGGCTCGCCGAGCTGCTGCGCACGCTGCTCGACGAGGGACCCCCGGGTGCGCCGGTGGTTCTGGACACGGAAACCGTCCAGGACCCCAGTACGGCTGGCGCACAATAGGGGGACGCAAGGCTGAAGGGGAACATGCCATGAGCGCCGAGGACCTCGAGAAGTACGAGACCGAGATGGAGCTGAAGCTCTACCGGGAGTACCGAGACGTCGTCGGGCTGTTCAAATACGTGATCGAGACCGAGCGTCGCTTCTACCTCACCAACGACTACGAGATGCAGGTGCACTCGGTGCAGGGCGAGGTCTTCTTCGAGGTCTCGATGGCGGACGCCTGGGTGTGGGACATGTACCGGCCGGCCCGCTTCGTCAAGCAGGTCCGGGTGCTCACCTTCAAGGACGTGAACATCGAGGAGCTCAACAAGAGCGACCTCGAGCTTCCCGGCAGCTGAGGCCACTCCCGCGGGTGACGCGGTTCTCCACACCTGGCGCGTTGTCCACAGCTTTCGACCAAGATCCACATTGAGAGGTCCCACGCGTCAGAGTCGGTGCCGGAGGTGGTGCCGAAATGAACGCGACGGGGGCACTGGGACGGTACGGAGAGGACCTGGCGGCGAGGCTGCTGACCAGGTCGGGCATGCGGCTGCTGGCAAGGAACTGGCGCTGCGGGCGGGCCGGGGAGATCGACATCGTCGCCCGCGACGGCGACACGGTCGTCGTCTGTGAGGTCAAGACCCGCAGGGTCGGCGGGTACGAGCATCCGATGGCCGCGATCACACCGGTCAAGGCCGTCCGGCTGCGCCGGCTCGCCGAGTGCTGGCTGGAGCGGCACGGCGGCGCACCGCCGGGCGGCGTGCGCATCGACCTCGTCGGCGTGCTGCTTCCCAGGCGCGGCGCTGCGATCGTCGAGCACGCCCGCGGGGTGGCCTGATGGGATTCGCACGCGCGTGTTCGGTGGCTCTGGTGGGTGTCGAGGGCGTGGTGGTCGAGGTCCAGGCGGATCTGGAGCCGGGCGTCGCCGCGTTCACGCTCGTCGGGCTCCCGGACAAGAGTCTGGTGGAGAGCCGGGACCGCGTGCGGGCGGCCGTGGTGAACTCGGGGGCCGAGTGGCCGCAGAAGAAGCTCACCGTGGGGCTCAGCCCGGCATCGGTGCCGAAGGGCGGCAGCGGCTTCGATCTCGCCGTGGCCGTCGCCGTGCTCGGTGCCGCCGAGCGGATCGACCCCCGGCAGATCGCCGACCTCGTGCTCATCGGTGAGCTGGGGCTCGACGGCCGGGTCAGACCGGTGCGCGGAGTCCTCCCGGCGGTGCTCGCCGCGGCGGAGGCCGGATACGAACAGGTCGTCGTACCCGAGCAGACAGCCGGTGAGGCATCACTCGTACCGGGGATCTCGGTCCTCGGCGTGCGCAGCCTGCGACAGCTGATCGCCGTGCTCGCCGACGAGCCGGTGCCCGACGAGGAGCCCGTCGAGGAGGGCAGGCCCGACCCCATGCTGGCCGGACTGATGGTGCCGGGCGCGGGCATCGGCACGGGCTTGGCCGCGGACCCGGCAGGCGGGCCGGACCTGGCCGATGTCGCGGGTCAGCACACGGCACGCACCGGACTGGAGGTCGCGGCGGCCGGCGGACACCATCTGCTGCTCTCGGGGCCACCGGGCGCGGGGAAGACCATGCTGGCCGAGAGGCTGCCCGGTGTGCTGCCGCCGCTGACCCGGCGGGAATCGCTCGAAGTCACGGCGGTGCACTCGGTGGCGGGCCTCCTGCCGCCGGGCCAGCCGCTGGTGCGGACGCCGCCGTACTGCGCACCGCACCATTCGGCGACCATGCAGTCGCTGGTCGGCGGCGGGAACGGTCTGCCCAAGCCCGGCGCCGTCTCCCTCGCACACCGGGGCCTGCTCTTCCTCGACGAGGCTCCGGAGTTCTCCGGCAAGGCGCTGGACGCCCTGCGGCAGCCCCTGGAGTCGGGCCATGTCGTCGTGGCGAGGAGCGGGGGAGTGGTGCGGCTGCCGGCCAGATTCCTGATGATGCTGGCCGCCAACCCGTGCCCCTGCGGCCGGCACACCCTGCACGGTGCCGGATGCGACTGTCCCGCCTCGGCGATCCGGCGGTACCAGGCCCGGCTGTCCGGCCCGCTGCTGGACCGTGTCGACCTGCGCATCGAGGTCGAGCCGGTGAGCCGGTCCGACCTGCTCGACCAGGGCCGCCGCGGAGACTCCACAGCGGTGGTGGCAGACCGGGTGCGCGAGGCCAGGGCCCGCGCGGCGGCCCGTCTGGACGGCACGCCGTGGTCGGTCAACAGTGAGGTCCCCGGCCACGAACTGCGGACCCGCTGGACCGTCTCCCCCGGGGCGCTGGCCGCCGCCGAGCGGGACGTGGACCGTGGTCTGCTCACGGCGCGCGGCCTGGACCGGGTGCTGAGAGTCGCCTGGACCATCGCGGACCTGGCGGGCCGGGACCGGCCGGAGGCGCCCGACGTCGCGCTGGCCCTGGAGCTGCGGACCGGGATCGCGAGGGGTGTGCCGGCGGGGGCCGTCGCGGGGATCGGGGGCCGGCCATGACACCGCGGACACCGGAACGCGCGGCCGACGACCGGGAGCGGATGGCGCGCGCCGCGTTGACGCGCATCCTCGAACCGGGTGACGAGCACGGTGGACGGTGGCTCCGCGAGTTCGGCGCCGAGGGACTGCTGACCCTGCTGACATCGGAGGACTGCGCCGCCGGCGCCCTCACGGGCGTTTCCAAGGACCGGGTACGGGGACTGCGGGACCGGGCCGTGGGGGTGCGGCCGGAGCGCGACCTGGACGCCGTGCACGCGGTCGGCGGCCGGTTCGTCGTCCCGGGCGATGCCGAGTGGCCGAGCCAGCTCGACGACCTCCGGGACGCCTCACCTGTCGGACTATGGGTGCGGGGCAGACCCGACCTGCGGAAATGGGCGCTGCGCTCGGTCGCGGTGGTCGGCGCGCGGGCCTGCACCTCGTACGGGGCGCACATGGCCACCGGTCTCGGGGCCGGACTCGCGGAGCGCGGCTGGGTCGTGGTGTCGGGGGCGGCCTTCGGCGTGGACGGCTCGGCACACCGCGGAGCGCTGGCCGCCGGCGGTGCCACGGTGGCCGTCCTCGCCTGCGGCGTCGATGTCGCCTACCCCCGCGGTCACGGCGAATTGATCGGACGCATCGTCGAACAGGGGCTCGTCATCGGCGAGTTGCCGCCGGGCGGCCATCCGACCCCGAGCAGGTTCGTCCAGCGCAACCGCGTCATCGCCGCGCTGACGAGGGGCACCGTCGTCGTGGAGGCCGAGTACCGCAGCGGCTCGCTGGTCACCGCGCGGAGCGCCCAGCGGCTCGGCCGTCACACGATAGGAGTCCCCGGACCGGTCACCAGCGGGCTGTCGGCAGGCGTCCACGAACTGCTGCGCGGCGAGAGCGTGCTGGTCACCGACGCGGCGGAAGTCGTCGAACTGGTCGGCCGGATAGGGGAACTGGCGCCGGCGCACAGCGGCCCCGTGGTGCCCAGGGACCTGTTGGACCCGCTCGGCAGGCGGGTGCTCGAAGCGCTGCCCGCGCGGGGTGCGTGCGCCGTGCATCAAGTCGCCCGCGAAGGCGGAACGACGGTGGACGAGGCCCGCGGCAAGCTGTACGAACTTCATTCACTCGGATTCGTGGAACGGGACGAAGACGGATGGAAGTTGACGCGCCGACGCCGTCATGGTTCGAACGCGCGGCGAGGCGTTACTTGACCTCGGGCATTCGGGTGAAAGGGTGAAGCCGATGACCTCTGCAGTCCAGTCGGCGGGACCGGAGGGGCCGGTGCGCTGGGCATCGGCCCCGGTTCGAAGGTGTGGACGAGAGCGGATACCCGCCCGGGTTCGAAGGTGTGGACGAGGGCGAATACCCGCCCCGGTTCGTAAGCCCGACCTTCGCCCACCGCAACCGTGCAGTCACGCTACGCTCACCGGGTTCCCGGCCCAGGCGGCCTCCGGCTCCCTTCACAGCAGAACGGCTCAAGGCAACGCATGCCCCAGCACACCTCCGGGTCTGACCGCGCGGCAGCGCCACCCGCTGCCCGTGGCACCGTGCGGCCCGCCGCACCCTCGTCTCTCGAGGAGTTGTGGCGGTCGTACAAGGCCACGGGTGACGGCAGGCTGCGGGAACAGCTGATCCTTCACTACTCGCCGCTGGTCAAATACGTCGCGGGCCGGGTGAGCGTCGGCCTGCCGTCCAACGTCGAGCAGGCCGACTTCGTCTCCTCCGGGGTCTTCGGGCTGATCGACGCCATCGAGAAGTTCGACATCGAGCGGTCGATCAAGTTCGAGACGTACGCCATCACCCGGATCCGCGGCGCGATGATCGACGAACTGCGCGCGCTGGACTGGATCCCCAGGTCGGTGCGGCAGAAGGCCCGGGCCGTGGAGCGTGCGTACGCGACGCTCGAGGCGCAGCTGCGGCGCACGCCTTCGGAGTCCGAGGTCGCCGCGGAGATGGGTATCACGGTCGACGAACTGCACTCGGTTTTCAGCCAGTTGTCACTGGCGAACGTGGTGGCGCTGGAGGAGTTGCTGCACGTCGGAGGCGAGGGCGGCGAGCGCCTCAGCCTCATGGACACACTCGAGGACACCGCCGCGGACAACCCGGTCGAGGTGGCCGAGGGCCGAGAGCTGCGCAGACTCCTCGCGCGGGCCATCAACACCCTGCCGGACCGCGAGAAGACCGTCGTCACGCTCTACTACTACGAGGGGCTCACGCTGGCCGAGATCGGGAATGTCCTCGGCGTCACGGAGAGCAGAGTCAGCCAGATCCACACCAAGTCGGTGCTGCAGCTGCGGGCGAAGCTGGCCGACGTCGGGCGGTGACCCTGGGATCGGCCGGGTGAGGTCCGTAAAGTGGAGGCGTGCCCAGGATTCGAGCGGCCTCCGTGGCCGAGCACCGGACGATGCAGCGAGGCGCCCTGCTGGACGCCGCGCGTTCCCTCCTGTCCGAAGGCGGTACGGAGGCGCTGACCTTCCCCGCCCTCGCCGAGCGCACCGGCTTGGCGAGGTCCTCCGTCTACGAGTACTTCCGCTCGCGTGCCGCGGTCGTCGAGGAGCTCTGCGCGGTGGACTTCCCCGTCTGGGCGGCCGAGGTGGAGACCGCGATGGGCAGGGCGGACACCCCGGAGGGCAAGGTCGAGGCGTATGTGCGCAGGCAGCTCGAGCTGGTCGGGGACCGGCGGCACCGGGCCGTCGTCGCCATCTCGGCGAGCGAGCTCGAGGCCGGGGCCCGGGAGAAGATCCGTGCCGCGCACGGTGCGCTGATCGCCATGATCGTCGAGGCCCTCGCCGAGCTGGGCCAGGAGCGGCCCCGGCTGACCGCGATGCTGCTTCAGGGCGTCGTCGACGCGGCGGTCCGCCGCATCGAACTCGGCGCGGCCGAGGAGCCCGACGCCATCGCGGAGGCGGCCGTCGCGATGGTGCTGCGAGGCGTGCGGGGCTGAGCGCCCGCCGGCGCGTCGGGGGCCGTCTGCCGAGCGCCGCGTTTCGGTGTGCCGGGCCCGCCTGACGGTGTGCCGGGTCGACCGCGGGACCGCCTGTCTGGATCCCGCCGCCTCCTCGGTGCCGGGCCGACGCTGTCGGGGTCGCGCCGCCCTCCGGGACCGGCATCGCCGGCCCTGCGGGACCGGTTGCGCGGGGCGGGTGGTGTGTCGCAGCGTCATCGGCCAGTGGGACCGCGCCGGACCGGCCCTGCAGGGCTGCCGGCGCAGGGCGCGGTGCGTCACCGCGTCTCCGGTCAGCGGCACCGTCGTTGGACCGGCGCTGTTGGGGCTTCCCCTGCCGGATCGATGCTGCGGGGGTGCTTCCGTAGGGCGCGTGCGCCATGGCGCCACCCGCCTCCAGCGCCGCGTTGGACCTGCGCCGCCGGGCCTCTCCTGCGGGATCACCTGTGTAGGGCGCGTGCGCAACAGCGGCGCCGGGCCCCGGCACCGCCCGGCGCTGTTGGGGCTTCCCCTGCCGGATCGATGCTGCGGGGTGCTTCCGCAGGGCTGCGTGCGCTGCAGCGCCACCCGCCTCCAGCGCCGCGGTGGACCTGCGCCGCCGGGCCTCTCCTGCGGGATCGCCTGCGTAGGGCGCGTGCGCAACAGCGGCACCGGGCCCCGGCGTCGTCGGTGGACCGGCCCTGCCGGATCGACGCTTCCCGGTCGCCTGCGCAGGGTGTGGTGGGCCGCCGTGCCCGTGGCCAGGAGGAGGGCCGCGTGGAGCAGGTCCCCCGGACCCGCGGTGGCCGCCGGTGAGAGCGGCGTGGCCGTGGTCCGGGGGGCGGGAACGCCGAACACCGGGAGCAGGCGCGACGGGCCGCGGCGCAGCAGCGACGGCGGCAGCAGGGTCAGTGGGTCCAGGTACTCCGTGCCGCGGCGCAGCCCCCAGTGCAGACAGCCTCGGCAATGGGAGGCCCCCGGCTCGACGGACGCCACGACCTGCCCCGCCGTCACGGCAGCGCCTTCCTCGACCAGCGGGCGGACCGGTTCGTAGGTCGTACGCAACGGGGGGTCACCCGTACCGGTGAGAGTGATGGTGAGGACGCCCCGGCCGGCGACGGATCCGGCGAAGGAGACCGTGCCGGACGCCGCGGCCCGCACGGGCGTGCCGGCCGTCGCGGCGAGGTCCACCCCGCGGTGCCCCGGGCCGTAGGGGGAGGAGGGCGGCTCCCAGCCCCGGACCACCAGGGGCCGGGGCGCACCGACCGGCCAGCTCCGTGGCGCCTGTGCGTCCGGCCCCGCCGCCGGCCCCGCCGCCGGGTCCGCTGCCCGGTCCGGCGCCGCGTGCCTGTGCCCGAGGCCGGCGGTGACGCCGTCACCGCGGACGACAGGTGCCGCCGGAGTGCCGCGCGGCGAGGCTTCCCGCGCGACCGACGTCAGCCCAGCGGTGCCCGCCGCACCGACCCTGACGACCACGGGGTCGCGCTCAGGCGGCGGAGGCCCGCTGCCTGCTCGAAGCTCGGAGGCCGTCGCCGGCACGGCCCTCGCCATGGCCGCCGGCCTGTCACCTGCCGGGCCCGGCCAGCCGCCCGCCGCCGGGCCGCCCATCAGGGTCAGCGCGACGAGCACCGGCACGGCGAAGGCCCGGCAGATCGCGGACGCGGAAGACGCACAGTTCATGGGCGGAACCGTGCCCGGATCACGGTCAGCCCCGCTGATCATGGTCCGGATCTGTGGACAACCCGTCCGTTGTGGACAGCGCCGTCACCCGGTGCGTCCACGGTCCCGTACACTTCTTCTGGCGATCCGGGTCACCGGGTCGACTTCGCACGCCCCGCCACCACACCCTCAGCGGTCGGTGGCCGCGCTCCTCGGTCCCTTGTGGCACGGCGCGTCGGGGCGTCAGGACATAACCGAGAACACAAGGAGATACGGCCATGGCCGTCGTCACGATGCGGGAGCTGCTGGAGAGCGGCGTCCACTTCGGTCACCAGACCCGTCGTTGGAACCCGAAGATGAAGCGATTCATCTTCACGGAGCGCAACGGCATCTACATCATCGACCTGCTCCAGTCGCTGTCGTACATCGACCGCGCCTACGAGTTCGTCAAGGAGACCGTCGCGCACGGCGGCTCCATCATGTTCGTCGGCACCAAGAAGCAGGCCCAGGAGGCCATCGCCGAGCAGGCGACGCGCGTCGGCATGCCGTACGTCAACCAGCGCTGGCTGGGTGGCATGCTCACCAACTTCTCCACCGTCTACAAGCGTCTGCAGCGCCTCAAGGAGCTCGAGCAGATCGACTTCGAGGACGTGGCCGCCTCCGGCCTCACCAAGAAGGAGCTCCTGGTCCTCTCGCGTGAGAAGGCCAAGCTGGAGAAGACCCTTGGTGGTATCCGCGAGATGCAGAAGGTGCCCAGCGCCGTCTGGATCGTCGACACCAAGAAGGAGCACATCGCCGTCGGTGAGGCGCGCAAGCTCCACATCCCGGTCGTCGCGATCCTCGACACCAACTGCGACCCCGACGAGGTCGACTACAAGATCCCGGGCAACGACGACGCGATCCGCTCCGTCACCCTGCTCACCCGCGTGATCGCCGACGCCGTCGCCGAGGGCCTCATCGCCCGCTCCGGCGTCGCCACCGGCGACTCCAAGCCGGGCGAGAAGGCCGCCGGCGAGCCGCTCGCCGAGTGGGAGCGGGACCTCCTCGAGGGCGAGAAGAAGGCCGACTCCGAGGACGCTGCCGAGGCCAAGCCGGCCGAGGCCGCTGACGAGGCTCCGGCTGCCGACGCTGCGGAGGCTCCGGCCGCCGAGGCGGAGAAGCCGGCGGACGCCGAGCAGGCCTGACCTCACAGGTTCGGTTGTTGACGGCGGGGACGGTGCCAATGGGCACCGCCCCGCCGATCACCCGTAGATCTTCGACTTTCGACTTTCGAGAGAGATTCAAGGACATGGCGAACTACACCGCCGCTGACGTCAAGAAGCTCCGCGAGCTCACCGGCGCCGGCATGATGGACTGCAAGAAGGCGCTGGACGAGGCCGAAGGCAACGTCGACAAGGCCGTCGAGGCCCTGCGCATCAAGGGCCAGAAGGGCGTCGCCAAGCGCGAGGGCCGTTCCGCCGAGAACGGTGCCGTCGTCTCCCTCATCGCCGACGACAACACCTCCGGTGTCCTCGTCGAGCTGAAGTGCGAGACGGACTTCGTCGCCAAGGGTGACAAGTTCCAGGTCGTCGCCGGTGCGCTCGCCGCGCACGTCGCCAAGACCTCCCCGGCCGACCTCGAGGCGCTGCTCGCCTCCGAGATCGAGCCCGGCAAGACCGTCCAGGCGTACGTCGACGAGGCCAACGCCAACCTCGGCGAGAAGATCGTCCTGGACCGCTTCGCGCAGTTCTCCGGCGCGTACGTCGCCGCCTACATGCACCGCACCATGCCCGACCTGCCCCCGCAGATCGGTGTCCTGGTCGAGCTGGACAAGGCGAACGCCGAGCTCGCCAAGGGCGTCGCCCAGCACATCGCCGCCTTCGCGCCGAAGTACCTCTCCCGCGAGGACGTCCCGGCCGAGGTCGTCGAGGCCGAGCGCCGCGTCGCCGAGGAGACCACCCGCGCCGAGGGCAAGCCCGAGGCCGCGCTCCCGAAGATCGTCGAGGGTCGCGTCAACGGCTTCTTCAAGGAGGCAACCCTCCTCGGCCAGCCGTACGCGCTCGACAACAAGAAGTCCGTCCAGCAGATTCTGGACGAGGCCGGCGTCGCCCTGAAGCGCTTCACGCGCATCAAGGTCGGCATCTGAGTCCGTACGCTACGGACACCGGACCCCGGTAGGGTCTGAAGCAGTCGTCGTCGGTGTTCGCGCCGGACGATCGCAGATCTGACGAGGAGGCCATTGCCGTACGGGAAACCGCAAGGACCCACTGGCAATGGCCTTCTTCGCATGTGCACGAGGAGATCTCCATGAATCAGGGCGCCGCACAAAGCGACGACAACCACGGCAAGAAGTCCGGACGCTTCATGCTGAAGCTGTCCGGCGAGGCCTTCGCCGGAGGAGGGGGTCTGGGCGTCGACCCCGACGTCGTACACGCAATCGCCCGCGAGATCGCCGCGGTCGTACGCGACGGGGCAGAGATCGCGGTCGTCATCGGCGGAGGCAACTTCTTCCGCGGGGCCGAGCTCCAGCAGCGCGGCATGGACCGGGCCCGCTCGGACTACATGGGCATGCTCGGCACCGTCATGAACTGCCTCGCCCTCCAGGACTTCCTGGAGAAGGAAGGCATCGACTCGCGTGTCCAGACCGCCATCACGATGGGCCAGGTCGCCGAGCCGTACATCCCGCTGCGCGCCGTGCGCCACCTGGAGAAGGGCCGCGTCGTCATCTTCGGCGCCGGTATGGGCATGCCCTACTTCTCCACCGACACCACCGCCGCCCAGCGGGCCCTCGAGATCGACGCGGAAGCGCTGCTCATGGGCAAGAACGGTGTCGACGGTGTCTACGACTCCGACCCCAAGACCAATGCGGACGCGGTCAAGTTCGACGCGCTCGAGTACGGCGAGGTGCTGTCGCGCAACCTCAAGGTCGCCGACGCCACGGCGATCACGCTCTGCCGTGACAACGCCCTGCCGATCCTCGTCTTCGAGCTCCTCGCCGAGGGCAATATCGCCCGGGCCGTCAAGGGTGAGAAGATCGGCACGCTCGTGAGCGACCGGGGCACCCGAGCCTGATCCCGGGGCGCTCCCTCGAGGGATGGACAAAGTCCTGCCGGTCGGACACCGTGCAGGCAATACGCGACGCAGGTCCCGCCGGCCCAGTGGTACGAGCCGGGCCAACCTCAAGACACGCAGGAGCAAGTGGTGATCGAAGAGACCCTCCTCGAGGCCGAGGAGAAGATGGAGAAGGCCGTCCTGGTCGCCAAGGATGACTTCGCCGCGATCCGCACCGGACGTGCGCACCCGGCGATGTTCAACAAGATCGTGGCGGACTACTACGGTGCACTGACCCCGATCAACCAGCTGGCCTCGTTCTCGGTTCCCGAGCCGCGGATGGCCGTCGTCACGCCGTTCGACAAGACCGCTCTGCGCAACATCGAGCAGGCGATCCGCGACTCCGACCTGGGCGTCAACCCGAGCAACGACGGCAACATCATCCGTGTGGTGTTCCCGGAGCTCACCCAGGACCGCCGCAAGGAGTACATCAAGGTCGCCAAGACCAAGGCGGAGGACGCCAAGATCTCGATCCGCTCCGTGCGCCGCAAGGCCAAGGAGACGATCGACAAGCTGATCAAGGACGGCGAGGTCGGCGAGGACGAGGGCCGCCGCGCGGAGAAGGAGCTCGACGACACCACCGCGAAGTACGTCGCGCAGGTGGACGAGCTGCTCAAGCACAAGGAAGCCGAGCTGCTCGAGGTCTGATGAACGACTCTTCCTGGGGGGCCCCGCACGGCGCCGGATACGCCGGAGCATGGCCGCCGCCCGACCAGGGGCCCCTCCCGGCGGGTCCCGCATACGAAGGGCGCGACGCGCAGCACACGCGTCCCATGCCCGTCGTGCCGGATTTTCCCGACGCAGGTAGAGACGCCGAGGACCACAGCGGCGGCGAACACCGCGAGGACCGTGACCAGGGGGCCGCTCGGCCGGGCGGCCCCCTGTTCCGCGACGAGATGCCGCAGGAGCCCATGCCCACCCCGCCGCCGTCGGGCGACCCCACTCCGCAGCCCTCCGCCCGGCCCGGACCCCCGCAGAAGAAGCGGGCGGGCCGGGACCTTCGCGCGGCGATAGGGGTCGGGGTCGGGCTCGGCGCGGTGATCGTGGTCTCTCTGTTCCTGGTCAAGGCCGTCTTCGTCGGCGTGATCGCCGTCGCCGTGGTCGTCGGCCTGTGGGAGCTGACCTCCCGGCTCGAGGAACGCAAGCAGATCAAGGCTCCCCTCGTCCCCCTCGCGGTGGGCGGCGCGGCGATGGTCGTCGCCGGCTACGTCCGCGGGGCGGAGGGCGCATGGGTGGCGATGGCGCTCACGGCGCTCGCGGTCCTCGTGTGGCGGATGACGGAGCGGCCGGAAGGCTATCTGCGGGACGTCACGGCCGGCGTGTTCGCCGCCTTCTACGTCCCCTTCCTGGCGACCTTCGTCGCGCTGATGCTGACGGCGGACGACGGTCCGGAGCGGGTGATCACCTTCCTGCTGCTCACGGTGGTCAGCGACACCGGCGCGTACGCGGTCGGCTGGCGCTTCGGCAAGCACAAGCTCGCGCCGCGCATCAGCCCCGGCAAGACCCGCGAAGGGCTCCTCGGCGCGGTGTCGTTCGCGATGGCCGCGGGGGCGCTGTGCATGCAGTTCCTCATCGACGGCGGCACCTGGTGGCAGGGTCTGCTGATCGGCCTCGCGGTCGCCGTCAGTGCCACGCTGGGCGACCTCGGCGAGTCGATGATCAAGCGGGACCTCGGCATCAAGGACATGGGCACGCTGCTTCCCGGACACGGCGGCATCATGGACCGGCTGGACTCCCTGCTGCCCACGGCACCGGTGGTCTGGCTGCTGCTGGTGCTCTTCGTGGGATCGGGCTGACCCTGTCTTCTCGTCCGTGAGGGCTCGCTGTCCACCGGGCAGCGAGCCCTCCGCCTTTTCTCGCGCCCCGGCGGCCCAAGGCCCGGGCCCGGCGGGCCGGTTCACGTGGTCGCCGGGTGGGGCGGTGGCTGCCGGGTGCGTCGGGTCGTCGGCGGCGCCGTGGCGAACTGCCTCGGTGCCGAGAACAGCCGGGAACAGGTTCATAACCGAGACGTTTTATCCGTTTATGTGTATCTCTTCAGGGGATTTTCTGGTTGGTACGGAAACAGGTATTGCCAGGGGGTGAGCGGATGTCTACAGGCACCCTTCTCGCGATCATCCTCCCGGTCGTCGCAGTGGTCGCCGTGCTGGCCGCGCTGGGCTGGTACACCGTGCGCCGGCGCCGTCTCCAGGCGCGGTTCGGCCCTGAGTACGAGAGGACCGTCGAGGACACCGGCAGCAGGGGCGCTGCCGACCGCGAGCTGAGCGCCCGGGAGAAGCGGCATGACGCCCTGGACATCAAGCCGCTGTCGTCCGGCGTCCGTGACCGCTATGCCCAGGACTGGCAGAAGGTCCAAGGCGACTTCGTGGACCACCCGGAGGAGGCCGTGCACGAGGCGGACCTGCTGGTGGCGTCGCTCATGCGGGAACGCGGCTATCCCACGGACAACCTCGCGCAGAAGCTGCAGGACCTGTCCGTGGAGCACGGCAGGACCGTGGAGCACTACCGCGCCGCCCACGACGTCAATGAGCGCAGCCTGCAGCACAGGGCGAACACCGAACAGCTGCGTGGGGCGATGGTGCACTACCGCGCGTTGTTCGACGAACTGCTCTCGGACGGCGGGCCTCGTCAGGCCCACACATGAGCGCCTCATGTACCAGAACTCTTCGACCACGAGGACGGATGAGAGATGGAACGCGAACACACACCACGGCCGGCGGAGAGCGGACTGTCGACGGACGACATCGCCGCCCCGCTGGAGAGGGACACGGGCCGCGGGCCCGAGGCGCAGTCCCCTGAATTCCCCGGTGGAACCGCTGAAGTGAGGCCGGAGGCCGACGCGTCGACGTCGACGGCCCCTGAGGTGACGCCGGAGGCCGACGCGGCGCCGACGGCGCCCGGAGCGACACCGGAGGCCGACGTCTCGCCGACGGGAGCTTCGGCCGTCTCCGAGGAGACGGAACCCGCGCCGGACGCGTCCGCACGAGAGGAAGTTCCGCAGCTGCTGACTTCAGAGGACGAGGAAGGATTCCGGACGCGCTGGCAGGAGATCCAGAACCGGTTCGTCGACGACCCGCGTGAGGCCGTCCACGAGGCCGACGGTCTGGTGGCGGATGTCATGCAGACCCTCGCCAGCACGTTCTCCCAGCACAAGCAGGACCTGGAAGGGCAGTGGAGCCAGGGTGACGAGGCCGACACGGAGGACCTGCGCATGGCCTTGCGCAAGTACCGGTCGTTCTTCAACCGCCTGCTGTCGAGCTGAACCGCCGTAGCCGCGGCATGCGGCTGTTGACCGCCCAGGACGAGCCGCCCTCGGCAGTCCTGGGCGGCGGCGCGGCGATGCCGGCACGGAGGGGACGGCGGCCCCACGGCGCCGGATGCCCGGCTCCCGGGCCCGACGATCACCCTCCCCGCGGGGCAGCGGGCCATGCGCCGGCGTCTGCGACACTGGATGCACCATGCCCAAGCCCGGAGAACTCACATTCGTCGCGCCCCGCGGAGCCAAGAAGCCGCCGCGGCACCTTGCCGACCTCACGCCCGCCGAGCGCAAGGACGCCGTCGCCTCGATCGGCGAGAAGCCGTTCCGCGCCAAGCAGCTGTCCCAGCACTACTTCGCGCGGTACGCGCACGACCCCGCCCAGTGGACCGACATCCCGGCGGCCGCACGGGAGAAGCTCGCCACCGAGCTGCTGCCGGACCTGATGTCCGTGGTGCGGCACATCTCGTGCGACGACGACACCACCCGTAAGACGCTGTGGCGCCTGCACGACGGCACGCTGGTCGAGTCGGTGCTGATGCGCTACCCGGACCGGGTCACGATGTGCATCTCGTCGCAGGCCGGATGCGGGATGAACTGTCCCTTCTGCGCCACCGGTCAGGCCGGCCTCGACCGGAACCTGTCGACCGCCGAGATCGTGCACCAGATCGTCGACGGCATGCGGGCCCTGCGCGACGGCGAGGTGCCCGGAGGGCCGGCCCGGCTGTCCAACATCGTCTTCATGGGCATGGGCGAGCCGCTCGCGAACTACAAGAGGGTGGTCGGGGCGATCCGCCGTCTCACCGACCCCGAGCCGGACGGTCTGGGGCTCTCGCAGCGCGGGATCACGGTCTCGACCGTCGGCCTGGTCCCGGCGATGCTCCGGTTCGCGGACGAGGGCTTCAAGTGCCGTCTCGCCGTGTCGCTGCACGCCCCCGACGACGAGCTGCGCGACACCCTGGTCCCGGTCAACACCCGCTGGAAGGTCCGCGAGGTCCTCGACGCCGCCTGGGAGTACGCGGAGAAGTCGGGCCGCCGGATCTCGATCGAGTACGCGCTGATCCGCGACATCAACGACCAGGCCTGGCGCGGCGACCTCCTCGGCCGGCTGCTGAAGGGCAAGAGGGTCCATGTGAACCTCATCCCGCTCAACCCGACGCCCGGCTCGAAGTGGACCGCCTCGCGTCCCGAGGACGAGAAGGCGTTCGTGGAGGCCATCGCCGCGCACGGTGTGCCGGTCACGGTCCGGGACACCCGCGGTCAGGAGATCGACGGCGCCTGCGGGCAGCTGGCGGCGCAGGAGCGGTGACCGAAGGGCCGTCGGCCATGGCTGATACTGTGCCCTGTGCGTTCGCACAAATGAACAACAAAACATTCCGACAGGGGAGCGCACCACAGCGCTGAGAGTGCGGCGAGGCCTTCACGGCCACGGGCCGCAGACCCTCGGACCTGATCCGGGTCATACCGGCGTAGGGAGTCAGCAGCATCATGAACAGCCAGCTTCGGCGTGCCGTCCGCACGGCACTCGTCGGCGCCGTCGGCGTCTGCGTCCTCGCGGCGTGCGGCGGGGAGTCCAAGGACAAGGACCCGTCCGGCGGGGCGAGCGGCCCGAAGACCGTGACGCTCGTCAGCCATGACTCCTTTGCGGCGTCCGACGCCGTGCTGAAGGAGTTCACCGCGCGGACCGGCTACACGGTCAAGGTGCTCAAGAGCGGCGACGCGGGCACCGCGCTCAACAAGGAGATCCTGACCAAGGGCTCCCCGCAGGGCGACGTCTTCTTCGGCGTGGAC
The DNA here is from genome assembly GCF_001278075.1 of Streptomyces pristinaespiralis. Classification (GTDB taxonomy): domain Bacteria; phylum Actinomycetota; class Actinomycetes; order Streptomycetales; family Streptomycetaceae; genus Streptomyces; species Streptomyces pristinaespiralis. The sequence goes on along the minus strand of NZ_CP011340.1, from coordinate 2,643,875 downwards.
AACACCCTGCTGTCCCGCGCGCTCGACAACGACCTCTTCACGCCGTACGAGGCCAAGGGCCTCGACCAGGTCGCGCAGGAGGTCCAGCTCGACGCCGGCAAGCACCGCGTGACGCCCGTCGACACCGGCGACATCTGCGTCAACTACGACAAGAAGTTCTTCGCCGACAAGAAGCTCGCGCCGCCGCGGACCTTCGCCGACCTGGCGAAGCCCGAGTACAAGAACATGCTGGTCGTCGAGAACGCCGCGACGTCCTCGCCCGGCCTCGGCTTCCTCCTCGGCACCATCGGCGAGTACGGCGAGTCGGGCTGGCAGGGCTACTGGAACAAGCTCAAGGACAACGGCGTCAAGGTCGTCGACGGCTGGGAGCAGGCGTACAACGAGGAGTTCTCCGGCTCCGCCGGCGGCAAGAAGGCGGGGGCCGACCGCCCGCTCGTCGTCTCGTACGCCTCCAGCCCGCCGGTCGAGGTCCTGTACTCCGAGCCGCAGCCCGCCCAGGCGCCCACCGGTGTCGCCACCGGCACCTGCTTCCGCCAGATCGAGTTCGCGGGCCTGCTGACGGGTGCGAAGAACGAGGCGGGCGGCAAGGCGCTGCTGGACTTCCTGATCAGCAAGAAGTTCCAGGAGGACATGCCGCTGAACATGTTCGTCAACCCGGTGGTCGAGGACGCGAAGCTGCCGGAGCTCTTCACCAAGCACGGTGCGGTGGTCGAGAAGCCCGAGACCGTCGCCGCGGACACCATCGCGAAGAACCGTGAGCAGTGGGTCCGGTCGTGGTCCTCGCTCGTCGTGAAGTAAGGACGTCCCTGCGCGGGAACGCGGCTCGGCTGGCCCTGATGGCCGGCCCTGTCGCGTTCTTCGCCGTCTTCTTCGCCTACCCCGTCGCCGCGATCGTCGGACGCGGCCTCCACGCCGACGGAGTCTGGCAGTTCGGCCGGTTCGGCGAGGTGCTGGGCCGGCCGGACATCCGCGACGTGCTCTGGTTCACCACCTGGCAGGCCCTGGCGTCCACGGCACTGACCCTGCTGATCGCGCTGCCCGGCGCGTACGTGTTCGCCCGGCTCGATTTTCCCGGGAAGCGGCTGCTGCGCGCGGTGGTCACCGTGCCGTTCGTGCTGCCGACCGTCGTCGTCGGTACGGCGTTCCTCGCGCTGCTGGGGCGCGGCGGACTCCTCGACGAGCTGTGGGGGATCCGGCTGGACACCACGGTGTGGGCCATCCTCCTCGCGCACGTCTTCTTCAACTACGCCGTCGTCGTACGCACCGTCGGCGGCCTGTGGCAGCAGCTCGACCCCCGTCAGGAGGAGGCCGCACGGGTGCTGGGCGCGGGGCGCCTGGCCGCCTGGCGCCGGGTGACGCTGCCCGCGCTGGTGCCCTCGGTCGCCGCGGCCGCCCTCATGGTCTTCCTCTTCACCTTCACCTCCTTCGGTGTCGTGCAGATCCTCGGCGGCCCCGCCTTCTCCACCCTCGAGGTGGAGATCTACCGGCAGACCGCCGAGTTCCTCGACCTGCCGACGGCGGCCGTGCTGACGCTGGTGCAGTTCCTGGCGGTCGGTGCGGTGCTGGCCGTGCATGCCTGGACGGTGCGGCGGCGGGAGAGCGCGCTGCGGCTCGTCGACCCGGCGCGCACCGCGCGACGGCCGCACGGCGCTGTTCAGTGGCTGCTGCTCGGCGGCGTCCTCACCACGGTGGTGGTGCTGCTCCTGGTGCCGCTCGCGGTGCTGGTCGAGCGCTCCTTCGACACCCCGGCCGGTTACGGATTCGGCTACTACCGGAAACTGGGCACCGTGGACCCGTCCGGCGGCGTGTTCCTCGTGCCGCCGATCGACGCCGTGTGGAACTCGCTGCGCTACGCCCTGGCGGCGACCGCCATCTCGGTCGTCGTCGGCGGCCTCGCCGCGGCCGCCCTCACCCGCCGTGCGGGCAGGCTGGTCCGGGGCTTCGACGCCCTGCTCATGCTGCCGCTCGGTGTCTCCGCCGTGACCGTCGGCTTCGGCTTCCTCATCACGCTCGACGAACCGCCGCTGGACCTGCGGGCCTCCTGGATCCTGGTGCCGCTCGCCCAGGCGCTGGTCGGTGTGCCCTTCGTCGTCCGCACGATGCTGCCCGTGCTGCGCGCCGTCGACGAACGCCTGCGGGAGGCGGCGGCCGTCCTCGGCGCGTCACCGCTGAGGGCGTGGCGGGAGGTCGATCTGCCGCTGGTGCGCCGGGCGCTCGCGATGGCCGCCGGGTTCGCGTTCGCCGTCTCCCTCGGTGAGTTCGGCGCGACCGTCTTCATCGCCCGGCCCGACAATCCGACGCTGCCCGTGGCCGTCGCACGGCTGCTGGGACGGCCCGGGGAGCTCAACTACGGGCAGGCGATGGCGCTGAGCACCATCTTGATGGTGGTGTGCGCGGTGGCGCTGCTGCTGCTCGAACGCGTCCGTGACCGGTCCACCTCCGAGGAGTTCTGATGGCGTTGCTGGAACTGGCGGGCGTGACCGTACGGTTCGGTCCGCGCACCGCTCTGGACGCGGTGGACCTCCACGTCGCCGAGCACGAGATCGTGTGCCTTCTCGGACCGAGCGGCAGCGGCAAGTCGACGCTGCTGCGCGTGGTCGCCGGGCTCCAGGGTGCCGACGCGGGGCGGGTGCTGCTCGGCGGCGCCGACCAGGCGCGCGTACCGGTGCACCGGCGCGGGGTGGGGCTGATGTTCCAGGACCATCAGCTGTTCCCGCAGCGGGACGTCGGCGGCAACGTCGCCTTCGGCCTGCGGATGCACGGTGCCGATCGCGGGGAACAGGTCCGCCGGACCGAGGAGTTGCTACAGCTGGTCGGCCTGCCGGGTGCCCGGCGGAGGTCCGTCGCCGCCCTGTCCGGCGGCGAGCAGCAGCGTGTCGCCCTCGCCAGGGCGCTGGCGCCGGAGCCGAGACTGCTGATGCTCGACGAGCCGCTCGGCCAGCTGGACCGTGGTCTTCGGGAGCGGCTCGTCGTCGAACTGCGCGACCTCTTCGGGCGGCTGGGCACGACGGCGCTCGCCGTCACCCACGACCAGGGCGAAGCCTTCGCGCTGGCCGACCGCGTCGTCGTCATGCGGGAGGGCAGGATCGCGCAGGCAGGGACCCCGCTGGAGGTCTGGCAGCGGCCCGCGTCCGCGTTCGTGGCCCGCTTCCTCGGTTTCGACAACGTCATGGCGGCGACCGTCGAGGGCACCGCCGCGCACACCGAGTGGGGGAAGGTGCCGGTGCCGGACGGGTCCCCCCAAGGGGCGCGGACGGTGCTCGTACGACCCGACGGTGTGCGGCTCACCGACCCCTCGGAGGGCCTGCGGTGCACGGTCGAGTCCCGCACCTTCCGCGGGAGCCATGTCGCCGTGCGGCTGCGCCCGGAGGAGGGGCCCCCGCTGGAGGCGGAGTGCTCCCTCGGGAAGGCCCCGGCCCTGGGCACCGCGGTGGGCGTGGTGTTCGCCGCCGACGAGGTGGTGGTGCTCGGACCGGACGCCCCTCAGTGAGCGTCCGCCAGCAGCCGTCGCAGGGCGCCCGGTGCCTCCTCGACCGAGTCGACGAGGGCGATCCGCGACTCCATCGACCGGCCGCGCGCGAGTGATCGCAGCAGCGGCCACGCGGGCAGATGGTCCGTCCAGTGGTGACGGTCGACGAGCACCATCGGGGTCGGTCCGCCGCGCGACTCGTAGTAGTTCGGCGTGGCGTTGTCGAAGATCTCCTGGAGTGTCCCTGCGGCGCCCGGCAGGAAGATGACACCCGTGTTCGAACTGGCCAGCAGGCCGTCCTCGCGGGTCGCGTTGGCGAAGTACTTGGCGATGTGCCCGGCGAAGGCGTTCGGCGGCTCGTGGCCGTAGAACCAGGTCGGGATGCCGACGGAGTCGCCGCCCCGCGGCCAGCGGTGACGTACCTCGAACGCGGCCTGCGCCCAGTCGGAGACGGACGGCAGGAACGACGGGGCCTTGGCGAGCAGCAGCAGCGCGTCGTCCAGCATCCCGTCGGGGTGCGGTGCCGCGTACGCGCCCAGGTTGGCGGCCTCCATCGCGCCCGGCCCGCCGCCGGTGGCGACCGTGAATCCGGCACGGGCGAGCTCGCGACCCAGCAGCGCGGCGCCGGCGTACGCGTCGGTGCCGCGGCCCATCGCGTGGCCGCCCATCACGCCCACGACCCGCTCGCCGGCGAGGCGTTCGTCCAGGGCGTCGGAGATCGAGTCGTCGTGGACGGCGCGGAGCATCGAGGCGAAGATGTCGCCGTCGGCCTTCGTCCCCTGGAACCACGCGTAGGCGAGGGCGTCGGGCGTCGACTCGTAACCGCCGTCCTCGAGGCCCTGGAACAGGTCGTCGGGGCTGTAGAGCCGGCCGCCGTACGGGTCGAAGGGCAGATCGGGCACCGGCGGGAAGACGAGGGCGCCGTCCGCGCGGACCTTGGCGGCGGCGTCGGGCTCCATGGGGCAGCCGAGGAACACGGCGGAGGCCGTGTCGGTACGGAGGAGTTCGGCGGTCCGCCCGGTGAGGTCCACGGACTGGACGCGGTGCCCGGCGAGCGAGCCGCGGGCGACCGCGCCGTCGAACTCTTCCAGGGACTCGATCTCGCGGTCGTGCGGGGTGGCCGTCGTCATGCGCCCACGATAGGCGGGCCGGGCCCAGCTCCCCAGCCCGCCCGGCACCGCCGACCTCACCCCGGCGCCGGACCGGGCGGCGCGTCGCCGCCGGTTCGGCTGCGCAGCGGGGCACGTACGAGTGCGGTGGTCGTCAGCGCGTCAGCGGGGTGGCCGCCAGGGCGCCCACCGTCAAGGTCAGGGGGACGAAGACCATGAACAGCACGCCCGCACGCAGCGCCGCCGCCTGTCGCAGGACCGTCGCAGGGGCGCCCAGACGGACCAGGTCCGCCGTCGCCTCCGTGCGGGACTGCCTGGACTCCAGCGCCGCCGTCAGCAGCGCCGCCGTCGTGCACACGACGACCAGGGTGGTCCCCAGCGCCGTCATAGGTCCCCACGGACGCGGGGCGGAGCCGTACGCGGCGACGGCCGCCACCGCTCCCGAGGCCACGGCGCAGAGCACGCCGAGGGGGCGGCCGATGCGCCGGGACTCCGCCATGAGGATGCGGCCGGCCAGCAGCCGCAGCGCGCTCGGCCCGGCCGACTGGAGCAGTCGGCCGCACAGGTGCGTGAGGGCGGGCCCCGCGAGCCACAGGCCGACCGCGGTGAGGGTCCAGCCGACCAGCATGCCGGGCGGCCGGCTGTCGGCCTCCGTGCCGCTCACATAGGTCTCGACGGCCAGGCCCACCGCGATCAGCGCGACGCCCCAGGGCAGTCCGGCCGGGGCGCCGGCGGGCTCCTCCGCTTCGGGGGCCGCGGCGCGCGGCCGAAGGACGAGAGCGGCCGCCGCGGTGCCGAGGAGCGGCACGAGCGACAGCAGGGTCAGAGCGGCGGGCAGCGGCAGCGGCGTTCCGGCGGAGAGCAGTTCGGCCGCGGCCCCGTCGAAGGGCAGCCCCGTCAGGTCGCCCCGCAGATGCAGGAAGAACAGCAGCGCGAGCACGCTGCCGAGCGTGCAGGAGAGTGCGGTGGAGGACGCGGCGAGAACGGCGAGGCGCACGGGCCCGAGTCCGATCGCGGAGAGGCCGGAGCGTGGCCGGGTCCCGGGGTCCGTGCGGGCCACGGCCACCGCGAGGTACACCGTGGCGGCCAGCGGCAACACGCACCACAGCAGGCGCCCCACGGAGGACCGGTCGTCGGGATGCGACAGCGCGTACATCAGTGTGCACAGCAGCAGGAAGCCGACACCCGCCGATGCCGCCGCCACCGTGAGCCGGCGCAGCAGTACCAGTGGATGCGACCCGCGCGTCAGACGGAGAGCGAGCACGCGGCCCGCCCTTCGGCGTCGGCGGTCGCCCGGGATCCCACCCGCCGCCCGTCGGCGAGCGTGATCGTGCGGTCGGCGACGGCCGCGGCGTCCGCGTCGTGCGTGGCGAGCACCATCGTGATCCGGTGCGAGCGGACGGCGGCGGTCAGCGTGCGCAGCACCTGGGCGCGGTCCTGGCTGTGCAGCGACGCGGTCGGCTCGTCGGCGAAGAGGACGGACGGGGTGGTGACCAGGGCCCGTGCGACGGCGACGCGCTGCTGCTCGGCACGGAGCAGCGCGTGGGGGCGCTTGCCCGCGCAGGTGCCGATGTCCAGGCGTTCCATCCACTCCATCGCGGTGGTCCGCGCCGCCCGGCGGGAGACGCCGGCGAGCAGCAGCGGCAGAGCGGTGTTCTCCCAGGCGTTGAGCTCCGGCACGAGCGTGGGCTCGGGGTCGATCCAGCCGAAGCGGTCGCGCCGCAGCCGCTCGCGTACCAGGGCCGGCATGGTGTGCACGGGGGAGCTGTTGAACCACACCTCGCCCTGCTCTGCGACGAGTTGTCCGGACAGGCATCGCAGCAGTGTGGTCTTGCCGCTGCCGCGCGCGCCGAGCACGGCGAGGATCTCGCCCTCGCGCACGCCGAGCGACACGCCCACGAGGGCCGGGGAGCCGCGGTGGGCGTGGTGCAGGGAGCGAGCCCAGATCACATCGTTGTCGGGCGGGGCCACCATGACGTACACCTCGGTTCTGATCAGATTTCCCGCCCCCCGTACGGGGGAACGAAGGCAGGGCCGATCGGTCACTGGGCACGCTAAGGAGTCACTGCCGGGGTACCGGGAAGCACGCGGCCCGGGCACCGTCCATCTCACTCGGATGGAGGTACCCGGGCCGCGTGCGGGGAGGGCGGGGCGGGATCAGAGCTTGGTCCACGCCTCGGCGAGGACGCCGCGCAGGATCTGCTCGATCTCGTCGAACGTCGACTGGTCGGCGATCAGCGGCGGCGCCAGCTGGACCACCGGGTCGCCGCGGTCGTCGGCCCGGCAGTACAGACCGTTGTCGTACAGCGCCTTGGAGAGGAAGCCGTACAGGACGCGCTCGGTCTCCTCGTCGTTGAACGACTCCTTGGTGGCCTTGTCCTTCACCAGCTCGATGCCGTAGAAGAAGCCGTTGCCGCGGACGTCGCCGACGATCGGCAGGTCGTGCAGCTTCTCCAGGGTGGAGCGGAAGGCGCCCTCGTTGTCGAGCACGTGCTGGTTGAGGCCCTCGCGCTCGAAGATGTCGAGGTTGGCGAGGCCCACGGCCGCGGAGACCGGGTGGCCGCCGAAGGTGTAGCCGTGCAGGAAGGTGTTGTCGCCCTTGTAGAACGGCTCGGCCAGGCGGTCGGAGATGATGCAGGCGCCGATCGGGGAGTAGCCCGAGGTCATGCCCTTGGCGCAGGTGATCATGTCCGGCACGTAGTCGAACTTGTCGCAGGCGAACATCGTGCCGAGGCGGCCGAAGGCGCAGATGACCTCGTCGGAGACGAGCAGCACGTCGTACTGGTCGCAGATCTCGCGGACCCGCCGGAAGTAGCCGGGCGGCGGCGGGAAGCAGCCGCCGGCGTTCTGCACGGGCTCGAGGAAGACCGCGGCGACGGTCTCCGGGCCCTCGAAGAGGATCTGCTGCTCGATCTGGTCGGCGGCCCAGCGGCCGAAGGCCTCGGGGTCGTCGCCGTGGATCGGGGCGCGGTAGATGTTGGTGTTCGGCACCTTGTGCGCGCCGGGGACCAGCGGCTCGAAGGGGGCCTTCAGGGCGGGGAGGCCGGTGATCGACAGGGCGCCCTGCGGGGTGCCGTGGTAGGCGACCGCACGCGAGATGACCTTGTACTTGGTGGGCTTGCCCTGGAGCTTGAAGTACTGCTTGGCGAGCTTCCAGGCGGTCTCGACGGCCTCGCCGCCGCCGGTGGTGAAGAAGACCTTGTTGAGGTCGCCCGGCGCGTGGTGGGCGAGGCGCTCCGCGAGCTCGACCGCCTTGGGGTGGGCGTAGGACCACACGGGGAAGAACGCGAGCTCCTGAGCCTGCTTGTAGGCGGTCTCCGCGAGCTCGTGCCGGCCGTGGCCCGCGTTGACCACGAAGAGGCCGGCGAGCCCGTCGAGGTAGCGCTTGCCCTTGTCGTCGTAGATGTAGGTGCCCTCGCCACGCACGATGGTGGGCACGGGTGCGTGCTCGTACGACGACATGCGGGTGAAGTGCATCCACAGGTGGTCGTAGGCGGTCTTGGAGAGGTCCTTGCTCACGGCTATCGGGTTCCCCACATATAGGTCTGCTTCTTGAGCTTGAGGTAGACGAAGCTCTCGGTGGAGCGCACGCCGGGGAGCGCACGGATCCGCTTGTTGATCACTTCGAGCAGGTGGTCGTCGTCCTCGCAGACGATCTCCACCATCAGGTCGAAGGAGCCCGCGGTCATCACCACGTACTCGCACTCGGCCATGGCCGTCAGCGCGTCCGCCACGGGGTCGAGGTCCCCCTCGACCTTGATGCCGACCATCGCCTGGCGCCGCAGACCCACGGTGAGCGGGTCGGTAACGGCGACGATCTGCATCACGCCCTGGTCGAGCAGCTTCTGGACGCGTTGCCGCACGGCCGCTTCGGAAAGGCCCACGGCCTTGCCGATCGCGGCGTAAGGACGGCGACCGTCCTCCTGGAGCTGTTCGATGATCGCGAGGGAGACCGCGTCGATCGTCGGGGTCGACGAACCACCTGCGGTCCCGTTCCTGGAGTCTGCGCTACGACTGGCCACAACCTCACTCTGCACCGGGACTCGTCTGTCTGGCAAGCCCTGAGCGATGAAATTCGTTGTTATGGGGGTCGAACTTCACTGAATCCGAAGTTGGAGAGTGGCGGGCCTGTTGAAAACGTCCGAGAAGAGATTAGGGTGGGGTGTCTCACCCATCGGACACGACAGGAGGGGTGGCAACAGTGACCACCGAGCTGCGTCGACTGCGCAACTACATCAACGGGGAGTTCAAGGACGCCGCCGACGGCCGGACGATCGACATCGTCAACCCCGCCACCGGCGAGGTCTACGCCACGTCGCCGCTCTCCGGGCAGGCCGACGTCGACGCCGCCATGGACGCTGCCGCGGCCGCCTTCCCCGCCTGGCGCGACACCACGCCCGCGGAGCGCCAGAAGGTGCTGCTGAAGATCGCCGACGCGATCGAGGAGCGGGCCGAGGACCTGATCGCGGCCGAGTCGGAGAACACGGGCAAGCCGATCGGGCTCACCCGCACCGAAGAGATCCCGCCGATGGTGGACCAGATCCGCTTCTTCGCGGGCGCCGCGCGCATGCTCGAGGGCCGCTCCGCCGGCGAGTACATGGAGGGCCTGACCTCCATCGTCCGGCGCGAGCCGGTCGGTGTCTGCGCCCAGGTCGCGCCGTGGAACTACCCGATGATGATGGCGGTCTGGAAGTTCGCGCCGGCGCTCGCGGCGGGCAACACCGTCGTGCTGAAGCCGTCGGACACCACGCCCGCCTCGACCGTGCTGATGGCAGAGATCATCGGCGCCATCGCGCCCAAGGGCGTCTTCAACGTCGTCTGCGGCGACCGCGACACCGGCCGCGCGATGGTCGAGCACCCGGTCCCGGCGATGGCGTCCATCACCGGTTCGGTGCGTGCGGGCATCCAGGTCGCGGCGTCCGCGGCCAAGGACGTCAAGCGTGTCCACCTCGAGCTCGGCGGCAAGGCCCCGGTCGTGGTCTTCGAGGACACCGACATCGAGAAGGCCGTCGAGGACATCTCGGTGGCGGGCTTCTTCAACGCCGGCCAGGACTGCACCGCGGCGACCCGCGTGCTCGTGCACGAGTCCATCCACGACGAGTTCGTCTCCGCGCTCGCCAAGGCGGCGGCCGCGACGAAGACCGGCGCGCCGGACGACGAGGACGTGCTGTACGGCCCGCTGAACAACGCCAACCAGCTGGACCAGGTCACCGGCTTCATCGACCGGCTGCCGGCGCACGCCAAGGTGGAGGCGGGCGGTCAGCGGGTCGGCGACAAGGGCTACTTCTACGCCCCGACCGTCGTCTCCGGTCTCAAGCAGGACGACGAGATCATCCAGAACGAGGTCTTCGGCCCGGTCATCACCGTCCAGTCCTTCTCCGACGAGGCGCAGGCCCTCGAGTGGGCGAACGGCGTGGAGTACGCGCTGGCCTCCTCGGTGTGGACCAAGGACCACGGGCGGGCGATGCGGATGTCCAAGGCCCTCGACTTCGGCTGCGTGTGGATCAACACCCACATCCCGCTGGTCGCCGAGATGCCCCACGGCGGCTTCAAGAAGTCCGGCTACGGCAAGGACCTGTCGGCGTACGGCTTCGACGACTACACGCGCATCAAGCACGTGATGACGTCGCTCGACGGCTGACCTCAGGGGCCTTCCATAACGTCAGAAGGCCGCGCGCCCGGTGCACTCGTGCACCGGGCGCGCTGTCGTTCGGGCGGCGCCGCAAGCATTTTGAACATGTTCACTTCTGCCGTAGGGTGCCCGTATGAGCGAGCGAGCAGCCCTCTTGCGGGGGATACGCCGGTGGTTGGTCCTCTTCGTCGTGTGTCTGGTGCTCAGCGGGGTGACCGCCTTCCCCCTGGTGACCGAACTGCGCCTGATCGAGGATCTGCTGGGCTCCTCCGCCTCGCCCGTCCCCGAACGGATGCCGGCCTTCATGGAGTGGATCGTGCGGGTGCGGGAAGGGCTCGACGCGACCGAGGAGAAGTATCCGTTCGTGCTCTACGGCACGGACTGGCTCGCCTTCGCCCACCTGGTGATCGCCGTCGCCTTCTACGGGCCCTACCGCGACCCCGTCCGCAACATCTGGGTCGTCGAGTTCGGCATGATCGCCTGCGCCGGGATCATTCCGCTCGCCCTGATCTGCGGCCCGATCCGGGGCATCCCCTTCTGGTGGTCCGTCATCGACATGTCCTTCGGCGTCTTCGGTGTGATCCCGCTGTACCTCGTCCGCCGCAGGATCAAGCGGCTCGAGGCGCTGACGGCGCCGGCGGCCGCGGCGGGACCGGTGCCGTCAGCGGCCTGAGGAGCGGCCAGATCCGCTCGCGCCCCTCGCATGCTTGCCCCGGCGAACACGTAACGGGCGAGCATCCGCACCGGTGGTGTCGAGTCCGCGCGGGCCCTTACAACTGCTCGAAGTGGAAGGAGCGGATGAAGCAGTCGCGCGGTTGGCCGATCGCGAAAAAGACGCAGTCGAGCACGGATTGGGCGGTCAGCGGGTTGCCGGCGGTCCGGGAGGCATGTTCCCAGGTGGCGTCGAGTGGGTCGCCGTCCGTGAAGTCCGGTGGGTAGAGCGAGATGACACGGATGCCCTCAGGGCGGAGTCGCTGAGAGAGGACGTCGGCGAAACCGGCTTGCGCGGCTTTGGCCGCGTAGAACGCGGGGTGTGCCTGAGAGCGGTGGTTCCGGGCTTCCGCAGCCGAGGAGACCAGGTTGACCACATCGGCACCAGGGGAAGCGCGCAGCAACGGGAGGAAGTGCTTGACCGTGAGCAGGGTGCCGGTGGCTCCGGATGCGA